>CAVEKX010000005.1:79974-146843 GCA_963616565.1 Clostridium sp. CAG:343
TTCCCCTCTATGAGCAGCCCGTCGTTTATGCGCTTCCTTTCTTTTGACCGCCTTGCCAGTTCCCTTAGGGAGATTTGATTTTTAAAAATCAATCATATTTCTTTGACAACGACATCCAGTCCCGCGTGGTACATGGTAGTTAATCGTGTTGCCAAAAATAAGCGGTTATTTACTTTACTTCTACTATCACGGAGTCTCTAAAAAAGGCGGAACGCTGCTGCGCCCCGCCTTTTTCCTTTTCAATGCCGGCAATCGTACTGTTCTCGCTCGTTGCCGTCCACGAGAGGGTTATTGAGGCGCACGCCCCCTCACCTCCGCAATGCAATTTTTCACCCCAAAATCGTTGCTTATAAAAAAAAAATCTGTTATTTGCCATTAAATGTCATCGTCTGGTGTGGTTTTCCTCATCTCCCATGGCTTTTTCTTTTCCTCCTCTCATTAAAACAACACCTTTCTTTATGAAGAAAACGCTGATCCTTCTTCTCGCCCTGACTTTCTGCTCGTTATGCGCACAGGCTGGCGATGACGAAAAAGAGAAAATAATCGTGACGCTCAACGACGGCTCGACCGTCGAAGGCTACGAGGTCGACAACCTTGGAACCCGACTCAAAAGCATGTTCCGCAAGACCGGATCCATCCCGAACTCCATAAAAATCTCGCCCGAACCCGACGGTAAAAACGCCAAGACCTACAAAGCCGATGATATCCAAGGCTACAAGATCGTCGGCGACACCACAATCCTTTTCGAGTCTCAAGATTTCGACGCTCTGATCCCTTTCGTCAAGGACGCTAAGATGCGAGGCTTGTTCCAAGTCGCCGCCAAACGACCCAACGGCACCATCTACGTCTACCAAACGTACTCGTCCGTCGACAGCAAGAACACCTATGTCTCATGGCTCAGCGGCACCTACGGCGTGAAACTCCGCGGCGACGACCGCATCTACAATATCGTTGTAAATGGCAAGATCGACATCGCGCGACTGCTTATCGCATTGAAAGACAAAGGTCCCGAGAAACTTGCCACGGTCTATGAGGACTACTTCGACAACGAGGAGCACTGCGATAAGTTCCTCAAAGACCCTTCTGTCCTCATAACGGTGTACGACAACTACCTGAAAGCCAACCCTCCAATCTCACGCCAAGAGAAGAACAAAGAATAACACCTCTCCACGCTAAAAAGCGAAGAGGCGTCATGAAACCCATGACGCCTCTTCGCTTTTTCTTATCTCACTTTTTCCTTACTCTATTCCCCACATCTCGTTCAACATCCCGATTGCCGATGGCGACCTGAACACCTTGTCCCTGAACGCCACGATGCCCTTTTCCGACAACCCGTCTTCAAAGGAGTTGACAAGAAAATCAGCCTCAAGAAGTATCCTATGGTCAGCAGCCACCACGTTGTCATACGTGTGGTGATGCCCTATCAGCCAACAGATTCGCTCGGTCTGAGCCTCCGTAAACCCGCCAACGCCCGACAGCACTTTCCGCGCCTCGCCAGGGCCAAGCTCCTCTTGCGCCTTGCCATTGCAATTTCCATACTTGGCCTCGGCGGGATGGATACCGATGTCGTGCAATATGGCCGCAGCCTCAAGCACAAACTGCTCCTCGTCGTCAAGGTTCTCACATGCGCCTATGGTTGCGGCGAAGTTGTGAACCTTCACAAAATGCTGTATCCTCGGCACGTCGCCTCGGTCATATTCTACCATTGCCCTCATAAGTCGGGCGAGTTGCTTGTTCATGGTCTTTCTGTTTTTGTCTCTTTGGTAAATATAGGTATTTCCCTCTTCCTCCCTACCCTTTTCCGTCAATCTCATGCGCCTGTTCCAACCCCTCTTCACTCTTTTTGAGTATAAATAAACATTAGTCTGCCACCATTCCTCTTCTTAAACCTCTATTTCTCACCATCTTACGCTTTCTTATATTTCCTTAGTTTCATTTTAAAATACTCACTTCTCTCTATTGCTTCTAAATAGACGCAACTCTACCTTTGCCTCCGTAACACATAAATTTCTTTTTCATGAGCAAAGCGATAGTAGTTTACGGTTCCACAACCGGCACGACAGAAGATATTGCAGGACGTATTGCCAAGGCACTCGGCACAGACGCCATCAACGTCTCCGACTTCAACAACGATGTCATTGCGGCCAACGACCTCCTCGTACTCGGCTCCTCTACATGGGGCTGCGGCGAGCTGCAAGATGACTGGTACTCGGGCGTCGACCTCCTCAAGTCCGCAAATCTCAGCGGCAAGAAAGTTGCCGTCTTCGGATGTGGCGACTCCGCCTCCTATTCCGACACCTTCTGCGACGCCATGTCCATCATCGCCGACGCGGCAGCCCAAGCAGGCGCGACTCTCGTAGGCAGCGTCTCGACCGACGGCTACACCTTCGACGCCTCAGCCTCCGCAAAAGACGGCATGTTCGTCGGCCTCGCCATCGACGAGATGAACGAGAGCGACAAGACAGACGCACGCATCGCAGCCTGGGTCGCCTCTCTCGAAAAATAATCTCACCTCACAGCGCGACTGACCTATGGGAACGGCAAAAGAGACAGCTGCGTACATGGTGCTGAGCAACCATATCTACGAATACCAGAAAGGCGTTCGCAACCTCGTCCTCTACACTCTCCGCAAGGAGCTGGCTCCCAAGGCCGTAGAGCGACTCGAACGCCAACAGATAGGCTACATCATCCAAGATGCCGGCGGATGCAACGTCAACATCTATTTCGGCCGCCCACAATGCCTGAAGGCCATCAGCTCTTTCGTCTCACGCCCTCTCTACAGCCTCACGCCCGAAGAAGATTTCATCCTCGGCGCACTGCTCGGCTATGACATATGCCTGCAATGCGAGCGGTATTGCGACCGAAAAAAGTCCGCAAGCTGACCCCATCCAACGAGCAAAACACTCGCGCCCCGACAAGCCCACACACAGCTTGCCGAGGCGCATTTTTTATCCCATGCCGCCAACCATCGCCCCTTTTCATTCTCCCATCCGCCCAAAAAATGCTACATTCGCACGTACAATGCAGTAATCCCGATTTCCATAATGGAGAAAAATTTCAAGGAACTCCTCCCGTCCATCAAGGCTTTCGCCTTCGACGTCGACGGCGTCCTCTCTACACAAACAGTCCCCATGTCGGCCGACGGCATCCCCATGCGAACCGCCAACATCAAGGACGGATACGCTCTACAACTCGCTGTCAAGCTGGGGTTTAAGATCGCCATCATAACAGGAGGCGACAGCCCCGCCATCCGCCGACGCTACGAAGGCCTCGGCATCCGCGACATCTATATGGGCCAGTCCACCAAGATGGGAGCCTATACCGAGTGGCGCGACAAGAACGCACTGACCGACAGCCAAATCCTCTACATGGGCGACGATATGCCCGACGTCCCCCTCCTCCGCATCGCCGGAGTCCCCGTATGCCCCGTCGACGCATGCACCGACGTCAAGCAGATTTGCCGATACATCTCCCCCTTCAAGGGCGGCGAGTGCTGCGTCCGCGACGTCATCGAGCAAGTCCTCCGTTCCCAATCTCTTTGGGGCGACGACCACTCTTGGTAAAGTAGCATATCCTTTCCCCACCCATCCCCACAACACAATGACGATCAAGAGTTTCGCCCGACTGGTACGACTGCCAAACCTCCTCGCGATGGTGGCTTTCCAAGTGCTGCTGCAATATGGGCTCATCGTGCCTCATCTACGCCAGATGGGCATGCCCGAAGGCCTCAACCCTCTCCTCTTCGCGCTCCTCGTCGTCGCCACTGTGTGCATAGCCGCTGGCGGCAACGCCATAAATGACTATTTCGACGTCACAGCCGACCGCGTTAACCGCCCAGGGCGTGTCGTCGTCGGCACCGACATCTGCCGCCGCCAGGCTCTGCTCATCCACGTCGTCCTGACCCTCATCGGAGTCTTCGCCGGAGGCTACGTCTCTTTTGTCCTCCGACGCGAGACGTTCCTCCTCCTCTTCGTCGGCACGCCAATGCTCCTCTGGTTCTACTCCACGCACTTCAAACGCCAGTTCCTCGTCGGCAATATCGTCGTCGCGCTCCTTGTCGCGCTCACAGGCTACATCATCGTCTCGGCCGATTTCGCCGCGATAGACCGCATCCCCGATGGCCCCGACACCAGCCGCGACCCCCTATCGGCAATATGGTACATGGTGTGCGCCTACTGCATCTTCGCTTTCCTCACAAATCTCGGACGCGAGATTATCAAGGACATGGAGGATGCCGACGGCGACCGCGCCCAAGGCTGCCATACCCTCGTGATCGACCTCGGCATCCCATATTCCAAAGCTGTCGTCATCCTCATCGAGGCGTTCACAGCAGCCATGATGTGCATAGCCGCATGGAAGCTCTCACAGCCCGTCCTCGCCGTCTACATCTGTCTCGCGCTTATAGTACCGACCATCGCGCTGATCGCCATGGTCGCCCGCGGCTCCTCCAACAAAGATTTCCATAAAGCTTCGCTCCTCAGCAAGATCATCATGATGCTCGGAGTAGCCTCAATAATCCTTCTCTAAGAAATTCAATTCATTCCATATCCTATGATCAACGCTCTTATCAATCACAAGACCATTCGCGCCTATACGCCCGAACCCGTCAGCCAAGACACTATAGACCGCATCGTCAATGCCGCCATCAGAGGCTCCAACACCGGCAACATGCAGCTCTACAGCATCGTCCTCACCACCGATCCCGAAATAAAGAAGGCTCTCGCCCCCGCCCACTTCAACCAACCCATGGTCACCTCCGCACCTCTCGTCGCAACCATCTGCGTCGATGTCAACCGCATGACCAAATGGTGCGAGCAGTCCAACGCCGATAAGGCTTTCTTCAATCTCGAGACTTTCCTCACAGCCTCCATCGACGCCACCATAGCCGCCCAAAACATGGCCATTGCTGCCGAAGATGAGGGACTCGGTCTCTGCTACATCGGCACGACGACCTACAATCCAGACATGATCATCGACGTCCTCCACCTCCCCCATGGCGTCTTCCCTCTCATAACCCTCACCATCGGGCACCCAGCTGCCGACCCCGGCCTCACCGAGCGCCTGCCACAAGATGCCGTAACCCACTCGCAAGTCTACCACGACTATACGCCCGCCGACATCACGCGTCTGCACGCCGACAAGGAGGCTAACCCCGAAAACCAAAAATTCGTCAAAGAGAACGGCAAGGACAATCTCGCGCAAGTGTTCTCAGAAGTCCGTTACCCGCGCCAGAGCAGCGAAGCCTTCTCCGCCAAACTTATCGAAGTCCTGCGTCGCCAAGGCTTCATGAACTAAAATCTTAAAATCAGTCCCCCCTACCCCAACTTCGCCATGCAAGATATCGAAATAGCCTCAGCCGTCGACATTACGGCTTCCGGCCTGCGCACCACGACGCTCCCCAATCTCTTCAGCTCAAAAGCCATGCTCAAATGGCTGACCGACGGCTCGTCAACCTACGTCGGTCTGTCTCCAGCCGTCAATGGTCTCCAACTCGTCACCGACAGCGTCGACTTCATGGTCGACTGCCTCGTTGGCCAATATGCAGTCATGGTCTACGCCGACTATGTCGTCCAGACAAGCGGCGGCGCCAAGCACTTGCGCCTCCTCGCCGATGCCGAGAAGCACGTCTCTCGCGATACTTTCGATTTCGGTCCTCTCATCGTATGCCGACGCGCCGACGCCATTAAGGCGCTCGCCGACGCTCCCGAATGCCTGACGTCCTCCTTCTACGCCCTCACGCTCGGTCTCCAGCGCATCGGCTCGCTCTACCACACAGGTGTTCCCGTGGGCTTCACGTTCGATACCGACATGCGCGACAGCGGCATACGCCAGTTCGACTACGTCAACCCCATCAATATCGAGGTTCAAAAGGAGCGTGAGGTCATCCTCACCGCGCACCTCAAAGCGATAAACGCCATGGCCGCCGAGCCCGATCACCGCAAGGAGGTCAAGAGCCATACCCAATTCAAACGCCGCGCGTCGGTCATCATCCCCGTGAAGAACAGGGTCAAGACCGTCGCCGACGCCATCCGCTCCGCACTGAGCCAACATACCTCTTTCGACTTCAACGTCATCGTCGTCGACAACCACAGCGACGACGGCACAACAGAGCTCCTCGCCAATCTTGAGGCCGAAAACGAGCAAATCGTCCACATCATCCCACAACGCGACGACCTCGGCATCGGCGGCTGCTGGAACGAGGCCGTAGCATCCCCCGAATGCGGCAAGTACGCTGTCCAACTCGATAGCGACGATCTCTACTCGTCCAACGACTCCTTGCAAAAGATGGTCGACAAGCTCTCCGAACACCCCTACGCCCTTGTCGTCGGTTCCTACAAACTCGTTGATTTTAACCTCTCCGACCTCCCTCCCGGAGTCATCGACCATCGCGAATGGACCGACCGCAACGGGGCAAACAACATCTTGCGCATCAACGGCATGGGCGCGCCACGAGCCTTCGACACCGAATGGCTACGCCACCACCCAATGCCCAACGTCAGCTACGGCGAGGACTACGCGACAGTTCTCCGCGCCACGCGTCAATATCTCGTCGGCCGCATCTTCGACGTCGTCTACCTCTGCCGCCGATGGGGTGGCAACTCCGACGCCGGCCTCACCGAGAAAGCCCAAGCCGCCCACGATGCCTATAAGGACCGTCTCCGTAGCGACGAGATCGACGCTCGTATCGCCATGAACACAAAAAAGTGATTGTGAACAACATTCCCGTCGACAATCTCTTTGCAAGCCTCAGCCTATGGCCCGATGCGCAGCGAAACTATGACGCTCTGGCTTCCGTCAAGGTTCGCGACTTAGGCGTAGCCACGCTGATGTTCAATCCCGCGCGTGTCCGCTCGACAGCCGCCAAGATTGACGCCGCCGCCGTCGCACGCCGCCCGTGCTTCCTTTGCCGAGCCAACCGACCCGCGCTCCAATCTGCCATCTCTTGGCGCACATACGAGGTTCTCGTCAATCCTTTCCCCATCTTCCCACACCATCTGACGATAGCCTCCTCCACCCATGAGCCGCAAGCCCTCTCCCCACGCGTGACCGACTTGTTCACGCTCGCTCGCCAGCTCCCCCACTACGCGGTCTTCTTCAATGGCGCCAAGTGCGGAGCCTCTGCCCCCGACCATGCCCACTTCCAAGCCGCAAAGGAGCTCTCTTCCTCACCTGTCCTCCATGCCGTTCTTTCCGACAACGGCAAGGTCATCGCCTCGTCCGACGACGGGTCTATCGTAGCATCTACCGCGTCAGGAAGGCTCGCCTATCGCATTTCAAGCCCCAATGAGGATGCCGCCGCTCGACTTTTCACGCTCCTCATGGGCAGCCGTCAAATCGATGAGGAGATGCTCAACGCAGCCGCCCTGCTTCGCCCCGACGGCACTGCTGTCGACATCGTCATCATCCCCCGACGTCGTTTCCGCCCTTGGCAATTCGACGCCGATCCTGCCGACCAAATCATGGTTAGCCCCGCTGCCGTAGAAGTTCTCGGCTTCCTCATCCTCCCTCGTCTCGACGATTTCAACAAGATGACGCCCGATGTCGCCTCCGACATCATCCGCCAAGTCTGTTTCGCCTCCGACGACGAACTGAACCCTAACGCCCAATGAACCAGTCTCTTCCCAACACCGAACCTACCATAAGCGTCGGCATCGTCCGCGCCTCACGACTGACAATCGACCTCCAAGGGCAGTTCGATTGCCACGCCGCCAAACGCCAGTTCTCAGAGCGACTGGATGTCTCTTTGGGCGATGGTCATGTCGTAATCAATGGGCAAATCGCCGACAATTGGCAATTCATTCCCGAGAGCGACTCTTCCCGTTTCGTCATCCACGATGTCGAGATCGGCATCGGTTTCCATTGGGATAAGCGCGAGAACCAAGTCTTCGGTGGTATCCTCCGTTTCGTCATCGATGGCGAAATGCTTTGGGCAGTCAACGAGCTTGGTGTCGAGAGCTACCTCACCTCAGTGATCTCTTCCGAGATGAACGCCACTTCCGACATCGAGCTTCTCAAAGCCCATGCCGTCACGTCGCGCAGTTGGCTCATGGCGCAGGTGTGGGGCAAAGGGCAATTCCACGGGCAACAGAAGCAAGAATCCGATACCGAAATCATCACTTGGCGCGACCGCGAGGATCATACCCTCTTCGACGTTTGCGCCGACGACCACTGCCAACGCTACCAAGGGCTCACCCGCGTCACGAACCCCAAAGTCGAAAAGGCCATCGATGCCACGCGTGGCCAAATCCTAACCTATGAGGGCAACGTTTGCGACGCCCGCTTCTCCAAATGCTGCGGCGGCAAGTCCGAACTCTTCGAGAGTTGTTGGGACGACACTCCACACCCCTACCTCCAGTCCATAAGCGACGCCCTCCTACCCACTCGCGGCCTCCCCAAAACCATCTCCTCCAACGACGACGCCAGGCTGTGGATAACAGCCTCGCCCGACGCTTTCTGCAACACCTCCGATGCCGACACGCTCCGACAGGTTCTCAACGACTATGACCAGACGACGTCCGATTTCTTCCGATGGTCTGTCAACACCTCCGGTGCCGAACTCGGAGCTCTCATCCGAGAAAAAGCCAACCGCGACATCGGCGACGTCACAAATCTCGAAGCTCTCCACCGCGGTCCGTCAGGTCGTATCACAAGGCTAAAAATCACAGGCTCGAAAGGTGAGTTCATCGTCGGTAAAGAACTGGAAATAAGGCGGTTGCTCAGTCCCACACACCTTTATAGTTCAGCTTTCGTAGCCGACTTCACCCCCGACGGCAGCATCACGCTTAGCGGCGCCGGATGGGGACATGGTGTCGGTCTCTGCCAAATAGGCGCAGCCGTCATGGCAAAGCGCGGGTTCAGCTACCGCAGTATCGTCTACCACTACTTCCGACGTGCGCAAATTGAAAAGGCGTGGTGACTTTTATGATGCGCCGCAATGTGGAGTCAGATATTTTGTTTAGATTTGTCTCTAATCTTCAGCTCTAAATAGATGATACGAAATATAATTCCACTGCTCCTCGTCGCCTTGGTCTCACTCTTCTTCGCCTCCTGCCAAGAGGATAAGACCTTCACCATCGAGGGCTCTCTATATGGTGGACGAAACTTCGAAGACCAGACCATCTACCTCGTTCCTTTCACCGGCGGCGCATCTGGAACCGTTGATTCCGCTGCCATCCACGACAGCCGATTCCGATTCTCCGGCATAGCAACAAAAGATGAAATATGCATCGTTCGCATGCGCCCCATGATGCGCCTCTTCATCGATGAGGTCATCCTCATCCGCGAGCCCGGTCACATCCACGTGAAACTCAACGAGGTAAGCACGGCTTCTGGCACTCCACTCAACGACTCCCTCCAAAGCTGGCGCGACTTCAAGCAAGATCTCGACTCCCAACTTGAGGACATAAAGAAAAAACTTCGCCGTGCAACGCCCGATGAGGCTCAGTCTCTCATAGCCGCGCAAGATTCCATTAAATCCCTCTTCGACAAGCGCAACCGCACCTCTGCCGCAATCAATAGCAACAACGCTTTCGGCGATTTCCTCGACAATTGGATCATTCGGTGACGAAAATTCTTAACGTCACATTCCCTAACATGACAACTACTTTGGCCGACGTGGCCCGCATTTGCCACGCTGATGTCGTCGGCAAACCCGACACCTCTTTCTCCGAAATTGTCACAGACAGCCGACGTCTCTTCGTCCCTGCCCGGGCCATCTTCTTCGCTCTCCACGGCGAACGCCACGATGGCGAGAACTATATTCCCGACCTCTACGCCCGTGGTATGCGAGCTTTCGTATGCCGACGCGGTTTTAACACCACCCCCTACCCCGAGGCCTCTTTCCTCCTCGTCGATTCCCCCATCAACGCTCTGCAGGCCATAGCCGCCGCCCATCGACAAAAGATGCCCGCGCGCATCGTGGCCATTTGCGGCAGCAATGGTAAGACCATCGTCAAGGAGTGGCTCAGCCAGCTCATCGCCGACGATATGCCGACGGTCCGCTCTCCGCGCAGCTACAACAGCCAAGTGGGGGTCCCGCTCTCCGTCCTCAAGATAGAACCCGAGACGAAACTCGCCATCATCGAGACCGGCATATCCATGCCAGGCGAAATGGCTAAACTCGAGAGCGTCGTTAGGCCAGACGATGTCATTTTCACCAACATAGGTCTCGCCCACCAAGAGTCTTTCCCCTCCTTCGAGGCAAAAATGACCGAGAAGATCAATATGGCGGCTCGCGCCAAACGTGTCTTCTTCTGCGCCGACCAACACGAGCTCGCAGCAGCCATCCGTGAGCGAGTGCCTAATGCCGAACTGATAAGCTGGGGCGCAAAGCCCGGCGCCACATATCGCGTCACGACCAAAATATCTGCCGACGGTCTGCAAATCAATGTCCAAAACAGCAAGTCCACAGCCTCCTTCACATCCCCACTAACCGACTCCATCTCCGCCGAGAACCTCACCCACGCCATCGTCTACGCTCTCGCCATCGGCATAACGCCAGAGGCTATCGCACCGCGCGTGGCTTCTATCGAGAGGATCGGCATGAGGCTCGAACAAAAGGAGGGACACAACGGCTGCACCATAATCGACGATGCCTATAACGCCGACATCACGTCTCTTGAGGTCGCCCTCGACATGCTCTACGTCATGGGCGGAAGGCGTCGACTGACAAGGACGCTCATCCTCTCCGACCTCCAACAGACAGGACTGCCCGACGCGCTCCTCTATTTCCGTGTCGCACAACTTCTTACAGACAAGAAGGTCGACCGCCTCATAGGCATCGGGCCCCACATCTCCGCATGCATGGCAGGTCGACCCAATGCGCAATTCTTCGAGTCGACCGACGACTTCCTTAGGCGTATGTCCACAGCCGACTTCCACGATGAGGCCATACTTCTCAAAGGGCAACGCTCTTTCCGATTCGAGCGGATAACAACAATGCTCGAAATCCTTCGCAACCGCACTGTCATGGAAATCAACATGACTGCCCTTGCGCACAATATCGCCTACTTCCGACACTACCTCCGCCCAGAGACCAAGCTCCTCGCCATGGTCAAGGCCTATAGCTACGGCACAGGCTCTTTCGAGATCGCAAAGCTCATGCAGCAACAAGGCGTCGACTACCTCGGCGTGGCTTTCGCCGACGAGGGCTACGACCTCCGCCAAGCTGGCATATCTCTCCCCATAGCCGTCATGAACCCCGAAGTCCACAGCTTCGACCTCATGCTCAAAAACGACCTCGAACCGCAAATCTACTGCGCCGAAGAGCTCAGAGCCTACTCCGAAGCCGTCGCCAAAGCCGGCATGACACAAGCGCCCGTCCACATAAAGTTCAATACGGGAATGAACCGCTCGGGCTTCGAGACCAACGAGGCCGCAAGCGTCGCAAAACTCCTCAACGAGCTCGGAAACCTGAAGGTCGTCTCCGCGTTCTCACACCTCGTCGAGAGCGAGGACGCCACAAAAGACCAAGGAACGCTCCGCCAAATCAACGATTTCCGCCAAGCCTGTCAAGTCCTGTCCGACGCTCTCGGATACACATTCATACGCCACATCCTCAATTCCGCCGGCATCGAGCGTTTCCCAGACAACCAAATGGAGATGGTGCGCCTCGGCATCGGTCTCTACGGAGTGTCTGCCATCGACAATTCGCGCCTCCAAAACGTCGCCACACTCAAGAGCTACGTCGCCATGATCCGCCACGTCAAGGCCGGACAGACCGTCGGATACAACCGCCGAACGACGCTCTCGCGCGACTCCATCATCGCCGTCGTGCCCATAGGCTACGCCGACGGCGTCGACCGCCGTCTCAGCAATGGTGTAGGCCAAGTCAAGATACGCGGTCACTACGCCCCCATAGCCGGCAACGTGTGCATGGACATCTGCATGGTCGATGTGACAGACATCCCCGACGTCACACCTGGCGACACCGTCGAACTCTTCGGCGACGACGATCCCGTTTGGAACATGTCGGCACGCATCGGCACCATCCCCTACGAAGTCCTCACTGGCATCGGACGACGCATCAAACGCGTCTACTTCGTCGAGTAGCAACACCACGGCCTCACGCATAATGAAGACCACCCTTATCTGCATCGGCAAAACCGACTCCCCCTACCTCCAAACTGGCATTGCCGACTACGCCAACCGACTGCCACACTACGTCCCTTTCGAGATGGTCGTCATCCCCGATGTCAAGAACTCACGCGGCATGACCGAGGAGCAGCAGAAGATCGCCGAGGGCAAACTCATTCTCGCGCAAATTGAGCCTTCCGACACCCTTGTCCTCCTCGACGAGGGCGGACGGCAATTCTCCTCCCGACAATTCGCGCAATTCTTCACCAAGACAGCCCTCTCCGGAGCCCGACGGCTCGTCTTCGTCATCGGTGGCCCCTATGGCTTCTCCCCCGATGTCTACGCCCGCGCCACACACAAAGTCTCACTCTCGCCAATGACGTTCTCCCACCAGATGGTGCGGCTCATCTTCCTCGAACAATTGTACCGTGCGCAGACCATCATTAAGGGTGAGCCATACCACCACGACTAAAAGCGCAGCCAATATGCGGATTTTCCGTAACTTTGCCCGTCAAAGCCCTTCCTGAAACGGGACGGAAATTCTTTCCTTCTACTATCTAAACAATGAACAACGAGGCTAATAGTCTCCTCTTCATCGAGACCTACGGCTGCCAAATGAACGTGGCCGACAGCGAGGTCGTCGCCTCTGTCATGAGAACCGTCGGCTACGAAATGACCGACGACATCCATAAGGCCGACTGCGTACTTGTCAACACTTGCTCCGTCCGCGACAACGCCGAGCAACGTGTCCTCGGCCGTCTCGCCGACCTCCAGCCCCTCCGCCGCAACAAGAAAGTCATCATCGGTGTCATCGGATGCATGGCCGAGCGAACTCGCGAGACACTCTTCAACAATGGCGCCGACCTCGTCGCTGGTCCCGACTCCTACCTCAACCTCCCACACCTCATAGCCGAAGCCGAGACGGGCGTCAAAGCCATGGACACCAACCTCTCCAAGACCGAGACCTACGCCGACATCGTCCCCCTCCGACTCTCTTCCGCCAAAATATCCGGCTACGTATCCATCATGCGCGGATGCGACAACTTCTGCACTTACTGCATCGTCCCCTACACCCGCGGCCGTGAGCGTAGCCGTGAGCCGCGCAGCATCATGGCAGAACTCGCCGACCTCGAGTCTAAAGGCATTAAAGAGGCCGTCCTCCTCGGGCAGAACGTCAACTCATACAACTACGTGGCTCCCGACGGGACAACCGTCCGTTTCCCCGACTTGCTCGCCCAATGCGCCGAGGCGCACCCCGGCATGCGCTTCCGCTTCACATCCTCCCACCCGAAGGACATGACCGACGAGACTCTCCACGTCATCGCCAACCATCATAACATCTGCAACCACATCCACCTCCCGATGCAGAGCGGCAGCTCGCGCATCCTCAAAGCCATGAACCGCCGATACACGCGTGAATGGTACATGGAGCGCATCAACGCCATCCGACAGATAATACCAGACTGCGGTCTCTCAACCGACGTGTTCTGCGGCTTCTGCGGCGAGACCGAGGAGGATCACAAAGAGACGCTCAGCCTCATGGAGTGGGCTGGATTCGACAGTGCCTTCATGTTCCAATACTCCGAACGTCCTGGCACCTACGCCAGCAAGCATATGACCGACGATGTCGCCCCCGAGGTCAAGTCCCGACGTCTAAAGGAGATCATCGACCTCCAAAGCCGACTCTCCATCGAGAGCAATAAGCGCGACGAGGGCAAAACCTTCGAGGTTCTCGTCGAGGGTCGCTCTCGCAAAAGCCCCAACGACCTCATGGGGCGCAACCAGCAAAACAAGGCCGTCGTATTCCCTGCCAATGGACACAAGGTGGGCGAACTTGTCCAAGTGAAGATCTCACGCTCGACAGCCGCAACCCTCATCGGCGAGGCCGTCAACTAAATCTTTTTCCCCATGAACGACTCCCCTTTCTCCAATTTCTCGTTCGCCTTCGGGCAAGTCTTCTCCTCCTTCAGCCGCGTAAGCCGTGCGTGCGGATGGATCTATTGGGTGATTGTAGCCCTCGCCCTTCTGATTCTCTTCGGCGGTCTGTCCATCAGCTCCGCCCTGTCCGGCACGGTAAAAGATGCGCTTCTTGGTTGGATCGCCGCTGCCGCCACGCCCGAATGGATGCCCTCTTGGGTCATCAGCGTCGCCGGTGTCATGTCCAGCGTCATCGTATGGATCGTCGTGATGTTCCTCGTCTGCCTCATTGGCGGTGCCGTCATTTTGGTGATTCTCAGCCCGTTGCTAAGCCACGTCACCGATCGCGTCTGGGTCGAACTGGGGCATCCCGAGCCACACGACTCGATAGCGTCCACCATCGTCAGCATCTTCCGCGGAATCGTCGTGGCCATCAAATACCTCTGCTGCCAAATTGTCGGGCTGCTGCTCGTCTTCATCATCAGCTTCATCCCCGTCATCGGCTTCGTTGCGCCACTGCTCTACCTGATTGTCAACGCTTTCTTCTATGGCGCCTCTTTTGCCGACTACGCCCTCGAGCGTTCCGGTCGTTCCGCAGGTGCCGCTTTCGAGTTCTCTTTCAAAAATAAGGCTCTTCTCGTCGGCTTAGGCCTCCCGTTCGCCATAGCCATGCTGATTCCCTTCATTGGCAGCTACTTGGCTCTCTTCCTCGCCCCAACCACGGCAGCCGCAGGAGCCGCCATCGTAAACAATGAAGCCGTCCAGACAAAAGTCCATCTGAACCAATAAGATTCTCTTTATTACTCCCCGACAGCCTGACATTGCCTCGCTTGCAATGTCAGGCTGTCTCGTTTTCTATCTAAATTCAACAATTCCATCTAACCAACATGCCCATCATGTCAAACCAAACCATTAACTTAGCTCCAAAATTTAATAACAACAGAAAAACCAATGAAGCGTCTCTCAACCGCCGCATGCGCCATTTTCCTGGCTTTCAACACATCTTTCGCCGGCGGTCTCCTCACCAACACCAACCAAAACGTTGCTTTCCTACGCAACCCTTGCCGCGACGCGGCCATCGGCATCGATGGCGTTTACAGCAACCCGGCTGGCGTCATCTTCCTACCCGAAGGAATCCACCTCTCTTTCAATCTCCAAAGCGCATGGCAGACCCGCACCGTCACCTCAACTTTCGGCGGCTTCAAGTTCGGCGTCGACAACAACGGGCAGACAACTAAAAAATACGAAGGGCAAGCCGACGCTCCCGTCGTCCCCTCCGTCCAAGCCGCCCTCAACCGAGGCAAATGGTCGTTCCAAGCAGGGTTCGCCGTTACGGGAGGCGGCGGCAAATGCATCTTCGACAAGGGGCTCGGATCTTTCGAGAGTGTCGTGAGCCTGATCCCCATGCTCGCCTCCAATTTCGGAATGGACATCTCCGCCTACGACTACGACAGCTACCTCAAGGGACGCCAATACTATTTCGGTCTCCAACTCGGTGCTGCACGCAAAGTAACCGACTGGCTATCAGCCTACGCAGGAGTCCGACTCACCTACGGCTCCGCCAACTACCACGGCTACCTCCGCGACATCCAAGTCAAGACCGCTGACCAGCTCGTCGACGCCTCCTCCTATTTCGCCACACTCTCCCAACAAGCCATCATCGCCGCCACACAATGCTCCGATGCCGCGGCGCAATACATGGCGGCAGGCGACGCCGCCACAGCCGCGCAATACGAGGCCATGGCAAAACAATATTCCGCTTCTGCACAAACTGCTGGCGCCTTGTCCAAAGCAACAACCGACGTCACCCTCAATTGTGACCAGACAGGTTTCGGCGCGGCGCCAACACTCGGCATCCACGCACAAGTATGGCACCTCGATTTCGCCGTCAAATACGACTTCAGAACAAAGATGAATCTCAAAAACGTCGCTGCCAATAGCGAGAGTGCCACCAACCTGTCAGCCCTCGCCAAATACGCCGACGGCGCACACGTCCGCGAAGACAATCCCGCCCTCCTCACCGTCGGAGCCGCATGGCAAATCATCAAGCAACTGCGTTTCTCCATTGGCTACCACCACTTCTTCGACACACAAGCCCATGCCTACAACAATACGCAAGACAACCTGAAAGGCGGCACCAACGAGTTCCTCGCCGGCATCGATGTCGACGTTTGCCGACCGCTCCAACTGAGCTGCGGTGTCCAAAGCACAAACTACCAGTTCACCGACGACTACATGAACGACATTAGCTTCAACGTCTCGTCCTACACCATCGGCTGCGGAGCCGGTGTCCGCATCGGCAATCACGTGAAGCTCAATCTCGCCTATTTCCAGACCAATTACCAAACCTACGATAAGTCGACGACCGACTACAACCATCTCTCCCAAATGATCGGGGCTCTCGCTGGCTCCAATGCAGCCTCTAATCTCGTCAACAAGGGCGCGCTCGCAGGCTCCGATTCTTTCACGCGGACCAACCGCGTATTCGGTCTCGGCGTCGATCTCCACTTCTAATCCCACACCCGACCAACCAGCCCTCCACCAAACGGGTCATGCGACAATATGCCGCATGACCCGCTTCTCTTTTTTCTCACTAATTCTCTATAATTCAACCCTATATGCCCCATGCGCCCAATGTCATAAAAACCTCTCCGCCCTCCCTTTTCTCCCCCTTTTTCCGTATATTTGTAAGTATGAAACCAGCCCTCCTGACTCTCCTACTGATTCTCTTCTTCGCCAGCTGCGAACGCGATTTCTCCGCGTCCCCAGCCCAATCCGACATATCTTTTTCCGCCGACACCCTCTCTTTCGATACCATCTACGCCGGAGTCACCACACCCACTGCGCACTTCACCATCCACAATGACGGCAACGACGATGTCACAATCTCGTCCATCCAACTCCTCCTTGGCGACGACTCCCCATTCACCGTCAATATAGCGGGCCAGTCCACATCCTCCGCATCCAACATCCGCATAGCCCACGGCGACAGCGTCTTCGTCTTCGCATCCGTCCGCAACCCACAACCATCCAACGGCAAGGCGCTCACCCTCCTCCAAGACCATATCGTCGCGCAAGGCGGCAACGTCTCTTGGACAATGACTCTCCAAGCCGTCGTCCTCAACGTCTCTCGCCAGTCAGGCTCTATTGTTTCCGACACCCAATGGCTCTGCGACACCATTCCCTACCTCGTCCAAGACACCCTCTCCATAACCAACGGCGCGCGACTCACCATCGGTCCCAACGTCACCGTCCTCTTCCAAAACAAGGCCGCGCTCCAAGTCGACGGCTCTCTCATCGTCGCTGGCGACCCTGACAGCCGAGCCTCCTTTATGCCAATGCGACAAGATGGCTTCTACCAAGATATCCCTGGTCAGTGGGGCGGCATCGACATCCTCCCGGGTGCGACAGCCTCTTTCTCCTACGCCAATATCGCTTGCCCGACAAACGGCATTTCCGTCGATTCCACAGCCTCACTCTTCGCCAATGGTCTCTGGCTCCGCGACGTCTCCCATGCAGCCATCTCTTCGCGCCATGCCAATCTCACGCTCCGCAACGCCCTCATAACCAACAGCGGCGGCGCGTCCGTCAGTCTGACAGGTGGAACAGCGGAGCTTACCCACGTCACAATAGCCAACTATTTCTCATGGGATGCGCGCCGCACCGAGGCTCTACTCGTCTCCCGTGCCGATAGCGCGACGACTTCTCTCCGCGTCTTCAACTCCATCATCGTCGGAAGCCACAACCCCGAGGTCGTCATCGACTCCATCGCTGGCGATGTCCTCTTCTCCGGCTCTCTTCTCCGCACCGAGAAGAAGAAATTAGAGTCCAATACCAAGTTTTTCCAAGATTGCCTGACTGCTTCCGACGCCCATTTCGCCAATCGCGACGACCTGAACTACCACCTCACACCCTCTTCCGATGCCATAGGTCTCGGGCAACCCAAAGGTGCAAGTCTCGCCCCAACTGATTTCGAGGGCTTCACGCGCTTCGCCACCGACTCCATCCAGGCAGGCGCATTCCAAATAATAGAACAACAATAAGATACAGATGAATATAAACAGGCTATTTCTTTCAGCCGCCACGCTTGCGACAATAACGCTCCTAGCCTCATGCTCCTCCCGACGCCACTCCATAGCGCCACAATCTTCTTCCGAGTCCGCCGACACTCTCGTCGTCATGAGCTATAATGTCGAGAATCTTTTTGACCCTGCCGACAATCCAGAGAAGAACGACGACGATTTCACTCCCGAAGGCTCTTACCACTGGACCGACTTCCGCCTCCGCAAAAAAGCTGCCTCCCTCGGACAAGTGATTCTCGCGGCAAATGGGCTCCACACCCCCGATGTCATCGGGCTTTGCGAGGTCGAAGGCCCCGACTCCACAGGTCTCTCTGCCGCCGACCTCCTCGTCCGATACGCCAACCTTCCCTATACGCCCGTCTGTTTCCCGACGCCCGACCACCGAGGCATCGCCACGGCCCTTCTCTTCAACCCCATGACTGTCAAGCCCGTCACCCTGACACACGTCTCCACATCGTCCGACTCTCTCGATCTCCACACGCGAGACATCCTCTACGCCAAGATGAAAACTCTCCGCGGCAATGCCATCTTCCATATCCTTGTAAACCACTGGCCCTCTAAATATGGCGGTGCTGAACGTACCATTCCCCTTCGCAAGTACGTTGCCCAACGCGCACGCCACCTCTGCGACTCCATCCTCTCCTCCGACCCCGCCGCGCGCATCGTCCTCCTCGGCGATTTCAACGATGTCGCGTCCGAACCCTCGCTGACCGACTTCCTCGGGGCGCAAGTCAATTGCGATACCTGCCTCCTCCGCAATCTATCTGCCGACACCCCCGATTTCTCCTATAAGTACCATGGAGTCTGGAGCACCATCGACCATATCATCGTGACGCCTGGCGTTTGCGTCAAAGGCCGCCCCCCTTTCAGTGTCGTCAAATTCGATTTCATGCTCGAACCCGACGACCGCAATACAGGTCTCAAGCCCAAGCGCACCTACCTGGGCCGACGCTACAACGACGGCATATCCGACCACCTTCCCGTGATGGTCAAAATTCCTTACTAAGATTAATAAGAGAAAAGCCCAGTGACTGCCTTAAAGTCCGCGTTCCTCGCGGACTTTTTTTGTCAAAGCATCAGCCAACTCTGTTGTCGTGTGAAAGAGGCGGTCCGCACCCTTCTCCGTCAATGCCTCATCAGACAACTTGCCCGTGTTCACAGCCCATACCGTCAATCCCGCAGCCTTGCCCGACATGACGCCAAGCGGAGCGTTCTCCACAACCATGCACTCACCAGCGGCAAAGCCCGTCCGCTCTAAAGCCATCAAGTATGGCTCCGGGTCCGGCTTCCCCTTCTTGACGTCAGCGCCGCAAACCAATGTCTCTTTGCTGATGCCAAATGCCTCATGCAATTTCCCTACTAACGACGGCTGCCGAGAGCCCGTTACGACGTACACCTCGACACCCAACGTCGGCAATTCGCGCAGCAATTCTTGCATGTTAGGCAACATCGACGGCTGCTTGCACTGGTGCATCAATTCCGTCTTATACGCATATATGCGCTCCACGTCCTCATCCGTGGCGTCATGACCCAACACCCTGTTATACACAAGGTTTATTGTCCCTTTCGCCGTCCTTCCCTCATTGGCATACGCCTCTTCCGGGCGAAATGCCATGCCCTCCGCCTCAAAAGCCTTGCACCACGAATACTCATGGTTCGGCATGCTGTCATACAGCACTCCGTCCATGTCAAAAAATACTGCTTTTATCATCTGTCTTTGTCTTTATGCACCTTTCGCAAAGATACCCATAATTGCCCAATTCACACATTTTTTGTAAATTGCGCGGTTTTTGCGGCCGTACTCCCCCTCCGCGCCCCATTCACCCTCTGTCCTGAATTTTATCGTGGAAGATGTCAAAGTCTGCTCCCTCGCCTCGGGTAGCAACGGCAATATATATTACGTCGAGTTCGGCGACGACGCCATAGTCGTCGACATGGGCATCAGTTTCCGCAGGTTGAAGAACCGTGCGCAAACCCGACACATTGATCTCAAGAAAATACGTGCCGTGCTCGTCTCTCACGAGCACTCCGACCACGTCTACGGCCTCCCTGCTCTCTGCCGCCACACCGGCGCCATGGCCTACATGACACGTGGCACTTTCGACGGCATGCGAGTCAAATACCGACCCGCGCAAGAGAACATCAGGTTCATCAACATCGGAGACCCCATAACCATCGGCCCTTTCACAGCATACAGCTTCGACAAGCCTCACGATGTCGAGGAGCCTTGCAGCTTCCGCATCGAGGTCAACGGTGTCAATATCGGCGTCTTCACCGACATCGGCGACGTCTGCCCAGGGCTCGAACAAAACCTCGCGCTCTGCAACCTCGCCTTCCTCGAGTCCAACTACGACGAGGATATGCTCCGCAACGGCAACTACCCTGCGTACCTCAAAAACCGCATCGTCTCCGGACGTGGGCACCTCTCCAACATCCAGGCCGCCGACCTCGTCCGTCGTCTCGCCCCTCCCGCGCTCCACACCATCTTCCTCTCCCATATCTCACACGAGAACAACCGACCAACCCTCGCGCTGCAGGCTTTCGACGACCTCCGACAAAAATACGAGATCCGCGTCATGAGCCGCGACGAGGCCTCCGACGTTTGGAGCGTAACAACGCAACGCGCCACCTGCCTCCCTCCCGTAATCGAGATCCCGGAACGCCTCGACCGCGTCCCGCTCAACATTTTCTCCGCCATCTAAAGCCAACTACAACCAGCAACACATGAACCACAAGTTCCTGGTCATAGACGCCGGCAACACCAAATCTAAATTGGCACTCTGCCAAAATGGCAGTATCATCTCCGAAGTCTCTCTCGCCGACCACGAGACAACAGTCTCCGAGGCGCTCCGCCTCGCAAGGCAGCACACCGCCGCAGGATGCCTCCTTTGCAGCGTCACCGAGGGAGCGACAGAAATGGCTGAACTCATGAGGAATGGCGGGCTGCCAACAGCCATCCTAACCGTCGACATGAGATTCCCCTTCGTCATCGACTACGCCACGCCGCGCACACTCGGACCCGACCGCCTCGCAGGTGCCGTAGCCGCTTGGACGGCCTACCCCCACAACGGCGCGCTCATCATAGACGCCGGCACGGCAATCACATACGACTTCATAACCCCAGACGCACACTTCCGCGGTGGCGCCATCTCCCCAGGCATCAGCATGCGTTTCCGCGCCCTACACGCCTTCACAGCCAAGCTCCCGCTCTGCAACGCCTCCGACTGGACTGGCAACGTCGTCGGGCGAGACACGAGGGAAGCCATCGCCTCTGGTGTCATGAACGGCGTATGGGCGGAAGCCGATTTCTTCATCAACCAGGCACGAGCGCAATTCCCCGATGCCGTGATTGTCGTCACTGGCGGCGATTACAAAAATTTTGATTTGAAGTCTAAAAAAGGCATATTTGCAAGCCCAAACTTGGTACTTCAAGGTCTCGCTCTCCTCGCACAAGATAATTCAAGTGCGATACTCCAAGAGCCAAAACTTTGACAGTTAACATATTGCACCACAAAGCAAACCATCACGCCATCACCAACGCAATTTTTGGCAAGCTTTTTGCAACAGCCCAGGCAAAGGCGTCAAGGCGGTGAGTTTCAACTCTTACCACAGCTCACTGAACTGACTTCACTTTATTTATTGTGGGCGACAACGAACGCCATCGCGCCTCTGCCACCACAGTTAACGGAATAGAAAAACCAAATAACAACAACTAAGAGATGAACATCTTTAAGATTTTGGCTGCCACCTCTCTCTTGGCAATCCCCGCCGCCACAATGGCCCAGAAGGGCGTGGAAGACGGCTCTAAGTACGGCCACGGCGAAGACAGTGTCAGATGTATCATGAACCTCGTTCAATACGGCGACGCTGTTAAACAGAAGAACTTCAAGGACGCCTACGAGCCCTGGAAGATCGTCTTCGCCGAGTGTCCCACCGCCAAAGGCGTCGGCCTCTACACCGATGGTCTCAAGATCATGAAGTCCCTCATAAAGTCCGACAAGGCTAACAAGAACACCTACTACGACTTCATCCTCAACATCTACGACCAGCGCGCCAAATACTACGGCAGCAACAAGAAGTACCCAACTTCCTACCTCATGGGCATGAAGGCGCTCGACATCGTCGCTCTCGGCGATGAGAGCAAAGAGCAGCGCGCCAACACCATCGCGCTCCTCGAAACCGCCCTCGCTGGCGACCCCTCAACCATCCAGCCCGCTTTCCTCCAAACCTACATGTCGCAAGTCGCTGCTCAGTTCAACAACGACGAGACGACCGCCGAGACCGTTGTCAACGCCTACGTCAAGTGCGGTGACATCATGCCTAAGGTCGAGGCTGCTGGCGGCGACAAGCTCAAAGAGAGTGTCGCAACCTCTAAAGACAACATCGAGCAGATCTTCGCCCACAGCGGCGCAGCCGACTGCGCTACCCTCGAGAAGATCTTCACCCCTCAGCTCGCTGAGAACAAGACCAACAGCGCATGGCTCAAGCGCATCAACAAGCTCCTCGGCAACGGCGACTGCACAGACAGCGACCTCTTCTACGCAACCTCCGAGGAACTCCACAAGATCTCTCCTGAGGCTTCCTCCGCTCGTGGTCTCGCCAAGATGTACCTCAAGCAAAACGACATCGACAAATGCATCTCCTACTACGAGGAGGCCATCAAGCTCGAAGATGACAACAACCTCAAGGGCAAGTACTACTACGAGATGTCCTTCGTCCTCTTCTCCAACAACAACCTCGCTGCCGCAAAGAACGCTGCCGTCAACGCCGCGCAACTCCGCTCCGATTGGGGTGCTCCCTACATCCTCATCGCTAAGCTCTACGCCACTGGCGCTCGCAACATCGGCGAGAAGGACTACGAGAAGAAGGCTGGCTACTGGGCTGCTGTCGATAAGCTCCAAAAGGCTAAGAGCGTAGACGCTTCCGAGAACATCCAGAAAGAGGCTACCGAGCTCATCCGTCAATACTCTCAATACTTCCCCACTAAGGAAGACCTCTTCTTCGAGGGCATCAAAGACGGTTCTTCCTACCATGTCGGCGGGTTCATCAACGAGAACACCACCGTCAGGGCTAAGAAGTAACACCCCGTCCAATCCTCTAACTTCTTCATCGTGAAGAGGCTAAACAACAATATAGTGGCAAGTGGCGCAACTGCGCTGCTTGCCGCTTTTCTTCTCTCCTCCTGTCTCCGCAACGAGCCTAACGAACTAAAAGCCGTAGAGCAAGAGATGGAACGCTCCAGCCTCGCCGCCTACGACCTCCACACCTTCGTCACCGACACCGGCGTCTACAAGTACGAGTTCATAACACCCGAGCTCCAACAATACGACAACGCCGAAGAACCCTACACCGATTTCCCCGGCGGTCTCGACTTCCGCATGTACGAAAGTGGCGGCTCCAAGGTCAAAAGCCAAGTCCGCTGCAACAAAGCTCGCTACTATAAGAAGAAAAACCTCTGGGAACTCAATAACGACGTGGTCGCGCTCACCGAAAAAGGCGACGTCCTCAACACCGAACAGATGTTCTGGAACACTGCCGAGCACCGCATCTACTCCGACAAGTTCGTCAAAATCAACACGAAAGGGCAGATGATTACAGGACGTGGCTTCGAAAGCGACGACCGAATGAGCAAATACGAGATAAAACACCCTGGCGGCGAAATAGATGTTGCCGACAAAAAATAAGCGGTCAAGCCTTTAGATTCAAGGCGAGGGTGTGATGCCAATATGCGTCACACCCTTTTTCGTACCATAAATTTTCTTCTTTTTTTCTCCCCCTCATAGGCAACAATCACCTTACCTATGCGTATCATTAATGACGCATAAAGACACTATAACTCCCACACTTGCTCCCATGTTCAAAAAAATTCTTCTTGCTGCCTTCATCATCGCAAGCGCGGCAACCATCATATCAATATCAGCAACTCCCAATCATCTTTCTATCGAACACATGACAGACAATGAGCTCAAGGCTAAAATCGACTCACTCGCCCGCCTTGAGCAACCTTTAACAGCCGCCCCCTTCATCGCCGAGGCGAAAAAGAGAGCGTCCGCAACCCATGACACCCAATGGATGCTCGACTTAATCCATAAAGACGTCAAGCTCAACGCCTTGCGCAAATCACGCATTTCCTCCCCACTCGACGAGCTCCGCAAAGCGCGCGACAACGCTTGGACGCCTCTCCGCCAAATCCTGAACCTCGAACTTCTCACCCAATACCCCGAACTCTACCCCATCCCCATCGACTCCATCATCGACGAGCCAGACACCCTTTTCTCCCTCCCAGCGTCTCAAGCCGACGCACGAGGTTGGTTCGCTTCGCGCAACCTTCTCGACTACTTCACCATCCTGATCGTCAACAATGACAATGACGAAGTCACCGATTCCGCCTTCTTCACCCCTATCCCAAAGTTCATCGCCTCTGACGCCAAGCTGCCCGACAACGCCCGAGCCGTACAAATTCTCATGAGGACTGCTCATGAGAAAGCCGACACCACATCTCTCGCTATTGCCCAAGTTCTCCGCATCTCACTGACTCACGACGCGGAGAACATCGACCGCCTCATATCCGAACTCGAGCAACTCGCGACGCCATCTTCTCCTGCCGCAACTGCGCTCGCCGACCTCGCTCGCGCCACACGCACCCTCGATAAGGCGAATGAGATCTCCGTCCACAATTCGCCCGAGCGAATCGCACAAGCCGACGCCATGATCTCCGACGCCGAGCGTCTATTGTCGAAAGCCAAAGATCTGCTCTCGGGTTCCGTCTTCGCCAAATTCGCAAACGAAACCTTGGTGAAAATCAAATTCTCCTTCCTGAATATCCGTGCCGATCAGCAGGTCATCCCCAATGCCTACACCCCAGTCTACCTCGAATATCGCAACACAGCCCAAGTCACGCTGCGTGTCTTCAGTCTCGGCAAGAAAAGAATAGAAATTCCTTCTGAGTGTAAGAGACTCGCACGAGAGCTGTCCAACTTCAAGGTCGTGACTTCCGAGACTATAACTCTCCCACAAACAGACATCCGAACAAGGGAATCCTCTGCTGCCATCGAGCTGAAAGGTCTCCCCATCGGTCATTACGTCATAGCTGCTTTCGACGGAGACTCTCTGTTATCCGCAACGAGCATCATAAGCTCGCAAATCGCTGTTAATAAGATTTCTCCCCAAGATAAGGATTATCTCCTCGTAACCGACTTCAAGTCCGGTGAACCGCTCTCTTCCGCATCCATCGTCGGACAAAACCAAACCAATGCCAATGGCTTGCTCGACCTCAATTTAACCAAAGATGACAGATGCAAGCAAATTACAGTGTTCAACGGCGAAGACTCCTTTTCTTTCGAGACTTGGGGAAGAAGCTACTATGACGACAACTCCAGCAGTTCCGACGCCGAGGTCAAATTCCTGACCGACCGCAATATATACCGCCCCGGTCAGACTGTCTTCTTCAAAGTCTTTATCTACGAAGCGTTTACCGACCACCTCACGCCCGCCAATTCAGGAGACTCTTTCACCATAAAGCTAAACGACGCCTTCGGCAAGACTCTCGCCTCTAAGTCTTTCACTGTCGATGACAACGGCTCTGCACACGGTTCCTTCGACATCCCCTCAGATGTCATGAAAGGACGAGCCAAATTGACGGTCGAATCGCGCAATGGCCGCAGACACCTTGGCTATCACGTCATCCGTATCGAAGATTTCAAACGTACCGACAATACCGTCTCTATCGACCCCTTCACCGAGGCGCTCCTCCCAGGTGCCACGGTTTCTGTCGCAGGCTCCGCCATGTCCGCAGCCGGGCTCCCCGTCGCAAATGCCACAGTTAAGTATTCTGTCTCAAAACATACAGAAAGGTACAGCTCCCCCTCATCTGACGATATTGTGTCCGAAGGTTCTTCCTCTACTGACTCCGACGGCCGCTTCTCCTTCTCTTTTGACTCGTCCAAGGCCGACGACATGTTCTACAATGTCGTTGTCCGCGTGACCGACCTCAAGGGCGAAACGGCAGAGTGCCAACGTACTTGCCACATCACTGAAAATGGTTCCGATGTCGATCTCTCCCAAAAATCCGACATCGTCGAGGTCAACCACCCACACGTTCTCACCCTCTCCTCCACAAACTCCAATGGCGAGCCATACGCCGCCACGCTCCACCTCAAACTGACCCCCTACAACCACACGCAACCGCTCCGCCCTCACGCCACGTCTGTCGTCGACACCATGCTGTCACCCGACGCCCACATCGTCATCAACTATGACACCACCTCTCTCGCCACTTCGCCTTCTGCCGAGCGGGACATCGACGTGTGCGGCTCTTCTACGTTCGACATCGCCTCCCTCAACCTCGCCCCTGGCAAATACCGAGCCGAGGTCACCGCCAAAGCTCTCAATGGCAGTGATATACAATCCGCCACCAACTTGACCGTCATTGCGTCTTCTGGCGCGTCTCCAAACCTTGACTACATATCTATCGTCGCACCCGACGAGGCTCAAAACGGAACCTCTTTCTCCGTCAAGTTCTGCTCAGGTCTCGCCAATGCCGTCGCTCATGTTTTCTTCGTCCGACGTGGAGTTATCGAGGTTCGTGAGTCCATCCCCGTTTCTTGCGGTGTCTCAAGCGTCGACTATAACGTCCCTTCCGATGTAATCGATGGTGAGTCTCTCAAAATCGTTGCGATCATAACTCATGACGGACGCCGATACGAAGCTTCTGAAAAGGTGACTCTGCGACATCACGAAGAGTCCATAACATTGAACCTCAGTGCCTTCCGAGACTTCTCCCATCCAGGGGCGCATGAGGAGTGGATGCTGACGTCCAAGGGGGCTGATGCCGTTGCCGTCTCTATCTACGACAGTCGTCTCGACAAATACGTAAACAACAAATGGGATGGCGTTTTCAGACGACTACAAGTCAGAAACTCTTTCGATGTCAACGGGCTTTCCCCTCAAAAGACAGAGATGCCATACTCGCTATGTTACGTCGACCACCTGAGCTTCAACACTTTAAATGACTTCACAAACACTCTATTCCCCTCGTACATAAGGTCGTATCACAGCATAATACGAAGTGAGCTAAATTACTGCCGCTCTATAAGCGTCTGTGAGGATGTCGACTTTGAACTCAACAAGTGCGAAATAGCCGTAGCCATGGGATCCAATGGCACTGAAGACAATGCCACTGACAACAGCATCGCCCCAATTCGCGAAGACTTCGCCGAGTCTGTATGTTTCTTCCCCGATCTGAAGCCTGTCAACGACACTATCCTCTTCAATTTCAAGCTGCCGGACAACCTCACAACCTACAACTTCCGAGCCCTCGCCTACGACCACAATCTCCGCTCTACAATGCTGACACACAGCATCGTAGTCCGCAAGTCGCTCAATGTCCGTACTGGCATTCCCCGCTTCCTCGTCGAGCAAGATACCATTCTTCTCTCTGCCGATGTCACCGCATCCGACTCCGCAATAACCTCCGCCGTCGTCTCCATCACGCTGACCGACACCATCTCTGGCAAACCTGTGCTCTCCCTCCCCGATGTCAACGTCTCTTTCGCCAATGGCCCCTCTCAATGCGCCCAATGGCAACTGACGGTCCCCGTCGGCATCGACGCTCTCCAAATCGATGTCGTCGCCAAGGCCAACGGCGCATCCGACGGCGAACGACACGTCATCCCCATCGAGAGACGTTTCGTAAATATCGATGAGGCACATACCTTCACCCTCATAGGCCAAGGTTCGCACGTGGTCACCAACCCCTTCACCACTGGCGATACCAAGTGCCTCTCCTTCTCCTACACCAGCAACGCTTTCATCGAGGTGATGCGCGCGCTGCCAATCCTCGACAAGGGAACGACTCCTTGCGCCGACACCTACATCGGTCGATTCGAGTCCTCTGCCATTGCTATGCTTCTCGCCAAGAGACCCGAAATCCGTAAGGCGGTCGACTATCTCCGCAAAAACGCTACCTCCGACGACGCTCCAAGCCGCATCGCCGATGCCGAGCATACCCCATGGCTCTACGTCGCCAACCTCCTCCGACAACACGACCGCGATGTCGTTCGCGTCATGTCTGCCGACAGAGCCGAACATGTCAAGTCCGACGCCATTGCCAAACTCGCCAAACTGCAAAAGCCCAATGGCGGATTCCCTTGGTTCGACGGCATGAATGAGTCTGATTGGCTGACTGCCAGCATAGCCCAAACCATCGGCAACATGATCCACCTCGGCATCATAACAGCCGATGAGCCGCACGTAAGCCAAATTCTCAAAAAGGTTCTGCCTTCCCTCAACAAACAACTGAAATCTGAGCGGACGGACTCCTCCTACTTCTCTTCATTCACTCTGACGGCCCTCCACGCCCGCCTGCTCATCGACCCCAATCTCGACAAGGTCACGACGGATCTCATCAACCACCTTGCCGACAATTGGCAAAGCCTCTGCATGAGCGACCGCGTCACGGCCGTGGCTGTTCTCACGCTCGCACGACGCAACGCCGACGCCCAAACCATCCTCAAGAGCCTCGAAGAGAATCTCGTTCAGACAGACGACGGCACGGCATATCTCCCAACCACCGGTTTATTCATCCGCCGTGAGCAAGTAGAGACGCAAGCTCTGCTCATCCTTGCGCTCCAACGTCTCAACCCCCAAAGCCCCAACCTCCCCAAGATCGTCAACCATCTCATCCTCATGAGGCGCGGAACGTCATGGCTCGATGTCCAATGCACCAGCCATGCCATCCTCGCGCTCCTCGGCTCGTCAGTTAGCCACGAGAGCCACGACGTCATTTCCATCAACGATTCTTCTTTCGATGTCACGGTCTCCAAACCCGAGGTCTCCATCCAACTGCCAACCGACACCCGCTCCGCGACGGTCACGAAGTCCAACAACGTCATCTCTTGGGGCAGCTGGTCTCGCACCGTCATAACCCCCAAGGACCAAATGGATGCCGACTCCACCGCCAAACTCATGATCAAGCGCGACATCGAGGTTCGACGCATCGTCAACGGGGCTCAACAATGGCTCCCTGTCGAGGGGCAAGACCTCACCGTCGGCGACGAGATCCGTGTCACGATGACGTTCTACAATGACGAGCCCCTCAGCTTCGTCCGAATCCGCGACTTCCGTGCGGCAGCCCTCGAGCCCGACGACAAGTTCTCCGGCTACCGTGGCTGGTGGTGGTGGCGATGGTCAGACGCCAACATCCCCACCCCTCCCCACTACCTCGTCATCGCAGACTCCTCAGCGGAGTTCTTCATCGACTATCTCGAAGGCGGATGGCACCAACTAAGCTACCGCCTCACCGTGACCGCCAATGGCGATTTCGCCGCAGGCTACGCCGATGCCACGTGCATGTACAACACCGACATCTGCGCGCACTCCAATGGCAACCGACTCTCTTTCAAACAATAAGCAAAACAACTCATATCATGAATATCGGTGATAAAGCACCTGAGATCTTAGGTCTCGACCAAGACGGCAACGAAGTCCGACTCGCCGACTTCGCAGGCAAACGTCTCGCCCTCTACTTCTACCCAAAAGATAGCACTCCAGGGTGCACCAGCGAAGCGTGCAACCTCCGCGACAACCACGCCCAGCTCCAAGCCGCCGGCTTCGAAGTCATCGGCGTGAGCGTCGACGATGCCAAGAAACACAAGAAGTTCATCGAGAAAAACAACCTCCCCTTCCGCCTCATTGCCGACACCGAACACACTCTCGTCAACCAGTTCGGCGTTTGGGGCGAGAAGACGCTCTGCGGACGAAAATACATGGGCACTTTCCGCACCACTTTCATCATCGCCCCAGACGGGACTATCGAGCGCGTCATCTCTCCGAAAGACATCAAAGTAAAGGACCACGCCCGGCAAATACTCCCCTGAAAAAAGCCTCCGCAAACGTTGTAAAACATCAACGCTTTTATTCTTTTTTCAGATAATTATTTTATCTTTGTCATGGTAGGATGTCGCTTGAACAACACCCCGAACAGCGCCTCTTCACGCATCTTCAGCACCCACTCCCCGTTATCGGGACGCACTTCAAGTTCCTCCACAAATTCAAGTTATTCGTCAACCCTTAAATATCTTCACTTATGGGCAAAATAATGGTCCCCATCGACTTCTCAGAGAATTCGATCATGGCGCTCGAGACGGCTATCAACATCGCCAACAAGCTCCACTCAGACCTCCGTATGGTCTACATCATGCCCAAAGCCAACGGCTACGCCCAAGGCTTCGGTGAAAACCTCAACCCCGACGAACATCCTCACGACAAGCTCAACCAGCTGATCGAAAAATACACACCACAATACTCCGCCGGCGGCAAGTTCGACTTCTACGTCGGAGAGGGCAACGTGGCCGAAGAACTCATCAACAAGGCAAAATATGACGAGGCAGCAATGATCGTCATCGGCTCACATGGTGTCTCTGGCTTCACAAAAAGCTGGATCGGTGGCAACGCCTACAAACTGATATGCAACGCCAAATGCCCTGTCCTCGTCATCCGACCCGGAATGCAGTGCGACATGCAGTTCAACCGCATGGCAATCCCTCTCAACATCAGCAAGGCAAGCCGACGCAAGATCCCACAAGCCACAAAGCTCGCCAAGACGTTCAACGCCAAAGCCATCCTCGTCGGAATGCAATCCTCCTCCATCCTCTCCATCTACTACCGCATCAACACCGCGATCAAACAGGTCGAGCGATACATGAAGGAGAATGGCGTCGAGGTCGACAGCTCCACCATGCTCAAAGGCAAAGACAATATCGGACGACTCTTCGAGACCGTGGCCATCAAGAAAGCCGATGTCGTCGTCATCGAGGCTGAAAACACCGGAGCCTTCTTCGCCGACCGTTTCCGACCCGAACTAACTTCCGTCATCAACACGTCGCCTTGCCCCGTGCTGGTCATCCCTCTCGAATACAAGTAGATGTACGACCCCAACGATCCCTCCGAACCCATAAACTTTTTCAAATACTGCCCTCATTGCGGCAGCGACAAATTTGAAGCCCGCGACGCCCGACAGTTCTTCTGCGGCGCCTGCGGCTTCAATTTCTTTGTCAACGCCTCAGCGGCCGTCATCGCCTTGGTTCGTCACCCCGACGGCCGCATCCTCCTCGTCCGACGTGACCGGGAGCCGGGAGCCGGCATGCTCGACCTCCCAGGCGGGTTCGTCGACCCCGGTGAAAGCACAGAGCAGGCTCTCGCCAGAGAAATCAATGAGGAGCTCGGCGTCAACCTGCTCAACGCACGATACATCGGATCTTCACCAAACGAGTACATCTTCAGCAAATACAAGGTGCGTACTTCCGACATGGCCTTCGAGTGCCAACTCGACGCCATCCCGACAACAGCATCCGACGATGTCAGGGAACTCGTTTGGACACGACCAGAAGATGTCGACCTCACGCAAATAGCATTCACCTCCATCAGAAACATAACCGACTCTTACATCAAAAGCCTACAATGCGCAGAGCACTGACGCTAATCCTTTTCCTCGTCTCTCTTATCGCGACGGCCCAAGTCCCAACCGACCAGCCGACGCCAGCTCGTGCGCACTATCTTCAAAGCGAAAAACCCACCTTCTCTGTCCTCCGCAAAGGTCTGCCATCCAACCAGTGCCGCGCTCTCCTCCAAGACAGCCTCGGCTACATCTGGATAGGCACCACTAAAGGCATCACGCGCTTTGACGGCGTTAACACGTTCAACTTCAAAACAACCTCCGCCACCGACACCTTTCAACTCGCATGCAGGATTCTCTCTCTCTCCGAAGACCGCCACAGCAACGCCATATGGGCTTCTTTTGAGCTTCGGCAGAAACTGCTCAAGATTGACCTAAAGACATTCGAAACCTCCGAACTCCCCTACTCCGTCCCGCAAGACGGCACTCTCCCAAACGGCAGCCGTTTCATTTACGGCATAATGTCCATATCCGACTCCACCCTCCTCTGCTGCTCCCAACGCCTTTTCTTCACAATCAACAAGAACAACGGCAACGTCAAGATGGTCAAACGCATCGCCCCAAAACGTAACAGCCCGCGATCCCCGTTCGTCACCGTCGGAAACCAGGTGCTGACCACCTGCGAGGGTGGTCTCTACACCATCCACACGTTCGCAAAATCAGACTCCGTCGACATCGTACCCATGCCAATAACCGACGACGACGGAAACAACATTTTCATCAAGGACTTCTCCGTCGCTACCGACTCTACCCTCATCATCTCAACCTACTCCAACAATGCAACGCAAAACATCTGCGAATACAACATACGTTCCCACAAGCTAACAACCATAACACCAAGCCCAAACACCTCACACGGCATGGCTGTCGCCGACGATGGCATTTGGCTCCCAACCTACCGCGGACTCGTCTTCATCCGCAAGTCAGATTCGCAAATATTCCGCTACACCTCGGGCAACTCAACACTCCACGACAACGACCTCACCTGCATCCTGAAGCTCCGAAACCAACCTATCTACCTCATAGGCTCCAACGACGGTCTCATAATGCTCAACTACTACGCAAGTAAGTTCGAACACACTGACCTCCGCCGCTTCTCCCCTTCCGATGATGCGCAGGCATGGAGCATCACAAAAGACAGCCACGGAAACTACTGGCTCGGATGTATCGACGGACTTTTCCTTCGCACCAACGCAAGCCTCTATTTCAAAAAGATAGACATCCCCGCCTATGAGGAGCAGACGTCACAATGGGTCTCCCATATCGAAGAGTCAAAAGAAAAAGACTTCATCGTAGCATCTTTCGTCCGCAGCGCAATCGCCTTGAGACACGACGGCTCTTTCCTGCGCTATGTCTATGACATGCGTGAAACCCAAAGCTACAGCAAACAAAAAAAGCACCGTCTCTCCATCACGTCCTCACAACTTCTACCTGGCGGACGTCTCCTCGTCGTCCTGGAAGATGAGATCTTGATAATAGATGCGCATAACGGCGTGACCCTCCAGAAATTCCAGATGCCCAATAAGTACAATATCATCTATGGGCGCACCGACGACTATAAATCACTTTGGCTCTCATGCACCGACTGGTTCATCCGCCGTTTAGACCTCGCTACCGGTGAAATAACAGATGAGGGCAAGACCGACGCCAGCCTCGGACACGTCAACTACATTCGCCACAACAAGCAAAACGGCATTGACGAACTGTGGATGATCACCGTCCGCAACAGCCTCATATACAAGAACCCAGGATATAAAGGTTTCCGCCAAATAGATAACAACTCCGTCATCCCCGCATACACCGCCCGAGCGGTTGAGTTCGACAACACTGGCAACGTCTGGGTCAGCACAATCGACCAACTCGTGCAATTCGACGGTTCCAAATCTCACGTCTTCACCGCCGACCGTTTCAACGTCTGCCATAAGTTCATCATGCGCTCCTCAAGCCGAGGTCCCAATGGCGAGATCCTCATGGGCGGCAAGTTCGACTTCGTGGAATTCTCTCCCGGACACTTCGACGCCAACGACTACTACCCAGCCCCCCGACTGGCATCCTACATCCTCGCCAACTCCGTCCGCCACGAATATGACGAGATGGCCGGACGAGAGATTATCTATGGCGGCGGCGTTGTAGACATCCCTGCCGGCATCCGCAGCATCCTCCTAAAGGTCCGCTCTCTCAACTACGACAACCCCGATAACAACACAATCCAATGGCGACTCAACGGCGACAACGAGTGGCGCACAGTCGACCCGTCTGGTCAAATCAACCTCACCCACATAACCGAAGGCCGACACACTCTCACGCTCCGCACCGTCAACGACGACGGCATCCCGCAAGCTGACCGCACGACGCTCGTCCTCAACAAAAGCGTCTTCTTCTACGAGAAACGCATATTCTACTTCCTCATCATCTTCGCCATAACTCTCGCAGTCGTCACCATCTTCGTACACAAGAACTTGCAGACCCGCAGAATCCGAATGAAGATGACGGAAGAGATGGACACCATGTCACAAATGCTCGTCACGGCGAACAAGGAGATGCGCAACAACCAAACCATAATAAAACAGAAAAACGAGGAGCTCGCCTACGCCAACGCAAACCTCGAACGTACTGTCGCCGAACGCACCAAAGAGCTCGAAGCCGCTAAGGAAAAAGCAGAAGAGAGCAGCCAACTCAAGTCCACCTTCCTCGCAAGCCTCGGACACGAGGTCCGCACCCCCATGAACGCCATCGTCGGATTCGCCAAGCTGCTCCAAGAAGACGACTGCTCCCAAGAAGACCGTGCGGAGTTCGCGCACCTCATCCTCGAAAGCAGCAACAGCATGCTGACGCTCATGGGCGCGCTGCTCGACACCTCGCGCATCGAGCGTGGTGTCATGGAAATCTCACTCGCCGACACCGATGTCTACCGCGAAATTTCAGACACATGGCGCATGCTCTCCGTCGAGAAGAAAAACAAAGAGGTGGAGTTCACACTTAACATCGACGACAATCTCAAAGACCAAATCCTCGTAACCGACAAGGACCGACTCCGTCAAATCATCATCAACATAACCTACAACGCCTTCAAGTTCACACCGACAGGCAGCGTGACTCTGACTGCTAAAAAAGAGACCATCAACATCATCAAAGACCTCAACTACCCACAAGACCGCCGCGTCCAGACCCTCTCCAACGACATCTTGCTCGTCAGCGTCGAAGATACCGGCATAGGTATCCCTGCCGACAAGACGGACGCCATCTTCGAGCCGTTCCGACGCCTCAACTCCAACAAGGCACGGTTCGCAGGCCTGGGGCTTGGACTCAACATCGTCAAGAGCCTCACGCAAATGCTGGGCGGCGACGTGTGGGTAAAGTCGACTCTCGGGGTCGGCTCCACGTTCTACTTTTTCCTGCCTTTCGGTCTAAAGAAAGATAAATGAGCAACAGCACCATAGCCACAAGACGCAGAGGAGCGACCGACCGCGCCGCCCACAAAGCCAACATGAGGCTCCACCATTTCCTCAACGCTCGTTTCTGGCGCGGACACGGTGTCCACAGCCCTTTCGTATACCACATCGTACGCCACGTCATTTCAGGGCGACACAACGACCAGGATATCCGAAAAGCCGCAGCACTCTACCGCCACTCGCTCCTCGCTGACAAGACAGCCATAGTCGTTGGCAGCATAGGTGCCATCATCCGCCCGCCTCGCCAACGCACCGTATCCGACATCGCCCGTCAAACCTCTACAAGTGAAAAATACGGACGCCTCCTCGCCCGACTCGCTTACGAGATGAAGCCCGACGCCATCCTCGAGCTCGGCACTTCCGTCGGCGTCAGCACAGCCTACCTCGCCCTCGCCCGACCAGACGCCAAAATATTCACCATCGAGGGGCTCGATGCCATTGCATACGTCGCGCGCCAACATCTCTCCGAGGCTGGACTCTCCAACGTCAACGTCGTATGCGGAGACATCGACGACAATCTAAGAGCAACCATCGACTCCTTGCCCGACGGCAAAGTGGAGTTCGCCTTTATCGACGCCAACCACAGCCTCGAAGCCACAACACGTTACTTCGAGATGATAGCTGCCCACCATGCCGACACCTGCCTCATCATCTTCGATGACATCTTCTGGTCCGATGGCATGACCAACGCGTGGCATAACATAATAAAAGACCCACGCGTCATGACAACCATCGAGTTGCCGCGCATGGGTCTTGCGTTCTTCCGCCCAGGTTGCCAAAAAGAGCACTACGTGGTGCGGTGGTAGTAGGGTGCAAAGGGTTGATATATTCCTCCCCCACCCTGCTAATAATACGTTATCTTCCTTACAGACAATTCTGTAGCCTTGCCGTCTATATACGTGACGCGCCTCGTCCAGTTGCCCTGATCGTCTTTCTCATGCTCGAACGTTATAGTCTGCTTGCGCCCGTCCGATGTCGAGTACGCACCACGAGACGGCAACCCGTCCAACCCCATCGTCAGCCGGAGTGTCGATGACATATGCCCGTCGTCACTCGTCCGAGCCGAGAGCCTTGTGCGGTCATCATACGTATAGGTGGTCACGACCTTCTCGCCGTCGTTGAATAGCTCCGCAGTCTGCGACCATCCTGTAGCCGTACCCACTTCAGTGGTGCTTATCGTGACGGCATCAGCGTCAGTAAACCTCATCCGAGCCAGGCATCCGTCGGCCGTATACGCATACAGCGTCTGCAACGTCCTGTCGCCAGCCGCCGAATATGTCGTCGAGACGCGCTTACGCCCCTCGTCGTCATACTGATAAATGGTCTTCGTGTCGACCAGACCATCAGCATCCATGCTGACCGACGACTCTATACGTCCATCCTCCATGTATCTGTCTGTGGTGTGCGACGCCTGCCCGTCCTTGACAATCGTATGGCGTGAGAAGTCTACGTGCCATGTCGTGCACTCGACACTCGACACCTTCCCGACAAGCTGAGCCGTAGCCACATCCGTAGCCCCCAATGGGCATACGCCGGCAGGCTGCGCCACCGCAATTTCCACGACACAAGCAGCCAATACCGCCGTCACAGTCATTCTCGCTTTCATCCTACTTACTGCTTAAAAGGAACATACTCTTCAGGATTGCCAATATAGTCCGCTGGGTCGTCTATCTTACCGCGCTGCGACTCATGGAAGTTTATGATGGCGTTTTGTATGGAGTCGACCTCCGCCGTGTTGGTTATCAGACCATACTTGTCATAAATGATGTCAAGCTCCACGTTGTTCTCGTCGGGAAACCTGACGTGCCATTTTCCTACTTTCACCCCATTCTCATATCGTCCCTCCGATACCACCTTTCCGTCCGAACCCCATGTCTTGTAGACTCCATGCAACTCGTCAACATGATACGTACCCTCTGCCATCTTCGCTCCCGACGGAAAGTATTGGATATAAGGACCTTCGCGCAAGCTGTCAACCCATGTCGTAAGGCTCAGCAGCTTCCCGTCATCATAATAGAGAGCCTGCTGACCATGAAGTTTTCCTTTTGAGTAGATCGACGTCTCAAGCAACGTCCCGTCCTGCATGTAAAAGTTCCACACTCCCTCTCTCTTCTGTCTCACATACATGCCCTTACTCTCTGTCTTTCCCCCTTTCTCATGGAAAGTCTCAACTCGACAAGTATCAGAGTTTGCGTCATAGGTTATGATGGCAGAGAAATGTCCGTTGGGGTAATAACGCTTCACCTTCCCTACTGGGCGACCGTCCTTAAAAGTGGCCACATACGAGTATCGCCCATTCGGATATTTCTTTCCCCACTCGCCCTGCTTGCGCCCTTGGGCATCAGTCTTGTTGGGCTTGTCGGGAAGGTTCACCTTGGCTTCTTTCCTCTCGACGTGAGGCTTCTTCTTTTCTGCTTTTTCCTTCCCGTCTTTCGGGGCGAAACTCCCAAGGAAATCCTGCGCCATGGCTGGCGATGCCATCATGACGACCATTATGAGAACTGCCGCAATGCGGCACCCTGTCTTCATTTTCACATTATCTCTCATGACGACAAATATAATATTTTGCACTTAAAGATCATGACGTTACACATAGCTGTAACACTATTGCATTGCCTTTACCAGCACCTTATTTTTGTAAAAAAAATGACTAACAAAAAAATTGCAGCCATTTATGCTAACGCCGCTAAATTGTGTTCCAAATACAAAGAACTCACTATGGTTCTTCCAAACCTTCACCCCTCACTAAGGACAAATCCCTTCTCGTCTCTCCCAATGGTAACTCTTTGTTTCTCAACAACCTCTCTAAATTCTCACCTCAACAAGACTCCTTAGTGAACGACTTCCTTAGGAGAAACAACGGCGCATACCCTATTTTGCTCGACAACGGTAGATATTTCCACTTTCTCGAAGGCGATGGCGCAACATACGACAACTACATGGCGGTAGACACCTATCGAGACCCCGAGGATGTCTGGTTGTTCGGCGAGGTGGGGAAATAGATGTTGCCCCGTGGATATTATTACGCACTATTATTGAAGGTCGAGCCACACGAGGGCTTGACCTTTTTTGTAATTGATGCTCAAAAAGGCTTATATTTGCACTTGTCAATCCAAAAAGGAGAGGATGAAATCCCATAACCTCACAGCCTCCGTCATAATGGCCATGGCACTGACCGCCACCTCGCTCTTCACGACCGAGGCGAACGCCCAACAGGCTGGCACGCTGAATGTCGAGTTCATGACACCATCGCTCGACTCGCTCATAACACACTGCCAACGTAGCAATTACAACCAGACGCAACTGGACGGCTTCCGCGTCCAGATATACTCCGGCTCCGGTATCAAATCTAAAGACGAGGCTGCCAGTGCGCAAGCCCGCTTCCTAAAAGCCTTCCCCGACAAGAAGGCTTATATCATTTACAACGCCCCCTTCTGGCGCGTCCGTGTAGGCGACTTCCGCTCCCGTTCCGAGGCCATGGCTATGCTCAACGAAGTCAAGCCCTCTTTCTCCGGCAGCTACATCGTCCGCGACAACACAGTGCGCAAGAAGAACTTCCGACAATAAAATAAAGTACTTGCAAGTACCTCCCCCACATAAAAAGACCACAACAATACTTTCAATAGATGAGTGAAGCGATAAAGCACGAGTGCGGCATTGCCCTGGTGCGCCTGCTCAAACCCCTCGACTACTACCAGAAGAAATACGGCACCTGGCAGTACGGTCTCCAACGCCTCTTCCTCCTCATGGAGAAACAGCACAACCGCGGGCAAGACGGAGCCGGAGCCGTAGGACTGAAATTAGACCAACCAACGGGAGAACAGTATATTTACCGCCTCCGCTCCAACAGCGACAACCCGATACAGGATGTCATCAACGGCATCAACGCCCCTATCGTCGCTGCCAGCAAGTCCGACCCTGACAACTTCCGCGATGCCGCATGGGCGAAGAAGAACTTGCCGTTCGTCGGCGAGGTCTACCTCGGTCACCTCCGCTACGGCACCTTCGGCAACAACAATATCGAGTACTGCCACCCCGTCATGCGCGAGAACAACTGGCGCAGCCGCAACCTCGCTTTGGCAGGCAACTTCAACCTCACCAACGTCGACGAGATTTTCGCATCACTTGTCGAGCTTGGTCAGCATCCCAAGAACTTCTCCGACACCGTCACCATCCTTGAGAACGTCGGTCACTTTGTGGACGACGAGGTGCAGCTCCTCTTCCGCCAATACAAGAACGAAGGTCTCAGCAACCGAGAGATTTCCGAGCGCATCGAGGCAGGCATAGACATCCGCAAGATCCTTGAGCGTTCCAGCCGCAAGTGGGATGGCGGATACGTCATCGGCGGCATCTTCGGACACGGCGACGCATTCGTGACGCGCGACCCATGGGGCATCCGCCCAGCATACTACTACTATGACGACGAGATTGTAGTCGTGGCGTCTGAGCGTCCTGTCATCCAGACGGCCATCAACGTGCGCTACTGCCAAGTCAATGAGCTTCAGCCGGGTCACGCCATCATCATCCGCAAGAATGGTCACGTGAGCGACGAGCTTGTCCGCGTCCCACAAGAGCGCAAGTCGTGCTCCTTCGAGCGCATATACTTCTCGCGTGGCTCCGACCGCGACATATACCATGAGCGCAAGCAGTTGGGCAGCCTCCTCGCCCCGACCCTGCTCCAGAGAGTCAACTACGACATCGACAACACCGTATTCTCCTACATTCCCAATACCGCCGAGACCGCATACCTCGGCCTCATGGAGGGTGTACGTGAGCAGATGAAGCTCCACCAGTGCGAGCAAGTCCTTGCCGAGCAGTCCAAGGGGGGCTTCGACCGTGAGCGTTTCCTCGAAATCATGCGCCACGAGCCCCGTTTCGAGAAAATCCCCATCAAGGATGTCAAGATGCGCACATTCATCACCGCCGATTCGGGGCGCGACAACATGGTTGGTCATGTCTACGACGTAACCTACGGCATCGTAAAGAACTTGCAAGACACCCTTGTGGTCATTGACGACTCCATAGTCCGCGGCACAACACTCAAGCGTAGCATCCTGAAGATTCTCGACCGCCTCCACCCGAAGAAGGTGATAGTAGTGTCGTCCGCCCCACAGATACGCTACCCCGACTGCTACGGCATCGACATGGCAAAGTTGGGCGACTTCTGCGCTTTCGCCGCGGCCATCGAGCTACTTAAAGAGACTGGGCGCCAGAGCGTTATCGACAACGTCTACAAGGCTTGCAAAGAGCAGCAGAACCTGCCCAAGGAGGAGATCGTCAACTGCGTCAAGGACATATACAAGCCATTCACCGTAGAGGAGATATCCGACAAGATAGCCCAGATGCTCACACCCGACGACATGCACGCTCAGGTCGAGATAGTTTTCCAGACCGTCGAGAACCTCCACAAGGCATGCCCCAACGACAAGGGCGACTGGTACTTCACCGGCGACTACCCCACCCCAGGCGGCAACAAGGTGGTCAATACAGCCTTCATCAACTATATCGAAGGTCGCAACGCACGCGCCTACTAAGGACGCACGCAGACACATATAGAAATAGGGCGTCGGTCTCACATGACCGACGCCCTATTTCTTTTATCTTCTACCTACCTTACAACTCAAAACTGAGTTTAAGGTTTATGCGACGGCTGGTCAGATAGTTAGGGACACCATAGTTATGTCCTTCGGTATCGGCTACCCAAAAGTAGGATATGGTGTTGGCGAAGTCGAAGAGGTTGAACACCTCGATGCCCACGCGCGCCGAACGCAGATGCTCCCGTTTCCGCTCTCCATTAGCATCGATGGCGAAATCCTTATAAAGCCCAAGGTCGACACGCTTGTATCCGGGCATACGGCTCGTGGCTTGCCATCGTTGGCAGTTGTGGGGACCGAAGGGAAGCCCAGTGCCGAAGAAGAGGCTCAACATTGCAGATACGCTCTTGTTGCCAGGCATGTTATCTTGTATGACGGAAGAGAATTGCACCCTCTGATCCGTCGGGCGCGGGATGCTGCCATGCCCGTCGCCATAGATATTCTCGCGGGTCTGCATGATTGAGAGGGTTGCCCAACTCTCCGCCCCATCTATCAACTGCCCGTTAAGCTTGAAGTCCACGCCTGCCGCATAGCCCCATGCGTCATTATTGGCCTCGTAGCGGACACGTACGTTGTCTATGCTATAAGGGTTTACGTTGCGCAGCCATTTGTAATACGCTTCGACGGTGAACTTGAAAGGACGCTCATCCGTGCCGAAATACCTGTCAGCCCCCGCGAATAGTTGCCAGCTTGTCTGTGGGGCTACATCGCGATTGAGCGACGCGTCACGCCGCTTCATCTCCCTAAGGGTAGGCAGTTGGCAATAACGTCCCCACGAAAGTCTCAGTCTCCATTTCTTTATTTGGTAATTGAACGTGACGCGCGGACCGCATATAAAGTCACGTCCCGTATTTTGATATGCGAGACGGAAACCAGCAATGAGCCTTGCCCTGCCATCGCCAATGGGGATGGCTTTAACCATAGAACGGTAAAACGCCTCTGCGCGAGTCTGGCGCAAGGTGTTATCAGCTTGGGCGAGCTCATCCATGATAAGAGAGCCTGATGCGGGATTGGAGATGTAGCCTGCGGAGTCGGTATAGGCCCACTCGTCAGTGAGGTCTGAATAGTGGTCGCACGTCACCTTGACCTGCATATCCATATTGTGAAAGCCGTGCTTCAAGTGCGCGGTTGCGGCGACAGAATAGACTTCACCGAATAGATAGTTGCGCGCATGCTGCATATATCCTCCGACACCGATATTTTGGCTCTGGTCGACAGACTCGCTCGTCTGCGTCGCCATGGCTTGCTGCAACCAATACTCACCAAGGATGTCGTACTTCTCCTCCTCCTCCGTACGGAACATGGAGGCCGTCAGACCTAACGACAGACGCGACGAGACAACCTGCCGCGCATCGGCAGCGACGACGCAAGTACGGTAGCGGTCGCGCTCGCCTCCGTCAAAATAGATTGTCAGCTTGCGGGCATCGGATATGGTTCCGAAGCTGGTCTCGCGATCGGACGGGTAGAAAGAATACGTGTTTTGAGCGTAATAGGCGAGGATGCCGATTGAAGTCTTAGGGTTGGGCGTCAGCGACCAATATGTTTGGACGTCGAAGAATTTTGGTGAATAGTCGCCTTTGGTGTCGAGCGAGCCGAACAAGTACTGGTTGGTCTTGTAGCGTAAGCCAGTGATATGCGTCAACTTGCCATTTGCCGCAGCCCCTTCGGCATGCAGCTGCCCACCGAGGAGGCTGGCGCGCGCGCTGGCATGGAACTCCGTCGGACGCTTGTATTGAACGTCGAGGACAGACGACAGCTTGTCGCCATACGAAGCGTCGAAGCCACCAGCAGAGAAATTGACCTCGCTGACCATATCAGGGTTTACGAAGCTGAGTCCCTCCTGCTCGCCCGAGCGAATAAGGAATGGGCGGTAAATCTCTATTCCATTGACATAGACGAGGTTCTCGTCGAAACTGCCACCGCGGACGCGATATTGGCTACTAAGCTCATTGTTGCTCGATACGCCCATTTGGCTTTTAAGCACCGCCTCTATGCCGGCATCTGTGCTAACCATCGTCTGCGCCACTTTGGCGTCGATCTTCTCAAACCCCACGTCGCGCTTATGACCGACGACATTAACCTCCTGCCCTTGCACATCTTGCGCATGGATAACGATACGAATATCACGACTTTGTGAGGGGATGGAAAGGGTATCGGGGCGGAAACCAAGACAACGGACTACGACACGCGTCGGGTATCGACCAGAATAGCGGATGGCGAATGCGCCGTCGGGCTTGGAGACGGAGCCCGTCAGGGTTGACAACTCCATTATGGTAGCCCCTTCGACAGGCTCGCCGAGACCATCAACGATATGACCAGCAAAGCCTTGCGCTGCGCAAGACAGAGAGGCTAAAAGCGCAGCAAAGAGAACGAGGATCCGCCTTGTTTTCATAATTACAAATATAGTCAAAAAGGAGGAATAAACCCTTAGGAGCAAGTGGTAACACCAACCAAAAGACTGTTACACAACACTCTTTTTATCACTACATTTGCGGCAAAAGAAACATTCACTACAGACATGAAAAGAAACCTATTCCTGATTTCCGCAGCGGCACTCCTTGCCGCTTGCTCTTCAGCCCCCAACAAGTACACAATTTCCGGCACCGTAGCACAGGCAGCTGAAGGTGACTCCATCATCTTGACCAACAACTTCGACAAGACCATCGCCTCCGTCCCCGTCATTGATGGCAAGTACACCATCGAGGGCACCGTCGACACCATTTACGTTGGCACCATATCGCTGCACGCTCCAAACGCAGAGCCTCAGAATACGCGCATCATCATCGAGCCCGGCAACATCACTGCCGACTTCGTATCTGCCGAGGAGGTAAAACTCGCTGGCACAAAGACTAACGACGCTGTCCAAGAGTTGCAGACACGTTCTCAAGACGCAATGACTCAGTGCGAAAAGCTTTACGCAATCGCAAAAGCAGACTCCACCACCGAGGAGCAAGCCCAAGCCATTGACGCGCAAATTGACAGCATCTACGAGAACTTCATTAACGCAAGAAAAGAGATCGCCAAGAAAAATATCACAAACCCATTTGGCGTCTACGTTCTCAACCGCGTCGTCTATGACGTCAACGCCGAGGAGCTCGACTCACTCTTGAAGCTGGTGCCCTCTCAATTCATGTCCGACCCTGTCGCACAGCGACTGAGCAAGCACCTTGAAGCCATGAAGGCAGTAGCCGTCGGCAACCACTTTGTCGATTTCGAGTTGGCTACCCCTACTGGCGAGACCGCCAAGCTGAGCGACTACGCGGGCAAAGGCAAAGTCGTAATCGTAGACTTTTGGGCATCGTGGTGCGGACCATGCCGTCGCTTCGCCCCCACGCTCGTATCAATCTACAACGACTATAAGGACAAGGGACTTGAGATTGTCGGCGTATCACTTGACAGCGACAGTGCCGCATGGGTAGGCGCGATCGACAAACTTGGACTCACGTGGCCCCACATGTCCGACCTCAAGGGTTGGCAATGCTCCGCCGCAGCCGACTACGCGGTACGCTCCATCCCATCGACCTTCATCATCTCTGGCGATGGCACAATATTGGCCAACAACCCAGACGAGGAATCCATTAAAGAGCTCATCGAAAAAGCTGTAAGCGAATAAGTCGCCATAGTTTCAAATCATTTTAGGCAGTCAAGATTTCGCATCTTGACTGCCTATTTTTTTACACTTCTTACCATTCGGCATTTTGTACAATACCCGTCAGTTTTGTTTAAAACGCACACACGTGGGTGACATATGAAACGGGCGTTGCATATTATAACACGCACTGACAATTAGCACTATTTATTTTATCTGAAACATCACGGTCCCACACCTTAATTCTTTCTACAAACACCTATAAATCAACGACTTTTTAACCAAATTGCAATACGGGCGACCTTGGCGTGCAAAATTCCTGCCGTCAACTTTTGCCGTAACAATCCAAACACTTAAATTTGCATTGTTTTTATAAGGTCTAAATAGGGCAATAGTAAAAGATACGTAACCAATGTAAAAAACTACTGCCGGCGAAAACGCCTTATAGCTAACAAAGACCAACACATTACACAAGAACAGAAACCACAACTTACAATAGTTCAGTAAAACAAAAATGGCAGAAGTCAACGTTGAAGCTTGGAAAGGCTTCAAAGGTAAAAAGTGGCGCGAAGAGGTAAACCTCCGCGACTTCATTCAGAACAACTACACCGCCTACGACGGTGACGACTCCTTCCTCGCAGGTCCTACCGAGGCTACCACGAAGCTTTGGGGCATGCTCCAGAAGCTCCAGAAAGAGGAGCGCGCCAAGGGTGGCGTCCTCGACATGGAGACAGAGGTAGTCTCTGGTCTCACAGCATACGGCCCAGGCTACATTGGCGACGGCACGAAAGATCTTGAGAAAGTCGTAGGCCTCCAGACTGACAAGCCACTGAAGCGCGCCTTCATGCCCTACGGCGGCATCAAGATGGCCGAGCAGGCTTGCACCACATACGGCTACCAGCCCTCAGCTAAGCTCCACGAGATTTTCACCTCCTATTGCAAGACCCACAACGACGGCGTTTTCGATGCCTACACGGCAGAGATGAAGAGCGTCCGCCACAACCACATCCTCACCGGTCTGCCCGACACCTATGGTCGCGGCCGCATCGTAGGCGACTACCGCCGCGTAGCCCTCTATGGCGTCGACTACCTCATCAACGAGAAGAAGAAAGACCTCGACAACATGGGCGACCAGGGCATGATTGACGACGTCATCCGCCTCCGTGAGGAGGTTGCCATGCAGATCAAGGCTCTCAAGGGCATGAAAGAGATGGCTGCTTCTTACGGCTACGACATCTCCAACCCCGCAACCAACGCTCACGAGGCGTTCCAGTGGCTCTACTTCGGCTACCTCGCCGCAGTCAAGACCCAAAACGGCGCAGCCATGTCGGTTGGTCGTGTATCTACCTTCCTCGACATCTTCATCACCCGCGACCTTCAGTCTGGCGTCCTTACAGAGGAGCAGGCACAGGAGCTTGTTGACCACATGGTCATGAAGTTCCGCATGGTCAAGTTCGCGCGTATCCCGAGCTACAACCAGCTCTTCTCTGGCGACCCCGTATGGGCAACCCTCGAGGTTGGTGGTCTTGGCCAGGATGGTCGTTCCATGGTCACGAAGAACGACTACCGCTTCCTCCACACCCTCATCAACATGGGTCCGAGCCCCGAGCCTAACCTCACCGTCCTCTACAGCAGCCGTCTGCCAATGAACTTCAAGAAGTTCGCAGCGATGATCTCTGTGAAGACCAGCTCTATCCAGTACGAGAACGACGACGTCATGCGTCCTGTATGGGGTGACGACTACAGCATCTGCTGCTGTGTATCCGCAACCCAGACTGGCAAGGAGATGCAGTTCTTCGGCGCACGCGCCAACCTCGCCAAGTGCCTCCTCTACGCTATCAACGGCGGCGAGGACGCCAAGAGCCGTGAGCAGTGCGGTCCTAAGATGCGTCCTATCGAGGGCGAGTACCTCAACTACGACGAGTTCATGCCTCGCTTCGACGTCATGATGGATTGGCTCGCAGGCGTCTACGTCAAGACCCTCAACCTCATCCACTACATGCACGACAAGTACTTCTATGAGGCTGCCGAGATGGCACTCATCGATACCGACGTGCGCCGCACCTTCGCAACCGGCATCGCAGGCTTCAGCCATGTAGTCGACTCCATCAGCGCAATCAAGTACGCCAAGGTCAAGATTGTACGTGACGAGACCGGCTTCCCTGTCGACTTCGAGACAGAGGGCGAGTTCCCACGCTACGGCAACGACGACGACCGCGCTGACGACATCGCAGTATGGCTCCTCAAGACCTTCCTCGGCAAGATTAAGAAGTACCACACATATCGCAACAGCGAGCCTACCACTTCTATCCTCACCATCACCTCCAACGTCGTCTACGGCAAGTACACCAACAACCTGCCTGACGGTCGTCGCGCCGGCACTCCACTCTCCCCAGGTGCCAACCCAAGCTATGGTGCAGAGAAGAATGGCCTCCTCGCGTCGCTCAACTCTGTTGCCAAACTGCCTTACGAGTACGCACTCGACGGCATCTCCAACACTCAGACCATCTGCCCGAGCGCACTTGGCCATGACGATGAGGAGCGCGCAAACACCCTCGTCAACGTAATGGACGGCTACTTCAACAATGGCGCACACCACTTGAACGTCAACGTCTTCGGCATTGACAAGCTCAAGGACGCTATGGAGCATCCGGAGAAGGAGGAGTACGCAAACTTCACCATCCGCGTCTCTGGCTACGCAGTCAAGTTCATCGACCTGACTCGCGAGCAGCAGCTCGACGTCATCGCACGCCAAGCTCACGAGACCCTTTAGGCCGTAAGGTTCTAACAATATAAAGTTATCGTCCCCAGCCCTCATATCGAGAGCTGGGGACTTTTTTATTGCCCATGTGGCGCCAAAAGGAGTATTTTTGACACATTGACGATAAAAGATGAAAGAAGAGAACTACAACATACGCCCCATAAAGAGTGCCGACGACGCCACGCTACTGAGCATAGCCAAACGGGCGTTTGAGGAATTTGGCGCACCACTCACAGGCTCGGTCTATTGCGACCCGCGGATGGAGCACTTGTCAAGAGAGTTTGCTCGCGACGATGCCGAGTATTGGGTCGTCGAAGGAGAAGACGGAATAGTTCTTGGAGGTGGAGGCTTCTACCCGACGGAGGGCTTGCCCGCGGGCATGGCGGAGGTAGTGAAACTCTACTTCTCTCCTACGCTCAGGGGCAAAGGCATGGGGCGTAAGATGTTGGCGTTTATTGAAGAGAGGGCTCGACTCGCTGGATATGAAAAACTATATATCGAGTCGTTTCCGGAGTTCGGCAAGGCGGTGGGGCTATATGAGAGAGTTGGATTTCAGCATATTGCGCACGCATTGGGCAACTCAGGTCACCCTGCCGTGACAGTATGGATGACAAAAGATATAAGCTGCGCTTCCTCCGGCTACTGAAAAAGATACATGAAAACATATGACTTATGAAGAAAGTAAAGATTACAGTCCTGCGCAGGACATTACAGCAAGACCTCGCTGAAGAGTATGGCATAGAGGGCTTCAAGAAATGCCCAATGCTGCAAGAGGGGCAAGTGTTTTACGCCACCTATTCAAAACCTGAAGGCTTTTGTGACGAGGCGTGGAAAGCGATTTACCAATACGTCTTCACCCTCGCTCACTTGGGCAAAGGGACTAAAGAGTTGTTCTATTACAAGGATTGGATTCGCAAGCCAGGTGTCGCCATTTGCTCTTGCAATGACGGGTTGCGCCCCGTCATTTTCAAACTTGAGGCGACAGACGAGGATGACACGTTGGACTACACACCCATAGAATAACGTAACCCTTTGGTTATGAAGGGAAAAAGGCAGCCGACAATCAAGATGGCAGCCGGCACGTATTACATATGGGTTGGCGGCAGTTGCGACTACGCCCACGAAGAGAGGGCAGGCGGCGGAGCCTATATCATGGAGAAAGATGGTAAAGAGATTGAAAGATACGAGGTTGCCGACATTAACACCACGGAGTTCAGGATGATGCTCGTTTCCATGCTTCATGCCATGGGCAGCTGCCCCGACGGGTCTGACATCGTATTCCTCACCAACGTATCTTACATCCAGCAGAATTTCTCCAAGCCCCCAACAGACAAATCTGCCAATGCTGATTTGATTACGAAGTGCATAGAGGCGCAGAAGCTGCATTCGTCAGTAACCGTTAAAATTGTGCCATACCACAAACATCCACAACTACCAGAGACACACGACATTGCCCACAGGGCGATGCTGGAGATTCGGGACAAACGATAGCGCACGGACGTTCCCCTATTTCTTAATTACCATCAAATAGACAGGAGCAGATGTACAAGTAAAAAGGGAACAGGCAGCAAAGTCCGATTGACTATGCTGCCTGTTCCCTTTTTGTTGCGTCACCATGTCCTCAAGACAAGGGCATGGCATAATGATTAATCAGAAGCTATCGTAGCATCTATTGCTCGGGGGCGAAAAGAGGATCCCAGGCGGGGAGCTCGACTGGTTTTTGATTAAGCAGGTCGAGGATGGAGGCTGGGACATATTTCTTGTCTACAACTACACGGAACATGTACTCGTTGAACCACTCATCGGTCATGATGAGGTGACCCTTGTAACCAGAAGACGCGCCCCAAGAGTTTTCAACCATCCACTTCTTAGGCGCACCATTCTCATCGAGGTCGACAGCCATAAGTGTCATGGCGTGGCTTGAAGCTGAAGCGTGAGAAACTATGCGCTCCGCCTTGGTCATGGGGAAAGTCGTGTTGAAGAGAGAAGCGTAGTCGTAGTTGCGAAGCGAGAGCACGCCAGTCTTAGAATCATAACATTTACCCACGTCGCAGCTGAAATACATCATGGTGGAGTCTTTGATAGAGGCTATGGCGAGAGGCTTGAGTTCTTCCATTGGAAGGTTGATGTAAGTCCATTGCATACCGTCATAGGTGTGGCGGTCCATGTCGATGGTATACGTCTTGTGGTAAGGGCGGGACGGGTCATTCATAAGCATGACGTAGGAGTTCTTGAGATCCTTGCCTAAATACTCGTTGTAGAATGACATTGGCGTGTACTTCTTGGTGCTTACTGGTTTACCAGAAGCGTTCTTCATTGTCCAGGTGAACTCCGCAGGTGGCTCACCCAGGCTTATGGCGAGGATGTGATAGATGGTGCCGAGCATCTCCATCTTCCTCTTGGAGAGCTGAGCCTTCTTCTCTCCGTCTGCCACCGCCTTTCGCAGAGTGAGACCATACTCGCGCAGCTTGGTCGAAATAATAGACGCCATGCGCGAAGTATTGTTGGCATTGAAACTTTCGGGCATCACGTCAGATGGTACGAGACCATATTTGCTCACCACATCAATGACACCACAGAAAGTGCCACCGTCAGAGAGCGGATTTTGAAAAAGCCAATCCACAAGTTTATCATCCATAGGTTTCTTGGCATTGTCAATTACCGCCTGAAGGAAGAGATTGCTTTTCTCAAGCTGGTCGTAGAAGAAACAGTAGTTCTGCGAGAACTGGAACTCGCCAAGATCATATTTCTTTATCATTTCGGCGCGCATCACATTGAGTCCCGTGAAGAGCCAACAACGCCCAGAGCTTTTCTGATCTGTTATGCCCTTTGACGGCACTTCGTTTGAGAAGTACGTGTCGGTCGCATCGGGATTTTCAGCCGAAGTCGCAAGCTGATTGATACTTGTTCCGGCAAGAGCGTTGCGCAGGGCGCGGTCACTTGCGGTGACGGGGTTTGACTTGCGGATTTGCTGCAACATATCGGAAGAGATGCCGCCTTCTGTCGATTGAGCAGAGAGCATAACGGCAGGCGTTGCGAGCAAGATGGTGAATAAGATACTACGCATTATATACATGTGTGTGTAAATGTTTTACTGTTGTTCTTGGAATTGAGGAAAGAGTCATATTCTCTCTGTGGCTTTACGGAGCCAATTGCGATCTGCCTCGTCATCGAGCAATGGAAGAATGCGCTCACGCACTGTCGCATGGTATACATTGATTTGCTCCACCTCCACAGGGGTAAGCATGGAGCGGTCAACTGGTCTAAGGTCGTATGGGCATAGGGTGAGCGTCTCGAATCTGTCGAAACGGCCAAAATCAGTAGTACGGCTTTCAACGCAGACAAGGACATTCTCTATGCGCGCACCGAAACGGCCAGCCACATAGAGTCCGGGCTCGTCGGTCACCGTCATGCCGGGACGGAAACGCACAGCTGTGCATGGGCGCACATCCTTACGTATCTGTTGCGGACCCTCATGGACACACAGATGCGTGCCAACACCATGACCAGTACCATGACCAAAGTCGTAACCTTCGTTCCACATATGCTGGCGTGCGGCAAGATCTAATTGCAAACCCGTCGCACCATCTGGAAATTGCTGATGCGCCAAGGCGAGATGCCCCTTCAGTACAAGAGTGTAGACACGTTTCTCCTCTTCTGTGAGCGGACCGAGAGCCACAGTACGCGTAATGTCGGTCGTGCCGCAGTCGTATTGAGCGCCGCTGTCGAGCAGAAGAAGGCTTTTCGGTTCGAGCTGCACATCAGTCTCGGGGGTCGGCTCGTAGTGAACCACTGCGCCGTGGGGACCGTAACCGGCTATGGTAGCGAAACTGCGCTCCTTAAAGCCAGGTTGTTGCGCCCGAAGGGATGTCAACTTTTCATCTACAGATATCTCTGTGAGTTTTTCGCCCTTCTCCATGCACTCGTCCAACCAACGATGGAACTTCACGAGTGCGACGCCGTCGCGTAACATGGCCTCGCGCATACCGCAGAGCTCGGTAGCGTTTTTCACCATGCGCAGCTCTGGGATGACAGGGGGAATGTAATCGAGAATCGTCTGCCTTGCCAAATTTGAGCCGTCAAAGAGCACCGAGGCGGAGTTATCCAAAAGAGTATCGTGGTCAGAAACTAACTTGGGAGCTTCACCGTAAGGACGCACCTCCACATTGGCAACAGCAAGAGCCTCACGCGCGGCAGGTGTGAAACACTCAACATTGGCGAAAAGGAATGACTTGTCTTCAGCTATGCCGACCCACAGGTAGGACAGGAAAACAGGATTAAACTCCACATCGACACCGCGGAGGTTAAGCAGCCATGCTATCTCGCTCAGGTCGTTGACGAGATAACCGGCGTTGCGGAAGCGTGATTGAGCCTCGTGAAACCTTGCATTTTGCGGATTAAAAATTGAGCAACGCCCATCGTCGACATACTTTTTCACGACCGAGCGCACACGGGAGAGCTTCTCTGAAGCGCTTTCACCAGCAAACTTTTCTGGGAAGACATCCACCGAGCCATGGGGCAAAGCGGGACGCCCAGTCCAAATGTCATCAAAGGCATCTTTCCCGACATAAAGTTCGACACCACAACGCCTAAGCCCATCGGCCTGCTCATTGCTGAGCATATCGGCTGGGCACGCCACCATACCCTTGCGGACATCATCGTTATGACTAATCCACTCTATTGGCGATGGCACGCCCTCTTGCCCATCGCGCATGAGGCGGAACGGCGAGCCTTTGAGTTGTTCCTCTGCTTGAAGCCAATAGCGCGAATCTGTCCAAAGGAGAGCCTCGTCTGCCGTCACGAGCGCAGTACCTGCCGAACCAGTAAAACCGGTCAGCCATTCACGACATTTCCAGTGGTCGGGGATATACTCATCATTATGGGGATCGGCGGTTGGCACGAGATAGGCAGTAACTGGTTTGCCTGCATGTATAGCATTAGCGCCATCGACTTGCGCTTTCATCCATAGGCGCAAAGCCTGGACTTTTTCTGTTGTTGTCATGTTGGAAATAAATTAGGGGAAGAGAATAGTAGCCATTGGACGTAAAGTGACGCAACGGCAGCCCGGACAAACGTACAAACTTATTGCTGACGCGGCAAGCCTGAGAGAGGGCTTTTCCTTAATGAACCTGTTGTCATTTTAACACCACGGGTTGCGCATGGACGCACCTCATGTTCTTCTCCAACTGGGCAGTGGAGCTTGCGCCGACAAGAACGCTCGTCACGCCCTTCTGACTCAAAATCCACGCCAATGCCATCTCGGCCAACGTCTCGCCGCGCTCGGCAGCCACTCCGTTCAACTGCCTAATGTAGTCAAGCAGCTCGGGCGTGAGGGCGGAATGTTTTAGGAAATGCTCCTTCGCCATGCGGCTATCTTGCGGAATGCCATTGAGATAGCGGTCGGTGAGGAGACCTTGGGCGAGTGGGGAGAAAGATATGAAGCCAATGCCATTTTCGGCACAATAGTCGAGAACGCCATCCTCTTGCGGCTCACGATCCAACAAGTTGAGCCTGCCTTGATAGATGAGCAGCGGTACATCGCGCTCCTTGAGGTATTTATCGGCGAACTTGAGAGCATCAAGAGGCCATCGGCTCACGCCGAGGTAGAGAGCCTTGCCCTGTCGCACGATGTCCACCATTGCCTGGAGCGTCTCCTCAAGAGGGGTATTGGGGTCGTAGCGGTGGCTATAGAACAGGTCGACATAGTCAAGATGCATGCGCTTGAGGCTCTGGTCGAGGCTCGCCATGAGATACTTGCGAGAACCCCAGTTTCCATAGGGACCTTCCCACATATCGTAACCCGCCTTGGTAGAGATGAAAAGCTCGTCGCGATAAGGGCGGAAATCGTCATCAATAAGTCGCCCCATTGTCTCCTCGGCACTCCCGTATGGAGGACCATAGTTGTTGGCGAGGTCGAAATGGGTGATGCCGTGGTCGAAAGCGTAGTGGGAGATGGAGCGGCTACGCTCGTAGGGGTCTACGCCTCCGAAATTGTGCCAGAAGCCGAGACTTATCTTGGGGAGGAGGACGCCGCTCTTGCCGCATCGCACGTAGAGGGCTTCGGAGTCGGTGTAACGATTGGCATCCGCTTGATAGATTTCTTTCAGATCCATAATGCTCACTTATTGAAGAACAACAAACTTGACTATCAAGCGCAATTTACAAAAATGCGGCCGTAGAACCACACTTTCGGGGCGACATACTGACGGGAAAGGGGGGCAAGCGCCGCACTGCGTCTTATCCCTTTTTCGTCGCCCGATATTCACCAGGGGTCATGCCGACCATTTGCTTGAAGGTTCGGTTGAAATGGGGAACGTCATTGAAGCCACAACTATAGCAGCAAGATGATACGCTTTCAGTGGTGGAAGTCAGCAAGTACTTGGCAATCTCAATACGATGATTGATAACATACTCGATGATAGTCACGCCTTTGTGGCGTTTGAACATAGTGCTTAGCGCACTCCGGTTCGTGCCGACATGTTTAGCCAAGTGGTCAATGTCTATGTCCTTGTTGTAATTGCAGCTGATATAAATCTCAATCTTCTTTATCTTGTCCTCCTCCGAGGTGGGAAGCGCGAAACGGCCCGCCACGACAAAGTTACGCTCTCGCATAATTGAGGCAAGCAGTTGCAACAGGGATACGACACGCCCCTCAGCAGACTCGCTCTCCATCCTACGCAAGACAGAGGCTATCCTCTCACATTCCGACTGTTTGAACCTGATGGACGTGTCGAGTTGCTCATACCACTCCGCCATCTGACAGAACTCAGGCATGACGATAGAGAGCCTCCGGAGCAAATCGGTCGGGAAAGAGATTGTTATGTTCTCTATATTCCCATTCTGGTCTGTCTTGTCTGACGCGAAGATCCACTGATGCGGCATTTCCGGGGCGACCAGCACAACCTCACCCGCCTCGAAAGTCTCCTCGGTGTCGCCAATGATACGCCACCCCTCACCCGAGATTATATAGGACATCTCCCACGAGTTCCAGTGGTGCAGGCCAATCTGTTCGCTGGGCTTCAGCAAAACATGATCATAACCGACTGAATTAGTTTTTACCATAAGCAGTGCAATGATACGACAAGCATTTTAAAAAAAACAACAAAGACGTGAAAAAGGCTTTGCCTACCTTGCATGAAAATTAAAATCCATACCAAAAGAACTGGGTTTCCAATAATTAAACTTCAATTCTCAACATGAGCAGCAACGTTTACCTCGCCTCCAAGCCACGCTACGAAATCCTTGACGGGCTTCGTAGTGTTGCCGCCTTGCTCGTCGTGGCGCATCACTTGTTTGAAGGAAGTCGCCTCGCCCGCAAAAAACAACATACAGGAACAATAAACATCATATAACTCACAATATGAAAAGAAACGTTTTACTTGGAGCCCTCGCATTGATTGGAATCGGGGCGACGGCTCAAAATGTAAGGCCCGCCATCCCACGGGATGCCAAGATTGAGGCAAAGATCGAGAAGACGCTCAAGAAGATGACGCTCGATGAGAAAATCGGGCAGATGCTGGAGCTGAACCTTGACGTGATGGGGACAGTAAAGGTCAAGAACGCTAAACTTGATCGCGGAAAGCTGGACCAGGCCGTTCGAGAAGTTGGACTGCCAACCGAGACGGCTAATGAACTGCAGAAACTCTCTGACGAAGAAATCATTGACAAACTCGGGCCTTACAACCTTGACATCTACGAAGGCAATCCTGAGAGTGAATGGGTTCTCAACGAGACGATGCTCGACACCTGCTTCTCTAAGTACAAGGTAGGCTCTATCCTGAACGCCCCCGCAACCCGCGCCGCTACCGTAGCCCAATGGCAGTACTGGATCCAGCTGATACAGAAGATGTCGCAGAAATACATCGGCATACCGGACATCTACGGGCTTGACAACAATCATGGCGTGACATATGTGCAGGGCGGCACACTCTTCCCACAGCCAATCAACCTCGGAGCCTCGTTCAACCCGCAGTTGGCGACAGACATGGCGAAAGTCTGCGCCTACGAAAGCCGCGCCGTCAACTGCCCGTGGGTTTACAATCCTGTACTTGACCTCGGCCGCGACCCGCGATGGAGCCGCATTTGGGAGAGCTTCGGCGAGGATGCCATTGTCAACGCCCGCATGGGCGAAGCCGAAATCAAAGGTTATCAAGGAGACGACCCGAACCATTTGGGCAAATACAATGTCGCCACGAGCGTGAAGCACTTCTTAGCCTACGGGGCACCCTGGTCGGGCAAAGATCGTACGCCAGCCTATGTCTCACCTGCCATGCTGCGAGAGAAATACTTTGAGCCATTCAAGGCGGCCATTCAGGCAGGGGCCCTCACCATCATGGCCAACTCGGCCAGCATCAACGGCGTGCCTGTCCATGCCAGTTACGAGTATCTGACGAAGTGGCTCAAAGAGGACATGAACTGGGATGGCATGATTGTCACCGACTGGGCGGACATCAACAACCTCTACGCGCGAGAGAAGGTCGCCAAGGACAAGAAAGACGCCATCCGCATCGCCATCAATGCCGGAATCGACATGTCTATGGATCCATACAGCGTGGAGTTCTGTCCGCTGCTGAAAGAGTTGGTTCAGGAAGGAAAGGTGTCAATGGAACGCATCGATGACGCAGTGCGCCGCATTCTCCGCGTCAAATACCGTTTAGGCCTGTTTGATGAGCCCAACACGGGCGGGAAAGGATACGAGAAGTTTGGTAGTGCCGAGTTTGCTGCGAAGGCTCTCCGTGCGGCAGAGGAGTCGGAGGTTCTGCTTAAGAATGACGGAATCCTGCCGCTCGCCAATGGCAAGAAGATCCTCCTCACAGGTCCCAATGCCAATCAGATGCGTTGCTTGGACGGTGGATGGAGCTATACGTGGCAGGGTTCTAAAGCCGAGGATCTCGCCACCCAGTACAATACCATCTACGAGGCTCTTTGCAACAAGTATGGCAAAGACAACATAATCCTCGAGCAAGGTGTTACATATAATGAGGATGGCGCCTATTATGAAGAGAACGAGCCGCAGATAGATCGTGCCGTCAACGCCGCCGCCAATGCTGACGTCATCATAGCGTGCGTAGGAGAAAACTCATACTGCGAAACCCCAGGCAACCTGAGCGACCTTTGGCTGTCTGAGAACCAGCGCAACCTTGTGAAGGAGCTCGCCAAGACTGGCAAACCAATCATACTCGTCCTGAACGAGGGCAGACCGCGCCTCATAGCCGACATCGAACCGTTGGCCAATGCCGTGATTGACATACTCCTGCCGGGAAACTATGGAGCAGACGCACTCGCAAACCTCATGGCTGGTGATGTGAACTTCTCAGCAAAACTGCCCTACACCTATCCCAAGGAGATCAACTCTCTTCATACCTATGACTATAAGGTGTCAGAAGAGGTGGGCACAATGGCAGGTGCCTACAACTACGACGCTAAAGTCTCACTCCAGTGGCCATTCGGCTATGGACTGAGTTACACGACATACGAGTATAGCAATCTTAAAGTAAGCCAATCCAAGTTTACAGATGATGACAAGCTCACGGTAACAGTCGATGTGAAAAACACAGGCAATGTGGTCGGAAAAGAAGTTGTCCTGCTCTACTCAAGCGACCTCGTAGCCTCTATGGTGCCAGACAACAAACGCCTGCGCGACTTCACAAAGATTGAATTGCAACCAGGGGAGACAAAGACAGTCACATTCACACTCCCCGCCAAAAGCCTCGCATACGTTGGCGCAGATGGCAAATGGATACTTGAGGAAGGTGATTTCACCCTCAAGGTTGACACTCTGGCAGTGCCAATCGAATGTACCAAGACAAAAGTGTGGGACACACCTAACATATAAAAATCAACGACAGGACCCACTTGTACAAGTGGGTCCTGTTTAGTATAATTGCGTGATAAAAATGAAAGTAAATCACATAGCCATCAATTGCATAGACATAGAGCGCACCAAACAATTCTTCATAGATTACTTCAATGCCCAGGAGGGAGCGGAGTACAGAAACCAGAAGACGGGACTTCACAGTTGGATGCTGCTCCTCCCCGTCGGCAGCACACGACTTGAACTGATGTCGTGGCCCGACACCACGCCTGTTGATCACCAGAAGCACATGCAGGGGCTGACGCATCTCAGCATGAGCGTGGGAAGCCAAGAGGCCGTAAACATGCTGACACAACGCCTTGAATCCGAATGATATCAGCGACTGAGTGGTCCCCAAGTCACTGGCGATGGCTATTACGAGAGCTGTATCCTTGGGCCAGAAAACTTAGAGATTGAAATTACAATATGAAAAACAACAGATTGATTTGCGCAATCGCCATAGCATTGACAATTCCCCAACTTACCGAGGCCCAATTGCTGCGCACCACAGTGGAGCAAGGCGAGATTGAAGGCGTTGAGCATCAAGGACATGCCTTATATCAAAACATTCCCTATGCAGAGGCTCCCATTGGAGACCTAAGGTGGAAAGCCCCTGTAGCCAAGAGACCATGGACGGGCGTGTATAAAGCCGACAGGTGGGGCAACCGACCTCCACAACCCACAGACCCCAATCAGAACGGCAACGAGATTCCGATGAGCGAGGACTGCCTGTACCTGAGTGTTGAGACACCCGCCCAAAGCACGTCAGAGCGTCTACCCGTATTCGTCATGATTCACGGCGGCGCATTTCTCACAGGTTCTTATAGCGGAACACAAGAGAGCTTCGTGCGCGAGGGCATTATCTACGTCAGCATCGAATACCGGTTGGGCGCACTTGGCTTCATGAGCCACCCGGAGCTCAGCAAAGAGGCAGGCGGGCTCTCGGGCAACTATGGCATCCTCGATCAGATTGAAGCTCTGCGATGGATACATAACAACATCTCAGCCTTTGGTGGCGACCCTGACAAGGTGACAATAGCGGGAGAGTCGGCAGGAGGAATCTCAGTGAGCATCCTATGCGCATCCCCGCTGACAAAGGGATTGTTCCGCGCCGCAATATGCGAGAGCGGCAGTTCCTTTTGGCCTGTCAGCGACCAGCGCGGCGGCAACACGGCAATGTGCACTATGCGCTCCGCGGAGCAGAGTGGACTCGATTTCCAGAAACGCCTTGGCAAGAAAAACATCAAGCAGTTGCGCAATGTGCCGTTCCAGACGCTCGTTGACAGCACCAGCATGGAATCCTTTTGGCCGATTGTCGATGGCTATGCCATTACCGACGACCAGTATAAACTCTACGAAGCTGGACAGTATAACGACGTGAACGTACTAATCGGCACCAACTCCGACGAGGGATCAATGTTCTCATTCCCCATGCCAGTCGAGGCATACAACCAGCGCATCCGCGCCACATATGGCGATTGGGCAGACCGACTGCTTGAAATATATCCGGCCACCAATGAGCAGGAAGTATATTTCGCACAAGCAGACATCTTCCGCGACGGCTCATTCGCTTGGGGTACTTACGCCTGGGCAAACTTGCAGACAAAGACAGGCAAGGGGCGCGTCTACATGTACTACTTCGACCAAGACTCAGAGAACACAATACTCAAGAGCCGCAAAGGAGGCGCAAGCCATGTAGCCGAGATGCCTTTCGTTTATGGTTATACCTACAATGGAGGCCGAATGACAGACACGGAGCGCCACATGCAACAGATTATGTCTCGCTACTGGATCAACTTCACGAAAACAGGTGACCCAAACGGAGACTCCCTACCCTACTGGACTACCTACGAGCAGAACAAACCAACGGTCATGATTATGCGCGAGGGTTTCCACCTTGACAGCGTGCCCAATCAGCGCCAAATGGATTTCTTCGAGGAGTTTTTCAAAAGCCGCAGAGGAAAAGATTGAGAAAGAGCTACGGGTAAGGCAAAGACGCAAACCTAATTTTGTGAACCTTTCGTGTCCATTGACAGCAGTGGCGCAATGCGATCATTCCCGACGAAGGGAACATCCAAAGCGGAGAGCCAAGACTCGCTGACAGCCTGATGAATGATGCGAAAGAGTCGGTCGAGCACGCCACTATTGTGGGCGACATACTGCCGGGAAAGGGGGGAGGAGTTTTTACTTTCCGCTCTTGCGGCGGTTGCACTCCTTGCAGAGCATCTGGCAGTTATCTGACGTTGTTGGTCCACCCATGCACCATGGGGTTATATGGTCGGCCTCCATCTGCTCTATTTTGAACTCCTTATTGCAGCGTGCGCAGAGCCCTTTCTGCCTCTCGTAGGCGGCGAGCTTCTGAGCGTCGGAGAAGGCGCGGAGCGAGAGGAACTTCTCCTTACGGGTGAAGAAGTATGGGTAGATGCCGCGCTTGTTTGTCACATCGTCATCGAGGATGAGGCGCGCGACCTCCTTGTCGATGGCTGCCGCGTCATACTGCCTCTCGTGGAACTCATTGTAGAGGGCACCCCAGTCGACGCCTTTCATGATCTTCTTGCGTGCAGATGTTGGTTTGATGGTCTCATTGACCCACTGGATTACCCCACTGAAGTAAATCCATAGCGGCTCGGCATTGGCGTCTTGCTGATGGGCTTGCATATAGTCTTCTACCCTATTGTCTGATATCCACTCTATTGCACGCTCAAGGAAGTCTTGTCGGATTGGGGAGCCAGAGACGTAATCTTTTGCGATGCTATATGCGGCGCAAGCGTTCTTGCTGAAATAGCGTTTGGCGTCGGAGACGAAAGAGCCATGGTATACGGCATTGCGGATCTCCTGGTCGGTCAGCACCTCACCTGCGATGTTGATGCGTCGGAACCAGAGGAGTTTCTCGGAAGGCGAGCCTGTGCAGACGTAGACGGTGAGCCTGTAGTCCAAGACTCGCTTCCGCTGATCATCTTGCAAATTATTGAAACCCATCATGTTGTCGCCAATCTTGATAGAGAAATTGCCAGCGACATATTCGCAAATCGAGAGGGTACGCTGCTGCCCGTCGAGCACCTCGAAAGAGCCGTCCTCGCGGCTTGCCCAATACATGACGTTGAGCGGGAAGCCTTGGTAGACGGTGTCGATGACCATCTGCTGCTGTATTGGGGAGTAGACGAACTCGCGCTGATAGGGCGGTCGGATGTCGAGCTTGCCGCCGAAGCCCGTGACGCTGCCGGTTGTCTCATCATTCTTGTAACCCTCGCAGAGCTCGGCTACGGTTATCTCTTTAAGTTCAATTTTCATAGCTGGATTTTATTTTTTGCGACGGATAATCAACCTTCTGTACTTGCATTTCCCATTAATAGACGGACCATGCCCCAACCAATCGACCCGATGGTCATCCAACCCTAATATTTCAAACTGCTCGGGACAATACTTCCCCATAAAAGTTACCGGTACGCCCATTACGCCATCATAGTCACAAGGAATGGCGTCTACACGATCAACATTTATGGCATCGTAGTTGTCGTAATGGGGGAACTTGTCCGCCTCATAACGCTCATAAAGGACCATCGGCTCATGCCGTTTTGGAATATCGAGGTTTGTAAACCAGCATATATTGCCCATGCTACGCCACTTTTTGCCCTGCTCATCTTGCCAATAGCGAGTTGCCCGAGGTTCGTAATAGTCGGGTACACGGAAAGACATATCGCCAAACCGATAACCGATCCACATCTTATTGTCTCGCAAAAGAGGGAAAATATCCTTATAGGTGATGGCGTTCTGATTGCCGATGACGAGAAACCTCTTGTCATACTCAAGAAGTTGAGCAATAAATTCAGAAAACAGCGAAAAAGGCGGATTGGTGACGACAATATCGGCCTGCTTGAGAAGCTCGACGCACTCTGCACTGCGGAAATCGCCATCGCCACGGAAGCGGTGGATGCCAATCTCGTCGGGATCTGGCACACGGTTGCCGATATGGCGGCCTCCGCCTTATTGGCACTGAAGAGATTCCAGTCTTGGTTGCGGTAGCAGGTGGTTATGAGGCGTTTAAGACCGAGAGCCTCGAAGTTGAAGGCAAAATAGTGGAAGAAATTGCTTACAAAAGGGTCGTCGCAGTTGCATAGAACAGTCTTTCCACGGAAATGCTCCTTATAGTGACGCAGTTCAGCCTCAATATCAGACAATTGGGTATAGAACTCATCAGCCTTAGCCTTTCGGGCAGAGATAAGCGTAGAATTGCCCATGTTGGTTTGATGGTGTTAGCGGCATCGCCATCAAACACAACGACAACCTGGGGAGGGGGGGGAAAAAACGCTCCCGGACACGAAAAAGGCACGGGTCGTTCCACTCGCGTCCGCGGGAAGCGTAGGAGAAACCCGCATCACTCCATGGCACGCCCATGCCTAAAAGGCATGAGCATTAACATATTATGGAGTGATTGCGGTCGCTTACGCAAGTGGCTTACCGCGGACTATAACACAGGTTCTGTCGTTTCCTCGAGAAAGAGTTTCCTACGCTTTTTTTCTTGGACGCGAAAGATAGCTAATGCTAAGATGTTAGTATGTTATGTTTTAAACTATTGCTTGTAGAGATATGAATGGTTGCTGATTGCAAATGTAATAAAAAGTGAAAGAAAAGGGGATGGGGAGGCGGGTAGACAGTCTTCTTTTTGGTGGTCGGTCGTCGCTTTATGTCTGAGGGCTTTAGTAATTTTGCGGAGAAACGACTAAGAAACAGATGAAAGGACTAATCCACTCGACGGAATCGTTTGGCGCGGCAGACGGGCCAGGGATCCGCTTCGTCATATTCACCCAAGGCTGCGACATGCGTTGCAGGTATTGTCACAACCCGGACACGTGGGGGCACACATCGGGCGACGCGAAAGAGATGGAGCCGGAAGAGCTGCTGAGCAAGGCGATGCGCTTCCGCTCGTATTGGGGCGAGGCGCGCCCCGACGGACGCACGACGGGCGGCATAACTGTGAGCGGAGGCGAGCCGCTTCTTCAGATAGACTTTCTTACGGAGCTGTTCAGTATGGCTCATGAGCGCGGCATCTCGACCTGTCTTGACACGGCAAGTCAGCCCTACACCACGTCGGAGCCTTTCGCCTCGAAATTTACGGCACTGATGGCGCAGACAGATACGGTGATGTTGGACATCAAGCACGCCGACCCCGAGGCTCACCGTCACTTGACGGGGCAGCCGAACGCCAACATAATGGAGTGCGCAAGGCGTATTGACGAGTTAGGGCCCGACATATGGATCCGGCACGTGCTGGTGCCAGGTGTGACGGACTCGGAGGAGAACCTGACGGCGATAAGGGCGTTGGCTGACTCGCTGAAGCACCTACGTCGCTTAGAGGTATTGCCCTACCACTCGATGGCAAAGTTCAAATATGAGAAATTGGGCATCCCGTACACCCTTGCCGACACGCCACAGCCGACGGCCGACGAAGTGGCCCGTGCGGAGCGTCTCCTCAACTGCCGCAAATGAGAACGATGAAAAGATTACTGACCATGCTCGCGGGCGCATTGGCATTGACAGCCAACGCCCAACAGGCGGCGAGCGTATATCCCGAGCATCCGCGCCTCGTGCTGCTGATCATGATAGACAACGTCAACCAGCAGCAGATAGAGATTGTCCGCAACCAGTGCGGGACGAAAGGCTTCAACCGCATATACGCCAACGGCTCACGGCTGACCGACGCCTATTATGACGCGGGCGGCAACTTTGCAGGCAAGAACCTCGCCACGCTCTTCACGGGTGCGCCGGCGTCGACCCACGGCATCGTTGGGCAGCAATGGATAGACCGATTTACGGGCAGGAAGGTTGACGCCATATATGGCGACGTGCCCAGTTCGGGACGGTTTGACACATTGGCCGTTCCGCACAACGGGGCGTTGCTGTGTGGGACTGTGGCGAACGAGATCCGCAAGATATATAACGACAAGGCCAAGATCTTCTCGGTAGGACTCGACCCCGAGATGTTGATATGGGCATCGGGGACACGCGCCGGCGAGCCATTCGTATGGATTGACAAACATAACGGCGAGGTGCGCACGGCGAACATAAACGACACGACGACGCTCAAATGGGTCAAGGAGTTCAACGACAAGCAGATACCATCGGTCTACCAAGCCAAGACATGGGCTCCAAGGAAAGACATTACGGACTATCACCAGTCGCGCTTCTTCCCGGAGACCGAGTCGTCGCCCTTCTACTACCCATTAAATCGCCCGAACCCGTCGGGCGACAGGTATGCGGCTGTATGCGGCTCGCCCTACGGCAACGACTTGATACGCGACATTGCGGCAGCCGCCATAACATATGAGGAGATGGGGCGCGACGAGATACCCGACATAATGACCGTCCAGTTTACCGCCACGCCATCGATGGGGCAGAAACGCCAGCCACTTGACCCCGAGACGGAGGACTTGCTGCTGGGGCTTGACGGTAACATATCGTCACTGCTGCAGATGGTGGACGAGAGCATCGGGATTGACAACACACTCGTGATATTCACGGCTGCGCGCGGAGCATACGACGTGGCGGAGACCACATCGCCACAGTGGGCCGAGCGCGGATATGTGAGCTTGCAAAAGGCATCGGCACTGCTGAACCTGTATCTTATGGCCATGCACGGACAGGCACGTTGGGTCAAGAACTATGCGCCGGGGTGCATATACATAGATCACGAAGTGGCGGACGACAAGGGCGTGGATTATGACACGCTGCTTATGCGCTCATGCCAATTTCTCACCCAGGTCAAGGGCATTGGCGACGCATTTCCCGCAAACCAATTGTCTAAAATCGTATCGGCATCGCCTATTGTGGAGGCTATGAGGAACAACTATCATCCCAAGAGAAGCGGTGACATATTGATACACCTTGAGCCAGGATGGGCGGAAGAGTTGGACAACGGACAGAGGCTCACTCAGTTGTGGAGTGGTGAGTTCGTGCCTTTAGTATTCTATGGTTGGAAGATACCACGCACGACAGTGTATGACCCACACAATATGGAAGACGTGGCACCGACGATATGTTCCTTCATTGGCGTCGCTCGCCCTGACGCGTGCAGCGGTCAGCCTATACGCCTCAACGTGAAGTAAAGAGGGGACGTCAGAAGATTTATCATGGCGGCGCGGTCTCGTTAAAGGGCTGCGCCGCTATTCTTTTTACGGCTATTGCGCCTTATCGGCGAAATGCTTCTCGGCAGCGGCTTTTGAGAACTCGCAGCCGCAGTAGAGCTGATTGTAGAAAGCGAACTGGCGGAGGAGGGCAGCGCGCCTCTCGGAGAGACCATCCTTGCGCCAATTTTGATGCCAGAAGAGAAGACCTGTCTCGGACTGTGCGAAGGTGCCAGCCTCGTCGATCTGCTGCTGGCTTTTCCATCGGGAGGAGGCCAGAGTGGTGGTCAGACATCCGCAGCCAAGAGAGATGGCCGCATTGGCGGCTTGACGGAGACGGAACTTGAAACACTTGAGGCATCGGGCACCGCGCTCGGGCTCGTCCTCAAGGCCATGGATATAGTCGAGCCAAGCGTCGTGGTCGTAGGGACCCTCGACCCATTGTAGACCGAGCGACTCGGCATGGCGTCGGCTCTCGTCGCGACGGTGTACGTACTCGTCGTAAGGGAAGATGTTGGGATTATAATAGTAGACGACGGGGCGGATGTCGTTGGCGAGCATCCACTCGACGATGGCGGAGGAGCATGGGGCACAGCAGGCATGGAGCATGACAGGCTGTGAGGGGGGTGGAGTCAGGGAGGGACGTTTCATTTTATAGGGATGGGGAGGAAAGGATGGTGGGGAATTGGTAATTTTGGAGAGACAAAATAACGAAATTATGAAGAGGAACGAGACAGAAGACACGAAGAAGTGGACGATATTGGAGAGCGAATATCGGATTAGGGAGAAGTGGCTCACAGTCCGGCGAGACAAGATTCGCCAGCCGAGCGGCGTGGAGATAGAGGACTACTGGGTGCTGGAATACCCGGAGTGGGTGAACGTCATCGCCATAACGAAAGACGGTCGTCACGTGATGGAGAGGCAATATAGGCACGCCATGGGATGGACGGCATACGAGATATGCGCAGGGACAGCCGAGGCAGGAGAAGACCCGTTGACGGCGGCAAAGAGGGAGCTTAGCGAGGAGACGGGGTATGAGGGTGGCGAATGGGAAGAGATAATGACCACATCGCCTAACGGGACATCTATGACGAACATGACGCACTCATATATCGCCCACGGAGTGGAGAAGAGGGTTGAGGCTCACCAAGAGAAGACGGAAGACATAGACGTGATGCTGATGGAGGAGTCGGAGGTCAGGCACCTATTGGAGACTCAGCAGATTGTACAGGCGACGATGGTGGCCCCTTTGTGGAAATACTTCTGCGAGAAGGGGGAGAAGGAGGAGAAAAAGAGATGATAAAAGGCTCGACGGAAATGACCGCCGAGCCTTCTTTATTTTGCGAGCCTTAGGCGACTACTTGGTCTTTATGATTTTGACAACTTCTTGACCAGCTTGGAGGAAGTAGACACCTGCGGGGAGACCCGTGAGGCAGACAGTGGTCTCGGCGGTCTGCTTGACAGCCTTGCCTTGGAGGTCGAAGAGGCGGATTGTCTCACCCTCTGCAAGCCCCGTGACGGTCACATAGTCGGCCGCTGGATTGGGGAACGCCTTGATGACAACAGATGACTCCTCGCGGGTAGGGACGATGGCCGTTGGTGACGAGCCATCGTTGTTGAAGAGGATCTTCTTGGCATTGGCGATGGGGCAAGAGAAGAGGATGTTGTGATCCTTGGTGTTGTCGACGACGGTAACGTTGTTGTCGGTGAACTCTATGCGTCCGATTGTGGAGAGAGCTTTGACGTAGTCGGAGCCGTCGAGTTGGACGACATGGATGTAGTCAGCCCCATCGGCAAAAGAAGGGGTTAGGAACGAGACGAGTGCGAAGAGCGTTAACAAGAAATTTTTCATGTCTGCTTTTTGTTTCGTGGTTATAACTGTCTTTGGGAGGCTGACTATTTCGTACGCCTAAGATACGAAAAATGTTTGAGATATGGAAGGCTTTGCTACTTTATGGTGACCAAGGAAGATTTTCCGTCTTGGAGCTTGACAGCGACGCCCTTGTGGGTGGTTTTGGAGACAGGGCGTCCGCTGAGGTCGTAGTATTGGGGAGCGGAGTTGGAGATGGTATTGGAGTGGATGGAGGTCGGAACGGAGAACTTGTTGAAGTAGAAACGGAGGTTCTGGGTGTCGTCGTCACCGATCCACGTGGTGTTAGGGTCGTAGGTGAGGGTGGCTTGGTGGAGGGGGAAGACATCTACGCTCGTGGCGGTCTTGTCATCTGTGTCGGGACCGAGATAGATGACGTGCTGGTTGTCTGACGTGCCGTTGGAGAGGATTTCGACGGAACTAAGGGAGGTGCAGTCAGCGAAGGCATATTCGCCTATTGACGTAAGGCTTGCGGGAAGGGTGATGGAGGTAAGGGAGGTGCAGTTTAGGAACGCACCGAAGCCAATTGATTGGAGTCCCTCGGGGAGGGAGACGGAGGAGAGGGAGGTACAACCTTCGAAAGCATATTCGTCTATTGACTGGAGACCTTCGGGGAGGGTGACGGAGGTGAGGGATGTGCAGTTTTGGAACGCACCCGTGCCTATTGATTGGAGACCATCGGGGAGGGAGACGTAGGAAAGGGATGTGCACTCAGCGAAGGCATATTCGTCTATTGACGTAAGGCTTGCGGGAAGGGTGATGGAGGTAAGGGAGGTGCAGTTGTAGAACGCAGATCCACCTAACGACGTAAGGCTTGCGGGAAGAGAGACGGAGGAGAGAGAGGTACAGCCGGAGAACGCAGATCCACCTAACGACGTAAGGCTTGCGGGGAGAGAGACGGAGGAGAGGGAGGTACAGCCGAAGAACGCCTCATCTACAATCGACTCGAGACCATCAGGGAGAACAACGGAGGCGAGGGAGGTGCAGCCGGAGAAAGTACAATATTCTACAGTGGTGAGATTTGCGGGGAGGGAGACGGAGGAGAGAGTGGAACAGCCGCTGAAAGCATAATTTCCAATTGAGGTCACAACATTGGGGATGT
>CAVEKX010000006.1:0-55471 GCA_963616565.1 Clostridium sp. CAG:343
CTTGCGACCACTACCCCCTCAAAGTAGCGTGTATACCAATTTCACCACCTGCGCAAGTATGCTTACTGAAAACAGAAGCAAATCTTGCTAACCACATTACTTAATGACCCATTCATTAAGTTGGGCTAAAGACAAGAAAAAGAGCGGAAAACGAGACTCGAACTCGCGACCCCAACCTTGGCAAGGTTGTGCTCTACCAACTGAGCTATTTCCGCTTGTTGTTTCAGAGCTCGTTTGCTTCCTGATTGCGAGTGCAAAGTTACGACCATTTTCCGAACTCGCAAGAGGTTGACGAAAATTTCTTGCAAAAAATTATTCGGAGAGCATGGCAGCAAGCTCATCGTCAGTAAACGAAGAAGGCATGGATGCCATGGCATCGGACTCGACGGCATCGGATGCGAGTTTGAGCTTTCTGTCTTGCATCTGATTGATTTTCTGTTCGATAGTATTTATTGAAATGAAGCGATACACAGTCACGCTACGGGTTTGCCCGATGCGGTGCGCACGTCCGTAGGCTTGTTGCTCGGCAGCCGGGTTCCACCATGGATTTAAGATGATAACGTAGTCGGCAGAGACAAGATTTAGTCCCACACCACCTGCTTTGAGTGAGATGAGCATCACTTTCGCCTTGTCGGAAGACTCAAAACTTTGCACCACCTCGTCTCGATTCTTCGTTTTGCCAGTAAGGGAAACATGTGGAATATGGGCGTCGTCGAGCCGAACGGAGAGCATCTCCATGTCTCGCACGAAGGAAGAGAAGAGCAGAAGCTTGTGCCCACTCATGACGATGGAGCTGATGCAGTCCATGACGGCGTCGAATTTTCCTGAGCCGCCATCATAATCGGGCACGCAGAGCGCAGGGTGATTGGCGAGGAGACGAAGGCGCGTGAGAGCTTGGAGCACCATAAACTTCTTGCGCGCAGCCGTCTCGTTATTGTCGAGAAGCAAATTGCGGCATGCGGACTTCTCTCGCTCGTAGACCTCGGCCTGATCTTCTGTCATTGTACATTCGATTGTTTGGACTGAAATTGGCGGCAGATCGTCGAGCACCTGCTCCTTGGTTCGGCGAAGGAGATATGGGCGTATAATGGTCTTAAGAAGTTTGAGTTTTTCCTCATCGCCATGCACCTCAATGGATTGACGATAGCGATGTTCAAAAAAGTCGCGCGAGCCGAGCAGACCAGGGTTGACCACATTCATCTGTGACCAAAGATCCATGAGATTATTCTCAACAGGCGTGCCGCTGAGACTGAAACGTACCGAAGCCGAAAGCGACGTCACCGACTTATAAGTCTTTGAAGATGAATTTTTCAGAACATGCCCCTCATCGAGGAGCAGGCACTCAAATTTGACAGACGAGAGATGTTCGGAATAGATGCGAACATGGCCATAAGAAGTGAGGACAATGTGGTATTGGGAGAGAATTTGTGGAAGAGTGGCACCCGTGACCGCCTGTTTCCCGATGTAAGTATAAACAGAGAGGTGGGGAGCGAAACGCAGCAACTCACGTTGCCAATTTGCAATGAGAGATACTGGCATGACAACCAGAGAAGGACCCTTGCCAGTGGTATTGCGGCAGAAAACGGAATTGGAAAAAGAATCCGCATCGGTAGCGTAAATGGAAGAGAGAAGCGCAATGGACTGGAGAGTCTTGCCGAGACCCATATCGTCGGCAAGGATGCCCCCACGACCATGTTCAGCAAGCGAGAGCAGCCAATTGACGCCTACCTGCTGATATGTGCGCATCTCGACACCCGAAAGAGAGACTGGGACTACCGAGACAGCAGAAGCAGCGGACAGTTGCCCTTCGGGTTGCAGAGGACGCATAAAATCGGGGAGGAGGGACGCATAGCGTTTGTTCACCGAGAGGGAGCCGTCCTTAGAAGACGTGAGGTATGGCACTACCCCACTCCACTGCTCGAACCACTCGTCGGGAACAAGGAAAATCTCGCCATTGGGGAGGACAAACTGATTGTTTCCAGAAGAGATGTTCTTGAAGAAAGCGACAAATGGGATTTTATATTCGCCGACATTGACTACCATCTTGATGTCGAACCAGTCGTTGCACTCAGAGATCTGAGAAGATAGCTCCCAATTTCCAAAGTAATAACGACTTGCCTCATCGGAGAGGACAAGATTAACTCCATTTTCAAGCAGGTCATCCTTACGGAGATATGCCCAACGGACGAGCTCTTGAAGATCGGACTTCTTATCTGAGAAGACAAAAAGACCACCGAGAGGCGAGAGCCCCAAATCGTCTATCAGAAAACTTGTCACACGACGTTCATCCTCACGATTGCGCACGGTAACATCGAAAACATACTTTCCGTCTGCACCGACGCTCAAAGTTGCAGGATTCTCTTTTTGCGACACAAGGCATACGTCATCGCCATAAATAAACGCCAGCTCAAACCCCCAACCAAATACTGAAGGCTTGGCGCGCAGCTCGACCGACGGAGACGCTTTATGGCGATGAACCTCAAAACCATAGGCGGCGACCCAATATGATTTCACGCAGCCAAGGACAAACTTACGCATGTAGCTATCGACGATATGGGCATCGACCTTGATTCGCTGATTTGCGGAGAAAGGCTTGAACTTGGAGAATGGGGCGTCGGCAAAAGAGTATATGGTTTTGCCTGACACGAAGATAGCAGGAGAGGCGGAAAGCTCTATCGTATCCTTCTGATAAAGAGATATATCAGATGCTCCGTCGGACACCTTGAGCATGTAGAGAAGATCGCCAGAATTGGTGAGGGTGAAAAAAAATTTTGGGCGACAGGAAAAGACGGGAGCAAGATCGAGGGTATCAGACAAGTTGACGGTCTGAACACCATCCGCCTTAGATATAATGGGAAGTTTAGAGCGTTGGATAAGAGGCAGCGACTCACAAATTTTCTGGTCGATATAAGGTCGCACCTGCTTTTTAAGCATATCCTCGTTCAATGAATCGAAAAAGACCTTTGGCGTCTTGCCACGCGAGAACCGTTTCGCCAGGCGTTGCTCGGACAAACAGTCGAGCGTCTCGACGACAGAACGAACGTCGGACGAGACATCTTCCTTTCGCTCGATAGTAAGGGGCGTGGCGTGCCCTTCGAGAGCAAAGACATGGTCGGATTGCGGGACGGCGAAATATGGGACGAGAACGTGTCCCAGTGTGCGGTGGCGCACAACGGCTATGATGATTTCTTTATCCAAGGCTGGAAGAGGGGGCGTTAAGAGAGAAAGACAGAGGCGCAAGAGATAACCTTTTGCGCCTCTGTAAGATAGTATTTATTGTGGAGTAAAGACTCTATCGGACAATGATACGCTCCCCGATTCGGAGAAGCTTTGTCTGCTTGAAGCCGTTGAGCCTGCATATGGCGGAGACGGTAGTGCCGTACTTGGCAGCCAACCCACCGAGCGTATCACCACTACGGATGACGTGGATCTTACGCTTTGAGGCATCAGCACTCTCCTTTTCCGTCTGTCCGTAATGGGAGTAGATGCTGTAATAGTGCTTCTTGATGGTGAACATTTCGCTGCGCAGCTGACCTGTCGCAAAATCGATGAGCCTCTCAGGATCGAAAGCCTGACCCATGAAACGAGTCTCAAAGTGCAAGTGTGGACCTGTGCTGCGACCTGTGCTACCACCATAACCTATGACATCGCCCGCCTTGACAAGATCGTTCTCCTTAACGGCGTGGCTGCTGAGGTGACCATAGTATGTCTCGAGACCGCTGGGATGGCGTATGACCACAAGATTGCCGTAACCACCAGATTGTTTGGTCTTCCTGACCACACGCACCTTGCCATCAAAAGCAGCGCAAACGGGATCACCGACTTTAAGGGGGATGTCCGTTCCCTTATGTGGGCGGCGGCGGCGGAATGCGAACTTCGAGCGCACATTCCCGACGACGGGGCATACGAAATTGTGGAGGGAGTCGACAAGGGTAATCGTTATTTCGTCGGGCACCTCATCGAGACTAATACCTTTGTAGGCATGTATGGCCTCATTGTCCCAATTCTCCTCGAAATCATCATCGTCGAACTTGGGGTGACCAAGATCAAGGAACTGCCACGTATGGTCAGAATAAAGAACCAGTTTGGTATACCTGTCGTCGGTATCGAGAGTGTCGAGCACCTCGCCAGACTTGAGAGTATCGGCTACGGAGACGATGTTTTGAGCCGAAAGATTAGCGCATAGAGCTGCAGGAATGAGTATCGAAACGTATTTTAGAGAAATCACTGTATGTAACTAAAGACGTGTTAATTTGAGCGCAAAATTAATCATAAAGCAGCAAAAGAGGAACATACAGAGGTTTGGTAGCAGTGATTTTGAATAGTTATGAGCAGAGAGGCTAAAAGATTCGTCGCGCCAAATAAAATCCGAGTGCAACAGACAGAACACCAAGAACCACAGAAAGAGCGACATAAAGAACTGCTACGAGCGCATCGGCAGATTGAATGAGGGAGAATGTCTCGCGCCCGAAAGTGGAGAAAGTCGTGAATCCACCGCAGAAGCCAGAGATAAGGAAATTCTTGGCGCAGAACCTGTCCTCATGATTGGCGAAAAGAGAAGAGAGAAACCCAATGAGCAGACACCCCCCAATATTTATGAGAAATGTCTGAACAGGAAACTTACCGACAGCTGTCGGAGTAGGAATGAGACAGGAACAGACGTAACGGGCGAGGCATCCCACGCCCCCACCAAAGAAAACAGCGAGACAAGAGAAAAAAGACATTGACTTACTGAGAAAAAGTAAGCCTCACCCAAAGGCGAGGCTTACTTGGTGTGTGTGTGTTGAAAATGTATCTGCTGTGTTATGCAAATATTTGCGTCTGGCGAACCCAGTCATCCAACTGTCTCAGATGAACGGCTTACAGTCCTAATGCCCCAAGGGGGCAACCAGCGAAGCCAGACACTCTGGTTATTACCTACTCGGCAACAACGTCGAACTCGACGTCGACAGAGACCTCGCGGTGGAGCTTAACTACAGCTGTGTAGTGACCGAGCTCCTTGACGACGTCCTCCTTGAGAAGGATGATCTTGCGATCGATGTCGAAACCTTTCTCTTTGAGGGCCTCAGCGATCTGGATGTTGTTGACAGAGCCGAAGATCTTGCCTGTGGAGCTTGCCTTAGCGCCGATGGTGAGGGAAACGCCCTGCATCTTGGCAGCGAGCTCTTCAGCGTCCTGCTTGATCTTAGCAAGCTTGTGAGCGCGCTGCTTGAGGCTCTCAGCAAGTTGTTTGCGTGCCGACTCAGTAGCGAGGATGGCAATACCTTTAGGGATGAGATAGTTGCGACCGTAGCCAGGCTTAACGGAGATGATGTCGTCCTTGTGACCCAGTTTCGCAACGTCAGTCTTCAAAATAACTTCCATTGTGTTGTTTCCTCCTTACTTCTTACTTAAACAAATCGGTAACGTAGGGCAGAAGAGCCAAGTGACGAGCCCTCTTGATGGCCTTAGCGACCTTGCGCTGATACTTGAGCGAAGTGCCAGTGATGCGACGAGGGAGGATCTTGCCTTGCTCGTTGAGGAACTTCTTGAGGAACTCTGGGTTCTTGTAGTCGACGTACTTGATGCCAGCTCTCTTGAAGCGGCAGTACTTCTTCTTCTTGACTTCGACAGAGACAGGTGTGAGATACCTGATTTCAGAGGATGCTTGTGCCATTGCTTAGTTCTCCTTTACTTCTTCTTTCTTAGCTGCATTACGCCTTGTCTCGCTATACTTGATAGCGTATTTCTCCATCTTGAAGGTAAGGAAACGGAGGAGGCGCTCATCACGACGATAGGCGGTCTCGAGCTTCTGGATGAAGCTTGGATCTGCCTTGAACTCGAACAGGTTATAGAAGCCTGTGGTCTTCTTCTGGATAGGATAAGCGAGCTTGCGCATCCCCCAGTTCTCTTCGTTTACCATTTCGCCTCCGTTCGCAAGGATCAAGTCCTTGTACTTCTGCACCGCTTCCTTCATCTGTGCATCAGACAAAACGGGAGTTAAAATGAAAACGGTTTCGTAGTTGTTCATAAAACTTACGTTGGTTATGTGTTTATAAAAACGGTGCGAATTTATGACATAATCCGCAAATATGCAAGAGGTGGAGCAAAAAGCCTCGCGAGAGGACTAAATGAGAGAGTCTGCCAGCCCCTTGAAAGTCATAACCGCGGGGCCGCAAAGGTGGACATCGTCGAAGACGGAATCGGCCACGCGGTGGAAACGCACCTCAAGATTGCCCCCTCGCGCATCGACCTTGAAACCACCATTAAGACCTGTGAGAATGGCGGCGGAGATTGCGGAGGCTGTAATGCCAGTTCCACAAGCCAGAGTCTCTCCCTCGACGCCTCGCTCATAGGTACGGATGGCGACATGACCATCGGGGAGGAGCTTAGCGAAGTTTACATTCACGCCATCGGGCATGAAACGCTCAGCGAAACGGATTTTTGGAGCGACATTCATAATGTCGATGGAGTCGAGATCGTCGACAAACTCGACATAGTGAGGAACACCTGTATTAAGACGAAAAGCCCGATCGGAGATGCGCTCGACAGAATTGACTGGGGTCATTTGCAGATCGACCCAATGACGCGACGGATATGCGATAGCTGTATGGCTGCCATCATCGGCCGTGAAACGGAAAGGCACCTCGGGCTTGACAACACCGCATGAGACCGCAAAATCGCACAGACAGCGCGCACCATTGCCACAGAAAGAGGCCCGGCTGCCGTCTTGATTGTAGTAAACCATGCGGAAATCGTGGTCGGGCGAGGCAGAAAGAAGGAGCAGACCGTCTGCCCCGATGCCGAAACGACGATCGCACAGGCGTGCTATGGCGTCGGTCTGGAGGTTGTCATAGAGACCGGACATATTGTCGATGATGACAAAATCATTACCAGCTCCTTGGTATTTGCAAAAGTCTATAACCATCAGTAAACCTTACAATTGGTTGATGAGAGAGCTGTCGCACTCAAGAGTTTTTGCCGGGTAAGAGGCAATAACATTATGATTGTGTGTAGCCATGACGACAGAGACGCCCGAGGCATTGATTTGGACAAGAAGCTTCATAAGCTCCATTGTCGTATCGGGATCGAGGTTGCCAGTAGGCTCGTCGGCGAGGATGAGGGAGGGGCTGTTAAGGAGCGCCCTCGCTATGGCGATACGTTGCTGCTCGCCGCCCGACAATTGGTGGGGGCGTTTATAGCCCTTGTTAATCATATCGACTTGGGCAAGCACCTCACGAATACGCTTGTCCATATCTACCTTCTTGCGCCACCCTGTTGCCTTGAGGACGAACTCGAGATTATCGTAGACGGAGCGATCGGAGAGAAGTTGGAAATCTTGGAACACGATTCCCATACGACGGCGGAGGAATGGGATGTCGTCCGGGCGGAGCTTTTGGAGATCGTAGCCGGCGACGAAACCGGACTTGCCGTCAAAGGGGAGCTCGGCATAGAGAGTCTTCAGCAAGCTCGACTTGCCGCTACCGACACGACCAATGATATAGACAAACTCGCCTGCCTTAATCTCGATATTCACATCCCTAAGGACAATATTATCCTCTTGAGACACAGTGGCATTATGGATCTCTATGATATTGCCGTTCTCGTTGACGTTGGACTTAGGCTCTGTCATATTTTTATACTATCGGTAGATTTTACGTTTATTGAGCAAATTGTGGTAACGATTGGCGTTACGCTGGTGCTGCGCTAAAGTGCGCGCAAAATCATGCATTCCGCTGCCGTCGGGACGGGCGCAGAAGAAAAGGTAATCGGTATCGTCAGCTTTGAGCACAGCGTCGATGACCTTTTTAGATGGGATGCGGATGGGACCAGGGGGAAGACCCTGATGGACATAGGTGTTATATGGAGAATCGACTTGGGTATCGGCGTTCGTGATGCGCCTAAGAGAGAAATTGCCAAGCGCAAATTTAACGGTTGGGCAGGCTTGCAAGGGCATGCCAATACGCAGACGGTTGAGATAGACACTGGCGATTTTGCGTTGGTCATCGGACTTGTTGCTCTCCTCCTCGACGATGGAGGCCAAAATGGAGACTTGAATCGGAGACAGAGAGAGAGAATCGGCCTTGGCGAGACGGGTGTCATTCCAGAAGCGGAGGTACTCGTCGTGCATACGCTCGACAAAAGAACTTGGCGTTACATTCCACCAAAGCTCATAGGAGTCGGGCAGATAAATGGACGGAGCCTCATTGAGAGAGAGCCCCCACCCTTCTAACGTATCAGAATTGCGCATCGCATTGAGGATGCTTGACGAATCCGACTCAATATATTTGGAGACTTGACCTGCAAGAGACTCGAGGGTGCGGACATTGTTGAAAGTCACCTTGACAGGTTTTTGACTGCCAGAACGGAGAATTTGGACAAGCCCGCGAGCGGACATTGAGGGTTTCAGCTCATAGCAACCGGACTTGACGTGCGACTTATAGCCCATGAGCGAAGCCATCATATTGAAAGCCTGCTCATCTGACAGAAGGTTTTTCGAATTGAGAAGAAGGAGGACGTCATCGTAATCAGCACCTGTGGGGATGTAGAGCAACTCCGTCTTGCCGCTTTCGATATTCAGGACAGGGTTAAAAATATACCGCCGCAGGGAGAAAAGAGCCACGACGATAACTATGGCCAGCAAAACACCTATAAGGAGGAGTATTTTTGCGGGGCGAATGGAGAGCGCACTTCGCTTGATGGGCATGACTAAAAATGCTTTTGAACCCTTTCCATCTCGCGCTTAGCGTCCTTGAGTTTGAGCGTTTCGCGCTTGTCGTATTGCTTTTTACCTTGAGCGAGACCGATTTCGAGCTTAGCGAGACCTTTCTCGTTGATAAAAAGAGCCAGAGGTATGATTGTCAAACCACTCTCCTTAATCTTGCGCTCCAACTTGTCGAGCTCCTTACGTTTGAGGAGGAGCTTGCGCTCGCGCTCGGGTGCATGATTATTGAAAGTCCCGTAGAAATACTCAGCGATGCGCATGCCCTTGACCCACAACTCATTGTTATTGAAATAGCAGAACGAGTCAGGGAGGGAGGCGTGACCGCCACGTATGGACTTTATCTCAGTGCCGTACAATTGGATTCCAGCGACGAAACGCTCGAGAATCTCGTAGTCGAACGTCGCCCTTTTATTCTTTATGTAGATTTTTTCCTTTGCCATTGTTGATAAGTGTGAGGGGAGGATTTAGACCTCGCCTCGGCGGTCACATTCATCGACAAGAGCCTTGAGCCTTTCAATCTGGCTTTGCTTGTTGACCTCGCGGAGGCTTTGTGCCGTCTTGGTATAATACTGGTGGTTGGAGATGAACTTTATCTGAGCCTTATTCCACTGATTCATAGTCATCTTGACACCATCACGCTCGACAAGCTCCTTGTAGAGCATATTGGACACCGGGATGAAATCGTTACGTCCGAGATAGTCAAGGTCGCTATCTTGAATGACAGCCTCAAGAATGTCGGTCGGGGTATGGGGGAGCTGCGTCGCCATGATGATACGCTTGATGACCGCGATCTTCTCGGGAGAGTAATTGTAGTTGGGGAGAATCTCCTCGGCATATTGGCAGCTGACCTCCTCGTGCCCCTTGTTGACCTTTATCTGGCCAGTATCGTGGAAAAGGGCAGCAACCTTAAGGAGGAGGATGTCTTTTTCGGGGAGACCTTCCGCCCATCCGATGAGCTCGACCTCTGTCGTCACATCGATGGTGTGCTTGACATTATGGTAGTAGATATTGCTGGGCAAATTCACCTCGAGCAAGTCAAGGACGTACTCCTGAATATCCATGAACTGGACTCTGGAATAGTAGAGGTCGAAAGTATCGTTGTAAGCAATAGTATCGGTGCCGCTGTTAAGCTCGGGGCGGAGATGGTCGAGACGATAGACCTGCATGTCGCCACTATACTTGACAGGCATGCGGAAATATGGCTCGGCGACAAAGAACTCCTTGACCAACTCGTTGGTCATTGGGGAGATTGCAATAATGTTCTTTTCAGCGGTAAGAGCCAAACGGGTGGCGGTCAAGACGTTTGCGCCAGAGAGTGTGTATGGCTTCTTTGACTTGCCAGTATAGCGAGCAATGATAGGACCTGTGTGGACGCCGAATTGAACGTCCCAAATGACATCGTGCTCACGCTTGAACTGCTCCATCCAATGACGGATCTCGAACGCGGCACAGACTGCGTCAATAGGGTTAGTCTTATTCTCTCGCAAGACACCGCCTGCGAGAAGGATATTGTCGCCCGTGGTAGGAACCTTGATGAGATTGTGACGCTCGGCGCAGTCGGAAACATTTAGAGTCACCTCGTCGAGAAGATCCAATTGACGTTGTGGGTCCTGGGATTGTGCGAGAGCTTTAAAGCCTTTGATTACCACGTAGACCATGGACGCCATTTTGAAATGGCGCACACCTTGCCGGTCCTTCATGGCTTCATCCTGAAGACCGTACTCCTTTAGCAGCTGGGCGTATTGCTCGTCGCGGGAGCTTAGGTTACCGTATTGGCTTAAGAGTTGCTGTAACTGTTTGTCGAGGTCGGCATTTCGCTTAACAAGTTCGCGGAGATGCTTTAATTTCTCGTCTTCCTTGATATCTGCCATTTGTGGACAATCTGAGTTGATGACTACATGGGCGAAGAAGGCTCACTCGCCCGCGCTTTTCACTGATACGAGCGATGTGAAAAGTCGTTGCAAATAAGCAAGCGTAAAGATAAGAAAACCGCCGGATTTTAACTAATCCGACGGTTAACTGTATGTAATATGGAAAAGTCTCAGGAGGACTATTCCTCTTCAGGCTTAGCGTTAGCAAGCTCATCGGGGCGACGGAAATAGATCTTGTCGTCGATGTACTCTTGCGTAGCGATGCTTACAGGTTTAGGGAGCCTCTCGTAATACTTAGAGATCTCGATCTGCTCGCGGTTCTCGAAAACCTCCTCGAGATTGTCAGTATAAGAAGAGAACTCTTGCAGTTTCTTGGAAAGCTCCTCCTTCACGTCAACGCTTATCTGGTTGGCACGCTTAGCGATGATGTTGACCATCTCGTAGACGTTGCCAGTCTTTTCTGCCATGGTGACAGTGTCCCTTGTGATAGTGTTGAGGGGGGCATTGCTCTTCTTAAAATCTACTGCCATGATTGAAGATTGATAATTAGGTGAGTTAAAATGACGGATTAGTTCTAATCCTCTTGAATATCTTGAGACATGCGTTTTTGGCGCTGCCCATAGTTTTTGTAGTAGTCCATGTCGTCCTCTGACGGAGGGAGAAGCTTCTCAGCCTCGGCTAAGCCCTTTTCGGATCGAGAGAGAATCTTGTCGGCATCGGATTTATATTGGCTAACGGGGTACTCGTTGATGAAAGAGTAGTACTCATCGATAGTATCACGGTACCTCTCAGCTTGCTTGACGAGGACACTTCGGTCGGCCTGAATGTACTTGGCTCGGAGAATGAGGAAACTCAGCTCCTCGCGATGGATCGTATCAGGGTATTTCTTCAGGCAATTCTGCGCCGTAATGACGGCACTATTATAGTTATTGCCCATGTAGTTGCCGAGGTCGAAGTAGAGTTTTGCGCTGAGGTAGGCCTTGTAAGCCAACTTGTCCTCCATCTCTTGCACCATTTGCTCTGCCTCCTTAACCTTGTCGCCATCGGGATAGAGGTTGATGTAGAGTAGCAACTCGTCAATAGCACTTTGGCTGTCCTTCTGGTCGAGTTCGACCTTGGGGGATAGCTTATAATAGCAGTAACCAGCCATGTACTGGCACTCCTTACATTTTGAGGACGAAGGGTAGGTCTTGACGTAATCGCTGAAATAGTGGGCAGCGGTGTAGTAATCCTTTAGCTCGACAAGCGCATAGGCATAGGTCGTCACGAGAGAGTCATAGCGCGCTGTACCTGCGAAATGGGTGAGGACACCACCGAGGAGATTTGCGGACTTGGCATAATCACCTTCAGCGTAATAGTCCATCCCCTTCTGATACCACAGCTCGTTATCTTGAGACTTGAGGATGGCCTGATACTCACCACAAGAAGCCATGAAAGCTCCTAAAATGATGGCTATGAATGGGTTGAAAAAATGCGCTCTGTTGTATCTATACATCTGAAATCAAATAGATGCTTTGCGTACGCAACGAAATGCAAAGATATAAAAAAATAATGCGTTACGATTGCGTCTTGCCGCATTTTTGACTAAAAAACTATCTTAAATCCGTCGTAAACAGCTGTGACGTTTGGGAAGATTTGCTGTGCCTCGGCTTCTAAACCGTCAGTCTCATCGTATCGGCTGGAGAAATGACCAAGGATAAGTTTCCCAACGTTAGCCGCCTTGGCCACCATTGCAGCCTGACGCGCAGTCGAATGGAGAGTCTTAGCCGCCAAGTCTGACAAATCGGACATGAAAGTGGCCTCATGGTATAGGAGGGAAACACCTGTCAGCTCCTGGTATAACTCTGGGAGATATGCAGTATCGGAGATGTAGGCATAGCTCTTGGTGGGGGCTGATTCCTTTACCAACTCGTCTCGCGAGATCTCGTCACCATTAATGTCGAATATCTGGTGTCCATTTTTTATTGAGACAATATCGGCTATCGACAAACCGTACTTGTAGATAGCAGACTTCTTGACATTCGGCTCTTTAGGCAACTCGCGAAAAAGGTAGCCGCACGTTGGAATGCGATGTCTTAGGGGTATGGACTTGACGTTTATATTCTTGATCTCTTGAATTACCTCAGGCTTATCAAATCGGAGATCATGATACTTTATTTGGAAAGTCATGCTATCGCAGAACTTTTCAATAAGAGGGTTCAAGAAATCTTGTAGATCAGGAGGGCCGACGAGCAAAAGTGGGGAAGACCTGTTGTATAGGGACATAGTGGACAAAAGCCCGATGAGTCCGAACACATGGTCGCCATGCATGTGAGACAAGAAAATTGCCTCGATGCGCATGAAATTGATGTGGAGCTTGCGAAGCTGGAACTGGGTACCTTCACCGCAATCGATGAGGAAGTAGTGCCCATTTGCTATAAGCACTTGGGCAGAGGGATTGCGTGAAATCGTAGGGATTGCCGCATTACAACCAAGAATCGTAAGCTCCATGATGGGGACTATTTATCCTTTGAGATGCTTTTTGCGATATGAGCTTCCGCCTCAGCGAGGTCTGCGACCATATCGAGCTCGGGGTCAAAATTTTGGATTGACAAAATGCTTGACACTTCGTCATTTACACCCACGAGTACAAGAGATCCATTTTTGCATAGACGGTGAGCAATCATGATTGCACTGAGACCCGTTGTGTCACAATAGGTGCAGCGCGAGAGATCGAGCACCATGTTTGAGACAGAATTGCCTGCCAAAAGGACCAATTCAGAACGCAACTCTGGCGTCGTCTGACCATCAAGCCTGTCAGCCAACATTGTCACGACAGAGTAACCTTCTTTATTTTGTGTTTGAAAACTTGCCATAAAACAAAATCTCTCTACGTGGACGAAAAATCGCCACATAGAGAGATGTAATATTAGATTATTCTTTTAGAGAATATCATCAAAGAAAATGAAATTAATCATTCTTCTTCTCTGCCTCTTCGAGCTTATCCTTGAGAGCAGAGAGGTTGGTGATGTCGCCGAGGGTTGTGACCTCCTTGGCCTCAACTTGCTTGCGTACGGTAGCATTGCCAGCAGCGGGAGCCTTGCGGCTTGGGCGTGGCTTGCGCTCCTTCTCCTCACCTGCCTTAGCCTCTTCGAAGGTACGGGAGTGAGAAACGATGATGCGCTTCTGACCCTTGTTGAACTCGATGACCTTGAATGGGAGCTTCTCGTCAACCTTGGCCTGAGTGCCATCCTGCTTGATGAGGTGACGTGGAGTTGCGAAACCTTCGACACCATAGGGGAGAGCTACGATAGCACCCTTCTCGACCATCTCGGTGATAGTACCCTCGTGGACAGAGCCGACGGTGAAGATGTTCTCGAATACGTCCCAAGGATTCTCCTCGAGCTGCTTGTGACCGAGGCTGAGGCGGCGGTTCTCCTTGTCGATGTCGAGAACGACAACGTCAATGTTAGCGCCAACCTGAGTGAACTCGCTGGGGTGCTTGATCTTCTTGGTCCAAGAGAGATCAGAGATGTGGATGAGACCATCGATGCCCTCTTCGAGCTCGGCGAAGATACCGAAGGTGGTGAAGTTGCGAACGACAGCAGTGTGCTTGGAGCCGACGGGATACTTCTCCTCGATGTTGGTCCAAGGATCGGGATGAAGCTGCTTGATGCCGAGAGACATCTTGCGCTCCTCACGGTCGAGGGTGAGAATCTGAGCCTCTACCTCGTCACCGACCTTGATGAAGTCTTGTGCGCTGCGGAGGTGCTGAGACCAAGACATCTCGGAAACGTGGATGAGACCCTCAACGCCTGGGGCGATCTCGACGAATGCGCCGTAATCAGCGATGACGACAACCTTGCCCTTGACCTTATCGCCAACCTTAAGGTTAGCATCGAGCGCATCCCAAGGATGAGGGGTGAGCTGCTTGAGACCGAGAGCGATACGCTTCTTCTCGTTGTCGAAATCGAGGATAACGACATTGATCTTCTGATCGAGAGAAACGACCTCCTCTGGATGAGAGACGCGACCCCAAGAGAGGTCGGTGATGTGGATGAGACCATCGACGCCGCCGAGGTCGACGAATACGCCGTAGGAAGTGATGTTCTTGACGGTACCCTCGAGGACCTGACCCTTCTCGAGCTTGGAGATGATCTCCTTCTTCTGCTGCTCGAGCTCGGCCTCGATGAGAGCCTTGTGGGAAACGACGACGTTCTTGAACTCCGCATTGATCTTGACGACCTTGAACTCCATGGTCTTGCCAACGAAGATGTCGTAGTCACGGATAGGCTTAACGTCGATCTGAGAGCCGGGAAGGAATGCCTCGATGCCGAATACATCGACGATCATACCACCCTTGGTGCGGCACTTGATGTAACCCTTGACAACCTCGTCGTTCTCAAGAGCCTGATTGATGCGATCCCATGCGCGGATAGCACGTGCCTTCTTGTGAGAGAGCTCAAGCTGACCATTCTTGTCCTCTTGGTTCTCGATGTAAACCTCAACAGTATCACCTACTTTGAGATCAGGATTGTAACGGAACTCGTTGCGGCTAACGATGCCGTCGGACTTGAAGCCGACATTGACAACGACCTCGCGCTTGTTGAGAGAGATAACGACGCCCTCAACGACGTCTTTCTCTTTGAGAGTAGAGAGGGTCTTGTCGTACTGCTCGATCTCCTTCTCTTTCTCTGCGTTGGTGGTAACTACGCCACCATTCTCAAGGGCATCCCAGTCAAAATTCTCGACGCCCTGCTGAATTTCACTCATTTTAGAACGATAAAACTAATTAGTGGTTAGACTTTATTGATTGAATAAATCCTTGGGTGCAAAGCTATGAAATCGTTTCCAATAAAACTGCTGAACGCAAATTAATTTTCAGATTTTTAGCTAAAGCACTGAAAGACTATTTCTTCATGGCTTTCTGCTGCTTTTCGAGTTCTTTCATCTTGCGCTCGTAGTATTCCATGAAGCGGCTCTTCTTGGCGGGCTTCTTCTGGTTGCTCTGAATTTGAGCGAGAATGGCCTTTTCGTCGATGAAGAACGTCTTGATGAGAACAGTCTGGAGGACAGTGATGAGAGTGGAAACGAAATAATAGTAGCAGAGACCTGCCGGGTAGTCATTGAAGAAGAAGAGGAGCATGACGGGCATGAGGTACATCATGATGCTCATGCCAGGCATGGAGGAGGTGTTCTGGCTCTGCATGGTGAAGCGGGTGTAGATCACCTGCGTCAGGCACATGAGGAGACAGAAGAGGCTGACGTGATCGCCGTAGAAGGGGATGTGGAACGGAAGCTCGAGGATGGAGTCGTAGGTGGAAAGGTCTGACGCCCAAGCAAAAGACTCGCCACGCAACTCGATCGCAGCAGGGAAGAAGCGGAAAGCAGCGAAGAGGATAGGCATCTGGAGCAGCATTGGGAGGCAACCGCTCATGGGGTTGATGCCGGCCTTGCGATAGAGAGCCATCGTGGCTTGCTGACGCTCCATTGCTTTCTCGGCAGGGTACTTCTTATTAATCTCGTCTATTTGAGGCTTAAGCACACGCATCTTGGCCTGCGACTTGAACGAAGTGAAAGTCAGCGGGAAGAGGACGAGCTTGATTATGAGCGTCAGTACGAGGATTATGATACCGTAGCTTGAGAAGACATGCTCAAGGTATTTGAAGAGCGGGATGATGCAATACTCGTTGATCCAACGGAAGATGCCCCAACTCAGAGGCAGAAGTTTCGTCAGCTCCATGCCCTCGTAGCTCTCGAGAGTGTAGAAATAGTTGGGCAAGAAGAGAAAACGGAACTCAGCCTTGTCGGAGGTGCGGAAATCGAACTTGACGCCGAGCGTCGAAGCGACCCTCTTGATAATAGTGGTGTCGCTCTCGGCACTTGGAGTGGATTGCAATTGAGCACCTGCGAAGCCTGCCTTTGCTTGGAAGACGCTGCTAAAGAACTGGTTCTTGTAAGCAACCCAGTCGAGATTCATATTCTCCTCGACTTCTGACTGTGACGTTGGGCTCATCTCCTCGACGTCGCCAGCGGCATATCGGTAACAAACATTGCTCCACATGCTCTCGGACTTGCGTCCTTTCTCTTGGGCGGGCATGGCTGCATTCCAGACAAGGTCGATGTTGGAATGCGGCGTTGTGATTTTATCCGCAAGGTTATTGGCCTCGATGGAGAAGTTTACCTCATAGTCGCCCTTAGCGAGCGTGTAGGTATAAGTCAAAGCTCCATCACCGACTGGCAGCACGTAAGATATGGACTGCACAGAATCATTAACCTGCTGAACTCCAGAGGTCTGGAAAAAGAGATCGGAGGTATTATAGGAACGATACTGGTGTATGAAGACGAAACCGAACTTACTATTCTCCTCCTCACCATACATCTTCAGTGGCTCGCCAAGGTAGTTGGTGTAACCATTGATCTCCACGTTGACGATCTTAGCGCCACAGGAAGAAAGATGAACCTTGATGAGGTCATTCTCGAGAACAGCACGATCTTCAGTTCCCTCAACCGCGCCTACCAACAGACCATACCTTTGGGAGAGTACGGCAGACTTGGCAGAATCGGAGAGAGCCACAGTATCAGTCGCGACAGATGCGACCTCGCGGGCATGAGCGATGCTATCGTTGCGAAGTTGCTCAACCTGCGCAAGAGAGTCGTAATAACGCTGCCATTGCGCACGTTGCTCCTCTGACGGCTTGTTGAACCACCAGAAACCTACAAGGATTGCAAAGCAGAGAACAAGAGCAATTTTGGTGTTCTTATCCATGAATTATTCAGAGATTGCGGCTTTTACGAAAGAGAGGAAAAGTGGGTGCGGGGTGAGGACAGTGCTACTGTACTCCGGGTGGAACTGGCAGCAGATGTACCATTTGAGAGAAGGAATCTCCATGATCTCAACGAGACCGGTGTCGGGGTTGGTTCCAGAAGCTACCATGCCAGCATCCTCGAACTCTTTGAGGAACTTAGAGTTGTACTCGTAGCGATGGCGGTGGCGCTCGCGGACATCGGTCTTGCCGTATACCTCGTAGGCACGGCTACCGGGCTTGATGGTGCAATCGTACGCACCGAGACGCATCGTGCCTCCCTTGTTGGTGATGTTCTTCTGATCCTCCATGATGTCGATGACAGGGTATGGAGTAGCATGATCCATCTCAGTGCTGTTGGCCTTCTCCCAACCGAGGACGTCGCGAGCGAACTCGACGACAGCCATCTGCATACCGAGGCAGATGCCGAGGAAAGGAATGTTATGCTCACGGGCGTAACGAGTAGCGATGATCTTGCCCTCGATGCCTCGATTGCCGAAGCCTGGAGCGACGATGATGCCTTGAAGACCTTGGAGCTTGGAGTCGACATTGTCGTTTGTGAGGCTCTCTGAGTGGATAAGCTCGAGCTTAGCCTTGCGGTCGTTGTAGGTAGCCGCATGGTTGACGGCCTCGATTATGGACTTGTAGGCATCGGGGAGCTCGACGTACTTGCCGACGAGACCGATACGCACGGGCTCCTTCTGCTTTGCAGCCTCCATCTTGTCGAGGAAGGCGACCCAGTCGGACATGTTGCTCTCATGGTGGCCTGGGAGCTGGAGCTTTCGCATGGCGATCTCGTCGAGGTGCTGCTGCTGCATGAGGATAGGCACCTTGTAGATGGAATCGACGTCGACACTCTGGATTACAGCGTCGGGATCGACGTTGCAGAAAAGAGCGACCTTCTTGCGGATGGACTCATTGATATCCTTCTCGGAACGGAGGACGAGAATGTCGGGTTGTATACCTTCCTCTTGAAGAGCCTTGACGGAGTGCTGGGTAGGCTTAGTTTTAAGCTCCTTGCTTGCACTGAGATAGGGGACGAGGGTGAGGTGGATGAACATTGCGCAGTGACCGAGCTCCCACTTGAGCTGGCGCACAGCCTCGATGTAGGGAAGGCTCTCGATGTCGCCGACGGTACCACCGATCTCGGTGATTACGACATCGTACTTATGGTGTGTGCCCATGAGCATGATGCGGCGCTTTATCTCATCGGTGATGTGGGGAACGATCTGGACAGTCTTGCCAAGGTAGTCGCCTCGACGCTCCTTCTCAATGACACTCTTATATATACGACCTGTAGTGACGTTGTTGTCTTGGCTTGTTCGGACATTGAGGAAACGCTCGTAGTGGCCAAGGTCGAGATCGGTCTCGGCGCCGTCTTCGGTCACGTAGCACTCGCCATGCTCGTATGGGTTGAGCGTGCCGGGATCAATGTTAAGGTAAGGGTCAAGTTTTTGGATGGTGACGTTGTAGCCGCGGCTTTGGAGAAGCTTGGCCAATGACGCAGAAATGATGCCTTTGCCGAGGGACGATGCTACACCGCCCGTTACGAACACATACCTTGTTTCGGTCACTTTGAGAGTTTTATATCAATATTTTAATCGGGTGGCGCAGACATTAACGCACCACACAAAACGCGAAGTTAAAAATAAGTCTCTTAATATTTTGGCGAGCCAGCCCAATTATAAAATTTTAGCGACTGGACAGAATTAAATGAGCTGCTCAATCTGATCCATGAGAGTGTTCATCTTGGCGATGGCAGTATCGAATGGTTGCGAAGAGAGCATGTCAACGCCAGCATCGGCAAGCTCATCGATCGGGTATTTTGAATCGCCAGCAGCGAGGAAGTGGAGATATTTCTTGAGGGCATCGGGCTTATTGCTAAGGACATCCTCGGAGAGGGCTTGTGATGCTACGAAAGAAGTGCTGTATTGGTAGACGTAGAAACCCATATAGAAATGGGGAATGAACGCCCACTCGATATTTACGCGACTGTCGACATTGCAAACGCCTGCATCATGACCATAGTACTTGCGAGTGATCTCACCATAGAGACGCGAGAGAGCCTCGCCCGTCACAGGTTCGCCTTGCTCCGCCATTCTCATTGCCGCAAGTTGGAATTCAGCGAACTGAGTTTGACGGAAAAGAGTTCCCTTGAAGCCATCTAACATATTCATCAATAGAGAAATACGCTCGTCACGTCCTTTGAGGCGTGAGAGCATGAGATGATCAAGGAGGGCCTCGTTGAACGTAGAGGCGACCTCGGCCACGAAGATGGAGTAATCTGACTTCGGATATGCCTGCTCACGATTGGAGTAGTAGCTCTGCATGGTGTGCCCGAGTTCGTGAATCAACGTGCCGACACAATCATATCGGCCGTCGAAATTCATGAGAATATAGGGGTGGACATCGTAGGCAGCTCCATTGGAATAGGCCCCAGAAGCCTTGCCCTTGTTTGGCATGACATCAATCCACCGCTCGGCGAACGCACGTCGGACAATGGAGCCATACTCATCGCCAAGAGGAAGGATGGCATCGAGGACCATTTGGCGCGCCTCGTCGTAGGAATATTTGAGCTCCATATTAGCGACGGCGGGTGCGTAGAGGTCGTAGTACTCGAGCTTGTCAACACCAAGGAGCTTAGCCTTTAACTTCAGATACCGATGGAAGGTTGGCAGGTTCTTATTGACATTGTCTATTAGGGAGTGGTAGACGTCGGTCGGGATGTTATTGCCATAGAGAGCGGCATCGAGGGCTGAGGAGTAGTGACGGACAGTGGCGTAGAACTGCTTGCGCCTAAGGTCTCCGTTCATGAGTTCTCCGAACGTACCTTCAAACTTCTTATAGTTATCCCAGAAGGCTTCGAACGCCAATTTTCTGTCGGCACGCACACTTGAACTGCGTACCTTGGAGAACGTGGAATGGTCCAACTCGATTTGCTCACCATTTTCCAGTGTAATCGTCGGCCACGGCATCTCGGCATCGGAGAAGACCGAATATGCGTCGTAGGGCGGATTGCCAAGGATTGACATCTTTGCGAGGATGGACTCTTCGGCATCGGAGAGGGTATGCTTACGTCGTTTGATGACGCGGTCGACAATCATGCTGAACTCTTGGAGGCGTGGCTCGGCGGCGAAAAACGAGGCATAGGTCTCATCGGAGATGGCTGCCAATTCGGCATTGTCAAAATCGGTCAGCTGCGAATAGTTGACATCCACCTGCTCCATCTCCTTGACCAAAGCGAGATTCTCAGCCTTGCTGACATCCTGGTCGGATTTTAGGGAAGCGTAGAGGTATAGTTTGGACAGAATACGTTGATTTTCACTATCTTGATGCAAATACTCATAGAGAGTCGATGCAGAATCGGCAAGACAACCTTTGAAATCTCGGATTTTGGACATTTGCGCCTCGAGAGCCTCCTTTGCCTTACGCCAATCTTCTACAGATTTATAGAGAGGCGTCAGATCCCATTTATATTGCTCTTCAACTTGCTCACGTTCAAGCTGTGCCATAATTGCTGTCTATTTAGTAAACTATAAGAGCGCGGACATCGACACATATCGTTGCCCGCGCTTTAGAACTTCATTACAATTTTATTCTGCAAACTCGTTTCTCACCTGCGAAACAGCATCCCTCAAGGCGAGGAGGACATCCTTATCGAGCGAGCCAGGCTTATTGGCCTTTATCGTCGTCGTCTTAGTATCGGCATCGGTGATGGCGGAGATGCGACCAGTCTTCTCAAGTTCGACAGCGTCAAAGATTGACCTTATCGTCTCCATCTTAGAACGGATGTAGGAGAGGTCTTTGTCCTCGCCCTTCTCATCGGTACTATCAATGATGCTCAACATGGTTGCGAGCGAAAGTTTCTGAGCGACGATACGTCCTACGATGTCGGCATTCAACTTATCGGGATTGACGAGATTGAGAGCAAGGTAAAAGCCCTCGACCCATGCGCCGGACATCACAATAGTAGCAATATTGCGTCGGTTATTCTCCGTAAGGTACTGATTTGTATTCATGTACACCTCACTGATGACATTGAGAGCCTCTTGGCGCGACAAGTCGGAACGCTCGAGCTTAGCAAGCACATCCTCATCCATAATCTTGACGATGCCAAGCCGTTGAGTAAGCCCCTTGAGAGTATTGAGGTAGTCGACCATGCGTTGCGACTGGTTGAACATACCTGCCACGCTCATGTCGGTAGCGTAAATTCCGAGATTGAGCGCCATCTTCAGATTGGTGGAATAAGAATCGGACTTGGAAAGAGGTGCGAGGAGCTGATCGTCAAAATGGACGCCAGTCTCCTTTATGATAGACGCCATCTCGATTGGTGCAGGGAGAGTGTAGAAGATGGTGCGTGACTTATTGAGGTCGTCCGCCTTTGTGTTATTGGTCGATACAGAGTCGATAACCTCGGAATCCTCGAGGTTCGTAGTTGTCTGCGTACGCGTGCAGGACATTAACATCGCGACGCCAATGAGTGAGCCAACAGCTCCGAAGAGTACTTTCATTGGGTGTTACTTTTTTATGCTGTAATCTCGTTGTCCAAATATCAGACTGCCGATACGGACCAAATTTGACCCCATAGCGACAGCTATTTTGTAATCGCCAGACATTCCCATGCTTAAAATGGAGAACGTCTGTTCATCTTTGAAATATTCTGTTTTAAGCCTTTCAAAAATTTGACGGGCATCGGAGAAATCTGCCTTTACGCGCTCGACGTCGTCGGTATTTGTCGCCATTGCCATGAGACCTCTGATCCTGACATTCTGATAATTGGCTATCTCGCCAGAATCGAGGAAAGAGAACAGCTCGTCGGGTGAGAAACCAAACTTAGTCTCCTCCTTCGCCACATGAACTTGAAAAAGGCAATCGATGCGACGCCCCACCCTTTTTGCCTCCTTATCGATGACTGCCAACAACTTAGGCGTATCAACGGAATGGATGAGATAGACAAAAGGAGCGATATATTTGACCTTATTTGTCTGCAAATGACCAATGAGGTGCCAATGGACGTCGGCAGGAAGGAGTTGCGCCTTCTCCACCATTTCCTGCACCTTGTTCTCGCCGAAGTCTCTCTGCCCGATACCATACGCCTCTTCAATGAGCGTAACGGGGTGGGTCTTGGAAACCGCCAAGAGCAAAACATCAGACGGAAGTGTCGCTTTTATGTCTGTTATCGCCTGTGTTACTTGTGACATTTTATTCTCGCAAGGCAGCAGCCTGCACAATCAAATTCTTTTAAGCATCACAAATTAAACGAAAAAGGCACAAGAAGACAAACAAGGAGTGCCAATTTTTCACTCAACGTCATTATCGACGAGCTTTACGAAAAGCCCAGAGCGCAATTTTGGCTCAAACCATGTCGTTTTTGGAGGCATGATATTACCAGTATCGGCTATGTCGGTCAACTGCTTCATTGACACGGGATAAAGAGCGAAAGCCACTCTTGCGGATCCCTCGTCTACCCTCTTTTTCAGTTCGCCGAGACCACGGATGCCACCGACAAAATCGATTCTTGAGGAGCGACGCATATCCTCTATGCCCAAGATTGGAGTCAAGACATTGTCGGTCAATACGCTTACGTCGAGAACACCAATGGGGTCAGCGTCGTTATACGTTCCCTCTTTGGCTGTCAGACGATACCACTCTCCGCTAAGATACATGGAAAACTCGTGGAGACGGCTTGGCGTTACAACATCATTGCCAACCTTTTGGATATCCATGACGGTCGCCAACTTAGAGAGGAATTGACTGTCTGTCATGCCGTTAAGGTCTTTCACAAGGCGATTGTAGTCCATTATCTTAAGCTGGTTGTCGGGGAAGATGACCGCCATGAAGAAATTGTAGTTCTCACGCCCATTGTGTGACGGATTCTTTGATGCGAACTCCTTGCCGATTCTGGCAGCCGCAGCCGTGCGGTGATGACCATCGGCCACGTAGATCGCCTTAACCTCCTTCTCGAAAGTTTCCTCTATGGACTTGACCTTCGTCGTGTCTCTTACGACCCACAATTTATGGGTGACACCATCCGAAGAGGTGAAATCATATTCAGGAGCGACGGACTTAGCCTCCGCCACAATTTTATCGATTGTCGCATTGGACTTATAGGCAAGGAATACAGGCTCGATATTAGCATTGAGCCAACGGGTCAGCACCATCCTGTCATCCTCCTTGTCGGGTCGCGTAAGCTCATGCTTCTTGATGAGACCATTGTCATAATCTTGGCAAGCGGCAGCGGCCACTATGCCTGTTTGAGAACGACCATTCATGACCTCTTCGTAGACGTAATAACAGGGTACGTCGTCTTGAACCAGCCATCCTTCTTTTCGAGCCTTGTCGAAATTCTCTTTTGCCTTGGCATAGACGGTATCGGAGTGAATGTCGGTGCCTTGTGGGCAACAGATCTCCGCACGCGTTATATTGAGCAGGCTTCGGTCATCGCCTCCAGCCATAACAGCCGCTTCGGCTGAGTTCATGACATCATACGGCAGGCAAGAGACACGCGCCGCAAGTTCTTTAGGCGGGCGCAGAGCCTTAAAAGGACGGACTTTTACCATAAATTATTTCCCTGATTGAGAAGAATGACAAGTGGATATAACAAAAAGCCAGGCGGTCACAAGACAGCCTGGCCTGTGTTTATCGCTAAATTATGAAAAACTTAACGAATCTGCAATAGGTTAGTAGGTCACGATAGGCTCAAGTTGCTTCGCCTGCTCGATCATTTTCTCGATTTCGGAGACAGCAGGAACTCTGTTGCAGAGATTTTTCTGCTCGTTGACCTCTACCATCTTTGCCTGAAGATTTGCTGCGACACGATGACGGAGCTCTTTCACGGTGTCGACGCCAGCAGCCTCAAGAAGTTCTGCGAACTGACCAGCTACGCCATTGATGCGGAAGAGGTCGGAATGGTTGACCCATGTGAGAATCAGCTTCTCTGATATGCCGGTCGCCTCGGCGAGCTTGCCGCGTCCTGTTCGCGTAGCACCCTCTTTCAGGAGGTCATCTGTTGTCTTGATGCCAGCAGCCTCAAGCTTCTGCGCATACACGGGGCCTATGCCCTCGATGTCGATGATCTTATAAGCCATCTTTGTGGAAATTAGGAAGTTAGTATGATTAGAAATTGAAATTAACGCCTACGGTATAAAGACCATTGATTTGGTCGCAATATACGAACTCACGCTTCTTATTATTCAGCAAGTTGTGGGCATTGAAGAAGACCTCCACGTTGTCGACTGGAGAGTAACCGACTTTGAGGTTCACAGTCAAACGCTGGCTAAGATCCTCGCCTTCTGAGTTGTACTTTGTAGCATAGGAACGTTTGCCGATATAGTTTGCGAACGCAGCCACATTAAGTTGCTGGATAGGTTTATAGATGAGGCCAAGCATGCCGTAGAAGTTAGGCGTAGCCTTGTTTTCGACCCCGTCCTGCAATTCGGTTCCGAAGTTCTTAGCCAAATCTTTATCAATTTTTTCGGAGCCTTCGTGAGCCTCATCGCGGATGGTGCTTGCGCCATTGGCTCCGATGTCATAGGAATCATATTCGGCGTTGTACAAAGCCTCCAGGCCTCTTACCGTTTGCTCTTTGATAGCAGCAATTTGCTCAGCCTTTTGAGCATCAGTAAGTTCAGTATTTGCATAAACAATTTTCATCGCCTCAATGACCTTCTGCATCTGGGCCGTCAGAGAGGTTTTCGACCTCGTGAGAAGCTCCTTGATGACGCTCGACTGGCTATATTGGTAGTAGTCGTTGATGATGGTTTTCTGGACGTTGGCATTCAGCTTGGCAATGAGCTTCGACGAGATGATCCAGTCAATATTGAAACTCAAGCCGAATTGATTTACCTTATATGGCAAGATTCCATACTTAATTGAAGCATAAGACTTTAAATCGCTTGTGAGCTCGGCTATAGAAATCTCATTATTGAGATAGCTGGTCACGTCGCTCTTGCTTACGCGGATGAGACCATTGTTAGCCATCAGCGCACCATAGTCGAAAGAGCGCGAGTAGAAGAACTCGGCATCAACCAAGAGAGCCAGGCTTGGCTTCACACGATAGCCAACCTCAAAATTGTCAATCTTCATGAGGTCAGCCTCAGGGTCCGCACTAAACTGCAACAAGTTGGGAGCCATAAGGTTGGTACGCGTCCACATGAAATTGGTATTTGAATTGACCAAGATTGCGGAGCGGTTTGCACGTCCATAGACGAAGCGTACGAAATTGTTGTCGTTGATGCTATAGTTTGCGGAGAACTGCCAAGAATGGTTCCATTTGTCTGGAATGTTTGTCTTGTCAGATCGGAACGCACCAATCAGACGGAGACCACCGATTTTGTAATCGAGACGGACGGACGGAGCGATGGTGGTCATCTTTGCCCTGTAGTTGAAGAATCCAGAAAGGTGGTTATGGTCATCGGCATCATACTCATAACCAGGGTCTTGATAGCTCCACGAATAGCCAGTAGAGAGGTCATCGTATGTTGGCACGTAGTCGTCGCTCTGGAGGTACTCGTAGGCCACACCCGGTCGTATGGTCAGGTTCTTAATGTGGAAATCGTACTCAGCTGACGCATTTAGAATCTTGGTGTTAACCTTAAAACCAGGAACACCGACCGCATAGTTGCCCGGACCTCCCTTAAAATTGACGAGAACCTTAAGATCCTTGATTGATGCCGACAACGCGACATAGCCAGACTTAGCCTGTCGACCGTTGAATGAGAAATAGTCGTCACCTACGGGAGTTGTATTGACATACGACCTTTGGTAACCACCTGCGAGGTCGAAACGGACTCCATCAACTGGCGTGAAAGCGACATAGCCGTTGTAGCCCTCGGTGTGGCGAGAGAGCTCGGGCTTCGGGAACATGTCAGCCGCTGGGGACTGAGGCTCAAGGCATTTGTAGAGAGTGTAAGTATCTTCGTCTGAGGGGTATAATTGCCTAAGGCTTTCGAGCTCCTGTACAGACACATAGCCACCCTTAGACATATCCACAAGGCTTCCATTGGTGATGTACTGTCCTAATTCTGCTTTTGTGAAAGAGGTCTCAATCTCAGGAGCGCCGTCACTTGCCATGTAGACACCAGATGCTGGTATCACATACAAATCGGAAGTTGGACGATTTCTTTGTTGCATGCTGAGGGTGAAGCCCAACGCGATTTTCGAATTAAAGGCCTTACGGAATGCGACATTGCCAACATAGGTATTGAAATTGCCCATCTGCGCATTACCAGAGACGACGTAATTTGACTGGTCCGGCTTCTTTGTCAAAATGTTAATCACGCCCGTCACCGCATTGGCGCCATAGAGTGCCGACGCTGCGCCACGAACCACCTCGATGCGCTCAACATCCTCAATATCAACAGGAATCATGTCGAAATTGACAGCGCCCATCTCAATATTGTTCACGGGGCGACCATCAATCATGACGAGGGTGTTGGTGTTCTCCGTATAAAGGAACATGTTGTTATTCGGGATGTTGTTGAGACCGCGCATGTGGACGTCATACACACCATTAGTCTTCTCCGTAACGATCATTCCAGGGATTAGGCGGAAAGCCTCCTCGATGGTCGTCACACCATAGGTGCGCATCTCGTCATGAGTAATGACGGTTGATGAAAGCGGTGAAGTGAATGAGTTCTCTTCCTGCTTCGATGCGGAAGAGACGTTTTTGTTCATTATAAGTGCGAACAATTCGTCGACAGAAGAGACACCCAGTGTCTCGACGGCAGCCATCAAATCCTCAAGAGGAAGTTCAGACAACTGCTCGGTGCTCATAGCAAGGATTTGTTCTCGCGTCAGCTGTTGCTGCGCAGAGCCAGCCGTTGCGACCATCGCCGCAACAAACAGCAAAAAGACTCTTTTTGTAATGGAGTACATCATGTAAAACTTTACTTGTAACGTAGTTATTATCTCTCAAACACCTATGTTACAACCGATTAATGTCGGCAATTAACTGACTTGATCAGATTGCGATAGCTGTGACAACCGCCTTCTGAAATATTTCTCACGTAACTCTTACGCATACTCTATAAAAAGGTTCAGACTTTTTAACCCAAATATGCAGATACGTGTCAATAATTATGCACACGACATCATCGATACGAATGGGTGCTAAGTGTTTCTATTGCTGAATATCAATTGTTTGTTGTCATTTGCATTGAAAAACAGCATATGACATATATGTCCTAAGTTCTTCTACTCCATCCAAAATGAACGTTGTGGAGCACCATAAGGAACAAGGCACGAAATTCATCAGTCTTGCGACCAATATCGATGTAAGTCATTTTGATAGGAATAAAGTTAAACGCAATAAAGGTATTAATCCATTCCTTATTTTTTACACATTTCAACGTTTCCGTCTATCAACAGGCATTTTTCTTCCCCGAACGCCACATTATATCGTCGTACAGACGCCATTAACGTCAAACATTTTAGTCCAACCGCCCACTTATCACATTAACTTCGCATGACAACAACAGCAACAAAAGATGCCCGGTCCTCACAACAAGTCCCTCAATAGCGAGATTGCGCGCTTGACGCTGCCAAACATTATATCGAACATCACCGTCCCGCTCATGGGCATGGCCGACATCGCGATAGCTGGCTTCATCGGTGGCGACGTCGCAATAGGCGGAATCACAATCGGAACGACTATTTTCAACATGATATACCGAAACTGCTCATTCCTAAGAATGTCGGGCAGCGGAGTCACGGCTCAGAAATATGGGGCTGGCAATATCGAAGAGTGCATAGCCACACTCGCACGACTGCTTACTATCGCGTTGACAATAAGCCTTTTACTTCTCGTCTTCAAAAATCCTATATGCCATCTGTCACTCGACGTGATTTGCGGTTCAGAATCTACTGTTTCGGCAGCTGGGCTATACGTTCGCGCACGCTTCTGGGCCGTTCCTGCGTCCATCTCGCTCTTTGCGCTTAACGGTTGGTTCATCGGGATGCAGAAGCCACAAATCCCAATGCTGATTGCCATAATAAGCAATGTCGTCAATATATGCGCATCATTCGCATTGGCCGTATGGGGTGGCATGGGCATCGAGGGAGCCGCCTACGGAACGGTAATAGCCCAATATACAGGGCTTTGCATAGCCATATCAGCCATCTTGATGCGCTTCCCCACCCTACCGTCTCTAATTTCATGGGATGTCGTATGGCGCAAAACCGAGCTTTCCAAACTGTTTTCCGTAAATCGCGACATCTTTCTTCGCACCCTGTGCCTGACGATTGTCTTCACGTCGTTCACCGCCATCTCCGCACGCTACGGTGACCAAATCCTTGCGGCCAACGCCCTTATCCTCCAATTTTTCACTCTGTTCAGCTACATGATCGACGGCTTGGCCTTCGCGGCCGAGAGTCTCATTGGACGCCTCATCGGCAGTGGCGGATTCGCAACTCTTAATGCCGCAGTTAAGAAAATCACCATTGCAGGATTTATCACGGCTGCAATCTACACGACCGTCTTCGCCATCAGTTGGCGAGCAATTTTCAACTGCTTCAGCCCGTCACCCGAGACGATCGAGGTGGCTTCTCTCAACATCGGGTGGGCCATCGCCATGCCGTTCTGCTGTTTCTTCGCTTTTATCGCCGATGGGATGATGGTCGGCGCAACAAAAAGTGCAGCTATGCGTAATACGATGGCATGTTCGACAGCCCTCTTCTTTGCCACATATTTCATAGCGAAGGACGCTATGGGGGCGCACGCTCTATGGCTTGCATTCTTAGTCTACATGCTGGCGCGCGGCGTCCTCCTCTTGCCCCAGGTGAGGACTCTCGGCAAAAAAATATGATGTGTGCGAGGGGCGAGCACCACCTTTTTTCATTATTTTTGCAAAAATAGGCTTCTTCCCAAGTCGCCACTCCCCAACGATAAAATCTTTGAAAATGCAGAACAAGCACTATAAGTACGACCCGGATACACTCAGCTACAAGGAGGTTCGTCGTGGTATCAGCTATTACGCAAAAAGGGCTCTTTTCCATCTCTCTTTCGGCATGGTCGTATCAATAGGCTTGTTTTTTGTCTATATGTACATCTTCGACTCCCCTAAGGAAAAACGCCTCAAACGTGAACAACATGAGCTTATAACGCAATATGAGCAAATGAGCCGCCGCCTCTCACAGATCGAAGAAGTGCTCGAAGACATCCATTCTCGCGACGAGAACATATATCGCGTCGTCTATGAGGCAGACTCCATTCCCGTATCCGTCCGCAAAGCCGGCTTCGGCGGCATCAACCGCTACAAGGACATGGCCAACCTCCCAAGCTCCGACCTAATCATCGAGACGGCAAAGAAGCTCGACATCGTCACCCGGCAGCTCTACGTCCAAAGCAAGTCCTTCGACGAGATTATCGGCCTCGTCAACAAGAACAACGAGATGTTGAGCCACCTGCCTGCCATAATGCCCATCAACAACAAGGACCTTACGCGCACGGCATCCGGATGGGGCTGGCGCATCCACCCCATCTACAAGATTAAAAAGTTCCATGAGGGCATGGACTTCTCAGCCCCCATCGGCACTGAGATCTACGCTACGGGCGACGGCACCGTCTCCACCGTCGAGACAAGCTACTCCGGCTACGGCAAGCACGTCAAGATTGATCATGGTTTCGGCTACGTCACCATCTATGCCCACATGAGCAAGTTCAACGTCAAAGTCGGGCAAAAAGTCAAGCGCGGCGACATCATCGGATTTGTCGGCACGACAGGCATCAGCACAGGTCCACACCTCCACTACGAAGTCGTCAAGAAAGGCCAGAAGGTCAACCCGCAGCTCTACTATTTCCAAGAGGATCTCGATGCCGACGACTACGAGCGCATGATCGAAATCTCCACCAACAGCAACAGGACTTTCGACTAAGCCGATGCAACTTCCTCAAAACGACATAAAAGAGACGCTCGCCACACTTTTGCGAAACAAGTTCGTCGTGGCGTCCCTGATCTTTCTCACTTGGATAACCCTCTTCGACGAGGACAACCTCGTGACGAAACACTCCTACGCCACGAAAATCTCTGAGCTTGAGGAGGAAAAAGCGCAGCTGCAAAGCGACATCGATCAAGACAAGCGCAAAATGGACGAACTTCGCAATAACAAAGAGTCCCTGGAAAAATTCGCCCGCGAGGAGTACTTCATGAAAAAGCCCGACGAGACAATTTTCATAATAAAACGTTGAAAACAACAGAAATAATCACTTACGTAGCCATGGCGGCGGGAGTCGTCGGCGCTATCGCATTTACCGTCGGACTATACTACGGATGGGTGCCAATGCTCATCTGCGGCCTCCTGCTCTTTTTCGTCCGATTGAACCATAGGATGAAAACCGATGACTTCAAGCTCCGACGCCTGTATAGCATCCTCATGTTCAGCGCAGTAGCCTTATGCGCCACAGCCTACCTCATGATGGAAGGCAAACGCTTCTGGCTCATACCTCTGATGATTTCTGCCGTCCTTGAACTTTACTCGAGTTTAAGAGCCAGATAGAGCCTCCGACTCCTACAAATACACACAAAATCTTTGTTTTATTGATTGTTAGGTATTACCTTTGCACCGTTTTACGACGCCACGAAGGTCTCGTAACCGACTACAAAACGAATAAATAACATCATAACTTTCCAGAGATGACTAAAGCAGACATCGTCAACGAGATTGCCAAAAGCACCGGGGTCGAAAAGGTTGCAGTCCAGCAGACCGTCGAGGCTTTCATGGAGGCCATCAAGTCCTCCCTTATCAATGGCGAGCCCGTCTTCCTCCGCGGCTTCGGCAGCTTCATCACCCGCACTCGCGCGCAAAAAACCGCACGCAACATCACCAAGGGTACGGCTATCGTGATCCCAGAGCACTCTATTCCGTCCTTCAAGCCTGCAAAGGTCTTCATGAACGAAGTGAAGGACAGCAAGAATACAAAAAAATAACTGATTGTCTAACCTTTTAATCGACCTTTTAAGCTATGCCTAGCGGAAAGAAAAGGAAGCGTCATAAGATGGCGACCCACAAACGTAAGAAGAGACTGAGAAAGAACAGGCATAAGCACTAATCTGCTTCCTGTAGATCTTAATCTTGAGCCGAACCGCATAAATCGACAGCTCGGCACAACAAACAGAAAGCTCCCCATCAGTGCTTTCTGTTTGTTTATTAACTAAGTTCTTTGAAAATCTGAGTAACGTGAACGCAGAATTATTTATCAACGTCACACCCGATGAGATGGTCATCGCCCTCACGGAAGACAAAAGGTTGGTGGAGCTGCGTAGAGAAAAGCGAAACGTTCAGTTTGAAGTCGGAGACGTCTACATCGGCAAAGTCCGTAAAGTGATGCAAGGCCTCAACGCCGCTTTCGTCAGCGTCGGGTACGAGAAGGACGCGTTCCTACATTATCTTGACCTGGGTCCTCAGTTCAAGACCCAACAAAAATTCCTCCAGCAAGTCACACAAAGGAAAAACCTTACTGACCTGCCACGCGTCAAACGCGAAGAGGACCTCGACAAAAAAGGTTCCATCACCGACGTCCTCCAAGCAGGGGAAGAAGTGCTGGTCCAAGTGGCCAAAGAGCCCATCTCTACAAAAGGTCCGCGACTGACCTCCGAAATCTCTCTCGCAGGACGAAACCTCGTCCTCATGCCCTTCGCCGACAAAGTCTCCGTAAGTAAGAAAATTCGCTCCGCCGAAGAACGTTCCCGCCTGAAGAAGATTGTCCAGAAGTCCAAGCCCAAAGACATGGGCGTCATCATCCGTACAGTCGCCGAAGGACAAGACGAGCAAGAGATCGCCGACGAGATCGTCACTCTCGTCAAACGTTGGGACGAATGCGTCAGAAATGTCAAATCCTGCCGCCCACCAGCTAAAGTCCTCGGTGAAATGGAAAGAGCCGCGACAATGATCCGCGACCTCTTCAACCCCGACTTCAACAACATCTTCGTCAACGACAAAGCCACCTACGACGAGATCAAAACCTACGTCTCGCAAATAGCTCCCGACAAGAGCGGCATCGTCAAACTCTACACCGGCAAGCTCCCCATCTTCGACAACTTCAACATCGAGAAGCAAATCAAGCTTTCGTGTGGAAAAGCTGTCTCCTTCAAGAGCGGCGCATACCTCATCATCGAGACAACCGAGGCCCTCAATGTCATCGACGTCAACAGCGGCAACAAGTCCAAAACCGCCTCCAACCAGGAGAACAACGCTCTCGAGACCAACCTCGCCGCCGCCGACGAAATCGCACGACAACTTCGCCTCAGAGACATGGGAGGCATCGTCGTTGTCGACTTTATCGACATGCAAAGCGCAGACAACCGCAACAAGCTCTATGAGAGGATGAAAGAAGCTATGGCCAAGGACAAGACCAAGCACAACATCCTACCACTCAGCAAGTTCGGATTGATGCAAATCACAAGGCAGCGTGTCCGACCGGTCATGACCATCGACACGACAGAAAAATGCCCAACATGCGGAGGTACAGGCAAAATCCAAACGTCCGTCCAAATCCCTGACCTCATCGAGGCCGCAATAGCCAAAGAGGCGGCAGAACATGACAAACATTTCACTGTCCACTGCCACCCGTTCATCTACGCATACCTCAAAAAAGGCTTCCCATCCAGAATCTTACGATGGAGGCTCAAATACGGCTTGACACGCCTTCACGTCCAACCGTCGGCCGCCCTGGGTATCGTCGATTTCCATATCGACGTAGACTAAGGCTCGCCCAAGAAAAATTCACCCCCCGGATTTCTCCTCAGAAATCCGGGGGTTTCTTTTTACTCCTTCCGCTCGTCAAAATCCCCTAATTTCGTATGTAAGAATATTTTAATGCCCTCATCTTGCAAGTCAACTCTAATTTTTTATACTTTTACGCTTAGTAACTTCGTATTTCTAAACAAGATAAGATATGTCCGTAAACAAAGTAATCCTTATAGGGAACGTCGGCAAAGACCCCGATATCAAATACTTCGAGGTCGGCAGGGCTGTAGCAAACTTCACTCTGGCAACAACTGAGAGAGCACACAAGGGTTTCAACGATCAAGTCATCCCCGAGCGCACCGAATGGCACAACATCGTCGTTAGGGGCGGACTCGTCCAGGTCGTCGAGAAATACGTACACAAAGGCTCCAAACTCTACATCGAGGGCAAGATCCGCAGCAGAACATACGTCGACCGCGAGAACCAGAACAGATTTGTCACCGAGATCGTCGTCGACGAGCTCGAAATTCTAAGCCGACGTGAACCTCGCGAAGACTATCAAGCCCACGACGAGAACTTCTCCTACGGCACAATGGGAGAGCCTCAATCATCTTACGGCGACAAGAACGGAAACTCAGTTATCCCTTCCGACTTTAACACTCCCTTTTAGCACCTAATATCCAAATAGTTGGACACCATAGATATTCTGACCTCCAGTCTGACCGAAATCTCGCTGAAACCAATAACCATCGGGACGGTCGGAGTGGGGTGTCTTTTGATTATTCTACTCTTCATCAGCGGCTTCGCTTCCGGTAGCGAAGTCGCCATGTTCTCCCTCTCCCCAAAAGAAAAAGAGACGCTCGCAGAAAGCGACAAGCAGAATGATCGCCTCATCATGCGACTCCTCGGCGAGCCGCAACGGCTTCTCGCGACAATCCTGATAACCAACAATTTCGTCAACATCTCGATTGTCATGCTCTCGGCCTACTTCTCTGCCTCTCTCATCGACTTCGGATCTGCTCGCATAATAGAGTTCATCTTCGAGACCATAATCATCACCGCGCTCATCCTCTTTTTCGGTGAGATTATGCCCAAAATCTTCTCCCAACAGCACAGGGTCTCGTTTGCTCGCATGGCCGCCTACCCGCTCCAATTCGCAGAAAAGCTCTTCTCCCCTTTTAGCGCGCTCCTGATGGCATCCACCAATGCCGTCAACCACCGCCTGGCCAAGCACCAAAAGACCATGTCGCAAGACGACTTGTCACAAGCCCTCGACCTCACCTCCGGAACCATGGTCGAAGAAAAAGACATGCTCGAAGGCATTGTCAAATTCATGGACCTCGAGGTCTGCGACATCATGACGCCCCGCATCGACGTCGAGAGCATCCCCTACTCCGCCAATTTCAAACAGGTGCTCGACACCGTCGTCGACTCCGGATACTCCCGACTCCCCGTAATCGGCGATACGCCAGACGACGTAAAAGGCATCATTTACGTCAAGGACATCCTCCGCGACCTCGGCAAAGACGAGACGCACGACTGGCACCCGATAATCCGCAAAAGCTTCTTCGTCCCCGAAACAAAGAAGGTTAACGACCTCCTCACCGAATTTCAATCGACAAAAACCCACATGGCCATCATTGTCGACGAATACGGTTGCATGCAGGGCATCGTAACCCTCGAAGACATTATCGAGGAGATCGTCGGCGACATCAGCGATGAGCAAGACGATGACGACCCAAAAGATTGGTACCGCCAGCCAGACGGCTCCTTTGTCTTCGAAGGCAAAATATCCCTCAACGACCTCTGCAAGGTTCTCGACATAGACGCATCCACGTTCGACAAGAACCGCGGCGACGCCGAGACGTTGGCTGGTCTGCTCTTAGAGAAGACTGGCGTCATACCCAAGAAGAAAGACATGGTCGAAATCGGCAAATACAAGTTCGAAATCCTCTCTGCCGACCAACGCAAGATAAACAAGGTGAAGCTAAAAATCTGATTGTCACCGATGAAGCCGAAGTTTTTGAGTGTCACGCTCATCATCATATCTTCTTTAGCGACTCTCCTCTCCACCTCCCAATGCTCGCCTACCCCTACGCCTAAGCCACGGGGCTACTTCCGCATTACACTACCCGAGCACGAATATTCACAATTCGTCTCCGAGACCATGCCTTACAGCTTCGAGCGTTCCACTTCATGTCGAGTCATGAAAGACGACGAGCGCGGTGCGCAAGACACATGGTCCAATATCTACTACCCTACCCTGAATTGCAAAATCCACCTCACATACCTCTCGCTGAACACCAAAGACGAGGAGTCTGCCTACGAGGATAGCCACCAATTCGCCTACAAGCACACCGTCGTGGCCGACGCCATCGGCGAACGCTACTACGAGGATCCGCAACGCCACGTCTATGCGACTTTCTACGAGATAAAAGGTAACGCCGCCTCGCCTTCTCAGTTCGCAATAACCGACAGCCTCGGCAATTTCTTCCGCGGCTCACTCTATTTCTACTGCCGACCCAACAAAGACAGTCTGGCTCCCGTCATCGCCTACATCAACGAAGACATCAACCACCTCATAGAGACTTTCAACTGGACAAATCAGCATGCCTCTAATTAAAAAACAAGCAGATGCGGATGTCATAATGGGCGTATGGCAGATGACAGAGTCTCTCCAAGAGCTCGAGTCTAAATACCAAGTCCCAGAGCCTGAGCTCAACACCTATTCCAGCTTCCGCAACGACAGAAGACGTAAAGAGTGGCTGACCGTACGCATCCTTCTCCGCGAACTCGCAGGTCCCGATGTGGGCATCGCCTACCAGCACTCCGGCAAGCCTTTCCTCATTGGCAGCGACTTGTTCATTAGCATCACACATACAATCGGGTATGTGGGCATCCGCCTGGGCCGCCAACCAGTCGCTCTCGATATGGAATACATGTCGCGCCGCGTTATAAACCTCATCCCGCGCTTCGTCTCCCCCCAAGAGATGCAGTATATCGACCCCAATAACGAGATTCAGACGGCCCTCATAATATGGAGCGCAAAGGAGACTCTCTACAAGCGTTTCGACTTTACCGACGTCTCTTTTGATGAGCATCTTTCCGTCTCCAACCTACACGTCACAGCCCCACAAGGCACCTTTACAGGCAGCATCACCATTGATGGGTTCCACGCCGTCGTAACTCTCCATTACGAACTGACCGACGACCTCATCACTGTCTTCTGCTAATAATCCTATCTAAGTCATGAAACGGCCACAAGACATTGTATATCAATCTTTTCTCCGACGTCGAGAAAAGAACGAGAAAGTCGTGGCATGGCTCATCGACCCCGATAGGTACTGCCGCCCTACCCTGCTCAACCTGAAGGCTAAGAACCTTCTCCCTCAAATTATCCTCGTCGGCGGAAGCCTCGTCTCTTCCGATACCGACGCAGTGGTTCGCGACATCAAATCAGAAGTCTCCTCCGACTCCCACGTTATCCTCTTTCCTGGTGACTACGGTCAACTCTCCTCCTCTGCCGACGCCCTGCTCCTTCTGTCCCTCGTCTCTGGTCGAAACCCGGAATATCTCATAGGTCAACAAGTTAAAGCTGCGCCACTCATACGGCGTATGGGGTTGGAGACCATATCGACAGCCTACATGCTAATCGACGGTGGCACAAGGACTTCTGTCGAATACGTAAGCTCCACTACTCCACTTCCCGCCAACAAACCCGAACTTGCCATGGCGACGGCTATGGCGGCCGAACAATTGGGAATGGACGCCATATACCTTGAGGCTGGCAGCGGTGCCGTGACGCCCGTAAGCAATGAAATAATAAGTGGCGTCAAGAGTGTTACCGACATTCCTCTCATCGTCGGCGGCGGACTGCGTAGCACTGACGAGGTGAAGCGCGTTTTCTACGCAGGAGCTGACATCGCCGTTGTCGGTACACTCATCGAGAAATTTCCCGACTCTGCAGCTGACATCATGATGTGCGGTAATATTTAGGCCGCCTTTTTTTGCTACCTTTGTAATTGTCCTCGCATGTAGGGACTTCCCCCTACACCCCACATTAAAAAGCTCAAACACATGCAATATACGGGAATATGCATAATTAAAAACGGCTCAATCGAGCCTCTCGATGAGCAAGAACCAATTGGCGACGACAACGAGGTCTACGAAGTTCTACGCATCTTCTCCGGCAAAGCCCTCTTTCTTCCCGACCACACCGACCGATGGACTAACAGCATGAAAGCCACGGGGCGTGAAATACCTAAGTGGGTGGGCAAACTGCCGCAACTTATTGACTGGCTCATAGCCTGCAACGGCATCAAAGATTGCGACATGCGCATCACGGCTTCAGCCAACGGCACCATCCAATGCGGATTCGTCGAGACCGATTTCCCCTCCGAGACGCAATACGCCAACGGCGTCGAGTGCCAGCTCCTGCAAGCCGAGCGTGCCACCCCCTCCCTCAAGATATTCCACTCCGCCATGCGCCACGACGCCGCCACCCAGCAAGCCAAGACAGGTGCCTACGAAAGCCTCCTCGTCAACAGCCAAAGTGAGATAACTGAAGGCAGCCGCTCAAATGTCTATTTCGTTGATCAGCAAGGCGTAATCCACACAGCTCCCGATGGTACAGTCCTCGGAGGCATCATGCGCAAGAAAGTCTTGTCCGTATGCCAAGATTTGGGCATTACAATAAAGTTCGAGTGCGTTAAAGCGTCTGACATAAAATCCTACGTTGCGGCATTCCTTTCCAGTACCCCAATGAGGGTGCTGCCAATCAACAAGATAGGCGACACGTCGTTCGATTTCGGTAACATTGTTGTCCGAAAAGTCGTAGACGGAGTAAATGATCTTGTCAAAAAACAGTGACTTTATGTCCGATTTCCGTACGCCGAACACATCGCAACTGATTCTCATATTGGTGTCTGTCCTTTTCTTCTGCTCTTGTGAGGGAGAGAAGGGTAACTCTGTAGTACCATATTGCGGAGAGGCGACATACGAAGTATCTTTCTCCAAGGATCTTCGTGACGATCAGGCGTTCGGCGCGTTCCTTCCCCATAACGTGATATGCACTTTCGACTCCGCAAATCTTAAAATGGAAGCAAGCGCGCCTCTCAGTCTCGCACGCACATCTTTCGTCGTAAGCAACGATGAGAGCTTCGCTACCGTCGAGTTCGACAACGCTAAACTTCTCATATCGCTTAACGACCTCTTTGGCGATCTCTTTTCCGACCAGGCGCAAGACAATGTCGTGATAACCGTCTCCGATGAACTTGTCGACATCTCCGGCTATATGTCAACCCATGTCTTCGTAACGCCAAAGGACGACAACTCAGGTTCTGTAAGCATCGATTTCTTTTACATCCCTTTCGGAGCGAAAAAGTCTGTCGGATGCACCGACAACAAGCTTATACAACCCTCTCAATGGCTCAGGCTGCCAGGTCTCATGACTGCCATGAACGCCAAACTCGGCGATAGCAACATCATGTTGGTAATCAAGGATTTCAAAGAGAAAGAGTCTGTAAAGCACGACGTTTTCACCCGTCCCTTTGGCTTCGTCGAGGCTTCAAGACGAGACGTCATCGCCATCATGGATCTCATGATGAATTAAAACCGCAACACACACGCTTATCATTATGGCGAAAAAAGCTGATAACAATACTGAGCCACAAGTTCCTCGTGTCAAGTTCATTCTCGGCATGTTACTCATTTGCCTTGGCATCGCCCTGTTCGTAAGCCTCGGAGCTTTCATCGGCACAGGCGGAGCTGACCGCAGCATCTTCGACCTCCCACTATACGATCTCATAACCAATGCCGACGTACAAGCCGTAAACCCACTCGGCAAGCTCGGCGCGTGGGTGGCAGATATGCTCATCACCAACGGCATAGGTGTCATGGCTTTCTTCATCCCTTGGCTCCTCGCCGCCACAGGTCTCTACGTCATGGGGGTGAAGAAGGTCTCGCTTCCTCGACAACTCGCCTATTGCATCGGGTTCGCCATCTGGGGCAGCATAACTCTCGGCTTCATCTTCTCCCGTTTCTCCGACAATTGGTATCTCCTCCTTGGTGGGGCGCACGGCTATTTCATGTCACGTTGGCTGACGAGCGCCATCGGTCCCGTCGGCACATTCGTCCTCCTCGCTGCAACTCTTTTCTGTTTCATCGCTGCCAAGAGTCCTAAGCTCCGCCTCCAAGTAGTACAGCTACTCCAAAAACTCCACATCAATCTTCCAAACATCCCCATCACTACCGATGAGGGACCTCTCCGCCCTGCCATGCCGGGTGAAAACAGCCCGAAAGATGACAGGACAGATGCCACCGACAGCGACGATAATGACGATCACCCCACCACGGATAATGTTGACAATCAAAAGGCTGAAACAGACACTCAAGAATCTAACGGAACGAGCATGGTCATCGAGTACGCCAAAGGTGACGATAAATCTGACACCCCTACCGAGCCAGACGATGCGGAAAATACTCCCCATGACGGGTTCGAAATAATTCAGAAAACCGATGAGGACGACATGGCAGATCCTGATTCAATCGGTCATGGCATCGACACCAAATTCGACCCCACAGAGGACCTCTCAAGCTACCAATTCCCATCCATCGACCTCCTCAAAGACTACGGAAAGCAAAATACCGAGGAGAACCAAGACAAGTTGATGGAGAATAAGGACCGCATCGTCCAGACGCTCGAAAACTTCCAAATAAAGATCACCTCCATAAAGGCGACAGTCGGTCCCACCGTCACACTATATGAGATCGTCCCAGCCCCAGGCATCAGGATCTCTAAGATAAAAACCCTCGAAGACGATATCGCCATGAGCCTTGCCGCCCTGGGCATTCGCATCATGGCGCCCATTCCTGGCAAAGGATCTATAGGCATCGAGGTTCCTAACTCCAACCCACAGATTGTCAGCATGCAATCTGTCCTGAAATCGTCTAACTTCCAAGAGTCCAAAGCCGAATTGCCCGTCGCCATGGGCAAGACCATTTCCAACGAGACCTACGTCTTCGACCTCGCAAAGACGCCACACCTCCTCGTCGCTGGCGCCACAGGTCAAGGCAAGTCAGTCGGCCTCAATGCCATAATCACCTCCATTCTCTACAAGAAACACCCGTCACAGGTCAAGTTCGTTCTCGTAGACCCCAAGATGGTCGAGTTCAGCATATACAAGTCTCTCGACAAACACTATCTCGCTAAAATGTCTGGAGAAGACGAGGCTGTCATCACCGATGTCGACAAGGTCAAGACAACCCTCCAATCCCTCACTATAGAGATGGACGACCGCTACAAACTTCTTGAGAAAGCCAGCGTGCGCAGCATCAAGGAGTATAACGACAAGTTCATCAACCGACGACTGAATCCCGAAAACGGACACCGATATCTGCCCTACATCGTCGTCATAATCGATGAGTTCGCCGACCTTATCATGACTGCTGGCAAGGAGGTCGAGACCCCGATAGCGCGCATCGCCCAAAAAGCGAGAGCCGTAGGCATACACATGATCCTTGCGACCCAAAGACCTTCAACCAACATCATTACAGGCGTCATCAAGGCCAACTTCCCAAGCCGCATAGCTTTCAAGGTCGCCAGCGGTGTCGACTCAAAGACCATTCTCGACAGCACAGGTGCGCAGAGCCTTATCGGACGCGGCGACATGCTCGTGTCCCTCGCCGGCAAGATGACCCCAACGCGCGTCCAATGCGCCTTTGTCGACACCCCGGAGGTCGAGGATATCAATAACTTCATCTCCTCACAGCGTGGCTACGCCTCCGCCTACGAACTTCCCGAAGTCACAATGACCGCCGACGGCACTTTCGAGGCCTCTGGTCCCGGCGACCCAGGTAAGCTCGACCCCAAAATCCGCGAGATTGCGCAAATGGTCGTCGAGAGCGGAATCGGCTCTACGTCAAATATCCAACGCCGCTTCGAAGTCGGCTACAACCGGGCTGGCAAGATTATGGACCAACTCGAACGTATGGGCATCGTGTCTCCTGCCGACGGCAGCAAACCGCGCACCGTCTACATCCAGACTGAGGCAGACCTCGAGAATATTCTCCAACGTTTTGGTGTTTAAAGCTCCCTCGACAATCTAAATGAAGACAACAATAGTTGCCCACATCTTGGGCATACTTACCGTGTGCGTATGGGGCGTCACGTTTGTAAACACGCGCTACGCTGTCGATAGCGGGCTCCACCCCACTGAGCTCTTCTTCCTTCGCTTCTCCATTGCCTACGTTTGTATATGGGGGCTGACTATCTTTGCGAAGAAAAGACGCTCTCTATGGTCAAACTCTCTTCACGATGAGTTGATTTTCATCCTTTTAGGCATTACGGGAGGCTCTCTATACTTCACGACAGAGAATTTTGCTGTAAAGTTCACCCTCGTCGACAATGTCTCATTCATCGTCTGCACAGCCCCGCTCATAACGCTCATCCTCGCTCGCATCTTCACCAAAAGTGTGCGCCTCACGCCACGCGTCATTTTTGGCTCCATACTTGCGCTCATTGGCGTTGCCGTTGTCATTTTCAATGGTCATTTCGTTCTCCAGCTCCACCCCAAAGGCGACCTTCTCGCCCTCGGTGCTGCCTTTTGCTGGGCGGCTTACAGCCTCCTCATAAAAAAGGTCTCGGGCGGTCACTACGATGCCGTCTTCATCACGCGAAAGGTTTTTGCCTATGGTCTACTGACCGCCCTCCCGCTCTTCCTCTTCGACCCGTGGCACGTAACCTTCGACCTGCTCTCAAAACCTTCCGTCTACGGAAACCTCATTTTCCTCGGGTTTGTGGCCTCATTCATCTGTTTCGTCACGTGGAGCTGGGTCATCAAGAAAATTGGCTCCATCAAGACCTCAAACTACGTCTATCTAAACCCTTGTACCACTGTCATAGCCAGTGCCTTAGTCCTAAACGAGCCAATGACAATACTCGCAGGCATCGGCTCCGCCCTCATTCTCTGCGGTGTCTTCTTCGTCAATACTGAGAAAAAGAAATAGGCTCTCTTTATCCTCCATAAATAAAAATACCGCTTCAGAGCTGCCTCCGAAGCGGGATTTCTTATGTCTTGTCCTCTTGCCTAATTCTTGAAGCTGTGAATCGGGGCGGGGATTCTACCTGCCCTGTTTACAAACTCTGAGCAATCGAACTTGTTAACCGGCATAATCGGAGCATAGCCAAGCAGACCACCATAGTTTACCTCCTCACCGACGGTCTTGCCGATAACTGGCAAGATGCGAACGGCCGTTGTCTTCTGGTTTATCATGCCAATCGCAGCTTCATCTGCAATTATGCCAGATATAGTCGTCGCTGGTGTATCACCAGGAATGGCTATCATGTCAAGGCCAACCGAGCATACGCACGTCATGGCCTCAAGTTTCTCTATTGTCAGTGCGCCAGCGCGTACAGAATCAATCATACCCTGATCCTCACTGACGGGAATAAATGCGCCACTGAGACCACCGACGTATGACGATGCCATGACGCCACCCTTCTTGACTTGATCGTTCAATAACGCCAATGCAGCCGTCGTGCCGGGTGCGCCACACTGCTGCAAGCCCATCTCTTTCAAGATGTCGGCCACAGAGTCTCCAATAGCCGGCGTAGGAGCGAGCGAAAGGTCGATAATTCCAAATGGTACGCCCAAACGGCGAGACGCCTCTTGCGCAACCAACTGACCTACACGCGTTATCTTAAACGCCGTACGCTTGACAGTCTCGCAAAGCACCTCAAACGACTGCCCATGGACATGGGTGAGCGCATGTTTCACAACTCCAGGTCCCGATACGCCTACGTTGATGACAGCGTCAGGCTCCGACACGCCATGGAATGCGCCAGCCATAAATGGGTTGTCATCGGGAGCGTTGCAAAGGGCTACGAACTTGACGCAACCAAAAGAGTCGCGGTCAGCTGTTGCCAACGCTATATCCTTGACTGTCTGACCAATAAGGCGCACAGCATCCATATTGATGCCAGTCTTTGTCGAACCGAGATTGACCGACGAGCATACAAGCTCCGTTGTAGCCAACGCCTGCGGCAATGAGCGGATCAACATCTCGTCAGCAGGTGTCATACCCTTGCTTACGATGGCAGAAAATCCACCAAGGAAGTTGATACCGATGTCATGAGCCACCTTGTCGAGCGTCTGTGCGAGTTTGACAAAGTCGTCAGGCGTCTTGCAGATGCCACTGCCCACAATGGCGGCAGGCGTGATGCTGACGCGCTTGTTCACAATGGGGATGCCGAACTCGCGCGATATGTCCTCACCCGTGCGTACGAGGTCATGCGCCTTGCCCATAATCTTGTCGTAGACGTTGCGGCAAAGGGCGTCGACGGTCGTAGCCGACGTGCAATCCAGGAGGCTGATGCCCATCGTTATCGTGCGGACATCAAGGTTCTCCTGCTCTATCATCTTGTTGGTCTCAAGGACCTCAGATATGTTTATCATCTTGTGCTTTAATCGTTGATTGTGAGATTGTTGGCTATTGACTAAATGCGATGCATCTTGTCAAATATGTCCTCTCGCTGACACTTGATCTGGACACCAATCCCGCTACCAAGACCATTAAGGTCGCCAGCCACCTCCTCAAAGGGTTTTGTGACCGATGCCACGTCAACAATCATCATCATGTTGAAGTAGCCCTGAACGATTGTCTGTGAAATGTCGAGAATGTTGATGTTGTTGTCCGCCAGGTAGGTGCAGACTTTGGCGATAATGCCTACAGTGTCTTTGCCGACTACTGTAATGATTGCTTTATTGGTCATTTAAGTAATGGTTGCGTTTTAAACCGCCTAACTGTGAAACGCTAAATTACAAAAATCTGCTAATTAATCAGCTAATTGCAAAATATTCAGCATCTAAGAGGGAAATGTAACTTGTATGATATACTTTTGCAACAAATCAGAATGGGGGACTCCGCGTCCTTCTGAACCTCTAAAACCCTATACGGGGCTTCCTCCATTCCGCCAAAATATATCATGGAAACTCTCTACCTCTGCATTGTTATCTTCCTCTTCGCTCTGGCCGTTTTAGACCTCTCGATCGGTGTAAGCAATGACGCTGTCAACTTCCTCAACTCTGCCGTCGGCGCAAAGGCGGGAACCTACAAGACAGTCCTGATAGTAGCGGCCATCGGCATCTTCCTCGGCTCTTGCTTCAGCAACGGCATGATGGACCTCACCCGACACGGCATTTTCCAACCCGAGCATTTCACCTTCGCCGAACTGATGAGCATCTTCCTGGCGGTCATGGTGGCGGATATCATTCTCCTTGACATTTTCAACTCGCTCGGTCTCCCAACTTCCACAACTGTAAGTCGCGTTTTCGAACTTCTCGGTGCCTCTTTCACCCTTGCGGCTGTCAAGATTATCGCCGACCACTCCAACACCCCGATTGCAGAGTTCATCAACACCGACAAGGCGCTGACGGTCATAATCGCCATTTTCCTCTCCGTCGCCGTCGCCTTCTTCTTCGGCTCTCTCGTCCAATACATCACTCGCCTCATCTTCACTTTTAATTTCCAAAGAAACCTGAAATGGAAGATTGGCATCTTCGGTGGTCTCTGCATCACGGCCATCATCTACTTCATGCTCATCAAGGGCATCAAGGACATGTCTTTCATGACGCCGGAGTTCAAAGCCTTCATCGACGACAACACCAGAACAATCGTCATCATAAGTTTTGTGGCGACAACCATTTTGTCTCAGGTTCTCTATGCCTTGAATGTCAACGTATTGCGCTTCGTCGTCCTCTTCGGCACGATGTCGCTCGCAATGGCGTTCGCAGGTAATGACCTGGTCAACTTCATTGGCGTTCCTCTCTCCGGCTTCGAAATCTTTGGTTACTTCAAAGAGTCCATTGCGCAAGGCGTCGAGCACCCCGAGCTCCTCACCATGGATCGACTCAACGACCCGTCGCATACGCCCGTCTACTTCCTCGTAATTTCGGGCATCGTCATGGTCGTCTCCCTCGCCCGTTCCGAGAAGGCTAAGAATGTCGTTAAAACCTCCGTCAGCCTCTCCAGCCAAGAGGGTGGCGACGAGATGTTCGGATCTTCAAGCGCAGCACGCCACATCGTCCGTTTCTCGCGCAATATTGGCGAATGGTTTGACGACCACACGCCCAAGAGGCTCCGCCAATGGATCAACACCCGATTCGACACCAATGAGGCCATCATGCCTGAAGGCGCGGCCTTCGACCTCGTCCGTGCGTCAATCAACCTCGTGCTCGCAGGTCTGCTCGTAGCTCTTGGCACATCCTACAAGTTACCTCTTTCCACGACTTACGTGACCTTCATGGTAGCCATGGGTTCCTCACTTGCTGACCGTGCGTGGGGTCGCGAGAGCGCGGTCTTCCGCATCACTGGCGTTATATCCGTCATCGGTGGTTGGCTCGTCACGGCAGGTGCTTCGTTCATCCTCTCCGCCGTCATCGTTATCGCAATGCACCTCGGCGGCATCTACGTCTCCGCAGCCATAGTACTCGGCTCTATTGTCATCCTCGTAAAGAATGATATCGACTTCAAGCGCAAAGCACATGCTGAAAAATCTCTCAAAGAGAAGATTTACAGCGAGATTGTCGCTTCAAAGGATCGAGCACGCACGTGGGATCTCCTGAAACAATACATCGCCATCAACGAGAAGGAGTATCTCGAATATTTCAGCACGACTTTCAAGACCCTCACCGACGCCTTCCTCAACGAGGATGTCAAGACGCTCCGCAAGATTAATAACGCACTCCCAAAAGAGAAGATCGTCATAAAAGCCATACGCCGTAAGCAGACAATGGCTCTGCGCAAGACGGAACCGCGCATGGCCATCGAGAATAACACTTGGCTCCACCTCGCTTACAACAGCAACCAGCAGATGATCTACTGCCTCATGCGCATGTGCGAGCCTTGCTATGAGCATGTCGACAACAATTTCGCACCTCTGTCCGACGAGCTGAAACAGCAGTTCCTCCCTCTCCGAGACGAGGTTGTTGAATTGTTCCAAAAGAGTTACGACCTTATCGAGAAAGAAGATTACGACATTACCGTCAGCGTCCGTAATGACGGAGATGCAACGAAATCAAAAATCTCGCAAATGCGCAAAGACCTGATCAGCCACATCCACGAGGACATGGACTCCTACTCCGTCATCTTCGTATACCTCAACATGTTGCAAGAGACGCAGGAGATGATCAGCTCACTTAGGCACAACCTCCGCGCGCTGCGCAAGATCGAGCGCGAGAGTTAGTCTCGCACTGCGTCTGCCACGCCACGACAATCAAACCTTTAATACACTTTTTGCGTAACTTAGCGTAGTCATCAAGCAGAAACTGTGATCTACCTTTTCCTCTCTCTATCCATCGTGATAGTCAGCCTTATTGCTTCTGTTTCAAGTAAGGTTATTCCGCCCAAAATTTGGGGTCCCACTTGCGTAATTCTCCTGTCACTAACCGTCGCCGCACTTGGTGCGGCTTCGTTGTTTGGCACCACTACCATTGGCGTCTTTAGCCATCCGGTCTTCGGCAAGGTCGCAGCCCTCTGCGACCCCTTGTCCTCATGGTTCATGCTGATTGTCGGTGTCCTGTTCGCCATCGGCGCAGTCTATGGTGCAGCCTATTTGTCTCACTATAGGACAGACACTCGCCAACTTGCGCTCCACTGGCTCTCCTTCCTCTTCACCCTACTTGGCCTCGAGGTCTTGCTGACAACCGACAACCTCATCGTGTTCCTTGTCGGGTGGGAGTTCATGGCCATAGGTTCGTTCTTTGCCGTCATTTTCGAGTACGAGCATCCGCAAGTCATAAAGGCTGGTCTTAACTATTTCATCCAGTCCCACGTCGCAGTTCTGCTCATAACCGTCGTCTTCGCATGGGCTATCGTTTCATCTGGAAGCACCACCTTCAATGGTCTCCGCCAGTTCTTTGAGACATCCTCTACGACGGTGCAAATTGTGGCCATGTCTATGCTCATCGCGGGCTTCGGATTCAAAGCAGGTTTCGTGCCTTTCCATTCGTGGCTCCCGCTCGCTCACCCTGCCGCTCCGAGCCACATATCCGCTCTCATGTCCGGAGTCATCGTTAAGGCCGGCATCTACGGCATAATCCGTTTCGGCTCTATGGTAGCCAACCCTGCCGCACAATTGCCAATAGGTGCTACTCTCTTGATTATTGGCATTATATCGGGTCTTTACGGCATCCTCAACGCTGCCGAGCATCGCGACTTCAAACGCATGCTCGCCTACTGCACGATTGAGAATGTCGGCATCATCGCCATGGGTCTCGGCATCGGCTTCATCGGTCTGTCGCAACACTCAGAGGTATGGGCAATGCTCGGCTTCGGTGGCGCCCTCCTCCATACTCTCAATCACGCCATTTTCAAGGCTCTCCTCTTCTTCGGAGCAGGAAACGTCTACGTCCGCACACACACACGCAATATGGAGGAGCTTGGCGGGCTCGGTAAGCTCATGCCTCGCACGTCTATCATCTTCCTCGTCGGCTCTCTTGCCATCGGGGCTCTCCCTCCTCTCGGAGGTTTCCTAAGCGAGTTGCTTATCTACGATGGATTCTTAAAGGGTTTTAGCTCTGCGTCTTTGCCCATATCTATCCTCATGGCTCTCGCTGGTTGCTCGCTCGCTGTCATAGGCGGCATCTCGATGCTCGCTTTCACTAAAACCTACGGCGTCATTTTCTTAGGTACGCCACGCAAAGAGTTGGCACACACGCCCACCGAGGTCGGCAAGCAGATGCTATGGCCAGCCTATGCGCTCATGGTTCTTATGGCTCTCGTTCTCCTCTTCCCCTCGCAAATCGTATCCCATCTGTTCTCCACAAGCCTCTTCACGTTCGGTTTGTCTTCTTCTTCTGTCGACATCAACTCCCTAAACAACATTGTCTCACTTACCCGCACTGTCGGTCATGCGATGCTTGGTCTCATTATCCTGATTCTCGTAATTTCCATAATACGAAGGTTCATCGGCACCAAACGTCCCGTTGCTGAGGGCGACACTTGGGGATGCGGCTACAAACGCCCCATTGCCGGCATCCAATACACCAGCAAGTCTTTCTCAAAGACCCTCCTCGACATGTGCCGCACATTCCTCCCCTCAACTTCGCGTTTCACTCCCATCACGTCCGAGGAGATTTTCCCCAAAAATCGCTCACACATCAGCGTAGACCATGACCTCATAGATGAGAAGCTCGTGACCCCAGGCACCGATGCCATGCAAGTCGGGTTAAAACGTTTTCAGTTCATCCAAAACGGCATGCTCCAACGCTACATCGTATATGGTCTCGCCTACGTGGCTATACTTGTCGCTACCATAATCATTTTCAACTAATTACCCACAACAACAGATGACCAGTTTCATCCTGATTATCATATCGAGCCTCTTCTTCTCGGGCATTGTCGCCCAAGTCAAGAGCAAGACCCAGGGACGACGCGGACCTCTCATCCTCCAGCCCATGTACGATGTCGTGCGACTTCTCCGCAAGGGCAGCGTCTACAGCACCACGACAAGCCCCATCTTCCGTATTGCGCCGACAATCTATTTTGCCACTGTAATCATGGCGATAGCGGTCGTTCCATTTGGTGAGCAAGGTGGGCTTATCTCCTTCGATTGCGATTTCGTCTTCTTCGCCTACGTCCTCGCCCTTGGCAAATTCTTCAACATCATCGCCTCTCTCGACACTGGCAGTAGCTTCGAGGGTATGGGTGCCAGCCGCGAGGCTCTCTTCTCCATGCTCGTCGAGCCTGCGTTCTTCCTGCTAATTGGCTCGCTTGGTCTCATCTCGGGCAACACCTCTTTCGCCAGCATTTTCGGCGAATTTCATCTCGGCACCGGCGAGTCTTACGCCTTCGCGGTCATTGCCGCCTTTGTTCTCCTCATGGTATGCATGATCGAGAACAGCCGTATGCCTATTGACGACCCCAAGACACACCTTGAGCTCACAATGGTTCATGAAGTCATGATTCTTGACAACTCCGGCTTCGACCTCGGCATGATCTCCATGGCCACACACCTGAAGTTCGCCCTTTACAGCGCACTCATTGCCAACCTCTTCATAGGTAGCTTGCCTATTGCCATCGCGGCTGCGGCTTTCCTCGGCATCCAAGTTCTCTGCGCCATAAGTGTCGGCATAACAGAGTCTTTCATGGCCCGATACCGAATGAGCCATAATGCGCAATTCATCCTTGCGCTTACATCCCTTAGCCTTCTCATCTTCTTCGGTGTCAAATTCGTTGCTTAGAAATCGTATCCTCATGATACATATTCTTCTGATTCTCTTTATCATAACGCTTTTCTATTTCGCCATCGCCAATAGGCTGATGACCTATGTGAGCATCCTGATGGTTCAAGGCCTCATTATCTGTGCGGCTGCCATTTTCTCTCTCGATCAAGTGACGTTAGTCAACCTACTGACCATCATTCTCGAGACTCTTATCGTCAAGGCCATCCTCATGCCTTACTTCATCCGCAAAGTCATCCTTACAAACAATATAACGCGCGAGGCGGAGCCTTCCGTGCCAAACTACGTGTCGCTCATCTTCTGCACGGCCGTCGTCATCGTCTCCTACCTCGTCTCGCTGACAATCGCCTCCCCCACCCTCAACAAGTTCTTCCTCGTTGCCGCTCTCGCTGGCATCTTTTGTGGGCTCTATTTCATAGCCACTCGCCGCAAGGTCATCACACACGTTATATGCTATGTAATTATTGAGAACGGAGCCTTCATCCTCTCTCTCGCCATCGGCAACGAGATGCCCGTCTTGGTAAACCTCGGTGTCATTCTCGATGTCCTCGTCAGTGTCTTCCTGCTCGTCATTTTCATCAACAAGGTGGGCGATGTCACCAACGAAGGCGATGTCACAGGACTTAACCAACTCAAAGACTAACGACAAATGAACTCAATCATCTTAGCATATCTTATCCTGTCTTTGTCTCTGAGCGCAATCCAGATTCTCAACAGGAATAAAGTAATCTGCCACGCCCTCGTCGTCCTTTTCGTCGCAATCCAATGGGCGATAACGGGTTACTTCGTCGTCCAAAACGGCTCCGTCCACGACAACTATTTCAATATTGACAGTCTCGGCACCCTCCTCACTATTGTTCTTACGATAGTCACCACCGCAGCCCTCTGCCACTCCCGACGTTATATTGTCGAAAAAGAGGCTTCAAAAGACGACCTTGTTCGCTCTCAATATTATGGTGCGATGACGGCTCTCACCATGGCTCTCACCATGGCAAGCATCTCCGCCCACCTCGCCGTGACATGGATTTTCGTCGAGATAACTACTCTTAGCGCATCAGCACTCATCTTCTACCGACGTACCAACAGCTCCATAGAGGCTACCTGGAAATACGTGTTCGTTTGCTCCGTAAGTCTCCTGTTCGTCTATGTCGGCATCCTCTTCACCTCTATCTCCATGGGCGATAAGGTAGAAGCAGGACTCTCGTTCTCAACGCTCCACGCCTTGGCACCACAGCTGGACACTTTATGGCTCCAGATGGCCTTCATATTCATCTTTGTAGGATATACCGCCAAAATGGGTCTCGTCCCCATGTTCACAGCCGGCATCGACGCCAAGGACGCCGCCCCTACCCCAGCCTCCGCAATGCTGTCCAGTGTCGTAATGAATGCGGGGTTTGTCGGTTTCTTCCGCTTCTATGCCGTCATGGCGCAAACGAGCGTATACCATTGGGCACAAATGGTCGTTATGGTTACAGGGTTAGTATCCATATTCGTCGCTACCGTATATCTCGTTAAGGTTCATAATGTTAAGCGTCTCTTCGCCTACTCCAGTGTCGAGCATATCGGCGTCGTGATGCTTGGAACGGCCGCTGGTGGTGTCGGTATATATGCCGCCATCCTCCACCTCGTCCTCCACTCCTTCGCTAAATCTGCTGTCATCATGCACGTTGGCGAACTCTTCCGCATATTCGGCACCAAGCAGCTCGCCAATATGGGACGCTACATCAATAAATCAGGCACTGGAGCGGCTGTCGTAATCCTCGGTCTCCTTTGCATAACGGCCATGCCTCCATCAGGCATGTTCATGACCGAGCTCATGGTTTTCAAGTCAATGATCGATGTCCAATGGTGGGTAGCTCTCGCAATCCTGCTCATCCTTCTCTGCATCATCGTATGGGCCATCAGCAAAGATATGTTGGCAGTTCTTTTCCTGCCTGCTGAAGACCGATACCTCATCAAAGAGCCAAGCCATTACTTCCCAGTCTACGAGGCGACATGGCAGTTCATCCTGCTCGGACTATCCATCTGGTGGGGGCTCTGGACGCCACAATATATCTCAGATCTTGTCAAAGCTTCTGCTGCGCTGCTCAACTAACCCCCCACATCATCACAAGTACCACAATGAAGAAAGGAGACTCGCCACGAGAGCCTCCTTTTTTATGTATGCGCCATTTAAGCGTTCATCAAAGACATGTATTCTTCATAGGTTATATGTCGTCCACCCATCGACTCCAGATGTTCTGTTTTATATTGACAGTCAATCATCAAACCTCCTTCAGCCTCCATTTTTCGAGCCAATCCTATCAATGCCACTTTCGATGCGCTCGGCTTTAAAGAGAACATGCTGTCTCCACAAAAACACCTGTTGACTCGCACCCCATAAAGTCCTCCCACAAGTTCGTCACCATCCCACACCTCAACACTCTTTGCATATCCTTGCCTGTGAAAATCCAACATGGCCTCAAGTAATGGACCTCCAAGCCACGCATACTTATGAGCATGACGATTCTCAACAGTGGCGCAGTTCATTATTACAGCCTCAAAACACTCATTGAACGTCACTCGGTAACGCCCGCTGTTAAACAACGTGCGCATCGAGTGTGAGACATGCACCTCTTTCGGGAATATTACATACCTCTCCCTCGGACACGTCCATACAATGGCCTTGCTTCTATAAGGGTACCACGGAAAAATACCATGACTATACGCATCCCACAACCGCCTGACGGACAAGTCCCCACCCCACGCAATCGTATCGTACTCGCCAACATCCTCAATCCCAGGAAATGGCACATATTCCGAATCTCCACGCCCAAGATATCTTATCATCTGCTTCCTATCTCAAGTCTACAATCTCTACATCCTTATGCGCCGCGCTGTCAAAAGAGAACTCTTTGTCCGCCATCGGCTTATTCGGCGTAAATGTCTTTATGTCAACAGTCAAGCTCTCTCCCAACTTATATTGCTGCATGAATCGTTTCAACATTTTGGTCTTCTTGCTAATCGACAACCTTATCCTCATGATAGGCGATTTCGAGTCCTTAGGATACAAATCCACCTCTACACACTCATCTCCACCTACCTTCTTGTCGCCAAGCATACGGAGTTTATAACCCTCTTGATATGCCCCTCCAAATAATTTCGCTGGCGTCATGTCTCCTTCCGCCTCCTCATCATGGGAGCTTATATCCAACTCATTAATTTTCTTCTGCCATACCGACACCTTGTCCTCTTCAGAATATGTCACCATGTCGCTCACGTCAAGAACATATTTCTCTCCCTTGACCTTCAACGTTCCGTCACATGAGTGCTTATTTCCCGTTCGTTTGTTCTCGTACGAGGCTGTAAACTCCAAGTAAATCGTCGAGAACTTCTTTGTCTGATTTGTCATCTCGGTCAGCACCTTTCTCGCCTCAATTGCGGAAACTTCCATCTCCTCCTGAGCCGAGATGCTTGTAAATGGTGCTATGAAAGCGACAGCTATAAGTGCCGCAGTATCTATTATCTTCATGATTAACCGGCTATATTGCAAATGTAGTAATTGTTTTGGGGATACATGTCCCTCCATCCTTTTGACTTGCCTCCAACAAAATCCATACCACTCTGATTTACTGCATTATTTGCTTCTTAGAAGCATACACTAAATATTGCCACCCACTTTCCCTCCACAAATAAGAGAGACAATTCCTTGTTTTGTCCATAACAATATTCACTGGAAAAGTGCAATGTAGAGCCAGTCATATTAAAGTTCGTTAACAGCGATACAGCATTATATATATATATTCGCCTTGCAACGATAAATTCAGTTTAAAAGATGAAGACATTGACTGAACAATTGGCTGAATTGTACCAGCCAAAATGGGAAGCTTTAAGACAACAGCTGGACACTCAGGGCATAAAGATACAATCCCCGTTTATGCTTGGCGTCGCATTGGAACATGACAACCAAGGAGGCTATGTCGACGAAGGTTGGTGGACAGATGCCGACTTGAAAGTCATGGTTTTCGGACAAGAGCCACTCGATTGGCCGTTGCCGATATTAACCGACGGTTCTCAAGCACAGTCCGACGACTTCGTGGAACTATACCAACGCTTTTATTCGGACAACTACAAGGACGGACAATACTTTCTCAAGGATACTGACAACCATTTGGCTAAGAACAATTTCTTCAACGTAGGTTTTAATGGCATCATGTCGGGTATCAAAGAATCCATTCTTGACAAGTCGTATCCAAACAAAAGGGTGGCATACCTTTGGAACAACATATCGAAGTTATCCACCGGTGGGCGCAATGGCGTCTCCCCAGAAATCCACGAACTGGAGAAGGAATATTTTCACGTCATCCCGCAAGAGATAGAAATATTAAAACCCGACGTGCTAATCTTCTTTACCGGACCAGGGAAAAATGTTTACTACAACTACATCCTTGAGAATTTCAACATCCAAGGCGATCCGAGTCCTTTGGCAGGAAACGACATCGATGCAGTGTCAAAACTTAACATTGAAGGCATAAGTCTTGCCTACAAGACCTACCATCCAGCTGCAAATATCAAAGGAGAAGAAAGGTGGGGTCATTATCATGCCATCATTGATGACATAAACAAGAATATCGATAACATCTTCAAAAACAAGTAATTAATCTTTATACTTGGTCAAAGCTTCCATCAACTCCTTGTCTACATTGGGGTTGATGGAAGCTTCATATTTTGATGACATCTTTACCTACTTCGACCAAAAAAACTTTCTCTCGCTGTGACTGACGATAGTTTGCGTGGCTTTGATGATGGCATTGTAGCATGATCAATGATGTATTGGGAAATACTACCAGCACCGCTTGTCCTCCCTGCACCTCATTCTCTCCATCTTAATCAATATTGCCAATTTCTATTGCATTATGAAAATCCGAGAAATATCGCATTATTCGTAAAATGATTGCCTAAATGGAATTTATTTCACGATACCTATTGTATCTTAGCTTATCCATTAGGCGAAAGACTATGACAGAAAAGAATCTTAATCTTCAAAGAAAAGAATCTCTCTAATAGTAGTCATAGGACAAGCAACGATATCTAAATGGGCTACAAACACTTCACGCTCAACTTGTAAATGCTCCCTTGAATGTGTCGTTGGACAATATCGCCCAACTAAGAGGAATAGAATTATAAACGGATATGTCAAAAGATAAGACAACATTTTCTTTGTTTGATTTCTGCAAAAAGAGAGCAGACAAAGTGCAGATATTTGGAAAAGAGTCTCTTGATGAAAACGGAAATGTAATTCCTTTCATTGACCAAGCAGCCCTATTGACTCATTATCTACAATTACGAAATAAAAATATAGCTATACCTTATGCCGAACAAGCAGAAGGCTTACTAAACTTATGGTATGAGTTTGTAAACGGGGGAAAAAGGAATGACGACAATTGCATGGCATCAGAGCCTGCGATAGGAGTACAAGCCTACCTTTTTTCTGACTTATTCCATGCTCCTTTTCAAGCTCCAACAAATCCAAAGTTTACTTTCATTGACTTATTTGCCGGTATCGGAGGATTTAGAATGGCATTCCAAGATCTCGGAGGAGAATGTGTTTTTTCTTCCGAGTGCGATGAACAAGCCCAAAAGACATACTATGCCAATTTTGGTGACGTTCCCTTTGGTGACATAACTAAGGAAAGCACAAAAAACAGGATACCTAAAGGGTTTGATATTCTTTGTGCCGGTTTCCCTTGCCAAGCTTTCTCTTTGGCTGGTAAACGATTGGGATTTGAGGAGACCCGAGGAACATTATTTTTCGATGTTGCCGAGATATTACGTCGTTATCAACCCAAAGCATTTTTTCTCGAAAATGTCAAGGGCTTAATGATACATGACAAGGGCAAGACCTTTAAGACAATTCTCAACACCCTTGATGAGGTCGGCTATGTCGTCCCAGACCCTCAACTTGTCAATGCAATGTACTTTGGAGTCCCACAACACCGCGAAAGAATATACATTGTAGGTTTTAGGAAAGATTTAGGTATCAAGAAAGAAGATTTCACATATCCAGAGCAAAAGGAAGTGACAAAAAAGTGGATTGATGTAAGAGAGGAAAATCCTGTTCCTGCAAAATACTATCTTTCTACTACTTACATTGACACACTGAAACGCCACAAGGCAAGACATCAAGCAAAGGGGAACGGCTTTGGG
>CAVEKX010000006.1:55481-137017 GCA_963616565.1 Clostridium sp. CAG:343
ACGGCATAGCGCACGCTATTGTCGTAGGAGGTATGGGGAGAGAATGTAATCTCGTCATAGATTTTCGCCAGAAGGACTTAACGCCGACAACACGAATAAAAGGTGAGGTTAACAGAATAGGATGGCGAAAGATGACTCCAAGAGAATGGGCGCGTTTGCAGGGCTACCCTGATAACTTCAAGATAGTTGTCGCCGATGCTTCTGCATACAAGCAGTTTGGCAATAGCGTGGCCGTTCCTGCTATTCAAGCGACAGCAGCACAATTATTAAAATCATTGGCCGATAAAAATATTTTATAAGCGCCAATATGGCAGTGTGGCAATTTAATAAGGGCGAATGGACGGAGGCATATGTGTTCATGCGCCTTCTCGGCGATGGGCGCATATATGGAGCTTCATCCGATTTGAAAAAAGAAGAATCAACATATATTGACATTGTAAACATTATTAGAGACGAACAAGACCAAATAGTGATATTTGAGCGTTACATTGAGGCGAATATTGCATATGTAAAATCATCTAAAGATGACGAGAACATAAAAGTTGTAACCGCACCGGAATTGTCCAAATATGCACAGCTTTTATACAACAGTATCAAAGAACTTGCAGCATCCAGGGAAATAAACGTCCCTAAGGTTCAAGAATATCTTGAATCTCTTGGCATTAATAGCCCCAAGGCTAATCTCTCCGATTCTGCAAAGGAAAAATATGGAGCGAAAACTGATGTCATTATTACAAGTAAGGATTCTCTCGACCATACCATAACAACAGAAGGGTTCTCCATAAAATCTCACATTGGTAGTCCTGCAACTTTATTCAATTGTTCGCAAACTTCTGGTTTTACATTTGAAGTTGTCGGGTGCGACGAAGAAGGAATGCACAGTATTAACGCCAACGATGCTTTCCTTGATATTTTAAAAGCCATCAAAGAAAGCTACACTCTCAAATATATTGGATGTAGAAATTCTGCATTTGAACAGAATATCGCAATTGTTGATTCACGCATGGAAGAAGTGCTTAGCGAAGCTGTCTTGATACAAGCATCATATTATGGAAGTTGCGGTTCTGGTTTGAAGGATGTATGTGACAAAGTAATCGAGTTGAACCCAATCAACGTTAAAAACCCACTGCAGTTCTACCCCGCAAAATTCAAAGACTTCCTCTTTGACTCGTTTGCGGGCATGACTGCTTCGTCCATATGGAATGGAAAGAAAAGAATGACTGGAGGTTACATCGACGTAAGTAAAAACGGCGAAATGTTGTATTACAGAGCTCTGTCTGATGATATTTTTTGCAACTATCTCTTTGAGAATACTTTCTTTGACCGTCCTGACAGAGGGGTAAGAAAAGACATGGCGGTGGCGCAAGCTAAGGCATATTTTGAAGGTAGAAAGTTATCAGAATCTGAGACTAACTCATTGATTTACAAAAACGGAGTTTCTGGTACAAAGAAATCTAAGAAGGGCGATTTTGGCTTTGTTTATGAAAGCCAAGGACGCTACTTCATTGACTTGAATTTTCAAATTCGATTCAGATAAATCAAACAGAGATAATGATTTAATAAAGGAAAGAAAAAGGTTCACAGGACGGGGAATATGTTTTGATTTCACATAAAGAGTGACCTCCTCAATCACTCCCAATAACTCCGCACAACAGCGCAACATATATTATTGCAGATACAAAGACTTTCTTTCCCAAACCATAGCTCCTTTCTCTCCATACATAAATAAAAAGAGCGGATGCCACATAAGTGACATCCGCTCTTTTTATTCCCCAAAATGAACCTACTTGTTCACTCTGAACTTTTCTACACCATTCTTTATGTAATCGACAATCTGACGAGCGGCTGCGATACCTGCATTGATATTCGCCTCGGCAGTCTGCGCACCCATCTTCTTGGGGGTTGAGAAATAACGACCCGCAAACTTCTCCGCAAACTCCGCGTCAGCATCAGGCTTGATGTCGGTGATGTAACGGAGATCCTGACGCTCCTCCATAAGCTTCACAAGACCAGCCTCGTCAATGACCTCTTTACGAGCGGTATTGAGCAATACGCCATTCTTCGGCATCTTGCCAACAAGGTCATAACCAATAGAGCCTTTCGTCTCTGCCGTCGCAGGGATGTGCAACGATACGAACTGGCAAGTCTCATATAGCTCCTCAACGCTCTTCACTGCCTTGACACCAGCAGCCTCGATGACGTCGGCAGGGCAATAAGCGTCGAAAGCATAAACATCCATTCCGAAACCCTTTGCCACGCGTGCCACATTGCGACCGACGTTGCCAAACGCATGGATGCCAAGCTTCTTACCCATAAGCTCGGAACCTGACGTGCCATTGTAGAAGTTGCGTACCGCATAGACAAGCAGACCAAGGGCAAGCTCGGCTACGGCATTAGCATTCTGTCCTGGGGTGTTCATAGCCACGACGTTGTGAGCCGTTGCGGCTGCCAAGTCGATATTGTCGTAGCCTGCACCTGCGCGGACAACGATGCGGAGCTTCTTTGCTGCGTCGAGCACCTCGGCGTCGACCTTGTCAGAGCGGATGATGAGCGCGTCAGCGTCAGCAACAGCGTCGAGAAGTTGCTTCTTCTCTGTATATTTCTCAAGGAGAGCAAGCTCAAAACCTTGAGCCTCAACCTCTTTGCGGATTCCATCAATGGCCACCTTTGCGAATGGCTTCTCTGTGGCTACCAATACTTTTGTCATGTCTTATTGTTCTTTTGCTAACTGAAAAGGCACCAAGCCCCCGATTCAGATTCTCGGAGTCTCGGTGCCCATATTCATTGGTTTAGATATTCTTAGTGAGTTCTTTCGAATGTCTTCATGACTTCGATGAGGGCGTCGACGCTCTCCTCTGGAAGGGCGTTGTAGGTCGATGCGCGGAAACCACCAACAGAACGGTGACCCTTGATGCCAACCATGCCCTGCGCTGTAGCGTACTTCAAGAACTCGTCCTCGAGCTCCTTGTACTCATCGGTCATGACAAAGCAGATGTTCATGTAAGAACGATCGCCAGTCTCAGTTACAGTGCCACGGAAGAGCTTGTTGCGGTCAATCTCCTCATAGAGCTTGAGAGCCTTACGCTCGTTACGCTTCTGCATAGCGGCTACGCCACCCTGCTCCTTCAGCCAACGGAGGGTCTGAAGTGCGCTGTAGACAGCCACGACAGGAGGGGTGTTGAACATGGAGCCCTTCTCGATATGGGTGCGATAGTCGAGCATGGTCGGGATATGACGCTCGACCTTACCGAGAGCGTCTACCTTGACGAGCGCGAAGGTGAGACCTGCAGGAGCGAGGTTCTTCTGCGCACCACCATAGATGAGGTCGTACTTCGACACGTCAACAGGACGGCTGAAGATGTCAGACGACATATCGGCAACGAGAGGTACGTTGACAACAGGGTCTGCATGAAGCTCTGTGCCGTAGATGGTGTTGTTGGTGGTTATGTGGAGGTACTCTGCGTCAGCAGGAACTTTAGACTCAAAGCCCTTGGGAATGAACGTGTAGTTTGCGTCCTTAGAGGATGCGATCTCGACTGCCTCGCCGAACGCCTTAGCCTCTTTGAGAGCCTTGTTGGCCCACGTGCCAGTGTTCAAGTAGGCAGCTTTCTTGTTCAACAAGTTGAATGGCACCATGCAGAACTGGAGGCTTGCGCCGCCACCAAGGAATACAACTTCGTAGCCTGATGGAACGTCAAGCAACTCCTTGAAGAGGGACTGCGCCTCGTCCATGACTGCCTGAAACTCCTTGCTTCTGTGAGAGATCTCGAGGATGGAGAGTCCCGTGCCTGCGAAATCCAACACAGCCTCGGCGGTCTTCTTGATCGTCTCCTGAGGCAAGATAGAAGGCCCGGCGTAGAAATTGTGCTTTTTCATTTTGTCCTTTTGAGTTGTTCGTTGTTTATTTATCTGCTATTAAGGAAATAATAGCGATCAGTATGTTTTATCCGTTGCGAGTGCAAAAATAAAATTTTTCCGTTCAATTCTACACACGACAACATATTTTTATCACTCTCTGACGAATTCTCCCGCCACATCTTTGCGCAATCCGTCTTTAGCGCGCTCAAGATAGAACATGCATGTGTTGCGCCCAGCCTCAACAAATTCTGCCGAAAATTCCAATGGCGACACATTGGGCGCAAGCCCCTTGACCGTGTCACCCAATGTTTTGAGGACCTCTTCTTTCGCACGTATCACACGTTTCCACGTCTCGTCGGTCACGTATATCTGCATTGCAGCGTTATGCTCATATTCTTGACGCACACAATTTATCATAGCGAGGTATAAGTCCTTGGCACTTGCGGCATTGACTTGCTCGCGAACAGCCATCTCGTCGGGCGTTATCCTGTTGAGGTACAATGACAACCTCTCATACGCCTGAAGCCTGTTCGGCAAGACATCGCTCATCACATGGAGCCGATAGTCCGTCTGCCTCCTTTTATCAGCATCTCGTAAGAAAAGATAAACGGTCACGACGAATGCGACCACAAAAACCAGTATCACTATGAATGTAAAGATTTCCACTTCTCTGATATATTTTTCAGAGCCAAATATAATCAGTTTATTAAAAAGATTTTACAGCCCTCGTGGCAAAATCAACTCTTTCGACTTGATGAGCAAAAGTATGCAAATAGACGTGCGCCTTTTTTCACACTCAATAAAGAATTTTACTAAATTTGCGTGCCTTGGCATACGAGCGAACAGTTCTTCTCGTCACTCCATGGCTTCACTCAAACAGTAATACTCACTATTTTAAATATGCAGACAAAAGAGCTCAAGAGCGCCATCGCCAACGGCGCCACGCTGCGCTCCCTCTACGGCAACGACAACGCCGTAATCAAGGCTCAGCAAGAGAGGTACGTTAAACTCGTTGACGAGTTCATCGCCACCTATGGCGACAAAGACGTTACCGCATTCAGCTCACCTGGCCGTACGGAAATAGGCGGCAACCATACCGACCACAACTTTGGACGCGTCCTCGCTGGCGCTGTCAACCTCGACAACGTCGCAATTGCGGCTCCCAATGGCACCTCCAAGGTTCATATCCTCTCGTCTGGCTACCCTCAGTTTGAGGTCGACCTTTCGACTCTCGCCCCCAACAAGGATGAGTTCTACACATCAGTAGGTCTCGTCCGCGGCATCTGCGCTCGCATGAAAGAGCTCGGTTTTGAGATTGGCGGCTTCGATGCGGTAATCAACAGTGGTGTGCCCAAAGGCTCTGGTCTTAGCTCTTCTGCCTCTTTCGAGGTTCTCATCGGCGCAATCGTAAGCCACCTCTTCAATGGCGGTAAGCTCGATGCTGTCCTCAACGCACAAATCGGTCAATACGCCGAGAACGTCTTCTTCGGCAAACCATGCGGCCTTATGGACCAGACCGCTTGCTCTGTCGGCGGCCTCGTCACCATAGATTTCGCTGACCCTGCAAACCCAATAGTCAAGAAGGTAAATTTCGATTTCACCAAGACAGGCTTCCATCTTGTCATCACCGATACGGGCGGCAACCACGCCGACCTCAACGACGAGTATGCGTCTCTCCCTGCCGACATGAAGGGCGTAGCCGCTAAACTCGGCAAGAAAGTTCTTCGCGAAGTCACTCTCGACCAGGTTGTCGACGCCATTCCCACCCTCCGTAACGAGGGTGTTAGCGACCGAGCCATTCTCCGCGCCATCCACTTCGAGCGTGATAATGCCCGTGTAGCCGAACAGGTCGCAGATCTCGAGAAGGGCGATTTCAAGGCTTTCCTCGCCAAGGTCTGCGCTTCTGGCCAGAGCTCTTTCATGTACAATCAAAACGTCTACCCCATCAATAATGTCAACGAGCAGGGTCTCTCCGTAGCCCTCGCGCTCAGCGACATCGTCCTTGGCTCCGAAGGCGCATGGCGTGTCCATGGTGGCGGTTTCGCTGGCACCATCCAGGCTTTCGTCCCCTCCAACTTGCTTGACAAATATGTCGAGACTCTCGAGCACACCTTCGGCAAGGGTAAGTGCCACAAGCTCTTCATCCGTCCTCAAGGCTCCATCAAGGTCGAGTTCTAAGCAATATAACTGACTGAAAATAAATATCATATGACAAACAAGAAAGGCGGCACAACCCTCGCCATTATCACAATGATGTTCATCTACGCGATGATCTCATTCGTGACCAATCTGGCTGCCCCCACCAGCAATATCTGGAAGTCGCAGGAGATTCTCAATGACAGCAACGCCATGGGCATGCTCGGCAACATGATGAACTTCCTCGCATATCTCTTCATGGGCATCCCCGCTGGTCAGATGCTCACGCGCATCGGCTACAAGAAGACTGCCCTCGTCGGCATCGGCGTAGGCTTCTTCGGCGTTCTCGTCCAATACCTTAGCGGCTTTCCCGAAGGATGGGCAGGCTTCATCACCTACCTCGTTGGCGCGTTCATCTCTGGTTTCTCCGTCTGTATGCTCAACACCGTCGTCAACCCCATGCTCAACTTGCTCGGTGGCGGCGGCAATCGCGGCAACCAGCTTAACCTCATGGGCGGCACATTCAACTCCCTCGCTGGAACTATCACCCCTATGCTCGTTGGCGCTCTCGTTGGTCAGGTTACCGCCGAGACAAGCATCCGCGACATCTCTCTCGTGATGTTCATCGCAATGGGTGTCTTCGCAGCTGCGTTCATCATCCTTCTCTTCATCCCCATCCAAAATCCTGAAAATGGCTACAGCGACGCCAATACGGTCTTCGAGCGTTCTGCATGGAGCTTCCGCCACTGCACCCTTGGCGTCATCGGTATCTTCCTCTACGTAGGCGTCGAGATCGGCATCCCTGGTACTCTCAACAACTATCTTGCCGACACCTCCAGCAATGGCGCTTGGACAAACGCTCCCGAGAAAGCCGCAGCCATTGGCGGTTTCGTAGCCGGCACGTATTGGTTCCTCATGCTCGTCGGTCGTCTCATCTCCTCCGCCATCGCCGGCAAAGTCTCCAGTAAGATGCTCATGACTGCCACCTCCGCTGTGGCTCTCATCCTCATTGTTGCAGCCGTTTTCGCACCAAAAGACTGCATGACTTCCATGCCTCTCTTCGACGGCAGCGGCTTCAATATGACCGATGTTCCTATCAGTGCGCTCTTCCTCGTTCTCTGCGGTCTCTGCACTTCTGTCATGTGGGCCAGCATCTTCAACCTCGCTACTGAGGGTCTTGGCAAGTACACTGCGAAAGCTTCCGGTCTCTTCATGACCATGGTCGTCGGTGGCGGTCTTCTGCCTCTCATCCAAAATGGTCTCGCAGACAAGATCGGCTACATGTACAGCTACATTGTGCCTTTCATCGCTCTCGCCTACCTTCTCTGGTACGCACTCGTTGGAAGCAAGAATGTTAATACAGACATCAAAGTAGATTAGCATATACGTTTCGCTAACTACTTATACCATAAGCCTTGACACAACATCTGTGTCAGGGCTTTTCTATAAATAAACATCTTAGGCGAACTTCTTAGTTCAACTTTTAAGTCATATGTTAAATATCCACCATTAAAGTTGAGAATACAGCGCAAGCTTACTATTCAATATAAAATAAATTGCATACATTCGCGTATTAAAAGGAACAAAGCCTAAACTATTAATAAAACAAAAGGACATGAGCCAGATTTCAGACCGCATACTCTCGATGTCAGAGTCGGCGACCCTTGCCATGACACAAAAGAGCCGTGAACTCCAAGCGCAAGGTCTTGACATTATCAATCTTTCCATCGGCGAGCCTGATTTCAACACACCAGAACACATCAAGGCGGCTGCCATCAAGGCCATCGAGAACAACCAGACGCACTACCCCCCAGTCCCTGGCTACCCTGACCTCCGCAAGGCCATCGTCGCCCGCATGAAAAGTTGGCTCGGTCTCGACTACGACGTCAACCAGGTCATCGTCTCCGCCGGCGGCAAGCACAGCCTCGTCAACGTCATCTTGTCAATCATCAACAAGGGCGACGAAGTCATCCTCCCTGCCCCATACTGGGTCACATACACAGAGCAAGTCGTCCTCGCTGAGGGCAAGAGCGTAATCGTCCCGACAGGCATCGAGCAAGACTTCAAGATGCGTCCTGAGCAGCTCGAAGCCGCAATCACTCCCAAGACAAAGCTCCTCATCCTCTGCTCCCCCTCCAACCCTACGGGTAGTATGTACACCAAAGAGGAGCTCGAGGGGCTCGCAGCCGTCCTCCGCAAGCACCCACAAGTTCTCGTACTCAGCGACGAGATCTATGACATGATTTCCTATGGCCAGAAACATTTCTCCATGGCTCAAATGGAAGGAATGCAAGACCGCACAATCGTCGCAAACGGCATGTCCAAGGGCTACGCCATGACAGGCTGGCGCATGGGTTACATCTGCGCACCCCTCGACATCGCCAAGGCGGTCAACAAGCTTCAAGGCCAAATGACCTCTGGCATCTGTACAATAACCCAGGCTGCCTCCATCGCCGCCCTCACCAGCGGCAACGAGGCTTCCGAGAAGATGACCGCCGAGTTCAAGAAACGCCGCGACATCGTCTACGACCTCCTCTCTAAGATCCCTGGTCTCAAAGTCAACATGCCTGCTGGCGCCTTCTACTTCTTCCCCAATGTCGAAAGCTACATCGGCAAGAAGACCACCGACGGCAAGACCATCAGCAACTCCAGCGACCTCGCCATGTACCTCCTCACCGTCGGTCATGTAGCAACTGTCGCAGGCTCCGCTTTCGGTGCCGAGGGTTACATCCGCCTCTCCTACGCCACCAGTGAGGAGAAGCTCCGTGAGAGCGTCCGCCGCATCGCTGATGCGCTCGCAAAACTTAGCTAATACCTAAGCCATAATAAAAATGACGCCCCTTTGCTTTAAGGCAAAGGGGCGTCATTTTTATTATGGTAGCTGAGAAATGAGTATTCTCCGCTTAAGGATTTACATTATTTCTACATAAATCATTTTTAGTTGTTTATCTGCGTCGAGACAAAAGGACCACACTCTCGACATGGTGCGTATGAGGAAACATGTCAACAGGTCTGAGAGCCGAGACCTTATACATGGCATCCATCATATGGATATCACGCGCTTGGGTCGCCGAATTACAACTTACGTAAACGATCTTCTTGGGCGCAGCCTTCAATATCGTATCAACGACATCAGGATGCATACCCGCTCGTGGAGGGTCTACTATCATGACGTCTGGCTCTCCATGCTGGCTTATAAAGTCAAGCGTCAAAACATCCTTCATGTCTCCGGCAAAAAATTCAGTGTTCTCTATGCCGTTGATCTTCGAATTGACTTTCGCATCCTCAATGGCCTCTGGCACATACTCAACACCTATCACTTTTCGCGCATTCCTTGCCACATAGTTAGCAATCGTGCCAGTACCTGTATAGAGATCATATACCACCTCGTTACCCGTCAATCCGGCAAACTCCTTGGCCACGTCATATAGCCTATGCGCCTGTTCGGAGTTGGTCTGGTAGAAAGACTTAGGTCCTACGCGGAATTTCACGTCGCCCATCTGCTCTGTGATATATGGCTCACCTGCATAGCACTTTATGTCGAGGTCAGTGATAGTGTCATTTGCCTTAGTATTAACAACATACATAAGACTCGTCACCATCGGGAAGGCTTCTTTCATCGCCTCAAGCATCTTGTCAATCTGCTCTGGCTGGTCTTCTCCAAATGCCATGATCACCATCACGTCACCAGTCGACGCTGTGCGTATCGTAATATTCCTCAACAGACCAACACGCTCTCGCAAATCGTAGAATGTCAGTCCATTGGCAAATGCATAGTCTCGTGTCCAGTTTCTTATCGAGTTAGAAGGCTCTCCTTGCAAGTGACATTCCTTGATGTCTACAACCTTGTCAAACAGTCCCGGCACATGAAATCCGACGCCAGGCGTTTTCGAAACCTCAGGGTCGGCAAGTTCTTCAGCGGTCAGCCAACGTTTTGCCGAGTACGTGAACTCCAATTTGTTACGATACTCTCTATTTTTTTCTGATGGCAAAATCGGCATAGGCTCGGGAAGCTCTACATGACCCAATCGGCGGAGGTTGTTCACCACCTCGCGCTGCTTATATTCAACCTGCTTCTCGTATGGAATGAATTGCCATTTACATCCTCCACACTTTCCAAAATATGGGCAGAACGGCTCAATTCGAATCGGGGAGTACTCATGAAAGCGAGTAATGAATCCCTCCGAATAGTTGCTCCTTTTCTTTGTTATCTGAATGTCGACTACGTCGCCTGGTACGGCTCCTGCTACAAATACAACTTGGTCGTCAACACGGCATATCGACTTGCCCTCGGCAGCCATATCCGCCACCGTGACGCCAAGCAACTCTGGCTTACTTTTTTTAGACCTTGCCATTTTGTTTAATTCGTTCTTATTTCAATCGCCGGATATTGTCTTTAGCCGACGTTCATTTTTATCCTCCACTCTTTCGGGTAGTAGTTGTTCAGTCGTGCGCCGATCTTCTTTACCAGGCCCAATTTTAGCCCTCCGTATGAGACCACGCACCACCCATCTTCCACACCCTCAGGTATTTGTATATCCGCATCGCCATGCAGATATTTCAGAGCCTGCTCTTTAGAAAGCGCAAGTTCCACCATCGACCCTTGCTTAAACGCTACCGATAACGGCAATTCTGCAGCAGGCGTAAACACCGATATATCTCTCTTTTTCAACACGTTTCCTATCGCCACACCTGCCAAAAGCGGATCGAGTGCCTCCGAAATCGCCACCATCATGGGCGCCAACACTGTTGGAAATCCCACAACCTCGTCGCCCTTCTGATACGTTTTCACTCCATCAACATATTCTCCGCCAATCTTTATCTCCTTAAGGGACAATGCTTCTCGACCTCCCTTCTTTTTCTTCTTACAGATTTCGGCAGGTGCCGAGTCCTCTGTTTTCTTCAGTAGGCAAATGAACAATCCCTCTCCTTTTACCTTGTTAGGGTAGAACGCATATGCGTCGCCAGCAGCTGTGTGCAGCGTCTCGATTCCTTGCCCCTCGGGCATCGGCAAGGAGACGACTTCTGCGCCAAATTTTGACGCCAGCCACTCTATATTGCGCTCATTTTCATCGGGGTTATATGTGCATGTGGAGTACACCATGTAGCCTCCTGTCTTCATTGCAGGCCACACGCTCTCCAATATCTCTCTTTGCCGGGCAGCGCAATCATCCGCCGCCTTAGGGCTCCATTCGTCGACGGCCATCTGGTCTTTTCTAAACATTCCCTCTCCCGAGCATGGAGCGTCGACGGTTATAAGGTCAAACACCATGCCCGATGCCGCTATCTGCTCCGCAGTCTTGTTTGTGACGATTGCCGACGGGTTTCCCCATTTCGCAATATTCTCCCTCAAAATCCATGCTCGCTGACGCACAACCTCGTTTGCTACGACCACGCCTCGTTCCCCTACCCGGCTGAGAAGCAATGTTGTCTTGCCTCCCGGAGCGGCGCAGAGGTCAAGGCACGTAGGGTGCATTGGCAATTGTGGCAAAACCACTTCTAACGCCACTGACAGTGACATACTCGAAGCCTCTTGCACATAAAAGGCTCCCGCATGAAACTCAGGCATAAGCGTGAAAACAGGTCTGTCCGTCAAATATCTACCATCGGCACACCACGCCACTTCTCCACCAGTTGCCAACAATCCGTCAATGTCAACTTTCTTCAAAGGGTTCAACCTCACCGACAGCCACGGCTCTCCGCCTATGGCTTCCAAAAAGTCTTCTGCGTCAGGCCTTTGCTTCTTTATCCTTTCGACAAAGGCAACTGGCAATATCTTGTTTGACATTATGCTTCAGGATCTTAGCGCACCCTGTTAGTTTATCGGCACGGCTCAACCGCTAAATTAATATAAAAAGCGACATATAAGGCTGCCTACCACCCTCTAACACAGCTCTCAGCAAAAAACATCCCCTTTCCTTTCTATTTATTCTATTTTTTCTACTAACTTCGCTTTGATTTACGACTCTTGCGGGGCTGAACTGGATTTGACAGCGTTGCAAAGTGGTACGTAAGCATGCGGAGCGTCGGTATGCCGGCTCCATAATCTCGGGTACTAAACCTATAACTGGCAACAATTCTTACGCTCTCGCTGCCTAATCGAAGTATAGTAGATTGGCTTCATCCCTTTCATAGTGATTGGGACGAGACGTCTCCCAGATGCCCACTCCTTGAGGCGGTCTGATCTGGAGACGCAGATAAATCAGGGATGGCCTGCGGGGTGCTCCTCTCCAATGGCGAGATCTTAAAGAGATAAGGTGCGGCGTTGGGCGCCTTCCCCCAAACCAAACTCGAAAACCTAATGGTTGGATAAGCATGTAGAAAGCGTATGACTTCAATGTTTGGACTGGGGTTCGATCCCCCACAGCTCCACTAACATTTGCCCTCACAAGGCGGCTATGCACCATCATAGCCGCCTTTCTTTCACCTTTTCAACACCGCAAATCACGCCCCTCGTCAATTCGTCATCGCAGACAAACTGTTGACCGCACACCTGCCCTTCCTCGTCTATTTTAGTTGCATATCCACACCCATTCCACTAATTTTGTGTACCAACGATAAAATGGCACTACACAAATTCGTCTACATACTTTTCTCCATATTCACCGCCCTTTGCCTCGCTTCTTGCGACAATGGCGAGGATGGTCATGTGGCTGGTTACGAGGCTCTAAGGTCACAAGTGTCCGAATGCGACACTGTCGGCTTCGCTCGTTCTGTATGCCGACTCAGGATGCAGCACAAGAACTCCGAGGATAACGCCTCTGCGAATCTCGACGCCGACATCCTCTCCGCTTGGTTCTTTGCCCAACAAGAAAAAGCCGATTCTTCCATCTTCTACGCCAACCGCGCCATATCGCTCCTCTCTCTCAACAAACTCATGCCTCGTGACGAATGGCACGAGCAAATGGCAGATTTGGAGTTTATAAAGGGGGCGGCTTTCCTCAGCAAAAGCAACATCGACAGCTGTTACAAGCACCTCCAAGTAAGTCTCAACATGGCACGAGCCGCAGGCTACGCCCACCGCATGGTCAAGATTTATGGGCTTCTTGCAAAGTCTGGCCGCGACATCCACGATTGGCAAGGAACCATGACGCAAATCCGTAAGGCGGAAATAGTCATGGACACCGTCGGTTTCGACCAAATAGCACCAGCCTGCCGAATGAAATCCCTCGCCGAATGCGCCAGCGTGGCAATAGATCTCTGCAATGTCGATGTAGCCGACCGACTCTTAACCAAGGCGAGCGCCATATATGACAAGGCTTCCGACCGCTCTAAGCTCCCTTACCTCCGCCAACTCGTACGCCTCCGTTTCTTCCTCCATCAGTACTCTCAAGCCTCCTCTGCAATGAACAAGCTCGAGATGCTCGTCGGTAAGACTGGTCTCGAGCACCTCCACGCTGACGCAATGGCGTTCCAAGGTCTAGCTCGCTGCCGCATGGGAGAACTCGACTGGGCAGAGCAATACGGAAAGAGAATCGACACAGCAAGCCTCTCGCGCGAGGGACACATCGTCCTTAACCTTCTCCACGGCGAGCTATGCGCAATACGCAAAGACGCCAAGTCAGCACGCGCATTCCTCTTCGACTCCATCCCCCCTGCCGCCACCCTCACCCCATTCGACTGGGCGCTCGTCAATGAGAGCCGGAGCACCTTCTGGGTCGTCCAAGGCGACTACGAGAAGGCTTACGCTGTCATGAGCGAGGAACGCCAACGTGGCATCGAGATGCAAACAGACGTCTTCGCCATCAACAATCGCCAACGAGAAGCCGATATTCAAAATCTCCAAGAGAAACTCCAACCGCAAGCAAGCTCTCCCAGCAACCTCGTTCTTCTTATCGTATACCACATTATAGCCGTTGCCGTCATAATCCTTATCATCCTCGGCGTTGCACGATGGCGCGAAAAGATCACAGAACGCAAGACGCTCATCAAGACCAAGCACCTTCAGGAAGAATTACGTTCCAAGGTGGCAGAGCTCAAACAGCAGGCTAAGTACCTTGAGTCCACCAACGACCGCATCTCCGAGAGCATCCTCTATGCTCAACACATCCAGCAAGCCATCTCACCAAGCCCAGAATCGCTCAACGACTTCCCCCTAAGTGGCTCTTTCGTGTTCTTCAGCCCGCTCGATGTCGTCAGTGGCGATTTCTTCTGGTTCACGCACAAAGGCGATAAACTTGTCCTGTGCTGCGCAGACTGCACTGGTCACGGCGTTCCTGGCGCGTTTCTCTCCATGATTTCCGCCACGATAATTAATAGCATCTGCGAACGTCTTTCTGAAGACGAACTCGACCCGTCCACAATGCTCGAGATGCTGGACAATAGCCTTGTCGAAAATCTGTCCCACAACACGACTGAGCACAATACAACCAAGGATGGCCTCGATGCCGTTCTCGTGGTTCTCGACCTCAATACGCATATGCTCAAAACCGCCGCTGCCCGACGTCCTATCATCATTGCGCAAGGCGACGACCTCATAACTATCCGCGGCACCAAGAGAAGCATCGGTGACGTCGATCACGAGTTACGAAATCGCAAATTCACCACCAACGTTATGCAACTCGCCAAAGGTGACGCCTTCTATATGTACACCGACGGGTATAGTGACCAGTTCGGAGGTCAGAATGGCGAGAAGATGAAAAACTCACGCATCGAAAAGTTCCTACGCACCATCCTCAACGACAGTATCGAAGAACAAAATCTCACGACACAAGAGTTTTTCACCCAGTGGAAAGGCGACTTCCCACAAACCGACGACGTCCTTTTTGTCGGCGTAAAAATCTGACACTCACCATACTTGTTGTTTAGAATGAGAAGCGATACGTATTAGTCGCTCCACTATGCTTTGTCCCCCATTTTAGGTATATTTGTGTACGTAGTCCTCATATCCAGATCATGTTACGCAAAATACGTATAGGGCTGGGCATCATGATGCTTGTGTCAATAACCTTCCTCTTTGTCGACACAAGCGGTTTTGCAGCCTCCCATCTGTCCTGGCTCGCCCACATCCAGATTCTCCCCGCCTTCATGGGGGGGGCTTTCATAACAGTAGCTGTCCTACTGCTCCTGACCTTCCTGCTCGGACGCGTCTATTGCTCCGTAATATGCCCAATGGGTCTCCTACAAGACCTATTCGCTCGCCTCGGACGACGAGCAAAACCTCGCCGATATAGTTACTCAAAAGAGAAACGTATCCTTCGACTGTCCGTCCTTGCCCTTTTCGTCCTGTGTATGGTCACTGGCGTCAGCAGCGTCGTAGCCCTGCTCGCCCCATACAGCTCTTTCGGACGCATTGCGCAAAACATCTTCCAACCTGTCTACCAACTTTGCAGCAATCTCGTAGCCACAGCCGATGAGGCCGTAGGAGGCTATAATGTTGGGGTGACAGACGTCTGGATTCGTACCTTTCCCGTCTTCGCAATAGCGCTCGTCACTCTCTTAATCATAGCCATCCTCGCTTGGCACCATGGCCGCACCTACTGCAACACCATCTGCCCAGTCGGCACCATCCTCGGCTACGTCTCCAAATTCTCCATTCTCGCCACGGTCATCGATACCTCTAAGTGCGTCAACTGCCACTTGTGCGAGAAGAATTGCAAGGCGGCAAGCATCAACATCAAAGGCAAAGGCACTATCCCTTCCATAGACAAGAGCCGCTGCGTCTCGTGTTTCAACTGCATCGACATATGCCCACGAGGTGCCATTTCTTACTCTTGGCGACGACACGCCAACACGACCTCAAAACCGCAAGCCCAAACCGACAGTGGCCTCCGTGCGTTTCTCACTGGCGTAGGCGTTTTGGCTGCGACTGCAGCCTCTGCTCAAAAAGACAAGGTCGTCGACGGAGGCCTTACCATCCTCGATGCAAAAGTTCCGCCTAAACGCACAACAGAGCTTGTCCCACCAGGCTCTCGCAGCATCCGAAACTTTACAAACCGATGCACAGGCTGCCAACTCTGCGTAGCACAATGCCCCAATGGAGTCCTACGTCCCTCAACCGATTTAATGACCCTCATGCAACCTCGCATGAGTTTCGAACGCGGCTACTGCCGCCCCGACTGCAATCTGTGTTCACACATATGTCCAGCAGGAGCCATCTCTCCCATACCCCTCAGCGCCAAAGTCTCCACACAGATTGGTCATGCCGTATGGGTCGCAGATCGCTGCGTAGTCAATACCGAGAGCACCTCATGCGGCAACTGCGCGCGCCACTGCCCCAACGGGGCGATATCCATGGTCAAAAGTCCAGACAACCCAGACCTGCGCATCCCTGCCGTCAACGAAGAGCGATGCATCGGATGCGGCGCCTGTGAACACGTCTGCCCATCAAGACCACTCAGCGCAATTTATGTCGAGGGACACGAAAACCATAAGGAGGTATAAGCAATGGAGAAGTTTAACAGAAGAAGTTTCCTTACTCGCTTAGGCGCAGGTGCGTCTCTGGCTCTCACAGCGTGCGCCAATGGCAATGACAATGCCTCCACAAACGCCAACCACCCCTCGCTCATCAAAGGTCAGATGGAGATGCGCACCACGCCGACAACGGGCGACAAAGTCTCCCTGCTTGGATATGGCTGCATGCGATGGCCAACCGACGAGAACGGCGACATAGACCAAGAGATGGTCAACCGCCTCGTAGACCGAGCTATTGAGTACGGTGTCAACTATTTCGACACGTCTCCCGCCTACTGCAAAGGCATGAGCGAGCACGCCACGGGCATCGCTCTCAGCCGCCACCCGAGAGACAAGTACTTCATAGCTACCAAACTCTCCAATTTCGCCGAGTCCACATGGAGCCGTAGCGAGTCCATTAAGATGTATCACAATTCGTTCAAGGAGCTGCAAACCGACTACATAGACTACATGCTGCTCCACGGCATCGGTATGGGCGGAATGACAGCCTATCGGAAGAGGTATCTCGACAATGGAATGCTCGATTTCCTCATTAATGAGCGCAAAGCAGGCAGGATAAGAAATCTCGGCTTCTCATACCATGGAGATATCGAGGTCTTCGACTACCTCCTGTCCCTCCACGACGAGATAAAATGGGACTTCGTGCAAATCCAGCTCAATTACCTCGACTGGCACTTCGCCAAGCAGATCAACGAGCGCAACACCAACGCCGAATACCTCTACAACGAGCTCGCCAAACGAGGCATTCCTTCCGTAATCATGGAGCCACTCCTCGGGGGGCGTCTCGCTAAGGTCAACAGCCATATCGCCAGCCGCCTCAAAGAGCGTGAACCAGAACGCTCCATTGCGTCATGGGCTTTCCGCTACGCAGGCACATTCCCTCTCGTCCTAACCGTCCTGAGTGGCATGACCTACATGGAGCATCTCAACGACAACCTCACGTCTTATTCCCCCTTCAAGCCTCTCTCCGACGACGACCTCATCTTCCTTGACGACATCGCCAAAGAGATGATGAGTCTCAACACCATCCCCTGCAACGACTGCAAATACTGCATGCCATGCCCCTACGGCATCGACATCCCAGCCAACCTCCTCCACTACAACAAGTGCATCAACGAAGGTCACTTCCCTATGGAAAAAGATGCCGACGCCGCCAGTGCTGACGCCCGTGAAGCCTACACCCGTAATAGGCAAATATTCCTCCTCGACTACGACCGCTCAATCCCTCGGGAACGCCAAGCCACCTACTGCATCAGTTGCGGACACTGTTCCCCACACTGCCCCCAACGCATCGACATCCCGCATGAGCTTCAGCGCATCGACCACCTTGTCGACAAGCTCCGCAAACAGGTCAACAAGCCTAAATACGCAACAGACTGATATGCAAACCATTAACACAAAACACAAAAGTTTTTACTAAAAAACTTCCCCAAAGAGTTGTGTAAATACAATTTTGCTGTAATTTTGCAGTCACAAAGCACACGGGTAAGTCCTATGCGACCAGCTCCCTTTGAATCCTCCAGGGCCTGACCGCAGCAAAGGTATTAGGTTGAGCGGTGCGACATAGATAGCTTACCCACCTGCCAATATAGCTCAGTTGGTAGAGCAGCTGATTTGTAATCAGCCGGTCGTGGGTTCGAGTCCCTCTATTGGCTCAATCTCAATGGAGATTATGATTTATTCATGATGGGAGGTTTCCAGAGTGGTCAAATGGGACAGACTGTAAATCTGCTGCTTCGGCTTCGTAGGTTCGAATCCTTCACCTCCCACTAACATCCCTTGCGGGAATAGCTCAGTCGATAGAGCATCTGCCTTCCAAGCAGAGGGTCGCGGGTTTGAGTCCCGTTTCCCGCTCACGCATAAGCCCCTTGGCGCAGCAGTGCCAAGGGGCTTCTCTATTTCCACATACCTATAGCCGCATATCCCCATGGTGTCTTTGTTTTTAGCAATGTTCAAACACCATCCCATCTCATAAAACCCGTCTCAGAAGGTTTAACATTCCACTGCCTCAAAATCCTTTTCCGCTCCATCCTCTTGCCAATTACAACTTCTTTTGCTATCTTGGCATAAACAACCATCGCAGACCCATGGACCAAAATAAAGTATCACCCCCTATCGGCAACATCAAACTTCTCGAGCATACCAACAAAACAGCGTTCCTCACTTCGCGCCACACCCCAAGGTCATGCGATGACAACATCCGGACGTGGCTCGACTCCCTTAACCCAGACACAGATTGCGTCATGGTAGGAAATATACAGCTGCTCGAGAGCCACGTGTTCCAAGGTCTCCTAAAACGTAACATACCGACCATCCTTGTCCTCTCCGCTCCTTACCCTGAGCTTTGGCCTACATACATTGTCGACGCCATAGGTGATGGTCGTCTGCTCATAATCACAATGGCAGATTTCAGCCTTCCTTGGATGGATGACTACGGAGTGGCAGCCGACCGCAACAAATACATGATTGCAAATGCCGAGAAGGTTGTCATAGGTGTTTTGCGCCAGGGAGGCATACTCGAGAAACAACTTGTCGCTGCCAAAGAGGTTGTGTACCTTAACGATGCGCCATGGCGTATCGCCACCAACCACACTCCCGTTCCGCAAACACAACAAAATAGTACGCAACAGGGGGCGTCAAGTTCTGATGCACATGAGCAATAGATAAAAACGCCCCCTGCTGATAAAAGAATATCAGCAGGGGGATTTTCTTTACGGCTTTACCCTCACAGAGTCCTTAGGGTCGCCTTTCCTCTCGTTCTTAATCCATATTCGGATTGCTGTCATTCGCGGCAACAGACGCACAACAGCTGTACGGTAATTGCTCAGCATCACTAACAAAATAATTGCAATGCCCAACAACACAAGATATCCAAAGCACTCTTTCACGGATATCATGACCGCCTGTTTCGAAACAGCGGACACTGCCTCACTCCAAGACGGCATACTGAACGGCAATGTTTCACCATCCAAATTAGCCGACGCCGCCACGCTATTTTTCGCAATCGACCAGTTGTACAATCGCTGCACAAAAGCCGATGACGCTGCCGAGCCTATGCCGCAACGTATATAGCCAATGGCACTTAGACCGAAGAAGAAGTGCGAGAACGGAACGCTCTGCGACATATAAATATTTGACGCTGAGCCAATCATCACTTCGGATACGCCCATGGCGAAAAGTGGGACATAGAACGCCTCACGATTGGTGTCGCCATCTATCAGGAAATACATGCATACTTCGTATATCACAGCCAATGCCAATGCGAAAACGAAGTACTGTTTGAAGTTCCAATGCCATTTGACAAATGCATAGAAACCTAATAACGCACCTATAACCGTACCATACAGCTGCGGCCAGTTTAGCGCAATGACATTGAGAGAATCATAATGGAGAACCCCATTGACGTATATAGATTGCAGCAAGCGTGGTGCCGACTGCAAGATTCCCACACCGAGCAACAATATCATCAGCTGCCATGTGGCCCTATAATGGAAGATTGAAAGTTGCAAGTATGGCTTCTCTGCGAACTTCGACCGGCAATATGCCGCAATAAACAACACAATCGTTCCAAAAGTGGCAATCCATATAGGCTTGCTGCGCCACCAATCGTAATGCTCACCATATGTGAACAACCATATTCCAGATATGAGGAAAGAGCTCCAAAGCAACAGCCCTAAAAAGTCTACGCCCTTTATTGAAAGATATGGACCTGGACGATGATCCCTGTGCATGAGGAAGTACACCAATGCGAAGTGTACCAAAAGCAATGCTATGACAAACAAGTTCATTAGCCTCCAGTTGCCATAATACGCCAGATAGACGGTCGTCAGACCTGACAGGTGAGTACCCCCGCAGACCATGGTGTAGACGACAGGGAAGAATACAGCATAGTTACGCGAAGGCGTCACGCACAGACGGAAGACACTCGTACAACCGAACATCCCCAACATCTTACAGAAACCCGCTGCAAAGCTCACACCCCACACCACCCATGGCACAGACACCAACATCGTTATAATGTTACAGATTATCAGTCCCATAGATGCGACAAAGAACAACTGCCGCGTCGTCAAGAAGAACTTGAACCTGTACATGACTGGGAAGCACACGGTTATACCGCCGAGCATGCAGTAGCCAGCCATCTGTATATCCTCAGACAGAAATGCTTCCTCGCTGATAATCTGCGTGATAGATGCCGTATTGATACTTCCCACATATTGATATAGGAAGCCGAAAGCCATATACAGCCAAAATCGCATCCAGTGCGGTACCCACCTGCGGAACATTAGCAACTGACGAGCACGAATCACCGTGTTCGCCGATGTGTACTGAGTCGACATTAGTCGTCAATCATTTCGCATTCGACATTCATTCCCGACTTGAGACGCTTTATATTCTCGGGTGTATTGTCTTCGGTAAAGCGGATCTTGACAGGTATGCGTTGCTCGACCTTAACAAAGTTGCCTGTCGCATTGTCTTGAGGTACAAGAGAATATTGCGCCCCTGTGGCATTAGACATTGCAGTTATCCTACCAATGTACGTCACTCCAGGTATGGCATCGACATCAATCTCAACTCGGTCGCCTATCTTCATATTTGCTGTTTGCGTCTCCTTGTAGTTGGCAATGACCCATACGTCATTCTCGTCAACGACAGAGAGTAGCGTCTGACCAGGTTGCACCAACTGACCGGTCTTGATGCTCCTTCGCGATGTATATCCGTCAGCTGGTGCCGTAATGACTGTATAAGACAAGTCAAGTGCGGCAAGCTCTACTGAAGCACGCGCCAACTCGATACTGGCGTCTTTCTCCCCAAGCTGCTTTTCCTGCTCTTCCTTGGTTAGAGAGGTCGACTGTTTTTGACGGCAAAGCATCTCGTATCTCGCCTTCATCGACTCATAGCGTGTCTTTGCGTCGTCATACTGCTTAGGAGTCACTGCTTTTTCCTCAAGCAAAGACGCATATCGTGCGAGGTCGCGCTCCGCATTCTCCATCTCGACTTTGGCACCGGCAATAGATGCTTCGTTAACGCCTATGTTGCTGAAAGTTGTAGATATTGCCGTGTTCATTGCCGACTTGCCGCTAAGTGCCTTCTGCAATTCGGCTTTAGCCTGCAAGAAACGGAGACGGTATTCAGAGTCGTCAATAACAACGAGCGTATCTCCTAAATGGACGAACGAGTATTCCTCAAATTGTATCTCTTTAATATACCCCCGAACTCGGACATCGACAGGCACCAACTGACGCCTCACCTGCGCATTGTCTGTATAAGTTGAGAGGTTAAACTTGATAAATTGAGAGGCTATCCACCAAAGACCTACAGATATGATAAGCAACACGACAATATGCTGCATCCAACGCCTTGTTCTCCTATTCATTATAAGGTTCCTGAAATATATTTAAGTTGGTAGTGATAATAAATAACGTTCGTGCGTGCGTTAACAAGACGCACCTCAGCGTCAAGTTTTTGGGCGGAGGCGTCAAGCATGTCGGTCAACAAAGCCAAGTCGCTTGAGTACCTCCTTTCAACAATTCGGTAGTTCTCCGTTGCCAATTTGACATTGAGTTCTTGCGTCCGCACTTGCTCAATAGCCTCACGATATTGCTTACTCGCCTTGTCGATCCTACGCTCTATGCTATCCTCCTGCGACCTTTTCCTGTCCACTTGGCGAGCAGTTTCCATTCTAACAGACCGGAGTGACGAAGACTCCTTGTAAAATGATGATATATTGAGAGTCAATTGTACGCCAGCCCACCACTTGTTAAGGTTCTTATCAACAACCGGAGACCTGTTCGTTATCGGGCCATCTAAATTGTCGCCCACCGAAATACCAATGCTCGGACGCCTTGCGCTCTTGACCAACTTTTCTTCCGTCTCCAATCTGGAATGCTCCAAGTAGATCTTCCTCAACTCTGGTGAGTTCTGCCGTGCAAGCTCCAACCAATAATCGGCAGACGACTCGACAGCCTCACCATCTTCAAATTTCAAGAGAGGAATTACAATGGTCGCATCCTCCAAGTCAAGATAAGTCAAGAGGTTATGATTCAGATGGTCTATACCGTCGACTATGACAGTGCGATCGTAATTAAGGTTCAAGAGATTTAGCTCATAACGAGTTATATCATTTGCGAGAACAAGCCCCTGCTCTGAACGTCCTTTCATTTCAGAGACCAACTTTTCCGTCAATGCTATATTCTCATCATATACGGACAAGAGGTTACGGTGCTTAAAGAGATCCAAATAGCACTCCAAAGCCTCCATCTTCATATTGTCCGTCACAATGGTTAACTCATTGTCAGCCATTAGTTCCCGAGTTTCAGCCTGCTCAATTCCTGCTGCTATCCTACCACCTGCATATACAGGCTGATATGCGGTAAGCGAAATAGAGTTGCCGAAATGCGGCATCTCCGACTTCGTGGCATTACTAAAATCTCGGTTCAGGATTGTGGCATCACCCAAATAATTTGCAGCAACTGAGAAATTCACGTCCGGCAGTCTTTTGACCTTAGCCGCCCTCTTCTGCTCCGCTGAGATGCTGACACTTTGGCGTGCAGTCTTGACATCGATATTGTGCTGTTCCACTCTGCCGAACATGTCATCTATCGACATCTCCACTTCTTGAGCTTTCGCTGCTGTCACATTTAAAAATAAAACAACCACGCACGTAAGCATGGTACACCCTTTCTTGTCTTTGTCTTTCACTGTCTGTTGTTGTCGTCTTTTGTCTGTCTGATTTTGATATTGCAAAGATAGAATGTTAATTTTGGGCGCATATTGCATATTAGGACATATAATTAACCTTTTGCGCCACCATAATGAACACCGAACAACGTGAATATATCTCCCTTATAAATAATTCTAAGAAAGATGAGATCCTTATAAAGAAAACCGGATGGGAAGAGATAAACCTTATTCCACATAGCCATAATAAGCACCAAATCATATACACACTTTCCGGCACGCTCCACGTCGAGGCGCAAGGCAGCAGCTACTTCGTCCCCGAACGGCGGATAGTATGGATTCCAACCGACATGGAGCATAAACTATCGAGCAACAACAGCCAAGTCGCACTCCTCATACTCAACGTCGCTTTTGACAGTCAAGCCAGCCTCGCCAACAAGGACACACTCTCTATCTATAACACCAACGAACTTGTGTGCGAGAACCTTAAATTCATATCGTCACACGAAAGGCTCATAAGCCAACGTACAAACCCAGACCTATTCTGGTTCATACAGAGCTTCCTAAATCTTCTTCCGCAAATAAGCCCTGAGACACAATCTCTTTTCAAGACCCTCGTCGTTCCAAACGATTCACGGTTGCACCCCGTAATCGACTATATATCTATGCATATAAAAGACGAGCTACGCATTGATGACCTTGCTACTCTCTTCCATTTCTCACCGCGCAACCTTAGTCGCCTTTTCCGCCAATCTGGAATACACTTCAGCAGCTACCTCAACACACTTCGCATCATGAGGTCTATCGAGCTACTTACCGACGGGAAAATGAACATACAGGAGATAGCCTACGCCACAGGCTTCTCTTCTCCCAACAACTTCAACAGGGTCTTCAAACAGATAGTAGGTCTGCCACCTAAACTTTATATCAAAAAATAGTGAGGGTTACTACTCCTCCACCCCTTTGCCTACGCAAACAACCGAGTACTCGTTCGGGACGAACCACTTAGCCGCCATGTCACGCACTTCCTCTTTAGTTATATCCCTTGCGACTCGGTAGAAATCAGAAAGATAGTCCGTCCCTACCCCATCGAGCAGCAAAGTGAAGACTGTATCGGCAGACGTCATTATCGTATCGAAGAAATGGAGCATCTCGCCCATCATGAACCCTCGCAACGTCTCCATCTCACGATCTGTAATCACCTCAGACGCAAGACGTTCCATATCGTTGAAAATCTCTTTTTCGACCACCTTATGGCTGCCAGTCTTAACCTCCGTTGCAATGGTATGCACCCCACGGAACTTATTAGCGTTGACGGTTGAGTAGACGCCATAGGTCAACCCGAGTCGCTCGCGCAAATTCTGCATGAGGCGTGCGCCAAAGTAACCACCAAAAGCAGCATTTGCCATTTGGAATGGCAACAAATCGGGATGCTCTCGATTGAAAATCGGGCGAGAGATGCGGACTGAAGTCTGCTCGCCATCATGCTCTATCATGGCACGACCGGGCTTTGGATTATATTGAGGTCCAGGGGCTTCCCAGTCGGTGCCGGGTTCCCAATCCGTGGAGCCAAAAGTCTCGGCTATGAGGCGGATGTCGGCATCGGAAGGACGACCAGAAACAAAAATATGCGCACCATTGGGGCGATAGGAACTTGCATGATGCGTACGCAGCATTTCGGGAGTCAGTGCGTCGTAATCTTCCCGCAAGGCGAAGCGTCGATAGCGGCTACCGGACTCATATAGCAGTTCAAGCATGGCACGCGAAGCAAGGAATGGCGTGCGCATCATCTTCATGTCAAAATTCTGAAGTTCTTGCGCTTTATAAAGAGCCACCTCCTCATCAGGAAAAGTTGGTTGACGCAGAATCTCATTCACAATAGCCAAGACGGGGGCGAGGTCGCGTTCCAAACAGAGCGACGTGAGCGAAGCCCTGCCGATTGACGAAGCCGGCCATGTATATGCTCCATAAAAATCAAGCGACTCTGCAATCTCTTGAGCTGTATGCCGTTGCGTCCCCTCTGTCAAGAGCTCAGATGTGGCGGAAGCCACAAGCGCACGGTCGCAGCGAAGGGAGCCCGCAGACACGCAGACCTCAAACTTCACGATTGACTGGTTGCCGCCAGGCATGACATGCAACATGGCGCCATTAGGCAACTTTTGAGTGGTAAAAGATGGTATGACGGGCATTTTTATGTCGCCCGAGGGAGGAGGAGTCTGACGGAAAGTATTATCCACTGCTTCGATTATTTGTGGCGGTAAATCAGTGTGGAGCTGTTCTCGCGAGTACACGTACGGCGAGCAAGGTCGCGGACATCATCTGTCGTTATGTTATCGTAGGCGTGGTACTCGGTATTTATCAGATTTGCGTCGCCAAGCATCTCATAAGTTGCAAGGCTCTGCGCCAAGGCTTGTGAGGCGGTCTCCGCTATTACTTGCGCAGCCTCTTGACGGTTACGTGCCTTTTTGATCTCATACTCAGTTGGACCTTCAGTCTGCAAGGCATATACCTCATCCCATATTTGATCAATTACCTTTTCTGGCGCAACATCATCAGCCACTTGTGCGGTAAACACTATAGCTCCCGGATCGACAGTGCCTGTTATGAAAGCATTGGCATCTGTACAAGTTTGGCTTTCCTTTATAAGATGTTGGTTAAGACGAGAAGACGCACCATCGGCCAACACGTCTGTCATAAGATCGCCAAGCTTCGTGTCACGATGCATACGCTCCGTTGAATGGAAAGCCACCATCACTCGAGAGGCCGGGACATCGCGTGCCACATCGAGGAATCGAGCCTCGGTCTGGACAGGTTCGACCAACGGTATAACATCTACAGTCTCTCGATGTATGCCACCGAACCATTTTTCCGCAAGAGAAAATATTTCGTCGGCCTTGACATTGCCACACACAGAGAGAATAGCGTGGGCTGGCGTATAGTGACGATAGAAGAAATCTTTCACCTCGTCAAGGGTAGCCTCTTCAATATGATTGACATTCAAACCGATAGTCGGCCAACGATACGGGTGTACCTTGTATACAAGGTCTCGGAACAGGTGTTGACTATCGCCATACGGTGTGTTGAGGTATCGCTGGCGGAACTCCTCAATTACAACCTTCTTTTGAATATCCAACCCTTCTTGACTAAAAGCGGGGCCGAGCATGCGGTCGCTCTCAAGCCAAAATGCCGTCTCGATATTATCGGCTGGTAGGGTTATATAGTAATTCGTTATGTCATTGGTGGTAAACGCATTGGCATCACCACCAACACGCTGCACTTGATAGTCGAAGTCGGGAACATTGACTGAGCCACCGAACATCAGATGCTCAAAAAGGTGAGCGAAACCAGTGCGCTCGGGTCGCTCGTTTCGAGCTCCGACAGTATAGAGCATGTTGAACGTCGCCAGAGGAGCCATGGGATCCTCGCATACGAGGACACGCATGCCGTTAGCCAAAACTTGGCGAGAGAAGTTTATCATTTATTCGAAATAGAATACGAAGCCCCACCAACGTGATTTCAGCTTGTGAATTGCATGCTGATAGGGGATGTCTTCCAAATCTTCGGATGTCTTGCTGTCATACACGTTAGTAAGACCCATGTCGCAACGCAATTCGATTGAAAGACGGAAGTATGTGAGGTAAAAATCCATGCCTGCACCTGCGTCGGCATATATGTCGAGCGACCTCATATTAAGGTGGCTTTGCTTATCCTTTGCAAGGTCAAAACGAGGCGTAACGCCACCGACTATGAAAGGGCGAACGTTTTTAAGCCTCTTGGCCGCATACTTAAACAAGTGTGGGCACTCAACGAAAGTAGACTTGATAAGAAGCGGCTCCTCGTCAATAGGATTGCCTTTCTCATCGACGTAGAGCAAGTTGCGCTGTCCGAACGAGATGCCTGGCAACACTCGGAAACTGAGATTATCTCGCAAACGGAAGTCGGTAACAATACCCAGCACGAGACCTGGCTTAAGTTCTGTCACCTCAGCATATCGCGCCATTCCTCCGTTCTCATACGTACGGAGACCGGTATTGTAGACGTGATAATCTAAAACATTGAAGCCAAGCAAGAAGCCAAAGTGCACAGGCCTCTTATCGAAACGAGGGAGATTAGGGATGCCCTTGGCAGTCGTCACTTCGGCAGCTGACGAGTATTGCGCCACGACTTGTGACGGGAAGACCGTCAACAAGATGACGAGAAGAAGGCAAAGGGCAAGGTGTGAAAGTGTGTCGGGCAAAAGGCGCATAGTAAGTCTCTTACTACGGTATAACGCACAAGTGTTGAAAATATTGCCCACTCAGGTAAATAATTTACGGCTTAGTAGCCAAATATGCAGTAGCTATACCGAAAGTCAGCATGGTGGAGGAGACTGGTCTCAGCCCTGCTGCGTAGAGGTGTCGTTCGAAGTCTTCACCTGACGGGAACGCCATGGCAGAACGACAAAGGTAGCCATAGGCTTCTCTGTCATGGGAGATAGCACCTCCGATGAGCGGCAATATGTTGCGGAAGTAGAAATTATATAGACCTCTGAATATTGCATTGGGCGGAGTCGAGAACTCAAGCACAACAAGACGACCACCAGGCTTAAGGACTCGACACATTTGGCTAAGCCCCTTGTCAAGATTAGCGAAGTTGCGCACTCCGAACGCCACTGTTACCGCATCGAACCTATTGGACGAGAAAGGGAGAGCCTCGGAGTCTGCCACTCGGAGAGTTATGCTGTCTGCAAGACCAGCGGACTCGACCTTTTTGACACCGACCTCCACCATCTTTGGGGAAATGTCGCAGCCTACGACATTGGCGCCTAAACTACGGTGGAGAGCGATGGCCATATCGGCAGTTCCCGTAGCCACGTCGAGCACTTCGTGCGGATGACTGTCGACGAGAAGGCTAATGGCCTTGCGACGCCAACCTTTGTCGACACCAAAGGAGAGAAGGTGGTTGAGCAGGTCGTAGCTTGGCGCAATGCCATCGAACATGCGCTCAACTTGTGTGCGCTTGTCGTCTGCTCCGCTATATGGTTTAATCTCTGACATTACAAGGTACAAAGTTAGCAAAACAGCGGGATTGAAAGAAAAGAATGTTAAGACAAAGACCTTAGTAACAGGGCAATATACAAGTATAAAAGAACACCCACCATCCGACATATAGAACGCCGAATGGTGGGTGACGCTTATTGTTTGGCAATGCTACTTCTTCACAGTAGAGAAGGCATATACGCAGACGTGGTTGTACGTCTCACCAGGATTGAGGCGGACAGATGGGAAAGCCTCAATGTTTGGAGAGTTGGGGAAATGCTGAGTCTCGAGACAGAGAGCGGAACGGTACTGATAGTATACGCCACTCTTGCCGAGCTGAGTGCCATTAATGAAGTTGCCAGCATAGAACTGGATGCCAGGCTCAGTTGTGTAGACAGTCATTACACGACCGCTCTGAGGATCAGTCACTTGAGCCGCAATGCGGAGACCATTGTCACCGACCTCGCTGGAGAGGACGAAGTTATGGTCGTAGCCGTTGCCGAGCTTAATTTGAGGATGCTGACTTTCGAGGCTATCGCCAATGGCATGGGGGGTACGGAAGTCGAAGGGCGTTCCCTCGACAGGCATAAGCTCGCCAGTGGGGATGAGACTGCCGTCGACAGGGGTAATAGCGTCAGCCCAAATGCGGATGCTCTCGTCGTTGATAGTAGAGTCGCCCTCGCCTGCAAGGTTGAAGAATGAGTGATTGGTCAAGTTGATGACGGTAGGCTTGTCGGTTGTTGCCTTATAGCTGATTACGACGCTGTTAGAGTCGGTCAATGTGTAGGTGACAGCAACATCGAGGTTGCCAGGGTAGCCCATCTCGCCATCGGGAGAGACACGAGAGAAAGTGATTGCAGTATCGCCATGCTGGGTTGCATCGAATACTTGCGAGTAGAAGCCGCGGTTGCCACCATGAAGACTGTTGCCATTCTCATTTTGGCAAAGCTGATATTCAGTGCCATCGATGCTGAACTTGCCGCCTGCGATACGGTTGCCATAACGACCGATGGTTGCGCCAAAGAAAGGCTCGCCCTTGCCAGCCGCATTATCGCACTCAGCGTACTGAGCAGCAGTGGCGTAGCCAAGGACTACATCTGCCATCTTACCCTCAGCGTCTGGCATATAGAGCGACACGAGTTTTGCACCAAGATTGGTAAATTGCGCAACAGCACCATTAGCGTTGCGGAGCGTGTAAAGGCTTATTGCCTTGCCGTCAACAGAATCGGTACCAAAGCCTTCGGCCGTGAGACCCAGAGGCTTAGTAGTTTGCTGCTGAGCTGGCTGGCATGCCGCGAAAGCGAGAGCCGAGATTGCGGCAGCTGCCCACATTTGATATTTCATTACTTATTGAATTTTAAATAGTTGAAAGTTACTTCTTTGCCTCGACGGCCTTCTTCTCGATGTCGAGACCAGCCTTGTAGGTCTCGATATACTCGTTGAAGCCCTCGACATCCTCAGCCGTAGGAGCGATCTCTGTGCCAGTGTTACCTGCGAATACCTTCTCATCGAGGAAGTCGGCAAGATTCTGCTTCTTATCGTTATTAACGACATAAGAAGCGAGAAGGGCGATACCCCATGCGCCACCTTCGCCAGCAGTCTCCATGACGGAAATAGGCGAATTGAGGGCTGCAGCCAAAATGCGCTGACCGACTCCCTTTGTGCGGAAGAGACCACCATGACCTGTGATACGGTCAATCTTGATCTTCTCCTCCTTGAGCAGAATATCGTTGCCAATTTTGAGGACACCGATGGAGCCGTAAAGATGGACACGGATGAAGTTAGCAAGAGTAAACTTATCGTTTGCTGAGCGGACGAAAAGTGGACGACCATCAGCGAGACCCGTTACAGGCTCACCTGAAATGTAGTTGTAGGAGAGGAGCCCGCCGCAATTTGCATTGCCAGTGAGGGCATTGTTATACAATTTACCGTAGAGCTCATCCATGTCGACCTTCTGTCCCATCAGCTCAAGAGCCTCGCGGAAGAGACCAACCCAAGCGTTAAGGTCGGAAGTGCAGTTGTTGCAGTGAACCATGGCGACGAGCGAGCCGTCAGGAGTTGTTACCATATCGATTGCCTCGTATGGCTTAGAGAGTTCTTTCTCAAGGACAATCATGGAGAAAGAAGACGTACCCGCGGAGACATTGCCAGTGCGTTGCTTTACAGCGTTTGTAGCAGCCATGCCGGTTCCTGCATCACCCTCTGGAGGGCAGAGTTTTGCACCTGGCTTGAGGTGACCTGACACGTCGAGACGTTTTGCGCCCTCAGCGGTGAGGGTACCTGCATCCTCGCCTGCTACGAGAACCTTTGGGAAAATGTCGAGAAGCTTCCAACCGAACTTGTATGGTGCGACAAGATTGTCAAACTTCTGAACCATTGTGGCATTGTAAGTCTTGGTCTGAGGGTCGACGGGGATCATGCCCGACGCATCGCCTACGCCAATAACCTTCTCACCTGTGAGCTGCCAATGAACATAGCCTGCAAGAGTAGTCTGGAACTTGATGTCCTTAACGTGTGGCTCGCCATTGAGGATGCACTGGTAGAGGTGGGAGATGCTCCAACGGAGAGGAATATTGTAGACGAAGAGATTGGAGAGCTCAGCAGCAGCCTTTCCTGTATTGGTGTTACGCCAAGTCCTGAAAGGAACGAGAATCTCATCCTTATCATTGAATGCCATATAGCCGTGCATCATTGCACTTATGCCGATAGCTGCGAGATTCTCAATCTCGACATCGTACTCCTTGCGGACATTGTTGCGCAGGTCGGCGTAGCAATCTTGGAGACCATACCAAATAGCCTCGACGCTGTATGTCCAGAGACCATCAACGAGTTGGTTTTCCCATGCATGGCTACCTTGAGCGATAGGAGCGTTATTTTGGTCGATGAGAACCGCCTTGATGCGGGTGGAGCCGAACTCGATACCGAGGATGGCTTTGCCCTGCTGTATAGTTTCTTTTGCTGTCATTTGCTTGATAGACTTGAATTTACGTATTAAAAGAAAGAGCCAAGAGACCCATATGGGATGGTCTTCTTGGCTCTTGTCTTGTTATGCAGGCTTACTTAAGCGACTTATTGAGCATGAAGTAAACCTCGTTGTTGCGAAGTTGCTGCTTGAAGTCGGAAAGGTTGGTCTGCTTGTTGATCTTAACATGCTCGATGCCAAGGATCTCAGCGAAATCCTCCCAGTACTCCTCGTTGATGTCGTAGGAGAAAGCACTGTGGTGCGTGCCACCTGCGAGAATCCAAGCTGCTGCACCGACCTCGAAAGTAGGCTGTGGAACCCAGAGCGCAGATGCGACAGGGAGGTTAGGCATTGGCTTAGGCTCGATGCACTCAACCTCCTGGGAGATGAGGCGGAAACGGTTGCCGAGATCGACAACAGTGGCCTTGATACCTGCGCCTGTCTTTGATGTGAAGACGAGGCGGGCGGTCTGCTGCTTGCGGATGCCGATGCCAAGGAAGTGGACCTCGAGTTTTGGCTTGTCGGTAGCGATGAGGGGGCAGACCTCGAGCATGTGGCTCTGGAGGCAAGAGCTGCGATCACCGGCGAAGTTGAGGGTGTAATCCTCAAGGAAAGAGCAGCCTGTGGGCATTCCCTGCTGGATGACCCAGAGAGTACGGTAGAGGCAAGCTGTCTTCCAGTCGCCCTCGGCACCAAAGCCGTAGCCCTCAGCCATAAGACGCTGAGAAGCGAGGCCTGGGATCTGGTCGAAACCAACGAAATTAGGATCATTAATGTCGGCATCGCCGAGATCGTCGAAGTTGGTGGTGAAAGCGGTAGCATTCTCATCTTTGAGAACACGGCGAAGCGCAATCTCTGCCTTTGCAGCATTCTTCACCTTCTCCCAGTAAACCTTCTCGCCAGACTCGTCGATCTTGATGGTGTACTCCTTCTTGTACTCCTCAACAAGCGCATCAGCCTCAGCGTCAGTCACCTTCTTGAAGTAGTCCATGAGGGAAGAAACTGGGTAGTAGTCAACGTGGTAGCCAAGACGCTGCTCGAACTCGACACGATCGCCATCGGTTACAGCGACATTGTTCATGTTCATACCGAACATGAGGCAACGGACATTGTGAGCATCAGCAACACCTGCTGCTACACGAGCCCACACGGCAATCTTCTTCTGAGCCTCCTCGTTCTTCCAGTAGCCAACAACAACCTTGCGAGGAACACGCATACGAGTGCAGATGTGACCGAACTCGATATCGCCGTGCGCACTCTGGTTGAGGTTCATGAAGTCCATGTCCATGGTCTCCCAAGGAATCTCGGCATTGTACTGAGTATGGAAATGGAGGAGAGGCTTCTCGAGAGCCTGAAGACCCTTGATCCACATCTTGGCAGGAGAAAAAGTGTGCATCCAAGTGATGATACCGACACACTTATCGTCATTGTTTGCTGCCTTCATGAGGGTCTCGACCTCCTTAGAGGAGTTAGCAGTTCCCTTATAGACAATCTTGACGGGGATGTTGCCGCTCTTGTTGAGACCATCGACCATCTCCTTAGAGTGACCATCGACAGCTACGACAGCATCGCCACCGTAAAGAAGCTGAGCTCCAGTGATCCACCAGATCTCGTAATTATCAAATGCTTTTGCCATATTGCTTGTTTTATTTAATGGTGCCGAATCGCATCGGCTCTAAAGCCCAGCGACCTGGCTCGTTTTTGTTATTCTGTTATCAATGTTTTTTCTTCTGACCGTAATAGGCGTTAGGACCATGCTTGCGCATGTAGTGCTTCTCGACAAGGAGTGGGTTCATCGTTGTCTCGGGATTGACGGAGAAAGAGATGAACGCCATCTTAGCGCACTGCTCCATGACTTTGGCGTTGTATACGGCATTGTCGGGAGATGTTCCCCACGAAAAAGGACCATGGTTCTTAACGAGGACACCAGGAGTATGATCAGGATTGATGTCTTTGAAAGTCTCGACAATGACATTGCCGGTCTCGAGTTCATAATCGCCCTTAACCTCCTGCTCAGTCATGCTACGTGTGCAAGGGATGTCCTTATAGAAGTAGTCGGCATGAGTTGTTCCGATGTTAGGGATCGACTTGCCAGCCTGCGCCCATGCTGTTGCATAGGTAGAGTGGGTATGAACAACACCACCAATGTTGGGGAATGCACGATAGAGAGCGAGGTGCGTAGGGGTGTCAGAAGAAGGGTTAAGGTCACCCTCAACGACTTTGCCCGTAGCGAGATCGACAACCACCATATCGTCAGCCTTCATGTCGTCATAAGAGACGCCAGAGGGCTTGATGACGATGAGACCCTTCTCACGGTCGATGCCAGAGACGTTGCCCCACGTGAAGATCACAAGACCTTGCTTGACCAAATCGAGATTGGCCTTCAAGACTTTCTCTTTTAAACTCTTGAGCATTTAAGTATGAATATTTCAGTTGATAAATGCGTGCGGTGAATGAACTTCACCACACGCATTGAATCTATTTTTTAGAAGAAGTACCAATAGAAAGCGCCACAGAGACCGATGACGACGAGAGAGCCAACGATATCCCAAACGCCCCAGCTCTGACGAATAGACTTGCGGAAGTCGCTGGTGAAAGTGATGGCGTCAACCTGCTCCTTAGAAGGTGCGGGAGTGAAGAACGATACAACGACCATAAGGACGATGATGAAGACGAGAAGCCAGATCTCGAAGACGAGCCAGTTGGTCTGCCAGAACCACGCAGTAGCGTCCCAGAAAGCACCTGTCATTTCAGCATTGCCTGACTCAGTAATCACGTTGGTCAAGAGACGGAGCATGCCGATAACAAAGCCACCGATGAGACCCCACTCACCTGCCTTAGGAGTGATCTTCTTGGAGAAGATGCCAAGAGTAAAGACTGCGACCATTGCGGGAGCGAGGAGAGACTGGATACCCTGAAGATACGTGTAGAGAGTATCCATGCTCATCATGACGGGCATCCATGCGAGACCGAGTAGCACAACAACGACGGTTGCCACACGACCTACGAAGACGTAATGAGACTCGGTCTTACCAGGCTTCAGTGGTTTGTAGAAATCCTCAGTGAAGAGGGTTGCGCAGCTATTGAAGAATGCGGCAAGAGAGGCTACGAGAGCGCAAACGAAGCCGATTGTTACAATACCCTTCACGCCGACAGGAAGAACGTTCTTCACCATGACTGCGTAGGCAGCGTCAGTGTTCTCAAGATCGAGAGCTCCCTTGTTGGCAAGCGCAATGCATATCATGCCAGGGATGAGGAACATGAAGCAAGGAAGAACTTTGAAGAAACCAGCAGCAATAGTGCCACGGCGAGCACGAGCAATAACTGCCTCATTGGTCTCGCCCTTAGTCTGACCGAGAACACGCTGTACGATATGCTGATCGGTGCACCAGTACCAGAAACCAATGATAGAAGCGCCGATGAAGACTACAAAGCCAGGGTACTCATGATACATAGGGTCTTGAGAATCCCAGTGGAACATGTGGTTGATGCCAAAGCCATCGTGCATGGAGCTTGCATTATCCATCATTGCAGTCCAACCTGCCGCGATGCTGCCTTCGCCAAGGTAGTTAAGACCGAGGAAAAGAACAAGGAAAGAACCTATAATAAGGATAGGGGTCTGGATCGTAGAGAGGGTCATGACACCCTTCATACCACCGAAAACGGTGAAGACGGCAGTAATGGCGATAAGACCAATTGCGCCGACCCAGAAATTGAGACCGAGAAGGAACTCGAAGAAGATGCCACCAGTGAAAGCCGTAACAGAAACCTTAGTAAGGATGTAGGCTACGAGAGTAATGATAGAGAGCCAGCTGCCAGTTCGTTTGGTGTAGCGGAACTTGAGGAAGTCGGGCATCGTGATAATCTTGCCCATCTTGTTGATGAGCAACTGATAGAATGGCACGAAAAGCCAACCGAGGATGAGGATCATCCAGCCCTGCATCTCCCAGTGTGCCATACCGACGCCATCTTTCGCACCCGTTCCAGCGAGACCTACGAGGTGCTCAGAACCGATGTTAGCGGCGAAAATAGCCATACCGATGACATACCACGGCTCACCTTTGCCGAACAAATAGTCAGAAGAGCTCTCTCCTGCCGAGGCCTTCTTGTCTTTGACGATGGCATGCCAAACAGCCCAGACGACGGCAAGAATACCGACGCCAAGGATTGCCCAGTCAAGCCATACGAATTGCTTTGCCCAAAAATCCATTTCTTTTATTTGGAGTGTTAATACCTATTTAATAAGTCACTTGCACACAACTGCGCTGCACGCACCTGCTTGTGCTTAATTGTTAATGCAAATATAAATAGTTGTGTTACCAAGTCAGAAAATATCCTTACTCAAAAGGTGGACAATAATCCATCAGGACGATTGTAGTGTTATTTTAGTGATTATTTTCCGCAATTGTTAAAATCAGGCGAGGTTCTGGCAAGTGCAGAAAACAAGTTTATTTAACACAACATCGTTTAATTTATCAACGCAGAACTTTCTTATAGTTTGCGTATCGGTCCATTACATTATGGACGTATGAGACTGTTTCCGTGCCACGACAGAAGCCATGCTTAACTTCGGGATCAGAATAGTAGGTAGGATTGGCTTTTAAGAGTAGCGCCGTCTCGACATTTCCATCCCACTTCTCGGCATCGCGTCCGAACTTTTGAGCCAAACGGATGGCGTCCATGATGTGCCCAAGCCCGACATTGTAGGCTGCGAGGACAAATTTCACACGCTCAGTTGGAGAAGCTACATTAGCGGCCAAACGCCTGTCCAACCACTCTAAATAGGCATAGCCCGCCTCAAGATTTTGCTTAGGGTCGCTCACGTCCAATGCTCCAAAGCGCGCAGCCGTCTCGGGCATCAACTGCATGAGCCCTTCCGCCCCAGCCCAACTCGTGGCATTAGGATTGAAATGTGACTCTTGATACACAATGGCAGATACGAGCCTCCAATCGTACTGCGGATTCGTAGCCAGCCCTTTTATAATGACCTCGTAAGTGTCTTGATACGTGTCAGCCTTAGTACTTTGGTTCGTATTGTGATGCTCACGAGGGTCGATGACATACTTCCTATAGATGCGCTTGAACAATGCAGTACGCTTAAAGTTCTTCATCCATTTTGAGACATCATCCCTCAAATCTGGCGAGTTGACCCTTACGCCCCATGACATATTCAATTCACCCGAGACAGCAGGACCGACCTCCAAACTGTCATAGTACCATTGGCATGCACGCGCAATGCTTTCAAGGCAAAGGGTTTGCTTAATCTCACGCTCAGACACGAGTCCCACCATCTGCTCAGCGTCATAATGTTCAACCTCAAGAACCTCAACATTTATATCGGCAGTGTCCAAAAGACTCTCCAACGCGCGCTCGTAGAACGAATTTGCCATCACGAAAACAGTATCTTCATCCAAAGCGGAACAAATGTCGCCATTATCACTCGAGCCGGTTCGTCGTACAAGCACAATACGGCTCTGCCCATAAGGTTCGCACAACGACATTGCCGGTAATAATGTCGTATCTGCCACCAGGGTCGACGCCAAAATATCGGCCTTCCCCTTCTCCAATTTTTCATATCCGCCTTCAAGGGAATTGTCAGGCACAATTTCCAACTTAACGCCCAGATGTTTAGCGTATTGAGTGAGCAACTCATATTGATAGCCGACAGGAACACCTTTGTGGACAAAATAATTTACTGAATTATAGTCACACACGGCACGCAACACCCCTCGGCTTCGGATGCTATCGAGATCAATTTCCGCCCTACCGAAAGTGGACACGACCTCAGCGGCTCGACGACATCCGATGGTGGACAGAAACGCCAACGAAACGCATAGTGCGAATAACAGTCTCTCTATCTTCATTGCCTTCTTGCTAAAAAATGGGCGATGCACATCTGAGATGTCCATCGCCCCTTGCTTATGGATCTTTGGCGTAATCGACTATTTTCTGACGCCGAAACGATAAATTGTCGTCTGAGTATATGTCTCACCAGGCTTCAACAACGTAGAAGGGAAGTTTGGCTTATTTGGCGAGTCGGGGAAGTGCTGCGCCTCGAAGCAGAATGCTGCGAAGCGATCGAAGCTAAGTCCTCCACGGCTGTATTCGCCACCAAGGTAATATGCCGTATAGAATTGGAATCCAGGCTCTGTAGTCAAGAACTCCATGGTGCGTCCGCTACGAGGGTCATAGGCTTCGGCAGCCGGGCGAAGAATGCCCTCAGTGCCATCGATTATGAGGTTATGATCGTAACCATCCTCAAACTGGTAGATGCGGTCTCCGATCTTATGGGGCAAGACAAAATCGAGAGCCGTTTCTTTGACACTCTCCACCTCACCTGTCGGGATGTTCGTCTCGTCGCGCACTGTGAATTTTGCCGCATGCATTGAGACTTCAGTTGACAGAATGTTGCCCTCACCTGCAAGGTTGAAATATGAGTGATTGGTGAGGTTCAGAACGGTCTTCTTGTCCGTCTTAGCTTGATAGCTGATATTGAGTTCGTTATCGTTTTTCAGGCAGAAAGAGACTGTTACGGTCAAAGTGCCAGGGTAGCCATTTTCCATGTTCGGGCTGACGTACTGCATTTTGACACCCGTACGACCGTCGCCATCAAACACTTGCGCATCCCATATCTTAGTATTGAAAGAGCCCGTACCTCCGTGAAGATGGTTTGGTCCATTATTTATCTCAAGTTCGTAAGTCTTATTATCGATGCTGAACTTGCCCTTGCCGATGCGATTAGCGTAGCGTCCGACTGTAGCTCCGAAGAAGAAGCCATGGCTCAAATATTCGGGGTCAAGGTATTTCATTGGGTCATCAAAACCAAGGACCACTTCACCCGGCTTGCCATCTTTGTCTGGCGTGACGACACTTGTTATCGTTGCTCCAATGTTGGTGATCTTTACCACCATACCATTATCGTTGGCGAGTGTGAACAAGAACACGTCTTTTCCGTCCACTGTAGCTATCTTGCTCTGATCCGTCTTCATTGGCTCTTTGGATTTATAAAGTTAAAACGTCAGCATTCGACACATTTTACATGCTGCTTACGAATCTGCAGCCTTGCCGAACACAGAACCAAATGTATGTATATTTTTTGTAATAGTCAACCCTGTCGGTGGCTTTTCGGCTCATTATGTTTAAAGTTCTTAACTATTGCCTTTCTCCTTGCTCGGGGTGTGACCAAAGAAGCTCTTGAACAACTTACTGAAGTACTTGACGTCAGAATAGCCGATTTCCATCGCGGCCTCTGACACGTTACGCCCATTGCGCAACAGATCTGCCGCTATACGGAACTTCACTTGACGTATTACGTCCAATGGACCCTTGCCTGTTAAAGTTTTCACTTTGTTGTAGAAGACCGTACGACTCATGTTGAAACGATCTGCTATCTGCTCAATACTCAGGTTCTCACGATAATTATCCTCGGCAAACTTGATAAGGCTGCCGATAAACTCATCATCTTTAGAACGCTGACCTTCGGACTTGCCTTTTTGCTCGTCAAACGGATCGCCGCTAAAAGGCTCCAAGCTGGAGGTCAACTGATTTTGCGGGTAACATATCAAGTACTCAAGATCGAGCAGCAACCTACGATACTGGCATATACGCCTCCAAATCAAGAAACCGCCAACCAGAGCAGCAAGGGCAATTATCACGTACAACAACTTTGCCCACCACGTCAACCACCACGGCGGCAATATCGTTATCGCAAGACTGCGCACATCGTCACTCCATCGCCCGTCAAAAGTCTGATGACGAATTTCCAACGTATACTCACCATGCTTTAAATCATTAAATACCAACGTCCTGTCATGTCCACAATTTTTCCAGTCCTTGTCTCGCCCAACCAATTTGTACGAGTAACATACGTTTTCCGGGTCAGTGAAATCCATCATGGCGTACGAAACCACCACGTTATTCATTCCGTACGGAAGCTCGACGCCAGACGCATAGGCAATATTGACTTGCAAGAAACCATTCGAGGAGACCTCCTGTTGCCTGTCATTAACCCACAAACCTGTCAACATCAGCCGCTCATCTTGACGACGTTTAACTAAATCATACGGTGACACGTGGATATAACCATCGCGACCGCCAACGATTATATGGTTTTGAGGTGTCGATTCGATTGAGGCTTCAGAAAAGCTACTAAACCCCAAACCATTAAAGCCATTATACTTTTCTATTGCTGAACAATCTGATTTTATATGGTTTAGACCATTTTCTGTCGACACCCACACGTAGCCCTGTCCATCTTCGGCAACGCCATAAACCGAATTGTCGCACAGGCCATCTGCGACAGTGAACGTTCGCCTTACAGTATCGGCACCCGTTGTCGACATCGTCCGAAGCCCTTTGCCTATCGTCGAAAAGAACATGTCGCCATGTGAACACTCGAAGATGTGGCATACATCCGCATTCGTCTCTATTGTCTCGATGCGCGGATTAGGCACGTCAAGATATTCAGACCTAATCAGATTCACTCCGCTCAACGAACCAATCCATAAATCGCCATGATGGTCAACTGTAACATAACGCACCTTGTTGTTCAGCAACCTGCTATTGTCCGTCGTGAAAGCTTGGGCGGTAAAAGTTCCTCCGTTGGTATCAATTCTTATCAGTCCACCGCCATAGGTTGCCACCCATATATTACCATGATCGTCTTCAGCTAAGGCGTATGCCAAGTCACGACTTCCTTCGTCAAGCGAAGGGATAGCATCAGCCAATCTGCAAAACCTTAGAGAACTTAAATCGGCCTTAGAATAATCAACAGGGTCAAGAGAGAAGAAAACGCCTTCGCCCTTTGTTGCGATCCACAACCGATCATCAGCAGAAAACTTCATACAGTATGCGGTGGCGAGACTCACATTTCCGTTCGGCAGCCTAAGACCCGTCACCTCGCTTATCTTGTTATCTTTAGCATCGAAAATCCTATATCCGCCACCACGCGTGGCGACCCATACATGCCCCATCTTGTCGGCAGCGACAGCCCTTACTATATTCTCACCCAACGTTTTAGCATCGGGAATCGGAGCTACGGCATTAAAAGCCTTGGCAGTACCGATAAGCTTTACCAAGCCTCCCATGTAAGGACCCGTCCCGATCCACATGTTGCCAGCCTTATCTTCCGTCATGCATAAGACGACATTTGAAGCGATAGATTTATGGTCCGTCATGCTTGCGAGCCATGAATCAAAAGCATCCCTACCTCTATCATACCGCAGCAGTCCGCCACCGCACAAGCCGACCCACAACGCACCGTCATGATCCTCGAAGAATACAGGTCGCTCACTCTCAAGAACTTTCTCGATATAGTCTGGCGTCAAATGATAATAGTGGCTGCTGCAGTCGGACACGTCTACTCTCGTAACGCCTTTTCCTGTAGTCGTAACCCATGCCATTCCCCTACGGTCCACAAATATGTCTGCAATCCTGTCCTTACCTTCACCATGATAGCTGACAGGTCTTACCTTATTGGCCAAATCAATGGCATAAAGATGCGCATCCGCGGTTCCGACAAGAAGCCCCTTGCCATAAATCTGCCGAATTATAGTAATATCATTGCTTGGCAAATCGTGTTCACAAATGCGGGAGAAAGTCTGCGACATTTTGTCCCACGCCATGAGACCGCGCCCCCACGTGCCAAACAATACGCTTCGTCTGTTTTCTCCAACGGCACCACTCGCTACCATCGGTGAAGTGGCAAGATCTGGTGCGATCTCGTTTTTCTCCATCTGCTCCTTTGTCAGACGGAACACACCAGCAGCAGTGGCTATCCACAAGTTTCCATCATCATCGGAGTAGAGCGAGTGAATATCATGCAGCGTAGACTTGATAACGCCATACGTGCCTTGCCACTCGTCATATTTGAAAACCAAGAGCGACGAGTTCTGTGTCGCCACAACAGTAATATCCTTGTTGTACTTCAATCGGCATACCACCCTGTCACTCACCTCTTTAGGGAACACTGCGAATCTCTCTTTCGCCTGATTGAAGAGACATAGGTAGCCGTCATAGGTATCAATCCACAGGTGACGGTGCGCATCAGTCGTAATGTTTGAAATTCGCTTTGAAGATAGACGCGCCAACTCGGCCTCGTCAGTGTTGACGTACGATTTGAAGTTCTCACCATCAAAACGCACAAGCCCCTCTATCGTCCCAAGCCATAAAAAGCCGTCATCATCACATGCCAAACTGAACACTGCATTCTGACTAAGACCTTGATTTTGACCATAATAGTCAAAACGAGTAGCCCCGTCAATGGCAGAAGCGTTGAGAGATAAAAAAAGTGCGACTATGACAGCTATAAGGACTTTCATACTTTTCCTTGGTGATATGTTTCGTAGATGCTTTGAGTAAGGAGCTTGTATATTTTTTTCTGCAAATCGTTGCCAATCAAGGCTTCATGATGCTCTATTGTCTTAGAGTCTCCTCGGCGCGCTGGACCTGTTTGCGCTTCCAAGGGACCTATTTCAAAAGCTTTTGCAATCGTTCGCTCCATGAGCGGTCGCAACGTATCGAACGGCAGACCTGCCATCTCCATGAAATCTTTTGCGTTGAGCAACAAGTGGTTGGCGAAATTGCTGCCAAACACGGCAGCCACATGAAGCAATGCGCGTTGACTCCCGTCACACGACATCACTTTCTGACTTATCGACTTCGCCAACTGGCACAAAACAGCGTAACTCTCGTCGTCGGAACCCTCTATCAAGAATGGAATTTGCTTAACGTCAATCGAATCGGCCTTTGTAAACGTCTGACAAGGATAGAAAACCCCACGATGAAGATTAGGCTCCAATGCACTGATAGGCGTTGCTCCTGAAGTATGCGCAACAACAGAACAAGCACCCGCCTCTGAAAGCTGGAGAGCCACATCAGCAATGGCGTTATCAGGCACGGCAATAATAGTGACATCGGCAGATGGAAGGTTGGCTATGTTGTTGATTGCCAAAGCTCCAATAGTGTCTGCCAACGCCTTGGCATGCGTCATGTCACGGCACACCACACCCACGACCTCGTGCCCTGCCCTCGTGAAAGCTTGCGCAAGATGCGTTGCTACATTGCCCCCCCCTATCAGATTTATGCGCATAAACATGGTTCTTGTTAACGCTTCAAAATTAGTAAAGTTTCCATTTTGCAATTTACATTGCACTAATAATTAATAATTAATTAGAATGCTTCCACGTATGCCATATCGAAAGTAAGCACCTGACTCCGAGAACTGGTGGCACATCAGCTATGGCGTTATGAGGCACGAAGATAATAGTGACATCGGCATATGGAAGATGTTGTTGATTGCCAAAGCTCAGAAAGTGTCATGACTCGGCACTCCACATCGGCGACCTCGTGTCATGCGCTCGTGAAAGCCCGCTCAAGATTATGTTGCAACGTTGCCCCCTATCAAATTTATGCGAATGGACAAGCTTCTTGTTAACGATTGTAAAATTAGTAAAGTTTCCTTTTCGTAATTCACATTGCACTAATAATTAATCAGAATCTTTCCACATATTGCGTACCTTTGTCGTGCCTTATTCGAGGCAATGAGATGAATTTAGAAAGACTGATAAACATACTGACAATGAAAAGAAGATGGACCGTCGTCAAAGGGCAGCCTCTGACAGATATGGACAAGAAAGTTCTTGCCGCACAGAAGGCCGGACATACGGTTCCCAGCCGCAATCTTATCCGCACACCTGAAGAAATCGACGGCATCCGCCGTAGCGGTGATGTCAACACGGCACTCCTCGACATGGTAGGACAGGAGATTCGCGAAGGGCTCTCAACTGGAGAGCTTGACGACATGGTATATCAGTTCACCAAAGACCATAACGGAATACCTGCCGACCTCGGCTACGAGGGTTTCCCTAAGAGCTGCTGCATTTCTATCGACAACGTCGTCTGCCACGGCATCCCCGACCATAACACGTTTTTCAAGCCTGGCCAGATTGTCAACGTCGATGTCACCACCATCGTCGATGGTTACTATGCCGACGCATCAAGAATGTTCATCATCGGCGAGACGACACCCGAAAAGAAACGCCTTGTCGACGTAACGCTCGATTGCCTGCACGTCGGCATGGAGGCCGCTAAGCCATACTCATACGTTGGCGACATCGGTTTCGCCATCCAGTGCCACGCCCAAGCCAATGGCTACTCTGTCGTCCGCGAGCTATGTGGTCACGGCGTCGGACTCAAATTCCACGAGGATCCTGAGGTTCCCCACTACGGCAAGCCTGGCACAGGAATGCTACTCGTTCCTGGCATGGTCTTCACCATCGAGCCGATGATCAACATGGGCAGCCGCGAAGTCCACTTCAGCCGTGAGGATGGTTGGACGGTCACGACCCGCGACGGCATGCCCTCCGCCCAATGGGAGCACACGCTTCTCATGACAGACCACGGGTTAGAGATTCTCACCCACTAATTAGAGACAGACCCTGAATTAGCCGAGAGCCTCGCATGCGTCATGCGAGGCTCTCATTTTTTATTTGTGACTATAGTAACTTTTCTTGACGAGACTAAGTACAGCCCCACCCTCTTCATCAAAGAAATAGTCCCTCTCTTCTTTCGACAGGTTTTCAAAATCGTAGTCAAACGTTGTCTTCGCCACTGTCATTTGTTCCTCTTCCTCCTCGTCTGTCACACTAACAATTTGAGATACAATATTTTTGCCGTCATCATACGCAAAAACCGTCTTTGTGTATGTGTCGTCAGCCCTCTGCATTGACAATCGCAGCAAACCTTCGTCATCATACTGGTTTTCCTCTTGGCTGATAAGCACAAAAACAGAATCTGTCATTACCTGATATGTGGACATGACAGCATTCCCCTTGGCATCATACTCATGCGTCATCTTGGAGCGTCTGTTACGGCTTACCATCTCTTCCGTCACGGTTCGCCCAGCTCCATCCTTCTCATAATCAAACATCATCACGGTGTCACCTCTTAAGACGACACACTCTAACTCCCCGTTTTTATATCCATACCTATACTTTTGGTTCCCATCGGCAATACATACGACTAATCCATCCTCTCCATACCATGAACGGCGTATGCCTTGCAACGTGTCGCATGAATATTGGAGCATCAGCGTATCATACCCCGCGGTATCTCGATAAAACACTTGACGTTCAACGACTTTGCCGTTTCCATCGCTCGTCACGCAACTATCCAGCAACAACACATTCTCGTCAAAATGCGCAGTTTCATGTCGGATACATGCACATGCAATAAAAATCAACATGAAAGCGGCAACGGCACTCTTTGTTTTACTCATTGGTCTCGTTCGTTAAGTGGTTTATCCCCAATTGCAAAAAACTTTTAACTTAGCATTGCAAATATAACTCTCTAAATGCAATGATTACTTCTAAGCCATTAAAAGCGATCTCCGTCGCACTTGCCCTCCTGTCGTGCGGCATTGCCTCCGCCAACGACGACGGAGCCTACGTGCCACAAGATTACGTCTGGACATCGCAGAGCCACAACTCGTCAGAGTCCATGCCCGTTGGAGGTCACGACATAGGAATGAACGTATGGGTCGAAGATGGCGAACTACTCATATACATGTGCCAAAGCGGATGGTTTGACGAGAACAATACGCTCCTCAAGGCCGGGCGCTTACGTCTCAACACAGGCGACCAGACCCTCGCCGGCTCTGGTTTCCGACAGGAGTTGCATCTCTGCAACGGCTCCATGACCATTAAATGCGCTGACCTCAATATTGACATTTGGGCCGACACTGAGACCCCCGACATCTTCATCCAAGTCAATGGCAAGAAGAAACGCCACCTGACCCTCAGCTATGAGAGTTGGCGTCAAAAAGACCGCCAAGTACCAAGTGACGCAAGCCAACAGCTTACACAAAAATGGCTCATCACGCCAGATGTAACGACCTTCGCTGACAGCATAACCCCATCTGCCAACGCACTGACGTTCAGTCATACCAACCGCACCCAAACGGTCTTCGACATGACCGTCCATATTGAAGGTCTTGACCCTATAAAGGACAAACTGTATAATCCGATTGGCGGACTCAAGATGCAAGGCACCCTCTCAATGCCCAACCTACGTTACACAGGCACGACCGACGGTACATACCTTGATACGGATTTTCGCGCTTGGAATTATGAGGGCGACGTTAAATCTACAACTATCCACGCACGCCTCACAGCATACGACGAGACTCGCCCAGTCCCTAAGCCTCGCACCTCACGCGACCGCTCAATAGTCTTCTGGTCTGGATTTTGGAATCGAAGCCACATAGCACTTGAGCGAGAACTGTACAAGGGACATTCTGAAACACGCACAGAAGCCGACGAACCTGCGCCATCAGACTCCGCCGCCGTCATACTTCGCAACTACGAACTCTTCCGCTACATGCTCGGTTGCAATGCTAAAGGATTGTGGCCCACGAAGTTCAATGGTGGCCTTTTCACTTTCGACCCTTCGCACGTCGATGCGCCGCGTAAGTTCACACCAGATTATCGTTGCTGGGGAGGTGGCACGATGACGGCTCAGAACCAAAGACTCGTATATTGGCCTCTCGTAAAAACAGGCGACCTTGAAATGCTCCGCGTACAACTCGACGCATACAAGCGAATGTATCAGAGCGCAAAGGCACGAGTCGGCTTCTATTGGGGGCATGACGGGTGCGCATTCACGGAACAAATGGAGAATTTCGGATTGCCCAACCCTGCTGAATATGGGGAGCATGCCGAGGGACAAGATATTGGCGTTGAGAGCAATGCATGGCTGGAATATCTATGGGACACGTCACTCGAATTTTGCATGATGGCACTCGAGGCAAATCGTTACCAACAGATGGACATATCCGCCTACGAGGAGATGATTTGGCAGTGCCTTGTCTTCTTCGATGAGCATTACCAATATGAGGCGACCAAGCTCGGCAAATTGCCACTCACAGAAGACGGGAAAATAGTCATATACCCAGGCTCAGGTGCAGAGACCCACAAGATGGCATACAACCCGTGCAGCACAGTAGCCGCCCTCCAAGTCGTCGGACAGGCGTGGGTCGACTACTCCATTCGCACAGGCAAGGACACCGCATCCATTTCGCGTGCCAAGGAGCTTCTTAGCCATGTTCCTGAAATCCCGACACGCACGATCGACGGACATAAGGTCATTGCCCCAGCTGTCGTTTGGGCGCGCATCAACAATGTCGAGACGACACAGATGTACCCCGTATTCCCATGGCGAATTTATGGTGTCAGCCGCCCCGACCTTCAAGTAGCTCGTGACACGTGGCAGATTGACCCTTGGTCCATAAAAATGCGATCCGCCCGCGGTTGGAAACAGGACAACATTTGGGCAGCGTGCTTAGGCTTGGCTGACGATGCGGCGGCTCTCAATTATGAGAAGATGGCTAACGGGCCATACCGTTTCCCTGCATTCTTCGACATGGGCTTCGACTGGGCTCCCGACTTTAACCGCGGTGGCTCAGGCATGATTGGCATCCAAGAGATGATCCTTCAACGCACACCTGACGGCCAGCGCATAGAGCTTCCCGCATGGCCAGCGCGATGGGGCAAAGTCTCATACAAACTTTACTAACCCCCCCAAAAAAAAGTCGCCCCGGTTGAAGGTGTTCAACCGGGGCGGTCTGTTTTTTATAGAGAATTTAAGCTCTCGCCCACTTGAATTTTATCGACAAGATGATAAGTGCCAAAGTGATGACTTCCGATGTCGGAACCGTTATCCACAACCCTACTCTACCAAACAGACTCGGCATTATAAGGCTCAACAAAAATACAAAGACAAAGCCTCTCAAAAACATGAAAACAGATGCGGCCTTGCTTTTCTCAATACTCTGAAAATAACCTATAAGCACCACATTGAGCGTCAGGAACGTAAATCCTATGGCGAACTGCGGCAAACCCTCCTTGGCCAATGCGAAAGCAGGAGTACTCGTGTCAAGGAACACAGATGCCAAGTTTCCCCCAAAGAACATTGTGAACAGGCTGACAAATATTCCTGCTCCGATTCCGACTGCAATGTCGAGGTTGAACATCTTGCGCACCCTGTCTGTCTGTCCACAGCCGTGATTGTAGCTCACGATGGGCATTGACGACTGCGCAATAGAGTTTGCAAACATGAACACCATCGGCATAAGGTAACATGCCACGCTGAATGCCGCAACGCCATCCTCACCCAACATATTGATAAACATATAGTTTCCGACGATGAGCATAAAGGATATTGCAAAGTCGCCTATCATGGCTGGCGCACCAATCTTACACATCTTCCATATCTCCTTAAGAGTCTTAAGCCTCTCTCGTCGACCAAGTCGTGGCATCACAAGTCTCACATCCTTTGCGAGAAATAAAAAGTACACCACAAGCATCAAAACTCCCACGGCGCTTGATATAGACGTTGCAAATGCTGCACCACCTATCCCCCACCCGAACGGGAAGACGAATAAATAGTCGAGTACAATGTTCAAAAGCGCCGGCACTACGTTTGTCATCATGGCATAGCGAGGCGACCCGTCCAAACGTATTATGAACATGCCAGCCACCATAGGCCCGTAGCACAACATGCCAAGACAAAGCCACCTCAAGTAATCTGTCACATATGGCAACAAAACATCCGAGCCTCCGAAAATGTAGCACAATTTCTTAGGGGCGACCACGACCATTACAGCAATCACGGCACCTACGGCAAAAGTCGTCAAAAGCGTCTGCGAGGCGCACAATCCAGCTTTCTCCTTATTGCCGCGAGATAGGTTTATTGCTCCTATGACCGATGCGCCTCCACCCATCATAAGACCTACACCTGTCGCCATCATGAACACAGGTGCTGCAACATTGACGGCCGCAAGAGCATCAGACCCGACGCCACGACCGACAAAAGCTCCATCCGCCACATTCAGTATGGCGGAAAACATCAAACTAAGAAGTGTTGGAAAGAAATACTCAACAAAAAGACGGCCTACACTTGTCTGGCCGAGGTCGAGGGTCTTTTTTCCCATAATCACTAAGGGTTAAAGTTTTACATCCCACCGCCTCCCGTAGGGCCAGTGTACAAGAATTTCGAGTACGAAATTACTCCTTTATCTTCTCAAAGCAAAAACTCTTTTCACTGCTCGTCACTGTGACAGCCCCACCCCACGCAGCTTTCCGTCGCAGCCATACAGAGAGATGAACACCCCTGCCTTGCTAAAATGTATAAAAAAATTACCAGTCTTAAACGAGGAGAACGTGTTATTGTGCGCCACACGAACCACGCCCAAGATGCTTGTACAGCGATGATGGTCCACCCATGTTGGCAAGATTGATAGACAGCCTAACACTCAACCAACGTAACAAGAAGTATGTGGCGCAACTGAAAGTCAAAAAATATTTAATGAATAATGTTTTTACGATTAATGTTGTAATTTTGGGGTGTTGAGTTCGTCAGAAGGTGTCAAGAACACTGGTAAGACGAACAAGATAAAACGAAAATCTTAAACTTTAGTAATACAATGGTCAATTACAAGGATCTTGGTCTCGTGAACACCCGCGAGATGTTCGCAAGAGCTATCAAGGGTGGTTGGGCTGTTCCAGCTTTCAACTTCAACAACCTCGAGCAGCTTCAGGCTATCATCAAGGCTTCTTCTGAACTCAAGTCCCCGGTCATCCTCCAGGTTTCTAAGGGTGCCCGTAACTACGCAAACGCTACCCTCCTCCGCTACCTCGCAGAGGGTGCAGTCGCTTACGCTAAGGAGCTCGGTTGCGCTCATCCTGAGATTGTCCTCCACCTCGACCACGGCGACAGCTTCGAGCTCTGCAAGAACTGCGTTGACATGGGCTTCTCTTCCGTTATGATTGACGGCTCCTCCCTCCCATATGAGGAGAACATCGCCCTCACCAAGCAGGTCGTAGAGTACGCTCACAAGTACGACGTTACCGTCGAGGGTGAGCTTGGCGTCCTCGCAGGCGTTGAGGATGAGGTTCAGGCAGAAGAGAGCCATTACACCAAGCCAGAGGAGGTCATCGACTTCACCTCTAAGACTGGCGTCGACTCCCTCGCCATCTCCATCGGCACCAGCCACGGCGCTTACAAGTTCAAGCCCGAGCAGTGCACCCGCGACCCCAAGACCGGCCGCCTCGTTCCTCCCCCACTCGCATTCGATGTCCTCGAGGCTATCATGAAGCAGCTTCCTGGCTTCCCCATCGTTCTCCACGGCTCTTCTTCTGTTCCTCAGAAGTATGTTGACATCATCAACCAGTATGGTGGCAAGCTCCCCGACGCAGTCGGTATCCCAGAGGAGCAGCTCCGCAAGGCAGCCGAGCTCGCAGTCTGCAAGATCAACATCGACTCTGACAGCCGCCTCGCCTTCACCGCAGGTGTCCGCAAGACCCTCGCTGAGAAGCCAGCTGAGTTCGACCCCCGCAAGTACTGCGGTCCCGCTCGTGACCTCATGGAGGAGATGTACCGTGAGAAGATCACCGACGTCCTCGGTTCCGACAACAAGCTCGCTCAGCTTTAATTAGGTAGCACGTTCTTCGCAAGAGGGACATAGCATATCGAAAAGCCTCGCAACACTCACCTGTTGCGAGGCTTCTTTTTTAGTTATTCAATGTAGTGGACATAGTAATAGTCAATGTGTCTTATTTATCTGAATTAAGATTTTTATTACAATATTCACATACTATATTTGTAGGCTGAATGAACTAAAAAGTGATACACTCTAATCCCTCTTATGACAACAAAAACTATCGCCTCTCGGCTTGCAACGGCAGCCGTGCTTTTCTCCACAATCTTTACTTTGCAAACTAAGGCGCAAGTAAACGGTCAACTGTTCTACGACTTTGGCGAAGATCGTAAATTTGCCACCCTCACGCTTGAGATGTTCAAAGCCGACAAGTGGGGCAACACGTACTTCTTCGTCGACCACGACTTCAACTACAATCAACATGTCGAGGGGCCCAACTTGGCGCAAGGCGGTACTTATACAGAGATTGCCCGTTGCCTAAACTTCTGGCAAGACTCTAAGATTAAAGCCTTCAGCCTCCACTTGGAGTATGATGGCGGCATCACTCGCTCGTACCCAATAAACAACGCCTTCCTCGCAGGCATCGACTACTTCGTCCATGACGACAGTTTCAACAACATGCTCAATGTCAAACTGATGTACAAGCGAATCAAGGATCACAGCAGCGATGTCCCTCTGCAAATAACTCTTGTCTGGACGATGAACAATTTGTTCAGATCCAAGGGTCTAAAGTTTGACGGCTTTGCTGATTTCTGGTGGGAGGATCACACTTGCTATGAGGACAACAATGGCGACATGACCGAGAAGTCCGTCATCTTCATCACCGAACCGCAATTCTGGTACAACGTTGGACGACACATCAAAGTCGATAACCTCAGCGTGGGTACGGAGATTGAGCTGTCATGCAATTTCGGTTCCACGCCAGGCTTTAAATGCCGTCCTTGTCTCGGTGTAAAATGGGATTTCTAATACATTGAAAATTATACAACTAAGCGATGCTTAAAAAACTTTTTGGCTTCGACCCTGCTAAAAATAATGTCCGCACGGAGATTATGGCAGGCGTGACAACGTTCCTGACCATGGCGTACATCCTGGCCGTAAACCCAGGAATCTTCTCAAACCTTGCATGTCAGGGAATGGACACAAATGCGGTTTTCACATCAACGGCCTTGGCCGCCATTGTCGGCACATTGGTTATGGCCTTCTATGGCAAGAAACCATTCGCACTTGCGCCAGGCATGGGCCTCAACGCCTTCTTTGTCTACACCGTATGCCTCTCCATGGGCTACTCATGGCAGTTTGCCCTCACGGCGATATTGATAGAGGGCATTATATTCATAATTCTGACAGTCACTAAGATACGTTCTCTTATTGTCGACTGCATGCCCGCGTCGCTCAAACGCGCCATAGGTGCCGGCATCGGGCTTTTCATTGCTTTCATCGGTCTTAAAAACGCGGGCATTGTTGTTGACAATGCAGCTACATTGGTAAGCGTCGGCGACATTACGCATGGCACTGCGCTTCTTGGCGTAATAGGTATCGTCATCACGTCAATGCTCGTGGTGCGCAACGTCCCCGGCTCATTGCTTATCGGCATTATCGTCACAGCCCTTATCGGAATCCCCATGGGCGTTACAAATTTCACTGGCGTTTTCTCCGCGCCCCCCTCCGTCGCACCAATATTCTGCCAATTTGACTTTGAGAACATATTCACATTGGACATGGTGGTCATCGTGTTCACATTCCTCTTCGTCGATATGTTCGATACCATCGGAACGCTCGTAGGTGTATGCACCAAAGCAGGCATGATGCGTAAAGACGGCTCGATACCCGACCTTGACAAAGCCTTCATGGCAGACGCAGTAGCCACAGTTGCTGGCGCATGCTTAGGTTCCAGTACTACAACCACTTACGTCGAGAGTGCCTCAGGTGTCGCACAGGGTGGTCGCACAGGTCTGACAGCTTTTACGACCGCAGTATGCTTTGCAATAGCTCTTTTCCTTGCGCCTCTGTTCCTCTCCATTCCATCTGCTGCCACAACGCCTGTCCTTGTCATCGTGGGTCTCTTCATGCTGACCCCAATCAAGGATATTGACTTCAACGAATATTCAGAATCTATCCCTGCCTTCATCACATTCATCATGATGCCGCTGACTTACAGCATTTCTGACGGCATCTTGTGCGGCGTAATTTCTTATGTCGCAATCAACATTATCTGCATGAACTGGAAGAAGCTCACCCCCACAATCTGCATCTTGGCAGTGTTCTTCATTCTGAAATATATCTTTATATAACAGAGTCTCTGTCATATGCATAAAAAGACCCTGCCGTAGAAATCATCTACGACAGGGCTTTTCTCTTATGTAGCTAACTTAGTTAGTATTGAGCGTTCTGAGGGTCGAACTCAGTCCAACCATCGAGCCAGTTGTCACCAGCCGCAAATGCGCCTATGTAATCAACCTTGTCGAATCCGGATGAGAGGAGAGCATCAGAGAAATCGGCTGCGGAGAGGAGTGCGCTACCAGAGGCTGGCATATATGCTACGCCGACATTGCTGATTGGCATAGTAAGACCGAGGTCGGTAGTCGTGCACTGCTTGTTGCCTTTCTGAGCGAGGAAGAAGTCATGAGAGAAAGAGTTCTTTGTCTCATCGTAGGTCTTGGTGTTGTAGTCGTAGAGGGCATCCATGGTAGCCTTGTTGCAGTCGGCGCCAAGCAACTCCATGTCGGCAAACCAGAGGTTCTGGAGCTTAAGGTTGCCCTCGGTTGCCATGGTCTGAGTGTTGCCCTTCTCGCTATCGAGGATAAGACCGATAGGCCAGCCAATGGCTACAGAGTTGAAGCAAGAGAGGCGGCTGGAACGACGGATGTGCATGGCAGCCTGGAACTTGCCGAGAGAGGAACCATTGTTTGGGTAGACATCGCCACCATTGATATAAGAATCGTCATTCTTGAAGTTAGCATCTTGACCGACAGGGCCAACGAACGTGACGTTAGAGAAGGTAGCTGTGGTATAAGGCTCGACGGTAGCGCCATCTGCGCAGTTGTCGCTCTCGAAACCATTGGAACGGCTCGTATCAGCAAGGCGAGGGTCGCGGACACTGAGGCAGTACTGCACCTTGCCGCTGAAACCATTATCGGTATCGAACTCGTCATCCCAACCACGGAAAGCGATGAGGTGGTTACAATTGACCGTGCCACCGAACCACTCGAAGCTGTCATCGTTGCAGTAGGAAACCTGAACGTGGTCAATCTGCGTACCACTACCGACGGAGCCGAGGGTAAGACCATTGATCTCCTTATCGGCAGCGAAAGGATAACCAGCGAACTCGATACGTACGTAGCTGATGATGCCGCTATTGTCTGCATCGTCCTCACCACCATGCTTAGTGCGAGGGCCTCCCTCAATCTGCATCTCAACCTGATTGTTGCGCGCCTTGCCGCAGAGGATGACACCGCCCCAGTCACCTGGCCTACGGCTGCCCGCCTCAGAGGCGGAAGTGAAGACGATAGGCTCGCTTACCGTACCCTGGGCGTAGAGCTTGCCGCCTCGCTCGACAATGATTGCCGCCTTGGTCTGCTTGTCGCCCTTGATGATTGTACCTGGCTCGATGGTGAGAGTCGCACCGTCAGCGATGTAGACCCAGCCCTTGAGGGTGTAGGTTCCCTTGGAAAGAGTCTGTGTGCCCTTGAAGACGAAACCTTGGTCGCCATTGCCGATGACGTTGCCGTCAAAGAGGAGGTTGTCGCAAGCCTTGAGACCACCGTCCTCGCTCCAGTTGTACTCAGGAGTTGAAGGCTCGTCGTTGTCATCGTCGCTGCATGCCACAAAGGCAGGAGCTGCGATCATGCTGGCCATGAGAGACCAAACGAGAAGATTGTTCTTTTTCATGTTCTTAGGTATGTGTTGGTTTTCTTTAGATTAGAATTTAAAATTGAGACCGAGCGAGATGTTGGCGCCTGGACGGTAACTCTTCGTGACCTCATCCACTTGGCTTGTCGAGCCATCGGAATGGAGGGCATCGGTCTGCTGCTCAAAGTTCACGCGCGCCCCGAGGAGATCTCGCACTGCAACGTTTAGCTCAATCTTGTCGGTGAACTTGTATCGTGCGGAGAGATCTATAACGTTGCGGGGCATCTCATAGCTATGAGGGATGTTTGCCGCATCGTCGCCTCCTGTCGTACCGACGCTTCGTCCGACACCTATGATGCGTTTACCTATTCGGTTGTAGAGTGCGCCCAAGTTAAGTTTCTGAGATGTGGACGTGTAGAAAAGTCCGACATTGACCAAGTAAGGCGACTGACCTTGCATTGGGCGGTCTTTTTCTCGGCTACCAGCCTCAAACTCCACCTTGCTCTCGATGAAACTTGCATTAGCTGATAGGCTTAGGTTTTCCACCCCTACGAAATCGAGGTTCTTACGCACTTCCAACTCGATACCATAATTGCGCGCCGCCTTTGCGTTCTTGTAGCTATAAGTAAGGTCAGTTCCACCCTGGACGGTGTATGTCCACTCGATAGGGTCATTGAAATGCTTGTAGAAAAAGGCTAAACTGATAAGCTCGCTTGCGGAAGGATACCATTCGTAGCGCAAGTCGACATTCTGTACGTAACAGGAGGTGAGGTCGGTGTTGCCCATCACGTCAGCGGCAAGGTCGAAATCGTAGAATACTGATGGCGACACTTCACGGAACTCAGCCCTATTGACTGACTTGCCGTAGGCTAATCGTATGATATTCTTCTCATTAATGTTGTATGAGATATTGACGGAGGGGAAAAGGTCGTGGTTGTTATAGTCCTTGTCCTTGGGGCTTGCCTCGTAATCTCGAGTATGGCTTGTGAGCGTCATCTTGTTTGCCTCGAAACGCAAACCTGCATATATGCCCACGGGACCGAAAGGCAGATTTAGAGCTACATATGCGGCTCCGAGCTTATTCTTTCCCTCGTAGTTATTGCGCCACTTGACCTCTTCAAGAAGGTAGAGCTTATCCGCCCCATAGTTCTCATCTGTCATAAGCTCCGTTGCGATGTCAAAATGTCGGAACCCTTCAGGCAACGTGTTGTGAGCATAGTTCCAGTTGTACAGGAAGTTGCGAGTGAAGTAGTCTCGAGAGCGAAGCTCGGCGAAGGCACCAGCTTTCAAGAGAGGATGCCAATCGTTGAAGTCAAAAGTATGCTCGTAATTGAAATTGGCGGACTGCACATTCTCATCGAGGCGAGTGAACTCACGACTTATATCATTACTTGCCGAGAGAGCTATGACCCCAGGCTCCATCTTGTCATTCAGATGGTATCTCTTGCGGTCTGGCATATTTCGATTAGAGAACGCCCAACCGAGCCCCCAATCCATCGAGCCGTCGTCAAGCTTATGCTTACCCGTCAGCTGACCATTGTAGGTCATGCGGCTTTGATAAAGAGTCTCCGCACTGCGGATGTTGTCACCTTGGGCATTTACACCCTCACGACTTGTGTAACGGCTCTTGCCTAATTGGTTGAAAATATTCTTCAGCTCTATGCGGTTGCGCCCAGCCTCACCAATAAAAGCCATATTTAGCATCGCACCGAGACGGACATTATGGTTATACTGCTGGTCGACATCCTCGTGCAGGTAGTTGCTACGGTCGTTGCTGGTATCATAGACGCCGAAGAGGCAGTTCTTCATGTCAGCAAAGCGGCGATGTGAATTTGCATAGTTGGCAGCACCGAGGAGAGTGAGCTTGCGAGAGTCGAACTCCCACACGCGGTTTATGGCGAAGTTGGCGGAGAAATCGGCTATCGGTGTAGAAGTTTTAATGGTCCAATCATTGTTGAAACCATTACCTTGAAGGTCGACACCATCGCCAGCTATGCTGTTGAGCGTGGACTTGATGCCCCCATTGAACATCCTCATTCCGCTGTCGAAGCCCAGCCAATCAGTAGGACTCTTCTTAGCTTCAAGGAACGTATGGCCATGAGTCTGCGTATTGAAATTGCCACTGACGCCGAAACTTATAGAATTGGAAAGAGGGACATCTTTTGTACGGATAATTATGAAACCACCCGTGAAATCCGCGGGGTACTCTGGCGATGGCGACTTGACAATGACCATATTGTCAAGCTGTGAGGCGGGAATGATGTCGAAAGAGAAAGCACGCGAGTCGGCTTCGGAACTTGGGACAGAACCACCATTGACCCACACATTGTTGTAACGTTGCGAGAGACCACGCACCATCACGAACTTATCATCGATGATGGATATTCCCGGGATTCGCCTAACGACTTCGGAGGCGTTGCTGTCTTGCGACTTGGAGATTTGCTGCGCAGAGATGCCACTCTCGACAGAGAGACTGCTCTTCATGGACTTGAGCATGGCGTTCTCGGTATTCTGCCTTGCCTGCGCAACGACGGTTACCGTCTCAACCGTGACATCCTCGTTCTCCATCTTCACGTCGAGAGCCTGTTGCGATGGAGCGCACGCTATAGTCTGTGTCTGGAAGCCGACGTATTTGATTACTACATTGTAGTTTGCGTCGGGTGTAGACTTGATTTCAAAATTGCCGTCGAAGTCGGAAATAGTGCCATTGGTAGTGCCTTCGACTTGGATGGTGACGCCGAAAAGAGGCTCGCCAGTGGACTTGTCAATAACCCTTCCTTTCAGAGGGCCACCTGCGAGAACTGTCACGCAACTCAACAGAGAGAGCGTTGTCGAAATCAGTCGGCAGGCGTTTTGTTTGATTTGCTTCATCTATTGTCAACTCTTTTAGTCGACGCAAAGATGAACCACCAGTATTACAACCTCGTGACAGCCACACGACACGAGAATTAAAAAGGTGTAGCAAATCGATATATGGGTAGAAGAGCGTCGTCACACTCCTCATCATTTTGTCCTAAGATTGAGGCACTTACACTCCCTTTTGCAGACCTTGACAGACCTTAAAGTCAGACAGTCGAATCTCCTCATTTGCACTCATCAGATACCGCATAGGCACGCGCCCATAGAAAGAGGCCCATGAGGAGAACGTGCTGGGAACTCCCATTATGTACTGGCATGCGGACAACCCATAGAGGTCATACAGCACGCCGCCTTTGCTCATTTTAAAGACATTAAGCCCATTAAATTCAGCCAAGTCGATATTCTCATCAGAACATATAAGGAACCGCACCGCCCTACCCTCTTGGCTAAGCAGACTTGCCATCCTCTCCATATATCTTTTGAACACATCCATCCCAAACATCAACTCGGGTCGATAGGAAGCGTAGTCGCCTCGACGGATATGGACACCTACCGTCACAACATCATCTTTTCCTGCCACATCCTTTCTGATGACTTCTTCCACCTCCTCGGGCGGGGCAAACAACTTTACAAGCTCATCACGATGCTTCTCGACATACCCCTTATCATACCTTATCTCCCTCCATTTAGGTCCAAACAAAGCCCCAAGAGGCATGCGCAAAGGCATCGGCTCACCAGGCTTAAGAACTAAATGCACCACCTTGTCCAAACCCCTTATCAGCGAATAAAACACTGTGGCAAAAACACTTGGTTTTAAGGATTTAGATTGCAGATAGGACTTGAACCCTGCCTTTCTTATATTAGGAAAGTAACTATCGTACTTGGTATATTGGAACAAGAAGCATACCGGCTCATTAGCCTCCAAGGCATAGGAGAGTATCGGCAAATAGGTGAACAACCTGTTACACAATTGGTTGGTATGCTTACAGATAATTATCATGTGATGAGAATGATGGTTGTTTCGACTCGATTGAACGACAAAAATAGACTAAAATAGAGCGTGACACCTTTGTAACATATCACATAATCTTGCGTAGCAACCATTAAAATTGTCATGACCATGAAACTTGCAGAAGCCCTTCAGGAGCGAACATCACTCAATTCTAAGCTCGAACAACTTTCAAGCACGATAAGCGACAACGTCCTATATCAAGAGGGCGACACGCCAGACTTGGATATCAAGGAACTGCTTAAAGAGCACACAGAAGCGGCGGAGAGGCTCTGTTGGTTGATGACCCGTATAAACCTGACCAACAGCACAATAAAGGCAGACAATGGGAAGACGATGACAGAACTGCTCGCCACACGTGACACTTTAAAGCTGCAGGTTGAGACATACCAAAACATCAGACTTACGCTTGGCAGCAGAATATCGAGAGCAAGCAGATCTGAAATCAAGATTATCGCTGCAATCAGTGCCGCTGACATAAAGAAGATGATTGACGACACATCAAAAGAATTGCGAACCCTCGACAACAAGATACAGGCTCTCAATTGGCAAGCGGACCTTATCGAGTAAGAAAGCATAAAGAGTGAGGGCGAATGCCCACCCCGAGAGCGGACCGGGGTTGTTTGTCCGCTACAAGATGTATAATTGCAGTAAGCCCGCTGCACCTTACAGAGCATGGGTCGACAACGCACAATTGCACATTAACACCTCACACCTTACTACCACGACATTGACTCACTCGTCCCGCCAAGATTCCTCTTGGCGGGATTTTGTGTGTTACAGAGTGCAAGTTATCAAATATCGTTACTCGGCGACCGGCTCAACAGCCGTAGCTTCAGCTTGCCGTTTCTTTCTGTTACCTGGGAAAAAGTTTATACCCCATGACACGGCTGCACCTGATGAACTTTCGAGATTATGTGGGAAGCGGTCTGCCATGATGAAGAACTGGAACACTTTGCTTTGCAGCGTAAGGCCGAGCCCCGGAGTGATATGTGCGCCAGGATTAATAGCCAAAGAGCCGATAAGGCTAAACCACTTCTTGTGCAGATGGGCCGAGACGCTGCCTCGCGTATATGCTCGTCCGTTAACGAACTTCGTGCTGACGACGCTACCAAAGCTCAACCAGTCAAGATGCGGGAGGTTGTATTCTGCCGTCGCAATCATGCGCGGCGTCATTCTGGTTTTATAGTTTATCTTTTTGTGGGTTACGTCGGTAAAACGTAAGAGCGAATCTTCGAGCGCATCCCAATAGTTTTCTTGAGCCTCGTGCGAGCCTGTTATCCCGTCCTTTATGTTCTCGTTCGAGTCCACACCACGCATCACTGTACCAGATGCGGCAGTAAACTGATGGCACTCATTATGCCACTTTATGAAGCCGAGATCGACAAACGACAATCCGAAATTCCACATATCGTTGAGCTTGAACGTGGCACCTGCGTCAAAAGCCAAACCTCTGTTGCGGAATGGGCTGAAATCACCCATCTCTGTATCGGAGAAATCGAGCTTATCGACATAGCCTGCGCTATCCAACTTGACAGTGAATGGGATAGACGTCTTTATGGAACCGCTGGAATGCATCTCTACACGATACCTATCGTCCTCACGCTCGGTTTTGAAGTTCACTTTAAGGTCGTCACTTTGGACAGCCGCCACGCCTGCCAATAATTTTATACGCCCACCAAGTTTGAGGCGTCCGTCGACCAACTTGTCGTTGCTGTATCCGAGAGCCATCTCCATATAGTTCATGACACGGATAAAGATGTTGCTGATATCTTGGTCTACGGGCTTATCATTATCGTAATCCCAGTTGCCGTACCTCAAGTTCGTCAATGAGCGATGGAAGATGACATCGCCACGAGTCTTATTCGATATGACTATCGATATAAAGTGGTTGTCTCGTATCTTAGTACCAAAACCTAAAAACGGGACATCCAAACCAACACTCGTGAGATTTATGCGGCGCATGTTGTCGTGCAAATTGCCGAGATCAAAATGCATCGAATCATCCGCCCCCCACGTGTAGAGGTCGCCCCAAGCGAAACCTGTGTTCTCCACACTAATGTTTTGCCCTGCAATGATAGGCAGTTGCAAAAACTTATCTGCATGGGTTGGCGTCATGGCCGCATTCAGTTCAATACGTTGCGGCAAGGTACGCATCATGGGCGTTATATTCTCCTGCGCATGCGAGACTATTGTCGAGGCGAGCAAGCCAAGAGCCAATATGCTGATTTTCTTTGTCTTCATAATCTGTCGCATTAGGCTCTGGTTACTTATTAGAGAATTCAAATTTCACCGCAAGCGCGATGTCAATATTCGCCTTGTCCTCCAATTTAGGAGCTACGTACAGCCCATTAGAAGAGGCTTCGGTTACGAACAATATCGCTCGGGACTTTTGCATATCCTCAATATTCTTTTCGGATAGGGAAACAGTCGTCACCTTATGGGTCATCTCGCCTATCGAAGTACCCCACTCAGAAAGTTGAGGCATTTCAATCATAGTTGGAATATTGATGGTTGACAGATAGTTGCCAGTTCCTCGCTCAATAAAAGTCGCCGTTATGGAAAACTCGAAAGGCATGCTGCTATCACTCGTGATGATGAGTTTCGCCTCCTCAATGTTGCTGTTCTCAGGAACGTCCGAGATGCTGATTTTGTCGTCGGACAGCTCACCGTCCATTATGAAGTCGAACGGGATGTCGTATCGAAAACCGAGGAAAACAGAATCGGAGCGCATGACCGTCACTTTCTCCACGTCAGTCGGCATTGACAATGTTATCGCGCTTGTATAGTGCAGATAATCAGGCACTGGATGTAACATTTCGGCTATTGTCGAGTTGCTGCGGTTCAACTCCTCCTCTCCCCTCATCCTATGCGATACGCTGAGGGGAGATGTAGCCAAAGTCGTGCTGTTGCCGTCATCATCTGCCGAGGCTGAGATAATCTGTGGGGCTATCGTAATATCGAAGGGTGTAGAATTTTCGCACGTCATCCAGAGCCTCGGATTTTGAAAATACATTGCCTTACTGAGGTTCTTGAACGAGCCCATGTTAGTGGCTTCCGTTGACGGACCGACATTTGTAGATAATTGACTGGTACTGCAAACTACATTGTCGGTCTCAGATAGCGAGATATTTATGTCGATGCTCCCCCATTCGCCATCGCCCTCGATGTCGCCTTCGCACACGACGTACACTTCCAATTTGCCAGCAGAGGGGACGAACGTCATGTCGCCCTCAACCTCTTTAGCCCCGTCGTTTACGACCTCGGTCATGAGGAGAACGCCATTTGAGCCGACGCCCATCGACATGGGGCGAGAGAATCCGCTCCACGAAGAGGATATTTTCAGACGGCTGGAGAGAGAGTAAATCGTCATGGCATCGGTGTCGCCAAAGGGCAGCTCGACAGTAAAAGTGCGTGATACTTTCGTCTGCCCTGTCAACTTCAGAGCCTCAAAATCGACATCAGAAAGGTCGAGGGTACCGAGGTTGAAAGTCTGGCTTGTCCCGAGACCCATAAGGTCGAACAGCGACACGGATATCGACTTCTCGCGTTCGGAATAAAGTTTTATGCGGTTTGTTCCGTCCTCATCGTCAGCGACATAGTACTTGATCGCATTGTCTTTCTCCTCGAAGAGGTACTCAATTGACAAATTAGAGGTTGACATCGGAACCAAAATGCTGGGCGAAAGTTCCACTTTCGAGTCGATCTTGTCAGTCTCGAAGCCATCAAGGCAACCGCTTAAAGTTGAGGATATTGGGGCCGCCATGAGTAATATTAGGATAGGTGTTGCTCTTTTCATTCGGTTGGTTGTTTTTTCTTCTTTTGTGGTAATTGGAAAGTGGCTGCCAGTGGTGAGAAACTTGCGTTTCTGATGTTTTACGTTTGCGATTACCTAAAGATACGATTTATTCTGCTAAGCGGCAAACTTTCAGAGTGTTATGTTGCCATATTGTACCTTTAATTATAATATTTGTGCCAATAGGACAAAGCCAACGACATGACGAAAGGCGTCATAAGAGCGCATAGAGGCGAATTGTTATTAGATTGAAAGTCAACAAATAGGGGGATCAACCTTGCTACATTGGCTAATTTTTTCTTTCTTTGCGGTGTAAAATAGAAAATTCGCCCAAGCGATGACCTTCGACGAACTGAACATAAAGAAATATTTCAAAACAAACTTGCGAGAGCTTGGTCTAAAAGACCTGACGCTCATCCAAGAGAGGGCGTTTCCCGCAGTGATGTCGGGACGCGACATTATGGGCATTGCCCAGACCGGCACAGGCAAAACCATAGCCTACTTGCTTCCATCGCTCAACCTGTGGAAGTTCACCCCCAAGCATGAGCCGCAGATTATAATATTGGTGCCGACGCGCGAGCTTGTGCTCCAGGTGGAGGAAGAGGTCAAGAAATTGGCTAAGGACTCTGGTATTATGGTTGTCGGCGTCTTTGGTGGTGCTGGCATACAGCCGCAGGCGGCACGTATCCGTGAGGGTGCGGATGTTGTGGTTGGCACGCCAGGTCGAATACTTGACATCGCGCTGCACGGCTTGCTGCGCTTTGGTGGCGTCAGGCGACTCATCCTCGATGAGGTCGACGAGATGCTCGAGCAAGGCTTCCGCACGCAGATAGGCCGCGTCCTCGACCTCCTACCCAAGAAGCGTCAGAACCTCATGTTCTCCGCCACTATGACCGACGAAATTGAGACCCTCGCCGACACATTCTTCAACGGCCCCCTCAAGATTGAGGCTGCCCCTATGGGTACGCCCCTTGAGAATATCCATCAGACCGTGATGGAGGTTCCTAACTTTAATACGAAGATCAACCTCCTCGCCCACCTCCTCACAACACGTGAAGACATGAAGCGCACGATGGTGTTTGTCAGTACCATAGCCATGGCTGATGAGGTCTATGAGCGTCTAGCAGAACAACTCGCTGAGGCTGAGGCAGATGGCGTCGAGCACATATCGATAGACTATCTCCACTCACGTCGCACGCAAAGCCAGCGATTCGGGACATTGCGGAGCTTCCGCGACGGCGAGACCGACGTTCTTATAGCAACCGACCTCATAGCCCGCGGTATTGACATTGAGGGAGTGAGCCACGTTATCTGCTTCGACTTGCCTTTCGAGCCAGAGCAATACATCCACCGCATAGGACGTACGGGTCGCGTGCGCCTGGCGCATCCGGAAGACGAAAACGACACTTCGATCGTCGTGGAGGAGGGTCGCGCGCTCTCATTCTGCACGCCGATGGAGGAAGCCGCACTTGCCAATATCGAGGGACTCATGAAGACGACCGTCGAGCGTGAGCCGATGCCCGAGGAGGTGGAGATATCCGATATACTCATAGAGGCTGAGATGCCACAAATCAGGATGCGCAACAGCCTCACGGAGATTGACGCGACGCCTGGCATGGCGTTCCATGAGCGCAGCGAGAAGAACCAAAAGACCAACCACAGGGTCTCTCACCGCACGCTCATGAAACAGAAATACGGCAAGCCAATCAAGCGTCGTCCTAAGAAATAAGCACAACACCATAAAACCATTTTGACCATGGCAAGCAAACTGGACAAGACAGACTACCTGATCCTTGGAGCTCTCCAACGCAATAGTCATTTGACTACCAAGGAATTGGCACAACAAGTAAACCTATCGACGACGCCAGTATTTGAGCGTGTCCGTAGGTTGGAGAAAGATGGCGTCATCAAGAAGTATGTAGCCGTGCTGGACATGGAGAAGATCAATTATGGTTTTGTGGTCTTCTGCAACGTCAAGTTGAAGCACATCAACCATCAGATAGCCAATGACTTCGTGACCGCTGTAAACTCATTGCCGCAGGTCACCGAGTGTTATAACATATCTGGCGAGTTTGACTACCTGCTGAAGATTCACGCCTCGGACATGAAAGACTATCAACACTTTGTACTTAACGTGCTTGGCAAGATAGACAGCATTGGCGACATCCAAAGCACATTCGTCCTCGACACCACAAAGGACGAAATAGGCATCCAGTTGCCCGAGGTAGATTAAGCGCTTTCGGTCCACACCCAAAGACGCCCGTCGCACAAGTGTGCGTCGGGCGTTTGTAATTTACAGAAAGTCAGCCTGACGGAAAATGGAAGCCCCTTTCGGCAGAGTACCGAAGGGGCTTCCATTTTGCTTATGAGAAATCAAGGATTACTTGACAACCTCTTTTACATCAGAATCACCTGGTTTGAAGACAAGACCACGGCACTTCTTAGCAGAAGCCTTATATGCCTTCAGTTCCATTTTGTCCCATTTGATCTCGCTTGTAGATTGCGCAACAGGGACATGGGGGATAAGGCTGCCGTCACGAACAAGTATGACGCATGGAATCTTGCCGACCTTGATTGTCTGATAACCACCATCATAGACCTTGCCTGTCTGATAGTCAATCCATTTGCCAGTGGGAAGGTAGCATACACGCTCGGAGCCACTTTCAAGAAGAGGCGCTACGAGGATTTGAGAGCCAAACATATATTCGTCCTCGATGTTCCATGCTCCTGGATCGTCAGGGAACTCGATGAACAAAGCACGAACCATTGGGAGACCGCGGTTGGAGCAATCCTTGGCCTGCGCATAGACATAAGGCATAAGACGATACTTGAGTTCAGCGGCTTGGCGGAAAGCGTCGGTGAAATCCTTGCTGATGAGCCAAGGCTCGGTTGGGGGCGCACCATGGGCGCGGCTGTGAGACGAGAGGAAGCCGAACGGAAGCCAACGACGATAGATATCCTCGGGTGAGGCTGTTACGAAACCACCGATGTCATGGCTCCAAAACGAAAAGCCGGACAGACCGAAAGAGAGACCGCCACGGAGGTCTCCCATCATGCCAGTGTTCGTACTTGCGGCATCGCCACCCCAATGGAGGGCGTAGCGTTGAGAACCTGCCCATGCGGAACGCGCCCATATGATGCCTTCGCCATTCTCACGCTGGACAACCTCCCAAAGTGCCTTATTGTAGCGGAGTGGGTAGAGGTTATGTTCATAGAGACCCGTGCGGCCGCTATGGTAGAGACCACCGAGAGGGGCAGCCTCGCCAAAGTCGCATTTTATTGTGCTGACACCCTCATTGAGGAGGTGCGCGATGTGGCCCTGATACCACTTGACGGCCTCGGGGTTGGAGAAATCGAGGACAGCATCCTCATAGGGCATGCCACCATTCGCATTGCGAACATTAAGACCCTTATCGATAATCTCTTGGAAGAGTCGGTTCTTTGGAGTAAAGTATGGAAGCTGCCATAGGCACGTATGGAAATTCTGCTCCTTGAGAGACTTGAGCATGGCAACAGGATCGGCAAAACGCTCCTTGGAGAACTCATAGTCGCATTGCCAATCAACACCGAACCAACCGGTATCGAAGTGGATGACATCGGCAGGTATCTTGTTCTCACGCAGCTTCTTGGCGACATCGAGACCCTCTTCTTGGGTGAAATACGAGATACGGCTCATCCATGTACCGAAACTCCACAATGGGAGCATGGGACTTTTGCCCGTGATGTTGGTGTACTCATCGAGAATGTCCTTTGGAGTGCCGAGGAAGATGAAGAAATCCATCTTCTCATCGGCCATAAAAATGCGGTCGGCACCTACATAGGTGGAACCGAAATCGAGAGTCGCAGGCGCACTGGTGTGCAGGAACATGCCATAGCCCTTATTGCTCATAAAGAACGGCACGGGCTTGTACATTTGGTCGGTTTCGGGACCTTGGGGGTCGGTGACGGTGAGATGCACCTTTTGACCGACCTTATCGAGCTTTGTGAAACTCTCGCCACAGCCGAAGATTTTCTCGCCATTTGTAATTGTGAAGACTGGGTTGATGGAGCGGGAGTTATCTTGACCTCTCTTTATGAAGTTGAAAGGAAGCAGCTTCACCTGAGAAGAATCATTGTCGGCGATGTGGCGCGTCTGCGTGAGAATCTTGCCCTTAGCATCCTTGATGACGATGCGCCATGGGTAGCGTTGGATTTCTATCTGACCGTAGGGGCTGGAATAGGTGACGCTTTGGGCGGACTCGGCAGACGTCCATGACTTGTCATCGCACTTAGGAGCGACGACGAACATGGGGTCGTTGGCATCATCCTCTGCCATCTCGACGGGAGTCGTCAGCATGGTGACGCGGATGGTGCGAGGGCTTACGAATCGGACTTGGAATTTGAGATTCGGGTCATTATCGTATGCCGCATCGGGGAAATCGAGCATTTTGAGAGCCACGGGCCATGTGCCGTTGAGGTTGAACGCTTGGCGTGGCGAGAGGCGGTAGCGTTTCCAATTGACGGTACCAGTCGCATCGGTGACATTGAAATTGGAGAGGCTATCGGCAAGGAAATAGGTGTTGGAGAGGTCGGCGAAGTCGGCACTCACATCTATGGCCTGGCTTTGCAGATTTGGCACTTGACCAAATTGCTGCACTTGTGCCGCAGCGGGGATTGCCGCCATCAGCGCAAGTAGGGCTATGGTGCTTTTCATATAATGATATTATGGTTAGTATTCTGCTGTTTGGCGGTTAGAACCACCCCATGAGATTGCGGAGGAAAGCGGTCAACTCGGCACCCATCTTCTCGTGCTGCCAACGGCTTGGATGCCAATCGGCACCATACTTGAGAGCCCCGTCCTGTGGAGTGAAGTCGAAACGATACACTTCCTCGTCGCCATTCTTATTGGCCTCGTTGACGACATCATCAAGCGTCTTCTTTGCAATCTCCAACTCCTTTCCGCCGAGCATTGAGCCACAGAGGAATACGATCTTGGCATTAGGGTTGTTCTTGCGGACGGTGGCAAGGAAGTTTTTGTAGCCCTCTTTGAGCAACTTGACGTCGAAACCTGCGGTTGAGAGGTCGTTGGTGCCAAGATTTATACAGACGACATCGGGCACGTAACGAGAGAAGTCCCAGACCTCGCTCTTGTCATTATAGAGCGTGTAGCCGTACTGGGCTGGCATATTGTCTTTTGGGTTGCCGGTCTTAGGACCATTGTAGTTGCGATAAATGCCAATGCCGCTGCGAGCGACAATCTGAGCTTGGGCATTGAGTGCGCGAGCGGCAACTTGGGCGTAGCCGATGTAATGATTTTCAGTCTCAAAGCTGAAATGCTCATTGGGGTCGGTACTCTCGCTTCCATAGCCACAAGTTATGCTATTGCCGACGAACTCGATTTTGCGAGAAGGGAGGGCATCGGGTTGGAGAAGTTGACCATCACCGTCGAGGACGAGACCTCGAAACTCAGGAAGATACTCATAACCTTCAATACAATACATTGCCTTGAGGTTATGTCGACCACGAGGAAGCGCAGTGGCCACTTGGACAAGAGAGTCACGCTCGCCACGGAAGGCGACCTTGAAAGGCTCGGCGTTATCTATTTGCACCATGAAATAGCCACTGCCCGGCTTGCAATGCAACTTAACGCCTGTTGCGTCAAAAGCGGCTGAGACGAGAGTACCAGGATAAGAGAACTTGTAGCTTTCGGGGTTGGACTTTACAATGCGCCCGACATAGTTGAGATATGGGTTGGAAGGCGCAATGGTGGTCTGCGCCATGGATGGCATCGCAAAAGCCGCAACACCAAGAGACATTAGAGTGATAAAAAAACTTCGCATAGAATCTTTTAAGAATGCACGACTTGGCATTTTAGGCTAAATTTAACCCACAACACCTACGGCAATTGCAAAGATATCACAAAGCAGCGTTAGCAATGGTCACCATTTGTTAACGCAGCACGTCTCTTTTGTTTATGAAGCGGCGATGAATTGCTTAGAAGACGTAGCCTACATTGACGTGAACATTGAACTTATCGTCAGGAGAATACATGAGCGTAAAGTCCATAGGTAGAACGTCGAAGAGATTGTAGGCAAGGGACACACCGCCACCATGGAGCCACTCCTTGGGCTTGAAACGCTCAAGATCGTTGATATAGCGGTCGAGGCTTTTGAACGTCACGGCAGAATTGAGATGAGCGAGGAGGTAGAGATCTGCGAAAAGGTTGCATTGGGCTGTGAGACGGACAGAGGCGAAAGTCGACTCGTAGTGGTGCGCCGTCGTGAGACCATAGAACTCTTGATGAGCGGGGAGGTGGCGTCCTGGACCACCGAGAGCCGTCTGGTGGACAAAAACTCGATCTCCATAAGATGCCGCCCCACTGAGCACCTCGCGAAGTGTGAAACGCTCGTTGAGCATTTGATTGAACTCGAAACGCGCATTGAAACGAAGGAAGAACTTGAAGTCGTTAAGCCCCTGGTTCTTCAGGCTATCAAGAGAATGTCCCCTTTTCAGATTATACTGCGGAAGACCACCGATGGTAATACCAGCATTGTGGACAGCCCCTCGTTGGCTGAGGAACTTGCGGTCGAGCGTATTATACCGCCTAAAAATGCCAGCATAGAGGTTGTGGATGTGACCATCGATGCGATCTTCTGCCGTGCCGACGTTAGGGGATACGTGGAAATGCTCCCATCCGAACTTGAAAGCCATGTCGTTGGTGGCAGAACGCGCATGACCGATGAGCATCGAGACGTCATTATGGTTGTAATCATAGATATTGCTCGAAATGGAATAGTCGTCGTAGGTTGGCACCTCAAAGCGCGCATGGTCGAACTCAAAATCTATGTAATAATTGTCCTTGACGCCAAAGAGCGTATGGTTTCGGAAACGAAAACGAAAATCTTTGGAGACAGCGACCTTGAAATCAGTCGTCGAAAGGCGACCGAGGAGGCTGCGACGTTGATAATCGACAATGACAGAAGCGTTTGTAAAAGTATTGTATGAGAGCGCAACCTTGAGGAAAGACATTGGGTTCTCGACCACATGACACTTGAAAATCACGCTATTGCCCTCGTCATCGCCATAGGGGACAAGCTCGTAATTGAGGTTATTGTAGTAGCCAGTAGACATGGCGCGTCGGATTGCCTCGGTGAAATCGGAGGGGGTGTACTGGTGGCCAGCATGAAGGTCGAGTGCATGGATAAGGAGCTTCTTATTTGTCTTCTCCAGCCCGTCAAACTCAAAAGAGACGACGCGGACTTGCGAATTGTATGGCTTCATGCGCCTTGCAGGTGGATAGGGTACGCCGTAATCGTTGAAGAGCGAGTCGGCGAGTTGCTTGAAGAGAGGCTCGAACTCGATGCCGATGGAGTCACCTATGGCGAGGATGGTGTCTTGCGCGGCGAAACTTGCGGCATTATATCGAGAGACATCAGGCTCGATGAGCATGTCGCATGCCGCTTTTTCCTCTTTGAGGTCGGCAGCATCTCTAAAGTTGGTGATTTGGAGCGTCACGTCGAGCATGTTGTTCATCTGGTCGGCAGGAGTGAGACCAGAGAAGAGATTTACGCCTATGACGTAGTCAGCACCCATATCGATGACATCGCGCACTGGGAAATTTCGGACAATGCCGCCATCGACAAGTTTGGTTCCGTTATAGTCGGTCGCTGAGAAAACGCCGGGAATCGCCATGCTGCTTCGAGTGGCGAAAGCAAGATCGCCCTTGTCAAGTACGACGGCCTCGCCAGTAGCAATATCGGTTGCGATGCAACGTAACGGGATGTCAAGATCGCTGAAATCATGAACATTGAAAACGGGGAAGAAGACCTCCTGAAGGCGCAACATGACCTGATAGGGCATGAAGAAGCCCGTATTGATCTGTGGGCGGAAACCCTTCATGGGGAGCAACACAGTGTAATTGTCGAACTCGTCCTTGTCCTCAATGCTGATGTCGGATAGGCGCGGACGGCTGTTGATAAGCTCCATCCACTTGGTCTCTCGACTGATTTTCTCAATCTCGTCGGCACTATAACCGCTGGCGTACATTGCGGCGACGATGGCACCCATACTGGTGCCTGCAATGTAATCGATATGGAGACCGGAACGATCGATGGCCTTGAGGACGCCTATATGCGCCAAACCTTTAGCGCCGCCGCCGCTAAGGACGAGACCCACCTTAGGGCGTTCACCTTCTGGGCGATCACGCTTTACAATTTGAGACGAAACGTTAGAGGCAACGAAAAACGCCAACATTGAAAGGATGGCAAATCGCAAGAACAGGGAGCGGAGCATGAGGTTCTTAGTCAAGTTGTAGAATTGGTTTCTGCACACAAATATAGCCTAAAAAACATCTTGACGAAGAGCCAAATTCCTGTCAATCTGAGAAGACTGACAGGAATTAGAGGTTACCAATCTGCTTTTGGCACATTGCGTTATCGCTCCAAATGAAGTATGGGGTATGGCTTGCCTTCGGAGTCCAGTTCGTCCCTCGCTACAACGTAATAGCCACGTTTTAAGTAAAACAGGTACGCCTCCTTGTTTTGCTCATTCACATCAATTTTGCGTATGTGCTTCTCTTCAAAAGCGAATTTGAGCAAAGCAGAGCCATATCCCTTACCTTTTTCCGACGGGAGTACAAACAACATCTCCACCATATCATCACTCAAGCCCATAAACGCTGATACGTGGGGAGACTTAATGACGTACAACTCGACAGCTTGGAAATATACATCCCTTATGCGCGGTCGATAATAGTTCAAGTCTTTTTCCGACAGAAAGTGATGGGAAGTCCTTACAGATTGTTCCCACAAGTTTATCAATTCATCCTTCAAAAAGTCTGTCAGACAGTCAACTTTCTCAATCATCATCCCCAAAAATCGGTTGTCTTTTTTAAGCCCATTGTTTCTCGTGGAAACTACTCACCAGGCTTTACCAAACTATCGTAGACATCATCTGTCACAGGTTCAAGCCATTCGTTAGACGTGTCTTCGCCTGGTACTTCGAAGGCGAGATGCGCAAACCAACTATCAGCCTGTGCACCATGCCAATGCTTGACATTTGCCGGGATGTGGATCACCGTGCCAGGGAGTATTTCAACGGGAGCCTTCCCCTCCTCTTGATACCAGCCACGCCCGGCGACACCTATGAGCATCTGTCCCCCACCCGACGAAGCATGATGAATGTGCCAATTATTACGGCAACGTGGCTCGAAAGTGACATTGGCAACAGGCACTTGCGAAATTGAAACTCGGGCTATGTAGCTGTTGCCGATAAAATATTTGGCATAAGCGGTATTTGCATCACCGATGGGGAAAATCATCTCTTGCTGGAACTTGGCTTTCGCATCGGCGGCGGAATCGTTGTCATCAGCCCACACCTCCTTTGCGAGGCGGAAAGCAGCCCACGCCTTTGGCCAACCTGCGTAGAAAGCCACATGAGTAATAGCTTCGGCGATTTCGGTACGAGATATGCCATTCACCTTAGCATTTTGCAGGTGATGCTTGAGCGAGGAGTCCGTAATTCCTTGGCTCACAAGGGCTGTAACGGTTATGAGGCTTCTGTCTCGAAGGCTAAGGAGGTCATTGCGGCTCCACACCTCACCGAAAAGGACATCGTCATTCAGGTGGGCGAACTCAGGAGCAAAAGAACCGAGCTGCTCGCGCCCGGCAGTCTGAACTATTTTCTTCTGTGCCATGATGTTATTTGCTGTTAGTGTCATAAACGCCACAAAAACCAGAAACTTTCTCATGATTAAAAAGCTTTGATGTGACGCAAAGATACGGAGTGACAACACCCTGGCTGGTAGACGTTTTACTCAACGACCTACCATTTTTACAGATATGCTTAGTGGTGGCAACGCTTGGACGGGTCGGCAGTAAACTTACCGCCATCGGCAGAGGGCATGAACTTACCGCGTTCGGTAAGGAACTGCACAAGCTCGGCGGCGGTCATATTCTCGGCACTACAAGTATAGAAACGCTCGTCGGGTCCGAACTTGTTGATTATAGCTTCGATAAGGTCTTCAGCAGAAGAATAGGAATTGCCCTGCATCATGTCGAGAACTTCGTGTCCGTGTGTCATGGTAAAAAGTCGTGTTACGTTGTTTTGCGCGAAGATACCTTTATTTGAGCCACAGCCAAAGAGCCACGCCTACCTGCACAACAAATATGAGAGGGACGCCAATGTAAAATTGCGGATGATTCGTCTTATGGCGAAAGAGCTGCATAGCCCCCCACGCGCCTACACTACCACCAATGGCAGCCAAGAGGAGGAGAGTCACCTCGGGAGTACGCCACGTTTTACGTTTCGCCTTACGCTTATCATTCCAATAGGCGAAAAAAGCAACGACATTGACGACGAGCAAGTACGACAGAATCAGGTACAGGTAATTCATTGTACAACAATAATATTAAGCTTTATACTTTAGCCAATATTGACGTTCAGACTCATCCATTCGCTCGATTGCGTAACGGAGAGTCGTACGAGGCAAACATGGCGCACGAGAATCGAGAAATTCACGGAGAACCTCAATATCCGACTTGCCAACCTCACGCAACATCCAGCCTATCGCCTTATGAATTAGGTCATGACGATGGTTTATAAGTTTATCGGCTATTCGCAGAATGTCGACATATTGACCCGCACGGATAAGTTGCCAATTGGAGACTATGGCGATGCGCTGCTCCCAAAGGTTGTCACTGGCGGCGAGACTATCGAGGATGCCGCGCGACGGGAGACTCCCATCTGGCAAAGGAAAGAGTAGAAACTTGCCAACGATAGTCGGGCAAGAATTGTCAACAAGATCCCAATTGTTGGCGTTACGGGCATGGGCGAGATAGAAATCAACAATCTCTTTTCGGCGATCTGCATGGGCCGTCAGAGGCTCAACACGCTTGGGGATTGCGGAGTTCATCTCATCGACAAGGAGTAGGAAACCTGCCAAACGAACCTCATGGAGCGGCGAGACGAGCAACTTATGTATCTCGGGAAACGGCACTTGCAAGCGTGCGCTCTTGACGACCATGCGAGTCTGAGGAACTCGAAGCCCCAGAAACTTGTCGCCTTCGGCATATTGCCCTTTACCTGTTTTAAAAAAGCGTTGTAAGATGACTCGTTGCTCCTCATTACCCATGGAGCAGAGCGTTTCCTCAATGTCTTTTGCAGAAACCATTGTTTGTATAAACCCTTTGGAGCAAAGGTAACTCATCAGAGTGAGAAAAAGTTTAACACCATAGCCCCATTTTTGACTAAGTTTGTCAGCAAGAAAAGGAATTGAATGAAAAAAACAGCAATGGCCTTAGTGGCCGCAACAATATGCGCCGTACTATGCATCTTCACGTGTTCGACATCGCCTACGGAGACAAGCTCGGCATCTAATCGCCGACCCCACGAAACCGTTGTCCCACAAGTGCCTAAAGAAGCAAACTTTTGCGGTGAGGACGTTCCCTTGGAGCGTCAAGACATCTACGAGTGCATGGACCGAGAGGTGATTTCAAACACGTTCCTCCACTCTAATACCCTACTGATTATCAAGCGTTCGGGACGCATATTCCCTCAGATAGAGCCAATCTTGAAAGAATGTGGCGTGCCTGACGACCTCAAGTATCTTTGCGTAGCGGAGAGCAACCTCGTGCCGACGGCAAAATCGCCCGTCGGAGCAGCAGGACTTTGGCAGTTCATGGAGGGGACGGCAAAAGAGTATGGGTTGAAAGTAAATGACGAGATCGACGAACGCCTCGACATAGAGAAAAGCACACGAGCCGCTTGTAAGAAATTACTATCTGACTATCAGAGGCTTGGCTCATGGACATTGGTAGCCGCCGCATATAACGGTGGTCTGACGCGCGTTAGGAAGATGATGGAGCAACAACACCAGACGAGCTACTACGACCTGCATTGGGCAGAAGAGACGCGCCGATACGTGTTCCGCATAGTGACCCTGAAAACAATAATGGGGACGCCGCAGGACTATGGGTTCGACATCACTGACGACGACAAGTACCAACCCATCGAGACCGAGACGTTGAGCGTCGCCACACCCATTGACGACATTGCCCAATGGGCTAAAGACCACGGCACTACATACAGGGCGGTCAAGGAATTGAACCCCTGGATATTAAAGCAGCAACTAAAGTTGACGCACGACACGCTGAAGGTGCAGATCCGCAAACAGAGTTAGTCCTCGTGGTATAGTCGGATGCCGGATATGGGGGTCTCGACAATAGAGCGGACGCTCACACCACTATCAGCACACACCTCTCGTAAGAGACCATCGAAGTTGGCCGCTATACCGCCTACGAAACCCACGCCTCCGCGGCGCACAGGCTCGGGATAGAGCAGCACATTGCGAGAAAGGAACATAGCCATACGCTCGCGGACGATCGACCCGATGGACGCATTGTCGATATGCTCTAAGGCGAAACGCGCGAAGCGGGCCAAATAGGCGTTGGCGTGCGGCTCGGAATAGACATGCCCTATGATGTCGCGATAGCCGCAGCCAGCAAACTTCCAGAAAGCAGTTGTCAAATCATTGTCAAACAACCCTTTGAGGGCATCGGCCACAATGCGTTTCCCTATGTCGGCCCCACTACCTTCATCACCAAGGATATAGCCGAGTGGCGGGATGTTGCTGACGATATTCTCGCCATCGTAATGGCAAGAGTTGCACCCCGTTCCCAAGATACATGCTATGCCAGGCGAGCGACCGAGCGTGGCACGAGCTGCCCCAAGAATATCAGAGTAGACTACAACAGATTGGCACCCAAAGACTTGAGAGATGGCATTGGCTACCTTGCTATTCACTTCCCCGCCTATGCAGCCAGCCCCATAATAGTAGATCTCATCCACAAGCCCGACTTCTCGCCCTTCTGCCGCTTGCGAGAATCGTGAGACTATCTCGTTGAAGTTCAGCATCAGAGGATTTAACCCAGGCGACGCAAACGAGACATCGGGACCATCACCAAAAGCGAGCCAGTGGCACTTAGTCGAGCCACCGTCTACAACCATGCGCCTCATTTGACCACCTGTCCCTCCCATGACAAAAAGCCACCATCCAACTCCTTGACAGCGAAGCCCATGCGGACGAGCTTCTCCGCCGCCATCTTGCTACGTCTTCCCGAACGGCAATATACTGCCACGCCCTTACGATTGTTGAGTGAAGATTGGCACAGACGCTCAAATGAAGAATCGAGAACGTTGATGTTGATAGCATTGGGAAGATGCCCTACCGAAAATTCGTCGGGTCGTCGGACATCAAGTATCTGGTAGTGCGCAGAATCGGCAGCGTAGGTGGCGAAATCGGCATAGGCGAGGCTTTCAAAGCCATTCGACGTCGATTGCGCAAAGCCGACGACAACGAACAGATTGGCGAAAGCGGAAGTTATGAATTTGTATAAATTCATGCGAGACAGAGCTTAAAGTGGTACAAAAAGTACATATTTCTTTCAAAGATAAACTTAATTTCCCCTATGCCCCTTTGATAGAGGAAGAAAAATTAACTACTTTCGCAGTCGGTATGTTACTAATCTGCTAAGTTAGATGACTTTGGGTATCAGCCATAGAATAATAACCTCAGTCGCAGCCATTGCTGCAATATGCTCGCCCAGCCTCGTATTGCAGTCGTGCTTGGGAAGCGGCTCCGGCACATTAGAAGTCGACAGCCTGGTCTACGAACGCAGCTGGACCCTAAAGGAGGCCATGGACAATGACCCTCTTGGTGGCCGTTCGCACTTTTATGTCAAAGTAGATTACCCCGTCCTGACCGACGAGGCAAAGGACAATTTTCTCGCTGATAGCGTAAAGGCATGGATCTCCGGGCAGTTGTTGCCAGAAGAAGGGAGGCGCGTCATGAGCAAAAAAGTTTTGGACGTTGCGGCAGACATCTTTTTTGGCGAGACAGACGGCAACGAGTGGGGCGAAGAGGTATCATACACACTCCAAAAGATATACGAGGACAAAGATTTCTTGAGCTACGAGGCCAACCACTTCTCCTATAATGGCGGTGCGCACGGCAGCTACAACGTTGGCGGCGTGACATTCCGCAAGAAAGACGGCAGCCACGTGACATGGTCAGACATCGACACGAGCGACGAACTGCGCAAGAAGTTGACCGAGGAGTTGCGCAGGACGAAAGGTTCGCCCGACGAGGAGAGCTTTAAAGCCTCGATCATGGCCGACGAGAAAGACTGCCTCTTGGCGGACGGGACGTTCGCGTTGCCGCTACCCATCACCACACCGTGGCTCACAGACCAAGGATGGGCTTTCACGTACCAACCGTACGAGATATTGCCATGGTGCCATGGCGCGCCAGCCTGCTGCATCAAGGACATTAAAGTCAAATAACGATAAACAAAATAGCGAGGCGTCGCCACCAACCGTGGCGACGCTTTTATTTTATGCCACAAGCTGGGTTCTTCACATACATCGTCCATTGCGCCGACGGAACATTATATACAGGATGGACCACAAACCTCGTAACCAGAATGGCTGCGCACAACGGACACGGCTCATCGGGAGCAAAATACACAAAAACACGCAGACCCGTGACTCTCGTATATGCGGAACGTCACGAAACGAAGAGTGAGGCCATGAGCCGCGAATGGCACATTAAGAAGATGTCCAGAGGAGAAAAGATGAGGCTTATCGGCTGGAAATAGGGAGTAAAGAGAAAAGAAAAAATTGCATCAAGATGCGACAAAAACAATAATTACTTAAATTTGACACGTCTAAATACGGCAAAATGAGACTTGCAAAATACATATACACCCTTCTGGCAGTTGCGGCGATAGCCCTCGCATGGGCGACGTCGGAGAGTGCCATGGGCTGTGGTGTATGGGGCGAGTCTGTTTATGCCGAAGAGTCCGGGACAGACGACAACACCACCATCGGCGAAATAAAACGCTATGGAGGTGACACAGATGCGGCATTTATCGCATCGGGACGCACTGGTGAAGCGGCCTTCATGTCGTCAAGCATCGCAACCACACCTGCACAAGTGCTTGCGCAACGGCGCACAGTCTCTTGCGAGCGAAACTCGCTTGAGCGCACACTGGCAGAACACTTTGGCTCAACCGTGACGGCCTGCCGATTTGGTCTGCTGGACTTCAAACACATCATTCATTCAAATCACTCGTTCCTTTTACTTATAGCAGTACTGGTCATTTAGACTGGGGCTGGAGATGCGCGACACTTTCGTCGGCACGACACTTTGTGATGGGCAAGCATCTGGAGTGGTCGGGACTTCGTAAGTACATGATGCATATCACGATAGCCATGCGGGTTATGGCATCGGGATGTGGAATAGCCGCGTCCAGCCTATCAAGTCACCCTACCCTATTTCGATTAACTGACGCTGGGATGTTGGCAAAAGGTAGATTAAACCACCCAAGTACACATCTCCGCAACACAAAACAAAGACGAAATGTCCAACCAGTACAACCAGCTCTCTAACGAGCAGAAAGAAAGATTTGAAGAGAAAGTAGACAAGACGAAGCGCATCATCAGCCTCGCAATGGTCGTTATCGGCATAGCTCTCATGTGCGTAGCCTTTGCCGAGCCTCTTCATGGTGGCTCAATGTTTTACGTCGCCCTTCTGGTGGGTCTTGTACTCGCCGTATATGGTGGCGTAAAAGCAGCATTCGGATGCACGATATTGACTGACAGCAAGACAGGCTCGAAAGTCGAGATGCGAAACATCTACTTCCAGTCAAGCGACAAGGGCGAGGTCATGAACGCCATCAACAACGGCAAGTGGGCCAGCCTCGATAAGGGCAGCCAGTCGACAACGACATTGCCCATCTGTCTGAGAACTTGGTTTACAAGCAACGGGCAGTACGCTTCCACTCTTCTACTGGAATACGTGCCATACGAGTATGTCCCCGTGACGAAGATTCAGGAGATTCCTGACGACGCACGCAACTCATTCATCAACTTCGTGAAAAATTCAAAATAGCATAGAAGAAAAGCCCGACCATCATGTGTACGCAACACTGTTGTTTGGTAAGAATATTGAAAAGCGTGACTGACGGTCTGGTGAAACAATAGCATAAAGCCTAAAGCAAAACTCTCATGAAGGCAAGACCCTGCGGAAGCGACACCCCGCAGGGTCTTATTTTTTTTGCATACGATAGCAAAAGCCAATAATAACATTATTGTTTTCGATAGCCACGTATTACACATTTCAAGTCAAAAGTGGGTAAAAAATAACACATCATAAAATGCCCTTATCCACAAGATACGTTTTCTACGCACGCAACAACTTTTAAATCAAATATTTACATATGCTTTTTGAATATCCTATATGTATGACGCATTATGACAATTGCAGAGCAAAAGAGCCACCCGCCTATCAATAGCTACGATTGAAACAATGCATAGCAAACGCTTCTCGCAAACATCATGAGAGAATACTTTCGCGGCGGTATTAAGAAAAGGCGATAGCGACAAAGAGCCTCGACGCTGCCGCCATAGAAAAAACGAAACGTAGGCGCAATAAAGACATCACTAAGATGGAAACAACAACAATGTTGGCTGCCATGCCACAAGACAACTTGGACACACTATTCATTTTCGGCGTGCTGCTGGGCGTGACCTTCCTCTTCGGCTTCATGAAACTTAGCGAGCGCAATCGCAAAGCATAATAATGGACACGACAATGTTAGGCAATGCCAACGACCTGGGTGACGCCCACAAAAAACTGAAAGAGTCCTCGCTCTTCCTGTCAGACTATGCGTCAGAGCTGCTGGCTGTGGGGGCGACATCGGCACGCGTCGAGATGAACGTGACGCGAATTGCCGAGCACTGGGGCGTGAGCGCGGATATTGCCATCCTCAGCAAGCACATTATAATGTCGACAACCGACAAAGAGACTGGCAAAACGTACAGCATTGTCGGCAAGTCGCGCCACAGACCTATCAGCTTTTTCCGGAACTCGGCATTAAGCAAACTGAGCTGGCAGGTTGTAGACAATGACTTGACAGTAGCCGAAGCGCGCAGCGCATTTGACCACGTCGTGGCACAACCTCATGGAAACGTGTGGATTGTGCTGCTGCTGACAAGTCTTGCCAACCTCTCGTTCTGCTACCTTTTCGGAGGCGACCTTTGGGCCATGGCGGTAGTGTTTCTGGCCACGGCTGTCGGCTACTGCGCCAAAATATGCCTCTTGAGGCTGAAGGTAGACACGAGGATGGTGTTCGTCTTGTCGGCATTTTGCGCCACGATATTGGGATGCTCTTGCTACGTATTCAATCTCGGTCACACGCCAGAGATAGCCCTCGGCACGAGCGTGCTCTACTTGGTGCCAGGCATCCCGTTCATCAATTCCATAAGTGACCTTATTTATGGTCACAACATGTGCTTCGTAAGCAGGCTTATAAATGCGTCGGTATTGACGGTATGCCTGTCGGCTGGATTTATAATCGGTCTTCTCGTCATGAGGATTGGCACGTTGTAAGATAAAAGCGTAAGATAATGATTGCCATAGATATATTACTCGATGGTGCTTTTGCGGCACTGGCCGGCATCGGCTTTATGAGCATCAGCAACCCGCCACGGATGGCATATCCCGCGGTAGCCGTGCTTGCTGCCGTCGGACACAGCATCCGCTTCGTACTTATGAATATAGGCGGGATGAGCATCAGCTTGGCGTGCCTCTTCGCTGCGCTTAGCATCGGTTTCCTCTCGATTCCCGCCGCACGCATAGTCCGCTGCCCTGCCGAGACGTTCTCTTTCCCGTCGCTGCTGCCAATGATTCCTGGAATGTATGCATATAGGACAGTACAGGCCATCGTGAACTGCCTACAAACGTCAGAGGAGAGTGAGTTCATGCACTGGCTTTACATGTTGGCATACAATGGCTTGACGGCCATTTGCGCTATAATGTTGATGGTTATTGGCGTGACGTTGCCAATATTTATGTTCAAGAAATACTCTTTTGACGTCACAAGAGAGGTGAAGCCTAAAGGAGTTTGAGTAACTTTATAGCCGCCAATGAATTAAGGGCGCGAGCACGCACAAGGCAAGACGCCAATAAAAGACATAGGAATTTGGAACTACGGCAACTGAAATATTTCGTCAAGGTAGGCGAGCTGCTGAGCTTTTCCGAAGCCGCACGTGAGCTTTTCGTGAGTCAAAGCACCCTGTCGCAGCAGATCCGAGCGTTGGAGGACGAGTTGCGCTGCACGCTCTTGAAGCGCGACAGCCACAGCGTCATGCTGACCGAGGAGGGGCGATACTTCCTTATCGACGCCCGCCAGACGTTGCAGCAGGCGCAGCAATGCATCGACCGCATAACCGACGTGCAAAACCTTGAGGAAGGCTCGCTCAGCATCGGGTGCACCCACTCCTTTGGGCCGATACTGCGTCAGACGATGCTGGACTTCACGAACCAGCACCCTAACATTCGTCTCGACGTATGCTTCCGCACGATGGAGGAGATTATGGAGCTGCTTCAACGTCAGGAGATTGACTTCGCCCTCTCATATAAGCCGCACGAGACGTACGAAAACATCGAGAGCCACGTGTTGTTTGACAACAAGCTGTGCGTCTTCTTGTCGGAGGACCACCCCCTTGTGCGCAAAGGACTTGAGACCATCACTCTCAGCGAGATGCAGCAACTGCGCTTCGCCATGCCGGCGAAGGGCATGCAGGCACGCAACCTCTTCGAGCACCTCGTGGCAGACAAGGGCTTCAAATTCGACATCCGACTTGAGATAAACGAGGTGAACATCCTTCTCGACCTTGTCCGCAGCGGACGTTTCGCGACAGTCCTCAGCCGTGCGGCCGACACCACGCAGCATGGTCTCCGCGGATTGCCCATCGACGTGCCAGGCAACAATATCGAAGGCTGCTTCCACCTGATTAAGGGCAAGTATATCAAGCGGTCGGTCAAGGAGTTCATCAGGACGTTATCAGAAAAAAACACTGACAGCATATTGATGAAACAGTGGTTCGACATGAACTAAAAGACCAAAACACCATAAAAGAAACCGCCCAAGGGACTTTGAGTTCCTTGGGCGGTTTCCCTTATAAGTAATTCAGACTACTTTGTGTAGAAATCTATAATCTCCTGGAGCGCAGCCTTACACACCGGGCAGAACTCGGGGTAGGCGTTATCGCGCATACGGCAACTTGGCGTAGGGCGGTAGACACCTTTGAGCTTGTAGCCACCACCTTCGTAGAGACCAATCTCCTCGCCCTTAGGACCTTTCTGCCCAACCATCTTTTGCCATTTGGAGGCGAAGTCAACCTTCGTCGTAATGTTCTTCTCCCAAGGCTCGACATCAGTCGGGTAAAGGTCGTTCTCCTCAGTGTCGTAGGCATACTCATCGGCCAAGCCTGCGAAGCTGTGACCAAACTCGTGGACTACAATCTCGCTGAAGAGGCTGTTGTCGGTCATAGTAAGGTTGTAGGCATTAAGGATGCCGCCACCGCCATATCGGGGAGTATTGACGAGTACAATGATATGCTCATAGGGCGCACCTGCAAGCGCATCGTGGAGGCGTTTCTGATGGAGGGTCGTGAGGTAGCGTTGGGAGTAGAAAGTGTCGAAATGTGAGCCCATGACCGTCTCGTGCCATATGCCTTTGCTTGGCTCACTTGGTCCGCTTTCGGCAGAAACAGGCATGACGGCCACGACTTGAAACTTCGCCCTGTTTTCTTTGAAGGGGGCGTATGAGAATATGGCCTCGGTAGCCTCACGCACCTTATCGAGGAAATGGGGCATCTCAGCCTCAGTGAAGCCCTCGGCCACGAAGGCAAGGTGGATGCATCGGGTGGTGTCGGCAGCCTGCTGGATTACCGTAGACGGGACGCGATGCGGCTCACCAATGTGCGAGATAAGGATGTCGGAAGGGTCGACACGATGGGTCATCTCGGCGACCACGCGGTGGCGCGTGTCACGAAGCGTCACCGTGACATCGGCAGGACGGAGAGGCATAGGCGTGAGGAACACGTTCTCGAAAGAGCGTTTCGTCGTCTCGGCCTCGGGAGTGTCTTGCCACTCTTGGAAGAGCGTGGAGAAAGAGTTTAGGTATATGACCTGCCCGGTCTCGGCATCGCGCATCGTAATCTGACCATTGCCTTGGACGGGGATCTCGGCAAGACGATGGCGTTTGCCGAACCATCGAGGAGAGACGTGGAGCTGGTCGAGGAAAATGGCTTGGGAGTGTGCGTCGCCCGCGAATATGTAGTCGAGGCGCAAAGTCTTGTCGGCAAAATTCTCGTCGAAATTGGGATTTTGGGCAATCGTCAAAGAGGGTGACATCGCCAGGATGGCTAAGAAGATGACGACAGACGCCAAGAGTCTTTTCATGTCGGGTTAGTTTTTATGAGGATAAGTGTCGGGTTATTGTTCTACATAAAGTTAGCAAAAATGCCGTAAAACAAAAAGGTTAGAAATCGATTTAGACAGTAGACCGTTGCGCAAACAAGCTACACGAAGTCGACGGCGGCATCCATAACCCTCTCGTGGACGGCAACGAGCG
>CAVEKX010000007.1:0-68840 GCA_963616565.1 Clostridium sp. CAG:343
AGATAGTTTTTAGTGCAACATGTTTTTTATTGACCTCCGCCTCCATGAGCTTGCGTCCCAGCAGGTGCAGCAGGAACGAAGCCTCGACGAGAACCCCCACTCGCTCATCCGAGACAACGGCGAGATTAAACGCCGCATCGGTGGGACGAACAACTACGACATCTACTTGTAGAAAATACAAACCCAACGTGCAAGGCCGAGCCTCGAAAGGGGTTCGGTCTTATTGTTGTTGTTAGGTTTTCTTGCAGAAGCCAAGTTCTTATTCTCCTTTAAAGTTTGGCTTTTGTCCTTGTTAGTTTGTCCTCCAGTTTTGCTATATTTGAAGTGGCTATCATGCCCCACAGAACAGTTAAAAACCTCCACGTGAAATCTAACCTATCACACTTTATCAGGCAACACGTCCTTCTATTGGTTGCACTTTATGTACTGACTTTTGGCGTGTCGCTCTTCATCCGTTCTAATCTTGGCGCCTCAGCAATCTCAGTTTCTCCTCTTGTTTGGAGTGAGGCGGGCAATGAGTCAGTATCTTTATTCGGTTGGCAGATTCCTGCGCTCTCGGTAGGTGGTTATACCATCATTATGAACGCATTTTTTGTCTTCCTCCAAATATTAATCCTGCGCCGTCGCTATCAGCTATTTCAGCTGTTTCAGCTAATTGTAGGTGCGATTTTCAGCTTTTTCCTTGATGTAAATCTCGCAATAACCGAACCGCTCACTGCTGGATCTGGTGCTGCAGGATTTGCTTGGGGGCTCTTCCTTGTTTTTGCCGGTGGCACAATCATGGGCGTTGGTGTGGCTTGTGAAGTTCGTTGCAAATCTGTAATGATGCCTGGAGAGGGCGTGCAGGTCGCGATAGCTCAAGTCTCGGGTAAGGAATTTAGCAAGGTAAAAATTATAGTAGACACATCGCTCGTCTGCATAGCCGTCGTTTGCTGCGTCGCTTTCTTCGGGACGTGGAGGTGGGAGCTTATCGGCATAGGTACCCTCGTGTCAATGGTTTATATCGGTATAGTTGTGCGTCTGCTGTCTCCGCATCTTACCTGGTTTGATAATATTCTCGAGGGTAAAATTGAACAAGTGCCAAATATTATCAATGTTGTCGAGCATGATGTCGCTGCTCCTCTCGTTATTACCATCTCGCGCCAATATGGTAGCGGCGGTTTGGAAATTGGGCAAAAGGTAGCAAGACGTCTTGATATGGATCTTTACGACAGGGCTATATTTGAGAATGCTGCACAAGAGGCTAACATTGCCCCACAAGAGGCTGCCGCACGAGAGCAAAACATCTCAACCGCAAAGCTCCTCGAATCCATCATCCTCGGCAACGATATTCCGCAAGGCACAATCCTTTCTACCGACGACAAGCTCTTCGTTGCGCAAAGTCGTTTTATACGAAACGTCGCTTCACAATCTCCTTGCGTCGTGATAGGTCGATGCGCTGACTACGTGCTCCATGGGCGCCAACATCTTCTCCGTGTCTTCATATTATCGGACAATGATTTTGCCGCTCGACGTATTGAGAAGAAAGAAGGACTTTCTGAGCGTGAGGCGATAAACAAGATCAATGAGGTCAATACAGCACGTGCGAACCACTACTTTAAATACACCAACCGCCGATGGGGTGCTGCCGATAACTATGATATCGTGTTAAATACCAGCACAATAGGTATTGACGAGGCTGTCAACATAATCTGTCAGTTGGCAACGAGCGTCACCATCAAAGCAATGCAATAAGCACTATTTGCACGACGACTACGCGGATAAACATGCATAGAGGGTAGACCGTCGCGTAGCTGACAGAAGGAGACTCATTGTGGGCTGCGTCGTTCGCATATCCAAGAGCCATAGGGTTGGCCATGCTGCCACACAAGATGCCACATGTAGTGCCAAAGTCAAATTTATGTAGCTTGATGATTATGGCGCCAACTATTACGACAGGTATCACCGTCACCGCCAAGCCAATGCCAAGCCACAACAGACCTTCAGGTCTGACTACGGTGTCGAAGAATTGGGGTCCTGAATTAAGTCCAAGGCACGCCAAGTAGAGTGACAATCCCAACTTTCGCAACATCAAGTTTGCGCTGCGTGTGGTAAACGTGATAATGTGGAATGACGGACCAAAGGCACCAGCCAAAATTCCAACTATTATAGGTCCACCCGCCATGCCCAGCTTTACGGGCATCGTCATGCCTGGTAGGCTTATAGGTATAGAACCAAGCCCAAGACCCAACAGGATGCCAAGGAATATAGAACCGAGATTTGGCTCGTTGAGGTTCTGCACTGCATTGCCAAGGTATTTAGCCACATTGTCAAGGTTCTGAGCCTCGCCCACCGTTGTAAGGCGGTCGCCATACTGGAGTTTCAAGTCGTATGTTGCCAAGAGTCGAATGTCGCCGCGTGTTATGCGGCTGATGTTCACACCATAGGTGCTGCTTAAGTGCAACATTCCAAGCCTTTTTCCATTCAATGCAGGGTTCGACAGTACGAAAGTACGGCTCTCTACTTGGTTGTCTACTTTGTTCCAGTCTATTTCGTCTTTGTTCCAGTCCTCCGTCGACCTCCGTCCAAAGAGTATCTCAAGAGCGGACACTTCGTCTTTTGTCGTGACAGCCAACACGCCATCTCCCTCAAAAAGTATCGTGCTCGATTGTGGCACGGTCACCTCTTTGCCGCGCCATACGCGTGATATGATAAATTTCAAGTGGCTCATCTCCGCAATTTCTCGCAGTGTCTTGCCGTTTATTGCAGGGTTGACCACGTCAAAGCGCGCTACAAATGTTTCGTCAGAGGTATATTGCGAGTGTTTCGAGGAGTCAAATCCTTTGACGAATAACTTCTTCAGTATGGCCATTGCGATGATGACGCCAACAACGCCAAGAGGGTAGGCGATAGCGCATCCCAATGCTGCGCCTCCGCCCGAAAACCCAAACTGCGCAAGTGTCTGCTGCACTGCGCCAAGGGCTGGCGTATTCGTCGTGGCTCCACAATAAATGCCCATCATCTCTGCCAATCCGACGGGCGAAAGTTGCCATAACACGATGGTGAATATCGTGCCGACTGCTATCAAAGCAAGTCCCCAGAGGTTAAGCTTCATTCCGTCGTTTCTCAGCGAATTGAAGAAGCCAGGCCCCACCTGCAAGCCCAATGCGTATACGAACAACACGAGTCCGAATGTCTCCACGTAAAGTAGCACGTCCGCATCAAGGCTAAAGCCCAAATGACCAGCCAAGATGCCTATGAAGAACACAAATGCCACACCCAATGAGACGCCGCCTATGCGTAGCTTCGATAAGGCAAGTCCCAACATGATGATTATGGACAGCACGGCCACTGCCTGAATGGCCGAATGCTCGGTCATCAGCCCAAATACTAAGTCAGTGATTGATAGTAGTTTCATAATAAACCCCGAAAGGTCTGAGGTCAAAAACTCTGTTGTTGTTCGTGCCTTCGTAAGGCGGCACTAAATTAGCAAGTTTATGCAAAATATCACCTCTTATACTGTCCTCAACTTCATACATATAATTTACAAATAAACTACTGGTACTTAATTCTTAAACACAAAAAGAGAGCAAGCCCCATTTCGAGACTTGCCCTCTCAATTTCAAGTTTTTAAGAGAACTACCAGATGACGATGCGATCCTCTGGTGCCATGTACATCTTGTCTCCCTCCTTTACGTCGAATGCCTTGTAGAAGAAGTCGAGAAGAGGCAGCTGACCATTTACGCGTAGACGACCGGTTGAGTGTGGGTCGGTCATAACCTGCTGATAGAGAGCCTCTGGGCGGATTGCGCCAGCCCAAATGCGAGAATAACCATAGAAGAAACGCTGCTCTGCAGTCTGACCGTCGATGAGTGCTGGCTCTGCCTTGCCCTCCAGCGTGTTGCGGAATGCTTGATGAGCAATGTTCAGACCACCAAGGTCGGCAATGTTCTCACCAAGGGTGAGGCGGCCATTGCCTTTGAGAGAGTCGATGACAGTGAGGCTGGAGAAATGGTCAACCAACTTATTGGTGACTTTCTCAAACTCCTCGCGGTCAGCCTCTTTCCACCAGTTGCTAAGGTTGCCGACTTTGTCGAACTGGCTGCCCTGGTCATCGAAGCCGTGAGTCATCTCATGACCGATGACGACACCGATTGCGCCATAGTTGACTGCGTCGTCGCCATTAGCGTAGAAGAATGGCGGCTGGAGAATGGCGGCCGGGAAGACAATCTCGTTGGCGGTAGGATTGTAGTATGCATTTACAGTCTGAGGGGTCATGTGCCACTCGGCCTTGTCGACAGGCTTGTTGATCTTTGCCATCTCCTCGTTGTTGTCGAAGATGGAGACTGCGATAAGGTTCTCGGCGTAGCTCTTGGTGGTGTCAATCTCCAATGCGCTGTAATCCTTCCACTTGTCAGGGTAGCCAACCTTTACGTCGATGGCGGCAAGTTTCTCCTTGGCGGCAACCTTTGTGCTGTCGCCCATCCATGCCAACTGGTCGATGCGCTGACCGAAGGAGATGCGAAGTTGCTCAATCAAGTCGACCATGCGCTTCTTAGCCTCCTCGGGGAAGTGCTTCTTGACGTACAGGCTGCCAAGAGCCTCGCCCATGCAATCCTCAACGACGGAGAGGGTGCGCTTCCACAAAGGACGCATCTCTTGGGTGCCGCTCAATTGTTTGCCATAGAAGTCAAATACGACAGCGTAAAGCTCGCTTGTGAGGCTTGAGCTGAAGCCCTGGATGGTCTTGTATGTGAGGTAGTCGTTTACAACCTCAGGGTTGGTCTTGCTGACAATGTCGAAAACTGCGCTGATGAACTTGGGCTGACCAACATTGATGTCCTTAACGGTGGCACCAACAGTTGCGAAGTATGTGTCCCAATCAAAGCCCTTGGTGAGGTTCTTAAGACCCGCAAGGTCCATCTTGTTTGCGACAGCCTTCGGGTCGCGGTTCTGCTCCTTGGTGTTCATGACCTCGGCGAGTTGCTTCTCGAAGTTGAAGACCTGCTCTGCACGAGCCTCTCCATTGTCGAAGCCTGCAAGGGTGAACTCCTTGGCAATCATGGTCTTGTAACCGCTGATAATGCCTTTGCCGCGCTCAGTCTCGTCAAAGTAGTAGTCGCGGTCAGGGAGACCGATGCCTGCCTGCCACAACTCGCTGATATTCATCGAGCTATTGTCGAAGTCAGGAGTGCGTCCGAAAGAGAAGAAGGGATGAGAGATGAAGATGTGCATGGTGCCGACGGTCTTTGCAAAACCCTCTGCGTCAGAGAATTTGGCGTTGCGCACCATGTCGAGATATTTCTGTATTGGGGCGAAACCATCCTTGTCACGGCGAAGCGTGTCCAAGCCAAGTTTGAAAAGGTCGCCGATCTTCTGCTCATTAGAACCCTTTGCGGCATTAGATTTCATGGCCTCATTGACAATCTCATGAAGATGGTCGATGCTCTCCTCGTAGAGAATGTCGAAAGCGCCATAGCGCGCACGATCGCCGGGGATAGGATGGCTGGCGATCCATCCGCCATTTGAAGCCTGGTAGAAGTCGTCCTCAAGGCGGACTGTTGTGTCGCGGTCGGCTGCTGTAAAGTGAGCCACACCATCCGCAGCACCATTGTCAGGGCAGCAGCCGCTCATGGCACTTGCAGCTACACCCAACAACAAGATTTGCTTAGTGTTCATTTCTTGCCTGTTTAGAGTTTTATAGTAGTCACTATTCGTGTACATTGTTGCAAAACTAACACTTTGACAGGCTCATGCATAAATTTCTTATGAAATAAATCTTAAATCTCCCATTCTGTGTCACAAAGTTGCGTTATGTGTGAGACTGCCCTCAAACCAATTAGCATCTATCCCCCAATATCCCAACACATTCTTTTTCGTATCTTTGCACGCAAATTCAGGTACGCCAGAAATGACTTTACCAATCAAGTGTACAGCCGTGCTTGCGGTCTTGACCTTCCTCGTCGCATGTAACGCCGAGGATGACCTCCAATTGTCATACCAGCACACGGTGCAAGTCGGTCTCTATTCGCGCCACACACATAACGACACGACTCTTACCAGTGTCCAGATATATGGTGTCGGGCGTGAGGATTCCATGCTTTATGACGTTGAGTCTGTCAGTAGCTTGTTCCTAAACCTTAACCTAAGCCGTTGCACTACAGAGTACGTGTTTCGCACCCAAACCCTTGAGGATGACCTGTTTTTCTCATATCATAAGCAGAAGGTTCCCGTCTCAGGCAGTTCGGGCATTGCCATGGAGATAAAACTCGACTCTGTCGGACATACCACAACATTCATCGACTCCATTGCCGTCGTCGAGCCCAATATTCGTTACAACGAGAGCCTTGAGAACATCCAGATTTATATCTATTAGCCTCACGCTCATAGCTTTGCTGCTAAGCGTACCGACGAACGCGCAGCAAGACACTACAGGCTCTGATTCGCAGTCGACACAAGGCTCCGAACAAGACAGAGAGCCTGCTAAGGAGCGTAAATATATTGTCGTAAAAGACCAAGGGCTTTCTCTGGGCATCGACCTTGCGCCATTCATAATACGCGCTATCAAGGATGAGCGTACGGGCTTTGCTTTCATAGGCAGGTATGGCATCAAAAACCGTTGGTTTGCGGCGGCGGAGGCGGGCTTCGAGCATATCAAGTACGACAAGGAGAACTATAACTACAAATCTAACGGCACTTTCATCCGCCTCGGTGTGGACTACGACATATTTAATTCTGAAGACTACCCGACAAATGACAACATCTTTGTCGGTGTGCGTTATGCGTATGCTTGGCAAAGTCACGAGAGTGGCAAGTTTACAATAGTAGACAGCTACTGGGGCGACTATACAGGCAGCGTCGGCAAGACATCGGTAAACTCTCATTCTGCCGATTTAGTAGCGGGACTACGGTGTGAAGTGTTGCGCAATTTTTATATGGGTTGGACATTCCGCTGCCGTTTCCTTCTCGCGTCCAAACATTCAGATGACCTAAAGCCTTATGCCATAGCAGGATATGGTAGTTACGACAATAAGGTGGCGATTGGTTTCACATATACATTGGAATACCAGATACCTTTCAATAAATTAAGTAAGAAAAGATGAAGAAAGCATGTGTTTTCTGCGCCTCAAGCCATAAAATATCAGAGAAATACATATCCGATGCAAGGCGCTTAGGCGAATTGCTGGTTGAAAATGGATGGGGACTCATATATGGTGGTGGTTCTACAGGTCTTATGGGGGCTGTGGCTGATGCCGTCTTGTCAAAAGGCGGTGAAGTGACTGGTATCATACCGACCTTTATGGTTGAAGTCGAATGGGCGCATAAGGGAGTGAAAGATATGCGTCAGACTGACAATATGAGTCAGCGTAAGCGACTCCTTATTGAGACAAGCGATGCTGTCATCACCTTGCCTGGCAGCACAGGCACTATGGATGAGTTCTTCGAGGCTATGGCAGACAAGAAATTAGGTCTCTTTGCTAAGCCTCTTATCCTGTTGAACACCAACGGCTTTTTCGACCATACGATAGCTCAAATGAAGCTGATGGTCGAGGAGAACTTCATGTCCCAGCATCATCTTGACGTCCTTTCCATAGCTCAGACCCCGGAAGAGGCGATAGAATTTCTTAAAGCACCAGCGAGACCGGCTCTTCGCCTCGAAGATGCAGCGGTAAAGTAAGGCAGAGAGGAAACAAATGCTCACACTGACAACGCAAACGACATCAGTCGCACCGACCGACTCAATACGCCTTAAAGCAAAGGTGAAGGCGCAAGCTGCGTTGCGTCGACGTGAGCTTGCCGAGCAACAGACGCTCTCGTCGTCTGATTCTGCTTTCTTTTTCCCGTCCGATACAACTTTCGAGCAGGTATGCCATAGGACTACTGACATTTCAAGTGCCATTGCCCAATCGCATTATGCCGACCGGTCGGTGACAATAAGTAAGGCCCAGCCGAGCGACAACGTGGAGGCGGTAACGATACAGCCGATAGAACCGACGCCTCGCGGTACGACTGCATTGCGCCCTTATGCGGACATAATAGTTGGGCTTATACTTGGGATTGTAGTAATTCTCGGCATAATAAGCCATGCGACGGGGTCTTTCATGTCCGACATCATCGGCTTTTTCAATAACTCGAACGGTTGGCGTCGTCTGTGCAAAGCCACGCAGCATGGTACTAATGCGGCTTTCGTCTTGCTCGACGGAGTCTTTGTAATTGCCCTTACGACACTTGCGCTTGAAGTCGCCATTGTGGCTCACCCATTTGACTTCTCTGTACTCGAGACGGCAGGTCTCTTGGCTGCGTCGATATGTTTGTTTTACGCGCTTAGGATGGTGACTGACCGCATCATAGGTTATGCATTCATGACCGAGTCTCGCATGCGTTCGATAGCAATGAACCGTCACGCCTCGCGAGCCGTAATCGGAATTGTGCTGACTCCATTGGCTCTTGCGATGCCGTTTGTCTCGACATTTGCATGCGGCATGATGGCTCGCCTCGCAATCTTTGTAGTGTTGGCGATAACGGGATGGCGTATCGTTAAGTCTGTACAAATAAATTCCACCTCCCTGTCCTCAATTCTTTACTTCATTTTGTACCTTTGCATCGTTGAAATTGCTCCAGTAGTCTGCATAGCCAGGGCGGTCGTTCTGATATCTGGCGTTGCTGAATGGAGCGAATGAAAGAACGCCACTAATCGTCCCCACACATCCCCAAACCAAGAGCCCAAATTCCAAACCATAATTGAAAAAACTACCGCATTGAAAGTACAGAAAATCCTTGTTTCACTGCCGACGCCAACCGACCCTAAGTCGCCATATTTTGAGTTGGCAAACAACTACGGCGTGACGGTAGACTTCTGCCCGTTCACTAAGGTTGATGGCATAGACGCCAAGACGTTCCGTAAGCAGAAAGTGGACATCCTGTCCTATACTGCCATCGTCTTCACGAGTAAGATAGCGGTTGACCATTTCTTCCGTCTGTGTGGAGAGTTGCGTGTAGCTATTCCAGAGACGATGAAGTATTTCTGCATATCGGAGTCTATCGCAGTATATTTGCAGAAATACATAGTCTACCGTAAGCGTAAGGTTTTCCATGGCGTGAACAAGTTCCCCGAGTTGGTTGATGTCATGAAGAAGCACAAAGATGAGAAGTACTTGGTTCCTCTATCTGACACGCACAACGACGAGATACCGAGTATGATGGATAAAGTCAAGCTGACGTATAAGATTGCGACATTCTACAGCACCGTCAGTTGTGACCTTCACGAGATTAAGATTGAGGATTACGACCTTGTCATACTTTTCAGCCCGCAAGGAATTACATCTCTCAAGGAGAATTTTCCCAATTACGAGCAGGGCGAACACCTTATAGGAGCCCTTGGACCTCAGACCTGTAATGCAGTAACGGAGGCAGGATTGAGGTTGGATATTAAGGCTCCAACCCCAGAGGCTCCGTCTATGACAGCTGCGATTGAAAACTTCCTTAAGGGGAGTAAGTAGAGGGTTGACACACAGAAAAAGAGGCAAGCATCAGAGAAATGCTTGCCTCTTTTTCTGTGGCTTTATGTCAAGCTATTGATAGCAGATTTGTTTGGGCGTTGTGAGGTTAGAAGCGCACGCCCATAAAAGAAACATCATCGAGTTGCTCTTGTTGGTTCTCGGGGATGCGACCGCCATCGGACAACCAATTAAAGAACACGTCTCTGACTCGTTCAAACTGTTGATCCATAGGGAGTGGGACAATTTCGTCCATAAGTTCTTGCACTCGTTTCTTCATGAACCGCTGACGTTTAGGTCCACCGAAGAGGTCAGCCAATCCATCGGAACTCATGTAGATGGTGTCGCCAGCGGCTATGTCGAACTCTACGGCGCGGAATGGGAGGTTTTCTGCATTGTAGTCTCGGTCTCCGATGCTGCGTTTTACCGTCGCCTCCTTTAGCTCTTGCATTTTGCCGTCCTTGCGGTAAAGGTAGACGGGGCGTTTTGCGGAGGCTATTGAGACTTTCTTGTTTTCTCTGTCGAACCTTAGGACTGTCAGATCCATACCGTCTTTTGAGTTCTCCTCTCCGCTTTGTTGGAGGATGTTGAGCAAGTTGATGTGCAAATTCTCAAGCATCTTGTCGGGTGTGATGTCGATGTTGTGGTCGAAGAGGTCGTTGAGAATGGTGGTGCCAATCATGGTCATGAACGCGCCTGGGACGCCGTGGCCAGTGCAGTCTGCGCAGACGATCACGTCGATTCCTCCATTGGTGCGCGCCCAATAGAAGTCACCGCTGACGATGTGGCACGGCACGTAGAAAGCATAGCAAGCGCCATTGCCAAGGCCTTTGAAGAAATCGAGATTTGGCAGGATGGACTGCTGAATACGGAAGGCGTAGTTGATGCTATCGGTGATTTCCTCATTCTGTTTTTCAATGGCCTCGTTCTGCTCCCGCAACTGTTTGGTCTGCCTGTCGACCTCACGTTCGAGCATTTGTTTCTGGTTGCTAAGGATACGCTGTTTCTCACGGTCTCTTTTGCGTTTGAAGAGCGTAAAAGTCACTATCGCAGCAAGGAAAATTGATATGGAGACGAAGATCCACATCTGCCGTTGCGCGCTGAAGAGAGCCGCCCGTTGCTCGTATTGGACTTTTTCGTTTTGCAGCTTATCGACATCCATGATGGTCTGCATATCCTGGACTTGGCTGGTGTACCTTTGGCGGTATACGCTATCCATGAGCGTCATGATATGCGTGGAGAGTGGGTACTCATAGGCGTAGAGGCCGAGGGCATGTGTCGCGCGCAGCTTAGTCTTCATGACGGATATTTCCTTTCCTTGCAAGCCGAACTCTTGATAGTATTCGAGAGCGGAATCGGCGTAGGCAACGGACTTGTTGAATCTGCCTGTCGCTTCGAAATATTTTGCCTTGATGCTGTTAAGCTCGGCTACGTAGTTGTCTACGAGGGAAGGGTATTCAGCCAAAAGAGAGTCGGCTACGGCGATGTGTGAAGCAGCATCTGAATATCTATGAAGGTCTGTAAGAACATCGACAAACGCAATCTGCATCAGGAGATTATAGTCCTCGATAAAAAGAAATTCGAACTTAGGATTCCCTTTGATGCTTTGACGGAAATCGGCAATCTCATTTTCGTAGTTGCTGATGAACGAGAGAGCCTCAGATCGATCTTTCAGGTGTTGTGCTGACTGCATGCGTGACGTCTGAAGGTCGAGCCTGAGAGTCATGTTTGTGGAATCGTCTGGCTGGATGAGGTTGATGGCCTCTGTGAAATTGTCAATTGCGGATTTGGAGTGTTCCATCTCCTCGTTGGCGAGACCGAGACCATAAAGAGCGTTGCAGCGTGTGCGAATGGTGATATCGTAGCCGTCAGAGTCGTGGATGACCTTTTTGCTGTCGTCATACATTTTTTGCGCAAGCTGGATGGCGGACTTGAACTTCCCTTGGTCGATAAGAGCCGTCACTTTGACAAACTGCGCAAAATATAGTAGCCCGTTGTTGGATATGGTATCGAGGTTGGCTACGAGGTTGTCAGCGAAGTCGATACATTCGTCATAGCGACCGAGGACATAGAGCATGTTGAGTTTTTGCTTGGCGGCATAATCAACAATAGCAGCGTCACCAGCTTTTTGAGCCAAAGTGAGCAGTTCGTCGGCGTAATCCAAACCTTCCGTAGTTCCTGCGGTTCCTTCCATTAAAGCACAGAGCGAATCAGACATCTGAGTATAGGTGTCGGACGACTGTGCTTGCGCATAGAGGTTCAAGTAGAGTAGGATTGATGCTATGACTATTAAATACTTCATCTATTGATAGTTATACGGCTATATCATGTTGACGCTCTGGCTTTTGAAAAACGCCATTTGTTGAGAAGAAGCAGGACCTACTTGCAACTTGCCGACGTTTATACCACCGAACCCCACTTGATTTACAACGACGATGTTGCCTTCCTTGTTTTGAATGAGGTCAGGTTGTGGCATAAAGGTGTGCGAGTGCCCGCCAAGGATAAAATCTATGCCTGATGTATTCTTGGCCAGCCATACGTCGCATTCGGAATTTGGACCATCGTTATACCCGATGTGCGTAAGTGCGATGACGAGTTGGCACTTCTCCTGATGTCGAAGAGTGTTTGCCATCGCTTGCGCTGTGGGGATAAGCTCCTTGAACTCGACGGTGCCGCAATTGGTCGGGGCTACCAGACCTGCGAGACGGACGCCAAGACCAAAAACACCGACACGGAGCCCTCCTCGGTTGAACACCTTATATGGCTTAACGAGATTACAGCCGCGGTGGTCGGTGAACTTGTAATTGGCGCTGAGGAACGGGAAGTTGGCGATCTCCATGCAGTCGCACAGGGACTCGACGCCGTTGTCGAACTCGTGATTTCCGATTGTCACTGCATCGATATGCATGCGGTTCATAAGCTGCATCTCGAGTTGCCCCTTGAAGAAGTTGAAATATGGGGTCCCTTGGAACATATCTCCACACTCGAAGACCAAGACATTCTCCTTGCCCTCGGCTTGCATGACTTGCTCAATGAAAGATTGGCGTCGGGCGTAGCCTCCTTGACCAGCATATTTGGTGTCGGAGTCTGGGAACGGGTCTATGTGGCTATGTACGTCGTTTGTATGGAGGATGGTTAGGCGAGGCTCGCGCGTCTCGCCAACAGAGCACGACGTGAGGGATGAGAGTGCACCCACGACAGGAGAGGCGGTCAGGGCAATTGCCCCGAGACGCTTGAAGAAATCGCGACGTGAAATATTATTCTCTTCCATGCTCACTTAGTCGATTCAATTGTTATGCGGACATTGCCAGGGTCGTCTACTGCCACTCCGCTCTCACCGAGGCGGCGCAAGTATGTGATAAACATATCGCGGAAGACGACACCTGTCTCATAATCTTTTTTGTCGGTCAAGCAGCTGAATCCATCACCACCGGTGGCAAGGTAATCCAAAGTGGCCAACCTGTAATTTTTACCACCGGTCAGAGGTTGACCGCACACTTTGACGTTCTTGGCGGTTGTGCCGTCGATAGACATCGTCACACCAGAAATGGCCTCGCCACCTCGTTCCGCAACGTGATTAAGCATCGCCATGACGCCAGCGGAGTCTAAGCTCAGAACGACGGGGGAGTTCTCGAAAGGCGATATTGTGTATACATCCCCCACTGTCACAGAGCCCTCAGGAAGGATGTCGCGGATGCCACCGATGTTGATGAGTGACATGTCGGGGCGTGCGAAACCATTGCCCACAGCAAACTCTTGAGTAGCAGTCAGCAACACGTCTGACAGGAAACGTGTGAGTGAACTTTCTGGGCGTCGTGCTTCCATCACGGTTACCGACTTACAGAGAGGCTCTGCCATGATATCGTTTATGCGTTCTCGGTAGATGGCAATGGTTGACTCCATTGCGCTATCAGAATGGATCTTATTGTCGATTACGCAAAGACCGATGGACGCAAGCCTAAGATCAGAAGCAGGAGCGTCTGGTTGATTAGGCTTTATATTTTCACTCCAAAGGAGGAAGATAACGGCAAAGAGAGCTAACGCCGTGAAAATTAGAAACTTTACTCTCATTTGAGCCAATGATCGAACCAACGATAGAACTCACGATGCCACAAGATGCTGTTTTGAGGATGGGAGACCCAGTGGCATTCGTCAGGGAAGAAGAGAAATTCGGCGTCAAGGCCTCGCATCTTGGCGACATTGAAAGCTCCCATGCCTTGAGTGTAGGGGATTCGGAAATCCTTCTCGCCGTGAACGACCATGATGGGAGTATCCCACTTGCCGACAAAATTGTGGGGGGAGTTGCTGAAACTTTTGGCAATTGTGGCATTATCGCATTCCCAATAAGGTCCGCCAAGATCCCAGTTTGTGAAGAAAAGCTCCTCGGTTGTGGAATAGAGTTGCTCGAGATTGAAGATGCCGCAGTGGGCGAGGAAAGCCTTGAAGCGTTTCTCGTGATGACCAGCGAGCCAGTAGACGGAGAATCCACCGTAGCTTGCACCAACACAGCCGAGTCGGTCGGCATCGACATAAGGCTCGGCTGCGATAGAATCAGCTGCCGTGAGGTAATCTTTCATGTTCTGACCGCCATAGTCTTTGCTGATTTGCTCATTCCACTCGATGCCGAAGCCAGGAAGACCGCGGCGGTTTGGCGCAATAACGACATAGTCGTTGGCGGCCATGAGGGCGAAGTTCCACCTCTTGCTCCAGAACTGGCTGACGGTGCTTTGTGGACCGCCTTGGCAATAGAGGAGGGCGGGGTATTTTTTAGACTTGTCGAAATCGGGAGGAAGGATGACCCAAGTGAGCATTTTTTTGCCGTCGGTCGTCGTGATCCAATGCTCTTCAGCTTTGCCCATCTTCACCTTGGCGAGAGTCTTGGCATTAGCGTTGGTTAGGTTTTGCGCTTTGCCATCGGAGAGAGAGACGGAGAAGATGTCGGCAGGCTCGAACATAGAAGTACGGGTGGCGAGCAGGACGTTGTCCGCAAGGGCGAGAGAGGTGTAGTCGGCTACGTCGTTTGTGAGACGAGAGATCTCACGAGTTGCAACATCGAGATGGAAGATGGCGTCGCGGGCGTGCTCGTCGGCAATGAACCAAACATCTGCGCCATTGGGAGATATGACGAACTGCTGGACATAGAGCTCACAACCAGTGGTCAGATCGTCGACATTGCCCGTTGTGAAGTCTTTGCGGAAGATGCGGTTGCGGTCGCTCTCGTAACCATCGTGCTCCATGCTGAGCCAGAAGAGAGAGCCGTCGGCAGCGAATGCGGGGTTGGTGTCATAGCCTGCATTGGGGGCAGAGACGTTAGTTGTCTCGCCAGCCGTGAGGTCGTAGAGGTAGATATCGGAATTGGTAGACGTGGCGGAAGCCTTGCCTTCGAGCTTCTTGCAGGTGTATGCGAACTTCGTGCCGTCGGGAGACCATGCCAATTGCTCTACACCGCCGAAAGGACGCAGAGGACTATGGTGCCGCTCGCCCTTCATGATGTCGACTTCGGAAACGAGCTTTTTATCTTGAACCTCGGCGATGAACACATGGCTGTACTTGCCATCGGCCCACCTGTCCCAGTGGCGGTACATGAGGTCGGTCTCGATGCGGGCATTCGCCTTTGGCAGATCTGGGTAGAGATCATGAATGTCGGAATCTTCCTTTACGCAATGGACGATGGCGACATGTTTGCCGTCTGGAGCAAAGAGGAAGCCGTCGATCCCGTCGATAGACGAGCTTAGGATATGGGCGTCGGAGCCGTCGGCATTGGCGATCCAAATCGACTCTTCAGAATCCTTGTCTTTGGCACGGAGAAAAGCGATATGTCCGTCGTGTGTGTACACGGCATCGTGAGCGGACAAGCCGTTTTCTGACGTGAGTTGGAAAATATCGCTGTTGCCTGTTGTTGCTATGGAGTAGATTTGGGAGGTGGACTTGTCTTCCTCGATATTGGTGTAGGAGATGGGGAAAATGGCGTTTTTGCCATCGGTGGAGATTGACGGCGCACCGACGTTGCCCAACTTCCAAAGGACTTCGGGAGTGAACTTGCCATCGGTCACTTCAACATCTGGTTCCGACCATTTAGTAGGGGTTTGGACGTCTTGGCAGGCGGAGATGACAGATGACATTAGAGCGATAGATGTGATATGTTTAATGGTGTTCATTTAGGTCAGGACAGGATTTAAAGAAAAAGGTTCCTGCCTATCGTTGGCACGTGGCGCACCGACAAGGCAGGAACCCCTGTTTGGGCGTTAAAGCGCGAGGTTCGTAGGCGAGAGTGCCCAATTGAGGCGGTCTCTTTGATTACTTAACCTGCGAGAAAGACTCGGCGAGGTCAGCGTACTTCTCGAGCATTTCCTTGCTGATTTTGCGGTAGGAGGCGGCTGTTTCCTTAGCGTAAGCCTTCTTTGCCTCAAGATACTCTTTTACAGCCTCGTCCTTGCCGCTGCCAAGTCTCAGAGCCTTACGGAGCTGGCTTTTGAGAGGTTTAGGAGCCTTGACGCCAGGATTTGAGACTTGAGCGAGAGCCTCGTTCTTGAACTCGACGACTTTGGAGGCAGCCTCTTTGATCTTCTCAGGGTCTACATCTTCGAAGAAAAGTTTTACCGAGACGATGCCTGCGAGGTCGTGGGCCAGAAACAGGACATCTTTCTTAAGGTTGCGTAGCTTCATTTCCTTGTTTTGTTTTGAGAATTAACCTTGGTAGGGATTACCTCTTGGTTTCTTACAAACTTACTAAAAAATCGCGAGGGGGCGAAACAAATTAGAATGAAAATTGGAGTCGTCCTTGCAGCAAATCCATGTGTTCACCATCGACGATGTGCGAGTGGACGTAGTTGACCTTCGCACGGAGATATTTGTTGATGAAGTAATTGACCCCCAATGTGATATCGTTTACGGAGCCATACTCGTCGAGGTCGATGCGAGAGAATCTGGCGAGCACCTCAAGTGCTTTGGCAGAAGCGTTGCCCGTCAGACCTGTCTTGCGGTTGTAGCTGTGGTTGGGGCCGAAAATACGCCATGCCGCTTGGGCGTAGACGCCGTACATTCCGTTGTAATTGTCTTGCGGAATTGCGACGGATTCGCCATCATCGTTGGTCACAATCTTGCTATTGGGCAGGTTGACAAAAGCTTTGAGGAAATGAGCCTCGGCGTAGAAACGACGGACAATAGTGAGCGCATGGACTTCTAGTCTGGCGTAATTGTAGACATCCATGGCAGAGGTCTTCAGAAGTGTGTTTGCGCAGAACGTCTGCGGAGCAATGGCCGTGAAGGTAACCTCGGAGGACGGGTGGGTCAAGATGCCTGATACGCCAGCATGGAAGACGTTTCCGGCATTGTCAATTGGGCGGAAAAGGGCATAGGCGTTGAAAGAATAGCCTTGATTGGCTTTCTTTCCGTTGTCAACGTTTCCGTCGGAAAAGATGCCAATACCCCAGTTGAAATGTGGCGAGTAGGACAGATATGCGACACCCAACTTACGACCATTAACGAAGGCGGCGTCGGCGGACGAGTTCTCGATGAACTTGTAGTTTATCCCGCTTCTCATGTATCCGAATGGGAAGAAGAAATTGCCGACTTGAAGTTCGCTATTGGTCTTTTGGAAGGTGCGCTTCACGTAGACATCGCGGAAATTAATGGCCTTGGCCGCAAAACTGAGCTCGACCTTCGCTTGCCAGACCGTGTCTATGTCCGCAATAACGCCCAAGCGGGAGTCGTTGACTGCGACACCATTACGATTGGCCTTACCATCGTCGGCTCCGAGGAAAGAGCCGAAGTCGAGGTTGGTACGACCATTGAACTTGAGCTTGAAAGAGACGTCGTTGACGGTTGTATTAACTTGAGCGACAGAGAGAAGTGGCGAAAAGAGAGCCACGGCGAGCACGAGGGCTCTAAAGGAGATACTCAATGCTACAAGTTTTTAGTTCTTAGGCCAGATGATATTATCCTCGTCGTCGTATTCGGGACCGAGCTGTATGGTGTCGAGTTTGCCGTCTTTGAACCAAAGGCATACGCTAACTTCGGGCAGCTCGTATTCAGTAAGACCTCGCGCCTCTTCCTTCTCGTCTTCGTCGAGACCATCCTCATCGAGGTCAGCCTCGATGTCGCACTCCTCCATTGGGCCGTAGTCGGCCTTTTGTGCTGCGGCGAGAACTTTATCGTAAGAGTCGCCAAGGTTTATGTCGTCGCCGAGGGTCAATTTGCAATCGTCCTCTGTCATGATGTCGACGAGTCGGAAATTGACGGCCTTGTCGAAGGAGAGGGAGATGCCGAGCTTCTCGTAGATCAGCTGAGTGGAGAGGTCATCGGGGTCGTCGCCAAGTTGCTCATCGAACTTCTCGTCGGGCTTGCCGAGAATTGCCTCGACTTGGGGGATAGTCATGCCGAAACGGACCTTGCCGTAGCCGACAGTGGGTATAAGTTTCTCACTCATATTTTGATACATTAGTTTTTGTCTGGGTACTGAATGCGGACGTGGTATATGTTTTTAAGTTTTTCTTTCAGAACCTCACGGGCTTCGTTGATTTCAGCGAAAGTAATTGGGGCCTTATGGAATTGTCCTGCCGCCATTTGGCTATCGATAATCTTGTCGACGAGCGTTGATATGTCGTCGTCGGTGTGGCTTGTAAGGCTCTTTGATGCGGCCTCGACAGCATCAGCCATCATGATTATGGCTTGCTCCTTGGTGCGGGGGCGTGGGCCAGGGTAGGTGAAATCGGCCATGTTGGGCGTCTCCTCCATGTGCTCGGCGCACCACTTGAGGTAGAAATATCGAGTCATGGTCGTGCCATGGTGCGATGCGATGATATTGCGGATTTGGATTGGGAGATGGTATTTCTTTGCCAATTCGACACCCTGACGGACGTGGTCGATGATGAGCTTTGCGCTCTGCTCGTAGGTCATTTTGTCGTGAGGATTGACGCCTTTTACTTGATTTTCAGTGAAAAGCATGGGGTTCAGTACCTTGCCTACATCATGGTATAGAGCTCCTGCGCGAACCAACAGTGCGTTAGCCCCTATCTTGTAGGCTACCTCTTGACCAAGGTTTGCAACTTGCATGGAGTGTTGGAACGTGCCTGGCGCTTTTTCTGACAATTGGCGCAGCAGGACATTATTGCCATCGGTCATCTCAAGCAGCGAGACATCGGAGACGAAGCCGAAAATTTTCTCTATCACATAGATGAGAGGGTAGGTCAGGAGGAACAGTGTGGCGCTGATAGCGAACTCTATGTAAGTTGAGGCACGGAACGTGAACTCTGCACTTTGCCAGAAAGTGTAGCCCGTATACATTACGCAATAGAAGACGAACATGTATACAGCCGTTCGGAAAATCTGGATGCGCTTATTAAGTTGGTAGAGAGAGATGCACGCGATAAGACCAGCAGGAATATGAGTGAAAATGAAGACCTGGCTGTTGAATGCGAAGAAAGAGACGATGAGAATGGTGACGATATGGACGTACATGCCAAGCCTCGCATCAGTGAAGATACGCATCATGACTGGCAGCACGACATAAGGGATTATGAAACTGATATTTGCGCCGTGGCTGGCGAGAAACCCAGTCACGCAGACGATAAACGTTATCAGTCCGAGAATGAAATTTATGAAATGGAGTTGTTTGAAATAGTCGTTGCGGAAGTAGCAAAGGAAAAGGAAGAGGGACAACATGAGACCTCCGACAATGATCAATTGGCCAAGAAGGATTGGCAGCTCGTGCTCATTCGTGCGGAAACCGCCCTCGGTGGCAGCCTTTAACGATTGGAGAAGTTGTGCCACGCGTGGAGTAACGATGTCACCTGTTCGGACGATCAGCTGCCCCGACATCGCTTTCCCGGAATACAGGCTCACATTGTCGACCTTTTGCTTTACGGCAGTTTGGGTCTTAGCCTCGTCGAAATGGATGTTTGGCTCGATGACCTCGCTGACTGGCATCATCGTGACAATCTGGCGAAATCGGCGGCTGTCAATATCGTAATGGCGACATAGGTCGTTGGCAGTCCGGTCAACGACTTCGGAATAGGCCTTACGGGGTGTAGTCAGCTCGTCATAGCGGAATAGGGTAGCGACGTTTGCCTTGATGAGCATAAGTTCGCCTTGTTCAGAGAGTTGCGTGTTTTCACGGATGCCGACGTCGACGATGCCGTCGGAACATACGTCAACAACATTGCGCGTCAGTGAACTCTCCATAATTGCGGCGAGAGTGTCAGTATTGACGCCTTGTGGGGCATATTGTGGAAGCAACTTGGCAATGTTGCGCACCATGGAGTGCACCCTTAGTCGGATGCTGACCTCGAAGACAGAGTCGATTGTGAAATATGGGACGACATCGCGCATGAGGCTGTCGCGTTCGGCAATAACCTCGGATGAGGGCTTCAGAATTGGGAAGTCGAAAGGAGCGATGACATCCTCGTATCGCCAAGGGCGTTTAATCTCGTACTCGTAGCTGAAACGACCGGAATCTGGGAAAGAGAGCACCATGAGGACGGTGCAAACGACAAATGCTACTACACGGTATGTTGCCTTGTAGTACGTCTTCCATTGTCTTTTGAAAAACTCCTTCATTGTACTGTCGTTTCAAAAGTAAAAATTATGGCCTCCAGGTCTTTTCGAGCAAGAGAGCGTCAGTCATAACCATTGCCGCCATGGCCTCGACGATAGGCACGGCGCGAGGTACGACGCACGGGTCGTGTCGTCCCTTGACGGTGGTCATGACCTCCTCCTTGAGGGAGTTGACTGTCGGTTGCTCCATGAGGATTGTAGCCGTAGGTTTAAAGGCCACGCGAAAATATATATCCTCGCCGTTGGATATGCCGCCTTGGATGCCGCCACTGTTGTTGGTACGGGTACGAATGCGGTCGCCATCCATATAAAAAACGTCGTTGTGTTGTGAACCTCTGAGTGTGGAACCTGCGAAGCCGGATCCATATTCAAAGCCTTTTACGGCACCTATCGAGAGCATGGCGTGGGCCAGAAGAGCCTGCAACTTGTCGAAACAGGGCTCGCCGAGACCAACAGGCGCGCCTTTGATGACACAAGTGACAACACCTCCGACCGAGTCTTTCTCCGCTTTGACCTTAGTGATGAGATCTATCATCCGTTGAGCCGTCTCGGCATCTGGGCAACGCACGATATTCTCTTCAGTTTTGGAAAGATCGAGCTCAGTATATGGCTTAGAGAGAGAAACTTCGCCTACTTGGCTGGTGTATGCCACGACAGATATGCCATCTTTTTGGAGGATGAGCTTGGCAAGAGCACCACCTACGACGCGAGAAATCGTCTCACGAGCAGAAGAACGTCCGCCGCCTCGGTGGTCTCGAATGCCATACTTGGAGAAATAGGTATAGTCGGCATGAGAGGGGCGGAAAACATCGGCAATATTGTCATAATCTTGCGAATGCTGGTTGGTATTCTCGACTATGAAGCCAATGGGCGTACCCGTGGACTTACCACGAAAAACGCCGCTGAGCAGCTTGACCTTGTCCTTCTCGTCGCGGGGCGTCGTGATGCTCGATTGCCCGGGGCGCCGACGGTTTAGCTCGGATTGGATGTAATCTTCGTCGATATCGATGCCAGAGGGCATGCCATCAATGACGCCACCAACAGCCGCACCGTGAGACTCGCCGAAAGTCGTAAGACGGAATATATTGCCAAATGAGTTCATTACTCTTGATTTTCTTGGACCTTACTTAGTGACAGCCACATCCGCAACCGCAGCTTGTTGCGTCGTCATCGTCGTCGAAGTCATTATCTCCGCAGTTGCAGTCGTTGCCGCCACAATTGCCTCCGCAGTTGCAATCGTCGCCTCCGCAACCTCCGTTGTCGTCGTGACAACCTCCACCGCAGCTTCCGCCGTGGCAACCGCCGCCACATCCACCTCCGCAACCATGAGGTTGATCGAGCAACTCGTCGACAGTAGCTTCGCGAACCTCGTCGACCGAGCCTGTGAAGAAGAGCGTCTCGCCGGCGAGTGGGTGGTTGAAGTCCAAAGTGACGGAGTCGTCATCAACGCTGAGCACTGTTCCGATGATGTGCTGTCCCTCGTCGTTGAGCATTGGAACTCGTGCTCCGAGCTTGAGGAACTCTTCGCGCAAGCGTCCGTCAGGAGCGACGAAGATATTCTTGGGAACATCTACAACAGCCTCGTCGATGCGAGGGCCGTAAGCGTCATCTGCCGCCAAAGAGAAAGAGAAATCACTGCCAGCGGTGAGACCTTCGATGGCACTTTCGAAAGCAGGAAGCATTCGACCTGCGCCGAAAACGAATTTCAGAGGGCGTGAGGAGTCGCACTTCTCTACAAGTGGCCCGTCGTGGCTGTCGGTATGGAGCTCGTATGTGAGTGTTACGAAAGCGTTCTTGCTAATATTCATCTGTTTATGTGTTTATTCTATGAAGTTGACGTAGCTATAAACGTAGTCCATCACTACCGTATCGCCATTAGCGTTTAGGCGGCTAAGGCGAATGAGGATGCGCTCTTTGGCAGTATCTCTGAGGCAGTTGACAGGTACGCTTATGTGTTTTGTTATCATCTGCACCGTATCAGTGTTTTGGCGTCGCAGCCTGAGCCAGAGGTGCATCGTGTCGGCATCGGCGGAGAGGGTGTCGCCCACGAGACCGAAGAAATCTTGCGAGCCGTCGCCGTTGCCTGGATAGATGGCGGTAGCGTCAAAAAAATCGTTGCGTCGCCAATCGCGGGTTATGTGGATGTTTTGTGCATAGAACCCTTCGGCGCTTTGGGCTATATTGTTGAGAGAATCTGATGCCATGCCTGCGCTGTCGAGCATGAGGATGGGGGTTGTCACATCAGCGGAAAGGACAGACGGGGTGAAATCGTAAACTTGCGCACCCTCGGGATCCTCATTGACGAGCCATCCGTTGCCGGAGAAGAAGACGCGGCTCGTGTCCGTAAGGTTGCCGTGGGAGACGTAGTCGGGCAAGACGAGCGTGGTCTTGTAATAGTGGATGGCAAAAACGGAATCGTTCAGCTCAATCGAGCCTATGCCGCTTGCGACGTAGGATGATGTAGTGTCGTGGCATCCAGAGGACGCAAAGGTCATCAGTGCTAAGGCTAAAGGTAAAAACGTCGACCTCATTGCTCAAGAACCTTTAAATCGTAACGGAGGATCATGCGTCCCGAAATGGCGTTGCCGTCACCGCGTACGCCATATGCCTTTTCTGGAATTAGAATGACGGTGGCGTCAGCCCCTTTGCGCAATTGCGTCAGAGCCTCGTCGATGCCTATGTTCATGTCGCATTGCCCCGCAACAATATTCTTAATCCCGTCGTGCGCCGAAGAGTATAGAGTGTCGCCCAATAAAGTCGTTACAACATACTCGATAGAAACCTTGTCGCCATTCTTGATGAGGTCGCCACGTCCTGGATTATGGATTGTCAGCCAAAGATTTGTTGACGACGGATGGGTGTTGAGCCCCAGAGAATCGGAGTATTGCGCAATGCACACAGAATCGCAATGTACAAGGTATCGATTGTACTTGATAAACTGTTCGCGCGTTGGGCGTGGACGTTGTTCATTGTCAGAACCCGTGCAGCCGGAGCAGCCGCATAGTAGCGACGCCACAAGCATAAAGCAGATTGTCAATATGAGCAATGAACCACGCATTGAGCAGAGAAATAAGTTATTGCGAAAGTAACTACTTTGCTGTCCTTTTCATCCAGCGGACATAGAAATCGGCAATGGTGTCTTGATATTTTTTCACTGCGTCCTCTATTGTCCCATTGAAGGAGCCACCAGCCGCATTGAGATGACCTCCGCCACCGAAGTACTTGCCAGCGTACTCGTTGACGGGGAAGTCGCCTTTTGAACGGAACGACATCTTTATGCAGTCGGGGCGTTCGAGAATGAGGCAAGAAACCATTATGTCCCTGACTTGCAAGGGGATATTGACCAAGCCCTCGGTGTCGCCGGTCGTGTAGTTATAGCGTTCGAGCTCCTCTTTGGATAGAGACATGACGGCAATGGGGAACTTCTCGACACGATGGAACTTGCGGTTTAGAGCGAAGCCTTGCAACTTTAGTTGCTTGACAGACTTGTTGTTGAAGATCTTCTCGTGGATATATGGTTTGTCCACTCCCCAACGGAGCATCTCGGCAACGAGGAGGTAGATCTCGGGGTCGCTGGAGTTATAGCTAAGCCCTCCGGTGTCTGTGATTATACCTGTGTAGAAATTGGATACGGCCTCTTGATCGAGGAAGTCCGCAAACCCGGCAGCAAGAATGAGTTTGAAAATTACTTGGCAAGTGGCGGAAGTGCCCGGGCGCGAAACCATCACATCAGCGTTGACCACGGGGTCGAGGTGATGGTCGATGAGCATGCGCGGAACAGAAACAGATGACAACCTCTCGCCGAGCAACTTGACACGTCCCAAATCGTTGTAGTCCATCATGACGATGAGGTCGGCCTTGTCGATAATGGCATCGGCGAGCTCCTGCTGACGTTCGTAGCATACGAGAGTCTTGTATCCTTTCATCCATGCGTAGGACGTGGGCGCAAGGTCTGGCGTGATAACGGTGGCCTCCTTGCCCATGTTTGTCAGCAACTTACGGAAGCCGAGAGTCGAGCCGAGAGCGTCGCCGTCGGCATTGACGTGGCAAGTTAGGACTATATTGTTGCTCCGTCGCACAGCTTCGGCGAAAGGTTGTGCCATTTCGTCGACGAAAGTCAAGTTATCTTTATCGGGGTTCATCTGTGTAGGTCGGCGTATCTTAAAACGGCTGTAAAGTTAATGAAAAAAGGAGACGCATGGCAGAGGCACTCGCCAACCGCCATGCGTCCTTTATAGTCGTTCGAGAATGAGTATGCCTGACTTATGGGCTTACATCTCGGTGCCGACGATTTCCTTGCGGAGGTATTCTTGACGGCTGAAGAAGAAAGAGCTTTCTTTCTCAGCGTTCTCGTCACTATCTGAACCATGGATAGCGTTATGGCTCTTGCTGGTTGCAAAGAGGCGTCGGATGGTACCCTCGGCTGCCTGTGCGGGGTCTGTCGCACCGATGAGGCGTCGGAAGTCCTCGACTGCATTGTCCTTGAGGAGAACCATTGCTACGATAGGACCAGAGGACATGAACTCGATGAGCTCTTGGAAGAATGGGCGGTCCTTGTGGACGGCGTAGAACTCTGCGGCTTGGTCGATTGTGAGGCGGGTAGTCTTGATGGCTGCGATGGTGTAGCCAGCCTCTTCGATTTTAGAAAGGATGTGGCCGATATGCTTGTTGCGAACAGCACCCGGCTTGATCATTGAGAATGTTTTGTTGCCGCTCATATTAGAGACTGTTGTGTTAATTAGTTGTTACCGTGGGATGTCAGAATGAAATTGACGTTCCCTTAGCTTAGTAGATTGAAGCATAATAAGTAATAGCGTCAGATGAGGCTTGGTGGTCAACTTGCCGCTCTTCTTATTTGCTTACAAATATAAGCATTTTTTAAACTAAACGCTAAAATTGAGCAGAATATTTTAACGTTTGGGCTTGTCGCCTCTCAATGAACGAAAAAGCGGGCCATGGTGCATAAGACCATGGCTCGCCACTTTGCTTTTGTAGGGTTGGAGGCTTAGAAAACCTGAGTGCCCAATTGGTAGAGGCGCGGAGCTACTTTCAAACCATTGCGGCCAATATTGGCTTCATTGATTTCGAAATTGAGCTTGCCTCCATCTGCGACGAAAGTAATTCCAGCGCCTTTGGAACAAAGCCCTTTGCTGCTACCTACGATGAGAACCTTATTGCCTGTCTGGGCGGAGACGAGTGAGCTCATTTGGTTGCTCTTGGAGTCGCCAAGGTAGATGATGTCTGACTTGGGAAGTCCTGTTGCGGAATGAGCCTCGACGACAGATACCTTACGGTTGCCAATCATCTTGTTTGAAGCTACATTCTTGAGCTCTGACGTCAACGCATTGTCGCTGACCACGGTGATGATGAAAGGTTTACCTTCATCCTCTTGCGGCCATGACGTGTTCTTGGCAAACTGGAGGATGTAAAGAGCCTGAAATTTAGCCATTTGAGCCTGAGAGGTCATTGCGGCCATGAGCAGGATGGCTAGTAGGAAAAGTTTCTTCATGACTTCTTGGTGTTTATGAAAAAGTCTGACTTTAAGTTCTTTTTTTAATAATCTTCGTGGCTAAAGCCATTCCAAAGATATTAGAAATTGAAGTTTACACCCACAGTGTATATGCCGCCAATCTCGTCAGAAAAGACGAACTCCTGCTTTTTCTTGTTGAACAGGTTATTTGCGTTGACGAAAACCTCACAACCATCAACAGGCTTGTAACCGACCTTCAAATTGAGAGTGAAACGAGGGTCGAGCTGCTGTTCGCCAAAGATAGTCTGATAGTTACGTTTGCCGATGAAGTTGCCATAGGCTGAAACGTTGAGAGTCTTGAGTGGTTTGTAGACGAGGCCAAACATGCCGTAGATGGATGGTGTTGCCTTGTGCTTGTGTTTATTGACGATGGTTGGGGTTACGCTTTGGCTCTCGCCAAGGAGAAGGTTGGAACCAAGCACATCAACATTGTACTTTAGAGCGTAGTAGAGAGTCAAAGGTGTTTGATACTCGACACCATCGATTGTGACGACATCGTTGCCGTCGAGCCATCCTTGGCGGAGCTTTTGTGTGAAAGCATTCTTCTCCGCCTCAGACATTGCGTCATACATGTCACGGTATTGCGCAGCAGCGGCTGGAATCTGAATGTCTCGCACAAAATCAGTTAAGGTGCGAGTGGTTTGGCTCTTTGTGTAAACACCTCCACCTGCGTAATCGTAGCCTTTCATGGTGCCAATGGCTTCGGGGAACAACGTCAGTGCTGAAGTCACGCAGCTTTGCAATTGATAAGCGATATTGTCCAACAGGCTGTAAGGATAGTAGTTGTCAATCCATGTGCGCTGTACGTTCGCATTGAGCTTTGCTACAAGTTTTGGTGTAATGATCCAGTCGATATTTGCCCCGATACCTAATTGGTGGACTTTGTATGGTAAGTCTTGATACTCAATGTAGTTACGGGAGATGAAGTTGCAGTCGATTGCAATTTGTGGCAATGCACTCATGAGAGCCATGACGTCGTTTCTATTCTCGAGGTCGTAGCCTTCTACTGCGGAATTGATTGAGAGTATATCGGAAATATTAACGAGTTCCTCGGAATTTGCAGCGGACAAAGCCCCGTAGCCTTTGCTGTACGAGTAGAACGCTTCGGCATCGATGAGGAGAGAAGGGGTGGGTTGTATGCGATAGCCTACCTCGTAATTGTCGGCGTGGACGATATTGCCGTCTCTCTTGCCTTGGAAGTACATCTCACGCGGCAAGCTCATCTTCTCACGCGACCACATATAGCCCACGCTGGTGTTGACGAGATTTGCGGAGCGGATGCCACGACCAAAGACGAAACGGATAAAGTTCTTGCTATTAAGCTGGTAGTTGGCTGCGACGGTGTATGACGTGTTCCATTTGTCGGGAATGTGAGTCTTGTCGGAGCGTGCCGCGAGGGTGAGACGGAAGTTGCCTTTATAGTAATCGAGACGAAGGCTTGGAGCTATTGCCCAAAGCTCGGCATCGCCATTGAAGAAGCCAGGTAGTTGTTTTTCGCCAACTTCGCCACCATAGTTGAAAGTAGAATAGACATCCTTGGCGTAGAGGTACTGGTAGCTGACGCCAGGGCGGATGGCCATGCTGCCCCAAGTGTCAGTGTTGCCGACGTTGAAGTCATAGGCAGCGGATGCGAAGACCTGTTGGGATTTAACTTGGAAGCCAGGACGACCGAGCGCAAAGTCCTCAGGACCTGCGCAATAGTTTGCCATAAAATGGAAATCGTGAATGTCGCCATTCAAATTGAAATATCCCTTTTTGAACTTGCGTTGGTTAAAAGAGTATGGATTGATGACAAGAGTCGTTTGGGCGACATGGTTATGTGAATATCCGCCTGTCAGGTCAAAACGGACTTTAGAGTTGGGCGTTATTGTCAGATATCCGTTGAGCCCCAAGGTCTTGCGAGCGAGACCCGGGTCGGGGAAAACATTATGGACGTTGGCGTATTCCTGGGGGACTGTTGCTAATGCGTTATATATGTTTTTGTCAACCCTTGACAAGAGAGCGGAGGGTGTGACCTCACGCAAGGCGTTCATGTCGTCAAGAGAGATAAGCTCATTAGGCTCAACGGGAATGAGAGTGCCATTGCTCACCATCTCGTCAATCTGCTCCTGGGTGTACCGTGACGATGTGCCAAGTTCCAGTGCCCCAGTGCGATCGATGTAGTGCGTCCCACTGAAATAAGTGCGGAGCTTGTCGGTAGGTCTTTCGCGTTGTTGGATGTTGAACGAGATGCCTGCGGCCACCTTGTCGTTTAGTGCCTTGCGCAATGCGATGTCGCCTATGAACGTGCCTTGGTTGCCCATTTGGTATGAGCCTGTGGCAACGTCGGACGAGGTGTCTGGCTTGCGCGTGATGATGTTGATTACGCCGTTGACAGCATTGACACCGTAAAGAGCTGAACATGCGCCACGTACGACCTCGATGCGCTCAATATCGCCGATGCCGATCGGGAGGTTCTCCATGCTCATGGCGCCGATGGAGTAGCTGTGCAAGACGCGGCCATCGACCATTAGGAGCGTGTTGTTGCTCTCCGTGTAGAGGAGCATGTTGTTGTCTGGCACGTTGTTAAGTCCGCGCATTTGGACATCATAGACGCCATTTGTCTTCTGCGCCACAATCATACCGGGAATGAGGCGGAAAGCCTCCTCGATTGTAGTACAGCCATAGCTGTGGATCTCTTCTTGCGTGATGACGGTCGTCGCGAGAGGTGATGTGAAGGAACTCTCCTCGTGCTTTGAAGCCGATGAAACGTTCTTGTTCATGATGAGGTTGAAAAGCTCATCGACGCTGCTTACGCCGAGCGTCTCTACTGCCGCCATGAGCTCATCCAAAGGAAGGTCGGACAATTCATCTGTCGTCATAGACAGAATCTGCTCACGAGTCAATTGCTTCTGTGCCATCGTCAACGACGGGCAGACAAGCAAAATTGCGAGAGCGCTAAAGATAAATTTTTTCATTCGATACTGATGTTAGGTTTAACCTCCGATAAGTTTCTGAGGTAACCGTTCGGTCACCAAGAGGTTTTTCAACGTCGAAAGTACTTTGAAGCTGCATAGTTTTTCAGTGTGCAATCGACTTTTAGGCAATATTAAGCAAAAAAAGTATAGTTTTGATATGTCAGTGTGTGAAAAATCACCATTTTGTGCAGAAAAACGAATAATATGACTTTCGATTCACAGTTCAAAGCCTTGTCGAACGGTGCGAATGGAAGTTCGCGTAATGAATAAATATCAAACTTGAATGTATGAAAGCATTATTATGCTTGTTTAGCCGTAGGTGAATGAACAATCCTATACCTTTGGGTGTCGTAGACAATAGAAACTAAAAAACAGAGAAAAAGATGATAATTACGATAGCACGCCAATGCGGCAGCGGTGGGCTTATTATCGGTCAAGCCCTCGCAAAACATTATGGTATACCACTTTACGCAAAAGAGCATTTGCAAGAGTTGGCCCGTCGTAACGGGACGCTCGACTTTGTAGAGGACTTCTTTAACGAATTTCCGGTCAACAGCCTGCTTTCTGCCATAACGCAAGAAGAGGGAGATGGGCACGTGACAGCTCAAATGCGCCAGCTTTTAGCCAACCTTGTGGGCGATAACGATTGCGTAATCACAGGTAGGTGTGGTAATTACATATTCCGAGACCGCAAAGATTGCGTCACTGTGTTCCTTAAGGGCGACCTTCAGAAACGCATAGACTTCATGACATCATATAAGGGAATCGATCGTGAAGACGCAAAAGAATATGTCGAGCGGACGGACGAGAGCCGCAGAGCCTACCACAATTATTATACAGGCGAGACGTGGGGCGACGCCGCAAACTACGACATCTGCCTTGACAGCAACCGCCTCGGCTTCGACAACGCTACGAATCTAATAATCAATTATACAGACACTTTACGCCGAAATGGCGCATTTTAAATCTTAGGCGATGCGACTGCTTAAGCAATTCCTCATAATCATTGCCTTTTCATTTGCAGGCGAGGGGCTTCATGCCATTCTGCCTCTGCCGATACCTGCAAGTATCTATGGCATAGTACTTTTGTTTACTGCATTGGAGATGAAATGGGTAAAAGTGTCGGACATTGACAAGACATGCGCCTTTCTCATCGAGATAATGCCAATCATGTTCATTCCTGCGGCTGTCGGGCTGCTCAAATCTTGGGATGTCGTTAAGGACTCGATAGTGGCCTACGCTGTCGTAACCGTGGTGACAACAATTGTGGTCATGTATGCGGCAGGTGCTGTTTCTCAAGCAATTATACGCAGGTCCAAGAAAAAGAAATTGGCAGACGGCAACGACAAACAAACTGTGTAAGCGATGAAAGATTTTATAGAGAACTCTGTCTTTTTCGGGGTGCTTATCACGTTCATGTCCTACTTCTTGGGCGTGATATTGAAAAAGAGGTTCAAGAGTGCGCTCTTGAACCCTCTTCTCGTGTCCATTGTTGTCATCATTTGTTTCCTTCTGATGACAGGGGTGAGCTATGACAGCTACGCCATTGGCTCTCAATATATATCTTATTTATTGACCCCTGCGACAATATGCTTGGCGCTCCCTCTTTACCAACAGTGGGAACTTCTGAAAAAGAACTATGTTGCAGTCCTTGCCGGCATCATAGCAGGAGCATTGACCAGCATGGCGACGGTACTCGTCCTCGCAATATTGTTCCATTTCAATCATGAGGCGTACGTCACGTTCCTGCCTAAATCTATCACCACGGCAATCGGTATTGGCGTGTCAGAAGAATTGGGCGGCTATGTCTCTGTAACTGTCGTCGTCATAGTCGTAACGGGTGTGCTTGGCAACATCATTGCCGAGCAGGCTCTTAAACTGATGAGGATTACCGACCCGATTGCCAAAGGCATTGCGATAGGTAGCGCATCGCACGCTGTCGGTACGGCTAAGGCTATGGAGATGGGACCCATAGAGGGGGCAATGAGTAGCTTGTCGATTGTCGTAAGTGGTATCTTGACTGTCATAGGGGCGTCCATATTTGCGTCGTTCTTATAGTCCTCAGCCTTTATTTCAAAAAACTTTATATTTGCAAAGCAACCTAAAGAGAAATAAAGCAATGGATGTAAAAGAAGCCATCTTGGCGCGCCACTCCGTAAGGAAGTATACTGCGCAAGTTCCGGACCACAACGCCCTTGTTCAAGTAATGGAGGCTGCGCGTATGGCGCCTACGGCGTGCAATCGTCAGCCTTTCCGCCTCGTATGCGTCACGACGCCCGAACTGCGTGAGAAGGTAACTGACGCATACAAAAACCCTTGGATAAAAACAGCTCCTGCTGTCATAGTCGTCGTTGCCGACCACAGCAAAGGGTGGGTCAGAAGCCTCGACAACAAGGAGCATTCCGAGATTGACGCCACCATTGCGACCGACCATATGACGTTGCGCGCAACGGAGCTCGGACTCGGCACATGCTGGGTGTGTTACTTCGATGCCGCCAAGGTTCACGATATTCTAAACCTCTCTGCTTCAGAAGAGGCCATAGCTCTCTTGCCTATCGGTTACCCGGACCCGACGGAAGAGGCTCGTCCTAAGGTTCGAAAGGCGGCGGATGAAGTCTATTCGTTTGCTTAAACTAAGCAAACAAGCTAAATTATGAGTAACATTGAAGAGACCGTAGTCGAAGCAGCACGGCTCATCAAGGAGTCGAAGCATGCGATTGCCTTCACGGGCGCGGGAATCTCGCTCGAGAGCGGGGTTCCGACGTTCCGAGGCTCGGGCAGCAGTATTTGGAGCAAGTACGATCCCGACGATATCGAGATTGGTCGCTTCATGAGCAACCCAAAGAGATCATGGGCGACAATAAGGGCATGTTTTTACGACTTCATGAAGGATAAGGACATCCGCCCAAATAAGGCGCACGTCGTGCTTGCCGATCTTGAAAAAGAGGGATTGGTCAAGACCATCATCACGCAAAACATCGATGCGCTCCACCAAATGGCAGGGGCGACGAAGGTGATTGAGTTCCACGGTACTACCGCGACTGTCTCGTGCACAAAATGCGGTAAGACATATAAGAGCGGAGATGTCGACCTTAGTGCGGAGGTCCCGTCTTGCCCAGGATGCGGTGGGCTCCTAAAACCGGATTTTGTGTTCTTTGGAGAGGGAATCCCCGAAAAGGCGTATTCTGAAAGTTTTGAGCATGCGCGGCAAGCCGACGTGTGCATCGTCGTCGGTACGTCTGCCCAGGTCATGCCTGCTGGCATGATACCAGTTTTGGTTCATCGCCATGGAGGCAAAGTTATCGAGATCAATCCTGTTGAGTCTGCCTTCACAAAAGACTACACGGATGTTTTCATTCCCACGGGTGCCGTTGATGCTTTTACGCAACTCGAGAAGGCTCTAAAGAAGGTTGAGTGAAATAAGGACGTCCGTCTCGGCTTCGTAATGCTGTGATAGGTAATAGCATCCTAAAAATCTTGCATTTCGCAACGCAATAGAATAACTTTGCGTCGTTTAAGTAAAATAAACTGTTACAATTATGAAACTTCTTGAAGGGAAAACGGCCCTCATCACAGGCGCCGCCCGCGGTATTGGCAAAGCTCTTGCCCTCCGCTTTGCCGAGGCTGGCGCTAATATAGCATTTACAGACCTTGAGATCAACGACGCAGCCAAAGAGACAGAGTCCGAGATCGCGGCTTTCGGTGTGAAGGTCAAAGGTTACGCTTCCAATGCTGCCAATTTCGAGCAGACCCATGAGGTTGTCAAGCAGATTGTTGAGGACTTCGGCTCTATCGACGTTCTTGTCAACAATGCAGGCATCACCAAGGATGGTCTCATGCTGAAGATGACTGAGCAGCAGTGGGATGCGGTCCTCACCGTAAACCTCAAGTCCGCATTCAACTTCATCCATGCTGTAATCCCCGTCATGAGCAAGCAGCGCAAGGGCAGCATTATCAACATGAGCTCCGTTGTCGGCGTCCATGGCAATGCGGGTCAGTGCAACTACTCCGCTTCCAAGGCTGGCATGATTGGTCTCGCAAAGTCAATCGCTCAGGAGATGGGCAAGCGCGGCATCCGTGCCAACGCCATCGCCCCTGGCTTCATCATTACCGCCATGACCGATCAGCTCTCTGATGACGTCAAGAAGGGTTGGTATGAGAAGATCCCTCTCCATCGTGGCGGCACCCCAGAGGACATCGCAAACACCGCACTCTTCCTCGCATCTGACATGTCTTCTTACGTTACGGGTCAGGTCATTCAGGTCGACGGCGGCATGAACATGTAGTAGAGTAAATCTCGCTATAATACAGAAGGCGTGGAGATGGATGTCTCCACGCCTATTTTTTATAAAGTAATCACAAAGTGAAACGAGGAAAACCTCAGTATACGACTTTTGAAAAACAAATAGTAAAACGCTGATTTATTGTAGTTTCTCGTCAAAGAATTGCGTGAGCTTCGCTACCACTTGCTCTACATATTCGGGCACATAGTAGGTTTTGATATGTGTAGCTCCGGGAATGAGGAACAGCTGCTTGTCGGTAGTACCCGTAGCTTTTGAGAAGCATTGCTCCGTCATGTAGAACGTGTCTGCGTTGCTGCTGGCTATCATTAGTAAGGGTTGATTAATGAGATACATACCCTCACTGGCATCGAATGCCATCAGATCCACAAGACTGCTCTTGGTATAGCGGAAGGTGGAATTGGGATGAGCATGGGTCTCCGGTAGAAGTGTAGACGTTGGCTGCAATCTTCAAGCCATTCAACAGGTAATTGATGCGATGGATGTTCACCTTCCCCCTCTTCGTTTTTTGAGAGAGCGCCTGCATAGACCAGTCCGAAGGGGTTGTTGTTGGGACTCTCGGTGGCACTCTCCTGCATATTATAAGGTTGTATGCGATAGTTCACCACAAAGCATTGATAGCCAAGAGACGTGAGCATGTTGGCCACGTCGTAGCCCTCGTTCTGAACACTGCGAAAAGCGAAGGCGCCGCCTGGACAAATCACAACCGCTCCTTTAGGCTAACGTCCTGTGCCGTGGTGAACACTTCAATATTCGGGATGAAGTATGGACCATCTGAATTGTTGACATTCTTTGTCGTAGAAGGGCATGGTTCTTGTACCAGAGATTTACCATGCCACTCATGGGCGCCTTGTCGCCAATGGTCGGGTTTATGGACTCATCGGGATTGCTTATTGTCCCATCCGATGGATGCTCGTCGCCCATCAGGTTGTCGTCATCTGGACGGGAGATGTCGTTAGTATCGCAAGCCGTCATATTGATGTCCACTATGGCAAGTGTCAGCAATAGTGTAAATATTCTCATACCTTTCTTCATTATTTTGTTACCGGCTTATTCCTGTTGCGCCTTTGTCTTTCATTTCATTATTTACGTCAACAAATGTCTTGGCCCCTATTCTATCATGTTTATCGTCTTCAGCCACGCCTCCACGCCACTTGTGTTGCTACCACTCGTGCCAAAGCCAGTAAGATGGTTGGCGGTTGAGGTAAGACTGTTGAGTTTCTGAAGTGTAGCGTCACGCCCTGTCGAGGCGTAGGTGCAGAATGGGATGACCGTCTTGCCGTTAAAATCATAATTCTCGCAGAAGGTGGACATAATCATTGGTGCTGTGCTCCACCATACAGGACAACCTATGAAGACGTAGTCGTAATTGGAAAAGTCGGCTCGGTCTCCTCAAGGGTTGGGCGGGCATCAGTGTCAAGTTCATTGCGTGCCACGGTGTAGGCCAATGTCTGATAATCGGTTGTATAAGGCGTGGCGGGCTGTATCTCATAGAGTGTGCCATCCGTTAGCTGCGCTATGCTGTTAGCCACAGCACGGGTGTTGCCTCCCCACGAGAAGTAAACCACAAGAATCTTGGCCGTCAGTCGGTGTTTCATGATTGGCAATGTTTTCTTCGTAATCGTTATCATCGTCGCTTGAACAAGCGGCAAAACTGATGGCTACAAGAGCCATCAAAAAAGTAAAGAATACCTTCTTCATAAAATACTAACCAAAATTTCAAAGAATAGAGAAACCACTGGTATTTCAACTAATTCCTACCTTACTGTTGGCCCTCTTTATATCCATCAACGAAACATGCTCGTTGCGGTAACGTGCTTCTGGGTTCTTCTCTCCATTTGCAAGCAGCGGATCATCTTCAACCTTTGCAAATTTTATAGCTTTCTGTGGGCAGTTCTGTATGCAGGCAAAACAAAACTCACAGTCGCCATCGGTCTTTATGCCATTGGACGCCAGGGAGTAATTGCCGCGCGGACAGACATCAGTACATATTTCGCATCCAATGCAACGATCGGTAACAACGAAATATTTTTCACTTCTCTTCAAGAAGCCCACTTTTGGGTCAAGTCCCGAGAACGCCATGAATCCTGCGTGTTGGTCTCGTTCTTCCTGACTTACTGGCTGCATCCAATGCTTATGACCACTAATGTCGTCCTTTATTGCAGCAAGGTTCTCAGGTATATGCTTGTCCATCTTCACTTGCTCGTTCATGTCGAAGTTGGGCAACCAGTTATCCACCATTATCAGCGTACTGATGTAGTTGAACCGATACCCTGCCTCGCGCGTTATGCCATCGAGTATCTCCACGGCGTTGCACTTGCGTGCTCCGAAAGTCAGTATGGCAAATGTGTAATCGGCCTTTAGCTCTGCCCTTTTCAGGAACTGGCGCACCATGTAGGGGGGCATGTGTCCGTATATTGGGTATACAAGTCCTATCTCGTCGGCCTCAAAGTTGAGTTCCTTTTGCTTCATCAGTTGCGGTATGCTCAACAATTCGGTATTATCATCGGCAAGCTGACGTGCAACATAGAGGCAGTTGCCGGTGCCTGTGAAATAGAAAATAAGACGCTTCTTCCTGTCAGTGCATGATGATAAAGATGCAATTCCTGATGCGCTGAGCACCCCTCCCAGTGCCGCGGCGCCCATAGCTTTGAGTGCAGTGCGACGGCTCATTTTTTCGTCCATATTCATAATGGTCTGCTGTTAGACACGTCAATCGTCTATTTCCCAATTCAGCATGAACTGTTCGGCTTGCTTGTAGTCCATGTTGAAGAAACGCTTCTCCTTGTTCAGACTGCGCATCTGAGCCATCTCTTCATCGGTCAGTGAGAAGTCGAACACGCTGATGTTCTCCTTGATATAGTCGTGGCGCGTGGCACCGGGGATGACGGAGAAACCTTCCTGTATGTGCCAACGGATGATAATCTGGGCCGGGGTCTTGCCATGAGCCTTGGCAATAGCCTGTATGGTAGGGTCTTTGAACAATGCCCCTTTAGACATCTCGCCGCCAAGCGGGAACCAGCACTCCATCTGTATGTTATATTTCTTCACCATGTCCTGCCAGTACTTGCGCTGCGCATAGGGATGAAGCTCTATCTGCATCACGGCAGGCTTTATCTCCGAATTGTCCACGATGGCATGGAAGAGCGAGTCGGCTGCGTCGAAGTTGCTGATGCCGAGCGAGCGCACCTTGCCCTGTTTAACAGCTTTCTCCATATCCTTCCATGCGCCACGAAAATCGCCCATAGGCTGGTGAACATAGAGCAGGTCGACGTAGTCGGTCTGTAAGCGCTCAAGCATCTTGTCGATAGCCTCCATCGTCTTGCCCTCACCAAACTCCGAAGGCCAGAGCTTGCTCGTTATCCAAATCTCGCTGCGTGGAATGCCGCTCTCCTTCACCGCCTTGCCCACACCACGCTCCACGCGGTAGGCATGAGCCGTGTCTATATGGCGGTAGCCACATTTCAGAGCGTATGCCACAGCATCCTCGGCCACGCTATCGCCTGGCACATTGTAAGTGCCGATTCCAAACCTTGGCATCCACTCTCCATTGTTGAGTTGCACGTAAGGAACGCCATTTACCAATTTCTCTGTTGCGTTTGCTGTTGTTGTCATTATCAGTCCAAACAATAATGTTAATAACAATCTCATGCTATTCTAATTTTGATGTATTTCTTTCCGTTGTCTATTATAATGCCGTATCTGTTTGATTTTCGGAGAGTTGAAAGTCATAGTGGCGACAATTGCAGCTGTATTATTCGCCCAATGTCTTGGTGAACACAAGCGACGACAGTTGCCACCTCCCGTCATCGACGACATACACTTCGGTGACGATGAAAGGAAATCGTACATCGTGACCTCCCACGACACTATTGAGGTGGATGCGGCTGTACACGGTAGCTATACCACTGGCGAACCGCACTTCTTGTGAGTGTATATCGGCTTTCTTGTACCAAATGCTACCCTCCTTGATGGTGCGTAGCTCCGCTTCTTTACCCCAATATCCGCCCATGTGGACAAACTGCGATGAAGTGTGGAAGAGTTTCTCCAACTTGTCGACATTCTTCTCTGCCATCCATGTCCATTTTTGGTTTGAAAGGTCAATGATGGCTTGTTGTTCGGGAAAAAACCGCACCGAGTCGTTCTGACCCCATGCTCCACCAACGATGGTGAATAGCAATGACAGTGTGAACAATAATTTCTTCATAATGTTTTCTTGTTTGTTCCGCAATGCAAGGTTACTGCTTGTTGCACGAATCGCTCGTACAAAAAAATCGGCAAAGATTTCACTTTTTGCCGATTCGTTCAAAATTAGAGGTATGTATGAAAAAGTATCACTCCCGGTACTCCGTAGGGTTCATGCCGAGATTGTGCGCTACATAGCGGCTGAAGTAGGCAGGGAAAGAGAAACCGAAGATGTCGGAGATTTGCACGAATGTGAGGCTTTTGTCACGCAACAGACGTGAGATGTCCAGCGAGGTGTAGCGGTTTATCCAAAAGTTGGCTGCATAACCGCTGGTTTTCTTCGATACCTCCGACAGGTATTTTGAAGTTACGCAGAGCTGGTCGGCATACCATGTAACCTCCCGATGCCGGCGGTACTCGCCCAATTCGAGCAGACGGATGAAGCCGTTCATGATGGCGGCACTCTGCGAGCTGATGTCCTGTTCCTCGTATAGACGGGAATGAAAGTCGAAGAAGTCGAGTATCATCGTCTGCACGGCATTCACCATCAGCTCGCGGTAGAAATAGTGTGAGGTTTCGAGTATGCGCCCCTGCAGGTTGTCGAAATTGCGCAGGCACTGTGCGAACATTACGGGCGTGAGGTGCATGATGGGGTTGAGAAACAGGGCGAGTTGTCCCTTCATGCCATAGTTGCTCTGCGGAGTGCTGAGTGTGATGAACTGGGCTGAGACGTATATCATCTTTACACGGAAGGCGGCATTTGGCTCGATGCGCTCCATCAGTTTGCCGCGCCGCACGATGAGCAGATCACCGGCGCGCATCGCCATCTTGCGATCGCACCATTCGAAGGCGCACTCACCGTCAAGGCACAGGGCGTGTCCCAAGTAGTTTTCGTATTCGCGCGCTCCGATGCCATCTATTTTGTCGGTGATGATGATGTCTTTCTGCCACATAACTATACGGTTTGGTTCTGTATGCTACCCCCAATAGATATGTCTGTTGGTGAGTCTTTTTATTGTTATCTTAGCTGGTTGGAAGATACGAATATTACACGAATGGTGCTTGTCAATAAAATTATCATCACAGCCATACTTCTGTGGTTGTGCGTTTCTGTACTCGCAAATAAGGACTACGAGACAGCAGGTCAGAGGGGCGGAGCCGAGTGCCATTGCAACGATGGTATCTATTCAAACAAACCAAGTAAGGATTATACTTATTACTGCGGTAGTATTGTTGGGGAGCAACGCAACACGCATTTTAAGATTGATGGCAACTTCAATTATAGATATTCCGCCATATCATGCGGACATGGGGTTGAGGCTTGTGAATATCAGACGCTAAACGACGGGTATTATTTTGTTAGTTGTAGTCAAGATTTTGATGTGGCACATTTTAAGGCCGATACTGCCTTTGTTTATAACAATACAATGATATCAATAGGAGATATAGATAGGGAGGTTAGGATTATGAGAACTTGGAAGTCAAAGTTTTATGTAGTGCATTGTTTTATTGACAGATCAAAAAAGAATAAATACATAGAGGTTATTAAGAATATTATTGTCGAATGAGGTGGTGTTATTAAGTCTTGTCCGAAGGCTTTTACGCACTTACGGAGAGCTATGTGGTTACATGCATTTTGAGGGGGAATTTGTAACTTCAAGACCGATAAATTAAAGCCCGTAATGTAGGTTGTGGGCCAAAATAAAAGAGAGAACAAAAGACATGAAAAGAAGGTCAGGTAAAAAGTCGAGCTTATTGGGCGGTAAAGTGACGATGTTGTCGTTGCTTGTCTTCGTGCTGCTGGTCGGCTTCTACGTCTATCAGTATGGGTGGGACGTGATAATGCCACCTGCTGATGCGCAAAGTGCAAATATTGAGTCGGTTGCAAAGACGTCAACGGCTTCTATTGAAACTGCTTCTTCCGCTAAGAAAACGAGTGCTAAGTCCGTCTTGTCGGATAAGAGTTTGCTGCCTGCCTCGAGAGCTGACCTGTCTGAGCAGATCTTGCACAGGAAAGGTTATACGGTCTCTTACAATAAGGATACTCGTAACCCTAATTGGGTGGCATGGACATTGACGAAAGAGCATACGGCTGAGGTCGTTGAGCGACCCAAGACGAGTCCTTTCCATGAGGACGACGAGGTGCCAGACCCTAAGGCCAACAGGTCTGATTATAAAGGCTCGGGATGGTCACGTGGACACCTGTGCCCTGCTGGCGATTGTCGTTGGGATGCCGATGCAATGTACGAGTCTTTCCTCTTGACAAACGTCTGCCCCCAAGCCGGCAAATTGAATACTGGTGTATGGAATCAGATTGAGAAATCATGTCGTGAATGGGCAATAAAATATGGTGAGGTGATGATTGTTACGGGTCCCATATATTTCAAGAAGAGCAAAGCTGGCACGATTGGCGCAAACGAGGTGAAAGTACCCGATGCGTTCTTTAAGGTGGTGCTCGCTATAAAAAACGGGAAACACCAAGGCATTGGGTTTATCTGCCGTAACGAGGATAAAAACGCAACGGACGCAGGAACTACAAATTCGGGCCGCAAGCGGTCGAAAAAGGAGCTTTATGTCCATTCCATCGACGATGTGGAGAGAATAACGGGGTATGACTTTTTCCCTGGAATGGCGGATGATATAGAAACTTCCGTCGAGGCGTTGGCAGATTATGAACAATGGTAATTCGGTAAAATAATGAAGGATAACATACTTAAAGGAACTGTTGCTGCACTTGTGTTGATGACATCGTGCGTCAATGTGGCTAAAGAGCAGGAAGTGGTTGCGGATGTAAACGTTGCTCGAGTCCTGTTTATCGGAGATTCGATAACAGACGGAGGGTGGGGTAACAGCTGTGGTGACATGAGGCCATCGGAAGAGCGAAGCCATACGGATATGAACCATATCTATGGACATAGCTACATGATGTTGTGCGCTTCGCAGATTCAAAGTGACTTCCCTCAAAAGGACATCAAGTGTTTCAACAGGGGAATTTCTGGCAATACGCTCTACGACCTTGCTGCGCGGTGGGAGAAAGATGCCGTATCGATTGATGCTGATCTTGTCTCCATTCTTGTTGGCACCAATGATGTGGAATACTATGTGTCGAAAGAAGGCCAACCCGCTTTTGACTATGACAAATGGGAGGCGACGTATCGAGATTTGTTGGATACGTTGCGTTGTGCTAAGCATGATGTGAAGTTGGTTCTCTGCACTCCATTTGTCGGAAAGGTAGGGTGGCGTGGCGCAGCTCCTAATTTCTCATTGCGACAGAGCATGATTGACAGTCTCGATGTGAGAGTCGAGAGAATAGCCGCTGATTATGTGGCTGTTGTTGTCCCATTCGACTCTCTATTCCATGAACTGATGGAAAATCAGCCAAGGGAGGATTATTGGATATGGGATGGCGTGCATCCAACCCCGGCAGGTCATCGTCGGATGGCAGACTTATGGCTGGCGAAAGTTCGCCCTCTCTTGTAAGGATATAGTTAAATGTAAAGCCCCCGTCCGAGTTGTCGACTCGGACGGGGGCGTGTGTTGGGTGAAAATTCGTCAGAAGAGGCGTTGGGTGTTATGCCGTCTGAATAGGGGAGGGCGGTACGGCGTATGTACTCTCTGCAAGCTGTAATACCACGTCGGGTACAAAATGGCGAATTGACTTTCCTTCTGACAGCCACTGGCGAATCATCGTTGACGAGATGTCTATTTGTGGCGCATCAAGACGCTTGACGATGCCTCCCATCTTGGTTACGGGCGTTGGGTCGGGGCTGTAGCCGGGTCGCGGATAGACAATGAACGTGCGACCATCGATAAGACGTTCTGCCTCTCGCCACTTGGGAAGTCCGTCAAGATTGTCGTCTCCCATCATGATGGAAAAATTGCGGTCGGGATATTGCGATTCGAGGACGTCGATGGTCTTGATGGAGTACGATGGTTGTGGCATCCGGATCTCCACATCTACGACCTTGATGCGCTCGTCATCTGCTGTCGCAAGTTGCGCCATGCGGAGGCGAATGTCTGCTGGTGCGAGGTCTTTAGGACTTTTGAATGGATTATGGGGACTGACGACAAGCCAAATTTCATCAACGTCGGCAAAATTCAAGGCGTATTGAGCCAAAGCAAGATGCCCGATGTGAATGGGGTTGAAGGACCCGAAGAATAGTGCTGTCGTCATAGTATTTCCATTCTTTTACTTGCCAATAAATTCTCTCACAATCGCTTCCGTCTCTAATTGGGCGGTCTGAAGGTCGTCGTTTATGACGATGCGGTCAAACTGTGGAGCGTATCCCAACTCTTGGCTGGCTTTTGCGAGGCGTTGCTCGATTTTCTCAGGTGCATCTGTGCCGCGCCCCTCAAGGCGACGGCGAAGTTCTTCGATAGAAGGCGGCTGTATGAATATGGTGAGAGCCTTCTCTCCGAAGATTTTCTTGATGTTAAGACCTCCCTTGACGTCGACGTCGAACACGATGGTGTGACCCTTCGCCCAGATACGCTCAATCTCGCTACGCAGTGTGCCGTAATAGCACCCTGCATAAACCTCCTCATGCTCAACGAACTCGCCGGCGTCTACGCGACGTCTGAACTCGTCGGGTGTGAGGAAGTAGTACTCTACGCCATTCTGCTCTTGACCACGTGGTGCGCGGCTGGTGGCTGATATTGAGAATTCGAGTCCGAGGTCGCGTGTCAGAAGATAGTTGACGATTGTGCTCTTGCCCGAACCCGATGGTGCGGAGAAAATGACGATCTTTCCTTCTGCCATGAGGTGTGTTGTTAGAGGACGTTGAGCACCTGCTCTTTTATCTTTTCGAGCTCGTCTTTCATCATGACGACGAGACGCTGCATCTCTGCCTGGTTGGCTTTAGAGCCGAGGGTGTTGATTTCGCGGCCCATCTCTTGGGCAATGAAGCCGAGCTTTTTACCTGCGTTAGGGTCGGTCTCTATCGTCTCAATAAAATATTTGAGGTGGTTGGCCAGACGGACTTTTTCCTCGTTGATGTCGAGTTTCTCAATGTAGTAGATAAGCTCTTGCTCGAGGCGGTTCTGGTCGACTTTGTCCTTGGCGATAATCTCGTCGAGGTTGCTCTGGATGCGGGACTTGATTTTCTCGATGCGCTCCTTCTCGTATTGCGGGACCTCGAGTGAGTATTTTTCAATGAGTCCAACGCGTGTACGGAGGTCCTTTTCAAGAGCCTTGCCCTCTTGCTCACGGAAGGCTATGAAATTATCGGTAGCTTCGATGACGCAAGCCATCACCTCGTGCCACTCGTTTTCATCAAGCTCAGGCTGCTCAACTTTTACGACGTCGGGGAGCGACATGATGATGCGCATATAGTCAGTTTGCCCGCCAATGCCGATAGATGCCTGCATGGCACTGAGTTGTTCGTAGTATTGGCGTACGGCGTCTTGGTCTATGCGAGCGACACGTTCGGCTTGCTGTGTCTCGCAGAACATGGCGAAGTCGACCTTGCCGCGTCCGATGCGGGATGCGAGGTATGAGCGAATGTCAAGTTCCTTCTCACGATAGAACGACGGTACTCGCATTGCAAGGTCGAGCTGCTTGCTATTGAGAGACTTGATTTCGACGGTAATCTTTTTGTTTGGCAACTCTTTAACGGCTTTGCCGTAGCCGGTCATCGAATATATCATTTCGGATGTTATAACGTCTGCTTGTTTTTTTGCTTTTGCCAGATGCCGACGATGATGCCGTCAGCGAGTCCGTCGGTAGGGATTTCTATGTTTGAGACCCCGAGGGCGTCAGCAATAGTTAGGAATATCTCAGCTGCCGGGACAATGACGTCGGCGCGGTCCGCCTTCAGCTTATACTTTGTCATGCGCTGCTCGACAGACATTGATGAGAGGTTGTCATAGAGCTGCCGCAGCTCGCGGACGCTCATGCTCTGGTCTGTTGTGTCGCGTTCATGAGCCATGGCGAAGAGCTTGTTGATGTTGCCACCTGCGCCGACAATGACTGCGTTGGTGATGCTCCCGTTGCTCATGTTCTGCATGGCGAAGTCGTTAGCAAGCCTGCGGAGGTCTGCGACCAATCTGCCTTTCCAGTCGTCGGGCTCGAGGCTGTTGATCATCTTGACGGTTCCGATGGGGTAGGACTTCCTACCGAAGAGTTTTCCTCCACAGAGGATGCTGACCTCTGTACTGCCACCACCGACGTCGACGTAGACGAGCTTGCGCTTGTCTGATGGAGAGCTAAGTCCGCACACGATGCCTGCCTCTTCCTGTCCCGAAATGATTTCTACATCGAGGTCGGTCGCTTCCTTGATTGCCGTGACAACATCCGCCGAGTTCGCAGCCTCGCGAAGTGCGCAAGTGGCGCAGATGCGTCGGTTGGTTGGCTTGATGTCATATATCTTCATGACAATCAGGAAGGCGCGCATGAGGTCGACAAGGTTGCGCAACTTCTTCTGCCCGACACGCCCTTTGGTGAACACATCTTGACCCAGTCGTAGGGGGACGCGCATCATGGTGTCCTTTGAAAAGCGACCAGTAGCGTCGTCGTCGAGCCTCTTAATTAGGAGGCGGACGGCGTTGGAACCGATGTCGATTGCTGCGTAGTGGGCATATTCCATGCGATAAAGGTATATAAATATTGGGAGATAGTGATTATCTTCGCCAACATATCAATATTAAACACAAAGTGGAAGATTTCAGTTTCATCGCGTGGTGTCTTGACCATCTAAATTATTGGACAATCACGCTATTAATGACCATCGAGAGTTCTTTTATCCCTTTTCCATCGGAGATTGTTGTGCCACCTGCGGCATACAGAGCTGCGACTTCGCCGGATATGAATGTTTTCCTTGTTGTCCTGTTTGCGACAATTGGAGCGGATCTTGGCGCCATTATCAACTACGTTTTGGCGCGCACGTTGGGCAGGCTCGTGGTTTATAAGTTTGCGGACAGTAGTTTTGGCCATGCGTGTCTACTTGACCGTGAAAAGGTCGAGACTGCGGAGAAGTTCTTTGAGAAGCATGGTGCCGTGTCGACGTTTGTGGGAAGGCTTATTCCTGCCATTCGCCAGTTGATATCTATTCCTGCTGGTCTCGCAAAAATGCACCTTGGTAAGTTCTTATTATTCACGACGTTAGGTGCGGGAGTTTGGAATGCGGTACTTGCAGCCGCAGGCTACTTCCTTGCGTCGGTCATGCCTGAAGAGGAGATGCTTGCGACGGTGACGAAGTACAACGACGAGTTGAAGATTGTTTGCGTTGTCGTCATCTTGGCTGTCATAGCATTCTTTGTCATCAAGAAATTCATGAAAAAACGTAAAACAGCATAATTATGAACAGCTTAGCGCAACTTATATCTGAGAGGCGTAGTTGCAGAAAGTTTACAACAGAGCCTGTGAGCGCAGAGGACATCCTTCAACTGAAGCGTGCCGCGCTCTCTTCTCCAACATCCAAAAATTGCAAGTCTTGGGAGTTTGTCTTTATCCAGGACAAGAAGACGATAGAGGCTTTGTCACAGTGCAAGCAGCACGGCGCGGCTTTTGTGAGTGGTGCGACTTTGGCTATCATAGTCTTCGGCAACAAAGCCACTACGGACATCTGGCTTGAGGATGCGTCAATAGCATGCTCGTTCCTGTTGCTTCAGGCGGCTGACCTCGGACTCGGCGCTACATGGGTGCAGCTGCGTGGGCGTGGCTTGGAAGACGGAACGATGGCAAAAGAGGTCGTCGGGAAGTTGTTGAACGTCCCGAGCGAGGACTACGAGCCTGTGGCAATTATCGCCATTGGTCACCCTGCCGAGAGCCATAAGCCCTATACTGATGACAAGTTGCCATGGGATAAGATCCATGACGAGAATTGGTAAACAGTCACATAAGCCAATACGAAAAGTAAAGGGGGCGCATCTGTAAGATGCGCCCCCTTTACTTTTCGTATGAGTTGATGACAGGAGCTTACTCCTGCTCGAGGAAGAGCTTCAGGTGTCGCTCAATACGGGCTGCCGTGTCTTTAGACTCGTCTTTGATAAACTTCTCGCCAGTGATATGCTCATAGAGCTCAATGTAGCGATCGGATATTTCCTGAACCTTCTGATCTGTCATCTCGGGCATGACTTGACCCTTCTGACCCATGAAATTGTTGTCGATGAGCCATTGGCGGACAAACTCTTTGGAGAGCTGACGCTGCGCCTCTCCTTTCTCGAAACGCTCCTGGTAGCCGTCGGCGTAGAAGTAGCGTGAGGAGTCTGGCGTGTGGATCTCGTCGATAAGGATGATCTCGTCATTAAGCTTGCCGAACTCGTATTTCGTGTCGACGAGGATGAGACCGCGCTTTGCGGCGATTTCAGTGCCGCGGGCGAAGAGCTGACGTGTGTAGTTCTCGATTTTCTCCCAATCCTCCTTTGAGACGATGCCTTTAGCAATGATCTCCTCGCGGGAGATGTTGAGGTCGTGACCCTCGTCTGCCTTGGTGGTCGGGGTGATGATGGGCTCTGCGAACTTTTGGTTCTCACGGAGTCCATCGGGCAGTTTGACACCGCAGATCTCACGCGCTCCAGCCTTGTAATCGCGCCATGCGGAGCCAGTAATGTAGCCGCGGATGATGACTTCGACCTTGAAAGGTTGGCACTTCTTGCCGATGGTGACCATTGGGTCGGGGGTGGCGACCTTCCAGTTAGGGATTATGTCCTTCGTCGCATCGAGGAACTTAGCGGCAATCTGGTTGAGGACTTGTCCCTTGTAGGGAATGCCTTTGGGAAGGATGACGTCGAAGGCAGAGATGCGGTCGGTTACTACCATTGCGAGGAGCTTGTCGTTGATGTTGTAGACGTCGCGTACCTTGCCGTGGTAGAGGCTTTTCTGGCCAGGCAGATGGAACTCTGTGGTTGTTACTGCTGTGCTCATTGCTTTTTATTTTGGGTTTGTTCTTTTTCTTCAATTCCATGACGGCAGCCCTTGTCCGCTTTGTCAAAAGCTTTGACAATTCGTTGGACAAGCTGGTGGCGGACGATGTCCTCTTGTCCGAAGCGTATTATGCGGATGCCGTCGAGCCCGTCAAGGATTTCGCACGTGCGCATGAGCCCATTTCGGGAACCGTCGGGAAGGTCGACCTGTGAAGGGTCTCCTGTTATGATGAATTTGGCGTTGACGCCCATGCGCGTGAGGAACATCTTGATTTGTGGCATGGTGGCGTTTTGCGCCTCATCGAGAATTACAAAGGCGTTGGATAGCGTGCGTCCGCGCATGAATGCGAGAGGGGCAATCTCGATTGTCCCGTCCTCCATCATCTCATTTAGTTTGGCGGATGGGAGCATGTCGCCAAGCGCATCGTAGAGAGGTTGGAGGTAGGGGTCTATTTTCTCTTTCATGTCGCCAGGCAGGAAGCCCAGTTTCTCGCCTGCCTCGACGGCCGGGCGACTGAGTATTATCTTGCGGACTTGGCGAGATTTGAGTGCGCTTACCGCTAACGCTATAGCGAGGTACGTCTTGCCCGAGCCTGCGGGCCCCACTGCGAAAGCCATGTCACATTCCGTCATCGCCTCGACGAGCCTTTGCTGGTTGAGGCCGCGAGCCTTGACGGGTCGACCGTCGACAGTATAGGTTATGATTGTCGCATCAGAGGGAAGGACGGTTACTCGTCGTCCTGCCAGGACGGCTTCGACAATTGTTGAGGGAAGGGTGTTGTGCTCGCGGTAGTAGGCGAGGAGGCTTTGGAACTTGTTGTCAAAATCGGCTACGGCAGAAGAGTCGCCAGTTACCTTTACCCATGCGCCGCGCAGGGTGATGTTGACTTGCGGGCAACCATGCCGCAAGAGACCGATGTTGGAGTTGTTGGCTCCACAGAACTCAACGAGGTCCACCCCGTCAAGAGGGATGAGCTTCTCGATTATGTTGTCGCTCAAATTGTCAATATGTGCTAAAAGTGGCGATGCCATGTACGGCAAGACAAATCTACAACTATTTTTACAAAGGAAGCGCCGTGCGAGACATGGCATGCGTTAAAATAAGATATATGGACGTCAAGAACATTGAGGGGCAAGAGAAACTGCCCAAACAGACGGAGGATAGCCTCTCTCGTTTCTTTTACATACTCGGCAGGTTGCGAAAGGAGTGTCCTTGGGACAAGAAACAAACGTGGCAATCGCTCAGAACGTTGACTATTGAAGAAGTTTTCGAATTGACGCAGGCGTTGGCTGACGAGGATGCGATGAACGTGAAAAAGGAGTTGGGCGACGTGTTCCTCCACATAGCTTTCTACTCTCTGATAGCGAAGGAGAAAGGAGTGTTTGAATTTGCTGATGTGGTGAACTCATTGTGCGACAAGTTGGTCTATCGTCATCCACATGTGTTTGGCAGCGAGAAAGCAGACAACCAGGAGAGCGTGTTGGCGAACTGGGAGAAGTTGAAACTCAAAGAGAAGGACGGGAACAAATCAGTGTTGAGTGGCGTGCCAGATGCCCTACCCGCATTGATAAAGGCATATAGGATTCAAGGAAAGGCGAGGGGGGTAGGTTTCGATTGGAAAGAGCCGTCCGAGGCGTGGGGGAAAGTGAAAGAGGAAGCAAACGAATTTAAGGCGGAAGTTGCAAAAGATGACAAAGACAGGATGGAAGCAGAAATGGGCGACTTGTTGTTTTCCGTCGTTAACATAGCACGACTGTACGGGATAAATCCCGAGAACGCTTTGGAGCGGACGAACAAGAAATTCATAAAAAGATTCAACCACATTGAGCAAGGGGCAAAAGACAGAGGGGTAGCCATAACAGACTTGTCGATAGACGACATGGAAGCCCTTTGGCAAGAAGCAAAGAATCTCTAATGAACCAATATAAAAAGTGAGCCCCCATTCTATACGAATGGGGGCTCACTTTTTATGAGAATGCGCTTCTTACTTGCGAATGAGAGTCAGAATGACAGTACCTGTCGAGTCTGCGACGGAGGCTGTTTTGCCTTCTATCGTGTAGCTCTTAGCCGATTCTAAGGCACGGAATACAGCTTGCTCTGTTTCACGGTATGGACCTGCAGCCATCTTCGTTGAGCCAATTTCAGCGAAAGAGATGGTGTTGGCGTCAGAGGAGTAGTTGGCGGTAAAAGAATTTGCGCCTGTGCAACCGTTGGCAATCCCTTCTGCCGCAAAAGAGACGAAGGCTGTGTCGCTCGCCTCGGAAGTCTGGTATCCGAATGCGTTGACAATGAGCCAGTCGCCAATTAGGGATGGCTGCTCTTGACGGACAAGGACGAGAGCTGTCTTGCCGTGAGCGTCAAATATAGTTGCACTGTCGCCATTGACGGATACTTTTGATGCTTTGTCGAGAGCCTTATTTATGGCTTGCTCTATTTCTGGGCTTTGACCGAGGCGCATTGTCATGCCGATGTTGGAGAGGGAGATGTTTGTGCCGTCCTGGTTGTATGAGCCGAAGAAATTGTTGATTGAGGCGTTGCCATAGACTTTGCCGGAGTCCTCGAAAGCGATGAAAGGCTCCTCTTCAGCGTTGGTTGTGGCGAGTCCGTAGGCTTGGGCAATGTGCCATTTGCCGGAGATGGAAGGTGTTGTGACCTTGTTTGGGGCGCAGCTGGTGGCAATAAGCGCAGCCACTGCCAATGGAAGGATTTGGGTCTTCATTGTAAGGTGTAAAGTGTTTATTGACGGGCAAATGTATGACTTTTGTATTGTAGTATCAAAAGTCGTGCCTGTTTCGATGAGTAGGATGGAGAATTTTATTTGACCATTATGTTTGGATATGAAGAAAGTATGTACTATTTTTGCACTCGCAATCGGGAGGTTTCCAGAGTGGTCAAATGGGACAGACTGTAAATCTGCTGCTTCGGCTTCGTAGGTTCGAATCCTTCACCTCCCACTGCAGCATGAAAGGCGAGCTTCATAGCTCGCCTTTTTTGTTGTACACGTATGAGAAATGTGCATAGTGGCTCGTAAGGCGGGCAATAAATATTCTTATCTTCGAAGGTCATTGCATTAAAACATTCAACTACGGAGAAGAGAATTTATAAAGGTAAGGAACGTCCACAATTTACACTCGATAACATGACACACGTTGAAGAGGACGGATATATCAACATATTGAACACTAATAAGTAAGGTTGTATGGTTAAAGTGCTTCATACCAGTGACTGGCACCTTGGTCAGACTTTTTTTAACTATGACCGACTCGATGAGGGGCGTCACTTCCTCTGCAAATTGGCAGAGATTGTGGAAGCCGAGCAGCCGGACGTGATGGTTGTGTCGGGCGACGTGTATAATGTGCCGTCACCGTCGGCATCGGCTGTTAAGGTCTTTACTGACGGAATGTTGGACGTATGCAGCCGTGCGCCACAGATGGAAGTGTTTGTCACGGCTGGCAACCACGACAGCGCAATGCGACTGGAAAGTGACCGCGAACTTTGGAGGCGGCACAATGTGTATGTGGTAGGAGTTGTGGAAACGAGTATCGAAGAGATCAAGAGTTATGTATATGTCGTTGGTAATAAGTGTATTGTGGCAGCAGTGCCATTCTTTAGTCCAAGGATTATCGAGACATCGGAATTGTTCTCGGCAATAGATGACGAGGTGCGCAGAGTGCGTAGGGAAGACATGCCGGTAGTGTACATGGCTCATGCGGCTGTGGCGGGTTCGGATGTCAAAGGGCATGAAGACGGAATAGGAGGAATGGATTTTGAGAATGTAGAGAAATTCGGAACGGAATATGACTATTTGGCACTTGGGCATATACATTGCCCCCAGACAATAAAAGAGAGTGGTGAAAGGGCGAGATATTGTGGAACGCCTGTGGCTGTATCATTTGATGAGCAATATCCACATGGGGTGGATATTGTGGAGTTGGAGCGAGGCGACGTGCCGAAGGTGAGGACTGTCAAGATAGAGCCATTGCGTCGTATGAGGACCATTCCGAAAGAAGCTGTTGACTTCGACAGTGCGATGGGAGAATTGGAAAGGTTGCCCGATGACGAGGATTGTTATGTGCGATTGAACGTCATGGTGAACGATTTTCTACCATCTGACGCAGCGTACAAAGTGGCAGAAGAGGTCAAGGGTAAAAAGTGCAGGTTCTGCTACATAAAACGCACGTGGCAGAATCAGGCCAATGAGCAAGTCGAGGTTGGTGGTTTCCAAATAAATGAATTGAAGGAGATGGATCCTGTCGACGTGGCTTGCATGGCCTGGGAGGAAAAAAACAACAACAAGATGGACGAAGACTTGTTGAAGATATTGAAAGAAATAGTAGCAAACGAACGTAACAAATAGAAAATGAGAATCTTAAAACTTTACATCAAAAACTTGGCATCGATAGAGAGTGCCGAGATAGACTTTACCGCATCACCGCTTGTTGATAGCCCGCTATTCTTGATATGTGGGGCGACTGGCTCCGGAAAGACGACAATATTGGATGCGATAACAATAGCGTTGTACAATCAGACATCGAGATTCTCGGAAAGCATTAAGACAGAAGGCGTGATTGATGACAATGGAGACTATGATGAAAGAGTAAAGTCAGACAACACAATCCGTTTGGTACGGCGAGGTGCCGACATGTCAAGTGTCGTACTCTATTTTGAGAGTGTAGAGGGAAAGGAGTATAAGGTTGAGTGGGGCGTTGAGAGGAGGAAGCATAAACGAAATTTTAAAGACATAAAATGGGATGTGACTTTCGTAAGAGATGGTAAAGTTGTGACATTGACTAAGAGTCGTGAGGTTGCGGCAGAATTGACGAGGGCGGCAGGTCTTGACTTCCAACAATTTACGAGAACTACGTTGCTTGCGCAAGGAAAATTTACGGAGTTCTTGAAAAGCAAGGATGATGAGAAATCAGAAATCCTGGAGAAGATAATGGGAACTGATATATACACTCGTATTGGAAAGGCTGTTCAGGCAACGTCTAAAGAAAAATTGGATGGAGTAAATCATATTAAGGATAAAATAGGAAATGTTGACTTACTGCCTGAAGACGAAGAGAGGAAGTTGGTTGAAGATATTGAGGCAATAAAGAGAGAAGTGTCAAACCTTGACAAAGAGATAAAGCAAGAAGACGAGAAGTTGCAATGGTTGGAGAAGTTCAAAGATGTTGAAGAGAAAGTAGAGAAAGCGAAAAAGGGAGTAGATGAAGCTGATGCGATATTGGCATCGGAGGAGATGGTCGCAAAGAAGGGAATTTTGGACCTTTGGGATAAGAGCGTAGACTTGCGTGAGGCAATCAAGACATTGGAAGAAAAAGAGAAAAGAAAGAGTGAAACGGAGAGCCAGAACGGATTTTATAAAGAAAAGTATGTGAGCGCATGTAACTCGTTGAAATACAGAGAGGAAGAGTTGGGAGAATGCAAAGCTGAACTTGACGTTATCGATAAGAAACTCAATGAGTTACAACCATACGTAACGATGCTGAGGGAAGATTATGACCTGTTGCAAGAGGATGTAAGAGCCATTGTCTCAAACGACAGTGATATTGTAAAGTATAAAAATGAGATTGCTCGATTGACTCAAGCAATTGAAAAGCAGAATGTTAGTGTAGAAAGTGCAGAATGTGAACTTCAGAAATTGAAGAGCAGATGTGAGGCGAAACAAAAGGAATTTGAGGACATAAACGGGAAAGTTCAGGAGGGGGAGAAACTGAAATTGACGGAGAAGATTAATAACATAGGAAGTGCAAAAAATGAACTTGAACTACTCGGCAGGTGGTTAAGTGATTGGGAAGATAAGAAGAGTGAATTTGAGGAGGACAAGAGGAGAAAAGCGTCAGCGGAAAAAGACTTGAAAGAGAAGGAGACAACAGAAAAAGAGAAAAGAAAAGAGTGCAAAGAGGCTGAAGAAGAATACGATGACATTGCCCAGAAAGTGAGCAATGCAAGGCAGTTGATCCGTAAACTGAAGGTTGGTGAAACGTGCCCCGTGTGTGGTGGCGTGTTTAATGGTGCAGATGAGCATGGTGACGGATTCGACAGGCTATTAAGTGAGAAGGAGGCGGCTAAAAAGGAGAAACAAGAGATTGCTAAAAGAGCATTAGATGCTTATAATACGGCTCTGAGTAACAAGCAAAATGCTGACAATCAATTGAATATTGCAGAGAAACAAGAGAAAGAGGCCAGAGAGGCGTATGGAAAAAAGGTATTAGAGGTTCAAGCGGCTGTTGCCAAATGTGGAGGAGAACTGCCTTCGTCGGTCACGGAAAAGGGCATTAAAGATTTAGTTGCTGAGTTCGAAGGGGAAAGAAAGAACCTGAGTAGCAAGAATGAGAAACTGTCCCAATTAAGAGTGTCTGCGGAAAAGGTGCGGAAAGAATGGGAAGTTGCGAACCAGACCTATAATGATAAGCAGCCTAAGTTCTTGACGTTGCAAAAAGAGCACGTTGAGAATGTGACAAACTTGAAGAATATTGAGGCGACTAAGAATAGTTATGAAGAAGCGAACAAAGAAAAATGGGAAGAACTGTCGGCAAAAGTAACTTATAAAGATGGCGTTGAGCGTGATAGGGTGAAAGAGATTGGGGAACGTTTGAAGAGTGACTATGAAAAGCTAACTGAAAACGAGAATAACAAAAAGGGAATTCTTTTAAGGGCAGACACTTTGGCAAAGGATATTGAAGATGCGAAGGAGAAGAGGAGAGAATTGCTTGCTATGATGCAAAATCAGAGTTGGGCGGATGTTAAAGTCACAGCGGTGGCTACGCAAGAGAACATTGTGGCGATATGGTCGGAATTACTTGGAGGTTTCAAGAAATGGCATGAAGCTGTTGATGCGTTGCGTGTTGAGGTTATCGAAGCGGCAAGAAATAAGGAAAGCAAGGTGGGAAACCTTGACGAAAACGAGGTGAAAAAACTGAAGGACGAATATGGCGAGAGCGCTATACAAGACCTTAGAAATGAAGTCAATAAGGCAGATAAGGATAAAGATATTCGCAACGAGAGCCTGAGGGGCGCAATCGAAGAGATGGAGAAACTTGAAGAACGCAAGCCTTTAATCTCTGATAATGAAACGATTGAGGCTCTTAAAAATAGGGGACAGGAGTTGAGTAGTCTGTTGGGTCGCAAAAATATGGAACTGGGAAGATTGACTCAGAAAGTGACTGACAATGAGGTTAATAAGAAAAAATGTGAGAATATTAAGGAAGAATTAGAAAAGGCGCAAAAAGAGTACGAATTATGGAATCGCCTCAATGACTTTATGGGCGATGCTGCGGGCAAGAGATTTCGTGGTATGGCGTTGCGCCTATTGATGAAGGAGTTGCTACACTATGCCAATGAACACTTGCGAAAACTGACAGGTGCAAGATTCAAATTGGAATGTTACGGGCAAGGCTTGGGCATCGCAATCCGTGACTCGTTAAGTTGCAATAGTTTGCAGTTGCCTGCGAACTTGTCTGGCGGTGAGAGCTTCGTTGTGTCGTTGTCGTTGGCTCTCGGATTGTCGACGATGTCAGGTGGAAATATGTCTGCGCCAGATATTCTGTTTATCGACGAGGGTTTCGGGACGCTTGATGAGGATTATCTATCGAACGTGGTGGAACTCTTGGAGCGACTACACGAGAGCGGCAAGAGGGTTGGCATAATTAGCCATGTGGAAGAACTAAAGGAAAAGATACGTACACAGATAATAGTGGAGCGTACGAGTTTGAGTAGCCACGTGAAAATAGTGGGGTAGGGGGTTAGAGCCCCCTTGCCTTCTTGATTGTCTCGTAGGCTTCTTGCACCTCTTTGAACTTTTGCTCGGCTTTGGCTTGCGCCTCTGCCCCTTGGGTGGCGTATTTGTCGGGGTGGTATTTCTTTACCAATGTTCTGTATGCCTCCTTGACTTCGGCGTTTGTGGCATCAGCGCTGATGCCGAGCGTCTTGTAAGCGTTTGTAGCGTTGCTGGTGTATGAACCGCTGTCGCTGTAATTGTCGCTTCTGCCATAGTTGCAGCGCTCGCCTCCGTTGACGTGAAGGCGTGCGGAAATGCGTTGCGTGTCGACGGAAGAGAGACCCATGTAGTAGGAGAGGGTCACTACGGTTTGGACTTCCGATTCGGTGATGATACCGTCGGCTTCAGCGATTTGGCAAAGGATTTCAGCGATGCGGAGGCGGTCGGCGTAGGATAGTAGCGAGCCAATGTTCATGGCTGCCGTACGGGCGTCGAAGTCTGTGCGCAGGATATTGCGGAGCTCCAAGAGGGCGACTTTTGCCTCATCCTCGCCGAATTGGGTCACGAGGACGGACTTGACGATGTTCAGCTCCGCTTTGACTATGCGTCCATCGGCTTTCATGGCTGCCGCCATGACTTTCAGAAGGGCTTCGCGGAAGATGGTTTGGCTGTTGGAATAGCTTCTTGTATTATTGGATGCATTGCTGTTTCCTCCGCTGAAAATGTTGATAATGAAGCGGATAAGGAAGAATAGAGCTATTATGTTTAAAAGTGAAAGCATGTGTGGCTATTATCGGTTCAGCTGGTTGTTGATTTCTAAGATTTGGGGCAAGATGAAATGTTTGTCATCTGGCGCAATGACGAAATCTGCCTTTTGCTCGAAATTGTTATTTGTTTGGTTGCGGATTCTCGCTGCTATCTGTTCTCGGTTGGCAGAGTCTCGTGCCATGGCTCTTTCGATGCGCATTTCCGTGGGGAGACTTGCGAGTATGGTCTTGTCCATAAGTTTGTCCATGCCGCACTCGAAGAGGATAGCTGTCTCGCAGATGACGTATTGGGCTCCATCGGATTTACGATCGTCGCACCAATGGTTGAAATCGTTGGTCACGCGAGGGTGGATTAGAGCGTTGACCTTAGACAGGGCGTTTTTGTCATTGAAGATAATGGAAGCTAAAGCCTTGCGGTTGAGTTTTCCGTCTTGGTAAATACCCGTGCCGAACATTGACTTTAGCCCATTAATGATTACGGGGTCAGAGTCTGTAAGACGATGTGCTGCTTGGTCGCAGTTGTATATTTTGACGCCAATTGTGGCGAAAGTTTGTGCGATGGTTGTCTTGCCAGAGCCGATACCTCCTGTGAGTCCTACTTTTAGCATGGGCTTTTCTTATTTTTCTTTCTCGAGGATGAACTCGGCGAATGATGGGGAGTATGTTATGTTTTGAATGAAGTCTGGTGAGGTGGTGATGTTTAGCCTTATGCGTGAGTCCTTGCCACCAGGTTTGACGTGCTTGAAGTTGGCTGTTACTTTGAAAGCCTTCTCGTTAGCACTCTCGAATTTGCTGAGACCAACGTTGAAAGTGAGCTTTGCGGAAGGTGGGAATATCTTGCAAGTATATCCGCTTGGGATGTTTACGCCTACGATAGGGACTGAGATCCGTTTTTCCGTGTATGGCTCGACATCGTATTCGACGGAGACCTTGTCAGCGTTGGCGGATGCCGTTTCTGGCAGGATGAGGTTAAACTCCGTTGTGGTTGTATCTGATATTGTTATTGGCTGCTGTATTTGGGTTGGGACGGCGACCATTGTGTCGAGGATGTTGCTTGTTGCTGTGACAATGACGCTGTCGGGCGTCACCTTTCGTGGAGCGGACAAGGTACGCTGTGGCGCTAACGTTATATTGTCACGAACGAGGATAGGAAGCTTGCGTTGGTAGACGGTGAGGAGTGGAATCATTACCGTATCAGTCAGCACGTCAATTATTTTGATTGACTCTGGGAGTCCAGTCTTTTGCCCAGCAAGTCGGCGTGGAACATATATTGCCCACATGTTACCGCCAGTGGATAGGCGGCGGAGAGGTTTGAGAGGGACTTTTATTTTACGGCAGTCCGTGAGGTACATCTTGAGGAGGCTGAAGCCGTTGCTCTCAAGAGTGGTGGTTATTGTTTTGTTGAGTTGTGGGTCTGTTATGTAGCCTTGTGGGACGTCGACGCAGACAATCTCAAGCCGAGTGGTGACAGTGTAAGTTTGTCGGAGTTTCTCTATATGCCAAATGAGGATGGACAGCAACAGGAAGAGCAGGAAGGTGCGGAAATCCTTGCTCTTGGTGCCTGAGACTATGCGTTGGAACATGTTCTTCATCCTACTTGACGAGTCTTATATAGCAAAGGTAGTCAATATTTTAGAGAGACGTAGAGACTATGTCGTTCAATGGAAGTTATAGAATTTTAATTGCAATGGCAGCGCATGCTTCGGCATCGGCGAGAGCATTATGGTGTTGGGTGAGGTCGAATCCGCATCGGGCAGCGACGGTATGGAGTTGGTGGTTTGGTAGTTCACTGCCGAAGACTTTTCGTGACGCTCGGCAAGTGCAGAGGAATTTGTAGTCGGGGTATTGCATATCATATGATTCGAAAGCAGCTTTGAGGCAACTTTCGTCAAAGGGGCTGTTGTGAGCGACGAGAGTGAGACCGGCAAGTTTGGGCTCGACGGCATGCCAGACATCAGGAAATTGTGGAGCGTCTTGCACGTCATCTTCAGTAAGTCCGTGGACGTTAGTCGTGAAAGAGGTGAAGAAGAAAGGACGTGGCGATATGAGGCTATAGAAGCTGTCAACAATCATGCCATTGCGTACGATGACAATGCCGACGCTGCATACGCTTGACCTATGTTGGTTGGCGGTCTCAAAATCTATTGCGGCGAAATCTTTCATTAGGCAAGTTGGGCGGGTATAGAAAGCTCGCCCTGGTTTCATTATAAAAACCAGGGCGAGCATTGTTTAGGTTGCGCTTAAGCGTTTATTATTTCTGCTCGAGCTGGAGAGTCTTGCTTGGCTGGTCGCAGACATCGGAGGGGCCGAAGTACTGGATTGGGCCAGGATAGACGTAGTCGGTCTCGATAGCCCACTTCTCGCGGTTTGCAGCGAAGAACTTGAAAGGACCACCATCGAGCTTGACGAGAGCCTTCTGGATGACAGGCTTCATCTTGCCGTTACGCTTCTCCATGTTCATCATGGCGGTGATGGGGATGCCACCTGCGAGCCACTCGGCGGCGGGCTTGGTGGTGTTGCGTACTGAGCTCATGTAGCCAGTCTTGCCAGAGGCGATGAGTAGGGAGGCTACACGACCGAGGGAATAGCAGTAGTCAGCGTCGAAGTTGGAAGGAGCTGCGCAGCGACCTTCGTAGCCGAAGAAGTGGTGCTGGGTAGCGAACTTGCCGACGTACTTGCCTTCCTTCTTCCAAGCCGCGAGTTTCTTGCCAACCATGTCGGCGAGGAGCTGCTCGGTCTCGATAAGGGAGACTTGGACGTTGCCGTGAGGGTCGCGCTCGAGTGCGAGCTGGCGAGATACGCCTGCCGGGAGGCTCTCGAAGATGGCGGCATTGGCAGCACTGAGGTGCTTGACAACGTAGTCGATTTTTTGGTCGTCAGCAACTTTGTCGAACTCGGCCTGATTGGCAGCGAGCATATCGTTGAGCTCGGAGATGAGCTTCTTGATGGCAGGGATAAACTCGATGAGACCTTCTGGTACGAGAACGGTGCCGAAGTTGCAGCCCTTAGCAGCGCGAGCGGCGACAGCCTCTGCGATGTAGGTAACGATGTCGTCGAGGGTCTGCTGCTTTGCCTCAACCTCCTCGCCGATGAGGGTGATGTTTGGTTGGGTCTGGAGTGCGCACTCGAGGGTGACGTGGCTTGCGGAACGGCCCATGAGCTTGATGAAGTGCCAGTACTTCTTAGCGGAGTTGGCGTCGCGCTCGATGTTGCCGATGACCTCTGAGTAGACCTTGGTTGCGGTGTCGAAACCGAAGGAGGTCTCGATCATCTCGTTCTTGAGGTCGCCGTCGATGGTCTTTGGGCAGCCGATAACCTGAACACCGGTCTTCTTGGCGAGGTAGTACTCAGCGAGGACGCAAGCGTTGGTGTTGGAGTCGTCACCACCGATGATGACGATGGCCTTGATGCCGAGCTCTTTGCAGATCTCGAGACCCTTGTCGAACTGCTCAGTCTCTTCGAGCTTGGTACGACCGGAGCCGATGATGTCGAAGCCACCGGTGTTGCGGTACTCGTCGATGATGTCAGAGGTCAGCTCGATGTACTTGTGATCGACGAGACCAGATGGACCGCCGAGGAAGCCGTAGAGCTTGCTGTCCTTATTGAGGGACTTGATGCCGTCGAAGATACCAGAGATGACGTTGTGACCGCCAGGAGCCTGGCCGCCGGAGAGGATGACGCCTACGTTGAAAGGCTCGCTTTGAGCAGCCTTGTCGCCCTTCTCGAAAGTAACGATGGGCATGCCGTAGGTGTTGGGGAAGAGTTTTTTGATGTCGTCCTGATCGGCGACGGAGGTCGTAGCCTTACCCTCGGCCAGACGTGTGGCGCCGACGATGGACGCCGGCATCTTCGGAGCGTATTTGCTGCGCTCAATCTGAAGTGCACTCTTGCTCATTATCGATTATTTTGAATTATTTGAGATTTTGCGTTGCGCAATTATATACCTACAAAGATAGCAACCTTTGGCGTAAAAACTTCCCTTTTGATACACTCAATGATGGAGAAAAGGGGTGGATGTGTTTGTTACAAGGGTCGTTAGCTATCGGAGAGTTGTCTTTTGAAAGTAAAGGCAACCTTGGCTGTCGCCGTGGTTGCCTTTATGAGATGTGACTTGCGTCATTTTACTTGCAAAGGGTGCAAGGCTTCAGTTGTTTGAAGAAGTCATTGCCCTTATCGTCTACAAGGATGAAAGCAGGGAAGTCTTCGACGCGTATCTTCCAAATGGCTTCCATGCCGAGTTCGGGATACTCAACGCACTCGATACTCTTGATGGAGCTTTGGGAGAGGACGGCTGCGACGCCGCCGATGGTGCCGAGGTAGAAACCGCCATGTTTCTTACATGCGTCGGTGACTTCTTGACCGCGGTTGCCTTTGGCGATCATGACAAGGCTTGCCCCGTTGGCTTGGAACTCATCGACGTAGGGATCCATACGATTTGCTGTGGTCGGACCCATGCTGCCACAAGGGTAGCCAGCAGGAGTCTTAGCAGGACCAGCATAGAGGACGGGGTGGTTCTTGAAGTAGTCGGGCATTGCCTCGCCTGCGTCAAGACGAGCTTTGAGCTTGGCGTGGGCGATGTCACGAGCGACGATGATCGTGCCGTTGAGGTTTACACGTGTGCTGACGGGATACTTGGTGAGTTCCTTACGAACAGCGTCTATGCCCTTGTCGAGGTCGATAACGATGCCCTTGGTGCCCTCACCTGGCTTGCGGAGCTCCTCAGGTATGAGTTCACTTGGGTTGGCATCCATTTGCTCGAGCCAGACGCCATCCTTGTTGATTTTCGCCTTGATGTTACGATCTGCAGAGCAGCTCACGCCCATGCCGATCGGGCAGCTTGCGCCGTGGCGAGGGAGGCGAATGACGCGGATGTCGTGTGCGAGATACTTGCCGCCGAACTGGGCGCCAAGACCAATCTTGTATGCCTCTTTGAGGAGCTTAGCCTCAAGGTCGGTGTCGCGGAAAGCACGCCCAGTCTCATCGCCTGTGGTAGGAAGACTGTCGTAGTACTTGATGGAGGCGAGTTTGACGGTAAGAAGGTTCTTCTCTGCGCTTGTACCGCCGATTACGAAAGCGATGTGGTAAGGAGGGCAGGCCGCAGTGCCGAGGCTCTTCATCTTCTCGACGAGGAATGGGAGAAGTGTACCCTCGTTTTGGATGGTGGCCTTGGTCATGGGGTAGAAGTAGGTCTTGTTGGCAGAACCACCGCCCTTGGCAACCATGATGAAACGGTACTCGTCGCCCTCTACTGCCTCGATGTCAATTTGCGCTGGGAGGTTACAGCGCGTGTTGACCTCATCGTACATATTGAGAGGAGCATTTTGGGAGTATCGCAAATTGTCTTGCGTGAAAGTGTTGTAGACACCGCGGCTGAGAGCTTCCTCGTCCTCGAAGTCGGTCCAAACGCGTTGACCTTTCTCACCATGGATGATGGCTGTGCCGGTGTCTTGGCAGAATGGGAGGATTCCTTTGGCAGCGGTCTCAGCGTTGCGGAGGAATTGGAGTGCGACGTATTTGTCGTTCTCAGAAGCCTCAGGGTCGGAGAGAATCTTTGCGACCTGGAGGTTGTGTTCACGGCGGAGCATGAACTCAACATCGTGGAAGGCCTGCTGGGCGAGGGTCGTGAGAGCCGCTTTAGAGACCTTGAGGATGGTTTTGCCTTCAAAGGTGCCGGTGGAGACGCCCTCTTTGGTGAGCAGACGATATTGTGTCTCGTCTTTGCCCATCTGGAACATAGGGGCGTACTTGAAATCGGGAGTCTGTGCCATTGACGTATCGTTATTGGTGTTCTTTGTTTTTTTTGCCTGAATTACTTGGCGTAGCTAACAGCGCGGGTCTCGCGTATAACCGTGATCTTGACTTGGCCGGGGTAGGTCATTTCGGTCTGGATGCGCTTTGCAAGGTCGGTGGATATCTCCTCGGCCTGCTTGTCGCTGACCTTCTCCGCACCGACGATTACGCGAAGCTCGCGACCTGCTTGGATGGCGTAGGTCTTAATGACGCCGGGATAGGACATTGCCATATTCTCAAGATCGTTGAGGCGTTTTATGTAAGCCTCGATGATCTCGCGACGTGCGCCTGGGCGTGCACCGGAGATGGCATCACAAACCTGAACGATTGGTGCAAGCATTGTTTGCATCTCGACCTCATCGTGGTGCGCACCGATGGCGTTGCAGATTTCTGGTTTCTCCTTGTACTTCTCAGCGAGCTTCATGCCGAGGATTGCGTGTGGGAGCTCAGGTTCCTCGTCGCTCACCTTGCCGATATCGTGAAGGAGACCTGCCCTCTTTGCCTTTTTAGGATTGAGACCAAGCTCGGAAGCCATGACTGCGCAGAGATTTGCCGTCTCGCGGGCGTGCTGGAGCAGGTTCTGACCATAGGAGGAGCGGTATTTCATCTTGCCAACGAGCTTGATGAGCTCGGGGTGGAGACCATGGACGCCAAGGTCGATGGTGGTGCGCTTGCCTGTCTCGATAACCTCTTCTTCGACTTGTTTGCGAACCTTGTTGACGATCTCCTCGATGCGTGCAGGGTGGATGCGACCGTCGGTGACGAGTTGGTGGAGGGCCAGGCGGGCAATTTCGCGGCGCATGGGGTCGAAAGCTGAGAGGACGATTGCCTCTGGGGTGTCGTCGACAATTATCTCGACGCCGGTGGCTGCTTCGAGGGCTCGGATGTTACGACCCTCACGACCGATGATTCGTCCCTTGATCTCGTCAGAATCGATATGGAAGATAGTTACGGAATTTTCGATGGCCGTCTCCGTCGCAACGCGTTGGATGGTCTGGAGTACGATCTTTTTGGCCTCTTTGTTGGCGTTGATCTTTGCCTCGTCCATGATGTCATTGATGTAGGACATGGCATCGGTCTTGGCTTCTGCTTTGAGGCTCTCGACGAGTTGCTCTTTAGCTTGCTCGCTCGAGATGCCGGAGAGTTGCTCGAGCTTCTCGATTTGCTGCTTGTAGACCTTATCGACATCCTCTTGCTTCTGGGCGACGATGTCTTTTTGGCGGGCGAGGTCTTCTTGGGCGGATTGAAGCTCGTGCTGGCGTTTTTGGAGCTCGTCATAACTGCTCTTGACTTGTTGCTCGCGTTGGCGAACTTTAGTCTCTGCCGCCGTCATCTTCTGGGTGCGGGAGTTGATGTCTTTCTCGCACTCGGTCTTCATGGCCAGGAACTTCTCTTTGGCTTGTAATATCTTGTCTTTCTTTATGACTTCTGCTTGTGCCTCTGCCTCGCTGATGATTTTAGTAGCTCGCTTTTTGAAGGCAGTGGTGAGCAGCAACCATGTCACCACGCCGCCTATGATAAGGCATCCAGCGCATAAGCAAATTGTTAATATGTCCATCTCGTTATAGTTGTTATTATATAAATAAAGCACCGTATGGGGTCGTTGGAACGAGTTTATGATCTCGTCGAGACCGCCTTACAGTGCGTGGTTCGCTTTGTTGCCGTCCGAGGCTTTGCGTCAAGGGTGGCTTTTATGCTTAATCTTCGAGGGCTTCGTCTATTCTTCCGACAATCTCGCTCACCTTGTTGGCCAGTAAGCTGTCGTTCATTGCGTTTTGCAGCCTCAACTTATCCAGCAAAAATTCGAGAGCCACCATCGAAACTCCGGTTTTTGCCCCGTAGGTGTCGACAAAGGATTTGTATTCCTCGACGCGCTTGTCTACGAATTGGGCGGCAGCCCTGAACATGTTTTCTTCGCCAGCTGGCACATTAAGAGTGACGGCTTTACCACCGAGGTTGAGTTCAATGCGAATCTTGCTTTTGCTCTCATCCATGGGAATGCGGCTGGCTGTTTTGCTTATTGTTTGAGAAGTGCTATGCACTCGTCGATTCCTCGCACTAATTGACTAATCTGCTTCTTGACCTGGTCGTAATCGGTGGAGCCATCGATGGAGTTTTTCTCCTTGATAAGCATTCCCACCTTGCAGCACTCAAGTTCTCGACGTGAGGCTTCAGCTTCTTTGCGGCTCTCTTCCAATTCGTCAGTGAGTCTTTTGATTTCGGCTGACTGCTTGGTGTTAAGTGATTTAAGCTCTTCGATCTTGGAAATCAGACGACCGACGCCTTCGTCAAGCCTATTGCTTAGTTCTGCGAAACCATCGGTCATTTTGACAGATATTAAGTCATGCAAATTTACTTCTTCTCCTTTAAATATTGAAATGAAGAGTGAAATAAATTTGTCTAAAATTCCTAATTGAGGTCGGCAACGGTGATGCCTGCGCCACCGAACTGGACATTCTCGTCGCGGCAATCGGAGACGTAGGGGAGGGTGTGGAGAAGTTTGCGGATTTGCTCACGCAGGATACCATTGCCTTTGCCGTGGAGAATGCGGACTTGCGGGGCTTCGCAAAGCAGGGCCTCGTCCATGAAATTGGAGACACGTTGGAGAGCCTCGTCGGCTCGCATGCCACGGACGTCGATCTCGCTTGAAAAGTTGAGCTTTTTCTCACGGACAGTAGATGCGACATTGGAATAGTCGATGCCACCGAGTGGTTTGCCTTGGGCTTTGCGGGCGGCGGCGTTGCTTATTCGTTTTAGGCGATCGAGTTTGAGAGTGGACGACATGTTGCCCATTGCGACTTGGGCGGACGAGCCTTTGATGCTGAGAATTTGTCCAATGCGGGAGACGTTGCCGTCGATGCTGACGTAGTCACCGACTGCAAGTGGTGTATTGTCTTCTTGGGGCTTATCTGGCGTGGGGGCTGAGGACTGTTGCTTGGAACGTTGCTTTTGGCGTAGTTGCCGTTGGCGGATTTGTTCCATCTTGCGATCGATGTTTTTATCAGCCTCGTCGTCACGCTGTTCGGCTTGCTTGCGGAACTCGTCGAGCTCCTGACGGACCTCTTTTGTCTTGGTTTTCTCGGCTTGACTTTCGCGTATCTCCTTGATTGTAGCTTCTATACGGCGGTTGGTTTCTGCCAATAGCTCTCGTGCTTCCTCCTTTGCCTTGGACAAAATCTCCTTGCGTTCGGCTTTTATGCCTTCGAGCATGTCGTTGTATCGTTGGAGCGTCTCGGCAAGCTTCTTGTCGTTTTCCTTGACGTTTTGCCTTTTTTGCTCCCAGTAGTGCTTGTCTCGGTTGATTTGCCGGAGGTTCTTGTCGTAGTCGGCATTCTCCTGCCCCATCTTTTCTTTAGCCTCGGCAAGGATACGTTCTGGCAAGCCGATTTTATGGGCTATTTCGAAAGCAAAAGAGCTGCCTGGCTGACCAATGTGAAGGGTGAACTTTGGCTCGATGCGTTGCGTGTCGAACGACATGGCACCATTGACGAGCCCTTCTGTTTGTGAGGCGAAATGCTTGAGGTTGGTGTAGTGGGTTGTGAGGACGCCAAAAGCGCCAAGGCGGTTGAGTTCTGCGAGGACGGCTTCGGCAATCGCACCGCCCATCAGAGGTTCAGTACCCGTGCCAAATTCATCGATGAGGATGAGGGTGCGAGGGTCGGCATTGCGCATGAAATTCTTCATGGCAAGGAGGTGTGAGGAGTATGTACTCAGGTCATTCTCAATGCTTTGGTTGTCGCCAATGTCGATGAAAAGATTATTGAAGACGCACATTCTCGAACCCTCATTGACAGGTATAAGGAGACCGCATTGGAGCATCAGTTGGAGAAGTCCGACGGTCTGAAGGCAAACAGATTTGCCGCCCGCATTGGGACCGGATATTACGAGAATGCGACTTTGTGGGGCGTTAAGCTCAATGTTGAGTGGGACGATTTTTTTGCCTTGCATGGCAAGTTGCGCCATGAGGAGGGGGTGGCGTGCGCCACTGAGGTAGAGATTAGGCTCGTCGTCGATAATTGGAAGTGTGGCATCTATCTCCTTGGCGTATAGTGCTTTGCCTCGTACAAAATCAAGTTCGCCGAGCGTCTCTATGGAACGGATCATGTCGGGGGCATAAGGGCGAATGTTTGCCGCTACGTCTTTGAGAATCCGAATGATTTCACGTCGCTCGTCATTGTGCAGCTCGCGGATACGTGAGTTTATGGAGGCAACTTCCGCCGGAAGGACGAAAGCTGTGCGTCCTGTGGAAGACTCGTCGACCACAACGCAATCGAGCATCCTCTTGTTGGCTGCAGGGATCGGAATGACGGGGATGCCGTCACGAACGCTTATTGCGGCATCGCTCTCGACAAGGCCCATCTTTTGGGCGCGTTGCATAATTGCGTTGAGGCGTCGGGATGCAGCTACCTCCTGCTCCTTAATTTCTTGGCGGATGTTGGCGAGGGCGGGTGAAGCCGTGTTGCGAACTTGACCATCGGGGCCGAGGATGCGGTCGATCTCTTGAATTGTGAGAGGGTAGGGGGCTAAGCCTTGCGAAAGCGTTCGGAGGAGAGGGTAAGCGTCTGGTTCGGCAGCCTCGAAGAAATCAATCGCACTGATTGACAGCGACAAAGCGATACGAAGGAAAGAGAGTTCCTCCTCATTAAGGTACAGACCCTCTACACGGATGCGGGCAAGGGCGTCGCGTATGTCGGGCAGCTCGGATGCTGGAAATATGGCTTCAGAATCAAGAATTTGCGCCATCTCGGCAGCTTGGCCTGTGAGGCGTCGGACGTCGTCGGTGGATGTCGAGAACGACATGGCGTTGGCGAGGGATTTGCCGATTGAGGTGAGGCAAGCGTCGGCAACCGCTTCTCGGATTTTATGGAAGCAGAGCTTGGACTCTATGTTGTCGGGGATGAGCATTTACTTATAAATCATGGAGTTGAGGACGAGACGACATTCTGGACCCATGTTAAAAAGGAGATCGAGCATGGAGAGCCAAGGCGTGAATGGGCGATCAGTGTAGGGCTGCCCGAAAATTTGAGTGTATGGGACGGCTTGGCAAAGGTCGTGCGCCTTGTGGGCAAACTTGGTCTCGATGGCGATCCGGAGATCTACTTGCCCTTCTTGTGGGGGGGCAAACGATGAGGTCTCAGAAAATGTGAGATTAAGACCTGCGGAAGAGGCTATGAGGTTGAGGATCTCCATATTGAGGTCCCATAGGAACTCGTGATGACTGCATATCACCGAATGAAAATCCTGTTCGAAATATTCGAAGAATGGGGTTGAATTGTAGGCTGTCCGTAGTGCATACATAAGTTGCCTATCCCAATCGGTATCGTAGTTTATTCGGGTGTCGCGATACATGAGATTGTGCGCCGTACGGATGGGGACGGATATGTCGAGTGGGCCAGATTGGGATAGAATGGTGGTGCGGGTGCGCGCGGTGCGGCGTTGGTAAGGGCCATGAGCTTCGAACGTTGCGCCGCCAGCATGGGTCATGAGAGCCCACGTGGCCGTGTCGCCAGCGAAAGGAAGGTTGAGGAGAGGAAAGTTGTAGTTTAGGGGCTGTTCCATTGTCGTCGTGATGCGCGAAGTTACTTATTAAAGGATGATTGCGCCAATTAGCGAAAAAAATCTTTAATTGGATGTTGGGAATTAGCCTAAACTGCTTACTTTTGCGGTTGCGAGTGACGCAGAACGCACGGGAAGATAGTAATTTACGCCCACGTGAGATTCTTGTCGTCATCGTGAAAGAAATGCTGAATCAAAACAAGCACTAACAATAAAAATTAATCAAGAGACATGGCAAACATCGATTTGACCAAGTACGGCATCACCGGTTCTAAGGTGATTGCCTACAACCCCTCTTACGAGGAGCTGTTCAAGGAGGAGACCAAGGCTGGCCTCGAGGGCTACGAGAAGGGTCAGGTAACCGAGCTTGGCGCAGTAAACGTCATGACCGGTATCTTCACTGGTCGTTCTCCTAAGGACAAGTACATCGTCGATGACGCTCAGTCACACGACAAGGTATGGTGGACTTCTGAGGCCTACAAGAACGACAACCACCCTATGTCTGAGAGCGTATGGGCAAGCGTCAAGGAGATTGCCAAGAAGGAGCTTTCTAACAAGGACCTTTACGTTGTCGACGCATTCTGCGGTGCAAACAAGGCAACCCGTCTCGCCGTCCGTTTCATCGTCGAGGTCGCATGGCAGGCTCACTTCGTTACCAACATGTTCATCCGTCCTACCGAGGAGGAGCTCAAGAACTTCGAGCCTAACTTCGTCATCTACAACGCATCTAAGGCAAAGGTCGAGAACTACAAGGAGCTTGGCCTCAACTCTGAGACTTGCGTAGCGTTCAACACCACCACCCGTGAGCAGGTCATCATCAACACCTGGTACGGCGGTGAGATGAAGAAGGGTATGTTCTCAATGCAGAACTACTACCTCCCACTCAAGGGCATCGCTTCCATGCACTGCTCCGCTAACTGCGACATGAATGGTGAGAACACCGCAATCTTCTTCGGTCTCTCTGGTACTGGCAAGACCACCCTTTCTACCGATCCAAAGCGTAAGCTCATCGGTGACGACGAGCACGGCTGGGACGACGAGGGCGTCTTCAACCTCGAGGGCGGCTGCTACGCTAAGGTTATCAACCTCAGCAAGGAGAACGAGCCTGACATCTACAACGCTATCAAGCGCGACGCTCTTCTCGAGAACGTCACTGTAGACGCTAATGGTAAGATTGACTTCGCAGACAAGAGCACCACAGAGAACACTCGTGTCTCCTATCCTATCTACCACATCAACAACATCCAGCCAGGTTCCAGCGCACCTGCCGCAAAGCAGGTCATCTTCCTCTCTGCTGATGCATTCGGTGTCCTTCCTCCTGTTTCCATCCTCACCCCCGAGCAGACGAAGTACTACTTCCTCAGCGGTTTCACCGCTAAGCTCGCAGGTACTGAGCGTGGCATCACCGAGCCTACCCCAACCTTCTCTGCTTGCTTCGGTCAAGCATTCCTTGAGCTCCACCCAACGAAGTATGCAGAGGAGCTTGTCAAGAAGATGGAGAAGAGCGGTGCTAAGGCTTACCTCGTCAACACTGGTTGGAATGGTACCGGCAAGCGTATCTCCATCAAGGATACCCGTGGCATCATCGACGCTATCTTGAGCGGTGCTATCGACAAGGCTCCTACGAAGCAGATTCCTCTCTTCAACTTCGCAGTTCCAACCGAACTTCCTGGTGTTGATCCTAAGATCCTCGATCCTCGTGACACCTACGCTGACGCAAGCCAGTGGGATGCTAAGGCACAGGATCTCGCAGGTCGCTTCATCAAGAACTTCGTCAAGTACCAGACCAACGAGGCTGGCAAGGCTCTCGTCGCTGCTGGTCCAAAGCTCTAAAAAGCGGAAAGAGTCGCAGTGTTGCGACTTTTAAATAAAGACGCCGCCCGCATGAAAATGCGGGCGGCGTTGTTTATTTCAGAATGTGGGATGAAAATGTAGGCGGAAGCTGCTTGTTGGTTATTTTCTAAGAATTTCGTTCACGCGACGTTGCACGTCATTGTATTTACATCCGAGTCTTTGGCGACGTTCTTGTCCATTGCCGAAGTCACCCTGTATGACTGAATGAGCGGTGGCTTCAATATCGTAGTTTGATTCTGCAATGGCGGTTGGCACAATCTCATTCGAGTTGGGTGCTGAACTATCTAAGGAATCTTGAATGGAAGAAGAAAAGATAGTGTCTACAATAAGACTTACTTTTGGGCTGAATGGCTCTTCGACAGAAGTGGGGCTTGTCTCGCATTTCCCACGTTCAACAATGTCCCTCATACTATGGTTCGTCATGAAAAGTGCTACGGAAGACACCAAAATGACAGCAGGGACAGCAATCAAAGAAAAAGCAAACTTGTGAGTCTTGTTTTGGTGTAGGCTTGTTGTGCCTTCTTCCTTCTCGAAGTCGAACTCAAACTGAGTGCGCTTTTCAAGGTCAAAGTTGTTCGTCTCTTCTTCTCCTTTTTTCATTCGTATATTGTGGCAAGTGTTTTTATTCCACCTGTGTAGCCTTTGCCTAAAGGCTCAAAAGTCCACTCGCCTTCATCTGAAATGATAATTTGGCCAGCTTCGAGGGCAGTCTCTTCAGCAAAATTATCTTTGATGTCATATCTGCAAAGGATTTCATCTGTATCCTCATCAGTAATAATGATGGCAGGATCTTTGACCTCTCCGAACGTTATTATGCGAGCATTGGGAGCATTGTATATGGCACCGCAAAAGATGATTGCTCTCGTATTGAGGCTTACTCGGTCAAGAACAACATGTAGTGTCTCGCAATGGACTTCGTCAGATTCATCTTCATTCCCTTTGATGTCAGGAGAACCTATTACAGATAAATCTGAAGAAACTGGGACAGTTATCTTTTTCCAGTTCTTTTTTGTGCGATGAATGTGAATGTCGAAAGGCTCTATTTTGCCTTCTGTGACATTCTCCTCAGACGATGGGAGCCACCTATATTCTGAGTTGTAGAAGACGAAATCCTCACGGTGGTTGAGAAGTCCATCGTCACCGACAAGGAACGCGCATACGTCAAGATCTGCTTCGCCCCTCCAAATCAAGTCAACTCGTATTCTGTTAAGTCCGTCTGATTTGTCGAATTTAAAAGATTCTCCAGTCGAGATAGACTTTCCAAATTCGTATTCGCTCATATAT
>CAVEKX010000007.1:68850-126141 GCA_963616565.1 Clostridium sp. CAG:343
ATAGATATCAGTGGGTTATATGAGATGCCAAACTTTAAAAAGAGACTGTAAACTTTCAATATCTCATCTTTGGGAGCATCTTTGAGAGAATCTATTGACGACAGAGCAACTTCATCGATAAGTTTTTTACCGCGAATAAGGTCATTGCATTGTTTGACCATTTTCAAGTCGCCCTTGTCTTTGAAGTACATTCTGGCGGCAATGAAGTTGAGTGATTGAAGGAGTTTTTGACCGTCATTGAGGCTTGGCTTTGTTTGATTTTCGTGGACGTCAAACATATCAGATTCTTCGAAAATTACGTTTGCCCCATCGCACACGGTTTCTGCCTCCTCGGGTAATGTCTTACCAATCAGGTTGTCTACGTGTGTTCCATTCAAAGCGACGATCTGGAGCATGCAGATTTTGTCCTTCACACTCGTCGAGCGTTGCGTGAAATAGGAGACTGACATTTCGCTTAGCTTCTGTTGCGCAAAGCCCTCATGATTGGCGTAAACGAAGGTCTCAATTTTGGAAAAGATCTTTCCTCCATCACTATTTTCAGCGTGAATGCAAGGAAGAGACTTCTCTTGTAACCTCTTATACGTCAGTCCGATATTGTCGACATTTATAAATTCAAAAGGATTGCTCCAATCAACAGTTTCGTATTTCTGTTGCTCACGTGCGACAATTCTATTGAAAGCAGAATCAAGATTGCCACTCAGATTTTCGATGGCTATATTGTATTCTTCTACAATTTCCTTTTGATATTCCTCATGCTTTTTGCTGAAGTAAGAACGGAGAAGGCCGATGTTGGTTAAAGGAATAGCATCACTAAATTCCGTAAGTCGAAAATTTTTAATGTCTTTTTGTATGTTTATAAGGCGGTTTTCAAGGGCTGCGACATCAGAGGTTAATTGAACTAATTCGTTATGGCACGTCTCGTAGTTACAAACTAAGTCGTGTGCAGTAATTGCAGTCTCGTACTCTTTTATCTTGCAGTTGAGATCTTCAAGTTGGCGAGATAGCTCAGCTATTTTAGACATTCTACGAGCGGAAGCGCCAGTAAAGAATTCAATGATGCGCTTAAAAAAAGAGCGGTTCTCTTGCTCTTCTTCCAGTTCTCTTTTCTCATTTTCTTTTTTTCTTCTTCCCTCATTTAAGTCAGCCAGAGAAGATGATAGGAAACTGTAGAAACCACTATTGGCAATCTTTTCCCTAATGTTCTCATAAGCATTTCGTTTGTCTTCGAATATTTGACGTTTTTCTACTTGTTCCCTGTCTGTCTTGTTTTTACAAGCCGCTTGGTAGTCCTTCCAAGCCTTGTGAACCTCATTGTACGTGCAAATATTCTCACCGAGAAAACTATCCTTTCCACCAAACGGTAAGAAATCTGTCGTGATCAGTTTGTCAATTCGGGCAAGGTAATTGCCTTCTTCGACAGGTTGGGAATAATTATAAGGAGAAGAGAACTGCCTACTTAATTTGTCGCGTTGAGTCTTTTTACCTTTGGGAAAGGTGGCAGATAGTGAAGTCCCATTCAGTTGAAGCTTTGTAAGTACCTCTTCAAGATACAAACCAAGCAACTTTTGAACATCAGATGCCATATACATGCACTCTGCGTGACCAATAGAGAAGGCCTTAGATTTAGAGTAAGCAGGCATAGCTGCTGTGACTATTCCAGAAGCAGATTGTGGGTCTGAGGCGACGAGCATGAAGTCTGCCAACATTCGAGGCAGATGGAAGTCGTGGTGTTCTGTGCTGGTGAAGTTAGCACCACCGTTAAGGTATTGAGATCCTATGTATAAAGTCGAGATATTGGATTGTTTGTTTATTGTGAATATGTTCTGCATGACCTCATCGGCCGGGTGCGCCACGACGTTTTGAGGTTCAAGCGTATCATAACCCAAGACAACATGCCAAATATCGACTAAATCAAACCCATGAGTAGGTTTTTTTACGGTCTCGATCAGTTTGACAAAGGCAGACAGGTCAAGGTCTTTTTCTCCATATGGGTTGTCGAGGAAGAAGAGATTGACATGTGATGTTTGCGCAGACAGGCAGGCAGCACTAATAAATTGAGAAATATGGTTGCAAAAACCATCTTCAAGTGTGTCGAAAAGACGGGTGCGTCCGTTTAAATCGAAAGAGTAACCACAATCATCATCATTGCTGACGTAGCCTGCTGAGACCAAAACATTGCATGAGTGAGGAACGCACTCATTGATGATGGTGCGTGCAATTACATCGGTTTGTGGCTTGCCACTTATAATTATGAAGTATGTTGTTGGCATAACTTAAGATTTCCGAGAAGTCCTGAGGTCTATCTCTTGCGTAATAAGCGCTGCGACTTCCTTGTATATGGGGCTGTCAAGTCCGTCATATTCAGCTGGATTCATGTTAGGGATGACACAATTTTTGTAGTAGAGGTCAGTGCCACGCATAGAGTCGAGCCGGTCTGTGACGAACTTAGAGCCTTTCTCTCTAATTATCTGATCGATAGCTTCCTGCACTTCGTTGAAGAGTTCGCAAATCTGGAACTGGTTATATGCGACAGTGCGGAGCTCACCGAGGTTATACCTGTAATTTTGGATAGCTTTGCCATATTTGCGGGAACGAATCCAATATTGATGTTCTTCTTTGTCGAAGCGTATGATTGTCTGGCCATCTTGCGCATTAAAGCAAAAACCCTGAGTCCATAGGTCGAGCGCAATTGCTGGCTTCGCTGCTGGCCACATGGAGAAGTCCATAGAATTGCGCAGGGCGTCCATCCAGGCATCGATGGAGCACGACAGCCCGTTCTTGTTCTTTATCCTCTCGTTGTAGTCGTTTTCGTAGGTTTTGAAGTTGTTGATGGCGAATATGGGGGCGGAGGATTCCGTCATCATGATGTATATTCTGTCAGTCTGATACGTCGATGCAAATATGGGTGATGTGGTATCGTAGGTTAGAGCGTCTACGACAGGGGCACTCTTCATGATGGTGTAACCCATATCCGGCACGCCGACGAGTACTTGACGGCTTAGGCTGATATTCTTAGTCAGCTTGCCATGGTAGTCTAACGTCCACATTGGAGATGCGAGGTCGAGAACGTATTTCGTGAGTTTGATAAGTCGTTCCGTACCTATCTCTCGGAGAACGTCCTCAACCGTCTTCTTGCATTCGTCAGATACTACAGTTGTTTTGCCTGCGAAGCGCAAGATGCAATTGTTGAGCATAAGAGGGTTGAGGTCCAGCCAGTCAGACAAATTACCGTTTGAAGGGAGGGCTGCGCTGTCGCAGAAATCGTTCCACATTTGCTGTGATATCGTCGGGTTGATATCCTTCATCGCATCGATGTGGAGGTAGACCTGGAATTTCGACTTTGGCTTGCATGAGTTTCGCAGTTTCGAAACTTCAGCGTCGAAGTCTTGACCTGCCGTGCGGAGAGTGTCTGCCTTTGCCGAAAGAAGATTCTTGTAATTACTTGCAATCTCTTTAAGTTTGGTGTAGAAAAGGATTGCAAGTTGATGGCGCTTAAGGTCTTGCTTGTCGCGCATGCGCAAGTTAACGTTCTCGCTTAGGTCAGCAGCCGTTTCGGCACGGAAGATGCCGAAGAAACTATGGCATTGCTTAATCTCGACCGACCAGTCTGGAGTTTGTGAAAGTCTCTGCTCGAGAGCCGCCGTCTCACTCGTCATCTCGTCAAGGCAAGATTCAATGAAGCCGTTAAGAGCAGCGAGGAAAGCAATGGCATTACCGAGTCCACCGCCATCTTTTGAACAAAGGATTTTGCACACTTCTTCAGCCAAAAGTGTGGTTGTTTTTCTCAATTTGCTTTCACAGTTTGCTTCAAGAGTAGCGTCATTAGAAACAAGTTGGAGTCGATTGACGATGTCGGCAGCCTCCGTCCCCTTCTCAACCTCGAAAGGCTGAATTGAGTTGAGGTCGCAAATAGCGTCGATAACGTCGTTGTGGAGGTCTCCGCCCGTCTCCCTTATCTTGACGTCTTGCCTGTCGACGAAATTATCGCAAAGGGTAGAGCCAACTTGCGTGGAGTTGAGGAGTAGGGCTATCAGTTTGTTGGCTATTGCGAAAGAAGTAGCAAAACCGACCGTGGCACTGTCATAAATCATCTCCGCACTGCTGACGGAGCTTGCCCATGCTCTTTTGTTATCTAAGCTGAATCTGTGCTGATTTTCGTTGATGTTATCCTTCATCTCGTCGGCTTTTGTGCCCATATCGCCCGAAGGCAGGAATGCGCATTTAGCGACATCGTCAAGAAGGTCGTCGAGCGCATTGAATGAAGAGCCTGACTTGCTGACGTTGTTAATAACGTAGGCGAAATCGAACAGGCGGTGGTTTATGCTTCCACTTCCAAAGGGAATATGGCGGTCGCGCGTGGCGTTCTCGAAAATGAAATCGAGATCGCGTAAGGTGCCATATGTGTTGTAGTAGACGTTGAAGGATCCTGTCGGTGTAATCTGTTTATAGATGTCGGGCATCACAATCCATGGAATCACGTCACATTGCGAGCTACCAATTGCAGATTGGATTATCTCGAGGACGTCAATAAGCATGCCGCTACCAGAGCCTCCGCTTATTGAGCATATCACATTAATTGTTGTCCTTGAAGAGATCCCAGGCGTCTTGCCTTTGCCGAGTTGATATTTACTATCAACGGACAGAGGCGCACTAATAGAGCTGAGAGACTGGCTGATACGAGACTTTATCTCCTCTTGATTGTAGCGCGCTATAAAGCAACCATTGCTGCGAACTTGCCCTGCTCCTGTCGCCTTGATAGTTGTTAGGGCGTCAACGTTACCTGAAGGAGGTTGCGGCATCCAAGTGAACTCATTTGGTTGACTTGAGTACACGTTGATGGCGTTTGTGGCGGTGATGCACTTTACTTCATTTGGAGTAAGACGAACTTCTTTGGGGCTGACGTCTTTTACGTTTAAGAGTTTCTCGCCGACAATAGTGGCAAGTTGACCGTTGGCCTCCGAGCCAGATTTAGCTACGACAGAATCGATTATGCCGTCTTGAGTGTCGATGGCAAGGAAGCCGATCATTGGCGCAGGAATTTCGCCATAAGCGTCAATAAAATGACGTTTAATTTTCACAAGGGTCTTGGCTCCTGTTCCTCCGATACCAATGTACAGGGTTTTGTTTATGTTGTATGTCATATGTGCAAGATTTGAAGAGTTACGAGATTACGAGAAGGTTATTGTGGTTTTAGTAGAAGAAGATGTAGCCTTTAATGGAGTGTCATTGTATTTCATCTTTGTTCTTGTGAGAGTATACCCTCCACCTGAGACTTTTATTTCCTTCTTTTTGTAAGGGGTTAGTCGCAATGGAGAGTCGAAAGCTGGTGATACAATGGTCAACGTTTTTCCTCTGAAGAAAATATCCAGAGTACTCTGTTCTTTGGGGTGGTCTGAGAAAACGATTTCAGAGCAACCTTTAAATCGCAGAGTTTTTGGACCATAGAGAATAACTCCAGATGAGTTTGTCGCACAAATACTCTTCTTTGCAGTGCTTCCAAATGTCCTCCTGTGAAGAATTAGGCGTGCCGCTCCGACAGAAACAAGCACGACAATTGCAAAAATTATCAAGCCTTTCTTCAGTGGGTTCATTTGCTTTTCAAAATACATTGTCCACTGAACAATGCGTGTGCTCCCATTGATTTCTACATCATTAACCGCTTTTAGATCTTGTGAGCGAACGAGAATGAACCCTTGGTGTTTCCCACTTTGGGCTGATGGTAAAAAGCGGAATTTAATGTTGAGATCTTGTTCTGCTTTACCACGTGGGGTAATGCGTATAACATTGTCGGATGATAAATTTCCTTCGAAAACTATTTGTAGTTCTTGGGGTGAAACGGGTTTGTCAAAGTTGTCTGTAAAAACTAAGTTGGCAGCAGCGTTTCGGGAGACTGCATCATTGTTAAAGCTGACAGTTAGTGTCTTGTCTAAAAATGTCGTGTCGGCATCAGACCAAAGGAAGCTGTCGTGAAATGTTGTAGTTCCGAGCGACACATGCTCGATGTCGCTTTCTTGCGAGCAAGAAGACATTGCAATGAGCAATGCGGTAAATGCTGATAAGAGTACAATCTTTCCCATGGTCACTATTAATCTTTGAAGGAAAACTTCATTGTGGGGTATGGTTTGTTTATGCACTTGACACTAATAGATTTAGTGATAAGGAAAGTGAATTGAGGCAAATTGGAGGCATTCACATTAATCCGCCAATCGTACTCCGCAGGAATGTCAGAAGACAACTTTTCGACGTAGACGCGTAAAAATTTGTCTCCTGATTCAGACGACATGATTTTTTGTTTACTAATGGAAAAAAGGTTGCAAGAAGATGTCAAAGTGATATCGCAGCCTCCAAGTTCACCTTCGATAGCTATGTCGAAGAACTCGGAGTCTCTGACTGTGAAAATTGGGCGGCGAGCCAACTTGATGTGGTTGATGTTTATATCGGCAGTAGCGACAGTCCAAAGTTGGGCGTTCTGATTAGCGATTTCCGTCTCAATGTCTTTTGCCTCGGCCTCTGGCGAGAGCATGACGTAGAAACCGTAGCATATAGAGTTGGTCTTGTTTTTCCAGTTACAAATCGCAGAGTCGAGTTGTTTACGTGTCTTGCTGTAATTGGCGCCATCGGTCATAAGGTAGAAGTAGGTCTCCTTATGTGAATTTGAGTAGTTCCGGTAGAAGTCATTAAAAGGCACGAATATCTCTGTGTAGCAGTTATACTCAAGTTCTATGTTGTCGATAAACTGCTTTAAGGAGCTTTTTCCAGATGGTGTGGCAGTCGTTTTCCTTCTGTTAAGAGGGTGGCTGCCGTCTGTCCACGTAACGACTTCGAGCGTAGTTGTCTCATCGGCTATGTTGTCTATTGCTTTCTTTAGATTGTCAGTAACAGTAGACCATATTGGTTCCATAGAGCCAGTAACGTCAAGATAGTAGACGCGAGCCTCCTGTGTTGTCTGCGCAATTGTTTGATTGCAGAACAATATCATACATAAAGCCAATAGCTTCAAGCACTTGGATTCGATTCTCTTGCAGTAAGCGAGTAAGAGCATTTCTGTTTTCTGTTACACTTGTAACAAATATCAATAAAAAAAAACAACTTCAAAATTTAGAGAGGACAAAATGAAAGGAGTTGCGCATTTTGTTGGTAAGGGCGGATACGCATAAAGCCGCCAGGGGTAGTCCTGACGGCTTTTCCTACAAACTATGATGTTTATTTAGAGAGGGAGGTTGAGGGTTGGGGAGTGTTTGTCGATTATGATATAGTTCATGGAGGCAGCGCGAGCTCCTGCTCCGTCGGTATCGTCGCGGTCGCCTATGACAATGGACTTTTCGGGGATGGTGTTGAATTTTTTGGACAATTCGAGGAATGGGCGTGGGGAAGGTTTCAAGGCTCCCATATCCTCGGCACTAAAGGAGTGGATGCGAGGGTCTGTGAGATCTATTGCGGCAAGGCGTTCGGCTGTGTTGGGATAATCGGAGAGGACGCAGACGGTTTTTCCGCAGTCGAGGAGCCGTGTGATTAACTCTTTAGCCCCAGGTCGGGAGTTGTAGTGCTTGCGGAGGGTAGAGACCATTGATGGCAGGTAGTGGTTCTCGTACCACGATTGGGCATTGGCTTGTGTGGTGTGCGTGGCTTGGGCGAGAAGGGTAGTCAGCTGTGTGCGGAGGGCTTCGGCCGTGCTGAGATCCTTGCCTGCAAGAAGTTTGCGAACTTTACGCTCGGCTTTGCAGTGGAGGGCGTGCAGGAGGTTTGCGAAGACGAGGCGGATGGCGTAGTGGCGACCATCGTAGAGCGTGTTGTCGAAGTCGAAAATGAATAGGTCGCAATCGGCAATCGGCGTCTTGCAATTTATGATGGGGTCGTGTGGCGTGTAGCTCATTTTGTTTGGCTTTTCAGGTAAAGGTAGTGAAAAGAGTAGCAAAAGGAAAGCCCCAGAAGATTTGGTTCTTCGGGGGCTTTAATCGTGTGATGATGAAGTGATTACTTCATGATGAGTTTCTCGAACTTAGGATACCTCTTTTGATCCTTGAGGAGGAGGAGCATCAGCTTAAACTGACCATCGCGTGCACCCTCGGAGATGCACTCTGCCTTGAATTTCTCGAATGAGTTCTCTTCGAGGCGGTGAGTGATTGGATCCTTGACGCGGAAGGAGTTGCGCTTGGCCTCATACTCGCAGTTGATTACTTTGAGGTTGGCGTCGATAGTCTTGGTGAAAGCCTCGGCCTGCTCTTGCGAGGTTGCCTGGTCGGCGAACTCGTAGAAGAAGTGGTAGCCAGAGTATTCGGGGTCTGCGAAGCCGATGAAGAACTTGGTCTTCATGTTCATGCTGGTCTCGGCATCGTGGACGGCCTTGATGAACTGACGCTCGTGGAGCTTCTCACCTGTGAGGGTGATGATTCCGTTCACCTTTTGTATGAACTGGATTGTCGGGATTGTGCCGTCGAAGCCAGTCACGAGGATGAGGTCGTTCATGTTGTAGCGATAGAGACCAGAGCATGTGGTGACGTACATGCAGTAGCGTTTGCCTTTCTCGAGTTGACCGAGGGAGAGGAACTCGGGGTTAGGATTGTCGAGATCCTCCTCGCGGATGAACTCGAAGTAGTGCATATGCGCGAAGAGCGTGGTATCGTCTTTCTCATTGAGGACGAGACCGGCGCGGCACTCGGACGCGAAGTAACCGAACTCTGGCATCTTGGTGTGCTCGGGGAAGGAGTTCTTGATCTTGTCGAGATAAATCTTGGTGTTGCCGCAGTGCCATGTGTTGACGACTGCCATATCTGGCCAGTAGTGCTTGGGAAGGAGACCGTCGCCATATTTTGCTTTGAGCTCACGGAGCTCCTGGGCGCGTGCTGGGTTCTTCTTCATGCGGCTTGCGAGAGCTTGACGGACGTGTTGCGGGATGTCGAGATCCTCTTTAAGGGTGCCGTTCTCGATGTCCTTGACATAGTCGTCGAAGAACTCATTGACGTTGTTCTGCATCTCGACGATGGTGGACGGGTTGGCCGTGATGAGGACGGTTGAGTTCATCTCGATGCCGAAACGCATGATGGTGTAGTAGCGGGCGCGGTAGTCTTTGATTTCGAAGACATCGGCAGGCGAGGAGTATGCGACTTTTACGAAGTCAGGGCAGTTGGTGAATGAGACGCCGGAGACAGAGCCGTAGATGGTGCCGTCGGGCGCATAGCCCTCAATGGCCTTGCCGACGATAGATACGACGCCGCCTGCGAAGGCGTGGCGGTTGGCACGGATAAGGCTGGACAGCCACATCTTGTTCATGCGGCCATAGACATTGTTGAAGTACCTAAAGGTGATAGGAATCCACTTAGGCTCGCTGGTGGTGCCGGAAGTGGTGGCGTACATCTTGGGCTTGCCAGGGAAGAGGATGTCGGACTCGCCATGCATGTGGCGGTTGATGAGAGGGCGAAGATCCTCGTAGTCGTTTATCTTAACCTTCTCTTTGTAGGCTTTGAAAAGTTCGTCAGGGGTCTTGGCTTTCAGAATGCCTGCGAAGTCGTGGGCTTTGCCGTATTCAGTGTCCTTGGCGTATTCGAGGATGCTACGGAGAGTCTTAGCTTGGGTTTTATTAACGTCACGGGCAGCGCAGCGGAGTTTGAAACGCTCGATCATGCCCACAAAGCCGATGGCGAAATTAATCTTATGCCATCCTTTAATCCATTGTCCTTTCATGTAAAAACATTTAGTAAAGCAAAGTTACCAAGTGGAAAGAGCAAAAAAGGTGGTAGTTATACTGATTTTGGATTAGGCTATTTGCGAGAAATGAAGTCGGAAAGTGCTGATTGCGCCTTGGCGAGCATCTCTGCCCACACCTCGACTGAATTGCTGCCGATGATGTCGCTCACGTACTTGACAGACATCATTGGTTTATCAAAAGCCGTGGCAGTTTGTGCGAGGGCGAAACCTTCCATGTCGCACACGTCGCCATCGAAATGTCCGGATGTGACGAAAGTGTCGCCAGTATTGCAGAGGCAGATGCGCGAGCGAGATTTTAGTTGGTCAAAAAATGGGATGCCAGAGGAGGTTGGGGCAGCCTCGAAAATAGTGCCGTATTGGGCTAACGGCTTCATGTCGCGATCTTCAAAAGTTGTGCATATGACGATGTCGCCGACATTGAGGTTGTCGTTGGGCTTGGCTCCAGCCGTGCCTATGTTGAGGATGGCATCGATGTCTTGCGCATTGAGAGACAAGTATTTGGCGAGCGTTACGGCAGCTTGGACTTTACCGACTTTGGTTATGAGTTGTTCGAAGTGGACGTCTTCGGTGTCGCTGACTTGTGGCATTTCCTCGTTGATAGCAGCAACGAGAAGGATGTTTTGCTTTTTCATTTAGAGAGAAAAAAGGAGAGCCTCCTGCGAAAGAGGCCCTCCGATGATGATTATCTAAGCTTGTGGGCTAAGCAGCTTATCTGAAGAGCGGATCTGCGCCGATCGTGCCTACGAGCGAGTTGAGATACTCGTCGGAAGCGAGGTAGCGGAGACGCTCCTTGAGTTTTGCGATCTTGTAGTCGATGCGCATATCGTTGATGCAGTTGGCATTCTCTGGTCTGTTGCGGAATGCGGTGATGTAGTCAAGCTGACGTTGCGCAAGCTGAATGTCGCGCTGTTGCTTGATTACGAGACGCTCCTTGTACCAGTCGCTTGCGAGGACGTAGTCGCGAGTGAACATCTTGCGGATTTCAGGATCGTCGATAGTCTTGCCCTCGAACTCGCCATAGGCCATGATGTAGATGATGGCCTTGAGAGGAGGGATGGCGGCCTCGACGCTGCCCTCCTCGAAGTATTTGAGAGCCACTTTGCGTTGCGCCTCGACGATATTGTTGATACCATCGACATATTGGTCCATGCCTTGGAGCTCTGGCTTGAGCATCTTCTCGTCGAAGACGGCGAGAGGCTCATCGAAGAGACGGTTCATGCAACGGAAGGCGAAATTCTCGTTGATGCGGTAGCCGAGACGGCTTGCGAGAACCTTTTGACCATTGTACTCGAAATCTTCGAGCTTGTCGAAGCAGCCATTCTTGATGAGGAAATTGGCGTCGCGATCCTCAGGGACGAGGCGAGCCCAAATCTCAGGGATAAGGATGGAGATGTCGTGGTCGAAGCGGGTGTTGCCGATGAAGCCTGCCGCCGTGGTAAAGCCTTGGTATCCTGTGAGGATGAAGCAGAGGAGAGCGTTGTTAAGGTCCGTCGTGGTGCTGAGCATGTTGAACGGAGCCTTGGTGAGCGCACCTTCGCTGCCTGCGCCTGTTGTGGATGGGGACTTGCCAGTGAGAGAGCAGGTGAAGTCCATGAACAGCTCTGGCAGTTCCTGATAGTGGATCGGGTTGTAGACGCTGAGAGGGCGGATGCCGCTCTTGGGATCGGCAGGATTGTTGCGTCGACCTGGCATTACCGCGTTGACGACGTTGACGACGGGCTCGCTGCTTATAATCTTGCGATGGAGGCGTACACCGATCTCAGCGACGTAGGTGCTGACATTCTCGACGGAGTTCTTGTTGAACTGGAGGTAGCGAGGGTTCTTGGTTGGGAGACCGCGAACGATGCGCGGGTGGCTCGGAACAACGAAGTACTCGTCGTCGCCCTCGAGGAAGTCGTTGACGAGATCCTTGACAGGCTGGGTGTAGAGGTCGAAGTTGATGGCGTCGTCCTTGAGTGCGATTGCATCCTTGCGGGTGAGCGGCTCGTAGTTGGTGAGGAAGGAGTCGGGCTTGCACATATCGGCCTCTGCCTCGTGGTCGTAGCCGCGATGGATAGCTTCGTCAGGGCGTTGGAAGAGGCGGAACTCGCAGTTCTCAACGAGCTTGACGCTCGGATTTTTGAACTGAGGGTTGAGGTTACGGATGTCGGAAGCAGGGACGGTGACGGAAGCCGTGATGTCGTCCTCGACTTGGATCTTGAGACTCGGTACGAAGTCGGAACGCAGCTTGTGGAGGAGCCAGTTGCCTTCGGGGTTGAATCCGATGCGGACGTAGGTACCGATAACCTGCTTGTTCTTGTACATCAAGGTCGTACCCTCGCGACCATTGATGATCTGGACGCTCATGTAGTCCTTCCAGTTGCCTTTCTCGCTCTCGTTGCGGTAGAGGCGTTTTACGAAGAGGACGAGGGAGCGGATGTGCTCAGGGATGCTGCGGAGCCATGCGTTGTACTCGTCGCTGTACATTTCGGAAGGTGTGAGGAGCTTGACGGCTGAGCCGAGAGCCCTCTTGTTGCTCAGGAAAGTACGGCTTGGCTTAGCATCGGGCTCAACATGTTTCCAGCGGTTGGTGTAGTCGTGGTTGATGATCTCGTCGGCTTTGCGGAAATCCTCTTCGAGATTGACGATGTTGAATGGTCCGTAGATGATGGCGTTCTGCATCGACTTGGAAATCTCGCTCTTGCCACCACCCGAGACGGTGCAGGGCTTGTGGCAGAGGATGCCCTCGGGTGAGGTGTTGATGATCCGCCAGAGTGGCTGCTGCGGGTGCTTGGCAAGCTGGAACTTATTGCCGGACGGGTGGATGTAGACCTTCTCGGGGCTGAGAGGAAGGGTCTTCTCCTGGCCGTTGTGGATCCACGAGATGATGGTCTTGTCGATGTGGATGTCGGCGTTCTCGGGGATATAGATTACCTGAGGATATTTCTTATCGACAGCGTAGCCGTCGGGGTTGATATCTACACGGTCACCAAGAAGAGACATTGCCTCTTCGAAGGTGTAGAGGCCATCTTGTTTGTTGGAGTATAGTTCACCGATGATGTCATCGGACATGATGGAGCGCGAGAAGGCGATTGCACCGCCAGCGTGCTCCTCCTCGGCGAGACCGAAGAGGTTGGCGGAGTAGTTGATTTCCGTCTTAATCTCCTTTTTTGCGTAGCCGAAGTAGTTGTCTGCGATAAGTGTTACGACAACACCGCGTGCATCGCGTGCTGTGATCTTGAAAGAGCCGCCATCGTTGTAGAGCTCGTTCTCGTCGCGCCAGCACATACCTTCAGAGCGTTGGCGCTCGGTGGCCTGGTCGTAGTGAGGGAGACCAAGGTCTTTCTTCTTGAGTTGGAGAAGCTGTGGCGCGAAGATGATGCAGCCTGTGTGACCGGTCCAGTGGTCGATGTCGAGAGCTGCGTCGTTGTCGGGAAGGGTGGGGTCGCCGGCATTGCCGAAGACAGTCTCGACGAAGTCGAGGGAGCTTACGAGGCTACCTGGGGCGAAGAGGTGCACCTCCATGCTGCGGCGCGTCATGACACCAGGGACCTCGGGGACGACGATTGGGCGTACGAGGAGGGAGACCATGGTGTGGGCCTTTTGTGGCTGGTTGGAAGTGAAGGGGAGGAGGTTGATCTCACCAGACGGGTGGAGGGCTACCTCGAGCATGCGGGCGAAGGCAACCTTAGGAACAGCTTTCTTGTCGACAGGAATTGGGAGGCCGCCCTCGGCAACGTGGAAAGTGCCTTTGGTGGTGCGCTTGTCGTTGAGGGGGTTGTTGAGGATGCCTTGCTTAACGCGGTAGGTTGAGACGTATTTGCCGAAGAAAGAGTTGGAGTCGGGAGGGAGGCTAAGCTCACGTGCGAGACCTTTTTGACTAAGGATGAGGGACTCAGTCGGGAGCTTGCACTGCTCAGGGGACTTGACGTCCTTGAAGTAATCGTCGATGAAGTCTTGAATGCGTTGATCAACGGGGCAGAGGTGTTGCCCGAGGAGCCTTGTCTTCTCACGGTAGCTGTTGACCAGGTCTTTTGTCAAGTCCATGAACTTGGCATTGGCCAGCTTTACCTCGCTTTCCGCATTGTCTTGAAACACGGGTTGACCGAGAGCGGAGAGTTGGAGATTGATGTACTCGATCATCTCCCTTCTGTCGGCATTCTGCTTCTTGCTCGTTTCTTTCATTGTCTATTGAATTGGACTGCGCCAGAGTAGTTTTGGGGTGCCTGGCCGCTGGCGCAGATTGGTTTTTCACGCAAATATACTCACTATCTTAAAAAAGAGTGAGTAAGAAAAGGTTTAAAATGGCAGTGGGAAGTCAACACTCTTTACCTTATAGACGTGCTTGTAAAGCAATGCTTTAACTATTTGTGTGCATTCTTGGGTCTCCTCAAGGTTGAACGCCATGAGGTTCATTGGTAGAGAGTTTTTGCCTTGGTTGTAAGGAGGTTGGATATATGGAGTCTGCCAGACGTGGAAGCCTGCCCTCTCGTAGAAACGTATGCGTCGTGCGGCCTCTGGGGAGGAGAGTTCGGGTTCGACTTCGAGAACTATGGGGAGTGCAGAAGAAGAGGCGAGGTGCTGAAGGGTGCTGATACCGATTCCTTTGTTGCGGAGATTAGGCTCGGTGGCGAAGTGCTCGACGTATAAGAACTTGCCGAAATTCCACGTTGTTATGATGCCAGCCCTGTTGCCGTCGGCCTCGATAACGTTAAAAGCGAAAATCTTGTTGTTGTCGGCAAGAGTGCGGAGCTCGTCTTCGTTTCGACGCTCGTCTTCGATAAAAGACGAGTTCATGAGTCCTACTGAGGGTGCGAAAAGAGGGTCGCGGGTGTTGATTCTTTTTATAGATACTTGAATGGACATGGTGATGCCTTCGTGCGTTTTCTTGTACACGAAGTTACTAAAAAAGGGGGTGAAATCCGATTAAAAAAGGAAGAATGGAGCGTTAAGCGGAGAAGTGCTCGAGAATCTCAACGATGCCTGTTATGACGACGAGACCCACTATGATAGCTCCTGCTATGCGGGTGACGTAGAGCAGGCGTCGGAGCGTCAGCATCTTGCGGAAAAGCCCTACAAGAAGTGTGAGAGTAAACCACCAAGCGGTGGCTCCAATGAGGACGCCTCCAACGACCAAGAAACGCTCCAGTCGGGTATCATGTACACCGATGAGCGAGAAGGCTCCCATGAAGACGAAGAGAGCAAGCGGGTTGGATATAGTGAGGAAGAATGTAGAGACAAAATCTTGCCAGAGGCTGCTTATTTTTCTCGGACCACGCTCGCGTTGCTGAATGCGCATTTGCAAGTGGGGCTTAGAGAGCATCATGCGGATGCCGAGGAAAATAAGGACAACAGCGCCTGCGATGAAAAGGAGGGCTCGGTGGGACTGGACGAACTCGGTGACCATGGAGATGCTGAAGCCTGCGACCACAGCGTAGAGAAAGTCGGAAGAGGCTGCACCGCAGCCGCTTGCGAAGCCAGAGCGGCGCCCCTTGCTTAACGTCCTTTGGATGCATAACACGCCAATGGGGCCAAGAGGAATGGACGCAACGAAGCCAACCGAGATACCCTCGATGAGCGACCTTACAAGATTTACCATTTCCATTGTTGTAGCCAATTGTGTATGCTTGAGGCGATAATGACGGACGCGAATTTAAGAAATAAGCTTGTTTGTTAGTTGGCGTGGTTGAGTAAATGGCGGACAGTTTTTCTGATTTGCCTCATGCCTCGCCTTGTGTGGCCGTCTTGGAGATTGGCGATGGTCCAGTCGGGGGAGATTATGACGGTGCGTGTGACGCTGCCGTTGGGCGTGACGAAGAGTTGGTAAAAAGACTCAGCGTCATCGAAGACAACGGGGGCCTGAATTTTTTCTGTGGATATAATCTCGGTGAAGGCGTTGCGGTCTTGCGGGAAATCTTCACAGATGACGAACATGGAGAAGTTGGGATTGTGGGAGAACTTGTCCCACAGCTGCTTTTGGTGGTCTGCCATTTGTGAAGGGCTGAATGGGCACCACGAGGCGGCGAAATCTATCACAAGCACTTGACCTCGGAGCAGGTCGGAATCGAGGGTGTCGTTGTCGGATGTTACGAAACTGAATCGTGGAGCTTCTTGTCCGACGGAGACTATAAAATGGCTGTCGCGCTCACGGTGAATCTTGTTTTGTGCTTGAGCAGCGATGGAGATCACTACACAAAAGAGCGAGAGAAAGAGTCTTAGAGATTGTTGGCGCATATAAGAATACCGTCAGAATCTGCCACTGCGGCTGCGCTCATCTTCTTTCGGAGGTCGTGGCAATATGTGCGACTGAGAGGAAGAGAGACTCTCTCGTTGCCGAGTTCGACGACGACCTTGTCCTTGTCGACGTTGCAGATGTGTTTCACACCGACGGCATAGGAGCGGTGGATTCGCGTGATATATGTCTGTGGAAGAAGCTCGACCAGCTTCTTCATGGGTATATGGACGAGAATTTTTTGTCGAGTCGTCGTCACGGAGACATAGTTCTCCATGGTTTCGAGCAGGACGATGTCCTCATATTTGACTTTGTGGACTGCACCTGTGTTGTCGCGGAGGAATGCGCATTCCGAGTCGTTGGTGGGTTCGTCGGCTCCGGCGTTGGGATCCTCACGGAGCTCGAGGGCTATGCGAGCTTTGCCTATTGCTCGGATGAAGCGGGCGTAGCTGACTGGTTTGAGGAGGTAGTCGCAGACATCGTACTCGTAGGACTCGAGGGCATATTTTTCTTGTGAGGAGTAGATGACTACCTCTTTGCGCGAGAGATCCATGGCCCTCATGAACTCCATGCCGTTCATCTCGGGCATCTCGATGTCGAGGAAGATGAGATTGACGTTTTTTCCTTCGTGGCTGGAAAGAAAGTTAATGGCGTCGATGGCATTCGTGAAGCTTTGCGCAAGCACCACATCATTTGTCCGGCTGATGTAGCCAGACATGATTTTAGTCGAGAAAACATCGTCATCGACTATGACGCAAGTCACTTGTGCCATAAGCGAACATTATTACCGCATTGCCGGCATGGAGGATTGTCGGGACAGCGTGTTGGAGGTTTTTGTTGTGAGGTAGTTTTTCGGGGAGGAAGAGGCTGTTAGAGACCGCCGCTTATCTTCTCGAGCGAGATGGGGCAAGAGAGGATTGACTGGTAGTCCTCGCCAGACTCGTACATGTCCTCATCGTCCTCGTCATAGCACCAAGAGATGTTGACATCCCATCCCTTGCGGTACATGGCTTCAAGTTTTTTGAAAATGTCAAGTATGCACTTGGAGCTACTTGTGTTGAAATATTCGAGCTGGAAGCGCACCTTCGTCGTTTTCATGTCTCCTTGAGCGTACTCGTTGAGCCAGTTATTGACAGAACGATAGAACTCAACGGAGTTTTCAGGAATAGAGCGACCTTTAATTTCGATGAGCCCCTTATCGGGATCCATTAGGATATATGGTGTTTTGGGACTTTCTTGAAGCGTAATAGTTTCCATCCTTATATATTTGGCTTAAATGTATTTGCTTAGGTTGTTTTTTGTCCGATAGTAACGTCAAAGGAGAAGAACTTAAGGTCGGGAATCTCTTTGACGGAGTAGAATTGGCAGATGAGCTTGTTGCCGCTCTTCCTGGCGATGTCGATCATTCCGAGCCCTGCGCCTCCTTTGTTGGAGAACTCGTTGGCGTTGACTGAGGACCTGTAAAGCTCCTTTAATTGGTCTTGTGAAAGCGAATTGAGGTAGTCGATGCGCTTTCGGAGCTCTGCTGTTTTTTCGCCATGAATGAAGTTGCCAGTGGTAATTCTGCATTGGCCGTCTTTTTCCTTTGTGAGAAACAGGAAGCCGAGGCGGTCGTTGCCGAAGAGCGTTCCGACTTGTTTGTCGGATTCGACATGGTGGTAGAGGTTCTGTATGCACTCGACGAAGATGCAGAACGCCTTGCGGCGAACGTTCTCTTTGCTTACTTTGCTGCTCAGTTGTTTTTCCATGTCTGGGATGATGGAGTCGATGTCCGCTGAAGAGAAATCGCCGATATGCTCGATGAGCACTTCGCCGTTGGTCTTCTCAGCAATCCATTTGTCCATATCGAACGCCATCTCGCACATATCCACTTTTCGCAAGGCGAATATATTAAATTTTATTCACAAAGCGATGTGGTAAAAGTAATTTTTGTGGCAATGGTCTTAAAAGTCGCAGATATTGGTCATTTGGTGAGATGAGGGTTTTGAGAGCACTCGAAATCACGCTGTTCGACACGGATTCCTGGAGGAACATCTTTGGTGAGCCATACGTTGCCACCGATGACGGCTCCGTCGCCAATGTGGATTCGCCCTAAGATGGTAGCTTGTGCGTAGATGACGACATTGTTGCCGATTATCGGGTGTCTTGGTTCGTCGCGAACTGCATCTTGGTCGGCATCGGGGTGGCTGACGGCGCCGAGAGTGACGCCTTGGTAGAGCTTGACATCGTTGCCGATTATGCTTGTGGCTCCGATTACGATGCCCGTGCCGTGGTCGATGGCGAAGCGTTCTCCAATTTGCGCTTGTGGGTTGATGTCGATGCCCGTTTCGCTATGGGCTATTTCTGTTATCACTCTTGGAATCAGGGGGACACCGAGTTCGAAGAGTTTATGTGCGATGCGGTAGCCCGAGATGGCGCGTACGGCAGGGTAGGCGAGGATGACTTCTGACTTGTCATGAGCTGCAGGGTCGCCGCAGAAAATGGCGTTTACGTCACCGACGAGCAGAGAACGGAGAGCGGGCAGCCATTTGACGAAAGATGCGGTGAGCTTGTCGGCAGAATCCTTCGCCTTGTCAGGACAGAAATCGCAGTCGTTTTTGCTGTTGAGGCAAATCCCGGCGTAGACCTCTTGACGGAGCTTATGAGCCATCTCTTCGATGCACACGCCTTGGTAGTATGTGAGGCTGGACTGATGTACCGGTTTTGCGGCGAAGAAGCCGGGGAAGATAATCTCGCGGCAAAGTCGCACAATCTCCTTCAGCCTGTTGGAAGAGGGAATGGGGAGCTCATTTGCGGAGTCTTTGCAGATGCACTCGTAGGTATCGCCGTTGGCTAAGAGGGCGAGGGACTCCGTTATGGCGTTGAATAACTCGGGGCTTTTCTTCATTGTTGGTTGACAGCGAGATAGTGTTTTAAGAAAAGACCTGTTTTGGAGTCGGGGCAATTAGCGACATCTTCAGGGGTGCCTTGGCAAACGATACGTCCGCCGTCGGCGCCGCCGTTGGGTCCGAGGTCTATGACCCAATCTGCGCTCTTGATGACATCCATGTTGTGCTCGATGATGATGAGGCTATGTCCTTTCTCGATGAGGGAGTTGAAGGCTTTAAGCAGCTTGCTAATATCGTGGAAGTGGAGGCCCGTGGTCGGCTCATCGAATACGAAGAGGGTAGGGGGCTGATTGGCATCGGCGAGGTAAGAGGCGAGTTTAACTCGTTGGTTCTCACCGCCCGAGAGGGTACTGCTGGACTGACCCATTTTGATGTATCCTATGCCGACATCTTGTAGAGGCTTCAGACGGTCGACAATCTTGCGTTCGGTAGCTCCTGTGCCTTGACTGAAAAACTCGATGGCTTGATTGACAGTCATGTCGAGAATGTCGTAGATGTTCTTGTCGCGATATTTGACTTCAAGGACATCGTCTTTGAACCTCTTGCCATGGCACTGGTCACACTCGATGACGACATCGGCCATGAACTGCATCTCGATTTTTATGGTGCCTTCGCCTTGGCATGCCTCGCAACGACCGCCCGGGGCATTGAAAGAGAAGTGCGCGGCTGTGAATCCGTTTTGTTTGGATAGAGGTTGCGCACTCATGAGTTTGCGGATCTCCTCGTAGGCCTTAATGTAGGTGACTGGGTTGGACCGCGTGCTCTTGCCGATAGGGTTTTGGTCGACGAACTCGACACGCGTGATGGCTGAGAGATCACCGCTCAGGTGCTTGTAAGTTTTTGGCTTGTTGTCGGTCAAATCGGCAGTGAGCTGTCGAAGTTCGGGGTAGAGGACTTGCGTGACGAGAGACGACTTGCCAGAACCGCTGACGCCAGTTACTACGGTCATGGCGTTGAGCGGGAAGGTGGCTTTGACGTCCTTCAGGTTATTGACAGACGCATGGTCGACTATGATAGAGTTGTTCCAACTGCGGCGGCTGTGAGGAACTGGGATTGAGAGCTTGTTGGTCAAGTACTTGGCTGTGAGGCTGTCGGACTTTGACATAAGCTCTTCGTATGAGCCGGAGAAGACGACCTCGCCGCCAAGTCGTCCTGCCTCGGGGCCAATGTCGATGATGTCGTCAGCTGATCGTATGATATCCTCATCGTGCTCGACGACGATGACGGTATTGCCAAGATGCTGGAGTTTGCGCAGGACGGCGATGAGCTTGGTCGTGTCGGCTGAGTGCAACCCGATGCTCGGCTCGTCAAGAATATATAGTGAGCCGACGAGGCTGCTGCCCAGCGAAGTTGCAAGATTTATACGTTGGCTCTCACCGCCGGAGAGGGTTGCCGACATGCGGTCGAGCGTAAGATATTCCAGTCCGACGTCGACAAGGAAATCGAGGCGTTGGCGGATCTCGGTGAGGATTCGTTGGGCGACCTTTTGGTCGTGGGCATCGAGTTGGAGGTTGTCTGCCCATTGCTTAAGGTCGCTAATGGGCATTTGGCAGAGTTGCGTAATGTCGTGATTGCCAACACGTACGTATGAGGCTTCTTTTTTAAGCCTTGTGCCGTGGCAATCGGGGCATATGGTCTTGCCGCGAAAACGGGCGAGAATGATGCGGTATTGAATCTTGTATTGATTCTCTTGGGCGAATTTGAAGAAATCGTCGATGCCGTAAACTCCTTTGGCTCCATGCCACAAGAGGTCGCGCTCTTTGGGTGTCAGTTCTGCATAAGCCTTGTAGACAGGGAAGTTGTAGGCTTGGGAGGTGCGGCAGAAATCGAGCTTCCATTTTCCAAGCGTTGGCCCAGACCAGCAAGTTACGCATCCGTTGCCGACGGACACGTTTTTATTAGGAATAACAAGATCCTCGTCGATGCCTATGACGCGTCCGAACCCTTCGCATCGGGGGCATGCTCCGATGGGGCTGTTGAAGGTGAACATCATCTCGTTAGGCTCGTCGAAAATCATGCCGTCGGCTTCGAAACGAGAGGAGAAGTTGCGATCGGTCACCTTGCCGTCTGGAGAGATGGAGCGGATAAGGCACTTTTGGTTGCCCTCGTGCATGGCAGTACCGATTGACTCGGCGAGACGTGTGGCGATGTCGTCACTATGGGCGAGCGAGAGTCGGTCTACGATGAGGTTGTAGCCTTCGGTGGATTTGACCGCATTGGTATCCACCGCATTGAACTTGACGATCTCGCCATTGTGTTCAAGTCGGCTAAAGCCTTGAAGTTTGAGGGCTGCGAGCGTCTGCTCCATATTGCCAATTTTGAGAGGCGACATGATGAGCAGGAGAGTGCCGTCGGGCATGGCGAGAGTGTAGTCGACGACATCGGAGACCGTATCGTGCTTGACAAGATCGCCGCTTATGGGGGAGTATGTCTTGCCGATTCGGGCGAAGAGGAGTTTGAGGTAGTCGTAGATCTCCGTCGAGGTGCCCACCGTGGAGCGCGGGTTGCGCGTGTTGACCTTTTGCTCTATGGCGATGGCAGGGGGAATGCCTGTGATGCTGTCGACTTCGGGTTTTGAGTTGCGACCGAGGAATTGGCGGGCGTAGGAGTTGAGGCTCTCGACGTAGCGACGTTGTCCTTCAGCGTAGAGAGTGTCGAAGGCGAGGCTGGACTTGCCTGAGCCGCTTACGCCTGTTATAACGATGAGTTTGCCGCGTGGGATTTTGAGATTGATGCCTTTGAGGTTGTTTACTCTGGCATTTTTTATCTCTATATATTGGTTTATCGCCATTATTGTTCAGTCAGTTATCCTTGAGGATTGGGCGAAAGGGATTAGGCCAGGAAAAGGAAAACCGTCGGTCGTTTGTGCAGTTCGGGCAGTTTGGCTTTTTTCCAATCGGCGACACGCTTCGTCACGATTAACTCCTCGGCTCCCATGATGTCGCGAGCCACGCAAAGTCTGGTCTCATTTTTGAGCGTCTGGAGCAGCGTCTGGAGCATCTTGTCGTTTCGGTATGGGGCCTCGATGAAAATCTGCGTTTGTCGTTCTTTGAGGCTGCGGTCCTCCATCTTGCGGAGAGCTTTGGCGAGCTCGGCACCAATGGGAAGATAGCCGCTGAAGGCGAAGTTCTGACCATTGAGTCCCGATGCCATAAGTCCCATGAGGAGACTTGACGGACCAACGAGAGGAACGACTTGGATGCCTTGCCGGTGGGCTTCAGCGGCAAGGTCGGCGCCGGGATCGGCGACGCCGGGACATCCTGCCTCGCTGACCATGGCGACGTCTTCACCATTGTTGGCAGCGGCAAGCATTTGCGCGGTATTGGCATTGACGCTGTGCTCGCTCAACTCCGCCATAGTGAGGCTGTTGATGTCGATATTGCGGTCGATGCTTTTAAGGAACCTGCGAGCCGTACGCTCATTTTCGACGATGAAATGGCGTGTCTGCCTAATTATGTCGGCATTGCCTTGTGGAAAGGTGTCGGAGGGAGAGGTCTCGGCAAGATATGTCGGGACCATATAGAGTTTGCCCTTCATTACAGGATGTTAGAGTTCTTCGAGAACGTTAAGCCACATCTCAGCCGTGGAGTCGCTTGGCATGCGCCAGTCGCCGCGTGGGGAGAGAGAGATTGCGCCAACTTTGGGGCCATCGGGCATGCACGAGCGTTTGAACTGCTGGGCGAAGAAACGGCGTAGGAACGTGGTGAGCCACTTCTTTATGACGGCTCGCGAGTAAACGTCATCGAACGCCTTTGTCGCCATGAGCATGATGCGCTCGGGACCGAAGCCGAAGCGGAGAATATAGTAGAGGAAGAAATCATGCAACTCGTAAGGTCCAACGAGATCTTCGGTCTTTTGGTTGATATTGCCATTCTCGTCGGCGGGGAGTAGCTCGGGGCTGATTGGTGTGTCGAGAATGTCCTTTAGGAAATGGCGGGGCTTGTCGGACATGGCGGTGTCGGACACATATTTGACGACGTAGCGGACGAGGGTTTTTGGGATGCCTGCATTTACGCCGTACATGGACATCTGGTCTCCGCAATAGGTAGCCCATCCGAGAGCAAGCTCGGAGAGGTCGCCAGTGCCGACGACGATGCCTCCGACCTTATTGGCGTAGTCCATAAGGATTTGCGTGCGCTCGCGAGCTTGCGCATTCTCGTAGGTGACGCTGCGGTCATCATCGCTAACGCCGAGATCCTTCAGGTGTTGGCGGCATGCTGCCGTAATGTCAATCTCCTCGATTGTGACACCGATAGCATTCATGAGGCCTACGGCATTGTCGTGAGTGCGGCTTGTTGTGCCGAATCCTGGCATTGTGATGCCGATAACGTCTGTGCGTGGACGGCCCATGAGATCCATGGTCTTGGCAGCTACGAGGAGCGCAAGAGTGGAATCGAGACCACCGGAGACGCCGATGACGGCTTTCTTGGCGTGGCTGGCTGTCATGCGTTGTGCCAGACCGTTGGTCTGGATGTTGAACACCTCGGCGCAGTTGGCTGCTCGGTTCTCCTCGTCGGATGGGACGAAAGGAAGACGTGGGAATTGTCGGTTGACATTTTCCTCGTCGAGGTCGCCACGCAAGGTTACGGGAATGATGCGAACTGGGTGGTTTTGCGCATCGGGGGAGTAGTAGGTTGAAGTGCGAAGGCGCATGGCGTCGAGTCTTTCGACATCGACATCTGCCGTAATGTAGTGTGCGGATTGTTGGAAACGCTCACCTTGGGCGAGGAGAGTGCCGTTCTCTGCAATGAACGTTGCGCCGCCGAAGACGAGATCTGTAGTGCTCTCTCCCTTGCCTGATGAGGTGTAGACGTAGGCGGAAATGGTCTTTGCGCTCTGCATCTTTATGAGTTCGGTGCGGTAGGCGTTCTTGGCGACGTAGTCGTTGGAGGCGGATATGTTAAAGATAATCTGCGCCCCTTGGAGAGCGAGGAACGTTGAGGGGGCTATGGGAGCCCATAGGTCCTCGCAAATCTCGATGCCGAACTTGACACGTTGGTCGGCGCAGGTGAAGATGAGATCTGTGCCGAAAGGAATCTCTGTCTTGGCGAGCGTGATAGACTTTGGAGTCGTGGCGGATGGTGAGGAGAACCACCTGCCTTCGTAGAACTCGCCGTAGGTGGGCAGATATGATTTGGGAACCGCGCCCATGACCTCGCCTTCGGAAATTACGACGGCGCAGTTGTAGAGTCGTCCTGCTACGGCTATTGGCATGCCTAAGATGCCTACGATGGGCACGGTGCTGGTCATGCTGATTATATTCTCGAGTGCGAGTTCGGCTTCACGCAGCATGAAAGGCTGTTGGAGCAAGTCAGCAGCCGTATATCCTGTTATCGAAAGCTCGGGCAATGCGACAATGGCTACACCGTCATCGGCGGCGTGGCGCACAAGATCTATTATTTGTTCCGCATTGCGCTGGCAGTTGCCTACACTTGTCACTGGCGTGGCTGCTGCCACTTTGACGAAGCCTGTAGGCTCGCCGTTTTCTGTGCTGAATAGGTCTAACATATCGATAAAGATTTTCTATTAAGAATTGAGAGTCGCAAGGAACTCGGCGTTGTTGCGCGTCTTGTTCATCATGTCGACGAGCTTTGTCATGACCTCGACGGGCGTCATGTCGGCAATACCCTTGTTGCGGAGGACCCACATGCGGTTGAGAGTCTCGCGGTCTTGGAGAAGGTCGTCGCGTCGCGTGCTGGACGCATTGACATCGATGGCAGGGAAGATGCGCTTGTTTGCGAGCTTGCGATCGAGTTGGAGCTCCATGTTGCCTGTGCCTTTGAACTCCTCGAAGATGACGTCGTCCATTTTGGATCCTGTCTCGGTGAGGGCTGTGGCGACAATGGTTAGGGAGCCTCCGTTTTCTATATTACGAGCAGCACCGAAGAAACGTTTCGGCTTTTGGAGGGCGTTGGCATCGACGCCACCTGTCAGGACTTTGCCTGAAGCTGGGGAGACGGTGTTGTATGCGCGGGCGAGGCGTGTTATGGAGTCGAGCAGGATGACGACATCGTGACCGCACTCGACCATGCGTTTAGCCTTTTCGAGGACTATGTTTGCGACCTTGACGTGGCGGTCTGCAGGCTCGTCGAAAGTGGAGGCGATGACCTCGGCATTTACGGAGCGTTGCATGTCGGTGACCTCCTCGGGGCGTTCGTCGATGAGAAGGATGATGAGATATACCTCAGGGTGGTTGTCGGCGATGACGTTGGCAATATCTTTGAGTAAGACTGTCTTACCGACCTTAGGCTGGGCGACGATCAGACCGCGCTGTCCCTTGCCGATGGGTGCGAAAAGGTCGACGAGACGCGTGCTGATGTTGGCTTTGCTGCCGTTGGAGAGCTTGAACTTCTCGTTTGGGAAGATGGGGGTGAGGTTTTCGAAAAGTTGCCTGTCTCGGATTTGCTCAGGGCGTTTGCCGTTTATGGTGTCAATCTTGACGAGAGGGAAGAACTTCTCACCTTCGCGAGGTGTGCGGACGAAGCCCATGATGGTATCGCCGTTGCGGAGTCCGAAGTTGCGGATGAAGTTCTGTGTGACGTAGATGTCGTCTGGGGAGCTGAGGTAGTTATAGTCGGAAGAGCGCAGGAACCCGTAGCCGTCGGGCATAAGCTCGAGGACGCCTTGCGCTGATATGATGTTGTCGAAGTTGTAGTTGGGGCGGAAGCGGTTGTCTTGTCGTTGCCTATTGTATCCCCACTGGTTGTTGTTGCGTTCGACTTGTGGTTGGTCGACGGGCATCTCCTCTTCCTCGCGGTAGTCGTCGGTCGGCTCGTCATTTGGCAAGTCGGCTGGTTCTTGCTGCTGTTGAGCTAAATCGCCGAAGATGCCGCTTTGCCCTGTGCTGGCGAGTTTGTCGGCGAGGGATTGCATTGGTTCGCTTTCGTCCTTGGCAGACGAGGCGAGATCGTATTGCTCATTGGGGTCGTCGATGCTGCGTCGGGAGACGCTGTCGGCGCCGGCTTTGTTCCAGTCTTTTGCGTTTTTGGTGGTGTATGTGGTCACTTGTACACGTTGCCTTGGCTTGCGAGGGGCGGACTGGCTGGAAGACTGCGAATCGTCGTCATCGTCGGAGGACTTGAAGCGGCTGAAGGCTTTGGCGATGAGGTCTTCTTTTTCCTCTGCGCTGAGACCTTCGCTGTTTGAAGCGTCGCCCGTAGGGATGTCGTTATGGGAAGGGTTTGCCTCCTCTGCCTCGATGGAAGAGGAATCGTTATGAGAGGCTGAAGGGTCTTGCCTTTCGAGAATTATGTTGAGGAGCTCTTTCTTCTTGTACTGTTCGACACGTTTTATGCCGATAGATTTAGCAATTTCTCTCAGTCGTGGCAGGAGAAACGTGGACAGTTCATCTTGGCTATACATTTTTGCTTATAGGATGATTCACAACCATTTGGCGTCGGTCTGCCCGTCGATGGCAAGTCGCAAGCCTGTGACGCGAGGACAGGAATTGCCGCAAAAGAGCGACGTCAGCATGAGTGCTTAAATGTGAATGTGTTGTTTTATTCAAGTGAGGGAATGCGGTCTGGAAATATCAGCCTTTGCGGAAGGTCGTTGCCTTGAAAGCGCAAATGGAACCTTAAAGAAAGGGGTTGCAAAGGAGGTAGAAAACCGATCTCGGGAGAACTTTAGATGTCATGAACTCACCACACAAAATTAGCAATTTTTCCGAAAAAATCAAATTTAATGGAGATTCTTGTAAGTCAAGGAGAAAGAAAGCGTCAGGATGACGAGTTGTCATCCTGACGCTTGTTGTTTTATCAGTCCTATGTGTAGTTACTTTGGCTGGTGGACAGGGCGAAGGAGGTCCATCACCGTCTTGACAGGAGTGAATGTCATTACAGGCACTTCGACGAAGAGAGTGAGCCATTTAGCCATTGCGCCATTCCAGAGACCTGGGAGCTCCATGCCCGTGACATCGACGCCGTTGACGCTCTTGTGAGTCTGGAAACCAGCCTCGGGGTCGACGAACTCGGCAAGGTTGTAGCGTTTGCCGTTGCGGTCTTTGAGGCAGCAGAAGAGGTCGACGGGGTTGAAGTGGGTGCTTCCTGCAACAATCTTCTTGACTTCAGGATCGTCGAGATTCATTTGTGCGCTCTCGACGATTTGGAGGGAGAGGATGCCGTCCTTACCTTCGACCCAGAAAGGACCGCCGCCAGGTTCGCCTTCATTCTTGACCATGCCGCAGACGCGGAGAGGGCGGTCGAGGAACTTGACTGCGAAATTGCGCTTGTCGGCTCCCGCAGGTGCTTTGGCCTTGAAAGTCAGCTCGATGAGATTGAGAGCCTCGGTCAGTGCGTCGTTGTCGCCCTTGTCGATGCGGCGTAGGATGTCGTCGATCTTGCGTTTGAGGTTAAGGCCCTGGGCTCCAATGACTTTCTTCCAAACGGAGGCATCGGGGAGAATGCGTCCGTGGGACACGTTGTCGATGTTCTTGACGAAAACAACGTCTGCGTCGATGTTGCCGAGATTGCCGATGAGCGCACCGTGACCGCCTGGGCGGAAGACGAGGTGACCATCCTTATCGCGTGCGGGCTTGCCGTCGAGGGTAAGAGCAGGAACGTCGGTTGCAGGTGGTTGGACGCTGTAAGAGACCTCGATATTGCCACCCTGTTTCTCGAGCATGGAGGCAAGTGTCTTGCGGAAGGCAGGTTCCATGCCTACGGGAACGGTATAGTGGACGTGGCTCTTGCCGTTGGAGAGGCAGTATGCTTCGGCCTCGGCGAGGTGCTCTTCGGCGGCTGTGCGGATGGTGCCGTCGGCGTACTTGTGGAAGGCTACGAGGCCTTTGGGGTGGCTGCCGTATGCTAGACCGTTCTCGCCAAGGACGAGTGAAACAGTGTCGTTATGGTCCTTGGGGGCGAACTTTGCGAGTTGGTCAGCAAATGCGAAGTTGGAGAGTTTTCCGAAGAAAGTTGCCCAAGGCTCTTCGGCATCCATCTTGGCCTGCTCGTCGGGAGTTGCCGCGAGATATTGGTGGAGAGGCTTGAACATGCGGCTCGCCGCACCCGACGCCGGGACGAATTTGGCAACCTTGAGACCTTTGGCAAGCTCGGCATCGTACTCTTTGGCAAGAGATTGTGCCTCGGTATCAGTGACTTTGACGATGCCGTCGCCGATTGTGGCTGCACGTCTTACGGCTGCAGGGGCGAAGCCTCGTGCTATCATTTCAAGCTGTTTCTCGGTCTCCTCGATGGACTTGCCTCTTTTCTGGAGATCTTGCTCGTCTTGTTTTGTCAGCATAATTTGTGTCCTTATGAAAGCGTGATTGAAGAAAAGCCGAGAATGTCGGCTCGATTGCTTGTATGGTAAACTGTCAGAAAGTTACAAAATTATGTGACGTTGTGCAAATGGATGTTGAGTGATGTGGCTATTTTGTTCCGTATTCCCAGATGGGGTTGGTAGCTTTTTCCTCTCCTACCGTCGTCGGACCGCCATGGCCAGGGTAGATAACCGTCTGTTCGGGAAGCGCGAATATCTTCTGTGTGATGGACTTGAAAAGTTTGGGTAGCCTGCCACCGGGAAGATTTACTGCGCCGAAAGCACCCTTCATGATGGTGTCTCCCGAGAAGAGGACGCCATCATTCTCGAAATAGAGAGAGACGCTGCCGGGGGAGTGTCCGGGCGTTGTAATGACGGTAAGGGAGGTGTTGCCGAAATTGATGACGGCCCCATCGGATAGGGTAAAGGTGGGAGTCGGAACATCAATCTCGTCATCTGAAAGACCGAAAGCTACGGCTTGATAATGAATCATTTCTGCAAGGATGCGGTCGCCTTCGTTGACCTCGGCGGTTACGTTGAAACATTGCTGCGCAAAAGCGTTGCCGAAGGTGTGGTCGAGGTGGAAATGGGTGCAGAGCAGGTGCTTGACCGTCAGACCATTGGACGAGATGAAGGAGGCAAGCTCTTCTCGCTCGTCGTCATTGTTGCATCCGCAGTCTATGATGATGCACTCTTTCGTCTCATCGTACACGACGTACGTGTTCTCGTACATCATGTTGAAGCAGAAACTTTTGATATTCATCTTGTCAGCTTACTTCTCGGTCTGATTGTATGTCCAAGGGTTGTTTTCGATGCCAGCGAGTTTGACGCAGGCCTCGTGGGTGCGGCGTCGGAGGTCGTCGATGGAGGCTGAGCGTTGACCTTTTAGAGCGGGATCTGGGAAAATAGGCTCGCCAACGTTGAGCGTTACGCAAGCTTCCTTGCCAAAGAGCTTCAAGAAACCTTTGCGCTCGCGATAGGAGTATGCCATTGGGATGATGGGGAGGTTATAGCGTTCGGCGAAGATGAAGGCACCTTTCTTGAAGGGGCGGATTGGCGTGTAGAACTGCCAGCGGCTCTCTTCGGGGAAGAAGTGCATCCAGTATCCTTTCTCGTGGTAGTAGTCGAATGCCTTGTAGAAATGTCTGAGGTCGGAAAGTTTTTCGGGGATGGGGACACCGCCTGTGCCTACCATACGGTCGCGGTCTTTACCAGCCATCTGTCCTCGGAAGATTGGGAAACGGAGCTGGCGCCATCCGCAAACTTTAAGGATGCCGCACATATCCCATCTGAAGACGTGGTTGCAGATTGTAAGAGCGCCACCTTGGAGCTTGTCCATATTTTTGGTGACGTTCTCCATCCCTTTAAGTTTGAAGCCGTAACGGAAACGGTTGAGAATGTCTACAAGATACCTGGCTTGCGTGTAGTAGAACCAGTTGAGGATCTTGAAGCGGAACGAGTGGTCGACGTATGGGTAGTTGGCATCTACGTTTACATCGTAGATTTTCTTAATAGGGAGGAGGTGGGCATGTGGGTCGTCGGTGCCACATGTCATGTAGTCGCCAGTGGGGATGAAATTGCCTTCTTTGACTTTAAGAGTGGCGAAATAAGAGGGAAGCACTCTTTTTTGAGAATCCATTGGTGCTTGTTATCAGTTAGGTTATTACAGGAAAGGAAACATCCCGGAAGCCGTCGATGACCTCCGGGATGCTATGATGCCAATATAGGTGAATGGATGTGCAGTTTGCGGAGGCTAACTGCGAAGGAAGATCCGTTTACTTCGGCTCGACTGTCATGATGGCGGCCTTGTCGAACTTTGCGACTACGCCGTCGGCGATTTCGAGGGCAACGTACTTCTCGTTGACTTCAGCAACTTTAGCCATGAGACCACTGGTGGTGACGACGTGATCACCTTTCTTGAGAGCGTCACGCATCTTGTTGAGCTCCTTCTGTTTCTGCTGCTGAGGGCGGATCATGAAGAAGTAGCAAACAACGATGATGAGGATGAGGGGGAGGAAGTTCATGAATGCGCTTGCACCGCCTGTAGCATTTGCAGATGCCGTAGCACCATCGAGAAGAATGTTGAACATAATGTGCTGTGTTTCTTTAATTAATTAGGATCGGTGATATCGGCAAAGACATAGATTTTTATGTTTTGTCCGTTATCGGTTGAAATGTCAATAAGGTGGTATTGCTTGCCGAAGTTGCCTCGCGTGTCGAACTCGATAGAGAGCTTCATGCTTTCGCCAGGGGCGATGGTTTCTTGGGCTGGCGTGGCGGTCAGGCAAGAGCAGTCGGTATCGACTTTCGTGATGTTGACGACCTTGCTGCCGTGGTTTGTGAGGAGGTTGGAGAGAGAGAGGATGTCAGCGTAGCCAACTTGACCGATGTTGTGGAAAGTGGTGTCGACCACGATGCACATGGAGTCGTCTAACACGATTCGTGTTGCGTCGTCATCGGTGGACTTATGGCTGTTGCATCCGCAAAGGAGCATCGTCGCGGTCAAGATGGCGAGGAACACGTATTTAGAGACAGACATCTTCAGGCTCTCTGTTTTTGCAGGTTTTGAATGTTAGAAGAGTTGAGCCTCGTTGATTTTCTTCTCCTCGACAAGTTGGCGGACGATCTTTTCGAGAAGACCATTGATGTAGCTGTTGCTCTTGTCGGTGGAGTAGTATTTGGAGATCTCGATGTACTCGTTGAGGGTGACCTTGATGGGGATGTTGACCATTGTGGTCATCTCGGCTATTGCCATGTCGATGAGGATGACATCCATGAGGGCGACGCGCTCGGGATCCCAGTTCTTGGAGAACTTTTTGATAAGCTCGAGGGTGTTGTCGCGCTCGAGGATGCTGCGACGAAGAATCTTCTTGGTGAACTCGACATCGTCTTCGTCCTTATAGAGTGGCATAAGCTCGACAGAAGCACCATTCTGACCATCGAACTCCTTGATGGTCTTCATTGCCATGCTGATCATGAACTCAGCCTCGTCGTTCCAGAAAACGCTCTTGAGCTCGAGAGCTTGGAAGAAGAAGGACATCTTTGGAAGTTCCTTACCTAAGAACCTGAGGACGAACGCCTTATCAGCCTCGAAGCTGTCGTCGTCGGACTCCATGTAACGATTGTAGGCGTCGGAGTGGGTGAGCTTAGAGAAGATGGTCTTCATGACGGTGTCATCTTGAGACCAAGTGTTGCCCTCAACCTCGATGACCTTGTTGAGCCGCTCGTTCTCCTCTATTTGAAGAATAAGCCTGTTTTCGGCGAAACGAGTGTTAGGGTTGAGGTCAGCGGCTGTGGGACGCAATTTCGTGCGACCGATTTCGATTCTCTTGGCTGCCAGATGGCGAAGCGCGGAGGGAAGTTGAAGAATGAGGTGATAGAGTTCTTGGCTCTTGCCAATGCTGTGCTGCAATTGCTTTTCCGCCTCGTTGAGGTCGAGGTTGCCCTGCTGGATGAGTGAGTAGAGCGTTTGCATCACCTTGACCCTGATCAGTCTTCTGCTTAACATTTCTTTAAGAACTTTTTCTTGTTATTGCGCCCGTTGGTCGTTGTCTATTGTTGTATGTTTCAGACGAAAGGCGATATGTGGCAAAGTTAGGCTATTTGTGTTGAAGCAGCAAATTTTATTTGTCAGAGAAGATTTGCTTTATTTCTGTGGAGGTCTCTTTAACGCGACTGATGATTTGCTCGCCAGTGTTGATGATTTGCTCGCGGAATTTGGCGGGCGTGAAGCGTTGACCATCATAGAAATCGGAGGAAGGGATAACGACATTGAGGGAGAGAGGGTCGACCTCGATGTTGGCGTTGGGCGGGAGGATTATTGGCTCGCCGTCGACATGTGCCATGAGCTCAGTCTTGTTGAGGAGGCTTACTCGTTTGGCTCGGATCATCTCGTCATATTTGTTGGTGTCGATTGACTGGCTGAGGAGCGAGATGACGAGAGAGGGAATTGCCATGTTTGGGAACTCGGAGACCATGCAGACATCCATGAGACCGTCGTCCATGCGTGCGTTGGGCGCGATGTGAATGTTGTTGCCCCATTGGCTGGAATTGGCGAAGCTGATGAGGAAGGCGGTTCGTTGGAAGATGTCGCCACCGAGGTCGAGGATGTAGCTTTGCGGCTGATAGACAGGGAACTCCTTGGCTATGAGGTTCATGTATTGAAGAGGGCCGCGTGTGCGCTTATTGGCGAAGAGGTGGCTGATATAGGCGTCGAAGCCTACGCCAGCGACATTGAGCGAATATCGGTCACCGACTTTCAGAGTGTCTATCTTGCGGATTTCCAGCTCGTTGATGACATCGATGGCGGAAGAGGTGCGCAGGGGAATGTCGAGTTCGCGAGCGAGACCATTTCCAGAGCCGCATGGGATTATGCCGAGAGCGGTATTGCTGCCGATAAGACCCGTGCCGACCTCGTTGACTGTGCCGTCGCCACCGACAGCCACGACAGCATCGATGCAGTTGCGACAACGAGTGGCAATCTCCGTAGCATGCCCACGGTGGGTGGTATGCATTATCTCGAACTCGATTTTTGAGGAGTCTGTCCTCGCCTTAATTTCCTTCTCTATGGTGGACTTTCGTCCGACGCCGGAGCGAGGGTTTACTACGTAGAGGATTTGCTTTTTACTCATCGATGACGTGTTTGTTGGTACGCGAAGATAATTATTAAATTGACCTTAGCGAATGTCAATTTGCAGACCATCGTATGCCAAATGCATTGATTCTGGTAAGGTTGCGTCGCGGTGGGCGTGCAGACCCATCTTATGGCAGATGTGAGTGAAGAAAGTTTGTCGTGCGCCGATGCGGCGAGCGATGGCTATGGCGCCGTCGAGGTTGAGGTGCGAAGGATGTTCGAAAGGCCCGAGGGCGTTGAGGACGAGAGTGTCAACGCCTTTAGCTATTTCTATCGTGCTGTCGGGGATTGTCTTGGCGTCGGTTATGTACGCCAGTTGGTCAATGCGGTAGCCGACGATGGGCAGTGAGCCGTGCATGACTGGGAGAGGGGTGACAGTGTGACCGAGAAGGTCGAACGGCTCGGTGGAGATTTGGTGCATAGTCATCTTTGGCGAGCCGGGGTATGGGTGGTCGGAGAAAGCGTAATAGAGGTTTTTCTGGATGCTCTCGGCCACATCGGGGCGTGCGAAAAGCTCGATGCTGTGCCCCATGGAATAGTTGACGCCGCGCAGGTCGTCGAGCCCTCCTACGTGGTCATAGTGAATATGGGTGAGCAGAACGGCGGAGATGTCGGCCTTGTTGTTGACGAGCATCTGCTGTCGGAAATCGGGGCCTGCGTCGATGAGGATGTTGACCTTCGGGTCGTCGGTCTCGATGAATGCCGAGGTGCGGAGTCTTTTATCGTGAGGATCGGAAGACAGGCATGTCTCGCATGTGCAACCGATGATTGGGACACCAGTCGACGTGCCAGTGCCGAAAAATGTGAGTTTCATGTAGCGGTGGATTATTGCTATTCCTCAGAGACTTCGTCCTTTGTGATGTCGGCAGCCGTCATGCGCGCCACTCGGATGATGTCGGCAGGTGAGACGAGCACCATGACGCCGCGCTGACCTGCGCTGACGGTTATCTTGTCCCAATTGTTGACAGAAGAATCTATGAACGTCGGGAAGTGTTTTTTCATTCCGATGGGGGAGCAGCCGCCACGAATGTAGCCTGTGTTTTCCAAAAGATCTTTGACGTGGAGCATCTCTGCGCTCTTGTTGCCAGAGGCTTTAGCAGCCTTCTTGAGGTCGACAGTCTTGTCGCTTGGGACAACGCAGACGAAAAGACCATTACGGTCGCCACGGAGGACGAGGGTTTTGAATACTCGTCCTGGTTCGAGACCGAAACTCTCTGCAGCATGGAGGGCGTTGAGGTCCTCGGGGTCGAAATCGTAGGCCTTGATCTCGTAGGGAACCTTCTCCTTGTCGAGGATGCGGGCCACGTTAGTCTTTGCTGTTTTCATGACAATACGTTTATTGCAGTGTGATGAAATTGGACGGTTCAAAGGTAGCAAATTAAGATAAACGATACGCCCCGGGAGACGATGAGTCTCTCGGGGCGTAGGTTAAAGATTGCTATCTAAATCAGGTTGTAAGACCTAATTGCCGAAAGCATTGATGAGGATGGAAGACGGTGCGCCAGTGGAGGTGAAAGCACCTTTCGTATAGCCATTCCATGCGCCTGTGCCGGAATCGTAGCACTCGGGTTCCCAGTAGAAAACGCCTTTGCAGGACGGAACTTCAGATTGGCAACGCTTGACAGCGTCGACGATGGCCTTGTCGGCATTCTCATTGGAGATGTCGCAGCCGAGCTCGCAAATCATGACATCGCAATTGTATGCGTTGTGGATGGTGTTGAGGTTGCTGACAGCGGCATCGATGTAGTTGGCGTACCAATCGGCATCGCTGAAGTCGGGGTAGAGGGAGACGCCGAGAATGTCGAAATCGATGCCAGCAGACGTGAGGCGGTCGAGCGACCACTGGAGGCTGCTGAGCTTCTGTCCGTTCTCAAAATGGACGACGGTCTTGCAGTTGGGGTAGACCTCCTTGGCGGCCTTGCAGCCTGCGGCATGAAGGGTTACGTAGTTGGAGCCGATGCTGCCATTGACGTCGGTCTCGGAACCGTCGGAGTTGGTCTTGAGCATGCCGCCCAGAGTCTCATTGCCTATCTGAACCCAAGCCACGTCGACACCATTGGTGCGGACGGCGGAGAGGACTTTTTTTGTGTAGGCGTAGAGCTTGTCGGCCATCTCGCTGACAGATTCGCAATCGTCCCAGATGGAGGGTTTGTATTGTTGCGAGGGGTCGGCCCAGCTGTCGGAATAGTGGAAGTCGACCATGATGGAGTAGCCGAGATTGTAGGCGCGGACGGCTTTGCGAACCATGTCGGCGGTATTGCAATAGTCGTCGGACGGGTTGACCCACACGCGGAGTCGGCAGGCGTCGAAACCAACGTTTTTGAGGATTTCGAGGCAATCGCCAGCGTTGCCCTCAGTATCGCGGAATGTCCAGTTAGCATCCTCCATGGCCGTTACCCAACTTGGGTCGCAGCCCTTGGCGAAGTCGGGTGGGGTACGCTGTGGTACCTCATCGTCATTCCACTCTTTTTTGATGTTAGGCTCGTCATCGTCGTCGCATGCCGTCATTGGGGCGAGCAGTGCCATCGTGGCGAGGTATAGCAGAAACCTTTTCATTTATAGATGTTTACTTCTTAGTAATTGTTGCGCTATTGGTGAGAGCGTTGATAGTGATGTCGTAGGTGCCGGCACCGCTTGTGGCGAAGAAGTTGCCAGTGTTGACGGTCGTGAGGGACGTGCCGTCGGCGGCGAGGAAGAGTTTAAGATCCCAGTTGCCGTTGAGGACAAGGTATGGGCCCCAGCTCTCGTCGATGAGGGTGACGTCGGTCAAAGACCATGTGCCATCGCCATTGTCGGTGAAAGTGTTGTCGAGGCTCCAGCCGTTCCAATCGCCCGTGAGAGCGATGCTCTCGACGGCAGTCTCTGACCATGTCTCGTTATTGACATCGAAAGAGTAGAGGTATGGAGTCTGGACACTTGAAACCCAGAAGTTCGCAGTTGCGCCCTTGAGGAATGAGAACTGCTCCCAAGTGCTGTTGTTGACGCCGAAGGTCACACCGTTGGCATCTTTAGCGAAGAAATTCCAGTCGTCGGCACCCTTGTAGAAGAGACCTTGGTAGACGCCGTTGAGCGAGCCGTCATCATTGTAGCCACTGTAGAACGTGCCTTGGATGTACTCGTAGTTGGCATCGTAGTAGAGTCCGAGGGTTTGAGCGATTTCGAAGGTTATCTCCTCGACGGTCAGCTCGTCGGTGGCGAGGTTGAGGGTGATGGTGTATTTGCTGGCGTTGTCGAGAGTGGTGGTCTTGCCGACAGCGTTACCATCGCCATCGACGAAGGAGAGTTCAGCACCTGCCGTCGCATTCTCGATGGTGCCAGTGTAGAGGCCAGTAGCCATGCCTGCGGAAAGCTCGGAAGTGAGCTCAACTTCAACATCGCCAGCCTTGGCTACGACGACGCTCGGGTAGGTCTTGACATCACCGAGAGGGGAAACCTTGTAGGTGTAGACTTCTGACGAGAGGTCGATCACGATCTTGTACGAACCTGCGGTAGCAATGGTTATGGGGTTCTGAGAGCCAGAATTGAGATCGAGGGTGCCGTCTTCGTTGGCAGAGAAAGTCATTGTGCCCTCGCGAGCAGAAGCCTTATCGGAACCTGTGCCATTGTCGTTGGCGAGAGTGTTGCCGCTGATGGTGAGCTTGGCATCGTCGGAGGAAGTGGTGACGGCACCGAGCCATTGGCAGGAAGCCACATCGAAGGAGAGAGAAGCCGTGGCGCCACCCGTGACGCTGAGGTCGGCGAGGTTGGTGTAGGTGATGTATTGGCTACCGGAGTTGGTGTTGAGGTTCAAGAAGATACAGCCAGCCGGCTCGGCGGTCCAGAAGTTCCATGCGCCATTGGTCTTCAGTGCGATACGTGCGAAATTGCCATCTTCACCATAGTTGCCCCAGTATTGTTGGAGACCGTCCTGCGCCCAGAAATTGGTCCAGCCGCCGTAGGTGCCGATGAAGCCCTCGTAGACGCCAGTAGCCTCGGGAGAATAGATGGTGTCGGTTATGGCGGTAAGGTCGGAATTCCAAATGAAGAGGCGAGTCATGTCGATATAGATGGGGACGACAGTGATCTCGAGAGGGTCGGAATAGGAGGCTCCCTGCATGGAGTCGGAGGTGTAGGAGTGTGCCACGCGGAAGTAGATCTTGCCCTCCTTGCCAGCCTCGAGGCCGAGCGACGAGGCGAGAATGTTGAGCGCTTGACCCGTATAGGTGATGTCGTTGGCGCCCTTAATGGGGGTGGAGAGCGTCTTGGTCGTTGAGGACGAGAAGTCGCTATTGGTGGAGATCTCGAGGGTGTAGGTGCCTTCGCCGAGGGCTGTCCCGGCGTTGTAGTCGTTGGTGATGTAAAGCTCGTGACCATCGGCGGTGTAGGTCATTTGGAGGACGACCTTAGACATGTTGTCGGTGGTGATCTTTATGGAGCTTGACGACTCGAGAGCCATTGTGGATTGGCTCAGTTCGCTGACTTTGTACTCGTCGAGGTCGTCGTCGCAGGCGGTGAAGCCGGCGGCTACGAGGGCGAGGGAAGCCAATATGGAAATATGTCGTTTCATTGTAAAATCGTGAGTATTAGGTTAGTACTCCTTGTTCTTGAGGTTGGGGTTGGCGGTCAGCTCGGTTTGTGGGATAGGGAAGTAGCTGTACTTCGAATCGATGGAGCTGGTTTTGAGATCCCAAGTGTAGTTGCCAGAGCAGAAGTAGTTGTATCTGATGAGGTCCGTGCGACGGGTGTTCTCCCAATACATCTCGCGCTGACGCTCATTGAGGATGTTGTCGAGAGTGAGGTTGTCGGTCGTGAGCCACTCGATACCAGCGCGGCTGCGGAGCTTGTTGATTGCGCTAAGCGCATCGGAAGATGATGAACCAGAGCCACCGCGGACGACAGCCTCAGCGAGGTTGAGGTAAGCCTCGGCGAGGCGGAAGAGTGGCATATCGGTATTGACGCCATCGGATGAGGTGTTGCTGGCAGCCTCGCCCGCATCGGTGAGGTTGGTCCACTTGGTCACGATGTAGCCCTGCGTCTGGTCGGTGGGGTTAGAGACGGTAAGCTCTTGCTCGTCGGTGAAGAAGCAGAAACGCGAGTCGATGGAGTTGAACTTGCCGGGGAGCTGGCTTTGCGCCCTCATGCTGCCCCATCCAGAAGAGACGCCGTAGTTTGCTGCGCTATAGTTGCTTGACGTGCAACCAGTGCTGACTGCGCCGCACACGAGGAGGGTCGTAGAACCCCAGGTGACGGACTCTTTAGAGTCTACAACGGCATGCCAGATGATTTCATCGGTGCGCTTGTCGTTGTCGGCATTGAAGAGCTGGGCGTAGTCGTCATGAAGGGTGTAGCCCTCGTCGATAACTTTCTGAGAGTAAGTAACGCAGTCGGTGTAACGATCTGTGCCGTTGTAGATGGAGGCGTTGAGGTAGAGGCGCGAGAGGAGCATCCATGCGGCAGCGCGTGGGGCGCGACCGTAGACGGACGACGTGCGCTCGAGCATGGCATTCTGGCAGTCGAGGAGCTCGCTCTCGATATAGTCGAAGAGACCTGCCGCATCGGCAACGTCGGGAACGTAAGCACCGATGGGGTTTTCCTCGGTGACCATCGGGCCTTGGCGGAAGAGGTCGAGAACCCAGTAGTAGTAATATGCGCGGACGAAACGAGCCTCGGCACGGAACGTCTTGAGGGTCTCCTGGTCGGCTTCGGAGAATGAGGCGAGCTTAGAATCGGAGCATTGGCGGAGGAACTCGTTGCAGATGGTGATGGAGTAGTAGGCGCGATAGTAAGCGTCGGAAACCCACGAGTCGTTGGCGTCCCACGTGTGGTAGGTCAGGTCGGTCAGCTTATCGCCCTCGAGCCATGTGCTGACGACCTCGTCGGTCGTGACCTCCTGGAGGTTGAAGAGCGAACGCCCGAAGTCGTAACCATTGTTAGAGCTGATATCCGCATTGTCGCCACCCTTGCCTTGTCCGACGATGGTGTAAGAGGCGTAGATCTTTGCGAGGACGGCCTCGTAGTCGGCTACGGTTTTATAGAGGCTCTCGCTGGTGGTCTCCTCATGAGGGTATTGGTCGAGGTCGTCGGTGCAAGCTGGGGCTGCGACCAAAGATGCCATCATGAGCATGTATATATACTTGTGTCTCATTGGAATACGTTATAAAGGATTAGAACTCAAAGCCGAGCGTGAGAGAATAGATTCGAGGGCGAGGGTAGAACGACATGTCTATGCCGCCATCGATTTCAGGGTCTACGCCCGAGTACTTGGTGACCGTGAAGACGTTCTGCACCATGAACGAAGCATTGATGCCGACGATGTCCTTGATCCTGCCGAAGTTGTAGCCAAGAGTGGCGTTGTCCATCTTGAGGAACGATGCGTTCTCGAGATAATAGTCGGACATGTACTGACGCTGCTGGAAGTGAGTGTCGAGATAGCTGGAGCTCAAGTTGTTGAGCTGATAGCTGTTGTAGCTCATTGTGCGGAATGCGCCAGTGTTCATGGCCATGCCGTTGAAGACGTAGTTGCCGATATTGGAACGGAGCGAGGTGCTGAGGCTCCACTTGCGGAATCGCAGGTTAGCGGAGAAGCCGAGCATCCAATCGGGCGTAGGCTTGTGGATCATGTAGCGGTCGTCGGTGTTGACCTGTCCGTCGCCATTGATGTCGGCGTATGCGCCCTCGATTGGGTTGCCCTGCTGGTCGTAGAGCTGGTGGTAGAGGTAGAACATGTAAGGAGCCTTGTCCTCGGTAAGGATTTGGAACTGGTAGCTGTCGATCCATGTGCCGACGGGCGTTATGGTCTTCTCGCTGCCCTTGACGAGGGAGAGGTTCTTGACTGTCTGCTCTTGCCACGTGGCGTTGAAGGAGAGGTCGAGACCCCAGTCGTCGTTGTCGATTACCTGAGCGTTGATGTTGATTTCCACACCTCGGCTGTCGACGTTGCCGACATTGGTGGTTATGGTTTTGGCGAAGTTGGTGCCTGCCGCGCTCGGGACAGTGGCGAGGAGGTCCTCGGTCTTGCGGGTGTAGTACTCGACAGAACCGTTGATGCGGTTGTTGATGAAGCCGAAGTCGATACCGAAGTTCCAAGCCTTGGTGGTCTCCCACGTCAGGTCAGACACGTAAGCAGAAGGACGCCAGGTCGTTATGGTCTTGTCGCCGAACTGGTAGTTTGCGCCAGTTTGGCTTTGGGTGTAGACGGGGAGGTAGTTGTAGTTGCCGATGCCCTCTTGCTGGCCTGTGACACCGTATGAAGCGCGGAGTTTGAGGTTAGAGAGGCAGTCGATGTTCTTCATGAAATTCTCCTCGGTCAGTCGCCATGCGAGAGCGACGGAAGGGAACGTACCCCAGCGGTCGTCGGGACTGAAGCGTGATGTGCCGTCACGGCGCATGGTGGCAGTCAGGGTGTAGCGGTCGAGAAGCGTGTAGTTGAGGCGGCCGTAGTAAGAGATTAGTGAGTGGCGTTGGTCGGAGGCCGCGACGGTAGAGGTTGATTCGCCTAAGCAGTTATAGGTGTTGTACTGGGGTGTAGTAGATTTCCACATCTGGTAGTCGTAACCAGCTGTGAAGTCGATGAGGTGGGTCTCGTTGAAATTCTTATTGTAGTTGGCGTAGAAGGTGAGGAGCTTGTTGGTCATCTCTTGTGGACCATACTCGTAGTCGCTGCCGTTGTACGAGTAGCCAGAGTAAGACTCTTTGGGGACGTAGACGGTGCCTTTGCCTTTGGCGTAGTCGTAGCCGAGGGTGAGGTGGAACTTCAGCTCGGGGAGTGGATGGAGCTTATATTCGGCATCGAGGTTGCCGACGAAGCGGCGGACGGTGCTCTTGTCCTTGTTTTGGTTCAAGATGCCGACGGGGTTGGCGTTTGCGCCCGTAACGGTCGTGCCGTCAGGGTTGAGAGCCTCATTGTAGCCGCCCCATTGGTTTTCAGAATCACCATAATCCTTGTAGACGGGAATTGTCGGGTTGGCGACGGCTGCGTTCCATATGGCTGAGGTGCTGGCGAATCGGTTGCGATTTTGGCTCAGTTTGACGCCGAGGTTGATTTTCAAATGGTCGTCAAGGAGGCTTGGCGAGACATTGAGGTTGCCGCTGATGCGCTCTGCCCGGTCAGTATCCAAGATGCCTGCCTGGTTGTAGTAGCCAGCTGAGAAACGGATGGGCACTACGCCAGCTGTGGCGGCGATAGAGACGTTGTTGTCGGTGCCGAACGCGGTGCGGAAGACCTCGTCGTTCCAGTCGGTGTTGGCATCGCCGAGGAGAGCCTTCTGAGCGTCAGAGCCTTCGGTGTTGACAACGCTTACAAACTCGTCGCAGCTGAGCATGTCGGCGTACTTGGTGGCGTGCTGGAGGCTGTTTGTTGTCGTGAACGTGACCTTCAGCTTGCCCTGTGAGCCTTTCTTTGTGGTGATGATGATGACGCCGTTAGATGCGCGTGAGCCGTAGATGGCCGTCGAGGACGCGTCCTTGAGGACTGTCATGCTCTCGATATCGGCTGGGTTGATGAGAGAGAGGAAGTTGGATGAGTTGCCGCTGATGCCGCCATTCTCGAGGGGCACGCCATCGAGGACGATAAGAGGGTCGTTGCTGGCGTTAAGGCTGGCGCCACCACGAATCTTGATGCTGGAGCCTGCCGTTGGAGAGCCGCCTGCCGAGATGATTTGGACGCCAGAGACCTTGCCGTTGATGAGCTGCTCAGGGCTGCCGATGAGACCTTGGTTGAAGTCGTCGGCCGTGACGTTCTGGATGGCGCCTGTGAGGTCGCCTTTGCGTTGCGTACCATAGCCGATGACTACGACGTCGCCAAGAGTGGCGATCTCCTCGGCCATTGTGACGTTGACGTTATTGCTGTTTGTGAGCGTCACCGTCTCAGTGTCGTAGCCGATGAAGCTGAATTGGAGGGTCTCCGTGCCTGCTGGGACGGAAATCTTGAAACTGCCGTCGCTGTTGGAGATCGTGCCATTGGTTGTTCCCGGCACTATGATCGTCGCACCGGGAATGGCTTGCCCTGAATTGTCGACAACTTTGCCAGTGATAACCCGGCTCTGCTGTGCCTGGGCGGCGAGCGGAGCCAATGACATGCATCCCACAAGAACGGCGGGAAGCGCATGCTTTAAAAATGGTCTTATCTGCATTGTTTTTTTAGGGGGTTGATTAATTAATGGCAGCTTTCTGACTACCGTAATTGTGTCTTGTTTGCGCAATTGTGTTTCAATTGCTTGAACACTGCAAAATTAGTTGAAACGGCTATGACGATATGATACACAAAAAAAGCTATGTTAATATTCTTTTCGTGCAAAGCGACTCATTTCTAACGTCAGAATTTCACCCCTATGCCGCATTCTGTCGGAGGTATGCGCTGTTCGTATTGCCCGATTTGTATACCATGGTCAATTGTTTGTGTTTATGTTCTTTTAACAACCGACCAATACCTTTTGCTATACTTTTGCATCACAGATAACTATATAAAAACAACTCAAGAAATGAAAGCTATCAAGTTTTTGGCAATTGCCTTCTTGACTTCCTTCGCTGTTGAAGCATCTGCTCAGCTGACCAAGGATCTCACCGAGTGGACGCGTTTCGAAGTATCTTTTGACGCTCAGAGGTTCAAGTATAAGGGCGAAGGCGTTGAGGCCGACGGTATCACCCCTAAGGGTGCGTCTATCGCTGTCATGAAGGGCATCAGCCTTACCAACAATCTCCCTATCTTCCTCGACCTTGGTGGTCGCCTCTCTTGGACTCACTCCAAGGACAGCTATGACAATGGCGATCAAAAATACACCTTCATGAACATCGCAATTCCCGTCGAGGCCGCATATAAGTTCGCTTTTGCCAGTGCGCCCAATGTGAAGATCGTTCCTTTCTTCGGTCCTAACTTCAAATTCAACTTCCTTGCACGAGCAAAGTGGGAGCCTACCAAGGGTGACGACGTTAAGGCTAACTTGTTCAAGGAGGAGAACGGTGATGCTCGCATCTTCCAGTTTGGTCTCAACCTCGGTGTTGGTGTTAACCTCCGTAAGTTCTACGTAGGCTACAACTTCCAGCCCGACCTCTCTTCTTTCGAAAAGGACGGTGACAACAAGACCAAGACCATCAACAACTACATCACCGTAGGCGTCAACTTCTAAGTTGACGACCGCACGGCTGGTCATACAAAAGTGAGGCTGTGGAGCTTGCGGCTCTGCAGCCTCGCTTTTTGTTACTACCTTTACAGCGGTAAAACGAAAATTAATAAGATGTCATCCGACTCTAAATCTACATTTCTGTCTTCGTTAAAACGTGGCTTCCTGTTCTACGCATTAAGCGTGTTGGTCATTGCGTTCCAATTTGTTAGCTACATTTTCGGAAATTCCATTCTCGACCTTATGGATCTTGAGGGATGGCTCTTCTTCATTGCGTCATGCGTGAGCCATGCTTCCCAGATTGCGCTTGTCCCTTTTATTATTTACGTCGTTTTCTCCGCGGTCCGTCTCCCTCGTATAGGTGCGGTTTTGCATATTGTGCTGGTGATTTTGTTGTGTGCTGTTAATTATGTGAACGAGCAGGTCTTCGCACTCTACCGATTCCATATCAACGGCTTCATACTCAATATGTTCTTTGGCGACAGCGCAAGTGAGATATTCACTTTCGACACGATGCTCTACGTCAAGGAGTCTCTGCTTGGCGTGCTGTTGGCGGCCGTCGTGGTTGGCCTGTGGTTTCTTGCGTCATTTATATGGAAGCGATGGCATAAGGCGTTTGCGTGGCCAATAGCCGGATTTTTTGTTCTCTGCACGCTTTTCGCCCATGGTTGGCATATTTATGCCTCATATATGCAGCATCAGTCTGTCGTCAAGAGTGCGCGTCTTATACCTTATTATTTCCCGACGACAGCCTATGGTTTCATGGTGAAGCATGGTTTCGTAGCTCCTACCGACTACCGAAGCCTCGCGGCGTCCGATTCCCACACCTCCGATCTCCAATACCCTCTGCATGAATTAGAAACCGTCCGTCCCGACTCTCTCCCCAATATCGTTTTCATTCTCATTGACTCATGGAACAAGCGCGCTTTTACGGAGGAGTGTATGCCAGCTGCCTATGATTTCGCACAGCGCAACCAATGGTTCTCAAACCACGTGAGCGGCAGCAATGGCACTCGAAGTGGCATTTTCAGCGTCTTCTTCGGTCTCTCATGCTATTATTGGGAGGCTTTCGAGGCTTCACACATAAAGCCTCCATTTATCAAGAGGCTTCTCGATTTGGGCTACGAGTGCCAAGCCTACCCGAGCGCGCCACTTTCTGACCCTCCATTCGCTCGGGTTATCTTCTCCGACGTCCCAAACCTCAACATAACTACCGAGGGCGAGACCGTCTTAGAGCGAGATAATCGTTTGGCGGACAATTTTATGCGTGATGTGACCGCACGAAAAGATACCTCCAAGCCCTTCTTCTCCTTCTTGTTCTTCGATCTTCCCCATAGTTTCCAGTTGCCTAAGGATAAGAACGTCAAGTTTCAGCCCGCATGGGACTATGCCGACTACACGAAGCTAAATAACGATATCGATCCCACACCGTTTTGGAACCTCTATCGCAATACGTGCAACCAAGATGACCTAATTCTCCAACGCATCTTCACGTTCATGGAGCAAAAGGGTCTGATGGACAATACTATCGTCATCCTCACAGGCGACCATAGTCAAGAATTTAACGAGAACCACCACAACTACTGGGGACACAATGGCAATTTCTCGCTCAGCCAGATAGGCGTGCCATTCGTTGTCCACATCCCCAATGTCGCCGAGCCGCATAAGTACACGCACCGCACGACACATTACGACATCGTCCCGACGCTAATGAGCCAGTACCTCGGTGTCCGTAACGATTTGTCTGATTACTCAGCAGGTCACCTCTTAACCGACACTGTTTCACGTCGTTGGCATGTCGTTGGCAGTAACTTGAACTACGCCTTTATCATCGATGGCGACTCCATTCTCGAGAAAACGGCCGACGGCTCTCTTGATGTGTACGACTCCAGTCTCAATCCCGTCAACGGCTACAAGCTCCCGGTAAAAGAGTTCAATGAGGCTGTGAATAATTTAAACAAATATTTCAAGTAGGGCATAACGCATAGTCATTTAAATGATTAACTTTGCGTCCGTTCTGCGCAGTCTCTGGCCGAACAAGGGTGTCGGCGAATACTGCGTTTTGTAAAACCCATATTGTTCAAGAAAAACAATGGATTTAATCAAAGTTGCTCAAGACGCCTTCAAGAGTGGCGTCGAGTTGCCAGCTTTCAAGTCTGGTGACACTGTTTCCGTCTCCTATAAGATTAAGGAGGGTAACAAGGAGCGTATTCAGGTCTTCAAGGGTGTTGTTATCCAGATCAAGGGTGAGGGTGTAGGCAAACGCTTTACCGTTCGCAAGATCTCCAACGGCATCGGTGTCGAGCGTATCTTCCCTATGAACTCGCCTTTCATCGAGAAGGTCACTGTAGATCGCATCGGCAAGGTTCGTAGGGCTCGTCTCTACTACCTCCGTGGTCTCACCGGCAAGAAGGCCCGCATCAAGGAGAAGAGGAACTAATCTCTTTTCTGAGAACAAAATTAAAAATCCCGTCAAGGTGTTCCTTGGCGGGATTTTTTAATGGTATATTGGGAGAATGAAAAGGATAGCCTCTTTCCAATACTACGATTCGCCATGTGGTAAAATCATCTTGGCATCGGTCGACGGAAATCTGTGTCTATGCGATTGGGCAGAAAAACCTTGTGCAGAGCGTAATATAAGGCGCCTCGCTCGAATGATGAAAGCGGATTTCAAAGAAGAAAGATCAAACGTCTTGCGACAAGCGGAGGCGCAACTCGACGAGTATTTTGCAGGTGAACGACGAGTTTTCGACCTGCCCATTCATCCCGTGGGAACCGACTTCCAAAAGAAAGTATGGGGTGCCTTACTCGAGATACCTTACGGAGAGACAAGGTCTTACAAAGAGATTGCCCAACGGGTGGATAATCTCAAAGGCATACGCGCTGTGGCACAAGCCATTGGAGCTAATGGATTATGCATCGTCGTCCCATGCCATCGTGTCATCGGCTCCGATCGTTCATTGACGGGCTTTGCCGGAGGCCTGGATGCCAAGCGGATGCTTCTCAGAATTGAAAACACTATTGCTTAAATGGTGTAACTCCTTAATGCTCTGAACCCTACTTCTTCAAAGAGAAGAGGAATATCAATCCGCCTCCTCGGCGATTGTTTACGTTGATCATTCCGCCGTGCCGCAACACTGCGTTTTTCACAATTGCCAACCCAAGGCCAGTGCCTCCCATCGAACGGCTGCGCCCCTTGTCTACGCGGTAGAATCTCTCAAACAATCGATTCAAGCACTCTTCAGGAACGCCTACGCCATTGTCTGAGAACTCAAAGAACCATGACGAGCGCGTCTCACGACCTTTAAGCTCTATCGTGACGCCATTACCAGCATACGCTATGGCATTGTCCGTAAGGTTGCGGAATATGCTGTAAATCAATGAGTATTCGCCATTGACGACAATCCCGTTAGGCAGCATGTTTTTAAATTCTATCTTATGCTCGGCTCTCTGCAATGCCGTGTCGTTCATTATGTTAGTGACGAGGGCTGATATGTCTACGGGGTCATGCGCCAAGGTGTTGGGCGTCGTCTCGTCAAGCCTGTTGAGAGCCGATATGTCTTGAATTAATGCGCTTAGCCGTTTAGTTTGGGCGAAACAACGCTCCATAAACTGGCGGCTCGTTTCGGCAGGAATGTCCGGGGTCGTGAGCAACGTCTCCATGTAGCCGTGGATGCTTGCGACTGGTGTTTTAAGCTCGTGAGCGACGTTTTGTGTCAACTCTCTTTTCAGCCTCGTCTGTTGCTCTTGCGTATCTTTCAGCTTCTTATACAATCGCACAATTCGACGGGCAATGTCTCCAAGTTCATCGTTATGGAAAGAGTCTATCTCTTTGTCAGTCAGCTCTTCGTTGTGGTCGGCCTTTTGTGCGAAGTTTTGCAGGCTGTCAATGTTCTTCCCTAAGCGTCTGAGGAACTGCCACAATACGATGGTCAGCACGCCCATCAAGAATAGTGCGAACCATAGGTAATGTTGGTCGGCTTTCAAATTCTCGATGAGTTCTGTGTCGTAGGGTAGGGCGGTACGGATAAAGATGCTGTCTGTCGGGAAATATGTTGCCGAATAGAAGTATTTGCGCCCCGTCGTTGTGCTGTGGCGGTCATAGTCGCTGCCCGATCCGTTGCTCAAAGCCATCTTGATTTCGCTGCGGTCAATGTGGTTGCCCATGTCTTTGACGTCGTTGTGCTCACTGTCGTAGACGACGTCGCCGTTTGCCTTTATTATTGTGAGTCTTAGGTTGTTACATGGGATGCACTCCAATATGTTGCTTGCTTCTGCCCATTTCGTGCTGTCGTGCGCCAAGCTCTCGAATATGCGGAAGTTGTACTCCTGCAATTTTGAGTTCATCGCCTCGCGCTTGTACTCTCTCTCTCGGCTTTGCTGAAATAATATCAACGAAGCTGCGAATACTATAAAGATGCCCAGTATGGTGATAAAGAGTCGTTGTCCTACTGGTAGTTTTGGCATTTTCATCTTATTATCCCTCAAATACATAACCGAACCCAAGTCGCGTAACTATATTGTCAGCGTAGCGACCAATTTTCTTCCTTATGCGCGTTATGTTGACGTCCACCGTGCGGTCAGACACCATCACGTCGTCGGGCCATGCTTTGTCGATAAGGTCCTGACGCGATAAGACTCTACCTTTTTGCATCACGAGTAGGCGCAAGAGCTCATATTCTGTTTTTGTAAATGGGATGTCTATGCCGTCAACCTCCACGGTCTTCCGGTTCTGGTTTATCGATAGTGTCTGAAATGTTATGTTGTCTACCTCGGGTGAGCTTACCGATGTCGCGGCTCCCGACGTGCGGCGCAATATGGCTTTTATTCTGAGGAGCACCTCTTGCAGCGAGAATGGCTTTGAAATATAATCGTCCGCTCCGATGTTTAGCCCTGTAATTGTATCATTCTGAGTGCCTTTGGCAGTCAGAAAGACAACGGGTATGTCCGAAGTGTGAGGGTCAGACTTTAAGAGTTGAGCCATTTCAAAGCCCGACATTCCACCCATCATGACGTCCAATAATATAAGGTCGAACAACTTGTCGCCAGATGACTTAATCTTGTCGAGTGCCTCCTCTGCCGAATTGGCCTCCGTCACGTCATATCCTGCCGTCTTGAGGTTGAAGTTCAATATGTCGACAATGTCTTGTTCGTCGTCTACTACCAAGATCCTTGCTTTTCCTTCTGCCATAAAGCAACTACTTTAAAATCAGTTTTTAGCACTTGCGCAAATAAACGACTTTTAGCGGAAAGAGGTGTTACATTCGGATTACAATATAATGTCTTTTCTCTTGCCGCGAGTAAGTCCAATCCATCCTCCTGAGAAGACAATCCTGTGACCGTCCGTCTTGTGCATTATTATTATTATTTGCTCAGCCATACATTCTGTCTTCCTGTTTTCCTTCGTTGTGTTCCGAAATCCCTGATTTCTCGCATTGTAACAGCTTTGTAACATCTGTTTATCTGTAGTGTAACGGTGCGATTATAATATTGCGTCGAAAATCTTTTTCAGGTCTAAAAACATGACAACCGTTTACATTGTAATTGTCGCATTCCTGCTCATACTTGCCGTCGTCGACCTCTTCGTCGGCGTGAGCAACGATGCGGTTAACTTCCTCAATTCGGGCATTGGCGCCAAGGTCACTCGTTGGCGCACTTTGCTTATCATGGCTTCCCTTGGCGTCCTGGCTGGTTCGCTCATGTCTGCCGGCATGATGGATGTGGCTCGCCACGGCATCATGCTCCCGTCCAATTTCTCTTTCGCTGACGTTATGGTCGTCTTCCTCGCTGTCATGGTGACCGACGTCATCGTCCTCGACAGATTTAATTCGATGGGTCTCCCTACGTCTACGACTGTCTCTCTCGTTTTCGAGCTTTTTGGTGCAGCAACCTTCATGGCTGCCATGAAAATAGCGTCGACCGATGGCTTCACCTATGGCGACCTTATCAATACCGATAAGTGCCTCTCCGTCATAATCGCAATCTTCGTAAGTGTCGGCATAGCTTTCGTCTGCGGCACTGTCGTTCAGTGGCTTACGCGACTTGTCTTCACTTTTCAAAGCAGTAAAGTAGGCGTTGTGCCTGTCGCCATCTTTGGTGGTTTGGCTTTTACTGTCCTTTCATATTTTATCTTTCTTAAAGGTGTTGGCAAATCGCCTATGATAAGCGAGGATGCGCGCTTGTGGGTCGATTCCAATGTCCGTCTCTTGATGCTTGTCTTCTTTGTCGTCTCGACGGTCATCTCTTTTGTCCTCTATGCTCTGAAAGTCAATGTCTTTAAGATTGTCATTCTTCTCGGCACTTTCGCTCTCGCCATGGCGTTCGCAGGCAACGACCTTGTCAATTTCATTGGTGTGCCTCTCGCTGGCCTCGATTCTTTCAATGAGTGGCGAAATGCTGGCAGTCCTGATGTCGATAGTTTCATGATGACGTCACTTATGTCACCTGCCATGTCGTCTGTCGGCTACCTCCTTGCTGCTGGCATCGTCATGATTCTCGCCCTCGTGTTCTCTAAGAAGGCCATGGCTGTCGTCAAGACCAGTGTCGACCTCAGCCGCCAAGACAGCTCCGACGAGATGTTTGGCTCCAGCCGTGCCGCTCGCAGCATTGTGCGCAATACCGAGGCTTTCTTCTCTGGCTGTGAACGTTTTATGCCTCGATTTGTCAAGGTGGCCATCGCCCGACGTTTCGACAATCGCCATGCCGAGATGCCCGAGGGGGCTGCCTTCGACGGTGTCCGAGCCGCTGTAAATCTCGTCCTCTCTTCTGTTCTCATCGTCATCGGCACAAACTACAAGCTCCCTCTCTCCACTACCTACGTAACATTCATGGTGGCCATGGGTACAAGTCTCGCCGATAAGGCTTGGGGACGCGAGTCTGCCGTATTCCGCGTAACTGGCGTGCTCACTGTCATTGGCGGTTGGTTTATAACTGCTGCCGTCGCTTTCCTCTCCGCCGCAGTTGTCTGTGCGCTAATGTATTACATCGGCTTCGTTGCCATGTTCGCTTTCATGGTTCTCGCAATCTTCGTGGTTGTCAAGAGCAATTTCTTCGACAAGAAGAAGGACGAGTCCGAAGTCTCTGTCGCCACTTCCGACTCCGATTCTGTCGCTGCCGATTCTTTCGAGAAGAAGGTTGCCAACCAAGATTCTCAGTCGATGCTCCATGCCGTCGCCATCCTCAACGATGTCGTCGATGCCTTCTTTGGTCGCCGCGTCCGTGCCCTCCGTAGGGTTGGTGCCCAACTTGAGGGTGAGCGTCGCGTGACAGACCGCAACCGACGTATTGAGATGCAGGAGTTCGGCAAGTTGGCCCACGAGGCGGCTAAGCAAGGCGACCAGACGCTCCTCGACAGTGGTCTGTGGTTGCAACTCGGCATCGACTGCCGAGCCCAATATATTAAGGCGTTGCGCCAGATGCACCATCCCGTACTCGACCATGTCGACAATGGTTTCAATCCTCTTCCTAAGGAAGCTGTAAAGGAGTTCGCACCCGTCCGTCGCGAGGTCGTCGAGCTGTTCTCCAATGCCGCACAGATGGTGCAAAGTGGCGATTTCTCCAACTACGAGGCCGTCCGACTCTCATCCGCTGCCATCCGCAAGGAGCTCAAGAATTTGCGCCACAACCACATGAACCGTCTCCAAAATGGTGAGAGCTCCAAGGATTTCAAGGTCATCATGGTCTACATAAACCTCCTCCGCGAAACACAAAATCTTGTTAACATCCTCCGCCACCATATCGAGGCTGTTAAATGCTTCAATTCTCCAACTACTGTCTCAGAAGAGGAGAAGGCGGCTTCTGCCGATGGCGAATACTAATCCCGAACCCCTTTTTGTGTGGCTTCGCAATCTCTGCTAATCATATCGTTTCGCATCGATACCCCATCTGCTCGACGCTAACTTGTGAACTATCTTTTTTAACAGTTAAAGACCTTTCAGACGCTCAATTTTTAAGTCTGATTTTACACGAAATAGCCCGATAGTGTGTATTTTTGCGTGCAACCTTAAAAAACTTAGTATGAAAACCAATCACTTACGTGGCATGAGCCGATTCGCTTGGCTGATCCTCTTGCTGCTTACGTCTGTCTGCGCAATGGCGCAAAAGACGGTTAACGGTACCGTACTAGACAAGGCGACTAAAGAGCCAATCATCGGCGCTGCGGTCATTGTCAGTGGAACTTCTAACGGAACAGTTACCGACTTCGACGGCAACTTCTCTCTCAAAGTTGACGGTCTGCCCGTAAATATCGAGGTCTCTTTCCTCGGCTACGAGAAACTTCCGGTCAACGCTACGACTGCCAATCTCGGTGCTCTTTACATGTCTACTGACTCCAAGGTCATGGAGGATGTCATCGTCAAGAGCTCTATCGCAGTAGCTCGCAAAACTCCTGTCGCCCTCTCTTCCGTATCCCCTGAGATCATCGAGGAGAAACTCGGCAACCAGGAGTTCCCCGAGGTCCTCAAGGCTACCCCTGGCATCTACGCTACTAAGGCAGGCGGCGGTTATGGCGACTCTCAGATTAACCTCCGCGGCTTCAAGGCTGCAAACATCGCTGTCATGGTCAACGGTGTCCCTATGAACGATATGGAGTGGGGTGGCGTTTACTGGTCCAACTGGACTGGCCTTAGCGACGTTACTCGTAGCATGCAGACGCAGCGCGGTCTTGGCGCAAGCAAGCTCTCCGCTCCTTCTGTCGGTGGCTCTATTAATATTGTAACAAAAGGTCTCGAGTCCAAAAAAGGTGGTGCGGTTTCCTACTCTGTCGGTAACGATGGCTACCAGAAGATTCTCGCAACTGTCTCCTCAGGCATGAATACCAGGGGGTGGGCCTTCACTGTCCTCCTCTCCAGAACTTGGGGCGACGGCTACATCCAAGGCACTGACTTCGAGGGCTACAACTGGTTCGCAAGCATCGCTAAGCGTATCAACAACGACCACCAGCTCACTCTTACTGCTTTCGGTTCTCCTCAGTGGCATAATCAGCGTAGCGCATACGACGGTCTCACCATCGCTGGTTGGCAAAAGGTAAAGGACTACATGAAGGGCGAGAGTGAGTATCGCTACAACCCAACCTATGGTTTCGGTCTCAATGGCGAGCGCAAAGCTTCTGCGCACAATGTTTACCACAAGCCACAGATCTCCCTCAACCACCAGTGGCAACTTGCTGATAACCAGAGCCTCTCAACTGTTATCTACTCCTCTATCGGTCGTGGCTACGGCAACTCCGGTCAGGGTACCTCTTCAACCTACGCCAACTATTGGTATGGCGCTTCCAATGGTGCTCTCAATACCACTTTCCGCAATGAGGATGGCACTTTTGCCTACGACAAGATCCAAGAGATGAATGCCGCAAGCGACCATGGTTCCGACATGGTAATGTCAATCTCTAAGAACTATCACACTTGGATTGGTCTCGTCTCCAACTATGAGAACTCCATCAATGATGATTTGACAGTTTCCGGCGGTATCGACTTCCGTTGGTACAAGGGTGTCCACACCAACGAGATCACCGACCTTTACAATGGTGAGTACTACACTGACCAACGCTACAGGGCTAACGTCAAGGCTTACAACAATGAGAAGGCAAACGATCCCGACTTCAAGTACGAGAAGCTCCATGTAGGCGACGTTGTCTATCGTGACTACGATGGCTACACCGTTCAGGGTGGCGTCTTCGCACAAGGCGAGTACACCCTCGATCAGTTCAACTTCTTCCTCTCTGGCTCTGTCTCCAACACCTGCTACTGGCGTTACGACCGCTTCTACTACGACGAGAGCCACGCTAAGTCTGACAAGGTCAATTTCTGGGGCTTCACTGTCAAAGGTGGCGCCAACTACAACATCAACGAGCACAACAACGTCTTCTTCAACGCTGGCTACATTAGCCGTGCTCCTTTCTTCTCTGGCGGTGCTTTCCTCTCCAGCACTGTTAGCAACGAGACCAACCCCGACGCTGTAAACGAGCGCATCGCCTCCTTCGAGGTCGGCTATGGCTTTGAGTCTCGCGTTTTCAGCGCAAAATTCAATGGCTACTTCACCAAGTGGATGGATAAGACCCAAAGCAAGCGAGGTGACATCACTAAGGAAAATGGCGACCTCGACACTTGGTTCTTCAACATGGAGGGTCTCGATGCACGCCACATGGGTCTTGAGCTCGAGCTCGTCGCTCGTCCAGCAAACTGGGTCGACATCAATGCGATGTTCTCCATGGGCGACTGGGTTTGGGATTCCAATCCTATCGGCTACTTCTATGATTCCGCAGGCAACCCAATTAAGGACGCTAAGGGCAACGTCGCTTCTGGCGCAAAGGCAGAGGATCATGCTTTCATGAAGTTCTCTCTCGACAAGGTTAAGGTCGGTGGTTCCGCTCAGACAACTGCTGCCGTCGGCGTGAAGTTCAAGCCTATGAAGGGTCTCCGCATCGGTGCTGACTACAACCTCTTCGCACGCAACTATGCCGATTGGGATTTCAGCTCCAACGATATCGAGTTCAACAAGCAGAAGGTTTACTCCAGCCCTTGGCGTATCCCTTCAAGCTACACCTTCGATGTTGATGCAAGCTACTCTTTCGACCTCTGCGACAAGCTCCACGCACGTCTCTCCGGTAAGGTTAACAACCTCTTCGACCAAGATTACATCCAGCAGGCAACCGACGGCGACAAGCACGATTGGACCACTGCTTACAAGGTGTTCTACGGCTTCGGCAGAACCTACGCTATTAGCCTCAAGGTCTCCTTCTAACAAGTTAACATGATTAAGATGAAAGCTCAAAGAATATTATTTGGAGTCTTGGCCGTAGCGCTTACTGCGTGCGATGACTACAACGACAATTTTGAGGGTCTCGACGATATCGTAAACGAAAGCCAGTCTAACGTAATCTCTGGCGTTACTTACGAGCTCACCGAGTCCGACTACTCCACCATCGGAGGCTACACTGGTGACTCCGACGAGGAGACCGCTCTTCTCAAGTCTGTCAAGACAAACAAGGCATTCCCTTCTGATGAACTTGCTCAAAAGTATCTGCCTAAGTTCATCTCAAGCAAATGGTACACAGCCGACAAGAGTTCTGCCGTCACCATCTCTTATAATGTAACTGGCGATTCTCCTGCTTACATTACCAAGCTCGCAGGTGCTACGACCTATGAGTTGACTTCCGACGACTATGCAAAGGTCTGGGGTTCTGCTAAGGCTCAATATCTTACTAAGTCTACCGTCTCCAACATCCCTTCAATCCTCTCCTCTGCTGTAACAGGTGCTGAGAGTGGCGACTATGCTCTCGTTTCTTACGAGTATTCAGAGTCCGAGCCCTCTTCTTCATCTGACGACGACACTCCAGAGTGTCATTGGTCTAAGCTCTCTGGCGGTGAATATCCTACGGGTTCGAGCTGGTCTTACGTACAGTCGGGCAATATCGATCTCTCTGCTTACGCTGGTCAGACCGTCCGTCTCGCTTTCCGTTATCAGAGCACTTCCAGCCTCGCTGGCACTGTTGAGGTCAAGAATCTTAATGTAGCCGATGCGTCTGTCACCAACTATGTTACTCCTGTTCTCTTCGCTGCTCAATCCGATGGCTCCTACGCCAAGGCTTCCTATTTAAGCGGAGCGGGCAAATATCTCGTCCTTGCCGAGAAAGACGGTCAGTACTATGCCTTCGGCAAAATCAAGGATGGTAAAGCCTATGGTTACAGCGTAAGCGACCCTGTTACCGTAACTGACGACGTTGTCTCTGCTGCCGATGCTGCTTCTCTCTTCATCGAGTTCGAGGCTTCCTCTAAGGGTTACTACCTCAAGAATGCTGACGGTACCTACCTTTATATGAAGGGCACCTACGACAGTTTCAATACTGCAAGTGCTGTTGGTGATGAAGGTTACGATTGGACTGTCTCTGTTTCTAATGGCAATGTTGATATTGTAAACGTTCTGACTGGCAAGTCTGTTCGTTACGATACCAAGTACAGCTCCTATGGCTCTTATGCGGGTAGCAAGCTCGGCGTCTATCTCTCCAACAGCCTTTTATCTTCTGAGCTCCCCGAGGGTTTCGTAATCAAAGATGTCAATCTTCCTTCTGCGGCAACATACATTTGGCAGATGACTTCTAATTATGGTGCAAAGGCTTCCGCTTATATCAACAAGACAAATTATGAGTCTGAAAGCTGGTTGGTAACCTCTGAGATTGACCTTTCCAGTGCTACTTCTCCATACGTCTCCGTAGATTGGGCGGGCAACTTCTTCAGCGGCAATGATGTCGAGGATTATCTTGGCATCTATGTCTCCACTGATTATGAAGATGGTGCCGACTTCAACGTGGATGGCACAAAGGCTCTCAAGGCAAATGTCGCTACCGACTCCAAGCTCGCCATCTACACTTACGACGGCAGCGCATGGTCCATTCCTTCCGGCATCCTTGTTGTCAATCCTTCTGACTACGAGGCAATGGGAATCTCTTCCAATAGCTTCAGCTCTTCCAACAAGCCAGCCACCTACCTCCCCACGTTCTTCAAGACCAACCTTCCTTATGCTCTCGAAGGTGCTCAGGCTGCTGCTGTATACTATTACGGCTCAACCCTTGAGGCTGTCGAATACACCTATACCGATGGTGCTTGGGCTACTTCTGCAACCTACACAATTTCTACAGGTCAATTCATCAAGTCTTCCGATGGCTGGATGTACGATCCTTGCGTAACCCTCAACCTCCCATACGACAGGAGCGATGCTACCGCCAAGGAGTTCTACCAAATGGTTACCGATTGGGTTTGGGAGAATATTGACAGGAAGCAGTATGGGTGTGAAAACAAGGGCGAAGGCTATGTCACCAGCTATGGTAACAACGAGTACTACACCGGTAGCTCCGCATACTACAACAATGTTGACTGGCGAGCATCCAAGGCAACCGCTCAGACCAGTGCGTATGATGGCATGACCGATGAGCAGGTATTTGAGCAGATGCAGAAAAACCTCATCGAAACTTATGCTCAGGTTCTTCCGCTCAAATATCCGGAAGCTAAGCCTATCGATGGCGTCGACGTCATCTACACCATCAACTTCGTTGCATACTACAGCAAGGAGAATAATGGTAGCAATGCTGGCGTTAGCTACACCATCCAGTACAAGGTTACTGATGTCGCAACCTTTGAGTACGTCGAAGGCTCTCTCAAAGAAGTAGAGTAAAATCTTCATACAATAATGGGGAGGTAAGCCATATCGGCTTGTCTCCCCTTTTCTCGTCTAATAATATAGCATAATGATTAAGTCTCTAAAGGTCGTTGCCATGCTCGCCATTTCGGCGTTGCTCTCGACAACCTTCTATTCTTGCGATGAAGATGATGACAGCGTCTCCATTGCTGCCGACAAAGTCTCTTTCGATAATGAGGGTGGCTCTGCCAACATCTATGTATCCGCCAACGCATCTTGGGTCTTGAGCGGAATGCCTTCTTGGCTCTCTGTCGAGCCCGCCTATGGCAATGGTGACCAGACTCTCGTTGCGACGGCTTCTGCCAACGGCAGCTACTCTACCCGTTCTGTCATCCTCACCGTCAAGTGTGGAACCGCTACCGACACGATAAGCTTCTTCCAAGCAGCAGCTGTTCGTCAGCCCAATGTGAATGCCAACGATACAACTGGTTACGGCTCCGTCGTTGCCCGTCTTGAGATGCCAAGGCTAAACGAAGCAAACACTTTCGTCGCCCATTATGGCACTCTTAATGGCAAGAAGGAAGTTAATTTCTCCCTCGAATGGAACGCCGAGCTTAAGCACTCAGCTTGGGTCGCTTATACCATGGATAAGTATAACAGCCAGCAGAACGTAAGCCGCGCCAGCAGCGACGCTTTCAAAGCCGATCCCGATCTCCCAACAGATATGCAAGTCACCAACTACAACCATACCAACGATGGTCTTGATCGTGGTCATATCTGTGCCTCCGGCGATCGTCTCTGCACAACCGAGATGAATGAGCAGACCTTCTACTTCAGCAACATGAGTCCTATGCTCAACGGCTTCAACGCTGGCATCTGGCGACGCATGGAAGACGAGGTGCGTGTATGGGGTGATGCTACACAAGCCAACACCTACGATACCGTCTACGTCTGCAAAGGTGGCACGATCAACAACCGCCTCATCAATTTCACAGGCACTACCAAAGGTGGCGATGGCAAAATCCCAACAACCGACGCCAACGGCATGACCGTCAAAGGCCTCGCCTGCCCTGCATACTACTTCATGGCAATCCTCGCAGTCAAGAACGGAGCCTACAAGGCTGTCGCATTCCTCGTCCCACATGACGACCAGATTAAGCCTCTCGATGGCTCGTCAGACTTCTCCGAGGCTGACATCCGTCAATACGCTGTCACCATCGACAAGCTCGAGGAAGAGACAGGTCTCGACTTCTTCTGCAACTTGCCCGACCTTACTGAGGCATCCGTCGAGAGCGAGATGGGTGAGTTCTGGAAATAGAGCATAACCGAATAGATAAAATAGGGAGCGGGGTGAACCAAGTTCACCCC
>CAVEKX010000007.1:126151-126774 GCA_963616565.1 Clostridium sp. CAG:343
TCATGAGTATAGCTTAGCAAGAAGCTTTAGAGTCAGAAAGTGTTGTTTTTGTTTTGATGCTGTTTTTTTTTACAACTTTGAATCTGAAGTAACGTTACTTGTGTGCCACTGCTATCACTTTCAGTATGGCAATTGTACATTATCTATTCACAAACCGCATTTGTCTATATGCAAGAAGAAAATAACGATCATGATTACGGAGTGGAACAAGAGCTATCTAATGCAATCTAAGCAGAGGGACTCTCAGTAGATTTCATAGCACCGTATCTGTACTGATGAGGTGAGGAAAAGAGTAGCCTAAGACGTAAACATTCATGGCTCGTACATTGGACACTTATTCACCTTTGCATTGGAAGATAAAAGAGATTTTTGTTGGAGCAGGACTAAATAGTGGGAACTTACTCGTTATCTTGTTTGTTTTTCTTTCTTTATTCTGAGAAATAGAGTAAAACTGCAATAAAATGTGTATATTAATAGACAGAATCCTGATGTTGTATTTGGTCGATCCATTTTTTGTATGATTCAAAAAGAAAGGTGACAGGCAATAGCGTTTGACATTCAGGAGCTAATAGCAAGTATTTTTCAGAACAGATTCTTCAACACGCTTATAACCAATGTATGAG
>CAVEKX010000008.1:0-122120 GCA_963616565.1 Clostridium sp. CAG:343
AAAGTTACGGGCGTGGTATGCCAAACTGTTGCAGAGGTTGTGGGAAAGGGGGAAATATTTAAGAGAGGAGGAAGCTTGAATCGAGTAACAGTCCCAAAGTATGTCACTTTCATCATGACAGTCTGTCCGTTACGCATAAACAACAGGCACACAACACTTCAAAAGGGTAAATTAAGACACGTAAACAAGAATTTTGTCAACCCATAAAACAGTGATTTCCACAGAAAAGAACGGCACAACCCATTTTTAAGTATGCTCATTAAATCAATCAAAATCATTATCTTCGTGGATAAACTTTTGCTTGCATATTATTGCTTACGAGTAGACATAAATAATAAATATAAAAGGGATCCCTTGATGATAGCAGCGGACGCTTTGGTCAATCTTTTTGCATCATAGAGGGAGTCCTTTTTTTATGAGAAGTAGTGGAAAAAAAAGATTTTATAGAATCACGGAAGAAGGTCACATTCATAGACCTATTTGCTGGAGCTGGAGGCATCAGCGAAGGATTTATGCAAGCTTATACTGAAGACAAGTATTTCGATTTTCGTTTAGCGAGCGACATCAACGAGAACTGTGAATTGACCCATCGCGCTCGATATAACAACGTGCTTGGGCTTGACACGGAATTTATCTGTCAAGACATTATGGAAACTTCTTTCCTTCCAAACCTCTTGAATAAACTTAAAGGGCAAGAAATTGACGTTGTAACGGGCGGCCCGAGTTGTCAGTCTTTCAGTTTGGCTGGACGGAGAAAGAAACTCGACAAGCGAGATGACCTCTTTTTTCACTATCTCAAGGTTATTAAGGCGTTGCGCCCAAAATACTTTGTAATGGAAAACGTCAAGGGGATCCTTACAAAAGATGATGGGCGCATAAAGGAACGTATACTTAGAGAGATCCGCTCAATCGTTGACCCTTTGGCTCTGCAGCAACTTCTTGACTACCTCGGTGCCAAATTGCAACGGCGCATAGCTCCTGCTTTGTATGCAGCATTGAACATGAAATTGCAATTGGAGGCTTACGAAGACAATGCGAGCGCCATAGAACAGGCATTCTTTGACAATCTGGACACCCAACTCCGTGAACTTACAACCAAGAACCTTGCATACAACGTAAGCAAGAGCAATGATGCAGTAAATACGATCAGACATGGTCTGATATTGCTGAAGGAAAAGCAATTGCGCGAAGAGATCAGCAAGCGAGTCATTCAACTAAAGACTATTGCGCATATAGATAACGATCGTTTTGTTAACAAATACAACGCAGCAGTTGAAGCTGTAACCACGGACGATGTCATCGACTCCATGGCTAAAGCAATCGATGATGTTGCAACTTTAGGCAACTGCAAAGAAGAAGCCGATGTAATAAAGAAATCATTGGAACTTTACGCATCCACCTTTGATGAGTGCATCGACTTTATACGAGAAGCCATCTCCGACGACGCAAAAACGACAGAAGAGTTTGACAACCTAATGAAGAGTGTAAGACTCTACAATATTGAGAAGCCAATAGTCGTACTGTCAGCCAATTATGGGGTGCCTCAAAACCGGGAGCGTGTGTTGTTCATTGGCTGCCGTAAAGACCAAAACCTCATCACTGATATTCCAGCAGCTATAGCCGAAGACGATCGTGTGAAAGTGTATGAAGCTATTTGGGATATGGATACTCTTGGAAATGGCGAGACTGCGACAGAATATAAGAATCCTAAAACTATAGCCGAGTACGAATGTGAGAAAAAGCATCGCACCGTAGAAGGGAAACCCGACGAACAAGGGAGGCTTTATACGGAATGGTCTAAAGTAGGCAGATTAGGTCATCGCTTTACATTTGATGAAGAGCCTTTCTACGTGGCAAATGCAGATGAATTAGCGAAACCTTCAATGCACAAGAAGATGGAACTTTTCAACCATCAGACAAGTTTGCAAAATGAAGCAGTTCGTGAACGCCTTCGTATTATTGCCAAACATGGTGATTATGACGACGCAAAGGCTGAATTAAAGGAAAAGGGATTAGACTCTAACAAACGCAACTATACTGTACTTGACCCATTGAGGCAAAGTCCGACTGTTTGCACAATGCCGGATGACTTTATACACTATGCAGCGTGCCGTCCAATGACAGTACGAGAGATGGCTCGTTTACAGAGTTTCGACGACTCGTTTGTATTCCAAGGTAAACGTCAAACGGGAGGAAACAACAGACAAAAAGAAATACCGCAATACACATTGGTCGGCAATGCCGTACCTCCTCTGATGGCAAGGGCTATCGCAAACACCATACTTGAACACATCAAATAGGAAGTCATTGATACACATGAGGCCTTTCAACGAGTTTGAGGAAAACAATTTAAAATTCCTCACTCAAAAGAACATCGAGCATACGCTTGTCCAAATAACCGAGACTGGTTACAAAAAGAGTATTCTCGATGCTACAGATCCTATGCGCCAATATTTCAAGACTGTCGGTATGCATGACTATAACCAGCAGCCACAAGGTCAGGATTATAAAGTCATCCTGCCAACAAGTATATTGGATGCAGCCTCTATGTATCCGACTTCAACATCCTTGTACCGCCCAGAGACAAAGAAAGGCGACCCACGCATTTGGACAAACAACCTCAAAAAATATTGTATTCCCAATGACATCCTGCTGATGCTTTACCATAAAGAAAAAATTTACGTGGTAAACCTAACGCATGTCAATATAGAAAAGGCCTATAATTCAGTCATAGACACCCCTCTCAAAGCTTTGATAAGAGATGTAAATACAGAAGCTATGAGTGTCTCAAACGAGTTGACATCCCTGCTGCGTGATGTCGCGAAAGAATGGCACCCTGCTGAAGTTCTTGCAGATACAGGTGTTGGACGTGCGATAGAAACTATCCTTGGTATTGAAATGAACAGTTCGAAACAACCTGACTATAAAGGCATTGAACTTAAAAGTTATCGGGAGAAGCGCCCTGGGGTAAGGGCTTCTTTGTTTACCCAAGTTCCAGATTGGAAGAATAGCCGTATAAAATCCGCCAAAGAAATTGTTGCCAAGTATGGCTACCTGCGTCCTAACAGGGAGGGGCAAATGGTCAAAACATACCAGAACACAATTAGCTGCACAGCTCCTAACGCTCAAAGCCTCGGCATGACATTGTATCCGATGGACGAAATTTTGGCAATCGAGGAGAAAAAAGTAAAAATGGATAAAGATGCCGTCATAAGATACTTGAAGACTGCGGATGTAGCATTATGGCAACTTCCTGTCCTTCACCAGCGTTTGTTAGAAAAACACCACGAAACCTTTTGGATAGAAGTTGAATCTCGAAATGATGGTGGTCGAGAGTTATTCCGTCCTATTCTCATTGAACATACAAAGAATCCAGTCATATCTCAATTCGACAATCTTCTTGAAGCTGGATACATAACGGTAGATTTACTTTTATCACGTCCAAGCGGAAATGGAGACACGATATCATTCAAGATGAACAAAAAAGCACGACCTTTGCTTTTCCCTGAAAGCGAGAAAATTTGTCTGCGCTAATAATTCCCCCCACTCCATAAAACCAATTCGCCCTCGCCGATGAAAATCGACGAGGGCGAATCTTCTCTATATACTTATAAGAATCTGTTACTGACCAAGGTAGCTCTTCAAGAGCTTGCAACGCGTGCCTTGGCGGAGGCGGCGGATGGCTTTCTCCTTGATCTGACGGACGCGCTCGCGCGTGAGGCCGAACTTCTCGCCAATCTCCTCAAGGGTCATCTCTTGGCAGCCGATGCCGAAGAAGGACTTGACGATGTCGCTCTCGCGCTCGGGCAGGGTGCTCAGCGCGCGCTCAATCTCGCGAGAGAGGCTCTCGTTGATGAGGCCGCGGTCGGCGTTTGGCGAGTCTTGGTTGACGAGGACGTCCAAGAGGCTGTTCTCCTCACCGTCGGTGAACGGGGCATCGACCGAGACGTGGCGACCCGACACGCGGAGCGTATCTTGCACCTTGTCGGCCGGCAAGTCGAGCTTCTCGGCAAGCTCCTCGGCGGAAGGCTTGCGCTCGTTTTCTTGCTCGAACTTGGAATATGCCTTATTGATCTTATTGAGTGAGCCTACCTGGTTGAGTGGCAGGCGGACGATGCGGCTCTGCTCGGCCAAGGCCTGAAGAATGGACTGGCGGATCCACCATACGGCGTAGCTGATGAACTTAAAACCGCGGGTCTCGTCGAATTTCTCGGCTGCCTTGATAAGACCAAGGTTGCCCTCATTGATGAGGTCGGGGAGGCTAAGACCTTGGTTCTGATACTGTTTGGCCACAGAGACCACGAAGCGGAGGTTAGCCTTTGTCAACTTCTCTAATGCTGCCTGGTCTCCCTGCTTGATGCGCTGCGCCAGCTCGACCTCTTCGTCGACGCTTACGAGCTCCTCGCGTCCTATCTCCTGCAGGTACTTATCTAACGATGCGCTTTCGCGGTTAGTGATAGACTTTGATATCTTAAGTTGCCTCATTGTCTCTTTTCTGTCTCTTTTTTTCTTGTAAAACTCCGAATCAGGGAATTTCAGTCGCAAAGGTAGTCAATTTTGACGTGCCGATAGTTTGGGTTACAGTGCGTTTGCCCCTCAGCGACCCTCTTTTTAAGATATATTGACAAAACCAAACCCGCCCCGCCATGCCTCGTGGGCTATGGCGGGGCGGGAACCTCATGATTTTCTATCCCTATTATTTATTGAAGGTCGATGGCGAAATAACGTACCTGCCCGTTGGGATATACACCCGCGAGGAAGAGTCCGTCGGACGCCGAGGCTACGACCTGCTGGAAGTCGCGCACCGAGGTCAGTGGGACGCGGTTGGCCTTCGTAATGATGAATCCCTTGCCGACACCAGCCTCTTTCAGCTTGCCGTCGGATATGCTGCTGACGCGCAACCCGTAGCGGATGCCCAACTGGCGGGCCTCACTGTCGGATATTGGTTTCAGCTCCGCGCCGAGCAACTCGGTGTCTGAGCCTTTGACGATGCCCGTCGTGCCGCGCATGTTGCGCAGTGTGACGACGACATCTTTCTCACTGCCGTCGCGCACGAGGGTCAGCTTGATTGAGTCGCCCGGGCGATGCTGAGCCACACGCGACTGGAGGTCGGGCACGGAGTTGACCGCCTCGTCGTCAATCTTGATGATGACGTCGCTCTCGCGGACTCCAGCCTCCTTGGCGGCACCACCATCGGCCACGCCTGCGACAAATACGCCTTCGGGCTTTTTAAGTTTCAGATCCTGAGCCTTTTGCGCATCGACCTCTTGAATCGTGACGCCGAGAAGGGCCCTCTGAACCTCACCATAGGTCATGAGATCTTGCGCCACCTTCTGCGCGATGTTGGCAGGCACGGCAAACGAGTAGCCGGAGAAAGAGCCCGTCGGCGACGCAATGGCCGTGTTGATGCCAATGACCTCGCCACGGGTGTTGACCAGCGCGCCACCACTATTGCCAGGGTTGACGGCGGCGTCGGTCTGGATGAACGACTCGATGGCCATGTTGGACGTGTTGATGCCGACGTGGCGCCCCTTGGCCGAGACGATGCCAGCCGTGACGGTGCTGGTCAGGTTGAACGGGTTGCCCACGGCAAGAACCCACTCGCCGACCTTGACGTTGTCCGAATTGCCGAACGCCAGAGGCTGCAAGCCGTCGGCATCGATCTTGACGAGGGCGATGTCGGTCGTCGGGTCGGTGCCGACGAGCGTGCCGCTGAAGCTGCGCTTGTCGTTGAGCACGACCTCTATCTTGTCGGCCCCGTCGATGACGTGGTTGTTAGTGACGATGTAGCCGTCCGCACTGATTATCACGCCCGAGCCTGCGCCCTGGACGGGCTGGCTGCGCTGCTGCTGTCGTCCCATGCCTGGGCCGAAGAAGAAATCGAAGAGGTCGGAGCCGCCGAAATCTTGCTGCTGCGACTGTTGCGTGACCTTGATGTGGACGACGCTGTTGACAGTCATAGCCGCCGCGTCGGTGAAGTCTGTCGGAGCCGCCTGCCCGTAGGCTACGGCATGGGCTGGCGCGCTGATGGTCGTAGGCTGGGCGACGGACGAAGGCTGGGCAGCCACGTAACGCGAATAGAGATATGCGCCAAAGGCGGCGCACGCGAGGCTGGCGGCAGAGGCCAACAGATATTTCTTTATTTCCATATTGTTCTTTTTTCTTTTGACGCGAATATGTCTTGCTTCACGCTGACAGTCAAACATTTTCAACAACCGAGCCAATGTGTTCGACGAAGGGCGCAAGATGTCAAAATGTCACGTTTGTTGAAAAAATCGGCACAATGGACGACGCCTCGACCCTTTTATCTGCCAAAAGACTACCTTTGTCGTGAAAAACAGTGCGATAGCCATAAAAAACACATACGCCTTATGAAACTTCTCCTGTTGGGCCTGGGTGGCCAAGAAATCCTCGTCATAGCGATACTCATCCTGCTCCTCTTCGGCGGCAAGAAGATTCCTGAGCTGATGAGCGGCATCGGCAAGGGAGTCAAGAGTTTCCGTGACGGAATGAACGGAAACACGGTTATCGAGGAGCATAAGGACTCGACCGAGGAGAAAAAAACCGAGGAGGAGGAGAAGAAGGACTAACGCCCCGCCCCGCGCGATGGAGCACGATACAGAGAAAACGTTTTGGGAGCATCTCGACGACCTGCGCGGGCTGCTCGTCAAGTCGCTCGTCGTCATAGGCGTGCTGACGGTCGTGTGCTTCTGCCTAAAAGATGAGCTTTTCGCCATCGTCATGGCACCCTCGCGTCCGGATTTCCCGTTATATAAGATTTTCAGCGGGCTGACGCCTCCCGACATCTCGGGCGGGCTGATAAACACTCGCCTGTCCGGGCAGCTCATGATGCACTTCAAGGTGGCACTGGGAGCGGGGCTGTGCTGCTCGGCACCTGTCGTGGCATGGATGGTGGCCCGCTACCTCGCCCCCGCGCTCTACCCCAACGAGCGGCGCGTCATGGCCTCGGTATTCATCTGGGGCGGGCTACTCTTCGTCATGGGCGTCGCCCTCTCCTACGTGCTAATCTTCCCCCTCGCCTACCAGTTTCTCGCCACCTATGAGGTGTCGCCCGTCGTGACGAACCTCATCTCGCTGGACTCCTATATAGACAACATGCTGATGCTGTGCCTGCTCATGGGCGTCCTTTTCGAGCTGCCCGTCGTCGCCAAGCTGCTCAGCAAGATGGGGCTACTGACCCGCGGCGTCATGCGCCGCTACCGCCGCCACGCCGTCCTCGTCATCGTCGCCCTCGCGGCCATCATAACCCCCACGACCGACGCCCTGACCCTCGCCCTCGTAAGCCTCCCCGTATGGATACTTTATGAGGCGAGCATCCTTGTGGTAAGGAAATAAACCTTAACTTCGCGACAATTAATCAAGTACAAGCGGCTCGGGGGGTCGCGGCGCCAGAAAAAAAAATGGCGGCACACCTCTCGGGAAACCGCCGGCGCACGTGGCGGCTGTGAAGCCTCCTGTCGTCGGGAGCCATAAAACAAAAAAGAGAACATTTTACAGTAAAATGGCAAACATCGTGGCAATCGTGGGCAGGCCAAACGTCGGCAAGTCCACCCTCTTCAACCGCCTCATCGGCACTCGCCAAGCCATCGTCGACGAGGTGGCGGGCGTCACCCGCGACCGTCAGTACGGCAAGGTCCAGTGGAACGGCAAGGAATTTTCCATCATCGACACAGGCGGCTACTCCAGCAACTCAGACGACATCTTTGAAGGCGAGATCCGCAAGCAGGTCAAGCTCGCCATCGACGAGGCGGCCCTCATCCTCTTCGTCGTCGACGTCACCACGGGCGTCACCGACTACGACGACATGGTGGCCGACATGCTCCGTCGCGCCCGCAAACCCGTCATCGTCGTCGCCAACAAAGCCGACACGGGCGAGAAAATGGCCGACATGCACGAGTTCTACAAGTTCGGCCTCGGCGACATCTTCGCCACGAGCGCGGCGACAGGCAGCGGCACGGGCGACCTCCTCGACAAGGTCCTCGACAACCTCCCAGACGACGTCACGAGCGACATCGACGACAGCCTGCCAAAGTTCTGCGTCGTCGGACGACCCAACGCCGGCAAGAGCTCCATCATCAACGCCTTCATCGGCGAGGAGCGCAACATCGTCACCGACATCGCCGGCACCACACGCGACAGCATCTTCACACGATACAACAAGTTCGGGCGCGACTTCTATCTTGTCGACACGGCCGGACTCCGCAAGCGCAACAAGGACAAGGACGACATCGAATTCTACTCCACCATGCGCAGCGTCCGCGCCATCGAGAGCTCCGACGTCTGCATCCTCATGGTCGACGCGTCGCGCGGTCTTGAGGCGCAAGACAAGAAGATCTTCAGCCTCATCGAGCGCAACAGCAAGGGCGTCGTCGTCGTCGTCAACAAGTGGGACCTCGTCGAGAAGAGCAACAACACCATGAAGAAATGGGAGGACCAGATCCGCGGCGAGTTCGCCCCCTACACCGACATCCCCATCATCTTCACCTCCGTCCCCAGCAAGCAGCGAATCCATAAGGTCGTCGAGGAGGCTTGCCGCGTCTTTGACAACATGAAACGCAAGGTCGGGACCTCGCAGCTCAACGAGCTCCTCCTCCCCGCCGTCGGAGCCTACCCCCCACCAGAGACCAAGGGCAAGGTCGTCAAGATCAAATACGTCACCCAGCTCCCGACAGCCACGCCCACCTTCGCCTTCTTCTGCAACCTCCCCCAGTACGTGCGCGACCCCTACAAGCGTTTCCTTGAGAACAAGATCCGCAAGGCGTGGGACTTCTGCGGAGTGCCCATCAACATCGTGATGCGCAAGAAGTAACGCCCCCCCCCCGAAACAGAAAAAACGCACATGCCAACACTACGCCAAATGGCCCATGGCCTCATAACCAAGCCGCGCATCGAGCGCGAGGCCGCATTGGCCGTAGACATGATACTGAGCCTCACGCTGGCCACCTTCCCGGGACTTTTCGGGAAGGTGGCTTGCCTGGCTTACTTCCTCTTGCGCGACAGCCGCGGCGGCGGCATGGGCAAGAGGCTTTACAACCTTGCCGTGGTCAGGGCGACAGACGGCTGCATCGTCAGCTGGCGGACGGCACTGCTGAGGAACATCCTCACCCTGCTGCCCATATTCAACCTCGTAGACCTCTACCGCTTCGTAGCAAACGGCAAGAGGCTCACTGACGAGTGGCTCGGCACGGAGGTTCGCCCCATGGGCAAGGTCGCCGAGACTGGCGACGACGACACCACAAGTAGAGAAAAATAGCCATGCGTGGACATCTTCGCCATTGTCCACCTAATGTAAATTATAATCCACCACCGCCCATCTCTTTTTCCTCAACTTCGTATTTAGAAATGTTAAGCGACGCTGGCGCACGTCTGGTTAAATTTTAGACATCGCCTCAACACACGTTCGCAAACACTGTAACACGTACACGCTCTAAAACGATGATAAAGACTCTAAGAGTAAAGGCTTGTGTCGGCATCTCACTTGCCGCTACTCTCTTCATGGCCTGCGCGCAAAAACCTGCGCAGACCGCCCCCCCTGCTGAAAAAGATTCTACCGAGGCTGCTCCCGACACGCTGAGGCGACGCCCCGAGTTCGACCCCACGCGCCCCTGGGCCCACGACCCCGTCATTGCCGTCGAGGGCGACACCGTCTACGCTTTCACGACAGGCCACGGCATCCACCAGCTCCGAACGCTCGACCTCGTAACGTGGGACTTTGACGGTCCATGCCTCGAGACCCTCCCGGCATGGGTTCGCGAGCGCAACCCCGAGGCCACGCTCCACCTATGGGCTCCGGACATCATCTACGCCGGCGGCGAGTGGCACCTGTTCTACTGCTCGTCGGTCTTCGCCACAAACAAGTCCGTCATCGGGCACCTGACCAACAAGACGCTCAACCGCCGCAGCCCCGCCTACAAGTGGGTTGACCGCGGTCTCATCCTCCAGTCCGTCCCCGACCGCGACAATTGGAACGCCATCGACCCCAACATCGCCATCTGCGCCGACGGCTCGGCATGGATGGACTTCGGCTCCTTCTGGGGCGGCATAAAGATGGTCAGGCTGAGCGACGACCTTAGCCAAATAGCCGAGCCGCAAGAGTGGCACACGCTCTGCTCGCGCCCCAAGCTCGTCAATCCCGCCGACACGGCCGAGAAGCCGGGTGAGGGCGCCGTCGAGGCCCCGTTCATCTTCAAGCACGACGGGTGGTTCTACCTCTTCGTCTCGTTCGACTACTGCTGCCGCGGCGAGGCCAGCACCTACCACGTTGTCTGTGGTCGCAGCCGCGACATCCGAGGCACATACGTCGACCGCGCCGGCGAGTCGATGGAGATAGGCGGCGGCACGCGCATCGACCTTCCCGAGGCGGACAAGGAGCGTTACGTAGCCTATGGCCACTGCGCCGTCGTCACCCTCCGCGGGCAAGACTACATGGCTCTCCACGCCTACCGCCATGGCGACGGGCAATCTGAACTCATCCTCCGCAAAATCGAGTGGGACGACACGGGGTGGCCATCGCTCCGCAGCGAGTAGACGCAAAAAAAATGACATGCGATATATGCGGATGAAAATAATTCGTTATATTTGTGATACAACGTTAGAGAAAAAGCCGCATCGGATTTTTGATCGTTAAACTCAACATTAAAAATTCAAACGGGCGACGCTTAATCGTTACGAAGGCGGGCTTCGCCACCGCAAGGTGGTTTCGCCAATGTGCGACAGGAAGATTACTGAGTAGCGAGGCACCCAAATCCTATCTTTAGGAGTTTAAACATCCAATAAGGTGCGGCCCCTTATAAAGACAAGCCTCCCGAGACCAAAATCTCGGGAGGCTTGCTTTTTTTGTCAGTGTTGGTGGCTCATGCCGCACTATAACCCACCGCTGATTCGGAGGAAAAAGAGATACGAGAAAAAACTTTGGGTATGAATTTATGACAAAAACACTTAACTTGCAGAAGATCTCTTCAAAAGGCAGAGAGTACGGACATAAAGAGCTCATCACACAATATTGCACACTATAATTAAAGGTCACCGCGCATGGAAAAGAACCAGGCGGAAACACACGCAAGGCGTTGGAGGATTTCTTGAAAAACGCCTATGGTGTGCGCAGCACGTTCTCGGTAAGACGGGAGACAAAGCCACGACCAATCAACGAGGTGCAGCCGGGCGACGTCCTAAATTATCCATTGAATAATCCATGGTTCTTCTTCGAGGGCAACGAGAGTACGTTATGAGTGTCGGCATTCCATTTTGAAAAGAACGAGCTGAGGCATTATTGATAAAGTCACGAGTACACTCGTAGCGCGCGCCTGAAGAACAATCGGCAATAAGAATCATACTTTTACGTTTACTTGATCACAAGGGCACTATAAAAACAAGGAGATGATAGTAGTAAAGAACAGAAGATGCAAGCGAGAGAATATTCTGACGGAATATCCTGACGCCATTATTTTCGACGTAACGTCGAAGGGCGCCATGAAGCAGATGTCGCCTTTCTATCCCCACGGGCAGATTCCCGTGCCAGGAATGGAGGGCGCGACTTCCGCCTCGGTAGAAGGAATCTGGCAGGGTCTGAAGGTGTTTGAGGGCGAGGGCATTGACCGCACGCTGTTTTCCAACAAGACCATGGTCAACATGAAGCGCACATGCCGCACGCACGGGCGTTGTCTGGGGCACATGTACAACGGAGAGCTAATCGGTTATATCGAAGCCCGCAAGAACATCTACATCCCGTCATACTACTACATGCTTGAACACTATTGCGCAAAAAGCATCGAGACTTTAAGAAAATTGTCAGCGGAGCGCACGGTGGTCTTGCTCGATTATGACACCAACGAGGACGTAGAAGACGCAAAGAAGCCGATGTCGCATGCCGGGCTGATCAAACGATATGTGGCAGAGAAACAATAGATGAATTAGCCCCGATGTGGGGGGAGACGTTCCCAAAAAAGTGAACTATTGGCATTCCAAGGACCGCCGCAATTAGAACCTGCGGAGTTCTCGGGGTGCCAATTGTTTTATGCGTCATATCTGCCGATGGGGGGGGGAATATAGTGCTTACAAACAATATTATAGCATTTAGCTATTAGAGTTTCTGCTCAAAATGGGTTATTCGCATGGTTAGTTATGTCATGAAATGCTTTTTCCGCACTATAACATATCATTAAATAAAGGTAAAACACCATATTTGCATATTAACACGCCAATATCTCATAAAGAATACGATCTATTACAATACCCCCCTATGGAGCAGACCAACCTCGAAAAGCTATACGCATCCATTGAAACGTTGACTGACATGGGCATAGAATTGCCTGAAGATGTATTGAGACAAACGGCAGAGCTGGAAGAGCAACTTATCCGTAAGGAAGTGTTGCCCGTGATACGCGACAGCATAGAGCCCTCGCTCCGACAAATACACCGTGAGATGACTCTCGTTGTGGACTACCGTCCCGAAGAACCCATCTCGGTGCGCATATCACGCAAGCGAGACCTTAGCGACCTCAGTGAAGCTACATTGCTCACTCCCGACGAAGTGCCAGGCATCAAACGTCGCTCTCCGCAGCAACGCACTGGGCAACGTCGCCCCAATACGAAGCTCAAAGTGACAACCAACGACGGCCACGTGTTTTATGATGCAAAAGACGCTACTAATACATTCTGTGATGTGCTGAAGTCCATCGGGCTGATGCGTGTAAGGCAGCTGGAGCTGATGCCCAGTAGCATAAACCTCGTGTCAACGAGCAAGGACGAGAACCGCCAGCAGCGCAAAATAGGCGACTTCTATGTATTTACCAACCTCAGCACAGAGGCCAAGGCCAAAATGCTGGACAAAATCTCCAATCGATTGCATCTCGATCTCAACGTGGAAGTGGTGGGATAGAGCCCCACTACTTCTATTCCTCATCTGACAAGCGGGACAGACAGTGGAGAACCAACGCTTCGAAATCAACAAACTACCATAGGCTCACGCTTATCGACACCCGACGGGCCGCAAGCAATGCCGCATGGTGGGTTGCTTCTCTATCCGCATCACCCTTTCCACCTCACGCCCCCCTCGTCTTCCTTCTCCTACTTCCCAACTTATCATCAAATCAATAGGAAATATAATTCAATTGATTATGACAACAAAAGAAATTGATGAAAGGTCGTTAGACAACGCACACCGTCTCTATGAATCGGGCGATATAGGTAAAATACCTATCGGAACAATGGCAGGACTTCAGCAGATACACCATTTTCTGTTTGATGGCTTGTATCCTTTCGCTGGCATTATTCGGAATAAGAATATAGCCAAAGGAGGATTTCGCTTTGCCAATTCGCTCTATCTTGAAGCAGCTCTCGCCGCAGTGGAAAAGATGCCCGAAGACACTTTTGAACATATTATAGAAAAATATGTCGAGATGAACGTGTGTCATCCCTTTATGGAAGGCAATGGTCGTTCCTCTCGCATTTGGCTCGACATGATGCTGAAACGCTCTCTCGGGAAAGTCGTCAATTGGCAGTATGTCGACAAAGACCAATACCTCTCTGCTATGGAACGCTCACCTATTAACGACCTCGAATTGCGCTATCTGCTATCACAAAACCTCACTTCCGACACGGAGAACCGCGAGGTGATATTCAAGGGAATTGAGCAAAGCTATTATTATGAGGGATACGAGAAGTAAGTTTATGTAATTAGCAAAACAAAGTGGCAAAAACTATATTTTTTCTCTGTTTGTTTGGTTCTACATGTCGTTACTTTCACCTTGCGAGGTCTTGTAATAAGGGAACTGTCATGAATGGTGGCAAGTCATAGTGAAATCCCTCTATCACCTTGCTCACGCTCAGTGCCTTTAGTTTTTCTCTTGGTACGAGAGCGGTACGAAAAAGGACGCAAAAACGGTCACCATCGATTATTGTCGAGAATGACCGCAAACAAGAAAAGCGCTCGTGGTGAGCGCTTTAACTATAGAATGTGAGGTTTTGCAGTTTTGCTAATCGGATCCTACTTCCCTATGCAGAAGTTCTTGAATATATTCTCCAAAACGTCCTGACTGCTCACCTCACCCGTTATCGACGCCAACGCGTCGGTGGCGTCGCGCAAGTCGGCCGACAACATCTCGCCGCCCAATCCCGTATCCAGTCCCGCGCTAACCCTCATCAGGGCCTCGCGAGCCGTCACCAACGCCTCATAATGCCGAGCGTTGGTCACTATGACATCCTCACCGCGCACGTCGCTCCCTTCCGATACGCACCTCACCATCGCCTCTTTCAACTCGTCAACGCCGCGCCCGTCGCGAGCCGACATCACAACGACGTCCGACGCCCCGACCCTGCGACGCCAATCCTCAGTGACCCACGATGACGGGTCCGTCTCGCACGCGTCAGCCTTGTTGAGTGCCACGATGAGGCTCTGCGTCTCACCCTTCATGACGGTCTTTATGTCCGACGCCTCACGCGCGGCAGACTCCTCGCCCTGCGTGGCGTCAACCATCAGCACGACGACCTGAGCTTTCTTCGCCGCCTCTTTACTGCGTCTTACGCCCTCCGCCTCAATAACGTCTTCCGTGTCGCGGATGCCCGCCGTGTCTATCAGGCGGAACGTCAGGTCGCCAATGCTCAATTTCTCCTCGATGGTGTCGCGCGTCGTGCCTTTTATGTCGCTGACAATAGCCCTCTCCTCGTTCAGCAACGCGTTGAGCAGCGTACTCTTGCCGACGTTGGGCGCACCGACGATTGCCGTCGCCACACCCTCTTTTATCGCGTTGCCAAGGCGAAACGAGTCAGCCAGCCGCGTCACGACCATGAGTATCTCGTCAGTCAACTGCGTCAGCTCCCTGCGGTCGGCAAATTCCACGTCTTCCTCGCTGAAGTCGAGCTCCAGCTCCACGAGCGACGCGAAATGTATCAGCTTCTCCCTGAGGTCCGCCAACTGGTGCGAGAACCCGCCCCTCATCTGGCTGAACGCCACCCTCCGCGCGGCCTCGCTGTCGGCGGCTATCATGTCCGCCACGGCCTCCGCCTGGCTGAGATCCATCTTGCCGTTCACAAAGGCGCGCTTGGTAAACTCGCCAGGTCCAGCCATCCGTGCGCCAGCGTCAATCAGCGTCTGCAATATCCGCCTCTGTACCAGCGTCGAGCCGTGGCACGACACCTCGACAGTGTCCTCGCCCGTATATGAGTGAGGCGCGCGGAACAGCGACACGACGACATCGTCAATAGCGGCTCCCGTCTCGTCGACGATGGTTCCGTAGTGCAGCGTCCGAGCCGCCTGGTCCGACAGTCTCTTCGCGCCCGCCATGGGGCGGAACCTCTTGTCGGCAATGCCTATGGCGTCCGCTCCCGACAGGCGCAAGACGGCTATCGCGCCGCGACCGGCTGCCGTGCATATCGCGCAAATGGTATCAGATGTAATCATTTAGGGGTGTTTATATTCTCAAAGTTACTTTTTCACATGATTACGTCAAAATATGCACAGCCTCGCCATTTTAAAAATTGTATAATCGCGACAAATCAGATTACATATTTTCAGCAATGACCAATATCAAAAACATCGTCACGAGGCTCGCGGCAGTCTCACTCCTGGCCACGATGCCACTCTTGGCCACTTCGCAAATCATCTATATCGACGACTCCGGACGAGGCAACGACCCATACGCCTCGGCTGGCCACTTCGCCTACGTCGGCACGGCAGCCCACAAGCTCGATGCCATGCCCCCCACATCCCTGCGCCTTCGCCCAGGTCTCTTCAGCGAGCGTTTTGAGCTCAACAGAGCCTACATGATGGCTCTTGAGCCGACCAAGCTGCTCCAAAATTTCTACGCCGAGGCGGGTCTCAATAAGGAGTTCATGATCGGCAAGGACGGCCGCATCGACGGTTTCTATTGGGGATGGGAGTCGCCAAGCGGCCAGCTTCGCGGTCACTTCCTCGGCCACTATCTCTCGGCTTGCGCCTACACGTGGGCCGAGACGGGCGACGCCGAGATCGGGCATCGGGCCGACTTCATCGTCGCCGAACTCGCCAGATGCCAGGAGCTTAACGGCAACGGATGGGTAGGTTCCATCCCCGAAAAATACATGCGTCTCATGGCCGAGGGCAAACCCATGTGGTCGCCCCAATACACCCTCCACAAGACCCTCATGGGCCTCTACGACGCCTACGCCATCATGGGCAACAAGCAGGCTCTCAGCGTCCTCGACAAGTTTGCCGACTGGTTCTATAAGTGGACGACCGAGTGCATCGAGGCCAACAACGCGGCTGCCATCATGGGCGGCGAGACGAGCGGAATGCTCGAGATATGGGCCGAGATGTTCGGTCTCGCCCGCGACAACAAGGAGCTCAACCTCGACGCCACAAAATACCAGAAGCTCATGGAGCGATACGGCAACCCTTGGCTCTACACCCAACTCATGAAGGGCGAGGATGCCCTATCCTCCGACCACGCCAACGCTTCCATCCCATGGTCGCACGGAGCCGCCAAATGCTACGAGGTCACGGGTGACGCCTATTGGCTCGACGTCGCCAAAGCTTTCTGGCGATGCGCCGTCCACGAGCGCGAGAGCTACTGCACGGGCGGCCAAAACGCTGGCGAGCACTGGGTCCCCAAAGGGCAGCTCGCCACTTTCGCAGGAGAGAACAACCAGGAGCACTGCACCGTCTACAACATGATGCGCACGGCCGACTACCTCCTCCGACTCACTGGCGATGTCGAGTATGCCGACTACATCGAGCGCAATCTCTACAACGGCATCCTCGCCCAGCAACACCCCTCGACGGGCATGGTCGCCTACTTCCTCCCCATGGCCGCCGGCTACACCAAGGGCGGCGAGAAGGGATGGGGGCACCCGACAATGGATTTCTACTGCTGCCACGGCTCGCTCGTCCAAGCCCACAACCGCTACCCCCAATACATTTATTACCAAGACGATAACGGCCTCACCATCAGCCAATACGTCCCCTCCGTCCTCTCGTGGGAGCGCGACGGCAAGCCCGTCACCATCGAGCAAGATTTCGAGGGCAACCAGTGGAATAAGAATTGGGATGCCGACCGCTTCCGCATCCACATCAAGGTCAATACCAACAATCAAGATGCGGCGTTCGACCTCAAGATCCGCCTCCCCTGGTGGCTCGACAAGAAGGCGCAAGTCTCCATCGACGGCAAGGCTGTCGCCGTCAACGCCTCCCACGGCTTCGTCTCCATAGGCAAGACGTGGCATGACAACGAGGTCGTCGTCGATTTCCCCGACCGCCTATGGTCCGAGCCGCTCCCTGGCGACCCCTCCATGGTGGCCTTCATGGAGGGCCCGATAGTCCTCGCCTCCGAGTCCATCGAGCCTGCCCTCAAGGGCAACGCGGCAAACCCGTCGTCCTTCCTCCGCCGCGAGATCGATCAGCAGTACCGCACCGTCCGATGGACGCAAAGCCACTACCGCACCGTCGGGCAGCAGGACCTCATCCGCCTCAAGCCTCTCTACGAGGTGGGCGACAAGCCCTACACCATCTATTTCCCCATCACAAAGACAAAATAACACCCCATAAAAATAAGGAAGCGCGCCCTCCCGACAGTCTCGTCGGGAGGGCGCGCTCGTTTTGCCTTAATCGTCTAATTGCTTAGAATGGGAGGTCGTCGGGGTTGCCGCCATCGGTCGATGGGGCTGGCTGCGATGGTGCCGCAGGGGCTGCCGGCTGCTGGGGCGCGAAGCCCTGCTGCTGAGGCTGATAGCCGCCCATAGGCTGCTGCTGTTGGTAGCCACCCATGGGTTGCTGAGGCTGGTAACCGCCCATAGGTTGCTGCTGATAGCCCATGGCTGCCTGAGCGTTATATGGGCTGATGCGCCATGCGTTGAGGCGGTTGAAGAAGACAACCCTGCCGTCCTGCGCCGTCCACTTGCGACCCTGGAGGTCAAAGTCGACTACTATCTCCTGACCAATCTGATAGCTGTCAATAAGATTCGTGCGGTTGTTGGTCAATTGGAAAAGAACGTGCTCAGAATACTGGCTGTTCTGAGCCTGGATCTCCAACACAAACTCCCTCACTTGAAACGTCTCGGTCCTCTTGACCAACTCATGGACTTCTTCCAACTTGCCTATTACTTGCATGTTACCTGTTTATTTTAAATTACTGATTTTCAATTTATATCTCGCGACGACACGTCGATGCGATGCGCAAATTTATGCATTCCATCTGACAATCCTACCAGCTCACTACTCCATAATTGTCGCTATGAGCCGTCTCTCGCCTCCATAATTCCTAAATTCACAAAGATATATGCCCTGCCAAGTCCCCAACGCCAACCGACCTCCGCGTATCGGGATCGTCACCGACGTCCCCACTATCGTCGATTTGCAGTGCGACGGCATGTCGTCCGGTCCCTCGTCCGTATGGTCGTACAATGACGGGTTCTCCGGCACCATCCTGTCCAACGCCCTCGCCATGTCGCTCCGCACGTCCGGGTCGCAATTCTCGTTTATCGTCAGCCCGCAACTCGTATGGCACACAAACAGATGCAACAAACCAACGCTTGGCAACTCAGGCAAGCGCGACACCACGTCGCCCGTTATCAAGTGGCAGCCGCGACGACGCGCCGACAATATTATTTCTACCTGTTTCATTATTATCCTCTTTTTCGTTAAAGATATCACTTTAATCGCACTATCGCCCACCATTTTGTTAAAAACCTATCTATAACTAAAAATCTTCTTAACTTTGTAAGACCCACATCGACCCTCCAAAAAATCAACACCTTGCGCCACATCTACCACAAATGACAACCTTTCAGCGCCCTCATACCCTGTCGTGCGCCTTTTGCGCAATTGCCGTCCTCACGCTCTTCCTATGCTGCGGTAAGGCAATCGCCTCAACATCAATATTCTTTAGGCATGTCGGCATCGAGTCGGGCATCTCACACCCGCGCGTCAACGACATCACCATCGGCAACCGAGGCTTCGTCTGGGTCTCCACTCTCTGGGGCGTCGACCGCTTCGACGGCGACGAGACTATCCCTCTCGCCATGCCCGACCACCTCACGCCCGCAACGCAAATCATCTCCACGCAAGAGCTCGGCCCCGACTCCCTCCTCGTCAAGACGACAACAGGCTTCCTCCTCTACTCGCGCAGCGCAGCCGAGTTCCGCCCCATAGGCGACCTCTTCACCCATTCCGGAGCCCAGCAAGCCGACGACGCCTGGGTCGACAACCGCGACAATCTCTGGATCCTCTCCGGAACCCGCGTCTTCGTCCAACCCGCCAAGGGCAACAGCAAATCTTTCTCCCTACCCCCAAACACCTCCGTCGTAACCACCTGCAACACGCGATTCGGCATAGCAATTCTCCTCTCCAACGGCAACATCCTCCGCTGCTACGCGCCAAACGACGGTGACATGCCAGCCCCACAAACAACCGTTTCACCCCTCTCCAACGGTTGCCGTCGCCTGAAAGCCGATTTCGACGGCAACCTCTGGGCCCTATCCGCGCAAGGCGACTCCCTATGGTTCAGCCGCTTGTCCGGCAACGACTGGGAACTCATCAACACGTCAACCATCTGGCCCAACCCCACGCCCAAGAACATCATCGACGTCGCCGCCGACACGTTCGGCCGCGTATGGCTCGCAACACAGCACGACGGCCTATACGTCCTCGACTTCCCGTCCAACAAGTCTTTCCCCATCCGACGCGACCCCATGCTACCAAACGGGCTGCGCAGCAACGACTGCACTTGCGTCACGACGTCGAAAAGCGGATACGTCTTCGTCGGCTACACATTCAACGGCTTCTCCTACCACCACCCGACAAGCTTCATCTTCAATAGCGTCACCCTCCCCAACCCGCTCCACCGCCTCGCCGACGTCAACGCCATAGCCTCAAATGACGGCTACGCCTACGTGGCCACGGCTTCCGAGGGGCTCTTCGAGGTCAATGTCGCCACGCTCGCATCCTCACAACTAACGCCACCCTCTTTAGGCTCCGTCGACAATGTCGCCGTCCAGCCCGACGGCACACTGTGGTTCTCTTTCGACGGCGGACAAATAGGCTGCCGCAGAAAGGGAGCTGCTCCCACATTCCTCAAAAAAGATCTGCTGCCTTCCGCCATGCGGAATGATGTCCCGTGTCAATTCGCCGTCGACAAGGATGGCAACCTCTGGGCCGCCTCCAACAACGATGTCGCCGTCATCCCGCAAGGCTTGGCCCTCGACGGCGTCATCGAGTTCAAAGCCTCAGACATCGTAGTCCACATGTCGCGCCCCGCCAAGGGCGCAGGCGTCGCCATCCTCACGCGCTCCGACATCGTCCGCGCATCGCGCTCCCTCTTCACGATACACGTCGACACCCTCGTCAACCAACGCCTCGCCGCTTTCCGACCCACCGATGTCGCCATCGACGACGACAACGTCCTCTGGGTCTCGTCACTCAACGCAGTCAGGGCCTACACCTTTGACGCTCAGCACCGTTACGTCAACGTCGGAGCCGTCAACGTCAACATGCCCGTCGCGCTCGTCACAAACGACAAGGGCGGCATCGTCGTCACCACCCCAACCGATGCCTACGCCTTGCGCTTCGCCGCCTCCGACGACAATCCCTCTCCTCACTTCATCACCGAGTTCCACCACCGACCCGCGCCTATGCTCGAAGGCGCGGCCTGCACCTATGCCTCGTGCCTCATGCCCGACGGCGACATCTGGATCGGTGCCGAGAACGGCATCGCCACCTTCTCGCCCTCTCTCGTCAAGCACGAGGATCTGAGCAACATCACCTTCTGCTCCCTCGCCGCCAACGGCAACATCATCCTTCCTGATCAAAAAATCGACGATATTACAATCATCAAGTCCGCGCTCCCCTACGCCAGCCATATCCAGCTCCCCGTCTCGTCCGATATCTTCACCATCCACTTCGCCGCCATCGGGCACGCCCCGCAATCCTTCTCCTACGTCTGCCATCTCGAGGGCTCCGATGCGCCTCCTCTCTGCACCTCAGAGCCTTACTACACTTTTCACAACCTTCAGCCAGGCACCTACACCCTCAAGGTCCGCGCTAAAGACCCGGCAGGCAATCTCTCTTCAGATTACGCCTCAATCGACATCTCCATCCGCACCCCTTGGCGAGAGTCCACGTGGGCGAAAGGCTTCATGGTCGTCGCCGTACTCGTAATGGCGGTCCTCTTCACCTACATCGTCATGAGCTATCTCAACGCAGCCAAAATCAATGAGATGGCAAAGGCGCAAGCCAAGAAAGCAATGAGCACCGCCGAGGTCAACCAGCTCCGACGCGAAGCACTCGTCGGCATGGCGTCCGACCTCTCCGACGCGCTCGTCCCGCTCGCCGACGACATCAATAAAATATCACACCTCAAAGGCATACCACAAGATTCGCGCATCCACATAACACACCTTAGCGACCGCGTCGCTGCCGCCAACGCCATGATCTCCAACGCCATCCAGACTGCCGAAGTCGTCGTCGTTGGAGAGTCTAAACCCACCCGAAACGACATCTGCGCCTACATCAAGCAGATCTGCGAATCCATGACCAACATCACGCGCGGCCACGTCTACGTCCTCTACACAACTTCGCCACGCTCCCTACTCACGACTTTCGACCCTCTCATGCTACGCTTCATCCTCGTCGACATCCTCTCCGATGCCGTCGTCGCGGCGCAAGATATTGGCTACGTGAAGGTTAAGGTCGAGGCAGGCAAGTTCGAGTCCAACGTCGTCTCCATCTCCATCTCCGTCGGCGGTGTCGACACCACACACAGCCGCTACTTCTCTGGCGGCAGGCTCAAACTCCGTCACCCGATTGCCGTCCGACTCGAAATGATGGATGCAAAACTCTCCACTGTCGACAACGGAGACGGCATCAAATACGCCATCCTACTCGTCCCCCTCAAATAAGACGCTTTCCACCCTTTTACCCCCAACTCGCCTTTTTTACATTGAAAAATTATGTGAAAAAGACGCTATTTCCTATCTTTGCACGTTGAACTACGCCCCTTTGACGGCTTCACGACAACTCACGCCGCAGCCGCTAAAGGGTGATACGCCACGTAACGAATTAAATATCAAATATCAATAGAGCTATTTTTACAAGATGGCAGCACTTCAAACATTGAGGAACAAGGCCGCTTGGTTCATCACCGGCATCATCGCCTTGGCACTCCTGGCTTTCATCCTGACCGACCTCCTCGGCAGCGGCAACAGCCTTTTCATCGACCGTGAGACAGTCGGCGTCATTGACGGACAATCTGTCAAAATACAAGAATTCCAAAATAAGATCGAGAACGCCGAGCAGTTCGCTAAAATGAACTCACAAGGCTCTCTCTCCGAGGAAGCTCAAAACCAAATCCGCGAGCAAGTATGGAACGACGAGGTCGTCTCCATCACCTTCGGCAAGCTCTACGAGAAAGCCGGCATCGCCGTTACCCCCGACGAGCTCCTCGACATGGCCATCGGTCAGAACATCGCGCCCATCCTCCGCCAGCTCTTCACCAACCCGCAGACCGGCGTCTACGACAAAGCGCAAGCCGAGAACTTCCTCCGCAACAAGAACTCCGACCCTCAGGCCTACTTCTTCTGGGCCAACGTCGAGTCCCAACTCAAGCAGAACCGCCTCTCTGAGAAATACATGAACCTCCTCAGCCAAAGCATCATCTGCAACAAGGCACAAGTCGAGGTCGAGCTCGCTAAGCGCGCCAACGCTTACAACGTCAGCTTCGTCAACGCTCGCTACTCCCTCATCCCAGATAGCACCATCAACGTCTCCGAGTCCGAGATCCGCGACCGCTACAACAAAGACAAGGAACTCTACAAGGTCCCCGAAGGCCGCGACATCGAGTACGTCTCCTTCCCCATCCGCCCAACCGACCTCGACCGTGAGGAGACTCTCAAGGCTCTCGATGCCCTCAAGGCAGATTTCGCCAACCCCGAGACCAACGCCTACGACTACGCTCAGATGAACTCTGAGACCCCCGCAACCGAGCGCTTCCTCCGCCCCGCGCAACTCAACTCCGCTCTCGCCAAGTTCGTCGAGACAGCTCAAGTCGGTGAGGTCTACGGCCCCTACGCCGACGGCGCAACCTACAAGCTCTCCCGACTCGCCGCAGTCGCCATGCGTCCCGACTCCGTAAAGGCTCGCCACATCCTCATCCGCGACAACAAGGAGCTCGCAGATAGCCTCCTCAACGTCATCAAGAAAGGTGGCAACTTCGCCGAGATCGCACGCCAATACAGCCAAGATCCAGGCTCCGCTATCAACGGTGGCGACCTCGACTGGTTCAACGACGGTGTCATGGTGCCTACTTTCAACGAGGCTTGCTTCACTGGCAAGAAAGGCGATGTCGTTCTCGTCCAGTCTCAGTTCGGCTACCACATCATCAACATCCAAGATCGTGGCGCCGAGGTCAAGAAGTACAGCATCGCCACCATCGAGAAATCTCTCCAGTACAGCCAGCGCACCCAACAGCAAGTCTACGCCCAAGCCAACGCTTTCGTCGCTAACATCAAGGACGCCAAGAGCTTCGAGGCTGTCGTAGACACCGCCAACATCATCAAGCGTGTCGGCCGCGCAATCCGCCCCAACGCACAGTCCATCAACTCCATCCGCCACGCTCGCGACATCGTCAAGTGGGCTTATCAGGATGCATCCATCGGAGACGTCTCCAAGATCTTCCTCTGCGATGACGAGTTCATCGTCGCTGTCCTCACTGGCGAGCAGGAGCAAGGCTACGCCAACATCTCCGACGTCTCCGCCGGTATCGCCAACACCATCCGCCGCGACAAGAAAGCCGATGTCGTAGCCGCCGCCACCCAAGGCAAGAGCCTCAACGACATCGCCCAACTCTACAACACCAAGGTCGACACCGCGGCAGCCGTCTCCTTCGCCCTCAACAGCGTCCCTGGCGCAGGCATGGAGCCAGCACTCGTCGGCAAGATCGCTGCTTCCGAGCAAGGTCAAGTCGTCACCGGCGTCAAAGGCAACAACGGAGCATACGCCTTCGTCATCAACAGCTCTGAAGAGCAGCCAGCCACTGAGGAGCAAATCCGACTCTCCTACGCGCAGCGCGCTCAGCAAGTGCCCTACGTCGTCCGCCAAGTCGTTACCGATGTCGATATAGAGGACAACCGTATCAAGTTCTATTGATCCTAAAGCTCTAAGATATTAGCAAAGGCCGCGACCCCGTAACTGGTGTGTCCGGCCTTTGCCTTTTCCCGCATAAAAAAGAAGATCCACAAGCCTCCATTAAATGGCAGACAACAAAACACAGTCTCCTGCGTCACAATTCCTGCGACTCTATCAAGACGACAACCGAGTCAACGCCCTACGACAGCACTTCTTCGCCAACGGTGATAAGAAAGGCATGTCCGTCGCCGCGCTCGTAGCCTCCGCCCGCGCTGCCGCCATCGCCGCTACGGGCGGTAAACGCATCGTCGTCGTTTGCGCCGAACGTGACGATGCCCCATACGTCTATCAGGATCTCTGCTGCCTTCTCGGCGATGCCCGCGTCTTCTTCCTCCCATCCTCCTTCCGCCACGCCCCTAAGTCCGACGGCTACGACGCACAAAACGTCCAGCTCCGAACCGAGGCTCTCTCACACTTCTCCACCGCAACAGACCCCGTCGTCGTGACCTACGCCGCCGCCATGGCCGAGAAAGTCCCTGCCGCGCAAGTCATGGCAAACGACTTCCTCACGCTCCACCGCTCCGACAAGATAAGCCAGTCCTTCCTCGTAGACACGCTCCTCGAATACGGGTTCAACCGCACAGACTTCGTCTCCGCGCCCGGCGAGTTCTCCGTCCGCGGCAGCATCGTAGATTTCTTCTCTTTCGCCGCCGACAGCCCAACGCGTGCCGACTTCTTCGGCGACGAGATCGACTCCCTCCGCTCTTTCGAGCTCGACACTCAACTCTCCACAGAGAAAATCGAGCAAGTCAACATCGTCCCAGACCTCGCTCGCAACGGTCAGCAGAACAACTCCCTCACTCCCTTCTCCGAGTCCCTACCCCCCGACACGTGCCTCTGGTTCTTCTCAAAAGCCCTATGCGCCGAGATGATCGACACGCACTACAAGTCCGTCATCGAGAGCGACGACTCCTCCCACCCCATTTCTCTCCAAACGTTCTGCACCTCGCAGCAATGGCTCGATGCCGTCCATTGCCGATGGGTCGACATCGTCGACGCCAAGTCCGATGCCGACGCCAATTTCCTAACCGTCCCACAACCTCTCTTCAAGAAGAATTTCGACCTCCTCGAAGACGATATATACTATAAGTCCGCCGACGGCTACCGAGTCTTCCTCATCTCCGACAATAGCCGACAGCTCCAACGACTCCGATCCATCCTCAGCGAGCGAAAACGCAAACTCTCCTATTCCGAGCTGACTCTCGCGCTCCATGGTGGCTTCGTCGACAAGCAGGCGCGAGTCTGCTTCTACACCGACCACCAAATCTTCGACCGCTTCCAACGTGCCACACTGCGCAACGACCACATGCGCCAACAGCAGCAGAGCATAACGCTCCGCGAGCTTTCCGCCCTCAAAATCGGAGACTATGTCGTACATATCGACCATGGCGTTGGAGTCTTCTGCGGCCTCGTCACACAAACACAAGCCGGCAAGACTTTCGAGGCCATAAGGATCAAGTTCCAAGGCGGCGACTCTCTGTTCGTCAATGTGCAGTTCATGCACAAGATCAGCAAATACCGCGGGCGCGACGGAGTCCCTCCAAAAATCGATAAACTCGGATCCGCCCACTGGGATAGGCTCAAGTCTAAAGCAAAAAGCCGTGTCAAGGACATCGCCCGCGAGCTTATCGCCCTCTACGCAAAACGCAAGGAGGAGCAAGGCTTCGCATTCTCGCCCGATTCTTTCCTCCAGCAAGAGCTCGAAGCCTCTTTCCTCTACGAGGATACGCCAGACCAATACAAAGCCTCACGTGCCATAAAAGCCGACATGGAAAGGCAAGCGCCCATGGACCGCCTCATCTGTGGCGACGTCGGCTTCGGCAAGACAGAGCTCGCCATCCGAGCGGCCTTCAAAGCCGTTGCCGACGGCAAGCAAGTCGCTGTCATGGTCCCCACGACAGTCCTCGCCTTCCAACACTACAACACGTTCCGATCCCGACTCCAAGACCTCCCCTGCAAAGTCGAATATATCAGCCGTCTCCGCAAGTCTTCCGAGATCCGCGATGTCCTCAAAAGGCTCGCATCAGGAGAGGTCAACATCATCATCGGCACACACCGGCTCATCGGCAAAGATGTCAAGTTCCACGACCTCGGACTCCTCATCATCGACGAGGAGCAACGTTTCGGCGTAGGTGTCAAGGAAAAACTTCGTGAGCTGAAGGTCAATGTCGACACCCTCACCCTCTCCGCCACGCCTATCCCCCGAACCCTCCAGTTCTCTCTCATGGGGGCGCGCGACCTGAGCGTCCTCGCCACGCCACCCGCCAACCGACAGCCCGTCGTAACTGAGGTTCAGACCTTCAGCGAGGAGGCCATGTCCGATGCCATTAGCTTCGAAGTCGCACGCGGTGGTCAAGTCTTCATCATCAACAACCGCATAGAGCACCTCATCGAGCTGCAACGCATCATCGCCAAGCTACTCCCGCAAGTCCGAACCGTCGTCGCACACGGCCAGATGGAGGGTACAAAGCTCGAAAGCATCATGCTCGACTTCATCAATGGCGACTACGATGTCCTCCTCGCCACAACCATCATCGAGAGTGGTCTCGACATCCCCAACGCCAACACCATAATAATCAACAACGCCCACCTCTTCGGCCTCAGCGAGCTCCACCAGCTCCGCGGACGCGTCGGGCGAAGCAACAAGAAAGCATTCTGCTACCTCTTCGCGCCCCCTCTCTCCACTCTCACGCAAGAGGCGCGCCGACGAATGCAAATCATCGAGGAGTTCTCCGACCTCGGGGCCGGCTTCAACATCGCCATGCAAGATCTCGACATCCGCGGCGCAGGCAACGTCCTCGGTGCCGAGCAGTCCGGCTTCATAACTGATATGGGCTACGAGACCTACCAGAAGATTCTCGCCGAAGCCATCATCGAGCTGAAGACTACAGAATACAAGGAGCTCTTCAATGACCAGCAACAAGCGGCAGCCGCTTGCGACGCCATCCCACAATTCGTCGCCGACACGCAAATCGAGACCGACGAGGAGATCCTCTTCCCTGAAGAATACATCTCCAGCATCCCCGAGCGCATGAGGCTCTACAAGGAACTCGACTCCATGAGCCGAGACGAGGATATCGACAAATTCGCTTCCGAGCTGACCGACCGCTTCGGTCCTCTCCCTCGCCAAGCCTCCGAGCTCCTCGAAGTCGTCAAAATCCGAATCCGATCCCAAAAACTCGGCATCGAGCGCGCCCTTCTCAAAAACGGACAGGTAACCTTCTACTTCGTCTCCGACCAAAACTCCGCCTTCTTCCAGTCGCCCGTCTTCGCCTCCATTATCAACTGGATCCAAGCACACCCGCGCAAAGCCCAGCTCAAACAAGTCAAGGAGAAACTCTCCATGGTCATCAAGGACGTGCCGACTCTCGCCGACCTCAGATCCCTCGTCGACGACATCCTCTCGTCATGCCAAAACTCCCCAAACACTTAACACCCAATCAACTAACATGGATTCCATCTTAGCCGGCAACATCATCATCCTCCTGACAATGCTCATCCTCTCCGCCTTCTACTCGGGCAGCGAGATGGCATTCCTCTCTTCCAATAAACTCCTCATCGAGATCAAAAGAGCCAAACACCCAAGGCTCGCCAAGATGCTCGACATCTTCTATGCGCGACCTTCCCTCCTCATCGCGACAATCCTCGTCGGAAACAACGTCACCATGGTCATCTTCGGTCTCGTTTTCTCCGACACCGTCGGACCTATCCTCAGCGCGCACTTGCACTCCGACACCCTCATTCTCCTCCTCCAGACAATCCTCTCAACAATCATCGTCATCGTCACTGGCGAGTTCCTACCAAAAAGCATCATTCAGATAAACCCCTCTTCCGTCCTCTACGCCTTCGCCATCCCGCTCTTCTTCTTCTACATTATCTTCTACCCCGTAGGCGTCATAATGCAGAAGACCGCTACTTTCTTCATCCGATACATCCTCCGATCCCCAACCCCGCAAAACGACGCTGCCATCTTACCTGGCCGGGTCGATTTCGACGAACTCGTAACAAAACAAGCCGAAAAAGCCGACGGAGCCGACTCCGACGTCAGCCTCGAAGCCAAACTCATGCGCAACGCGCTCGACTTCTCAAAAATCAAAGTCCGCGACTGCTACGTCCCAAGAACCGACATGGTCGCCATCTCCATAACCGACACCGTCCAACACCTCCACGAGAAGTTCATCGAGACCGGATACTCCAAGATCCTCGTCTACCGCGGCTCCTTCGACAACATCGTCGGCTACGTCCACGTCTCCGAAATGTTCCAAGACGCAAAGACCATCAACGAGATGATGTCACCCATTGCCGTCGTCCCCGAGACCATGAGGGCCAACCTCCTACTCCGACAGTTCACCAGCCAACACAAGAGCATCGCCATCGTCGTCGACGAGTTCGGCGGAACATCTGGACTCATAACCCTCGAAGACGTCCTCGAAGAGATTTTCGGTGAGATAAATGACGAGCACGACGAAGACGACATCATCCTCAACCAAGTCGATGAGCACACCTTCATCTGCTCCGGCCGCGCCGAGGTCGACGACATTAACGAAAAATTCAGTCTCCACCTCCCGACCTCCGACGACTACGACACCCTCGCAGGCCTCATCCTTAGCGAGAAACAGTCAATCCCCACGCAAGGCGACGTCATTACAATCGAGGGCTACGAGATGAAAATCATCCAGGCCGGACACGCCACAATAGACAAAGTCCAACTCTCCGTCCTCTGACAAAACGAACACAAAAAACCACGCCCCTACATCAGTTCAAAATATCACTGATAATTAAAAATAAAGACATATATTTGTACTCCGTAACGCATCGGGAAGGCTCAGATACTCTCAGTGCCAACGTTTGCGGAAGCAATTTTTCCTCCACAAACACCCTTGCCTGACACACCAACCTCACGACTCTTGCTCGCAAGATGTCAACTACAACAAACTACAAAATCATCCACAGAGCATAAAATGAAAAAACTTTTTTGCGCCCTCACCATCGCTGCGGCAATGCTCACCTCTTGCCAAAACGCCCAAAACAATAACAACGGCGCTGTGGCTCCCGCTGACTCCACATCCCTCAGCATCGCTTTCGTCAACACCGACACACTCCTCAGCCAATACGACTACGCCATAAAAGTCTCCGAATCCCTCAACAGCAAAGCGGAGACCTCTCGCACAAACTACAACGAGAAACTCCGAATCTTCAACCAAGAGCTCGCAGAGTTCCAGCGCAAGGTCCAAAACAACGGCTTCCTCTCCATGGAGCGCGCCCAAAATGAGCAAAACCGCCTCCAAAACGAGGAGCGCAACCTCCAGATGCTCAACCAGCAACTGAGCCAAGAACTCATGCAAGAGCAAGCCCGCCTCACGACCGAGCTCCGCGACACCGTCTCCAACTTCCTCAAGCAATACGCTGAGGGTCGCTACAAGCTCATCCTCAACAACAACATGTCAAACGACCTCATCCTCTACTCCATCCCCGCAATCGACATCACCGCCGACGTAGTCAAGGCCCTCAACGACCGCTACGCCAGCGCAAACAAGAAATAAGCCCCAGCCCCTAAAGGCTTCGGCATCCCCACAAGGGAGGTGGTCTTCATGACCGCCTCCCTTTGCTTTTCTCCCCCTTTTTCGCTATCTTTAAAGAGCAAAAGTAACAGTTACAGACTTCCTCATGGACTCCCATAACGCCCCTCTCTCCCCCCTCGGCTGCATCGATGCCGTTTCCGAAATCATTGGTCTCGGGCTCCCGCGCCACGAGACTCTCAAACAAGTCGTCGCACTACTCCCTAAAGCCTTCACCGCCAAGGCGGCTGCCATCATTGACTATGCCGACCTCCACTACCCTTCCGACGCCTATACTCCATCTCCCAACTTTATAGCCGCCGATTTCGTCACTATCGACAACAGAAAAGGGCGCGTCGTCATCAACTCACAAGACGCCAACCTCCAATTCTCGTCCGACGACAGGCGTATGGTCACCGTCGTCGCCAAACTCGTTTGCGGCTTCATCGACAGCTTCCGAGGCCGCGACATATATGCAAGCCGCCCTCGTGAGAACGGCACCTCCGTCAGCGAGGATTTCCGCAAAGCTCTCACGACAGACAAGAAGCCGCTCCAACTGTTCTTCAACAAGCAGGTTCTTGATCGTTATGTCTATCTCGACATGATGAAATACAAGATCCACAACATCCTCTTCGTCGCCACGCTCTATGACGCCTTCACGCTCGAAAACGACGACAGCTTCTTCGAGCAGTTCATGGGCGAGATCTACCAGTATAGCCTCTTCTCCCTCCCTCGCATCACTGGCGTAGCTTCACCCGAGGAGGCCCTTGAGCTAATGAAGACCACGCGCTTCGACATGGCTCTCCTCATGGTCGGCATCGACCTCGACCGCCCAATGCAATTGAGCAAGGAAATCAAAGATCGTCAACCAGACATCCCCGTCTACCTCCTCGCCTCCCAACGCAGCAGCGTCAAGCAAGTCGAGAAGAAAGCACAGCAATGGCCTTCCGTCGACAAGGTCTTCGTCTGGGGCGGAAACTCCGACGTCATCTTCTCCATCGTCAAATCTACCGAGGATGCCGTCAACGTCGTCGACGATACGCGCATAGGCCTCGTCCGTGTCATCCTCCTCGTCGAGGATTCTCCCGAGTACTACTCCAAATATCTCCGCATCCTCTTCTCCACCGTCTTCGGGCAAGTCCAAAAACTCCTCCAGGAAGACGACCGCAACGAGATAAACCGTGTCTCCAAGATGCGCCAACGCCCAAAAATCCTCCATGCGCGCAACTACGAGGATGCCATGTACATCATCGAGCGATACCGAGACTACCTCCTTTGCGTAATCTCCGATGTCGAGTTCGATCGTGGCGGCAAGATGGACGACCGCGCCGGATACCACCTACTCTCGACACTCAAACGAGAGCTGCCACAGCTCCCGACAATTCTCCAAAGCGCAGTGCCGTCCAATAGGCAACTCGCACAAGAGCTCGGAGTATCGTTCCTCGACAAGGATTCCGACTCCCTCACGACAGACATCAACAATTTCCTCACAAGCCGACTCGGCTTCGGCGATTTCCAATTCCGAAACAAGGAGGGCAAACCCGTCGCGCAAGCTCGCGGAATCAAGGAGTTCGAGACCGTCTTCCGCAACATCCCAAGCGACAAGCTCAAGCTCCAATGCCGAGGCCACCGCATCTCCTCTTGGCTCATGAGCCGCGGCGAGATCCCTTTGGCGCGCACCCTCCACGCCATCTCACTCTCCGACTATGACGACCCCGAAGTCTTCCGCTCCGAGGTCATCCGCCTCATGGACGAGTACCGCGACGACCGCCGACGAGGCAAGAAACTCGACTACGACGAGGTAGACACCCCCGACGAGAAGAACATCATCATGCTCTCCCCGGGCAAGCTCGGCGGCAAAGGACGCGGTCTCGCCTTCATAAATACCCTCATCCAAAATATGGACACGACGGAGTTCGACGGCAAGCTCAATCTCCGCATCCCCATAACGGCCATCGTCGGTACCGACGAGTTCGCCGATTTCATGGAGCGCAAGGATCTCATGACATACGCCATGTCCAATCCTCCCTACGACGAGCTCCGCGAACGTTTCGACGCGTCTCCACTCTCCGACCGACTCCTCAAACGCCTCCGACGCTTCTGCTCGCAAGTCCGACGACCGCTCGCCGTGCGCTCCAGCTCCCTATCCGAGGACTCCCTCAACCAGCCTTTCGCCGGTGTGTTCGACACGTACCTCGTTCCAAATAATGCCGACACCCCCGACGAGAACGCGGCCGCAGTGGCGCAAGCCATAAAGATGGTCTACGCCTCCATCTACTCCCCTACAAGCCGAGCCTACTTCCAAAGCGCAAAAGTCAATATCGAGAAAGAGCAGATGGCCGTCGTCATCCAAGTCCTCGTCGGCAACGAGTACGAAGGGTTCTACTATCCACACGTCAGCGGCACAGCACAAAGTTTCAACTACTACCCCGTAGCCCACATGCTCCCCGAGGAGGGGTTCGCCGTAGCCGGCTTCGGTCTCGGCTACTATGTCGTGGGCGGCAGCAAGGCGTTCCGCTTCTCTCCCGTTTGGCCAGCCGTAGACACCATGTCAGTCCAAGATATGGTTCGCAATACGCAGGTTGACTTCCTCGCCGTCGACCTCAGCCGCAAGAATCTCGACTATGTCCACGACGGTGAGAAAGCCCCACTCCAGACTCTCGACATCCTCGATGCCGAGAAGCACGGCACGCTCCGCCACTGCGCCTCCGTCTACAATCCGCAAAACGACAACATCGAGCCAGGCCTCCGCGCCTACGGCCCGCGCATCGTCAATTTTGCCGACATCCTCAAATATGATTATATCCCCCTCCCGCGCATCCTCTCCGTCGTCCTCAACGCCGCCAAAGATGCTTTCGGCACTCCCGTCGAGATCGAGTGGGCGGTAGATCTCGAGGAAGACGAGAGGGGAGTCCCCTCTTTCTACCTCCTCCAGATGAAGCCAATCATCACCGACCTCCGCGGCGACAGCGTCGATGTTTCCGCCCCAGCCTCGCGCGACGACGCCTTCCTCTACACCACACAAAGCCTCGGCAACGGACGCGTCGCCGACATCACAGACATCATCTACGCCGACCCCGACTCTTTCGACAAGATGCAAACCGAGCAAATGGCACGTGAAATCGGCTACCTCAACCAACTCATGATGGACGAGAGCCGACGCTACGTCCTCATCGGGCCCGGCCGTTGGGGCACGCGAGACAAGTTCATCGGCATCCCCGTCCAGTGGTCTGAGATCTCCAACGCCAAGCTGATCGTCGAGATGAGCCTCCCAGGCTTCCCTCTCGACTCGTCACTCGGCTCCCACTTCTTCCACAACGTCACGTCAATGAACATCGGCTACCTGTCTGTACAAGACGGCAGCCCAACCGATTTCATCAATTGGGCTGCCGTTCGCAGTCTTCCGACCGTCAGGTCTACTACCTTCTTCCGCCAAGTCCGAGCGCCACAGCCTCTCGACATCCGTATGAACGGCAAGAAGAGGATGGCTATCGTATGCCCTCAGCGCGAAGAGGGCGACGAGGTCTAAAGCCCCGCCTCCATAAGGTATCGCTCAGCATCCAGCGCGGCCCGACATCCCGATGCCGCCGCCGTCACTGCCTGCCGATACGTCGGGTCGCACACGTCGCCCGCGGCAAAGACTCCGTCAATGTTGGTCTTCTGACCCCTGCCGCCAACGCGGATATAACCCTGTTCGTCGGTCTCTATCGCCGGGAATGCCAATGTGTTAGGCGTATGCCCTATCGCAAGGAAGAAGCCCGATATGTTTATCGTCTCCTGCTCGCCTGTCGCTTTGTTCTTCAAGATGGCGCGCTCCACTTTTCCCTCGCCCTCAAGGGCCACGGTCTCCCTCTCATACAATATCTCTATATTCTTAGCCTGAGCCAATCGATCTCGCATCACCTGCGACGCCCTCAATACGTTGCGCCTCACGATCATATACACTTTGTTAGCCAATCCCGCAAGATACAACGCCTCTTCCGCTGCCGTGTCGCCACCGCCCACTACGGCCACGTCTTTCTTCCTGTAAAAGAAACCGTCGCAAGTGGCGCACGCCGAGACGCCCGCCCCCGCGTATTTCTGCTCGTCTGCCAGTCCCAAATACCGCGCCGACGCTCCCGTGGCTATTATTATCGAGTCGGCAGTCATCTCTCTGCCGTCGTCCAACGTCACCTTGAAAGGGCGACCCCCAAGTTCCGATTTGACAACCTGCCCCATCAGCATCTCAGTGCCAAACCTCAATGCCTGGTCTCTCATGTCCTGCATCAGCTCGAAGCCCATTCGCCCCTGCGGAAATCCAGGAAAGTTCTCAACTTCCGTCGTTTGCGTCAACTGACCGCCTTGCAGCAGTCCGTCAATCAATACCGGTCGCCTGCCTGCGCGTGCCGCATATATCGCCGCAGTATATCCTGCCGGTCCTGAGCCCACTATCAGCAACTGGGCATGCTTGCTTGTCTCGCTCATAAGTATCTTGTTTTTATTTTATTTCAGTGTAATCGCCACTTGCCGTGGACGATGCCGACAAAGTTAAATCGTCTATCCGACTTTTCACCATTCGCCCCCAATTCCCATTCACCACACTCATTACTTATTTTTCAAAAACTCCTAAATAGTTTGCATTAAATTTCTATAATCCAATATTTTAAACACACAAAGCGTTTGCTATTTCGCCATTTTTTCGTACCTTTATGTGTCAGCTACAAGCCCCCTTGCTCATCTTCTCCTGAGCTATTTTCACTACTGTCCTCTTCCACACTTTCGTCTTCGGATGTCTCCCCCTCCGCCGAAGCGTCCTCTTCCTGCTCTGTGGTCTCCAATCGGATCGCCACCTCGTCTCTCGCCACCGACCCAACGATGCCAAGCCCTCCGCTCACGTTCGTATGGACCGACGTCATGCTGAATATCGGTAGGAATATATACTCCTGCGCCTGTGCCGAAGTCTGTAAGAATGTATAATAGTCTGCCGACATATGGCTCATCCGTACGACGACAAATGCGCTGTCCGACGCGTCCTGCTCCGTGCGTATGTCCGTCCAGCTCGTCGTGACCGTCAACGGCGACAGCCCGTTAGACAATGTCGCCAATCGCGTGTCGTCAAAGAGTCCCAAGCTCTCATTCGTCACCACGCTGCTCGCCACTGTAAACGCTGTGCTTATATATTCGCACTTCAGCGCGCTCTCCGTCATCTCTCCATCACGCCACGACCGCATAAGTGTCCTGAGCTGGTAATAGTCGTCCGTCGCCGCGCTGTCCCTTATATATGCTGTCAAGCGCAATGTCGCGCCGCCACTGATAGTCAAGGTGTCAAGCCTCTCCACCCTCCTCCGACACATAATCTCCGTGCTGCCCGTCAATGTCGACATCGACGGAGATTTCGCCTCAATCGTCATGACCTCACCCTCGCCCACACTTGCCATCCCAAGCGACACACTCGTCTCGCCCTCGCCCATATAGGCGAACTGACGTACCGCCCCGTCTACGACAAGCGACACCGCGACGTTGTCAATGACCGTATATCGTGCCGTGTCCGAATACGACGCGCTCCCATATACGTTCACGACCAGATTCTCGCCATCCTCCGCGACGCATGACAGGATGCCGACGTGCTGACCATCGTTCACGACGATCCCCGTAGCGTCACTCTCACACCCTGCGAGCGACGCCGCCACCCAAAGGGCTAAAAGTGGATTGAGTATTTTATATATGGACATGGGAACGCTATTAGACTAAATTGCTTGAGGCTATATGACGGCACGCCCTCGTCTTGATTCTTGCGCCAATATACAAACATCGGGTTATGACGCCCATATACGTTGTAGACGCCAAAGCTCAAGACGCTGCCCTCGCGCTTGTTGCCAAACTTCAAGTTGCACCCGAGGTTCAACTGGTGATTTTCAGGCATGCGCATGGCGTTTCGCTTAGCCGGCACGGCATACGTTACGTCCGACCCCGGTAGGCTGTAATGCTGAGTAGGCAATGAGAAAGGCGAGCCGCTTCCGTAGCTCCACATCGCCGACACCTCTGCCCTCGATGTCAACTTCACCATGCCAAACAGCTGTATCGAGTGCAGTCGGTCGTTGTCAGCTGGCAGATACGCGCCTTCGTTAATCGTCGGATACCTGTTCCTAGCCTTGCTTAGCGCATAGCCCACCCAACCGGACACTCGCCCCTTCCGCCGGTGCAAGAAGAACTCGACGCCACGCGCATATCCATCACCCTCCGCATACAGGTCGTCCCAATTGCGACCCGCCACTATATCATACACGCTGATGTCACTATACGTCGCTGCCTTGACCATCCACTTGTTATACGCCTCGACGACAAGCGAGAAGTCCGCAGCCATGTTCAGCTCTCCCGCCACCGACACCTGCCATGTCCGCTGTGCGCCAACAGTCTTGGGCACGGGCAGCCAAAAGTCCGCCGGCGTCGCCACGTTCATAATGCGCATCTGATACGTGTTCTGCGACGTGAGCGAACCGCCAACCCTAAACTTCAATCTCTCCGAAGCCCGCAATCCTGCTGTAAGGCGCGGCTCCGCTACCACATAAGGCGAGTCGTCCTCCCTGCCCTCAATAGTCAAGTGGACGCCAGCCATCAACCACATCGGCCCGCGCCTCCAGCTGTCCTCCAGATAGGCATGGAACTCCAGACGCTCTATATCGCCCGTGTCGCTGCTCTTGTCACTCACGTCGCCCCCTGCATACATGTCCGACGACGGTGTGTAAAACCTCATGACCGGACGATATATCCTGTACGTCCCCCATCCGCCTATCCTTATCTTGCCAAACGCCGCAATGCTCGGATAGACGCTGACGTCACACCTGACGCCCATGTCGATGATGCCGTTCGAATAGCTGTCCCCAAGGATCCCGCGAGATGCGCTCGTCCCGACGCCATACCTCTGGCTCGTCCGAAACTGATACTGGCTGTACCACGCCGTCACGTTGCTAAATGCCGTCGACCCGAAGACGTGGCTCCAACGCAACGACCCCAACGCCGTGCCCCACTTAGACCGAGTCTCGTCACTCGTCGTAAGTTTGCGATCGTCGTCTTCCCCATAGTCCAACGTCACGTTAGACATGTTCGAGTCGTCCGACAGCCTGTCACGACTGTAGAAAAGGCTCAGCCTCAATCGGTCTCGCTCCGACAGCACCCAGTTCATCTTGCCATGGAAGTCGTAAAACATATATGAGTAGCGGTTGTCGTCGTTCTGCAACTGGTACAATATGACGTCAAAATAAGACCTTCGGGCTGAAAACAAGTAACTCGACCGCCCACGCTTCATCGGTCCCTGAGCCAACAAGGATGACGACACAAGACCCACGTTGGCATCGCCCTCGAAGCTCTCCAGGTTTCCGTCCAATGTCTTGACATCCAAGACGCTCGACATCCTACCGCCATACCTGGCTGGAAATCCGCTCTTCAACAAGGTCGACTGGCTCACGGCCTCCGAGTTGAACACCGAGAACAACCCGAGCATATGGTTCGCGTTATACAATGGGGCGTCATCAAGATACACCATGTTCTGGTCCTGACCTCCGCCCCTGACGCTCATGCCGCCAAAGCCCTCACTGCCACTCTGTACGCCTGGTGTCTGCTGAAGGGCGCGCGTGACGTCCGCCTCGCCCATGAGCGTCGGCATAGACCTCACCTGCTCCATAGGCAACGACATGATGCCCGTACGACCTATGTCAGCCTCCGTCTCCGAACGCCCTTTGACATCAACTGCCGCCAACATGACCCTCGGCTCCAGACGTATCTCCACCATCGTGTCGTTCGTCATCCTGACTGTCATGTTACCTGCCTTATAACCTATGTATGACGCCCTCGCAGGCACCCTGCCCGTCGGGACGCTCAGACTGAAAAATCCATACTCGTTCGTCGCCGTCACGCGCCCAAGCAACGTGTCCGACACATACGCACCTATAAGGGCCTCACCCGTCTGAGCGTCTCGGCAAAAGCCACTAAGCCTCCGCATCCTGACGCTGTCCGACGCTACGACTATCTTGCCCTCATGGCACACATAGCGGACGTTATATCTCCCAAACGCCGCGTCAAGGCACTGTCTGACACTATGCCTCCCGGCGCCAAGCCTCACCCCTCGGGGCGACATGACGCGCGACGAATATGCCACGTAGACGCCCGTCTCGCGGCTCAATATAGCCACGAGAGAGTCTACCGACCCGTTAAAAGAAGATGCTAATGATATCCGACGTGACAATACAGCGTCACCGCCACCTTTCTGCGCCAACGCAGATGCCGCGCAACCAAGCCACATGGCCGCACCGACGACCATGCACAACAAAAAAAGACGCCATGACTGGCGCCTTTCAAACAAATCACCATGTATATCTGTCATTCGATACCTGGCCCGGCCCCACGTTTGAGGTCTAAATTAGTCAGATATTGTCAGATAACCATTGCGTAGGGTTAGTTTTTTGTCAAAGTGCATATTAAGCTCCTCAACCACGCTCGCCAAGGTCTGATCCTTGAACGTGGTGGTTATCAAGACACTGTCGGGAGAGCATTCCATCTTCACGCCCTTCAGTTCGCCATGATAACAAGTCTTGAGCTCTTCAAGCACCTGAGTAAGAGATGCGGAGCGGAATGTCATCTCGCGCGAGCCTATCTTCACGCCAGTCGATGCCGACGCCATCTTGACAAGCCTGCCATCAGCAAATGTCGCCTCCTCGCCTGCCAAGAGGCTCACACTCTCGCCAACGGCCGAGACGGCCACATGACCCTGCTCGACACGTGTGCGGACTCGCTCCTCTCCTGGCCAATGCTCAACGCTGAATGTCGTGCCAAGCACGCGCACCTCAGCCTCACCAGCCTCGACGGTAAACGGGCAACCATCGTCATGACGAACCATGAAGAGTCCAATGCCATCCAACTTCGCCTCGCGGCTCTTCTCGCCATTTGTAAAGGCCAGTTGCGAACCCTTGCCGAGCACTACGGTAGACCCGTCTGGCAATGCGAAGGTGTCTGCGTCGGTCGTGGCTGCGTACATGATGGTGTCAACACCCGAGCCCCTCTGCATGAATATGAGGGCGGCAAACAAGAATGGCACCATGACGGCAGCAACCCTCAAGGCCTTGCGCCACATCGGGGTCGACTTGCGAGCACCTATCCTCGTCTCGACAGCCGCCCACGCGTCAGCCTTGCGAGCCTCAACTCTCATGGCCTGTCGTGACCTGACAGCGTCAGAGAGGATAGATTCGAGCCTCTCGTCGTCTATGTTGTTAACGTTCTCCATTGCTTGTCTTCTAATGGAAGTTGACCACGTTGAAGATGTTGACCGGCTGGACGTCCGCATCTGCCTGCTGCCCCTCCATCTGAACCTCGGCTTCTTGGGTCTTGGCATCCATCGTCTCTGGCTGCCGCTCTTCTTCCCTGCCGAGCATCTCGGCGAACAATTCGAATATGAACTCCATAATTGTCAATATCTTAGGTGCCGTACGCCTTACGCGCCGTGCTTTTTGTGGTCTTTAATTTTGCACTAAGGACAACTAATGCCTTTGAAACACGTATTGCAATTCTATTTTTTTCGCCCCTTTTCCCCTCTTTTTTATAATCCGATACCATGACCCTTCCTTCCCCCATCTCGACAGAGAAAAAAAACTCTCCGCCTCGCCTCTTCTCCCGATGAGTTTGCCACCGCAATATTAAGAAATAGCGCCACACCCCGCTCGGGGCATGGCGCCATATCTTGCGTTTTATATGTCTTTAGAAGCAGAACAGGTTACTTCGCTTCGGGCTTCTTAGCCTGCGCAGGTCCTGCGATGGACTGGCGCATCTGGGTGTCGGCCTCGACGTTCTTGTAACGCACGTAGTCCATGACGCCCATGTTGCCGTTGCGGAACGCCTCTGCCATAGCCTTGGGGACTTCTGCCTCAGCCTCGATGACGCGGGCGCGAGCCTCCTGAGCCTTCGCCTTCATCTCCTGCTCGAGGGCGACTGCCATAGCGCGACGCTCCTCTGCCTTCGCCTGGGCGATGTTCTTGTCCGCATTAGCCTGATCCATCTGGAGGGCTGCGCCAATGTTCTTACCGACGTCGATATCCGCAATGTCGATAGAGAGAATCTCGAACGCCGTGCCAGAGTCAAGACCCTTGGCAAGCACGACCTTAGAGATGCTGTCAGGATTCTCAAGCACCCTCTCATGGCTCTCAGACGAACCGATGGATGAGACGATGCCCTCACCGACGCGCGCAAGGACGGTCTCCTCACCTGCGCCACCAACGAGCTGGCGTATGTTGGCGCGGACTGTGACGCGAGCCTTGGCGATGAGCTGGATGCCGTTCTTAGCGACAGCCGTGACGGGAGGGGTGTCAATGACCTTGGGATTGACGGACATCTGGACAGCCTCGAAGACGTCGCGACCTGCCAAGTCGATAGCGGTCGCCATCTGGAACGTCAGGTTGATGTTGGCCTTATTGGCAGACACGAGGGCGTGGACAACCTTCTGTACATGACCGCCTGCAAGGTAGTGAGCCTCAAGCTCGTCACGACGGATGCCTTGAAGACCTGCCTTATGCGCCTCGATGAGTGCCTGCACGATGACCGTGGGAGGCACCTTGCGGATGCGCATGAGGAAGAGCTGGACAAGCGAGATGTGGACGCCAGACACGAGGGCGGAGAACCACAGGAGCAGAGGCACGTAGTAGAAGAAAATCGCCAGAACGACGATGATTCCCACAAGGATGCCAACAGGAAGAAGCAATTCCATAGGGATACTTGTTTTAGGTGAATAATGAAGAGCTGTATTCTAAAATGAAATCGCCCGGCTGCACACGGCGGCGCAGTCGGGCGAAATGTGTTTTTAGTTCTTGTCGGTCTTGGCAAGGACGGCAAGCGCAAGCTCGTCGAGCTGCTTCTGGTCGAGAGCCGCAGGGGCGTCGAGCATCACGTCGCGACCGGCATTGTTCTTGGGGAACGCTATGCAGTCGCGGATGGAGTCGAGACCCGCGAAGAGGCTCACGAGGCGGTCGAGACCGAAGGCGAGACCTCCGTGAGGGGGAGCGCCGAACTTGAAGGCGTTCATCAGGAAGCCGAACTGCTGCTGAGCCTTCTCGGGCGTGAAGCCCAAAATCTTGAATATCTTGGCCTGGAGTACAGCATCGTGGATACGGATGGAGCCGCCACCAACCTCGACGCCGTTGATGACCATGTCGTAGGCGTTGGCGCGCACTGCGGCGGGGTCGGTGTCGAGGAGAGCGTAATCCTCGGGTTTGGGGCTGGTGAAGGGGTGGTGCATGGCCATGAGGCGACCCTCCTCCTCGCTCCACTCGTACATCGGGAAGTCGATGACCCAGAGGCATGCGTAGTTGTCCTTGCTGCGGAGCCCGAGCTGGTTGCCCATCTCGAGACGGAGCTCGCAGAGCTGCTTGCGCGCCTTCATGGCGTCAGGGCCGCTGATGATGAGGATAAGGTCGCCAGCCTCAGCCTCCATACGGGTCTTGAGTGCTTGGAGAGTATCTTGGTCGTAGAACTTGTCGACAGAAGACTTGACAGTGCCGTCAGCCTCGACACGCGCGTAGACGAGACCCTTGGCGCCAATCTGCGGACGCTTGACGAAGTCGGTCAGCTGGTCGATCTGCTTGCGGGTGTAAGACGCAGCTCCCTTCGCGCAAATGGCACCGATATACTCAGCCTGGTCGAAGACGGAGAAGCCGTGACCCTGCATGACATCCTTAATCTCGACGAACTTCATGCCGAAACGGAGGTCTGGCTTGTCAGAGCCATAATACTTCATGGCGTCGTTCCACGTCATGCGTAGGAAAGGCTCCTTGAAGTCGATGCCCTTGACGCTGTGGAAGAGCTCTTTCATGAGACCCTCGAAGACGTTTAGGATGTCCTCCTGCTCGATGAAGCTCATCTCGCAGTCAATCTGCGTGAACTCGGGCTGGCGGTCAGCGCGAAGGTCCTCGTCACGGAAGCACTTGACAATCTGGAAGTAGCGGTCGAAGCCTGCCACCATGAGGAGCTGCTTGAGCGTCTGGGGGCTCTGAGGGAGAGCGTAGAACTGACCAGGGTTCATGCGGCTTGGGACGACGAAGTCGCGCGCGCCCTCGGGGGTTGAGCCGATGAGGACAGGGGTCTCGACCTCGAGGAACTTGAGGTCGGAGAGGTAAGCGCGTATCTTCTGACAGATGTCGTGACGCATCTCGAGGTTGCGGCGCACAGCCTGACGACGAAGGTCGAGATAGCGGTAGCGCATGCGGAGGTCGTCGCCGCCGTCGGTGTCGTCCTCGATGGTGAATGGGGGCGTTACGCTCTCATTGAGTATGTTGAGGCTGCTGGCGATAATCTCGATGTCGCCCGTCGGGAGGTTCTTGTTCTTGCTTTCGCGCTCGCGGACGGTGCCAGTCACCTGGATGACGTACTCGCGGCCGAGACGCTGTGCGGCGTCGTTGAGGGCGGCGTCGGTCTCGGAGTTGAAGACTATCTGGGTTATTCCGTATCTGTCGCGGATGTCGACAAAGGTCATGCCGCCCATTTTGCGGGAGCGTTGTACCCAGCCGGCTAGGGTTGTCTGGCATCCGGCGTCGGCAATGCGGAGCTCTCCGCACGTGTGTGTCCTGTACATACCTGTTTTTACGTTTCTAACAGTTTTAACAAAGCGAAGTTATGAAAACTAACTGCATATAGCAACGAGGAGCGGCGGTTTTTAGCTACGGCGCGTCCGATTGTTGAGCACAAGGTTGTGAGGCGCGGCACCGCGCCATCCTCATGACAGATGAGAGTTTGTTCCGCTCGCAAAAACTTGTTAAATTAGAAAGTCATACCATTAGAAAATCATACCAAAACATTTGACGATGGAGAAAGTACGTATCTACTGCGTGAACCTCGGGCGCGCTCTTGAAGTGGCACCCGGCCAAACGTTGGAGAGCCTTGCAGAGAAGCTGGGCATAAAATTGAAATACAGGACGATAGGCGGCATCGTGAACGGCAAGTTCGTCGGACTGTCATATCGCGTCTTCCAACCCAAGAGGATAGAGTTTTTTGACACCCGTCACTCAGAGGGCAAACGGATGATCAACCGCACGCTGGTCATGATGCTGAGCGTGGCCGTCAGCGAGACATTGCAGGGCGCACAATTGGAGGTGCTGCACAGCGTCTCCAAGGGGCTCTATTGCGAGATCCGCAAAGACGGCAAGCGTCTCGACCCGACAACTGGCGAGGTGGAGGACATCCTGGCCCACATGCGCAAGCTGTGCAAGGACGACCTGCCCATCGAGCGCAGAGAGATCCCGACCGACGAGGCATTGGCTCTGCTACCCGACAAGAAGGACACGTGTCGCCTCTTGCGCCAACATGGCGAGCTGTACACGGCGGTCCATACGCTGGCGGGACATAGCGCGGTGCTGTATGGCGACTTGGCTCAGCGCACGTCGGACGCGCCCGTCTTCAACCTCAAAGAGTATTTTAGCGGCATGCTGCTCCAGCTGCCCGACGACAACAACCCCGACCAGCTGGCAGAGGCGACCTTGCAGAACAAGATGTTCGCCACATTCCTACAATTCGACAAGATACAAGACCTGCTTGGCGTGCGTCGCCTCGCCGACCTGAACGACGCCATCGCAAACGGCGACGGCAAGAGGATTATCCAAGTATCGGAGGCCCTGCATGAGAAGCAGATTGCCGACATTGCCGACATGATAGCCGAGCGGCGCGACAAGGTGAAGGTCGTCCTCATCTCGGGTCCCTCGTCGAGCGGCAAGACGACATTCAGCAAGAGGCTGTCTGTGCAGCTGTCGCTTAACGGCTTCGTGCCCGTGACGCTGTCGATTGACAACTACTTTGTCGACCGAGACAAGACGCCCCGCGACGCCGACGGCAAATATGACTTCGAGGCCGTCGAGGCCATCAACGTCAAGCTATTCAACGAGCAGCTGCTCGCCCTCATGCGCGGCGAGGAGGTGGAGATACCAAAATACAATTTCATAAAGGGCAAGTCGGAATTTGACGGCACGAAGCTCAAGATGGACGAGAAGAGCATCATCGTCATTGAGGGCACGCATGGTCTGACGCCAGCCCTCACCCCGATGGTGCCAGCCGAGAATAAGTTCCGCATCTACGTGGCCCCATTGGCAGGCATCAACTACGACCCCCTGACTCGAATCCACACGACAGACAACCGCCTTATCCGCCGCATCGTGCGCGACCATTGCAGCCGCGGGCATAATGCCGACAGCACCATTGCCATGTGGCCGAGCGTCCGCCGCGGTGAGGATAAATTCATCTATACCAACCAAGAGGAGGCGGACGTCATGTTCAACTCTTGCACCCTGTATGAGCTTGCGGTGTTGAAGACAAAGATAGAGCCGCTGCTGCTGGAGGTACGCCCCAATTCGCCACAATATGGCGAGGCGCACCGCCTGCTGCAATTCCTCAGCTACTTCAAGCCGCTGGCGGGCGACACCATCCCGCCCACGTCGCTGCTTCGCGAGTTTGTCGGAGGCAGCTCGTTCGAGTACGATTAGCAGAGCCTCCTATCACAAAAGGGCTGCGCCATTCTTCATGGCGCAGCCCTTTTTGCTTATATGTACTTGTAACCTGCTTGGTTAAAGGACGACGTTGACCATCTTGCCGGGAACGACAATCACCTTGCGGACATTCTTGCCGTCGGTGTATTTGGCGGTCTGCTCGGCATTGAGGACGGTGTTCTCAATCACCTTGGGGTCGGCATCGGCAGGGAGCTCAAGTGTGAAGCGCACCTTGCCGTTGAAGGCGACGGGGTACTTGACTGAAGACTCTACGAGGTGAGCCTCGTCGAGCTCTGGCCATGGGGCGTCGCACACGGTGGTGTCGTGACCGAGGTCGTGCCAAATCTCCTCCGCGATATGCGGCGCGAAGGGGGCGAGCATGATGATGAACGGCTCAAGGATGGCGCGCTTTCGGCACTTGAGGTTTTGCAGCTCGCCGAGGGTTATCATGAACTGGCTTACGCAGGTGTTGAACGAGAAACGCTCGATGCCCTCGGTGACCTTCTTGATGCAGTTGTGGAGGGACTTGTACTCGGCGGCCTCGGGCTTAGCGTCGTCGAGGTCGAGGGTATCGCCTACATAGTAGTGACGCCAGAGCTTGCGGAGGAAGCGGTGGACACCGTCGATGCCGTTGGTATCCCAAGGCTTGGAGAGCTCGACGGGGCCGAGGAACATCTCGTACATACGGAGAGTGTCGGCACCGAAACGCTCGACAATCATGTCGGGATTGACGACATTGTACATTGACTTGGACATCTTCTCGACAGCCCAGCCGCAAATGTACTTGCCATCCTCAAGGATGAACTCGGCGGTAGCGTAGTCGGGGCGCCAGTTCTTGAACGCCTCGGTGTCGAGGACATCGCCAGAGACGATGTTGACATCCACGTGGATTGGGGTGACGTCGTACTTGTCCTTGAGACCGTAGGAGACGAAGGTGTTAGTGTCCTTGATTCGGTAGACGAAGTTGCTTCGTCCCTGGATCATGCCTTGGTTGACGAGCTTCTTGAAAGGCTCCTCGGTGGAAGAGATGCCGATATCGAAGAGGAACTTGTTCCAGAAGCGCGAGTAGATGAGGTGACCCGTGGCATGCTCCGCGCCGCCGACGTAGAGGTCGACGTTCTGCCAGTAGTGGTTAGCCTCAGGAGAGACGAGGGCGTTGGAGTTGTGGGGGTCCATGTAGCGCAAGTAGTATGCGCTGGAGCCTGCGAAGCCCGGCATGGTGCAGAGTTCGTAGGGGTAGCCGTCGGCAGTCTGCCAGTTCTTGGCACGACCGAGGGGAGGCTCGCCGGTCTCAGTTGGGAGGTACTTGTCGACCTCGGGGAGCTGGAGAGGGAGCTGGTCTACGGGGAGCATGTAGGGCTGACCGCCCTTGTAGTAGACAGGGAACGGCTCGCCCCAGTAGCGTTGGCGGGAGAAGATGGCATCGCGGAGTCGGTAGTTGACCTTGACACGGCCGATCTTGTGCTCGGCGATGAACTTCTTTGTTGTAGCTATGGACTGCTTGATTGTGAGGCCGTTGAGGTTGAGACCGCCTACGGCTTCACGACCGGGCATAGGGGAGTTGCATACGATACCCTCTTTGGCGTCGAAGCTCTGCTCGCTGACATCCGCGCCCTCGACGACGGTACGTATCTCAAGACCGAAGGCTTTGGCGAAAGCGTAGTCGCGGCTGTCGTGGGCAGGGACAGCCATGATGGCGCCCGTGCCGTAGCCAGCGAGGACATAGTCGCTCACCCAGATGGGGATCTCCTCGAGGGTGAGCGGGTTTATGGCGTAGGAGCCCGTGAAGACGCCAGTCACCTTGCGGTCGGCGATGCGCTCACGCTCAGTACGCTTGCTGGTCTGAGAGACGTAGTCATCGACAGCCTGCTTCTGCTCGGGCGTCGTGAGGAGGGCGGTATACTCGCTCTCGGGGGCGAGAACCATGAACGTCACGCCGAAGACGGTATCGGCGCGGGTGGTGAAGATGGTGAGAACCTGGTCGGAGTCCTTGACGCGGAACTTCATCTCGGCACCTTCGGAGCGGCCGATCCAGTTGCGCTGCGTCTCTTTGAGGGAGTCTGTCCAGTCGACAGTGTCGAGACCTTCGAGGAGTCGCTGCGCGTAGGCGGAGACGCGGAGGCACCACTGCTTCATGACCTTCTGGATGACGGGGTAGCCGCCGCGGACGGAGACGCCCTCGACGACCTCGTCGTTGGCGAGGACGGTGCCGAGCTTGGGGCACCAGTTGACCATCATGTCGCCGAGGTAGGCGAGACGATAGTTCATGAGGATGTCGAGCTGCTCGTTTTTGGTCTTGGCGTTCCACTCCTCGGCCGTGAAGGAGAGCTCCTCGCTCTGCGCGGCGTTGACGCCTTCGGTGCCGTTCTTGGCGAAGAGTGCGGTGAGGACCTCGATGGGTCTTGCCTTGTTGAGCTTGGTGTCATAGAAAGAGCCGAACATCTTCTCGAAGGCCCACTGCGTCCACTTATAGTACTCGGGGTCGCAGGTACGGACCTCGCGGCTCCAGTCGAAGCTGAAGCCGATCTTGTCGAGCTGCTCGCGGTAGCGCGCGATGTTGTTCTCAGTGGTTATGGCCGGGTGCTGCCCTGTCTGAATGGCGTATTGCTCGGCTGGGAGGCCGTAGGCGTCATAGCCCATAGGGTGCAGCACGTTGAAGCCTTTGAGTCTCTTGAAGCGTGCGTAGATGTCGGAGGCGATGTAGCCGAGCGGGTGTCCGACATGGAGTCCCGCGCCCGAGGGGTATGGGAACATGTCGAGGACGTAGTACTTGGGCTTGTCGGGGTTGATGTCGACCTTGTAGGTTTTGTTGTCGACCCAACTCTTTTGCCATCGGCTCTCGATCTCTCTGAAATTGTAGTCCTTTGCCATTCTATTAAGCTTACAAAAAAAGACACTAGTCTGCGTGGCGCGAGCGCATCAGACCAGCATCAAAAGAAACTGGTGACCCCGTGGAGACTCGAACTCCAATCAGCAGAACCGGAATCTGACATTCTATCCATTGAACTACGGGGCCAAAGCAAGGGACAAAGATAGGCTTTTCGGAGGAAAGTAGGAACAGAAGGGAGTTTTTCTTTCCGCGAGGTGTCCGTAAAGGCGCGCATGGTAGGAAAAAATCGTTACCTTTGAGGCTATTATTGTTATTTGTTTAACACATAAAATAGAGATAACCCAGATGATTAAAAGAATTGGCGCGCTGTCGCTTGTCGCACTGACGGCAATGAGCGGCGCAATGGCTCAGGAGGCGGGCTCGGAGGCTAAGGCGGACGAGGGGTTCGTCTTCACAACCATCAAGGAGAACCCTATCACGTCTATCAAGAACCAGAACAAGAGCGGCACGTGCTGGGCATACTCGAGCCTCGGCTTCTTCGAGGCGGAGCTTTTGCGCATGGGCAAGGGCGAGTATGACCTTTGCGAGATGTACTTGGCACACAAGACATATGAGGACCGCGCTACGGCGAGCGTACGCCTCCATGGCGACATCTCGTTCACCGAGGGTGGCAGCTTCTATGACGCCGTATATTGCATGCGTAACTACGGCATGGTACCAGAGGACGCGATGCCGAAGCCAGGCGTTCCTTATGGCGACACCCTTGCGAACTTCACGGAGATGTGGCCGGTGGTCAATGGCATTGTCGACGGCATCAACAACGGCAAGCAGAAGAAGCTCAGCCCGGCGTGGAAGAAGTCTGTCAACGCTGTTCTTGACACATATCTTGGCGCGACCCCCGAGAAGTTCACCGTCAACGGCAAGGAGTACACACCTAAGAGCTACCAGGAGAGCCTTGGTCTGAACATGGACGACTACGTATCGTTGACGTCGTTCAGCCACCATCCTTTCTACAGCCAGTTCATCATCGAGGTTCAGGACAACTGGCGTTGGGGTCAGAGCTGGAACCTTCCTATTGACGAGTTCATGGCCGTCATGGAGAACGCTGTCGAGAAGGGCTACACCTTCGCATGGGGCGCGGACGTCAGCGAGATGGGCTTCACGCGCGACGGCATCGCAGTATGCCCAGACGCTGACCACGGCGCGGACATCACGGGCTCTGACATGGCACACTGGCTTGGCATGAGCGTCATGGACCGTCGTCGCGAGTTGACGAAGAAGCCTCTGCCCGAGATTGAGGTCACGCAGGAGATGCGCCAGGAGGCTTACGACAACTGGGAGACGACTGACGACCACGGCATGATCATCTACGGCCTCGCGAAGGATCAGAACGGCAAGGAGTACTTCATGGTCAAGAACTCTTGGGGCGGCGCCGGCAAGTATAACGGCATCTGGTACGCGTCTAAGGCATTCGTGAAGTACAAGACTTTGAACATCCTCGTCCACAAGGACGCTATCCCTAAGGACATTCGCAAGAAGCTCGGCATCAAGTAGCGGCTTGCCCATAAAGATTGAGGGCGGCGTGGAAATTGCTCCACGCCGCCTTTTTTGTTGCGCAAGGAGGGTGAGCAGGATGGGCTTTTCGGTGGATGGGAGCGTGAGGAGAGAGGATGGGGAGAAATTGAGAGGGATGGTGAATATTATTGTGAGGTAGGCCGTTGTGTGGGGGAAGGAGAGAGGCGAGAAGCGAAAGGAATTAGCGGACGGGGGGGGGAGACAGTGAAACACGCATCGGGCGGCTGTGGGGGGAGAACAGGGCGACACGGAGAATCTCCATGCCGCCCTGTTTTATGATGTTTTAGAGCTTGAGGGATGGTGTGATTACCAGGCTTCGAGCTGGTCGGCGATTTCGGGCATTTGGTCTTTATGGAAGACAGGATTTTTGCCTTCGGCCTTTTGGCGGCGATAGTCTTGGAGGAGGAAGACGGCTTGTTTGGAGAGGGGGAAAATGGCTGCGAGGTTGCATATGACGATGGCAGCCATGAAGATGTCGGAGAGCGCCCATGCGAAGTCGAGAGTCACGACGGCACCGAGCATGACCATGGCGGCGGTGCCGAGACGGACAAGGAGGAGGGCGACGGGGCTGGAGGTGAGGTAGCGGACATTGGTCTCGCCATAGAAATAGTTTCCGATGACGCTGCTGAAGGCGAAAAGGAGGATGAGGATGGCGACGAAAGGCGTACCGAGCCATCCGATCTCGTGGGTCATGGCGTCTTGCGTGAGCTGGATGCCGTTGGCGGCTGTGTAGTCGACACCGCTGAGGAGGATGATGAAGGCCGTGCAGGAGCATACGACAAGGGTGTCGGTGAAGACACCGAGACTCTGTATGAGACCTTGCTTGACGGGGTGGGAGACCATGGCCGTGGCGGCGGCGTTTGGCGTGCTGCCCTCGCCTGCCTCGTTGCTGAAGAGACCTCGCTTGACACCTTGCATGATGGTGACGCCGACAAGACCACCGGCGAACTGGTTGATGCCGAAGGCGCTCTCGATGATGAGCTTCACGACATGGGGGATGAGCGTGATATTGGAGACGACGACGATGACGGCAATGATGAAGTAGATGACGGCCATGGTCGGGACGACGGCGGAGGAGAAGCGTGCGACGCGGTGGATGCCACCAAAGATGATGAAGAGCGTCATGAGCATGAGCAAGAGACCCATGACGGAGGTGTCGACGCCGAAGGCTTTCTCCCATGCAGCGCAGATGGTGTTGCTCTGGACGGAGCTTTGGGCAAAGGAGAAGGAGAGAACCATGAGGATTGCGAAGAGGACACCCATCCACGGCTTACGGAGACCATATTTCATGTAATAGGCGGGACCGCCATAGAAAGTGCCATCGCCCTTGCGCTTGTAGAGCTGTGCGAGAGTGGACTCGACGAACGCTATGGCGGAGCCGAGGAGCGCGAGAACCCACATCCAGAATACGGAACCGGGGCCGCCGACGCTTATCGCCGTGGCGACGCCAGCGAGATTGCCCGTACCGATGCGGCTGGCGAGGGAGACGAAGAAGGCTTGGAGGGAAGAGATGTATTTAGTCTTGCCGACATCGGGCATTTGCTCGCTAAGCTCGTCGGGGCCGATGTCCTCGGGTTGCACCTTGTCGGGGTGGATGAGGAGCCTGAGCATCTCGTGGACGAGGCGGAACTGCACGAAGTGGAGACGGCAGGTGAAGAAGATGGCGGCAGCTGCGAGAAGGAAGATGACGATATACGACCAGAGGAAGTCGTTGGTGTCGGAGAGTATGGTCTGGAGTTGCTCCATGAAAGAGGTGTTGTGAGAGTTGCTTTGTTTACAAAGTTAACATTTTTGGAGCTAAAAAGCAAAACTTTCACACGTCACAAAGGGGCTTTGATTGCGAAATGATAGTATTTCGGGAAGAGGGGATGGTCAGAAAAGGAGGGTGAGGACGGGAATGGACGCCGCGCTGAGAAGGGTTGTCAGCATGGTGGCCTGCACCATGAGAGTATCGTCGCGCCCATAGCGGAGGCAGAACATGGTGCCGTAGGAGGCGACAGGCATGCCGATGACGACGGCATTGACCGCTATGACGATGGAAGGTATGGGGACGAGGAGCGAGACGGTGCGGAAGAAGAAAAAGACGAGGAGCGGCACGAGGGCAAGGCGTATGGCAGCGAGAGCCCACACGCGAGGTTGCGTGAACGACTGCCGGAGATCGACATTTGCCATGGAAGAGCCGATGATGAGGAGCGCGCCAGGAACGGTTATGGAGCCAACGAGGGCGACGGGCTCGGAGATGAAACGCGGGACCCCGGTTATGCCGAGAGCCACGATGGCGATGGAGAGGTAGGACGCAATCATGGCCGGCGAGAGGAGGAGATGCGGATCGAAGTGGCGCAAGGAGAATTGACCACCCTTGACGAAAGAGATGCCGAAGACGAAGATAAAGAGCGTGTTGGGGACATTGAGGAGAGCAGCGTAGAAGACAGCCTCGTGACCAAAGATGGATGACACGACGGGATAGCCGAGGAAGCCCACATTGGCGAACATTATCATGAAACTGAAGAGACCGCGCTCGACAGCGTCGCGAGCGAGGAGACGCGAGATGGTGACGGCGAGGAAGAGCAAGATCGCGTAAGTGGCGAAACCCACGATGAGGAGTGGCGCGATGAGGGAGCGGTCGGGGAGAGTATCGCCAAAGACGGAGGAGAGGATGAGGAGCGGGCAGGAGATGTCTATTATGAAAGCGGAGAGCCTCTTATCGAAATCGCCGCCCATGAGATTGCACTTATTGGCGACGAAACCTATCGCCACGACGATGAGGAGAACGAGCATTTGGATGGCGGAATCCATGGGCGGAGGAGGGTTAATTGGAGTGGCGGTTCATCTCGATGCGCGCGGAGCGGAGCATGGACCTTATCTTACGGCTTTCGCGGAAAGAGCAAGAGAGATTCCAGACTTGCTGTATTGCCAACTTATCGGCCTCGGTCATGACCGAGATGTAGTGGGAGCGTGAGCCGCAATAGTCGACAGCGATACGTTCGGGTTGGAAGTTGGAGATGAAGCGCGCGAGATCGGCTGCCTGTTGCCCTTCATAACGGAGCGTCTCCCAGACGTACTCGTCATTCTTGAAGGTATTCTTGAAGGCACCATCGGAGACGACGGGGAGCGTCAGGAAATCGTCGCCGGAGCGAACCTCGACGTGGTCGTGGTGAATTGGGAGCTCACCGACATAGTTGGTAGAGAGAGAGAAGAGACCGTTGGCGTCGGTACGGGCCTTGATATAGCACCTGTTGAAAGACCTCCACGCCTGTTGGGCGCGCGCGATGTAGACTGGGACCGACGCGTCGGGATCGTCGACGACCATATCTTTCATCAGGTCACGTTGGGCGAGCTCGGCTTGCTCAAGAGAGCTGTCGAGGAAAGCGACGGTACGCTCAATCTCGTAGCGCGCGATGATCTTCTCGAGGTCACGCGCCTCGCGATAGACTTGGGGGATGTCGGCGTAGGATGTCTTGAGACTGTCGACGAGGGACTTGGCCACGCCCATCTTCTTTGCGGAGAAGGCGTCGATGGCCTTATCGTAGATCTGCTCGGCCTGCTGCTTGCGGTTTGGTGAGCAGGAGAGGAGGGTCAGCGCGGCTAAGGGGACAAGGAACTTTATAAGGTGTCTCATAATTGCGAGTTCCTCTTGGTGCTGAGCATGCCGCACGCGGCATCGATGTCTTGCCCTTTGCTTTGTCGGATGGTGGCCGTGAGACCTTTGGCGTTGAGCGTGTCGCGGAACCACTCCATCTTCTTGCGCGGGCAACCGTGGAGATCGGAGTCGGGTATGGAGTTGAAAGCTATGAGGTTGACACGGCACCATCGCATCGGCGCGAGGAGCTTGACGAGGTTGGCGGCATCGGTCGGGGAGTCGTTGACACCGTCGAACATGGTGTATTCGAAGGTCAGGCGTCGCTGTCCCGTCCAATCGTAGCGCGCGAGGAGGTCGAGTGTATCGGCTATGGGGAAACCCTTTTGCGCGGGCATGAGCTCGGAGCGTCGGTCGGGGTCGGGGGTGTGGAGACTTATGGCGACGTGGACCTCGCTCTCGTCGAGGAGGCGACGGAGCTGGCTGGGGATGCCGATTGTGGAGACGGTGATGCGCCTTGGGCTCCAGGCGTAGCCCCATGGCTGCGTGAGGATTTGCAGGGCTTTGAGCACCTCGTCGATATTGTCGAGCGGCTCGCCCATGCCCATGAAGACCATGTTGGAGAGTTGCTCCCAGCCCTCGGTGGAAGCCATCTGGTTGAGAATCTGACCGGCGGTGAGATTGCCGGCGAAACCTTGGCGACCTGTCATGCAGAAGCGGCACGCCATCTTGCACCCCACTTGTGAAGAGACGCAGAGCGTGTTGCGGTCATCGTGGCCGTCGGGGATATAAGCGGTCTCGACGGCTTTGCCGCCGTAGTCGAAGAGCATCTTGCGCGTGCCGTCGGTCGAGGTGAGGACGGCGTCGGGCATGGTTCGCCCGACTTGGTAGGACTGGGCGAGGGCGTCGCGGTAGCGCAGGGAGACGTTGGTCATCTCGGCGATGTCGGCGACGTTTTTCTTATAGAGCCAGTCGGCCATTTGCTTGGCAGCGAACTTGGGCATGCCGACCTCGGCGGCGACGTTTTGGAGTTCGCCGAGGGTCATTCCGAAGAGTTGCTTTTTATCCATTGTGGCCGTGATGTTATTTTCTGAGTTTAATGCCTCGGTCGGTTATGTCGATGACTCCTTGTCGGAAGAGGGTGCCGATTGTCATCTTGAAGCTCTTCTTGCTGCACCCGAAGAGGTCGCGTATGAGTTCGGGGTTGGACTTGTCGCCGACGTTGAGCTCGCCGTTGCTCAGTTTGAGACGGTCGATGATGGTTTGTGCGAGGTCGTCGACCTTGGCGTAGCCGATGGGTGTGGGGGAGACGTCGATCTTATCGTCCTCGCGGACTTTCTTGATGTAGACTTTGAGACGGTCACCTACGGCGAGTGGCGAATAGACGTCGCTCTGGTAGATGAGCGCGGAGAAGGCGTTGTCGATGACGACATTATAGCCGAGAGGGGAGAGGTCGGTGACGATGGCGTCGGCTTGGTCGCCTATGCGGTAGCGCGGCATGACGTTGTCGATCTGCCTTGCGAACCATTGGGTTGCGGCGATGCGGCCTGTGACGTGGTCTTGGAAAACGTAGACGATATATTTGCGGCCGGCGACCATGATGTCGCGTTGCTCACGTCGGGGGACGAGGAGATCTTTGACGAGTCCCCAGTCGAGGAAGGCGCCGGGGCTTGCGACCTCCTTGCACGTGAGGTAGGCGATCTGCCCGACCTGTGCGAGAGGTGTCTCGGTGGTGGCTACGAGTCGGTCTTCGGAGTCGAAATAGACGAAGACACGGACGCTGTCGCCGGCTTGGAGCCCTTGCGTCATGTATTTGGCGGGCATGAGGATTTCGCCATCGGCGCCGCCGTCGAGGTAACAGCCGAAATCGACGAGGCGCGTGACGGTCAGATTATTGTACCGTCCGATGTTGACACCTTGTCTGTCAGAGTTGTTTATCATGCTGCAAATGTAGCAGTTTAGCGGTGTGGAATGATTACTTTTGGGTTTAAAAAGAGTTTATTATGGATGAGACGGTATTGACAGATTTGGTGCGGATGGAGATGCCGTACGGGCGGTATAAGGGGACGCCGTTGTATCGGTTGCCGGAGCCGTATGTGGTGTGGATTGTGCGGAACAGGTTGCCGTCGGGCAGGCTTGGGATGTTGTTGTCGACGTTGTATGAGGTGAAGTTGAACGGGCTGGAGTATCTGCTTGAGGGGATAGCCAAGGGGAGGGGGTGATTTTATTTTTGGCAGAATGTGTTTTTATAAGGAAGCATTGAGTTAGTCCAATGATTCTTTTCTCTTTCTGTACAGCTCTACAAAAAGCTCTACTGAAAGAAGATTTAAGATTTGGCACACGTACGTACCAAAACTCTTACCCTATATTGTTTTCCTCAAATTCCGCAATCCACTCCTTTACCTTGGTTTGCAGCAAAGTCTTGTCAGGCAGATATAATTGATATGCAGAAGCATAGACATGAGAATCCTTTGGCAAGGTCAGCTCTACAAGTGCATCGTTCTTGCTCTCGCAAAGCAAAATGCCGATAGTAGGCTTCTCGAAGTCTTGCTTCACAAAGCGGTCATAATAATTGACATACATCTGCATCTGTCCGAGATCTTGATGGGAGAGCTTGTCTGTTTTCAGGTCGATGAGGACATAGCATTGCAGCAATCTGTTATAAAAGACAAGATCTACATAATAGTTGTCTTCATCGAAGGTGAAACGTTTCTGACGGGCCTCAAAGAGGAAGCCCTTGCCTAACTCGAGCAAGAACTGCTGCATCTTGCTGATAATGGCATTTTCCAACTTTGATTCAGAGTAGGCAGCCTCTGGCTTCAAGCCTAAGAACTCCAAGGTCAAAGGACTCTTGATGACATCAGATGGTTTCTCTATGGTTTGCCCTTCCTTTGCCAAACGCATAACCTCGTCTTTGTCGCGGCTCAAAGCCAGACGCTCGTAGAGACAACTGCCTACTTGACGCTGCAATTGTCGAACTCCCCAGTGTTGGCTTGCACATTCTATCTCATAGAAATTGCGTTCAGCTTCATTTGCTATGCGTATCAAAATTAAATAATGGGACCATGAAAGAGAAAAATTTGGAGCTTCAGTCTCTGTCTTCTCAAAAATCCGCAACGCTGTTGCGGATTTGTCCTGTTTACCCAAATTCCGCAACAGTGTTGCGGAATTTGAATATACTGAGAACAATTTGCGGCACTTCTCCAAAGTATCTACAGACCAACCTTCCTCAAAACGAGCAATTAATTTAAGAGACAATTCTTTTAAAACTTGCTTTCCATATTGCGCACGGACATTTCCTTATCTGCTCGTAGTCCACTATATATTTGCCAATGTAATACTTGGTATAGACCTCAGCAGTATTGACAGAAGTCTTCACGTAGGACCTTGCCTGCTCTATGAGACCAGACACTTTACTAAATAAGTCCTCTATGGTATCGTTGGAGACTGTAATTATTTCGTTTGCCATAATTCTGTATCATTACGATTCGTCCACTTTTACACCTATGCCCAAGATGCGCTGTATTTTCAATCTCATGGTCGAGTGCCTTGCGCTTCTTGAAATAGTTGGTCAGAAGATCGACAGTAGGCAATATTTCTTCATCATCTTTAGGAAACTTGCATTGGTCGAAGTTGCAGCCATGTCGGGCAACTGCTGGGCTGTGAACACACGGCTCTTCTCGCCAATCTCGTCGCCTGTTATCTCTTTTCGGACGCTCCATCATTCCTTGAGTATAAAAAAACAAAGAAAGAAGGATGTGGTGGTACGACGCTAACGCACCGCCCCAAGCCGTGAGATATTTATTGGCATCATCCAGCGGCAAGCGAGTATATGCCTTGTGTTGTCATTTTTCTTCCTCCCAGTTTAATAGTGTTTCTGCGATGTCTTCTGCCACCCACTGGAGACTCTGAGTGTGCAACTCCTCGTATCGCTTGAAGAGGCGATTGTGTATCAGTCCCTGTTTCTGCAGGCGGTCGTGCATTTCTTTGCCAGTGATGCCCAGGACTTTCGCTCCATTTTCTATCGCCATGACAGCGAAATGGATTCGGCGGTATGTCTCATTGTCTTGGATATTGTTCATGATCGTTGTCTCCTTTATTTTCATCGGATGCCTCCTACCATTTTGCCGCAATTTATGGTCTTGCCGCCCACTAAGGGAGCGAGCTACCGGAGGTGCAGACAGTCATAGTTGTCGCTCAAGTGAGAGCTGTTGGCACCGACGATGTGTGCCAACAGCAAGAGGGTCAGTTAGTGGAGCGCGACGACCTCGGCGAGGCGTGCGACGACTTGTCCGGCCTTGCGGAGGGAGGGGATGGGGAGGTACTCATATTTGCCGTGGAAATTCTCTCCGCCGGCGAAGATGTTTGGCGTAGGGAGTCCCATGAAAGAGAGGCGCGAGCCGTCGGTGCCGCCACGGACGGGAACCGTCTTGCACTCGATACCGCAGTCGGTCATGGCTTGGCGGGCGTAGTCGACGACGTAGATGACAGGCTCGATCTTCTCGCGCATATTGTAGTACTGGTCGCGAATGGAGGTCTCGACGGTGCCGGGTCCGAACTCGGCGTTGAGCTTGTTGGTGAGGTGGAGCATCTCCTTTTTGCGGTCTTCGAAGCGGTCGCGTTTGAAATCTCGGATGATGTATTTGAGGGTCGTCTTCTCGACTGTTCCTTCCATGAGCGTGAGGTGGAAGAAGCCGTCGTAGCCGTTGGTGTGCTCTGGGGTTTGGAAACTTGGGAGCATGACGGTGAACTGGCTTGCGATACGCATGGAGTTGCGCATCTTGTGGTAGGCGTAGCCTGGGTGGACGTTGCGACCGTGGATGGTGACGGTGGCCTCGGCGGCGTTGAAAGTCTCGTATTCGAGTTCGCCGACGGCACCGCCATCGATGGTGTAGGCGAAATCGGCACCGAAGGCGGGCACGTCGAAATGGTCGGCACCCTGTCCGATTTCCTCATCGGGTGTGAAGCAGACGCGGATCTTGCCATGCTTGCGTGATGGGTCTGCCATGAGGGACTCCATGGCGTCGAAGATGGCAGCAATGCCGGCCTTGTCATCGGCACCGAGGAGGGTCGTGCCGTCGGTCACGATGATGTCTTGCCCCTTGTAGTTGAGAAGCTCGGGGAAGTCGGACGGAGAGAGAATGATATTCTGCTCATTGTTGAGTACGATGTCGGAGCCGTCGTAGGCAGTGACGATTCGCGGGTTGACGCCCTTGGCAGAGAAATCGGGGCTTGTATCCATATGGGCAATGAAGCCGACTGTCGGGAGCTGGCGGTCGGTGTTGGCAGGGAGCGTCGCGGTGACGTAGCCGTAGGGGCTTACTTCGACATCTTGCATGCCTATGGAGCGGAGGTCGTCGGCGAGTCGTTGGGCGAAATCCATTTGTGAGAGCGTCGATGGGACGATGCCAGAGGTCTCGTCGCTCTGGGTGTTGACCTTGGCGTAGGTCAGGAAGCGTTCTACGATATCCATTATCTCGGGAGTGGGGAGAGGGTGAAGTGTGTGTGTGTGGATTTATTTCTATTTGACGTCGTCGGCACGGAAGCCGAAGCCCATTCGCTTGGCGGTCTTGATTTTCGACGTCATGATATATTGTTTCATTGTGGCGAGGTCGGTCTGCATGACCATCTCGTAGGGAGGGACGAGGGGGTTCTCCTCGACGGCGTATTTGAAGGCCGTCTCGGCAATCTTGCGCCAACACTCGCGCGAGAGTTGCTGATTGCCGTATTGAGAGACGCCCATGTTGCGTTGCCTCTTGCCCTCAACGAAGAATGCGGACTCGGCATTTATGAAGACACGCGCTACGAGGTAGCCACCGTCTTCCTCACGATCGTATTTGAACGAGTCGGCGAGGAAGTTGTAGACGTGGACTGTGCCGACGAAAGAGCGTGATGGTTGTGAGGTGACGTATTCGGACTTCATGACCTCGTGGTCGCGGTCGAACTGGAAGACATCGGTGAGCTGGACGAAGACGAGGACATCGGCATCGAGAGTGAAGACGCCGACGTGGCGCGCCCGACGCTCGAAAGAGACATTGACTTGCGGGTCGAGCAGCTCGCGGTATTCGGCAGCGAGCTCCTCAAGGACTGAGCATAGGGACTCGAACTTGAGGTTTACGGCCGTCTCGACGGCACGGCGCGTAGCGGCTTGAGGGGTGAGAGTATTGACGATAGCGTTGCGGAGCCTGGTGTTCATGGTGTAGCTTGTGTTTTGTAGTGTTTGATTGGGGGGCTTTTAGTCGAGGAGGGCGACCTCGAGGATGTTGCGCGTCGCGGGAGTCACCTTGGCGCGGTCGTCGGGTCGGAGACCGACGAGGCAGAGGATTTGTCCGGAGGCGGAGGTGAGGATTGTCGTGGCTTCCTTTTGCGGGATGCTCATCTTGGCATCGACGAAGAAGTCGGATAGTTTCTTCTCGCCACGCATACCGAGCGGTCGGAAAGCGTCGCCACGTCGCCAATGTCGGAGTGTGAGTGGGTAGGTCACACGATCGGCATCGAGATGGATGACACGAGGGTCGCGAGAGACCTTGAACGCGTCGGGGATCGGGAAGTGGCGGAGGCGGACGTGGGCGGGGGAGAGGAGCTCGACATCGTCGGTCGGGGACGGGATGAGAGCCTCAGCAGAGGCGGAAGCGGAGAGGGGAAGTATGATGACCTCAGCGCGGTCTACGACAGCGCGGTGGGAGGAGGATAGGAAGGTGCGCCCGCTTTGGGAGAGAGAGACGCATCGGGCGGCATCGTCGGCTTGGGCGGGCGAGAAACCGAGCGGTGAGAGGATCTCGAAGAGGAAGGGCTCGGGTGAGGGCTGGCGGCGGAGGGCGTCGGCATCGACATGCGTGGAGCCGTCGGGCGCACAGGAGACGTGATGGGAGACGAAGTCGGTGAGCGCAGCGTTGAAAATGTCGTAGACAGCTTGGGCGTGACGGGCATTGGCCCTCATGGTGGGGAGGAGAGAGGGGTTGATGGACTTGAGCGCGGGGATGACGTGGTGGCGGATGCGGTTGCGCGCGTAGTCGTCGGAGGCGTTGGTGCGGTCGGTGACGTACTGGAGGTGGTTGGCTCGGCAGTAGTCCTCAATGTCGGCACGCGACATATCGAGCAGAGGTCGGACGACACGACCATTTCGCTCTTTCATGCCTGTGAGGCCGCGGAGGCCAGTGCCTCGGGTGAGGTTGAGGAGGGTGGTCTCGGCATCGTCATCGGCATGGTGTGCGACAGCGACGACGGGAATATGTTGGTTATCGAGGATGGAGAAGAACCAATCGTAGCGGAGGTCGCGCGCGGCCATCTCGATGGAGAGATGCCTCTCTTGGGCGTAGGCGATGGTGTCGAATTGCGCCACGAGGAGCTGGACGTGGAGACTGTCGCATAGATCTCGGACGAAGGCCTCATCGGAGTCGGACTCGTCGCCACGGAGGTGGAAATTGCAGTGGGCAGCGACGCAGTGGTAGCCACGTCGGAGGAGGATGTGGAGCAGGGAGACGCTGTCGGCGCCGCCACTAAGGGCGACGAGGACGGGGCGTGAGGGGTCTATGAGGTGGGACGGGAACATTAAACAAATATAGTGATTTTTCGGTGGAAAAGGAAGCGGTGGAGCGAGGAAAGCGGGGGGGGCGGAGGGAGTAATTTTTACTGCGGAGTCCAGAGCATATCGAGGTGTGGGAGACCCTCGTAGATGTAGGGTTCGGACGTGGCGCGGAAGCCGACCTTCTCGTAGAAGCCGCGCGCCTGATCTTGTGCGTGGATCTGAACGGCACGGGCGTTCAGTCGTTCGACGGCAAGTCGGAGCCCCTCGCGGACAATCATCTCGCCGTAACCCTTGCCTCGCTCGGTTGTTATGACGCGCCCGATGGAGACATTTGGGATGTTGGTCACGCCAGCGGGACATACGCGGAGCATGGCGACAATCTTGTCACCGCGCGTCAGCCAGGCATGGATACATACTTGGTCGTTGAAATCGAGATCTTGATAGACGCATTTCTGCTCATTGACGAAGACTTGGCTGCGGATATGGAGGAGCGAGTATAGCTCATTGAGAGTCAGTTCGTTGAAAGACTTGACATGGAGGGTAAGCTCGTTCATGGAAGAGTATTAACGGTTAAGGAAATTTCTTTTCAGTTTACCCGTCTCGGTGCGCGGGATTTGGTTGACGGAGACGATATGCTTTGGCCTCCAATAGCGAGGGAGCAGCTCGTCGCACGCCTGTCGGGCGAGGTCGACATCGCCACATTCGAGGACGAGGGTCACGGCTTGACCGAGCCTCTCATCTGGCTTCCACGTCACGACATAGGGCACGTCGATGCGCCCATCGAGAAGCCGCTCGACTTGCTCTGCTTGGATTTTTATTCCGCCAGAGCAGATGACATTGTCCGCCCTGCCGACGATGCGGAACCTTTTGGAGCCGTCGGGAGCTGTTGTCACCTGTGCAATATCGTTGGTTGTCAGCGTCTTGGCACATACGGCAGGAGCGGAAATGACGAGACAGCCGCGAGCGTCGAGCGAGACATCGACACCCTCGAAGGGCGCATACCAATCGCTGGCATCGGGGCCGCTGAGGCGACGGAGGGCTACGTGGGAGAGCGTCTCGGTCATGCCGTAGGTGCTCCATACGGCATTGGGCATCGTCTGAAGAACCTCCGCCAAGCCCTTATCGACAGCCCCGCCGCCGATAATGACATTGGGGATTTGGCTGAAGAGACGTTTCTCGCTGTGCACGCGCATGGACTCCCACGCCTGCATTGGCGTGACAGCGGCGAAATCGGGCACCTCGGTAAGAGAGGCTAAAGGATGCGCGCACGGCTCGACACTTATGAGGCGCAGCCCCCACGTCAACGCCCTGACAACCATCATCTTGCCTGCAATATAGTCGAGAGGGAGGCAGAGTAGGGCACTATCGCCACGGTTGAGACGCAGGAATTGGCAAGTTATCTTGGCGCTCGCCACCATGCGGCATTTCTCGGCATCCATGGGCTTTGGCGCACCTGTCGAGCCGCTGGTCTTGACGCGGACGGCTGGGCGGTCGTCATTCCATTCGGAGAGGAAATCGTCGAGCGTCATTTTTCGGGAGAGAAATAGAGACGTTCGCCACGGATGTCGAGCGGCATTGGGAGATTCTCGACGAAGAGCTGCCCCGTGCCGAGCCCTTGTGGCATCATATCGGGCGCATCGTAGATGGAAGCAGCGAGATGGGCGATGGCGTTTAGACCGACATTGCTCTCCAACGCACTGGTTATCCACGACTTAACATCCCTCTCACGAGCCAGTCCGACCCACTCCTTGGTACCTGCGATGCCGCCATGGAGCGTCGGCTTGATGACGAGATATTTTGGTCGGATGGTGTCGAGAAGCCTACGCTTATCGTCGGGCGACGAGACGCCAATCAGCTCCTCATCGAGGGCTATGGGGATTGGCGACTCTTGGCATATTATGCTCATTGCGTCCCACTGCCGCTGCCTGATGGGCTGCTCGATGGAGTGGATGGCGAACGGCGCGAGACGGTTGAGACGCTCGAGAGCGTCATTGGGCGAGAAAGAGCCGTTGGCATCCAGTCGCAACTCGATATTCTTATCATACTTATCTCTCAGAGCCTCAATCATTTGGAGCTCATGATCGAAATCGATGCCACCGATCTTGATCTTGATGCACTTGAAGCCCTGCGCCACCTTGTCGTCCATTCGTCGCATCATCTCGTCGAAAGAACCCATCCAGACGAGCCCGTTGATCCTTATGCCCTCCTCGCCGCGGGCGAAGGGGGTGTCGCTGAGGGCGGTGGAGCCACCTCGGCTCAGTTGCCACATGGCACTCTCGATGCCGAAAAGAATTGACGGATAAGGTCTTAAAGCCTCGTAGTCGATAACGCCCGTCTGTCGGAGATCATCGAGGACGGCGAGGAGGAGCATGTCGTACTGGTCGTCGTCGAGAGCGTCGACAGAGAGATCGGGGAGGGGCGAGCACTCCCCCACCCCCTCGACGCCTGGCATGCGGTCGTCGGTTATTCGGACAAGGCGGATGGTACGCGTCGTGTAGGAGCCTCGGCTTGTCGTGGCAGGCTGCTTGAACTTGAGGACGCGCCTCTCGACAATGGTATGGAGCATAACTAATTAGGGGAAATGGGGGTATTTGTCGAAATCGGGCTTACGCTTTTCGAGGAAGGCGTGGCCGCCCTCTTGGGCCTCGTCCATGGTGTAGTAGAGCATGGTGGCGTCGCCGGCCAGCTCTTGGATGCCAGCCTGGCCGTCGAGTTCGGCATTGAGACCCGCCTTAATCATTCGGAGCGCGAGAGGCGAGTGTTCCATCATGCGCTCAGCCCACGCCACGCAGGTATCTTCAAGCTCGGACAATGGCACAACCTTATTGACGAGCCCCATCTCAAGAGCCTCCTTGGCGGAATATTTCTCACAGAGGAACCAAATCTCCCTCGCCTTCTTCTGTCCAACGATTCGCGCGAGATATGAGGCTCCGAAACCGGCATCGAAACTGCCGACGCGAGGACCCGTCTGCCCGAAAATGGCATTTTCGGAAGCTATGGAGAGGTCGCACATGACGTGGAGGACGTGGCCGCCACCGATGGCGAAACCGTTGACCATGGCGATGACGGGCTTAGGGAGACGGCGGATTTGCATCTGGACATCGAGCACGTTGAGGCGAGGCACGCCATCGGAACCCACGTAGCCGCCGCGCCCCTTGACATTCATGTCGCCACCAGCGCAGAAGGCGACATCGCCCGCGCCCGTAAGGATTACGACGCGGACATCTTGCGCCTCGCGACAGTAGCTGAACGCCTGGCTCATCTCCCACGTCGTGAGCGGAGTGAAAGCATTGCGCCAACGCGGACGGTTGATAGTGATCTTGGCGATGTGGTTGAACTCCTCGAAAAGGATCTCCTTAAAGTCGAAACCCTCTATTTTATGCCATTCCCTGTTCATATGGATATGTATGTATAAGTCAGCTATTTAAGATAGCGACGCAAGTTGGTTGTAATATTCGTTGAGCGCATTTTGATCCTCGTCCATCGTGGTGAAAACCTCGAGGAGGCGCGGCTGGTCGGCATCGTCGGCGAGCAACCATTCCGCCCCGGCAAGAGCGGACTCGATGTCGTTGGCGGCGAGGTAGCCCACTCCATTTTGGGCGCAAACGCCTTGGGCGTTGGCGGCGTGCTGCCCCATGACGATACGGTCTCGCGCATTGCTGTCTTTGAGACCTGCGAAGCGGCTGAAGATGCCGCCGCCATGGTTATTGAGGAGCAAAATCCTGAGATGGCCATCGACCTCGCCATTCCAGAGGGCGTTCTGATCGTAGAAGAAACTGAGGTCGCCGGTTATGCAGAGCGTCTTACGATCACGATTGACGACGGAATAGCCGGCAGCCGTGGAAACCGAGCCGTCGATGCCGTTAATGCCGCGGTTGCAGAGGCATCGGGCGGCCTTGTCGCGCCAGTTATTGTATGTTATGCAGCCCAAACGGACTGTGGAGCTGTTGGCGTATTGGATGTCGAACTTCTTGGTCAGGGGCATGACGCGCCCCAACACCTGGAGCTGCGAGTATGGCATATTGGGAGCGATCTCGCGGCTGCCAAGCTCGGCGAGCCTGTATAGGGAGTCCCACCAGACCATGTAGTCTCCATCGAGCTCCTTTATCTTCTTGGCGATATTGTCGATGATGGCTTGCGGGTCGCACTGTGCGACCATGACGGTATTCATAAACACGTCGGTCAGATCGCCATCGGCATTGACCATGATGGTTTCGGCCTTATTGCACTGACGGAGATAACGTTTAAGCTCCTTGCTGACGACATGACCGCCGATGTAGAGGATGGTGTCGGGCGTGAAAGTGGCCTTATCGGTCAGCTCGTCGATCTTGGCGTTCCTCTTGAGGGCGTAGACCATCTCGTTTGGGAAGCAGGAGCCAATCTTCTGGTTCGATAGCGGCTCGAAGAGGACGGGCCACTCGACCCTAATCTGTTTGAGACCATCGAGCGCGGTGGCTGTCTGCCCGATGACGATCATAGGTCGCTTGGCGGCCAGCATCTTATCGGCCACACGACGCGCCACGTCGTCGCCGCTTGGCTGTTCGAGCTTACAGACACGCTCGGTGGGGAGAAACTGGGCATGAAACTCGTAGAACGGCTCGCGCACAGGCACATTGATGAGGACAGGGCCCTTGAGACCTGCCGTGGCGGACATGAGGGCCTCGTTGATGAGGCGGTTGGCGAACCAACGATCCTCATCGGTCTCGCCCTCGGGGAGGGAGACAGACTTCCTGACCATGGAGCCGAGCGCATCGGGCTGCGGCATTGTCTGCCCGTCGAGCTGCCCGATCCATGCCGCGGGGCGGTCGGCGGCGATGACGATTATTGGGGCGCGCTGGTAGAACGCCTCGGCGACGCCCGGGGCAGCGTCGAGAATTGCCGAGCCGCTCGTGACGCACAAGACGACAGGCTCGTAGCCGAGAGCCTGGCTGACGCCGAGGGCGAAGAAAGCAGCCGAACGCTCGTCGGTCACGGCATGGCAGACGATGCCAGCCTCATTGAGATTGTGGCATATAGGCGCGTTGCGGCTACCGGGGCACGTCACAGCGTGCTTCACGCCATGGGCTATGAGGAGTGCCGTGAGCGTATTGATTGCGGGAATGTCGGAGAACATGGTATTTAGGGGGTTGGGTTAGGATATCAGACGTTTGACTGTCAGGCGTTTGGCGGCAGCCTCGGCAGCCTCGGCATCGACTTCGGAGTCTGGCATGAGACCGACGCCCGAGTAGAGCCTTGCGCCGTCGGGCGACATCTTGACGCATCGGATGGTGACGTAGATGTCGGCATCGCCGTCGGGACTTATGACACCAGCCAGACCGCTGAAATACTCGCGGTCGGCAGACTCGATGGAGAGGATGGCGTCGCGTGCCTCGTCTTGCGGCATCCCGCACATGGCGGGCGTCGGGTGGAGAGCCGTGGCGACATCCCACGCGCTGACGCCCTTGAGCATACGGGCGCGGAAACGGGTGCGGAGATGTGAGAGTGCGCCGGCCTTGACGGTCTCGGGACCTTCGATTTTGAGGCAATCGGTTTTCGCGGCGAGACGCTCCTCGACGAAACGTGCCACCACGGCATGCTCGCGCTTGTTCTTCTCGTCCCAAGCCTTCTCGTCAGCGCGGAGCGTGCCGGCAAGGGCCATGGTCTGGACATCCATGCCATGGCTGCTCACGAGGAGCTCGGGCGTCGCCATGAGCCATACGTCTCCATTGGGGAGGGCGACAAGAGCCACGAAAGCGTCGGGGTAGGCGTCGGAAGCGCGTCGGAAGAGGGGCATAGCCCAGGGGCGGATGTCGCAGTCGAGATCCTCGTGGCTCGCCATGACAACCTTTTGGAGCTTGCCGGCGGCGAGCATCTCGTGGGCGGCGAAGAAGTTACGCTCGAAATCGCCATTGTCTGTGCGCCACTGACCGGCTATGGCTGGCATCGGGGCACCGTCGGGAGATGGGGGATTGAAAGACTGGGCATCGCCAGGGAAGAAAAGCGTCGGGAGGTTGCCCATGGTGTCGAAAGGGGCGAAGACGAAGCCGCGCCGATTGTCGAGGTTGACCACATTGGTCAGAGCCTCGGGACGTGAGAAGATGGCTCGGCAGGATTGTTGCCCGGGCTTGCGCCAAATGGCGAAAGATGAGAGGTTTTTATTTTCTTCCATGGTTGCTACTACCGCAAAGATAGCCATTTTGATGTCTTGTTATGGAGAGAAGAGCCTACGGGTGGGCGCGCAAAGGGGGTGATAGGGCATTTTATATGATGCTTGAAACACAGAGTGTTACAACTTTAGTTATTTTTGTGCTTTCCGAGTGCGGACGAGGCGGTAGCCATGTCGTTATCGCACAAAGCATTACGATAGACCACAATTTATCCAAAAGAGCGAGATGCCCAAGATAATAGATCGGATCCAGCCGCTCGCCGAAAGCGGGAGTAGTTGGCTGGTCGCCAAAATAGGACAGCGTTATTTCGTCATTCTACTCAGCCTGCTCGTAGGCGTGGCAAGCGGCCTTGCGGCCGTGACGTTGAAGCATGCCATAGCGTTCGTCAAGGGCTTCGTCGACGGCTTCGCATCTCTCAACTACAACCTACTGCTTCTCATAAGCCCAGCCATCGGCATCTTGATATCGTGGCTGCTGGTGCGCTACGTGATACGCGCGCCGTTAGGTCACGGCATCACCCAGATTTTGTACGCCATATCGCAGACTGGCAGCTCGCTGCGCAAGCACCACATCTACTCGTCGATACTCACGTCGTCGTTCACCATCGGCTTTGGCGGATCGGTGGGCGCCGAGGCCCCTATCGCGTTGACGGGAGCGGGCATAGGCAGCAACATAGCCAAACTTTTCAAGCTCGACTACAAGACCGTCACGCTGCTCATGGCGTGTGGCGCGGCAGGCGGCTTGGCAGGCGTCTTCAAGGCCCCGATAGCGGGCGTCGTCTTCACTCTTGAGATCTTGATGCTTAACCTGACCATGGCGTCGATGGTGCCGTTGATGATAACGGCCGTCGTCTCGACCTCTGTGACGTACTGGTTCATGGGCAACGACGTGGAATTTCCGATGAGCCGCATCAGTGACTTCTCGTTGGGCAACATCCCGTTCTACTGCCTTTTGGGCATCTTCGCCGGCTTCGTGTCGCTGCTGTTCGTGAAGTCTATGTGGTTCACGGAGAAGAAGATGGGCAAGATAAAGAACCCGTGGGTCAAGTGGATTGTCGGCAGCTCGATATTGGGCGTGCTGATATTCCTGTTGCCACCGCTGTATGGCGAGGGCTACGCGTCGATAAGCCAGCTGCTTCAGGGCAATGCGGCGGAGTGCATCGTCGGGTCGCCCTTGGAGTCGTTGCTTGGCGGCTCGGCTGGCTCGATATTGATATATGCGGGCATCATATTGCTGCTCAAGACGTTCGCCACGGCAGCCACGACGGGAGCGGGAGGCGTTGGCGGCACATTCGCTCCGTCGTTGTTCATGGGCGCTTTCACGGGCTTCTTCTTCTCGCATGGGTTGAATACGGCATTCGGGCTCGACCTGCCCGTCACGAACTTCACCCTCGTCGGCATGGCGGGCGTGATGGCGGGCGTGATGCACGCTCCGATGACCTCAATATTCCTCATAGCGGAGATCACCAACGGCTACGCCCTGCTGCTGCCCCTGATGGTCGCGGCGACGCTGGGCCACGTGACGATGGCGTTCTTCGAGCCGCAGAGCGTCTACACCAAGCCGCTTGCGGACAAGGGCGAGCTGCTGACGCACAAGAAAGACAAGACAGTGCTGACGCTCATGCACTTGGACCGCGTCATAGAGACCGACTTTTCGCCCGTCAGAGGCGACGCCACCCTTGGCGACCTGATAAAGCTCATAGCCCAATCGGACAGGAACATATTCCCCGTGGTCAACTCGCGCGACGAGCTGATAGGCGTCGTGCTGCTCAACGACATACGCCCCATCATGTTCGACCGCGAGAGATATGACACCACGGCCGTCCGCGAGATAATGGTCATCCCTCCAGCGTTCATCGCCACGGACGAGAACATGGAGAGCGTCATGGAGAAATTCGAGACGACGGGGGCGTGGAACTTGCCAGTCGTAGACCACCGCAAGTACGTGGGCTTCGTGTCTAAATCTAAGATACTCACGGTCTACCGACGCGTCTTGACCCACTTGTCTTACGAGTAGAAAGAAAAAGAAACAATGAGAAGATTCTTCCTCTGCATAGCCTTTTTGGCGATAGCCGCCCTGACGACCACGGCCCAGACGCGGCAAGAGAAAATGGCCGACGCCATAGCCCTCTTCAACAGCGGAAAGTATGACGACGCGCGAGTGTCGCTGTCTGGCATCGTGACGGAGACGGACCGCGACCCGAAGAGCAACTTCTACCTTGGCGCCGCCGAGGCCATGTCGGGTGTCGACGTCGACGACGCCATCCGCAGGCTCAGACTGGCTCAGACGCGCAACTTCATGAAGAACGACGCCAACCTGTATCTCGGGCGCGCCTATCAGCTGACGTGCGACTACGAGCAAGCCCGCGCGGCACTCGGCAAATTCCTCGCCACACCTACGGCCGACGCCAAAAAGAAGTTGGCGGAGCAGTTTGACGCCGAATGCGCCGCGGCGACACAACTGGCGAGCAAGATATTCAACGTCAAGGTGGTAGCAAAGACGACGCTGCCGAAAAAGGATATATTGTCGGCCTATGGCATCTCGAAAGAGGTCGGCTCATTGTGCCACAACGCGGATTTCTTCCAAAGCGACATAGACCCCGACGGGCTGATGTATACGACGGAGCGCGCCGACGCGGCCTACTTCGCCCTGCCCGACGACTCGGGGCGCGACAAGCTGATGAAGATGGAGAAGCTCATTGGCGGCTGGGGCGACATGACGCGACTTCAGGGCGTCGACTCGGAAGACGCGGCCGACGACATAACGCCCGTCTTGATGACCGACGGGCAGACGCTCTATTTCGCGTCGAACAGGCTTGGCGGCATGGGCGGATATGACATATTCCGCAGCACGTACGACCACGAGACGCGCACATTCTCTGAACCCGTGAACATGGGCGTGCCATTCAACTCGCCCTACGACGACTTCCTATTCGTGCCCGACGAATTTACGTCGAGGGCATGGTTCGCCTCAAACCGCGAGACGCGGCAGGACGACACGCTGACGGTCTACCAGATCGTGTGGGACGACACCGTGATACGCTCCATGGCCCAGACGACGGACGAGATACGCCAGGCTTTGGCATTGGCTGTCGACAAGGCGGCAGGCGAGGCTGTGACGGCATCGGCCGACGGCACAAGGGCAGCCGCATCGGTCAAGAGCCGCGAGAAAATGAAAGACGAGTTCCGCCTCGTGGTGTGCGACACGCTGACCTACACGCAGTGGGAGCACTTCAGGAACCCTCAGGCGGCATCGAAATACAAGATGGCGCTGGCGGCTTCGGCAGAAAAGGACAGCACGGTGAAACTGATGGCGGCGCAGCGCAAAGAGTTCATGGCATTGACATCGAGCCTTGAGCGCAACGCCAAACTGCAAGACCTGCTCCAGACGGAGCGCAACCTTTACGCCCTCGACGACGAGATTGCCGACAAGACCGAATCGGCGCGCAACGCCGAGCTGCGCACCTTGGCAGAACTCATCTCGTCGGGCAAATATACTCCGCTGTGTTCCATCAAGATAGAGAAGAAAAAGGAGACTAAGAAGACTACCGCATCGCCATCGTCATGGCTTACCCCCGAAGCGTTCAGCACCTACTCGCCAGTGTTCTTCAGCGAGGCGAGAGCCAACGAGGACGACGACATCATGGACATCTTGTCGGAGACGGAGCGCGAGAGCATCATGTTGCAAGACAGCCTGCTGGCATGGACACAAATCGTCACCATGGAGGCGGACAAATCGGACACTGAGCGCGGAGAAGAATTGAGACATAAGGCGCAGGCTCTGGCCATGAAAGCCTACGACACCAAATGCGCCACCTACGAGGAAGCCGCGGCACGCCTATTCCCAACCATCAAAGGATATGACACACAAGAGCTTGGCGAACTTTATGACAAAGCCCACGCCTTGCGCATAGCCATTGCGGCACAGACGCCGACGGAAGACCCCGTGGCTCCCCACAGGAGGGCGGCAGCCGCATACGAGCGTTGCTTGTCGCGCTATGCGGCACACGCGTCGGGCTCATTCCCACTGCCAGAGGGCGAGAACACCATCGACTTGAAAGCCACGGAGGAACAAGAGACCAAGGAAGCCGAGACGGAGACCAACACCACCTCGACACCCGAGCCGGAACCCGAATGCGAGACTCCACAAGACGTGACGACGCACGAGCCCGAGCCAGAGGGCATCCCCGACCCCACGCCTGGCGACGCGGCAGAAACCAAGGCAGAAACCAAACCAGCCGAGACCGCCATTGCGGAACAACCATCGGCACCACAAGAGATCAACTTCCGCATACAATTGGGCGTCTTCCGCAACAAGCCCGTGGCTCTGGGCAAGCTGCCCGACCCGTCGGCCGTGACGACCCTCTTCCTCGAAGAGCGCAACCTCACGCGCTACTACTACGGGGGCTACGCCACGCAGGCAGACGCCAAGGCGAACCTCGACGCCGTGCACTCGGCAGGCTTTGACGGAGCGTTCGTCGTCAAGGCGCAATAGAACCACAGCATCGGAGAGAGACAAAGACCTCAGATGGCTCAGATAGACATGCTTCACGGCCCGCTCGGGCGGAAGATACTGCTGTTCGCCTTGCCCTTGGCGGCCAGCAGCGTACTGCAACAGATGTTTAACGCCGTCGACGTGGCGGTTGTCGGTCGCTTCGCCAGCAGCGAGGCGTTGGCGGCCGTCGGCAGCAACTCGCCCGTCATAAACCTGCTGGTGAACCTGTTTGTGGGCATCTCGATGGGCGCAAACGTCGTTATTGCCAACTACTTGGGGCAGAAGAACGACGCAGGCGTGCGCAGGGCTGTCGGCACGGCTGGCGTAGTGGCCCTGGCGGGCGGATTTTTCTTGATGATATTGGGACTTACCGTCGCGCGCCCCATCTTGGAGCTCATGGGCGCACCGGACAACGTCATCGACCTTGCCACGCTGTACCTCAGGATCTACTTCCTCGGGATGCCGTTCATCATGGTGTTCAACTTCGGGTCGGCCATCTTGAGGAGCATGGGCGACACGCGGCGCCCGTTGCTGTGTCTCGTCGTCTCGGGCGTCATCAATACGATATTGAACCTCGTGCTGGTCATAGGCTTCGGGCGCGGAGTCGACGGCGTAGCGATAGCCACCGTGGCGGCCAATGTTGTCAACGCCGTGATGGTCGTCTGCATGCTGAGGCGGATAAAAGGTCCGACGCGGCTGGACTATTCGGCACTGAGGGTGTCGGGCGGCGAGCTGAAAAAGATGCTCCAGATAGGCGTTCCCGCGGGCGTCCAGGGCATGGTGTTCTCGTTCTCCAACGTCGTCATCCAGTCGGCAGTCAACGGCTTCGGCTCGGCAGCCATGGGAGGCTCGGCAGCCGCCTTGACATACGAGCAGTTCTGCTATTTCTTCATGTCGGCATTCTGCGGAGCGGCTGTTACGTTCGTTGGTCAGAACTTCGGCGCGGGCGAGAAAGAGCGTTGCCGCAAGGTGTTCAAGATCTGCATGATCATGGCTGTTGGCGTGACGGCGGGGTTGAACATTACGATTGTGGTGTTCAGGGAGTTCTTCACTTCACTTTTCTCGACCGACCCCGAGGTCATTGAGTTCGCGTCGGTTAGGATGCTCACGGCATTGTCGTTCCAATGCTTGGCGAGTTCGTATGAGGTGAGCGGCTCGGTGCTTAGGGGGATGGGGCATTCGTCGTTGCCAGCCGTGATGACGGTTTTCGGCACGTGCGTATTGCGGCTGCTGTGGGTGTATCTGGCGTTGCCGTTGCACCCGACGTTCGGTTTCCTAATGGCCGTATACCCGATATCGTGGGTGGTGACGGGCGCAATGGTCGTCACGGCATACGTCAGGATTAGTCGCAAAGAATTGTAAGAAAGACATTTAGATATATAACGACAAGAGGCCAGGGGTTTGCACCTCTGGCCTCTTATGTTTTCTCATGGCGTCAAGTGGATAGCTAAAACCGACAAGTTTCACAACTCGTCGGCAAAATCATTAAACCAAATAAAACTCTAAAACTATGAAAGTATCACCGCCCGATAATTATACAAACAACGTGCCAAAAGCCGTCTTGCATATAAATTATGGTGAACATGGGAATAAAAGCGCGAGTCGCCCGTTTTTGGAATGAAGAGGGAAAAAACGTAACTTAAATGCTGGGTTTTGCGGGATTCAGCAGTCCCGAACCATTTTCCCATTTAAACTTTAGTTATCATGAGCAAAGAACAGACGGCTGGAGAGACAGCAAAAAAGGACCTGAGGGTCAAAAATCTCGTCAAAGATTTTAAGTACTGGTATTACATCGTCGAGCTTGACGGCATCGAGTACAGGGTGAAACTATTTGATTTTCAAAAAGAACAGAAAGAGCAGCCCGACACCATCAAATGCCTGATCAAGAGAGCTCCCGACGGGACGACGACAGTATTGCAGGACCAGATACCACTTATCGCGTCGCGCTACAAGGTAGGCTCTGTATATAAATTCTCAATCAAGAAGAGCCAAGAGCGCAGCGGACAATATGACGCCTACGGCACCGAGGGCTTCAGATTTCACCTTAACAACCCGAGAGGAAAGTCATATGGCGAGCGTCAGGTGGTGGCTTGCAAGGTCATGAGCATTGACGGAATAAAGGTGAACGTGGAGGAAGAAGAGGTGGCGAAGCCCACGGACGAGATCGTGACGGCGATGATAAGCCCCGACGCCTTGCGCTCGATAGCCCACTCAAGCCACATCGACATGGCCGTCATAAGGACCATGATCAAGGCTTTCAGAAGCGACCCACTATTCCACCACGCGCGCCAGAGCCTCAAGAACGGGCAGGCGGAATGGCTGACGGAGGCCATAACCGTCATGACGCAAAACATGGGCAAGTGGCTGACGACCATGGACAAGCGGCCTAAGTCCAACCACAGGAAACTTGCGCTCAACGAACTTAAAAGGATGTGCATCGACATCCTGGAGCATAGCGGACTCGTGACAGGCGACGCCAGGGGCGTCAGGAAGATGAGGGAGGCGTTGTCGGAGTGCATCAGATTGTGCGACGAGTACAAGAGCGCATTGCTGAAGATTAAAGACAAGGGGAAAAACGGTGAGCTCGCCATCGAGAGCTACAAGGTCGATTTGCTGTCGAGCCTTGAGCGGACGGGCTACGTATATGAGCCCGTCGGGCGACTTGGAGCGCTGACATGCGCCATGGAGCTTGACAGCGACACGAGGGAGGACGTCATCCACAAGATGTTTGACATCTTGGCGTCGCGCCCATTGTCAGACTGGCAAGAGGAGCCTCTCAGGGGCGCGCTGGTCAGGATGCTGTCGACCTACGCCGACACGCAGGCGGACAAGGCGGACAGGGTCATGGACTTGTCACTCGGGCAGAACAAGGCGGTTGTGTCGGACACGGCGCGCGCCTTGGCTATCGTCATGATGCTGACCGACAAGACCGACGAGACGGTCAACCGCCACGAGGCGATGTCGCGACTGTGCAGATATTCCACACTCTTCCAGACTAACTTGTCGGCATCGCTGAACAACAAGGCGTATGGCAACCTGTTCGGCATCAACGAGATAAAGCTGCCGTTCAGCTGGTCGGATCTGAAGAGCAGCACAGACGTCTTGTGCTTCAAGGTGTCTCAGTCGCTGACACCGCAACCCGACGCCGAGAGCCGCCTCTATGAAGGCAGGCAGGCGAGCGTATGCGTGGCTGGCAACAGCATTACGATATTGCCGTCCGTGAAGAAGAACCAGATGAGAGACGCCTTCCCCGAGGGGCTGACGCCTTGGCGCGACATAAGGGTGAAGGTTGGAAGCAGAGACTACGTCCGCAACGTGAAGGCAGACACCGACGACATCCAGGAGCTGCGCCAGATGTGGCGCGACGTGGAAGACAGCCTCCTCGACACGCAAGACGACACGCACCACATGGCGCAAGTGACGATGCCGCGGCGCACGAAACTGATGGTCGAGAAGGGCGACGTGGTGACGATAAGGGTCACGGGCAGCACTGGCAAGACCGACAAGAGCGGCAACCCGCTGTTTCGTGCCGTCGTTGTGAACGACCACCTGAGGGGCGAGGGAGTCCTGTCGCCCCGCGACATTGTGCACTACAACGTCATCTACGCCCACGTCAGCGACTTCCTTGACGACAACGGCAAACAGCTGCTGCTCAAGGCGACAGTGGAAGACGTGAGCGACGAGGGCGTCGTCAAGTTCGACCTTGTGAAAAACATGGACGCGTTCGTGTGCCAGTTCGCCAAGGATTTTATCGACGGCGAGCAGATCCTCTGCCGCATGACGATATCCAACAGCTACGGCAACCTGCTGATCAGTGAAGAGGGTTTCTCACTGATGGTTCCTTTCAGCAACGACACGCCACAGATGAGCATCGGCGACCTCGTATGGGTCACCATCACTGAAGTTTTCCAAAACGGCAACGTAAGGGCTGAATTTACAGGCTTCGACGAAGAGGGCGAGACGATGACGGACAGCGAGTGCTTCCACAACCTGCTACTTTCCTACTCTGACGGCAAAGTGTTTGAGGGAGAAGAAGATGAGGATGATGACGACGACTACATGGACGAGGAAGAGGAGCAGAGCCGCGACGACCTGGACCGCAACGAGGTCATGGAACTCATGAACATTGTCGACCGCCAGAGCACAATAGAGTCGAACAGGGCGAAGACGTTCAGCATGCTCGCCGTTGCCCGTCTGCTGGCCATAGTCATTGACGACCAGCCGAAAGCTAAGGAATATCATGAGCGCATGGCACTGATCTCGATGATGGACAGCTACGCGCGTAACCAGTGGATAGACCCCGACGATTTCGACCGCCACTACAGCAGGAGCATCGGGATGCTTGCCGGCAACCCCGACATGGAAGATCACGCCATGCGCCTGTTCTGCCTGTCGCGCATTGAGAAAGGCGGATCGGAGCATAAGATTTTGGACGTGGCGAAGCATAAGGCCGGGACGCTGACGGGCAACGTGGCCAGCCTGGTGCTGGCATACAACATGTCGGACGGTTTCTCGCTCACGTCGGCAAGGAGGGAGATAAAGGAGAAGATCAACGCGCTGCTGAACATCAAGAGCCGCGACGAGAGCGAGAGGGAGCACATGGGCGAAGAGGGTCCGACACTGGAGTTCAAGGAGAGCATCATCTTCCCGCCCAGCAACAACATGCGTCCCGACATCCAACGTCAGATGACAAAGATTCTGTCCGTCATATGCGGCATGATGAACTCGAAGGGCGGAAGGCTGCTGGTGGGCGTCAACGACTCGGGCATGGCCGTGGGTTGCGAGGCGGACTTCAAGGAGCTGTCCGGCACGGAGAATTATGACGAGCAGAAGGCGCGCGACCTCATGAGCAACTGCTTCATGAACTTCATGAGCGAGCATATGCCCAAAACGGCATCGCTCTACGCCGACCAGAGCTTCGAGTTCCACGGCGGACGATGGGTCTTCGTCGTCGACACGCGCCCAACGCCTGTCGTCATGGACGTCGACGGCGACTGTTACAGGAGGGTCGGCGCCTCGACTCGCAAGATGGACGAGAACGAGAAGAAGGTCGTCATGGAGCTGAAGGCAGGGAAATAGCCCCCCCCCGCAAACCACCAAATAGCTAAAGGCTGGCGCCAGACATCTGGCGTCAGCCTTTAGCTGTTTATCGGAGGGATGCAGCCCCTTAGCTTTTACCGATTTTCTTGAGATCCTTTTGCAACAGGGCGTCGGGAGCCTTTGGGGTGACCATATGGTAGTCGAAGTAGTAGATTTGGGAGTCGTCGGCACCCATGAGCATCTTGTAACAACGCGTCTTGCGGTTTTTCTCAGGTCCCACCTTGTGGAGGATCACGACATCCTTGCGTTTCTCCTCAAGAGCCTCGCGGACTTCAGACTCGTTGACGATGCGGAAGTTGTAAGGGTATACCTTGTGGATGGCGCCCTCGGTCTGGATGGAGCTTTCGAGGTCGGTCTTGACGAGATAGAGAGTCTTTTGCGCGAGAGATTGGCTGTTCTTGTTATACAAGAGCAGCGGGGTGTCGGAGATGAGAGACGGGTTGGCCCTCATGGTCTCGACGTGACGGATGATGAAGCGGAGGAAGGCGGGAAGTTTGTAGACCCACCGCTGGTCGGTGGCCGACTTGTAGGCGAGGGGCACGGAGATGAGGTCTGGCATGTCCTTCAGCTTCGTTTTGGGCTTCCCCCTAAGGAGGCTCAAGTAGATATATTCGGCTTTCGACTTGTCGTCGAGGTAGGTGACGGTCGTCGTTAGGAGGAAGGTGTATTGCGGATCGGAGCGTTTTTTCTCGAACTCGGTGCGCGTGATGTAGCCCACCTCGGTTGGCCAGTTGTCATCCATATCTTTCTTGATGGCCATGTTGAAGTCGCTGAACATGTTGTCATCGAGGACGACGAGGGTCTTGGTCTTGTAAAATTCGTCGTAGTTCTCTGGCTTGGGGGTGCACTGCTGAGCTGACGCATGGAGCATCGGGAGCAGCATGGCGATGATGAGCAGGAGCGTTTTTTTCATATCGTTTTGGTGTTTTGTGTATGGGTCACGTTGTGCTTTTACGTTGCGCAGGGTGTTATTGTTGTGGGTTTTGCGACACAGGGTCATGAGTATTGGCTGATGGGATGGTGTCGGTCGCGGCAGTCGTTTGACGCCTCTTGCGCCGCGTAAGTTTTTCCCAGTATTTGCGCATCAGCTCACGGAACGTGTTGAACTCCTCTTGGAACGAGATGCCGACGCCCTGCGTCGTGGGCGACGTCTCGTAGATGACGTCGTTGTTGGAGTGGGTGTAGGCCTTGGCGCGGATAGTGCCTTGCTTGTTGAGCTTGACCTCGACGTCGAAGTCGCCGATTAGCGAGCCGTCGCCATTAGAGTTGGCTGAGGCGTCGCGCCCGTAGCCGATGTTGCCGCTCAGGAGGATCTTGTTGTTGAGGACGCCCGTAGAGAGCGAAAGCTCATACTCCTCGTTTGTAACCTCGTCGCCCGGACGGTAGTTGACTCCGACGCCGATATTGCGGTCGTTTTGCGAGAAGAGCGACGAGAGCTGGTTGCTGAGCAGCTCGGAGGCCGTCGTGCCGAGGTAGCCGGTGCTCTGATTGGCGGTCTGGCTGGATGCGTCTTGCGGACTATAAAATTTGTTGGCGAGGAGGAGTGAGAAGACCTGGCGGTTCATCTCCTCTTGGGTGTTAACGTATTGGTCGAAAGTGTATTGGCTGAAGTTTTGCGAAGAGGGTATTTCGATGTCGAAACGGATGTCGGGGTTGGTCAGCTTGTTTGTCAAGATGATGTTGCAGTTGACGGGGACGCGACGTTTGAGGTCGGAATTGTCGTCGGCAGTCCCTTGGACAAGGTCGTAGAGCGAGGCCTTGAGCTTGTAGGTCGCCGTGAGGTCGATGATGGCGTCATAGGGGCCTCCGTCCCATATTATTTTGCTGCCCTGGTTTATGGCGAATTGCTTGTTTATGATGTTCTCGAAAGAGAAGTTGTACAATCCACTCTGGATCTGATAATCGCCCTGCATGGTCAACTGCCCGACACGGTCGATGCCGACGAGTATCTGTCCCTGTCCGCGACCCGTCAACTTATTGTCTGTCTGCGGATTGACGACGACGGTCATCTCTGCGTCGGGCGTGACGTGGATATTGAGGTCGGCCGTAAGACCTTGACCGAGGAGGTTATTTTGCGCCTCCGTCTGCTCGTCCTGTTTCTTGAAGAGGATGTAGTCTTGTTTTCCGATATCAGATTTCGCTGTCGGTTCGACGATAAACGTCGTATTGGGGTCGGTGGTGGCGTCGATGCCGATATGGATGGCGTCGGTGGGACCCGTTATGAGCATCTTGCCCGAGCCGTGGATGGTGCCGTAGTAGGATGGCGACTGCTGTGCCGTCGTCTGGAGAAGGAGGGTGTTGTTGACACCGAAATCGAGATGGTATTGGAGGTTGGAGAACATGTCGTGGTTGATGTTTCCTCCGAAAACGGCACGTCCGCCTTGGTCGTCAGTAAATTGGATGTTGTGGAATACGAGGTTCCTCGGGGATATGGTTAGCGAGTCGTCGCGGTCGATATGATACGTGACGCCGGTCTGTATGACGCGGAAGTAGTTGTCGTTGTTCATTCGGAGGTCGGCATCGAGAGCGATGTCGTCAAGAGGCCCATGGAGGCGGAGGCGACCCGTCGTCGAGCCACGCCAACGGTCTATGCAGGCGTCGAGATAGAAATTCAGGAAGCCCGTCGAGAGGCTGTCGATGTCGAAATGGATGTCGAGGTAAGAGGCGGGGATGTCGACGAAGCCCGTGGCGATGGCGCGCGGGCGTCCTCCTGTCACGATGGCTATGCCAATGTCGGCACGCGAGTTTTCTGGCGACCATGTCGTCGTGAGGTCGAGGTGCTGGAGGTTGTCGCCATTGACGTAGAGGCTGTCGATGTAGGCTTGCGTAAGGAGCCGTGGCGTGCCGAGAACCGACGTCACGTGGGCTGTGGCGTAGAGGTCGCCTTGGAGCGAGTATTTGGAGTTCTTGTCGGTCTTGAGGAGTCTATCAAGCTGTATGTTATTGAGTTCGAGGTTGATGGTGTCTTGCGTCGACGTGGAGGCCGTGCCGCCTGCTTGCAGCCAATGGTCAGCCGAGGCGATGCGGAATTTGTCTACCTGGATCTTCTGCGGATGGAGAATGACGTTGCAGGTGTCGAGCGTCCACGTGTCGCCATCGATGGTCAACTGCGACTGGTCGATAGCCACAAGAGCCTGAATCTCTCCACTAACGTCATGAGACATAGTCGTTTGAAAATTCAGCGTGCCACCTTGCCTATTGGTGTTCGGCAGGTTCCAGTCAGCGTCGGTCGTTATGATGTTTTGCTCAGCCTCGGCGTTCATCATGAAGTTGTCAACCATCCCCGCAATCGGGAATGAAGCAGTTGCCGCATGGAGACCCATGGTCATGGAGGCTTGGTCAAGCGTCGTGGCGACTTGGAACTTTGTGAATGTCGTGCCGCCAAACGAGAGGGTGTCGACATCGAGGCGCGCCCACATGGTGCGAAGTTGCGCGTTGACGTTACCACTCGCCACAAGGTTGTCAGACACGGCGACGGAGGGGGCGAACATGGCCGCCAACTTACGCGACTGGGGGATGGAGATTTGAAATTGGGTCTGCCTGTCGGAATGGGCGAAAGGTGTAGGACGGGCTACGGCTGGCAGCGCGTTGGAAAAATGAGCCTCCAGCTGCGCCGCTATGTCGGCTATGGAGAGCGTGCCGGAAGCCGATGCCTCGACAAGGTCGGACGTGATGGATAGGGTGCGCTGCCCGAGTGTGTCGGTGTCGAGCGTGGCTATGAGGTCGGGCGTCGATATGGTATCCTGCCTGTTGGCGAGACATAGGTCGGCGATGTGGAGGTTGGCCTTGGCGGTTTGCGGGTTTAGCCCGAGAGTCTCGGCTCGGAGGCGGAAGACGGTCCACGCGTCGGGGGTGAAGATGTCCGACGCCGGATGCCCGAGGCGCAGTGTGTCGGCCTGCATCGTTACCGAGGCGTAGGGGATTGGGGTGCCATGGTCGAGCTCTGCGATGGCAATCAGGTGCCCATAGACAGGGTCGTTGACATTGAGTAGGGCGTTGAATTGTTTGTGGTCGACAACGCCATTGACTTGGCAAGTCGGCAGCGGAGTCTCGGGGTTAATATCGCCTGACAATGAGAGTTTTACGGTGGCATAGTTGATGGCGTCGAGCGTCGTCGTGCCTTGCGCGCTGATTGTTGCGTCTATGCGTTGGATTGGGATGTCGGTATGGGCGGCAGGGCGAGCCTCGACATTGGCTTTCGTGTCGAAAGATATGCTTCCCCAGTCGTCTTGCGTATGGGCCGTGGCGTAGAGCGTCAGGTTGGCGAGTCGAGACGTGAGATTGGCACCGATAGAGGCCTCGCCGCTCTTGTTGTCGAGGAGGGCGTTGGCGGACAGGTCGACGCTATGACGCTCGTGGGGGGTGGGTATAGGGTTGTCGGTGCCAAGAAGTTGAGCGAGGTCAGCTGGGCTGATTTTGCCGTCGATGGTCAGGCGTCCCCATGTCGGGATGGCGTCGAGCCTGTCGATTTGGGCGAGACCTGTGGCCGTCAGCTTCGTAGCGTCGCCTACGTTGAGTTGCAACTTCTGGATGTTGAGTATCTGAGCGTCGAGGGTGGCGTAGAGCGAGAGGCTCGTCTGCGGGACGGAATAGTTGGCAAGTCGGGTGACGACTGTCGGCGTGAGCAAGACGGATGGAATCTTGACGACGGCCGACGTTACTCCTGCCGTATCGACGACAGCCAAGACGGAGTCTACGCGTATGTGGCTGTTGTCGGCCGTCATGGTGGCATGGGTGACGGCTATGGTGTCGGCCCTCTGCCGGATTGTGGCGGTCAGGTTGACGTTCATGTCGCCATGGTCGGGGAGCCGTAGCGAGAGGTTCCTGACGTGGACAGCGTCGCCCTCGGGGTTTATGGTCAGGTCGTCAAGGTTGATGTTGAGGTCGGCCACGTGGATCGGCATGGTCGTCGCAGGCGCATAGGTTATCGCGCCCTGCTTGATTCTGAGGGTGTGGAGAGTGAGGTTTGCGCCTGTCGTTTCGTCGGTATCGCGAGAGGAGAATAGTTTTTGGATGTTGAGCGAGCCGTCTTCGAGAGTCCATATTTGGAGGTCGAGGGTGTCGACTTGCAAGAGGTCGAGGGTCGTGTGCGACGAGAGCAGGAGCGGGATGTCGATGTCGGCAAGGGCGCGGTTGATGGTCGCTATGGGGGTGGAGTCGGTGTCGGCGACACGGATGTTTGAGATCTGGATTGTCGAGAGGGGGAAGTACCGGACTGCGTCGATGCTGAAGATCAGACCCGTGGACTGCGACAGGGAGCTGGCAATGGCGCGTCCCGCCCACTTTTGGACTGGTCGCAACTGGATAAGGACCATGCCGAGGAGGATGAGCAGGAAGACCGTCAAGGCCGTGACCCATATTGCCGTAAGTATCTTTTTGCTATATTTGCCCATTGTTTTGGACGGTAAGCCAACCCTCTGATGTCCATGGGTTTCGAGGTGGGTTGGCAAAAGTAGGTAATTTTTGACCGTTCGGATTCTTTTTGTGAAGACAAATGTCCACGTTGATTTTGGGTATTGAGTCGTCTTGTGACGATACTTCGGCGGCCGTCTTGGATGATGGTCGCGTCCTTTCTAATGTGACGGCCAGCCAGGCGGTCCACTTGCGCTACGGCGGCGTCGTGCCAGAGCTCGCCTCGCGCGCCCATGAGCAGAATATCGTGCCCGTCGTAGATAAAGCCTTGGCCGATGCCGGCATTTCCGCCGACGACTTGTCGGCTGTGGCGTTCACGAGGGGACCAGGTCTTATGGGCTCTCTGCTTGTCGGCGTGTCGTTCGCCAAGGGTTTCGCCATGGCGCTCAATAAGCCTCTCATCGAGGTCAACCACTTGCAGGCCCACGTGTCGGCCCACTTCGTCGTCGAGGAGGGCAAGGATCTTCCCGAATTTCCGTTCCTGTGCCTTCTCGTCTCGGGTGGCAATAGCCAGATTTTGCTGGTGAAAGATTATATGGACATGCAGATCATCGGTCAGACAATCGACGATGCAGCAGGCGAGGCGTTCGACAAATGCGCCAAGGTCATGGGACTCGGCTACCCTGGTGGCCCTGTAATCAATAAGTTGGCCAACGTCGGCAACCCCAAGGCGTTCACTTTCGCCCGCCCCCACGTCAGCGGCTATGACTACAGCTTCAGCGGCCTGAAGACGTCATTCCTCTACACCCTGCGCGACGAGCTGAAGAAGGATAGCGATTTTGTGGAGAAGCATAAGGAGGATCTGTGCGCATCGCTCCAATACACGGTCATAGATATCTTGATGAAGAATCTTGTCAAAGCGGCCGACGACCTCGGCATCAAGACTGTCGCCGTAGCCGGTGGCGTATCAGCCAATAGCGGTCTGCGCGACGCTTTCGTCAAGCTGCACAAGAGCCGCGGATGGAATGTCTTCATACCCAAGTTCGCATACACGACAGACAACGCCGCCATGGTGGCCTCGGCTGGATACCGAAAGTGGCAGAGGGGCATGTTCGCTTCGCTGGATGCTGCTCCTTTCGCAAGGACGGTCGTTTAACCGAAATTTCTGATTTCCTATGAGTTGCGCCTACAAACTTTGTCCACGTTTCGTGATGACCCGACTCGGCGGCGAGGCCGTCGTAGCCCCAATATGCGACTCCACGGTCGACATGGGACAAATCATGAGCCTCAACGCCACAGGTGCCGACGTGCTCGAGGGCATCGAGAATGGGCTTGCCGAGGAGGAGATTGTGGCGAAAATGACCAAGCGCAATCCCGAGACGCCCGAAGACGTTGTCCGCAATGGAGTTAAGGGCTTCATCGACCAAATGGTAGAAATGGGCTTGGTCGAGAAAATCGACTTAATAAGGGAATAATGACGATGGTCATGGCGCACGATGGCATGAGAATCAAGGCGATTGTCGCAGACATTTTGTTCGACATCCATTCCGAGGGTGTCGACTTGTCCGACACCTCCTTCGCCGGCTTCGCCATACAGCATGCCGACAATCTGCCCTCCGACGTCATCTCAATGACCATAAAAAAGGCATCCGACATCCAACCCGACGCCTCCTTCCAATCGCAATTCTCCTCCCCTGCCGACATATCGCTCGGCGACCTGGCGTCCGACTGGACCCTCCAAATCCTTAGCGACGCAACCCTCGTCATAACCACAAAGTTCACGTCCCGACCCACCAAGGCCGCCCAAATCCGATTCAGAGGCTCCAACGCCACCATGCTCGTCGAGCCAACCGACCCCGACGCACAGTCCATCCCCACCTACATATTCCCTCTTTTCAACATCTTCCTCTCACGCCTCCTCCTCGACCGAGGCGGTCTCATCATCCACTCCTCAGCCGTCCGCACGCTCGACGGCAAAGGGCTCCTCTTCACCGCGCCTTCCGGAACAGGCAAGTCCACCATTGCCAACCTCTTCCGCCAACACGCGCACGCCACCATCATCGATGACGACCTCATTGCCATCCGCCCTCCACATGACGGACGACAACACCCCACAGCCTACAACATCCCCACTTTCAAACACCACCTCACCCCCCTGCGGACAACCATCAATGCGGCCTACGCCATCTCCCAATCCCCAACCAACAACATCCAACCCATCAACTCCCCAGCCGCCGCCGTCGCCGAGCTCCTGTCCAACACCATACAGCAACCCCTCGACCGCCACAGCTGCGACACCATAGCGCGCAACGTCTGGCTCTCTTTCCGAGATACAACAACCTTCCACCTCGGCTTCACACCAACCCCCGACGCCGTCCAACTAATCACCTCCAACACGCCATGACTCCCACCTCCCCAGCCATCCGTAACCAACTAATACAAAAAGCCCTCGCCCGAAATCTCAACGTCAAAATACAAGTCACAGGCTACAGCATGGCTCCAACCATCATGCCAGGTGCCACGATAACGATACAACCCGCCAACCCCTCTCGACCACCACACCCCGGCGACATCGCGCTCGTCCTCACCAACCCCTCCCAACAGCCTGTCCTCCACCGAATTATCTACGTCTCCCCTTACCTCACCACCACACAAGGCGACTCCAACCTCTCCCCCGACCCCCCCACGCCCAACGCCTCCATCCTCGGCATCGTCCCATCCTCCTCGCCCCACGCCCCATGGCGACAGTGGCTTCTCCGGCACCCCACCATCGCCCACAAGCTCAACAACCTCGTCGCCAAAATCCTACAACGTCTCCACAAAACACCATGACGACCATCCAAGCCCTACGCCTCGCTTGGCAAGCCGCACCACGGCAAGCCTTCATCCAAGCCGCGCTCACCCCCGTCCAAGCCGCTCTCCCGCTCATCGTCCTGTGGACAATGAAGCAACTCATCGACACCACAATCTCCAACTTCCAAACCCCGTCCACCGACACCGCGACAACGCTTCTACTGACGCTCCCATCCCTCCTCATCTTCGGAGCCGCCATCCTCGCCATGCTCACGACGCAAAATTTTAGCGAGGTCAACTTCCTCTCCCTCACGCAAAAGACTCTCGACCACATCACAACCCTCATACACCAAAAGTCTTCCTCCATCCCCTACAACACTCTCCAAAATCCTCAATATCAGACCAAAGCGTTCCGGACCCTCACCACAAACCCCAACCAACCCGTCCGTACGCTCCAGACGACCCTCAGCCTCGCCCAAAACGCCCTCACCCTCCTCGTCCTCACCATCTGGACGACGACAATAGCATGGTGGCTTCCGCTCCTCACGCTCGCCACGGCCATCCCCACAGCCATCGCCAGAACCCGCGCCGCCCATAAATCAGCCAAGCTCATTGAGCAGCAAACGCCAACCATCCAAAAGCAACAATACTACCACCGTACGCTCGTCACCCCTACCTACACGCCCGAACTGCGCCTCTACGGCATCACGGGCTATTTCACTAATAAATACGACCAAAGCCGACATAAGACCTCTTCCGACAGCCTCGCCCTCGCCCGACAAACGGCTGTCAACCAGACCATTGCCGACACCTTAACTACCATTGTCATCATTCTCACGACTCTCGCCACCATCATAGCCCTCACCACCTCCCCAGCCTCCATCGGCACGCTCGCCATGGCTCTCATGACCATCCGACGCGCCCAATCCGCTGCTACGCAATCCGCGCGCAACGCCACAAGCCTGCTCGCACAAAAGGTCCACACCCAAAATCTCATCGATTTCCTCAACACCCCAGTCCCTTCCACTCCTTCTTTGCCTTTTCCCTCCCCTTTTCACGTCATCACCCTTCGCAACGTCTCCTACACCTATCCCGGCAACACCACACCCGCCATCAAAGATCTCAGCCTCACAATAAAAAAGGGGCAGACCGTCATCATAACTGGAGCCAACGGCACAGGCAAAACCACGACCGCCAAAATCCTCACTGGTCTCCTCTCCCCCGACCACGGCTCCATCACCATCAACGACACCCCACTCGACCAAATCGACCCGCAGCAGACGACCCTCCACATCACGGCTCTCTACCAAAATTTCCGCCTCTACACCGACACGGCCGCCCAAAATATCCAATTCGGCAACTACGCCGTACCGCCCGATCCTCAAAAGACGCAACAAGCCGCCCAACAAGCCGACATCCACGACCTCATCGACTCCCTCCCCCATAAATACCAAACCATATTGGGTCCCGACCTCCCCGAAGCGCGCGACATCTCTCGCGGCCAATGGCAACGCCTCGCACTCGCGCGCACCCTCTACTCATCTGCCGACATCATCATCCTCGACGAGCCCACAACAGCCCTCGACGCACAATCCAAAGTCACACTCCAAAACACCATAAACCAGCTCCACCAACAGCAAAAAACCATCATCATCATAACCCACGACCCGCTCCCCGACATCCTCTCCGACCAACTCATCACACTACAACCATCCGCCTAACCTCCACATAATCAAGCCCAAACGACACCGCTTCAAAAAAAAACACATAAATGCACCCACAACACAAAAAAAACACCTATTTTTAACCATTCTCATTTTACAGCAACCATGGACAAAAAAGACATACGCGAAACAGTCAAAGAACTCTTCACTAAATACCTCGAAGTTCAAGGCCACAGGAAAACTCCTGAAAGATTCGCCATCCTCGACGAAATCTACAGCAGACAAGGACACTTCGACATCGAAGAGCTATACTCTTTCATGAAAGAGAAGAACTACCGCGTAAGCCGTGCCACCCTATACAACACCATCGACCTCCTCATGGAGTGCCGACTCGTCATCAAACTCCAATTCGGCAAAAACCAAGCGCAATACGAGAGGGCCTACGACACCAAGCCACACGACCACCTCATCTGCCTCGCCTGCGGCTCCATAACCGAAGTCCCAGACTCCCAAATAGCGCAGCACATCGAGGAAGCCGCGCAGCAAGAGCAATTCCAGGTCTCGCACCACTCGCTCTACATCTACGGCTATTGCCACAACTGCATCCAGAACAGCAAGCCACTCCCCGACATCAAATAACAAACTCCCACACACCCCCTCCCTCGACACCACACGCCCGCCGCCGACAACGCTGCGGGCGTGCCTCGTATCACCCACTCCAAGACACATATTAACACCCCTCCAGACAATCAATTTCGCCCAAAAATCACTACCTTTGCCCAAAGACCCGCACCCTAAAAGCGGAACCCCAAAACTCAAAAAACACAACACAACAATGATACAGACAACAGGCCAGGAAACCGAAATAATCAACGACGCAACCATCGACACTGCGCAACAACAAACCCTCAACCTCATCGACCTCTTCCTCGCAGGAGGATGGATCATGTGGGTCCTCCTCGCCATGTCCATCTACGCCGTCTACCTCTTCTTCGAACGCAGCGCAGCTCTCCGCGCAGCTCTCAAGGAAGACAAGAACTTCATGAACAAAATCAAAGACTACATACACAGCGGCAACCTCGAAAACGCCCGAAACCTCTGCGAGCAGACCGACAACCCAGTCGCGCGCCTCGTCGAAAAAGGCATCAGCCGCATCGGCCGACCCCTAAACGACATCCAGACTGCCGTCGAGAACGCTGGTAATATCGAAGTCGCAAATCTCGAGAAAGGTCTCGCCAACCTCGCGTCCATCTCCGGCGGCGGACCTATGATCGGCTTCCTCGGAACCGTCACCGGCATGATCGAGGCATTCTTCCAAATGGCATCCGCCGGCAACAACATCGAGGTAAGCTCCCTCGCCGGAGGCATCTATACCGCGCTCGTCACCACCGTCGGCGGTCTCATCGTCGGCATCATCGCCTACTTCGCATATAACTACCTCGTCAGCCAAGTAGACCGCGTCGTCGCCACCCTCGAGACTCGCACCATGGAATTCATGGACCTCCTCAACGACCCGACAGCCTAACGACTCAAGAAAGGAGTAAACCATGGCACTCAAGAAAGGACAAAAAATATCCTGCTCGTTCAACATGTCCTCGATGACAGATATCATATTCCTCCTGCTCATCTTCTTCATGCTGACGTCCACTCTCGTCCACCCAAACGCCCTCAAACTCGTTCTCCCTCAATCCAAAAACCAAACCTCAGCAAAACCTCAAACCTCAGTCTCAATAACCGCCGACCTGCGATACTACATCGAGACAAAACGTGTAACCTACGATGAGCTCGAACCCGCGCTCGTAGCCAAACTCGGTCAGCAACCCGACACCTACATCGCGCTCCACGTCGACGAGACAGTTCCTATGCGAGAAGTAGTCAAAGTCATGAACATCGCAAAAAAGAACCAATACAAACTCATCCTGGCCACAAGAGCCAAATAATGCAACGCCAAGACAACAAACATAACAGGCTCCGAGCCATAATCGGGACGACCGCATTCCACGCTCTCCTCTTCCTCCTCTGCATCTGCACAACTCTCACCGCAGAACGACAAGAGGAAGAGGCGCTGCTGCTCAACTACGGCTATACCGAACAAGGCAAAGGAGATACCGAACCCGCGCCAGCGCAATCCTCTCCCCAACCCGCGCAGCCCGAGCCCGCGCAACCCGTTCCAGCCGCACAACCAGAACCAGCAGCTCCCCAACAACCACAATTGGCTAAAGCCGACGGTCAATCCATGACCACACAAGACTACGAAGAGGCTGCCGCGCTCGAGCAAGCAAAAAAGAAAGCCGAGGCTGAGGCTAAAGCCCGCGCCAAGGCCGAAGAGGAAGCAAAACAAAAAGCCGCAGCCGAGGCCCGCGCCAAGGCGGAAGCGGAAGCTAAAGCAAAGGCCGAAGCGGAAGCCCGCGCCAAGGCAGAGGCTGAAGCTAAAGCAAAAGCCGAGGCTGAAGCCCGTGCCAAAGCAGAAGCTGAGGCTAAACGCAAAGCCGCCGCCGCGGCTGCCGCCCGCAACGCTGTCAGCAAAGGTTTCTCAGGCGCAGGAACAGGAACGTCTGGCTCACAAGGCAACGGCGACTCCGCAGGCAACCAAGGCAGCCTCACTGGTGGCGCAGCCGGATCTGCCACAGGCAACAGCGCAACACACGGAACAACCTTCTCCCTCGAAGGACGCACACTCGTCGGTTCGCTCCCCAAGCCTACCGTCCGCACGCAGACGCCCGGCAAGGTCGTCATCGACATCACTGTCGACAAAAACGGCAATGTCATCCGAGCTGCCGTCAAAATGCAAGGCACGACCATCCAAAACAAAGCCATTTGGGATGCCGACATAGCCGCCGCCAAGAAGGCTAAGTTCAACCCCGACCCAACAAAACCTGCAACGCAACAAGGAACTATAACCTACAACCACATCGTAAACTAAACCGTTCCTTACCCCATCACCTCATAGCGCCAGCCGTAGCGATCCCGTCACTCCAAACCGACAAAAACGCCACGTCTGGCGCAACCCACATATCAGCACAACAAAAAAACACAATGACAAACGCCAATACAACAAACACCATACACTCCATCCCGTGGCGACGAGAGCCCCTCAACGCTCTCACCACACAACAACGCGACCTGCTTCTCCCCCTCTCTTCCACCATATCCCTCAAAAAAGGGCAAAACGCTTACAACACCGGCGACCGCCCTGACCACATATTCTACACCCTCGACGGCTTCCTCAAGTCTTCCATCCCCTCAACGACCGACAAACAGCAAATAACCAAAATATCAGGCCCCGGTGACATCAACGGACTTCGAGCCCTCCTCGCCAACCAGCCGCACCAAACCTCCCTCACGGCTCTGCAAGCCGCAACCCTCCTCGCCATCCCCAGACGAGCCATATTTCCCATCATCCAGCAAAACCCGCGCCTCGCGCTCCACTTCGCCCAATCTCTCGCCGAAGAACTCCGACAGGCTCGCCTCCGAGAGACCGCCCTCACCACAAAACAAACAAGAGGACGACTCGCCTACACGCTCCTATACCTCATCCAAAAATTCGGCACAAACCCCGCAACCCGACAACTCAACATATCCCTCACAAGGCAAGAGCTCGCACAACTCTCCAATATGACGACTGCCAACGCCATCCGTACGCTCGCCGCCTTCAACGCGGAAAATACCGTCCTCATCCAAAAACACGACATCATAATCCTCGACCAGCAAACGCTCCAAAAAATTTCACAACACGAATAATACACTCTCCTTACAGTGAAAATCCTCGACAAATACATCATAAAGAAGTTCCTCGGAACATACTTCTTCATCGTTGCCATCATCCTCGCTATCGTCATCGTCTTCGACCTCGTCGAGAAAGTCGATGACTTCATGGAGAGCCACGCGCCTCTGCGCGCCATAGTCTTCGACTACTACACCAACCTCCTCCCCTACTATGCCAACATGCTCTCCCCACTCCTCGTCTTCATCGCCGTTATATTCTTCACCTCAAAACTCGCGGGGCAAACCGAGATTGTCGCCATCCTCGCCAGCGGCGTCAGCTTCAGACGCCTCATGTTCCCTTACTTCATAGCCGCCGCCATAATTGCCGTCATAACCTTCTTCCTCGCCAGCTGGGTCATCCCCATAGCCAACAGGACGCGCATCGACTTCGAAAACACCTACATCAAAAGCAAGCGTGAGACAGGTCTCGCCGATATGCACATGCAAATATCACCAGGCGTCTACGTCTACATGGGGCGTTACTACTCTTTCCGAGAGAGCGGCGACCGCTTCGACATCCAAAAGTTCGACGGCAAAAACATGATCTCGCGTCTCTCCGCACGCACCATAACCTACGACTCCATCTCTACCCGATGGAAACTGCGCGACTGCACGCTTTGGCAATTCCAACCCGACGGCATCCGCCATCAGATAACCAAAATAGCCGAGCTCGACACCACCATAAACATCCGACCCTCCGACTTCAAGAAAGAACGCAAGTCCTACGAGATGCTCACCTCCGGGGAGCTGCGCGACCATATCGCAGAGCTACAGGAGCGCAACATCGGCAATACCGAGGAGTTCGCCATCGAGCTCTACAAACGAAGGGCTACACCCTTCGCCTCCTTCATCCTCACTCTCATCGGCGTAAGCCTCTCCAGCCGAAAGACGCGCGGTGGCATGGGCAAATACATCGGAATAGGACTGGTTCTCAGCTTCGTATACATCCTCTTCCTCACTGTCTCACAGACTTTCGCCATCAACGGCGGAATGCCGCCCCTCCTCGCCGTATGGCTCCCAAACATCACCTTCGCCATCATCGGCGTCGCCCTCTACATCAAAGCACCCAAATAAATTCTCCCTCTCCATGCTCCTCTCTCGCATCTCACATATTCTCACGCCCTTAGCCGCCATCATCCTCATGGCGGTCTCACTCCCCTCGTGCGACAAGACCGACACCAAACTCCACCACATATACCTCACCTCGCGCACCGATAAGCTCGCGCCCGGCGACACCACGCTGATAACCGCGCACCCATACCCCGAAAACGCCACGACAGGCTTCCCCGACGCCCCTCTCTTGTGGGAGTCCGCCGACTCCGCCATCGCCTCAATCTCCCAAACAGGGATACTCACTGCCCTTAAATTTGGGCAGACTACCATCACCGTCACGTTCGGCCATCTCACGGCAACAAAAGCCATAACCATAACCGACACGGCAAACATCTCCAACGCCACTCTCCTCCAGTTCCTCCTCGACCAGTTCGACTCCAACCACAACGGCACCCTCGAAGGCTACGAGACGGCCCCCACGACAGGGCTCGACCTCTCTCCCCTCGCCTCTGCCGCCATTACGGACACCATCGACCTCACAGACCTTCGCTTCTTCCCAAACCTCCAGACACTCCGCATCGAGCGCCTCAACGTCACCAACCTCAACACGCCTAAGCTCCCCGCGCTCCAACAACTCCACATCGACAACTGCTACATCGCGCAAATAGACCTCACCAACAACCCCGATATAACAGATGTCCGCATCATGGCCTGCCCCGCCCTCCAAACCCTCTCGCTCGGCAGCTACCAGCAATACGGGGCCAACAAACTCCGAACGCTCCAAGTCTCACGCTGCGACATCCAGCAGCTCGACCTCTCACGCTCCGCGGCCACGCTCTGGGATCTCGCCATAGACAACAACCCCCGTCTCGCATCCATCGACCTCGCCACCGACACCATGCTCCACTCCCTGACCTACACCTGCGGACAGACATCCGTCTCATGGCCCGTCGGCATCGAGCTCGACCAAATAACCCAAACCTGCCAATAAAAAACTCCCCACGACAGCACGCGACGGCACAAAAATTGCACTACCTAAACTCGCCCCATCCCCCAAAAGACAAACAATGACAACCAACACACACAACATACCAACCCCCGCGCGAACCCTCATCGTCTCCCTGCTCCTCCTCATTCTCTCTCTCCACGCCCCCTCATCCCTCGCGCAACAAATGTGGCTCAACTTGCGCCCCTTCGCCACGCAGACCATCGAGATCGCCGATACCATCATGCCCGACGGCGACACCCTCTTCCTCCGCGTCGAAATACCTGACTCCACAAAACTAAAAGACCTCCTCAACCTCCAGCAACACCAAGCGCGCCAACTCCCGACGGCAGACCTCATGCTCAACTACCGCCCCATCGACGCCACCTTCTCCCACCACTCACAATACTCCCCACAAGCCATCCGCGACACCTTCCTCCTCAAGACGCAAACACTTCAAGTCAAAGCCGACCTCGACAACCCGACAGGGCTCTCCCCTCTCGACCAGGCGCGCCTCGACCTCATCTTCGCACATCCCGAGCTGCTCAAATACACCTGGAACGAGATCCCAGACCCCAACAAGGACATCCGCGAAGGCAAGAAACTCGCCAGCGTTGGCAACGACCCCGACAACCTATCACGCATCTTCAAACCCGACCCCAACTTCCTCTCCCAAGAACTCAAAGACAAACACAAGGAAAAAGAAAACCCTTGGAAGCTCTCTGGCATCGAAAACCTCCAATTCTCACAACTCTTTGTAAACAACTGGATTAAAGGTGGCGAAAACTCCGCCTCCCTCCTACACGACTTCCGCTGGCAAGCCAAAATCTCACAAGACCGCCACGCCTGGGAGACCAACGTCACCAGCAAACTCGGCCTCACATACACATCCACTCTCAAAGGGCGAGTAAGCGACGACCTCCTCGACATAAACTCCAAATACGGCTTCAACGCCGTCAACAAATGGTACTACTCTTTCCTCTTCTCCTTCAAGACGCAGCTCTTCCGAAACTACAGCAGCAGCGACATCAACAAGGAGAACCCTAAATCCACCCTCCTCTCCCCTGCCTACATCCAGTTCATCTTCGGTATGGACTACAAAAAAGACGACCTCTCAATACTCCTCTCTCCCTACACCGGCATCATCACCCTCGTCGCCGACACCGCCGACATCGACCCAACCAACTTCGGCATCGACGAAGGAAAACGATCCGACTTCATCAACGGTTTCTCCATCACAGCCAACTGGAAAAAGACCATCATCTACGGAATATACTACACCACCAAACTCGAGCTCTTCTACGAATACTTCAAAAAAGACGGCAACAAACGCTTCGACTGGGAGAACATCATAGAAGTCCAAATCAACCGGTACCTCACAACCCGCCTCAACCTCGAACTCCGTTACTTCGACAACGAGAGCAACAAATTCCAAATCAAAGAAAACTTCGCCATCTCCTTCAAATACACCTTCTGACACCCTCCCCACTCCCCATAAACAACCACTACCCGCCCACCCTTTTCCTCCCCACCACCACACTCCCCGCCCTCCCCCATAGCTCTCCCCAAAACTCCATAAAAGAAAGCTCCCCTCCCCACCAAGTCAGCGCAATCCATAAGTCACTAACAACCACCACAATAGAAGGCAAAATGCAAACCATAATAGCATCGCCTCCTATTGCCATCCCTCCCCCCACGGAACCCCACACGCCCCATTTTTCCCCCACCGCAAGCCACCACCATCTCCCCTCTCAATTTTCTTTCTTTTCCCCACCGCTCCGCACAATATTCCAACCCCTCACGCGTTATAAAGGCAAGAAGCGCAACAACCCGCTTCCCATCAAGTTCCAACATCAAGTCACAAACAAAAAACATCAACCATGACCAACAATCATTCTATTGCCGAAAACCCAGAGTCCAACAACACTGCTGACAACCTCGTCGACTTTGTCAACAGTAGGTTGTTTGTGGACCTCATACTCGACGGATACGAAATTGAAGAAGAAGATGATGAACTCACAGACATGGACTACAAAGGAGATAAAGATGACGATTGGGAGGAACTCATGGACGAGGATGAAGATTGGGTGGAACTCACAGACGAGGATGAAGATTGGAACGAGTGCGAAGAAGATGATGAGTCAGCGGGCAGGTATGACGATTGGGATGATGAATGCGATGTAACTCGCAATCCTTACTATAACGACGACCTCGACATGGATCAGCAATCGCCAGAGTTCTGGAACTCTATATTCTGACCTCCAACTCACGTGATCACCCCTCGCCCCATCTCCCTTTTCTGTTAACAAGTCTATGAGCAACAAACGGCTTGCACCTCTCCCCGAGGTGCAAGCCGTTTTAGATAACATCTGTCGCTGCAAGAAACACGTAGTCTTGTGGAAGGAAGACAGTTACAACGCCTCCTTGCTTGCCTCCCTTGCCCTCTGAGGGTAACGGCAGAAACCCACACAGATTTATAAAACCATTACGATCTAAAAGAACCCCACCCGACTAAATGTCAGGTGGGGCTCAATATCTATCTTTTATCGTCTTAATGACGATTGAGCGTCTATAACTCTTGGTTAGGCCTCTTGCTCTTCGAGGATTTGGAGATCCTCCTTAGAGCCGACAATGTCGTCGCCGAGACCACGCGTGCCGGTACCAGCCGGGATGAGGTGACCGCAGATGACGTTCTCCTTCAGACCCTCGAGGAAGTCGACCTTGCCCTGGATTGCGCTCTCGTTGAGGACCTTAGTGGTTTCCTGGAAGGACGCTGCTGACATGAAGCTCTTCGTTTGGAGAGCTGCACGAGTGATACCCTGAAGAATCTGGTTGGCGGTAGCAGGAATGGCAGGGCGTACCTGAACCTCACGGAGGTCACGACGCTTGAGCTGCGCATTCTCGTCCTGGAGACGACGCTGGGTGATGATGTAGCCCTCCTTGAGAGTCTCGGAGTCGCCTGGGTCGGTGACGTAGACCTTGCCCCAAAGGCGATCGTTCTCCTCTTGGAAGTCGATCTTGTCGACAGCCTCCTTCTCGAGGAACGTGGTGTCGCCCGGATCCTGGATCTCGACCTTGCGCATCATCTGGCGGACGATGACCTCGAAGTGCTTGTCGTTGATGGCAACACCCTGGAGGCGGTAGACGTCCTGAACCTCATTGACGATGTACTCCTGGACCTTGGTAGGACCGAGGATGGTGAGGATGTCGGTAGGCGTGATGGCGCCGTCAGAGAGAGGAGTGCCGGCACGTACGAAGTCGTTCTCCTGTACAAGGATCTGCTTGGTGAGGGAGACGAGGTAGGTCTTGCGCTCGCCAGTCTTGGAGGTGATGGTAATCTCACGGTTACCACGCTTAATCTTGCCGTAGGAGACCTCACCGTCAATCTCGGAGACGACAGCAGGGTTGCTCGGGTTGCGGGCCTCGAAGAGCTCGGTGACGCGTGGAAGACCACCGGTAATATCGCCTGCCTTGCCGACTGCACGTGGCATCTTGGCGATGGTCTCGCCAGCGACGATCTCCTGACCATCCTCTGCGGATACGTGGGCGCCGACAGGGAGGTTGTAGGTCTTGACAACCTCGTCGCCCTTCACAATGTTGAGGGCTGGAGACTTGGTCTTGTCATGGCTCTCGATGATGACCATCTCGGAGAAGCCAGTCTGCTCATCGCTCTCGAGCTTGTAGGTGACACCCTCCTCCATATTCTCGAACTTGACGGTACCGCTCTTCTCGGTGATGATCTGAGCATTGTAGGGGTCCCATTCGCAGAGCTCATCACCCTTCTTGACTTCCTGACCAGGCTTGACGAAGAGCTTAGAGGCGTAGTGGAGCTGGTGGCGGATAAGGTCGTGACCGGTGTTCTTGTCGACGATGCGGATCTCGGCGAGACGGCTGACGACGACATCGTAGCTGCGACCATTGGCGTCGGTGTAAGGTACGCTGCGGAGCTCGTCGATCTCGACGACGCCGTCGTACTTAGACTTGACGGAGCTCTCGGAAGAGTCGCCGCCTGCGACACCACCTTGGTGGAATGTACGGAGGGTAAGCTGTGTACCAGGCTCGCCGATGGACTGTGCGGCGATGACACCGACAGCTTCGCCCTTGTGGACGAGACGGCTGGTAGCGAGGTTGCGGCCGTAGCACTTTGCGCAGACGCCCTTGCGGCTCTCGCAGGTGAGCACGGAACGGATCTCGACGCTCTCGATAGGAGACTCCTCGATGGCGCGAGCCTTGGCCTCGTTGATTTCCTCACCAGCGTGGACAAGGACCTCGTTGGTGATTGGGTGGATGACATCCTCGACAGCCACACGACCGAGGATACGCTCGTAAAGGGTGGCGATGACATCATCGTTATTCTTGATTGCCGTGCAGGTGAGACCACGGAGCGTGCCGCAGTCGTCGTCGGTGATGATGACGTCGTTGGAGACGTCGACAAGACGACGGGTGAGGTAACCTGCGTCGGCGGTCTTCAGTGCGGTATCGGACAGACCCTTACGTGCGCCGTGAGAAGAGATGAAGTACTCCTGGACGGAGAGACCCTCTTTGAGGTTTGCGATGACAGGGTTCTCGATGATCTGAGGACCTTCAGCACCAGACTTCTGAGGCTTTGCCATAAGACCACGCATACCGCAGAGCTGACGGATCTGGTCTTTAGAACCACGGGCACCAGAGTCGAGCATCATGTAGACTGAGTTGAAGCCTTGCTGATCGGAGCTCAGCTGCTTCATCAGGATGCCGGTAAGGTCGGTGTTGACGTGTGTCCAGATGTCGATGATCTGGTTGTAACGCTCGTTGTTGGTGATGAAACCCATGTTGTAGTTGTTCATCACCTCCTCTACGTCCTCGTAGCCCTTCTTGATGAGGGCTTCCTTCTCCTTCGGGATGATGACATCGGAGAGGTTGAACGAGAGACCTGCGACGAACGCCATGCGGTAACCCATGTTCTTGACATCGTCGAGGAAGTCGGCGGTGCGAGGAATACCGCAAGCCTTCTGTACACGCGCAATGATGTCGCGGAGAGACTTCTTGGTAATGATGCAGTTGATGAAGCCTACCTCATCGGGGACGAGATTGTTGAAGAGGATGCGGCCCATGGTGGTCTCGACCATCATCTTCTCTGGCTTGCCGTCCTTGTTGAGGTCGTTGGTGAGGACCTTGACCTTGGCGTGGAGCTCAACCTTGCCCTCATTGTAGGCGATCTCTGCCTCTGTTGGGGAGTAGAAGGTGAGACCTTCGCCTGCTACGCCCGGACGCTCCTTGGTGATGTAATAGAGACCAAGGACCATATCCTGTGAAGGGACGGTGATAGGAGCTCCGTTGGCCGGGTTGAGGACGTTGAGAGACGCGAGCATGAGGAGCTGCGACTCGAGGATGGCGGCATTGCCGAGGGGGAGGTGGACTGCCATCTGGTCACCATCGAAGTCGGCGTTGAACGCGGTACATGCGAGAGGGTGGAGCTGGATGGCCTTGCCTTCGACCATGCGGGGCTGGAAGGCCTGGATGCCGAGGCGGTGGAGGGTCGGGGCGCGGTTGAGAAGAACGGGGTGGTTCTTCATGACGTTCTCAAGAATATCCCAAACCATAGGGGACTTCTTGTCGACGATCTTCTTTGCGCTCTTGACGGTCTTGACGATGCCGCGCTCGATGAGCTTGCGGATGATGAACGGCTTATAGAGCTCGGCCGCCATGTCCTTAGGAAGACCGCACTCATGCATTTTGAGCTCAGGACCGATGACGATGACGGAACGTGCGGAGTAGTCTACACGCTTACCGAGGAGGTTCTGACGGAAGCGGCCCTGTTTACCCTTGAGGGAGTCGGAGAGAGACTTGAGTGGGCGGTTGGCGTCGGACTTGACGGCTGTTGAGCGGCGCGTGTTATCGAAGAGAGAGTCAACGGCCTCTTGGAGCATACGCTTCTCATTGCGGAGGATGACCTCGGGCGCCTTGATTTCGAGAAGCCTCTTGAGACGGTTGTTACGGATGATGACACGACGATAAAGCTCGTTGAGGTCGGACGTGGCGAAACGTCCGCCGTCGAGGGGCACGAGAGGACGGAGGTCGGGCGGGATGACTGGCACAACCTTGAGGATCATCCACTCGGGCTTGTTGCGACCCTGAGATGCGCGGAACCACTCGACAACCTGGAGACGCTTGAGGGCGTCGTTCTTGCGGGCCTGAGAGGACTCATGGCTTGCGGCTGTGCGGAGCTCGGCAGCGAGGTCGTCGAGGTTGATTTGCTGGAGGAGCATCTCAAGAGCCTCGGCACCCATCTTAGCGATGAACTTGTTGGGGTCGTTGTTATCGAGGAGCTGATTTTCCTTTGGGAGAGAGTCGAGGATGGCGAGGTACTCCTCCTCAGTGAGGAAGTCGTACTTCTTGACGCCGTCGGCTGCCTTGACGCCAGGGTTTACGACGATGTAACGCTCGTAGTAGACGATGGTGTCGACTTTCTTGGTAGGGATGCCGAGGAGGCAGCCTATCTTGTTGGGGAGGGATCTGAAATACCAGATGTGTGCTACGGGGACGACGAGAGAGATGTGGCCCATGCGCTCACGACGGACCTTTTTCTCTGTAACCTCGACGCCGCAGCGGTCGCAGACGATGCCCTTGTAGCGGATGCGCTTATACTTTCCGCAGTGGCACTCGTAGTCCTTGACGGGACCGAAGATGCGTTCGCAGAAGAGGCCGTCGCGCTCAGGCTTGTAGGTCCTGTAGTTGATGGTCTCAGGTTTGAGCACCTCGCCGCTGGACATCTCGAGAATCTCCTCGGGCGATGCAAGACCGATGGAGATTTTGGAGAAGTTGGTTTTCTTTTGATCTCTTCTAAAAGCCATGTTAGAGATTTTATGTGCCCCATGAGATTCGGGGCGTGTATTTTATTTCGCCGTCATGGGGTCGCAGTCCAGCTTGTGGCTCGGGCTGCGACCCCTGTGGCGGGAACTGTGTACTTTACTCGAACTGGATGCTGAGACCCAGACCCCTCATCTCGTGGAGGAGGACGTTGAGAGACTCGGGGATGCCCGGCGTCGGGAGGTTCTCGCCCTTGACGATAGCCTCGTAGGCCTTGGCACGACCGACGACATCATCGGACTTGACGGTGAGGATCTCTTGAAGGACGTTGGCTGCGCCGAAGCCCTCAAGAGCCCAGACTTCCATCTCACCGAAGCGCTGGCCACCGAACTGAGCCTTACCGCCCAGAGGCTGCTGGGTGATGAGAGAGTAGGGGCCGATGGAGCGTGCGTGCATCTTGTCATCGACCATGTGGCCGAGTTTAAGCATGTAGACGATACCGACAGTAGCGGGTTGGTGGAAACGCTCGCCTGTGCCGCCGTCGTAGAGGTAGATCTTGCCGACATCGGGGACACCGGCTTTGCGGGTGAGCTCGGTGATCTGGTCGAGGGAAGCGCCGTCGAATACAGGCGTAGCGAACTTGAGACCAAGCTCCTTGCCAGCCCATCCGAGGACAGTCTCGTAGATCTGACCAAGGTTCATACGAGAAGGCACGCCGAGAGGGTTGAGGACGATATCGACTGGAGAGCCGTCGGGGAGGAAAGGCATATCCTCGAGGCGTACGATATTGGAGACGATACCCTTGTTGCCGTGGCGACCTGCCATCTTGTCACCGACACGGATCTTACGCTTCTTGGCGATGTAGATCTTGGCTACCTGCATGATGCCGTTTGGAAGCTCGTCGCCTACGGTAACGTTGTAGGTGGTGCGCTTTTGGATGGCCTCGTACACCTTGTACTTCATGCGATAGTTGTGGATGACGCGGTATATGAGCTGGTTGTGAGCCTCATCGGTTGTCCAGTTGGCAGGATCGACTTCCTGGTAGTTGATGTCTGCGAGGATGTTGCGAGTGAGCTTGACGCCCTTGGCAACGCACTCGGTACCATGGTAATTCCTGATGCCCTGTGAAGTCTTGCCACCGATGAGGGAGTTGAGCTTATCGATGAGGGTATTGAGAAGGTTGGTCACATTCTTTTGGAACTCCTCATTGATAGCCTCAGTCTTGGCGCGCTCGTTGGTGCGAGAGCGGCGATCTTTGATGACGCGAGAGTAGAGGTTGCGACCGATTACGACACCGCTGAGGGATGGGTTGGCCTTGAGGGAAGCATCCTTGACATCGCCGGCGCGGTCGCCGAAGATGGCGCGGAGGAGTTTCTCCTCAGGCGTCGGGTCGCTCTCGCCCTTAGGCGTGATCTTACCGATGAGGATGTCGCCCGGGTTGACATGCGCGCCGATGCGGATGATACCATTCTCGTCAAGATCCTTGGTAGCGTCCTCGCTTACGTTAGGAATATCGGAAGTGAGCTCCTCCATGCCGCGCTTGGTGTCGCGGACCTCGAGAGAATACTCATCGACGTGGACAGAGGTGAAGATATCCTCACGGACAACGCGCTCGGAGATGACGATTGCATCCTCGAAGTTGTAGCCCTTCCAAGGCATGAACGCGACCTTGAGGTTACGACCGAGAGCGAGCTCGCCATTGGAGGTGGAGTATCCCTCGGTGAGGATCTGACCAGCCTTGACGCGCTGACCAGGGAGCACGATGGGACGGATGTCGATACAGGTACTCTGGTTGGTCTTTTGGAACTTAGGCAGGCGATACTCCTTGGTATCGGGATCGAAGCTGACGAACTTCTCATCGTCGGTACGATCGTAGCGAACGATGATCTTGTCGGCGTCGACATAATCGATGACACCATCCTTCTCGGCAGTTACCTGCGTACGAGAGAAGCGAATGACAGGCTCCTCGAGACCGGTGCCGACGATTGGGGACTCGGTGCGGAGGAGGGGGACTGCCTGCCTCATCATGTTGGAACCCATGAGCGCGCGGTGTGCATCGTCGTGCTCGAGGAACGGGATGAGGGAGGAAGCAACGGAAGCGATCTGGTTAGCGGCGACGTCGATATACTCGACCTCGCTCTTGTCAACGACGGGGAAGTCGGAATCTTGACGGGCCTTGACGCGATCCTCAGTGAAATTGCCCTCGTCATCCATTGGGGAGAGGGCTTGTGCGATGATCTTGTGCTCCTCGTCCTCGGCGGTTACATACTTGAAACCTTCTGGGGAGAAATCGACCTTACCGTCTTTGACGACGCGGTATGGGGTCTCGAGGAAGCCGAGATCGTCGATCTTGGCGTAGATTGTGAGAGAGGAGATCAGACCGATGTTCGGGCCCTCAGGGGTCTCGATTGGGCAGAGACGGCCGTAGTGGGTGTAGTGGACATCGCGGACCTCGAAGCCTGCACGATCGCGGCTAAGACCGCCGGGACCGAGAGCGGAGAGACGCCTCTTGTGAGTAACCTCGGCCAGAGGGTTGGTCTGGTCCATGAACTGGGAGAGGGCGTTCGTCGCGAAGAAGCTGTTGACGACAGAGGAGAGCGTCTTGCTGTTGATGAGGTCGGTCGCGGTGAAGACCTCATTGTCGCGGACGTTCATGCGCTCCTTGATGGTGCGTGCCATGCGCGCGAGACCGACAGCGAACTGGTTAGCGAGCTGCTCACCCACTGTGCGGACGCGGCGGTTGGAGAGGTGGTCGATATCGTCGACATCGGCCTTGGAGTTGAGGAGCTCGATGAGGTGCTTGATGATCTCGATCATGTCCTCCTTCGTCAGGACGCGTACGCTCATGTCGGTCTTGAGGCCGAGCTTCTGGTTGAGACGGTAACGGCCGACATTGCCGAGGTCGTAGCGCTTGTCGGAGAAGAAGAGCTTCTCGATGGCATCGCGTGCGGTTGCCTCGTCTGGTGGATCGGCGTTGCGGAGCTGACGGTATATGTAGACTACAGCCTCCTTTTCGGAGTTGCAGGGGTCTTTCTGGAGAGTGTTATAGATGATAGTGAAATCGGAGAGGTTCTGACCTTCCTTGTGGACAAGGATGGTCTTGCAACCAGACTCGATGATTTCATCGCATTGTTCCTCAGTGAGGACTGTCTCACGTTCGACGATAGTCTCGTTGCGCTCGACAGTGACGACTTCGCCGCTATCCTCATCGACGAAATCCTCGTTCCACTGTTTGAGGACGCGTGCGGCGAGCTTACGGCCGACGCACTTCCTGATGGTGGTTTTGCTGACCTTGATCTCATCGGCGAGACCGAAGATCTCGAGTATGTCTTTATCCGACTCGAAGCCAATGGCGCGGAGCATCGTCGTTACCGGAAGTTTCTTCTTACGGTCGATGTAGGCGTACATGACATTGTTGATGTCGGTAGCGAACTCAATCCACGAGCCCTTGAAGGGGATGATACGAGCGGAATAGAGTTTGGTGCCGTTGGCGTGGACGCTTTGCGCGAAGAAGACGCCAGGGGAACGGTGGAGCTGGGATACGACGACACGCTCAGCGCCGTTGACGATGAAGCTGCCCTTCTCGGTCATGTAAGGGATCTGACCGAGGTAAACCTCCTGTTCTTTGGTTTCGAAATCCTCGTGGTCCGGGTCGTTGCAGGAAAGTTTGAGTGTAGCCTTCAGGGGGACTTGGTAAGAGAGTCCCTGCTCGAGACACTCCTGTATGGTGTAGCGGGGTGGGTCGATGCAATAGTCGAGGAACTCGAGGGTGAAGTTATTCCTCGTGTCGGATATAGGGAAATTTTCGCTGAAGACCCTGAAGAGGCCCTCTGATTTTCGTTGTTCAGGTGTAGATCCTAACTGGAAAAGCTCCTTGAACGATTTTAACTGGACTTCCAGGAAGTCGTTGTATTCCAACGGGTGCTTCAGGGAAGAGAAACTTATCCTGTCGGCTTTTATGGGATTCATCGTGAAAGGGAAGTTAATTGAACTATTGAATAACAGAGATAAAAAGGTTTGGACCCCGCACTATGAGGTGCGGGTTCCAAACCAAGTTCCTATAGGAAGGAAGAGCTGCTATTACTTAAGTTCAACCTCAGCACCAGCCTCTTCGAGTTTAGCCTTGAGGGCCTCAGCGTCAGCCTTGGAGACTTTCTCCTTGACAGTAGCGGGAGCCTTGTCGACGATCTCCTTAGCCTCTTTGAGACCGAGACCGGTGTTCTCCTTGACGGCCTTGACGACCTGGAGCTTAGCGGCGCCAGCGCTCTTGAGGATGACGTCGAACTCGGTCTGCTCTGCAGCGGCAGCAGCACCACCTGCAGCGGGAGCAGCTACAGCAACAGCTGCAGCGGCGGGCTCAATGCCGTACTCCTCTTTGAGGACGTTAGCGAGTTCGTTGACTTCCTTTACAGTAAGATTGACGAGCTCTTCAGCGAGCGTCTTGATATCTGCCATTGTATTTGAAAATTAATTTGGTTCAGGTAATGTGAAAATTATTTCTTGCTAAGGGTTTCGAGGACGCCATGAATCTTGTTGCCTGCAGCTCCTTGGAGAGCGGAGACGACGTTCTTGGCGGGAGATTGCAGGAGTGCGATGACATCTGCAATGAGTTCCTCTTTGCTCTTGATGGAGACGAGCTCCTCGAGAGAGTTGGGACCGTAGACGGAGCTTTCGACGTAAGCGCCTTTGAGGACAGGCTTCTGGTTGTCGGCAGCGAACTGCTTGATAACCTTGGCGGGAGCGTTGCCCACGTTAGCGAACATTACGGCAGTGTTGCCTGCGAAAGCTGAGTTGAGGTCGGCGAGTTCGCCATCGACAGACTCGATAGCCTTCTTGATCAGGGTGTTCTTGACGACCATGAGCTTGATCTCCTTCTCGAAGCAGAGGCGGCGGAGAGCGCTTGTTTTCTCTGCGTTGAGGCCCTCGATGTCGACGAGGTAGAAGTGTGAATAGCTCTTGAGCGTCTCGACAAGCTGGTCGATGAGGGTGGCTTTATCTTCTTTTCTCATGATTCCGATTTGAAAAGTAAAACAATCAACTATGCGTCACCGACCTTGAAGTCGACGTGAACGCCCGGGCTCATGGTGCTGGAGAGATAAACGCTCTTGACGTAAGTACCTTTGGCGGTAGAGGGCTTGAGGCGTACGATGACGTTGAGGAACTCCTTAACGTTGTCGACGATCTTCTCAGCGTCGAAGGAAACTTTACCGATTGATGCGTGAACGATACCTGTCTTGTCGACCTTGAAGTCGATCTTACCTGCCTTGACCTCTTTGACAGCCTTGGCGACATCCATGGTGACGGTGCCGCTCTTAGGGTTAGGCATGAGGCCGCGGGGGCCGAGGACGCGACCGAGTGCGCCGACTTTAGCCATGATGGAGGGCATGGTAATGATGACGTCGACGTCAGTCCAACCGCCCTTGATCTTCTCGATGTACTCGTCGAGACCGACAAAGTCCGCACCGGCTTCTTTGGCCTCAGTCTCCTTGTCGGGAGTGCAGAGGACCAGAACACGTACCTGCTTGCCCGAACCGTGAGGGAGCGTACAGACGCCTCTCACCATTTGGTTGGCCTTGCGTGGGTCGACACCAAGTCGAACATCCACATCGACAGAGGCGTCGAACTTGGTGGTGGTCATCTCCTTGACGAGAGCTGCAGCCTCGTCGATGGAATAGACCTTGCCGTCCTCTATCTTAGACAACGCCAACTTCCTATTCTTAGTTAGTTTCGTCATTGTGCTAGTAGGTATTGAGTTATTTGTTGCCAGGGAACTCACCGGTGACGGTGACACCCATACTTCTGGCGGTGCCAGCGATCATTTTCATGGCAGCCTCAACGGTGAAGCAGTTGAGGTCAGGCATTTTGTCTGTCGCGATAGCCTTGACCTGATCCCAGGTGATGGAAGCTACCTTCTTACGGTTAGGCTCAGCGGAGCCGCTCTTGAGTTTCGCTACCTCTTTGATCTGCACTGCAGCGGGAGGGGTCTTGATTACGAACTCGAACGACTTATCGTTGTAGACCGTTATGACGACAGGCAGGATTTTGCCGGCCTTGTCCTGAGTACGCGCGTTGAACTGCTTGCAGAAATCCATGATGTTCACACCCTTGGAACCCAGAGCTGGGCCGATTGGGGGTGAAGGATTTGCCGCACCACCTTTAACCTGAAGTTTGATAAAGGCTTCTACTTCTTTAGCCATTTTAGCAATTCGATTATTAGAAAATTATAATAACGGCGATTTGTATAAGGGCTGACCGTCGTCAGCTGGAAGCATTCGATACTAAATCGTCCTTACTATCGTTGTTAGGTCTCTTACTCTTTTTCTACCTGGAAGTAGCTGAGTTCGAGAGGTGTCTTACGACCGAAGATCTTTATCATGACGGAGAGCTTCTTCTTCTCTTCGTTGACTTCCTCGATCTCACCGGAGAAGCCGGAGAAAGAGCCGTCGGTGACCTTGACAGTCTCGCCTACGGTGAATGGGACTTCGTCCTCAGTGGTGTCGTCGGCTACCTCGTCCATGCGACCGATCATTCGGCTGACCTCTGCGTAGCGCATCTCCTGAGGCCTCTGCTCGTAGCGGAGGAGAACCTGCTCGCCTTCTTTCTTACCTCTGCCGTAAACGGGGTATTCGCAGGTAAGGAAGCCGAGTACATTCTGCACGCTGAGGAGGACGGCTTGTGTCTCGTTGTTGAGGATGCACTCTACGAAGACGTAGCCTGAGTAGAGGATATGCTCTTTGAGAACTTTTTTGCCGTTACGCTGCTGATATACTTTCTCGACTGGGACGACAACTTGACCGATGAGATCTTGGAGACCGCGTCGTTGGACTTCGTTCTCGATGTTCTCCTTAGTTTTTTTTTCCTTGCCGCCTATAGCCTTGAGGACGTACCAGTATTTCTGGTCATTAGCCATTGTTGGAGAGTATATTAGAGGATACTGTAAATTCCTTTGAGGAGGTGCTCAAAGATGAGGTCCATTACGAGGATGAGAAGAGCTATGATGACAGAAGCAATCATAACGATTCTGGCGCTGGAGAAGAGATCGCTCCAGGTAGGCCAAGTCGTCTTGACGACGAGCTCGTTATAGACGTCCTTGCAGTAGTTAACGACTTTGTTCATTAGTCAAAAATCTTTTGAGCACGGGTGGAGCGACTCGAACGCCCGACACTCGGTTTTGGAGACCGATGCTCTACCAACTGAACTACACCCGTATAAGAAAAAGGGAGGCGGGGCGGAAGTCCCGCCTCTCTTTATATTGAGTAGAATTACTCGACGATGTCAGTGATCTGACCTGCGCCGACGGTGCGACCACCCTCGCGGATAGCGAAGCGGAGACCGACGTTAAGAGCGACAGGGTAGATGAGGTCGACCTCGATGTTGACGTGGTCACCAGGCATGACGATCTCGGTGCCCTCAGGGAGCTTGATCTCGCCGGTGATGTCAAGAGTACGGAGGTAGAACTGAGGACGATACTTGTTCTTGAAAGGAGTGTGGCGACCGCCCTCTTCCTTCTTCAAGACGTAGATCTGAGCCTTGAACTTGGTGTGAGGGGTGATGGAACCTGGCTTGCAGAGGACCATACCACGCTTCATCTCAGACTTGTCGATACCGCGGAGGAGGAGACCTACGTTGTCACCAGCCTCACCCTCGTCGAGGGTCTTGCGGAACATCTCGACGCCTGTGCAGGTGGTCTTCTTGCCCTCGGAGTCGAGACCGACGATCTGGAGCTCATCGCCAACATGGACGACACCAGTCTCGATACGACCGGTAGCGACGGTACCACGACCGGTGATGGTCATAGCGTCCTCGACAGGCATAAGGAAAGGCTTGTCGGTGTCGCGGGTTGGGGTAGGAATCCACTCGTCAACAGCGTTCATGAGCTCGATGACTTTCTCCTCCCACTGGGGCTCGCCGTTGAGGGCGCCGAGAGCGGAGCCACGGATAACGGGGCTGTTGTCGCCGTCGAACTCGTAGAAAGAGAGGAGCTCGCGGAGCTCCATCTCGACGAGGTCGAGCATCTCAGCGTCGTCGACAAGGTCAACCTTGTTCATGAAGACGACGATACGAGGGACGTTGACCTGGCGAGCGAGAAGGATGTGCTCACGGGTCTGAGGCATAGGACCGTCGGTAGCGGCGCAGACGAGGATAGCACCGTCCATCTGAGCGGCACCAGTGACCATGTTCTTGACGTAGTCAGCGTGGCCCGGGCAGTCTACGTGAGCGTAGTGGCGGTTAGGGGTCTCGTACTCGACGTGAGCGGTATTGATGGTGATACCACGCTCTTTCTCCTCAGGAGCGCTATCGATGGAGTCGAAAGACTTGACCTGGTTGACAGCAGAAGGGTACTTCTTGGAGAGGACGGTGGTGATGGCGGCAGTCAGGGTGGTCTTGCCGTGGTCGACGTGACCGATGGTGCCGATGTTTACGTGTGGCTTTGTTCTTTGGAAAGTTTCTTTAGCCATAATTCGAATTATTAGACAATTAGGTTTTACTTATCTTCTGTAAAGACTTCGAAAGACAGCCAAAGGAAAAGACATAACAATCCACTTGGCATGAAATTCGGCTACAAAGTTAATACTTTTCGGGGGAAAGCGGCAATAGGGTGTTGTTTTTTTTGGTTAATTATGTGCGCAAGGCTTGAGGAGGATTAATTTTGCGGAATGAAGGCGGTCGCCGAAGAGGGGATGCGGGAGAGACTTTGCGCACGCAGGCGAGGGAGAAGAAGACGTGGCCGCCAGACAAAAGAAACGAACGAACATGGAACATGAAGATTTGCGGCTGGGCAACCAGTTGTGTTTCAGGCTATACACGGCAAGCAGGCTAATAGTGAAGAGCTATACGCCGTTGTTGTCGGGATTGGGCATCACGTATCCACAATATCTCGTGTTGATGGTATTGTGGGAGGAGAGCCCGCTGAGCGTCAACGAGATAGCTCACAGGCTGATGCTTCAGACGAACACGGTGACTCCCTTGTTGAAGAGGATGGAGTCGATGGGCATCGTGGAGCGCAGACGCGGGAGGGGCGACATGCGCCAGGTTATCGTGGGGCTAACGGAGCGGGGCAAGGCGATGGAGGACGAGGCTGGCGACATCCCGTCGACACAGGTGGCGAGGTTCGTGTGCAACGGCGCGACGGACGAGACGATACCTGGGATCTCGGAGAGGCTCGACAAGCTTATTGAGATATTGAAGGGGATGACCGGGGAGTAGGCATCGGGGCACGACACTTTATAATAAGGAAGCAAGAGACCTCAAGATGGCAGCACACGATGCGTCATCTTGAGGTCGTCCCATTCAAAGACAAAGGAAAATGAAGATTGGTGATACTTTTATATAGTTGGAAGAGGTAGGATTTGGAAGATTCGTGAGTGCTGATGGACGAGCGGCTTGGTATGGGCGAAGAAGACGACGCCGTCGGACGGGGAGCAGATGGACTGGTCGGTCTCGCCCGTGAAGGGGTCGAGGATTGTGGCAAGGAGATCGTCCTTGCGGACGTATTGCCCGACGGAGGCGCGGGAGTAGAGCATCCCCGAGCGCGAGGAGGCGACGGTGATGAGCTGATCGGCATGGAAGACGATGGAGCGCGAACCCGGGTGGAGGGCGACCTTGATGGCACCGACGGAGCCGAGAAAGCGGAGGATGGCTTGCCATGACTGTTTGGCCATGTCGTGCGAGAGGGTGTCAGTGGAGCCTGAATATAGGGAGTAGGCGTGCGTGCCGAAGATTTGCCAGTTGTAATTGAGGACGACAGTATCGAAGGGGGCTGGCTCGTAGCGGCAGACGAAGGGGAGACCGAAAGACTCGGCGGCGGCGATATCCTCGTAGCCGGTCTTCATGATACGGACGTGGGGAGTAAAATTGCCATTCATATAATAGGAGGCGAGCTGGATGCCCCACTCGTAGTCTCGGACGGCTTGGAAGAGCGCGGCTGCGACGCGCTGTGTAGTCTCTCCTTGGTCGTAGCCGGGGAACATACGGTTGATGTCGGTATTGTCCATTGCCCAAAAACGTTTCTGGACATTGAGGGAGAAGGGGTTGACGGTGGGGATGACGAGAACACCCATCTCGGTCGAAATGGCATCGTGAGCCTCGAGTTGGCAGAGATTCTTAATCACTTGCGACGCGACAAAGAGCTGCTGCACCTCGTCACCGCGCATGGAGCCTACGATGGCGACGGTCTTCTTGTGACCGCCGAAGTGGAAACCATGGATAACGAAATCGTCGCGGAAGGGAGATTTCATTCTCAGAATTTCGATGCGTTCCATAAAAGTTCTTTTGAGAGAGCGTGTATGCGGTTAGTGGCGCTAGTCATTGGAAGGGGAGAAGACACGCGCTATGAGCGACCCTTCGTAGACGACGGGGTAGCCACGTTGTGTGAAGAGGAGACCGTCGACGGGGGAGGTGACATCGGCAAGGACATCGCCCGTGAGAGTGGAGACGACTTGGCAGAGGAGGTCGCCCTTGCGCACCCAAGAAGAGTGGGGCGCGGCATTGACGACCACGCCCGAGGCGGGTGAGTTGATCATGGAGACATCGCCGTCGGTAGAGATAAGTGGCTGGTGGATGTCGACGGGAGCGTCGCCTTGCCATACGCCCATTTTAGAGAGCAAGTTGAAAAGCCCGGCCACGAGACGATCGCCATATTGCTGCGTGATCCTCATGCCGATGCCCATCTCGACAACAAGCGTAGGCGTGCCGATGGAGTTGAGCGAGTGGGCGATGGTGGACTGGAGAACCGTTGCGGCCTCGTGGATCCAGATGAAATCGAGATTAAGGAGACGGGCGTAAGGTATGAGGCGTTGGGCAGTCATGCGGCTTATGCGCGCCTGCGGCATCTCGTAGAGGAAAACATTGGAGGAGTGGATATCGACGACCATATCGGCTCCCGCGAGATCTTGGACGACCTGATGCGCGACATGCTCGACCATGTGGCCATCGTCGGAGCCGGGGAAGATGCGGTTCATGTCGAGATCGAAAGTTGGGATTCCTCGGCAGACGGAATCTACGCCGAGGGGGTTTATGGCGGGCCAAATCTCGACAGAGCCGAAGATATTGGACGACTGCGCACGGAGACGGCGCGCCATCTCGAAACAGACATATTGGCCTTCAAGCTCATCGCCATGGATGCCAGTGATGATGCATACGCGGGGGCCGTGACCATTGCCGACGACGAGCTTATTTATCTTGAGTTTTTCGGAGACGGGAAGCTCTTCGGAAACGACAGTTTTTACTGAAGCGTTCATTATAATGTTGAGACTCGAAATATTAGGGGAGCATGGTTCAGGGGTGGTTGTCGACCTCGGACGGGGCGACTTGCCAGACATCGACGGAGACGGAGACGGACTGCGTGGCGACGCCACGGAAGACACCGCGCGAGATGGAGCAGTCGTCGAAATCGCGCCCATGTGCCACCTTTATATATTGCGCCCCGACGAGACGATGATTTGTAGGGTCGAAAGGGAGCCAGCGCGTACCAGTAAAGACCTCGACCCACGCATGGGACGCGCCCTCGCCCTCCATGAAACCGCACACATAACGGGCTGACAGTCCAGCGAGGCGACACAGCGCGACAGCGATATGGGCAAAATCCTGGCAGACGCCGCACCCGAACTCGAGAGCCTGCGCCGCCGTCGTATCGACAGACGTCGCGCCAGGCTGATAGGACATCCGCCCCGCGAGACAATCCATGAGACTATTCACCCATTGGAGAGGGTCGTCTGATGGCGAGCCGAGAGACGCAGCCAGCCGCACAAGACCCTCAGACGGGGTGGTGAGCGGGGAGGGATGGGCGTAGAAAGGCTCGGGGACATCAGCGCGCACCTCATCCGTCGTCTCGACAACGCCCGACGCCTCATAGGCGAATAGATCGTGGCGGCGACCGAGATAGCCAGAAGAGACGGCATTGCCGAAGGCATCAACGGATGTCGAGACGGGACACGCGGGGAGAACCGTCAGACGCTGCCAAATGGTGCGTTGTCCGAGCCCCTGCATTGGGAGGCAGCGGAGCGCGAAGGCGTGGTCTGTCACCTTGGCGGAGAAAGAGATGAGCGTTGTGTAGGAATAGCGCAGGAACACGACAGGCTCGGGGGGAGGGAATGGTTAAGCCGCGAAGAGGGCGTTGAGGCGCGCGAGGGTCTCGGAAGAGGCGGGGTCGCCGACCTTGGAACGGATGAACGCGAGAGTGTCGGGATCGCAGAGCGCGAGTTCGGACTCATCGATGGACTCGAGACGCGTTAGGACATCGGCTATGCGGTCGGACTCGTAGCCGAAACGAATCATGATGTCGAGCCTCTCGACGTAGCGGCCAATGGCGAGGAGATTGCGGACTGGGCGCGAGCGGACATTCTCATCGACGGCGCCCCAGAAAGACATGAGATAATCGGAAATGGGCTGGAGGGCGAAGACACCGCACTTGTTGGACTTAGCCTTGGCGAGGATGTTGACAGCCAGCTCGATATAGGCGAGCGTCTCGGTCTTTATCTCATTGCGTTCGAGCATGGCATTGTTCTTGGCTGCGGCGAGGATGCTTGCGATGGAGCAGACATTGGCGTCGGAATAGAGATAATCGGTGACGAAAGAGCCGTCGGTCAGCGCGGTCGTGGGGACGCCCATGAGAGTAGCGAACGTCTCGAGCGGCTTCTCGGAATCGGCATCGATATTGACGTTGCAGTACTTGCGGAGGAGGTGGAGCGAGAGGATGGCGCGCTCGGCATAGCGGCCGAGCCAGTAGAGGCGGTCGGCTTTGGCAGGGGAGATTGCGAGATTGAGGTTTTTCATGATTTTACAGGTATAGGTCAGGTTGGTTAGGGAAATTATTGATGATGGCGGGTCGTTACTTGGCGAGTACCCAAGTGTCTTTGAAGCCGCCACCTTGAGAGGAGTTGACGACAAAAGATGTCGGGTCGCGAGTGAAGCGCGTGAGACCGCTTGGCCAGACGGTAGTCTGCTTGCCCGAGAGGACGAAGGCGCGAAAATCGCTCTTGCGCTTGACCGTGGCGTCGCCATCCATGATGTCGAGGTCAATGAAATTGATGACCTCTTGGGCGATCCATCGGCGCGGCTCCTTGAGAATCATGGCGCGCACCTCAGAGAGCCTCTCGGGCGACATATCGCGGCCGAACATCACACCGTAGCCGCCAGCCTCGGCGACATCCTTTATGACGAGCGTTGCGAGATGGTCGACGACATACTTGCAGTCGTCGGGGAACATGGGGAGGTAGGTCGGGGCGTTGCGGAGTATAGGCTCCTCGCCGAGATAGTACTTGACCATCTTCGGGACGAAATAGTAGATGCCCTTATCGTCGGCCACTCCATTGCCGAAAGCGTTGACGATGGAGACGTTGCCCTTGCGGTAGGCGGAGAAGACGTTGGGGATGCCGAGGAGGCTGGAGCGTTCGAAAGTCATGGGGTCCATGTACTCGTCGGAAATGCGACGATAGATGACCCCTACCCTCTCCTTCTTGTTGAAGAGACCTTTATAATAGACCACATCGTCCTCGACGAAGAGATCGTCGGGGAAAGCGAGGACGACGCCAGCCTTCTCGGCAAGGTAGGAGTGCTCGAAGAAAGCTGAATTGTAGCGGCCAGGGGTGAGGACGACCTCGAGACCGCCACTGATGTTGACATCGTCCATAACCTGACGGAGGAGAGACGGGTATTGGCGATTGTCGAGGACGGAAGTATCGGCAAAAGTCTCTGGGGAGACCTTACGGGTAAGGTCGCGTGCGATGAGTGGATAAGAGGCGCCGGAGGGCACACGGAGATTATCCTCAAGAACGTACCAGGTGCCATCGTCGGCTTGGACAAGGTCGATGCCGGAGATGTGGCTAAAGACACCGGCGGGAGGGACGATGCCCTCGCACTGAGGGAGATAACCTTTTGAGGAGAAGACGAAATCGGAGGGGACGATGCCGTCGCGTATTATGGTCCGCTCGGTATAGATATCTTTGAGGAAAGCGTTGAGCGCATCGACTCGCTGGGCGAGACCCTTAGAGAGGACCGTCCAGTCGGCAGCCGTTATGACACGCGGGATGGCGTCGAATGGGAAGATTTGCTCTTTGAAAGAGCCGTTTTTGTAGATGCCGAAACGGACGCCGCACCGTTCCATCCATTTGTTGACGGCGTCGCGTTGAAGAAGAAGTCTGGCATAGATGGAATCGTCTGTCATATTGAAACTGCTTTAAGGGTCTCTGCTTTCATTTACGAAGCTAAGATAGGAAAACGAAGTGTGATTTGAAAGCAAAATGGCGTTAATTATTACAATTACCCCATTTTAAATGGGGTATAGGTATGAAATTAATACGATTTCATGTGACAGACCCCTATTAAGAATGGGGCATTAGAGGCTAAGCGATGTGATTTTTCAGAAAACAGCCCATAGTAGCGAATTGAAAGAAAGGAGGAGAGACGGAGAAAAAGAAACGCCCCGAAGTCCGTACGGATGGACTTCGGGGCAGAGTGGTTTTATAGCAAAGCCGTCAGGAGGCGGCAAAATGCCGTTACTTTTCCTTGTGCTTGAGGAGCTGCTTGCGGAGGGCCTCGCAAGCGAGGTCGACACCTTCCTCGAAGGTCTTGCACTGCTTCTCGGCGACAAGGGTGTTATTGGGGACAGCGAGGGTTATTTTGGTGACCTTGTTCTCAGTATTTTCAGCCTTGTCGAGGCTGAAGACTACCTCGGCGGAGATGATACCATCGTAGAAGTGGTCGAGCTTGCCGACTTTCTGGTCGGCGAAGTCCTTGAGCTGTTGAGATGCGTCGAAATGGACGGACTGGACTGTCAGTTTCATAGTTCGTTCCTCCTTTTAGTTGTCGGCCCTTGGGTGGGCCAGTTTGTAGATTTTGTTTAACTGTTCGAAGTCGCTGTGGGCGTAGACTTGCGTTGCAGCGAGGCTGGAGTGTCCGAGCAGTTCCTTGATGGCCATGAGGTCTGCGCCGTGGTTAAGCAGCGCGGTGGCGAAAGAGTGGCGCAGGACGTGCGGGCCGATCTTGGCGTTGAGAGCGATGGCGTCGATGTACTTGTTGACTAACCTGTAGACGAGAGGTTGGTATATGTGTCCGCCTTTGGAAGTCAGGAAGAGCATGTCGGCTGGTGTCGCTTCACCGAACTCGTTTTCTCTGACATGAAGATACGAAATTAAAATGGATTTGAGCGCGGGGGTGATGGGAATTATTCGTTGTTTGTTTCTTTTTCCGAGGACTGTCACCTGCTCGGTGGGCATATCGACACTTGCCAAGGTGAGTGAGCATAGCTCGGAGACGCGGACGCCGGTGAGGTAGAGGAACTGGAGGATAGTCCTGTCGCGCTGCCCCTCGTAGTCGTCGGGGAAGTTATGGGCTTGGAGGAGGCGCTGCATATCCTCCTCGTGGACGAAGACGGGGAGCCGCTTGGGAGTCTTGATGCTGTCGATGGCTTTCGTGGGGTTGACGGCGATGCGCCCGACGGAGCAGAAGTAGCGGTAGAAACTTCGGAGCGTCGCGATCTTACGGTTGACGGAGCGCGGGGAATCGCCGGCGTCGAGGAGGGAGACGAGCCAGAGGCGGATATGCTTGGGGGAGGCATCGAGGAGAGGGCCGAAGTTGGAGGCTTCGAGGAATTGCGAGAACATGCGGAGATCGACGCGGTAGGCGCGGATGGTTTGCAGCGAGCAGCGTCGTTGGTAGAGGAGGTGGTCGAGGAACTCTTGTGAGACGGGGTCGGCGGGCTGGTTGTTGTTCTCGTCCATGGTTGGGGATTTGGGGTGGTTAGTGTGGGGAGATGTGGAAAAGAAAAGCGCCGTGGCTTGATGGCCATGGCGCTTTTTGTGGGTTATATTGTTATCTCACCTCCTTTAGTTGGTCATTTAAGTGTTGACTCACGGCGCAATCGATGCGTCGTATGGGTGAGGACGGGTGTCTTTAGTTCTCCTCCTCGCGACGCAGCTTCTGCACGTAGATAGCCTTGGCCATCTTGTCGCGGCGGATGATGGACTGCTTGGTGTAGGCCTGACGGGAACGGAGCTCGCGCATAACGCCGGTCTTCTCAAACTTCCTCTTGAACTTCTTGAGGGCCCTTTCGATGTTCTCGCCCTCCTTGATAGGAACTACGATCATTTTTGTTTTGCTTTGTTATTTTAGTTGGTTACAAAAACGTCGCAAAGTAACAAAATTATTGTGTGATAAGCAAGTAGGCGGTGAAAAATTAGTTTTTGCGTGGACGTTGTTTGTCAAAGGCGACATAAGACCAGAAGAAAGGATTGAGGTCGACGCCCTCGGCGCATCGTCGGATATCGTCTGCGGAGAGACGCGCCTTGGGGTTTTGGAGCTTGAGCTGGTTTATGCGTGCGACGAGGAGAGGCGGGAAGTAGGGGTGCCGTCGCATACGGGTGTCGTTTGTGGAGTTTACATTAATGGGGACGACCACGGAAGAATCGGCAAAGAGGAAAGGTGACATGAGGGCGAAGGACTCATCGGATATGGGCCACAGCCCTTTAAGTTGCTCGGGCGAGACGAAGCCGCCAAGGTCTCGGCGAAAATTGATGATGGCGGTTGCGGTCTTCTCGCCTATGCCTGGGATGAGGACGAGCTGGTCGGCCGTGGCGGCATTGAGCTCGACGGGGTCGGGACGAGGCGGTCGGTCGGACGGAGAGAAGAGCGGGCGTCGGGCGGAGCGGACATGAGAGGCAAGTCGCATGGCCAGCTCGGCAGGGGAGCAATCGACGAGAGAGTCGACGGACATGGAGCCAGAGAGGACGTAGGCGGACTGGAAGCGAGAGAGAGTATCCCACGCATCGGGAGTCATGCCAGCCTGCGAGAGTTCGAGAGAGTCGGCGAGGAAGAGAGGGACGCGGCGGTGGCGCGGTGGCGGGGAGGGAGAGAACTGGCTTCGGGGAGCGAAATCGTCGCGACGGTAAAGACCTCGGGGCGTATGGTGACGCTCGTCGTAGGCGATGGAGGGGATTATGGCATCGATGTCGGACATATCGCGATAGGCGAAGAGGGAGCGGATGTCATCGGGGGAACGGAAGACGACACCTCGGTCGCGGGCGTAGAGTATGGTATTGACATCGTAGGCAGTGAAGCCCGCAGCGGTAAGCTGCCAAGGGGAGGCGAAATTGACGTGGAGGGTATCGGGCTTGCGCCAGGCGGACGCGGGGAGGTCGGACGACGGGAGCGAATCGGACGTCACGACGGGGACATCGCCATTGAAGAAACGACCCTTGACCTGGGCAAAGAGGAAGAAGAACAGGGCTAACAGCGCGAGGGCTGTATAGCCATCCCACATTTTCTTGTCCAAGAGAGCCATGGCGGAGAGGGCGTGGTCAGGCTAACCAGCTATAAAGCCCATTGGCGAAGATGATGAGGATGACGACGGGGACTACGTAGCGGAGGACGAAGTAGTAAAGTCGGAAAAGAGAGAAAGTCTCGCCATGGGCAGAGAGCTCGTCTTGCATCTTGGAGCTTGGGAGAATCCAGCCAGCGAAGATGACGATGAGGAGCGCACCGAGGGGCATCATGACATTGGCGGTGACGTTATCGACAATGCTGAAAAAGAGTGGCGACACGGCGCAAGCGATGCCGAAGAGGAGGGTGAAGGATGCGGCGATGACGGTAGCCTTACGTCGTCCCATGGAGAAAGAGGTCTTGATGTAGGCGACGACGACTTCGAGGAGGGAGATGGAAGAGGTAAGCGCGGCGACGACGAGGAGGGAGAAGAAAGCCACGGAGAAGAGACGCCCGAGGGGCATCATATTGAAAATGTTGGGGAGAGTGACGAAGACGAGACCAGGGCCTTGACCCGGGTTGATGCCAAAAGCGAAGACGCAAGGGAAGATGACGGCGCCGGCGAGGAAGGCGACGAGGAAATCGATGGCTGCGACACGGACGGCGAGGCCGGAGATGCTTTGGTTGCGCTGGACGTAGGCGCCATAGGTGGTCATTGTGCCCATGCCGATGCTGAGGGAGAAGAACGATTGACCGAGAGCATCGAAAACGGCTTTGGGCGTGAGCTTTGAGAAATCGGGAGAGAGGTAGAAAGAGAGACCGTCGGCAGCCCCGTCGAGGGTTACGGCACGGACGAGCATGACGATGATGAGGACGAAGAGGAGAGGCATGAGAATCTTGCTGTATTTCTCGATGCCGCCCGAAACGCCCTTGGCGACGACGAAGGAGGTGGCCAAGAGAACGACGATCAGCCAAATTATGCCACGGACGGAATCGGAAGAGAGGGCGCCGTAGAATTGCGAAATTTGGAGTTCATTAAGACCTTCGAGCCATCCGCCTGCGGAAGCCACAGTGTAATAGAGCGTCCAACCCGACACTATATTATAATATGACATGATGAGGAAAGCGGTCAGGACACCGAGGAAGCCGATGATTTGCCACTTGCCGCCGGGGCATAGGGTTTGGAAAACGGATGTTACGGGCTTGCCTGTCATGCGACCGAGAGAGAACTCCGTCATGAGGACAGGGATGGATATTGCGATTGTGAAAAAGACATATAGCAGGATGAAAGCAGCGCCGCCGTCCTCGCCTACGATATAGGGAAAACGCCAGACATTTCCGAGACCGACAGCGGAGCCAGCGGCTGCGGCCACGGCACCCATTTTTGAGCTGAACTTTTCTTCTGCCATTATATCTTTAATTAAAAGCCCTAAAATAGTGGTTTTTTGCAAGACGGCAAGGGTGTAAAGGAGCTAAATCGTAACGTGTTGGGGTATATTGGAAAAGGGACTTATCTTTGTGGAGCAAAAAGCGAAGAAAATGCGAGAGTATAAGAAAAACATAAAATTTGGCGCGAGCGCGGAAGAGGTGTACTCGGCCTTGACAAACCCATTCGCGATAGAGCTGTGGACTGGCTACCCTGCGAAGATGAGCACGGAGCCGGGCTCGGAATTTGAGATGTGGGGAGGTGACATCTGTGGCAAAAACCTTGAGTTTGAGGAGAACAAGAAGATTTGCCAAGAGTGGTATTTTGGGGAAGAGGGCGAGCCGTCGATCGTGACGATAAAGTTGACCCCCAAGAGCAACGTGAGGACCGAGGTTTACATCAAGCAGACAAACATTCCGGACGAATACTATGAGAACATAGCAGGCGGATGGGAAGAGGACTACTTGGAATCTCTCAGGCAGTTTTTGGAAGAGGGGGACGAGGATTAGAACTCCTCTCTGACGGGTCGGATAGCGAAGCCGTAGAACTTTCTGTATTCTTTAAGCATTTTGCCGCCCTTATGGAAAAAGAGGGCGGAGGCGTAGTCGTTGTCGACCTCGCTGATTTCTCCCGACCAGTAGTAGCCTCGGGTCTGTTGGAAAGCGAGCTCCTCGCCAGAGCGTTGCCCCGTCACGGGAAGAAATATTGCGCCATTGCGCCCCTTGACGATGAAGCCCGGCACGCCATTGCGCACCGCCCATCGCCACTCGCACCTGTCGACAAGCTCCTTTATTTCCGACGCCGTCGGCATGCGCCAGCCCGAGCCCCAAAAGACATAGGCGGGGTCGAGGTCGGTGCCTGAGATATCTTGCGAGATGTAATCATCTAAAACGAAGGATGTTACGGAGCCTGTGATATCGCCATAGCCGAAGATGCGTCCATGGTCGGTAGGGCCCGTCGCCCCGACATTATGGTCGCTCCACAGGACGGAGAGCCCGAGGTCGACGGCATTGCCAGGGAGGCCATAGCCAGCCCTCTCGGAGATGTGGGAGTCCTCGGCATCGTTCGCCTGGGCGACACCGACGAGAGGTGCGAAGAGAGCCGCGAGAAGAGTAAGGATATGTAGGATGGCGTTGGTAGTCATGCGTTACGGATGGTAGCAAAAAGGCTGCCAAAGTAGTAATGTGAAGATAAAGAAAAAATACGACATTGGAGGATAGTAATGCGCCCGAGAGTTGTGGGCTCTCGGGCGCAAAAACATTATGAAGAATGTGCTACTTTATGGTGGTCAGGGAAGAGTGACCATCTTGTAGCTTGACAGCGATGCCCTTGTGGGATGTCGGGTTGACGGGGCGTCCGCTAAGGTCGTAATATCGGGGAGCGGAGTTGGAGATGGTGTTGGAGTGGATGGAGGTCGGGTTGGAGAACTTGTTGAAGTAGTAACGGAGGTTCTGGGTGTCGTCGTCACCAATCCACGTGGTGTTGGGATCGTAGGTGAGGGTAGCTTGGTGGATGGGGAAAACTTGAGTTCCGTTTGAAGTCTTGTCTGTGCTGCCGCCAAGATATATGACATGTTTGTTGTCGGACGTGCCGTTGGAGAGGATTTCGACTGATTTTAGGGAGGAGCAGCCATCGAAAGCACCACTGCCTATCGACGTGAGTGTTGCTGGGAGGGTGACGGCGGAAAGGGAGGTGCAGCCATTGAAAGCACCACCATCAATGTTTTCAACACCTTCGGGGAGAGTGATGGATGCGAGGGAGGCGCAACCATAGAAAGCATATCTTCCAATTGACGTGAGGCCTTCAGGGAGTGTGACGGAGGAGAGGGAGGAGCAATTGTAGAAAGCAGAATCTCCTATTGACGTGAGACCTTCGGGGAGGGAGATGGAGGCGAGGGAGGCGCATTTGTAGAACGCATAATCTCCTATTGACGTGAGTCCATCGGGGAGGGAGACGGAGGCGAGGGAGGTACAACCAGAGAAAGCAGAATTGCCGATAGAGGTCACAACACTTGGGATGTCGATGGCTGTCAGTTCAGAAAATCCCTTAAATGCTTCGCTCGGGATGAGGCTGACAGAATAATCATCAGCAAAGACGACATTCTTTGTGATTTCGGAGAACACTTTTATTGCAGACCAGTCGACCTCGCTGCCGCTGAGCGTGAGGGTGTTGGTCTCATAATCATATGACCAGCCTGTTCCTTGGGAGAGGAACTTGTTGAAGTAGTAACGGAGGTTCTGGGAGTCGTCATCGCCAATCCAAGTGGTATTGGGGTCGTAGGTGAGGGTAGCTTGGTGGAGGGGGAAAACTTGAGTTCCGTTTGAAGTCTTGTCTGTGCTGCCGCCAAGATATATGACATGTTTGTTGTCGGACGTGCCGTTGGAGAGGATTTCGACTGATTTTAGGGAGGAGCAGCCACCGAAAGCATCATCGCCTATCGACGTGAGGGTTGCAGGGAGGGAGACGGAGGCGAGAGAGGAGCAGCCTTCGAAAGCTGCACCTTCAATTTCTTTAACACCATCGGGAAGGGTGATGGATGCGAGGGCGGTGCAATTATAGAAAGCTAATCTTCCTATTGACGAGATGCCATCGGGAAGGGTGATGGAGGTGAGGGAGGAGCATTGGGCAAACACAACTGCGCCTATCGACGTGAGACCATCGGGGAGGGAGATGGAAGTGAGGGAGGTGCAGTTGTCGAACGCATAACTTCCTATTGACTTGAGTCCATCGGGGAGGGAGACGGAGGCGAGGGCTGTACAACCATAGAAAGCAGAATTGCCGATAGAGGTCACAACACTTGGGATGTCGATGGCTGTCAGTTCAGAAAATCCCTTAAATGCTTCGCTCGGGATGAGGCTGACAGAATAATCATCAGCAAAGACGACATTCTTTGTGATTTCGGAGAACACTTTTATTGCAGACCAGTCGACCTCGCTGCCGCTGAGCGTGAGGGTGTTGGTCTCATAATCATATGACCAGCCTGTTCCTTTGGAGAGGAACTTGTTGAAGTAGTAACGGAGGTTCTGGGTGTCATCGTCGCCAATCCAAGTTGTGTTGGGGTCGTAAATGAGGGTTGCTTGGTGGAGGGGGAAGACATCGCCTTTGCTGATGGAAGTTTTATCTTCTGCGCTGCCGTCAAGATATATGACATGTTTGTTGTCGGACGTGCCGTTGGAAAGAATTTCAACGGAATTTAGGGAGGTGCAACCATAGAACGCACCTTCGCCAATCGACGTGAGGCCTTCGGGGAGGGTGATGGAGGCGAGGGAGGAGCATTTTTCGAACGCAAATCTTCCAATTGACGTGAGTCCACCGGGGAGGGAGACGGAGGCGAGGGAGGTGCAACTTTCGAACGCAGCTTCATCAATGTTTTCAACACCTTCGGGAAGGGTGATGGACGCGAGGGAGGTGCAACCACAGAAAGCATATCCTCCTATTGACGAGAGACCATCGGGAAAGGTGACGGATGCGAGGGAGGAGCAATAGAAGAAAATATGAAGTCCAATTTCCGTGAGTCCATCGGGAAAGGTGACGGATGCGAGGGAGGAGCATCTTTCGAACGCAGCAGTTCCTATAGAGGTCACAACACTTGGGATGTCGATGGCGGTCAGTTCAGAAAATTTCCTAAATGCTACGCTCGGAATGGAGCTGACAGAAAAATCATCAGCAAAGACGACATTCTTGGTGGTTGCGGAGAAGTCTTTTATGGCTGTCCAGTCGACCTCGCTGCCGCTGAGGGTGAGGGTGTTGGTTTTTGATTCGTAGGCCCAGCCTGTGCCAGAGTCGTCAGCTAAGGCAGATGAGAGCGTCGCAACAAACACGAGGAGCGTTGCGACGAGACGGTGAAAGAGAGTCTGAGTTGAAATCATACGCATTAATTTTAATTATTATATAGGATTACGAGTTTGCACAGATTGTCATAAGCGATAGCTTACATGGAGATGCATTAATATTATACTGTGCAAAGATGCGAAAAATTCGAGTATTCCTACACTGAATTTGAGTTTTCCTATACAAAATTTGAGCGTAAAACGGATTAAAAGAAGAGAGAGGCGTTCCTATCTTAAACGCAATCCAAATGACCCCAAAACATATCTCGACTCATCTGATTTTATCTGCTATCTTCTTTTTTAATAGCTTCGTCAAGTCTGATTTTCCGACCAACAGGATCAAATAAGACCAAACAATTAGCTGAACTTACTTAATCGTAAGGGTTTAGTTCTTTAATTTGCTTTCACAAAAAGACATTACACTTTGTGGCGCCATATATATCACAAGTTGATTCAAAGAGTTACGGTGTCGTACTCAGACCTCTTCTTGAGAAAATTGTTTCGATATGGGGACACACAAACATGCATGACAAATGGACGCAGAAAAGAAAAATATATTGTTGGCCTTACTCAATCGACATGAGGAATTGGGCATAACACGACAGATAGACTACGACAAATTTTACTTGTACTCCATCATTACTCACTCAACGGCCATTGAGGGTAGCACGGTTACGGAAGTTGAGGCGCAGCTACTCTTCGATGAAGGGATAACGTCATCGAAGCGCACCATGATAGAACAGATGATGAACCTCGACTTGAAAGTGGCGTACGAATATGGCATGAAGTGGATAAAGAGCCACTCACCTATAACGACAGAATGGCTCATATCACTTGCCGCCAAGGTTATGGCCCGCACAGGAAGTGAGTACGACTCAATTGGCGGTCATTTCGACGCATCAAGAGGCGAACTGCGGAAACTTAACGTCACAGCAGGCTTTGTAGGTCGCTCGTATATGGCATACCAGAAGGTGCCAAGCAGATTGACAGCATTCTGTGAAGAGTTAAACAAAAGACGTCGAGCCCTGGACACGAGCGACATAGCGGCAGTTTACGAACTGAGTTTCTGGGCTCACTACGAACTGGTGACAATCCACCCATGGGCAGATGGCAACGGCAGAGCCAGCAGATTACTTATGAACCTGCTACAAATGGAGTTTGGCGCATTGCCAACAAAGGTGTTGAAAGAAGATAAAGCAGAATACATTCAAGCGTTAATAGATACGAGGGAAGAAGAAAATGTAGACATCTTTGTAGACTGCATGACAAAGTTGCATTGCCAACACCTGAAATCGGATATAGCCCAATACGTTAAGACGACCGCTGGAGAAATGGTCGATAAATCTGCTTTAAAGGAACAGATGGTGAGAAAATGGTCGATAAAGCCATCATTAGCGGAGAAAATGGTCGATATTCTTACGTTTATGGTCGACAAGCGGGAGGTCACGACAGAAGACATCATTGCCGGATTTGGCTTTGCGGGTACGACAGCCAAGCGTTATATGCGCCAACTTACGGATTTCGGGTACATTGAGGCGCATGGAGGCAACAGAAACCGCAGCTACGGACTAACCAACGTTTTGGGGTAATTCGCAAACTCGGAAATTATAGGTGACAGACACGATACTCTTTCTTTAGCCGTTATTGGAGGGGACCGGCAAAACTGCTTGATATATGATTTTCGGGAGCGGAGGCGGGTATATAAAAAGGTTTCCCGACATGGCTTGAGCCAAGTCGGGAAACTTCTTGTTTAAGTGGCGGCTACCTACTCTCCCACGCAAGGTGCGCAGTACCATCGGCG
>CAVEKX010000009.1:0-98022 GCA_963616565.1 Clostridium sp. CAG:343
GCGGGCTTGACGCTATCTACAATAGTAGAAATTAAAAGGGCATTATAGCCCCGAAACGTCGAGGCAACGGGCGGCATTTTATCTACAATAGTAGAAATTAAAAGGGCATTATAGCCCATACGACCACTACAGACAGGATCGGAAATCTACAATAGTAGAAATTAAAAGGGCATTATAGCCTTCCCGTGGGCGACGCGTATTTCCCGATTTATCTACAATAGTAGAAATTAAAAGGGCATTATAGCCTTCGCCCTGTTGCAGGTCCTCCGCAAAGTATCTACAATAGTAGAAATTAAAAGGGCATTATAGCCTGCTGCCAGTGCTGTACGATGATGATGAGATCTACAATAGTAGAAATTAAAAGGGCATTATAGCCTTATCTTTTGCGTGAAGGTATAAAAAACGATTGAAACATAACGCATTAGGGTCGCAATTTTTAAGAGATAATTTACCCCCTCGCCTATTACACACCGCCCTTCTTTATGCAAACTCTTTGATATACACAAGGTTAGCGACAAACACGCATAGACATAGAGACCGAGGTTCGCGGATCAGAAATATACGATGGGTTGATCGCGATGGATAGCGTTACCATACTTGGTTAGCTTGTCGGAATTAACGTCGAAGATTATCACACTGTCATCGAAGGTGAAATGTTTGGAATACGCCTCGATTTTGGCGACAAGATTGTCCATTATCCTGTTTGTATTAACCACCTCATAGACAGAAAATTGCAGACGGATGGCGCCATGCTTTATGAGCATCTTTGAAAAGTTTGCGCGCATCTTATTGTCTGAAATGTCATAGCTTACAATGATCATAGGACATCAAAAATAAAACATTGGATATTCTTTTGCCGACTTGCAACCCATAAAGCACCTATAGTATTGCTGGACATATTTGAAAAAGTCCGCCTTGTGCGCAATCAACGCATCGTAGAAAACCCTGTAATAATCAGCGCATTTCTCATGTTTAAGACGGTACTCTTGCTTGATGAGAGTGAAATCCTTGGCAGAGAATTGCTTCCTGTTGAACGCCAACAAGACAGCATGGTCTATTATACACCTGAACGGCTCTATCAGGTCACAAACCAACGACTTCCTCTTAAACCACAAGCGGTGGTAGACGCCAACGTACAAGTCGAACCCGAACATGCGTATAAAGACCTCCATGAAGTTGAACAACACCGTGTAGCCAATATCCAGCGTGACATTCATAACGTTGTCCCTCATCCTCGGGTGCCTTCCTTTCCAATCAAGATCTTGGAAATATGCAGAGAAAAACGACTTCGCCACAGTTCCCTCCAACCCCATAAGATGGCTGTAGTCAGAAACATCGTGCAGAGTGTTGAGCGCAGCGTCGCACGTATTGACAGCCTCGATTGTCACGGGGTCTTTCCGACGCGTCTTTAGAAGCGCCGCCTTCTGGTTAAGCACCTTGTTATATACAATGACTTTCGCCACCGTCAAGTCATCAGTCCCGAAGTCAAACTGACGTTTTCGCAGCAAGTAGTTGGCCTCTGCCGTATTAGCCCAGAAGAAAACGGGGCGCAGGTTGGGTTTCAACACCGCAAGAGCCACGCCATATTTTTTGCATTTGTCGATAAGCGGCGTCGTGACGGTCATATGACCGATAACGAAGAGCGCCAGTAGTTTTTGGAACGGGAATTTAGTCAGTGTTTTTCTCTTGCCCTCGTCCAACTCTTCGAGCATCAGCTCTCCACAGGAGACCCTGAGACTCCGCTCGTGCTCCATGCAATTCACCACAAAGATGGTCCGCAGTTCAATGTCTTTATGTGTAAACATTGTCAGTTTCCGTTTTATCGCAAAGGTTGCAATAGATGCAATGGACGCATTTATTGTGATTAACCTTGAAGATGACGGTCGCCGGGTCATAGCGTTTGAACTCTTCAATAAACCCGACAAGCTCCTGCTTGCCCGATTCTCCTGGCATCTCAACGTCAATCATCTTATTCGTCGATATTTCGTAGAAAGCGAGATTATCCACCTCATACCCCATCTCTTTCATACAGAAATACTGCCCCCACAGCTGATATATCTGCCCGCGGAAGATGCGTTTGAGATTGTTCTTTCGCTCTATAAGCAGACGCTTGTCTTGCTTGTAGATGTCGATCTTGCCCGAAATGCCAAGCTCGTCGCTGTAGACAGGGAGCGCCATGATGTCACATTTGCGCGTGCTGCCTTTCTTTTCGTCTACACTCTGATGCGCAATGGCGCCCTTAGTCTGCGGAGTTGCGTGGTACGTCTCCTCGTCCGACTCCATATACACGCCATGCAGGTATATGGAGTACGGACAGAAGGTGAAGTCATTCAATGTCGAGAGGGCGATGTAGTCACTCATCGGCATAGGGCTTTTGCTGCGCGAACCTGAGCCAGCTCTTGTTGGTGATGTCGAATTTGACTTGCTTCAAATCATCAGCTTCTTTGATTTGCGAGATCAGCATCAAGCCCTTCCTTGCGATATTGTATGCACCGTTGGCGTCGGCATTCTTGGGGAGGGTCGCGTCACAACTGCGGCTGTCGTAGAAATTACCATCCTCGTCGGCAACAGGCGACACCAGATAGTCTATCTCTGAACCTGTTACGCTGTTTCGCATTTGCAGAGTCAGCTTCATAAGCCGCATCATGTTTTCAAAGAAATCTTTCTCTGTTTGGGAGGATATCGCATCCTTAAGATTGCCATTGATGTCGATGCCGTACTTCTCGAAGAGTTTCTTAAACTCTGCCGTCAGATCCACTTCTTCATTATCCCATTGCGAGTTTTTTGACGGGTTGCGGTAGGTGCATATCCTCTTGCCATGGGTACAGACGACCCATCTGGTCCTGCTACCATCGGCCTTTGCGCCAAACCTGTCATAGTCCAGCAAGAACTCGAACCACCCATTCTCCCCGTCGTACCTTATAGCGTCGAACTTGGAGAAGAAAGATTTCGCCTTATCGACGTTCTGATAACGAGTGTCGAGCAAATTGACGAAGCCCGTGACGGGGTCGATTTTCGATGTGTTCCACGCAGGGATGTAGAACAAGAACCCGCTCTGCTTCCCGAGCCTTTGGAAACTGACAAACCTCTCGGTCAGCTGGAACGCATTGAGCAGACCTCCTGGCACTTCAGCCTCCGACTTCTTGTCTATCAGATAGTTGAGCTTGTCAATCAGCATCTTTTCAAACTTCTGATAGACTTGCTTCTCGACCTTCTGTCTTCCTCTCATGAAGCCCAGGTTCAAATCTTCCAACACGACAATGGCATGGTATTTAACCATCAGCTGCGTTATCTTGTGGATGACTTGTGACAGGTAGCCCTCCTTCAGCTCCTTTATGTTCTCTATTGTCTGCCAGCTTTGCCGAGCCAGAAGGCGTTCCTTCTCTTTGGCATCCAACAAGTCATGATAGTTCGTGCGATAAGTGTTGCCATTATACTCATTCACAATCTCATTAAGCGAGAATTGCTCCTTGATGTTGCCATGCAAATCGATAACGACAAGGTATAGCAGGTGACGCTCACCTCGGTCGATGCCGATGACGTGCACGTCGTCAGCCCCTTGCAAGTATTTTTTTACTTGCATGTTGACATCGCCGGAGTCTGCGCTCTTGAAGTTCATGGTGATTGGCACGTGGAATTGGAACTTGTCTACCGTGTAGCGGCGATCTTTTATGAGGTCGTAACCGAAGACGCTCTCCTTCTTCTTGTTACACTCGTTCTTGTTCGCCACGGGTTTATTCGCCGGGTGAGTAGGTCGCGAGCCGTCAATGCTCTTCTTGCGATAGAACAATTCGGCTTCCCCGTTGAGCTTGTACACAACATCAGCCAAATTGCGCTCGTCGAACAAAGCCCTCCAGTAGAGCGTGTGGATGTTAGGCGTCCCTTTGCTGTACTTGGAGAAATCCTTGTTGTAGATCTCGAAGAGATACATCTTTCCCTCTTCTACCAAATTGTCAATGAAGGCTTTAGACACGTTGGCGAAAGAGAGTTTGTAGCCCTGTTGCTCTACCTCTCTGTAGAAACCGCTCACGTCGTTATACTCGGACGTGTCAGAAAACTTAAACTCGAACTTGCTCCAATCTTCATGCTCCTCTAATTTCTGCTTGTAGAAGTCAATCAAGCAAAGGAGGTCTTCCCTATTGAATTTGTCTTCATGTTTGTCTCCCTTCTTAAACGTGCCTGATTCATAGATGGACAAAACACGCTCTGAAGGATTGTACTTGTAGGGGTCTGACTTGGGGAAAAACACCTTGGGGAGCATTTTGTTCGGTCCTGGCAAAAGTTTGTACACCATCTTCTCGTAGCACTCGCCATCAGAGGGTAACGGTTTGCCCAACAGCTTCTTATATTCTTTTTTCATTATGGCGAGGTAGAACCTGCCGTCACGACGCAAGATGATGGAACCATAGTCCCTCTCCTTATTCGCATCCCAACCTCCTAAAAGTACTGAGTTCTCAAAATTCAACTTTATCTTCTTTTGGGAATAGGGCTTTCGCGTCATGTAGTTTCTCACCTTGTTGTACAAGGGGGTAGCCGTGTCGAGCTCATCCCACAAGGAAGACAACTCGCCATAAAAGCGTTCGTCTTTGTTGCCCTCCAGTCCAGACCCAAGCAGGGGCTTCACAAATCGCTGCAAGGCTTTGATCGAGTCCAGCAACTCCTTAACCTTTGCCACAGAAGCCTTGTCTTGGGCCAAGCTCTTGTCTTCTGGATAGTCCGACGTGAGCAACTGCTTGACATCCGCATAGGCGTTCGCAATCTTGGCGAATACGTTCTCGCACTGTTGGGCTGCCGTATCTATTGCACCAAGATTGGCGAAATAGCCGTCGACGGTATGCGCCTCGCCATCGCCCGCCGCCATTTTTGAAAGGCATTCATTGAGATACTTGATGCTGAAGCTTCCTGTCCGCTTGAAGACGTCGGCTATTCGCTCCTCATACTTCTCTTCCGCCTCCTTGCGCTTCTGGGGCATGCTCCGTTTGATGTCGTTAACGACAGCCTCCTGTATGGCGTTCCAACGCCCGAACATCCGTTGGGAGATCTCGGTGAGTTGCAGGTCGTTACTAACGAACACCCCATCTAAATCATACTCAGGCAATGAACATAGCATCTGCTTGAGAGCCTTGTCGCCCAAGACGTTTTCAGAAAGTCCTTGGAGACAGTCGTTTACGGCATTGAGCAAATCCTGGTCGGCATTGAACTCTTCTGGCAGCCACGAGATAGAGTTTCTGTCACTGAGAATCTGCTTGAACAATGTCTTCAGTTTGGGCAGCTTCTCATCTTTATGATGCTGGTTGTAGAGATTGACATACTCGTTGATGCCTTTGGTCTTAAACCCGTGGTCTTCGTCTGTTTTGCCGCCAATAATCGCATTGTAAACGTCGATTTGCTTTTGCGTCAAGAGGATGTTGTAGTAATCGAGCTCGAACATCTCACCAACGCTTCCCACATTGAGGCACTCCTCCATATCGGAATAGAGCTGCGACATGTTCGATTGCATCTCCGGGATGGTTATTATCTTCTTGAAAACCTCCATGTTGTCGATGAACTTCGGAAGGTTTTCATTAATCAAACGATAGGCGATTCCCGTAGCGATCTCCTCAGAAGAATACATGTTCTCTCGGTTCTGCCAGAAACCGGAAAAGTAAGTCGTAAATCCCTTAAACTCACCGACCAAAGCCAATGCATCCTCCTTGCTCAAGCCTCCGAGGCGGGATTCGTCGACATCGTTTATAAACGTGACCAAGTCTGCCTCGACCTCCTTCTTGTTGTCTCCGTCCTTGACCTTATGCGGCACAAAAAGACCGCTACCAAACAGCCCATCGAATTTGTCCTTGTCGACCTTAAAAGCCTCGACAATTTTCTTCCTCATATCATCCTGAATTGCCGTGAGCTTTTTCATCTCGGCTTCGCCTTTCTCTCTTGCGGAATAGATAGCATAATATTCCTCCAAGCTGCCTTTTCCATCAGCTTTGCTCAGGGGCAGGCATCCCCCTCTTAACGCATTGTCGATAAACTCCTTATGATACTCATCAATGAGCTTCTTGACCTTCACGTAGCTCTCCGCCCTATGCTCGTCTTCTTGTATCAGTCCGCTTTCCAAAATGTTGCGCAACGTAGCACCGACAGGGCGCGCCTCAAAACGCAAAGTCTTTGACAGAGAATAAAGCTTCGTGAAATCTTCAAATTTCTTTACCATCGTTCTGATATTTAGTTTGTTATAGTTCCTACTTGCTTACATGATCTACATAGCGACAAAAAGTGAAGCTCTTAGCAACCTTCTTCGTAGCAGATGATATTTTTAGAGAGGCAGAAATGGAGGAGTCATATTTTCGCGCCTCTTCTTTCTCAAAGTTAATAAATTAAAAACACGGCAGGCAACTATGAATGACATAGTTGCCTGCCGTTATTTTATGTGCCTTGCGGCGTCGGAAGTCGACTTATTACCCTTTAAAAACCTCGGGAAGCCCAGCCGTCCCTGTCGAGCGAGCGATACTGGATGGCTTCGGCAAGGTGCTGTGACTCAACACGCTCGCTGCCGGCAAGGTCGGCAATGGTGCGAGCCACCTTCAGTATGCGGTCATAGGCACGGGCCGATAGTCCTAGCCTCTCCATGGCCATCTTGAGGATCTGCTGTCCCTGCTCATCGGGGCGCGCATAGGTGCTGAGCATCCGCGGCGTCATCTGAGCGTTGCAGTGGACGCCCTTGGAGCGCGCGAAACGCTTGCTCTGGATCTCGCGGGCGGCAATGACGCGCTTACGTATCTCGGAACTCGGCTCGCCCGTGGGGGCGTCGTTGAGCTTGCCTATGGGGACGGGGACGACCTCTATATGGAGGTCGATACGATCCAAGAGCGGGCCCGAGATGCGCCCAAGATACTTTCGCACCTGCCCCTCCCCGCATGTGCATTTACGGTCGGGATGGTTGTAATAGCCGCAAGGGCATGGGTTCATAGACGCCACGAGCATGAACGAGGCAGGGTATTCGACGCTGAACTTCGACCTCGATATTACAATCTTGCGGTCTTCGAGAGGCTGACGCATGACCTCGAGGACGGAACGCTTGAACTCCGGAAGCTCGTCGAGGAAGAGGACGCCATTGTGGGCAAGGCTTATCTCGCCAGGCTGGGGGAACGACCCTCCGCCAACAAGAGCCACGTCGGAAATCGTATGGTGGGGGCTGCGGAAAGGTCGAGTGGTCATGAGACCTTTGTCGCCGCCAATGTTACCCGCCACGGAGTGAATCTTGGTAGACTCGAGAGCCTCCGCCATGGTGAGGGGAGGGAGGATGCTCGGCAACCGTTTGGCCATCATGCTCTTTCCAGAACCAGGCGAGCCGATGAGCAAAATATTGTGACCACCTGCCGCAGCTATCTCGAGAGCGCGCTTGACGCTCTCCTGTCCCTTGACGTCGGCAAAGTCGAGAGTCTGGTCGACCTCGGCACGCGCGAACTCGGCATCGACATCGACGACCGTGGGTTGGAGCGACGACTCGTCCTCGAAGAAGTGCACGACCTCCTTGAGGCTGTCGGCCGCATAGACTTTAAGACCAGACACCACAGCCGCCTCCTTGGCGTTGCCCGATGGCAAGATGAAACCATCAAAACCATCCTCCTTGGCTTTTAACGCCATTGGCAGGACACCTTTTACGGGGCGCAGACCACCATCGAGTTGCAACTCGCCCATCATCATGAAGCGTCCGAGCCTCTCCGTCGGGCATTGTCCCGAGGCGGCGATGATGCCGACAGCGAGGGGCAGGTCGTAGGCCGAGCCCTCCTTGCGGATGTCGGCAGGCGCCATATTGATGACGATGCGCTGCTGCGGATAACGCCAACCGTTCTCGTGGATCGCACTCTCAACACGCTGCTCGCTCTCCTTGACGGCACTATCTGGCAGTCCGACAATGAAAAATCGGATGCCAGGCGTTATGTTGACCTCCATCGTTACGGTGAAGGCGTCGATGCCGCTCACGGCGGCGCCGTAGGTCTTGACGAGCATGGGCGCAGGGGTGTTCTAATCTATTGGGTAAGTGTCGAGTTTCTTGTTGCGCTCGGGGTAGTCGAGCGTGTAGTGGAGACCGCGGCTCTCGTGGCGTTTTTGCGCCATCTTGATGATGAGATAGCCGATATTGATCTTGTTGCGAAGCTCGCAGAGCTTGCGCGAGATGTGGCTGCTCTGGTAAAGCTCCTCGGTCTCGCGGTAGATGATTTCGAGGCGGTCGTGCGCCCTCTTGAGGCGCGTGTTGCTGCGGACGATGCCGACATAGTTGCGCATGATGGTCTCGACCTCCTGGTTGGCCTGAGTGATGAGGACCATCTCCTCGTTGTGGACCGCGCCGTCGTTGTTCCACTCGGGGATGTCGTCGCGCCAGTCGGTGCGCTTCATGACCTCAATGGAGTCGGTAGCGGCGACATCGGCATAGACGAGAGCCTCAAGCAAAGAATTGGAAGCAAGGCGGTTAGCGCCGTGGAGGCCCGTGCAGCTGCACTCGCCGGCAGCCCAAAGGTGGTTGATAGAGGTACGTCCGTTGAGGTCGACCTTGATGCCACCGCAGAGGTAGTGGGCGGCAGGGGTCACGGGGATGTAGTCTTTCGTTATGTCGATGCCAATGGAGAGGCACTTCTCGTAGATCATCGGGAAGTGGTGGCGCGTCTGCTCGGGGTCTTTGTGCGTGACATCGAGGTAGACATACTCGTCACCAGAGATCTTCATCTCGTTGTCTATGGCACGGGCCACAATGTCGCGTGGGGCGAGACTTCCGCGACTGTCATATTTCTCCATGAAGGTTGTGCCGTCGCGGCGACGCAGCTGTCCGCCGTAGCCACGCATGGCCTCGGTGATGAGGAAGCTGGGACGCTCGCCAGGGTTGTAGAGGCTGGTGGGGTGGAACTGGACGAACTCCATGTTCTGAATTACGCCTTTTGCGCGGAAGACCATTGCTATGCCGTCGCCAGTCGAAATTGTCGGGTTCGTGGTGACCTGATAGACGTTGCCGATGCCGCCCGTGGCCATCATGGTGACCTTGGCGAGGAAGGTTATGACCTCACCCGTCTCCTCGCAGAGGACGTAGGCGCCATAGCAGTCGATGTCGCGCATCCAAGGCTCATTATTGCGGCCGAGGTGGTGCTGCGTGAGGATGTTGACTGCGAAGTGGTTCTCGTAGACGTCGATATTGGGGTGGCTCTTGATCTGTGAGATGAGGGCGCGCTGGATTTCCGCGCCCGTGCTGTCCTCGTGATGGAGGATGCGGAACTCGGAGTGTCCGCCCTCGCGGTGGAGGTCGAACTGTCCGTCGCTCTTCTTGTCAAAATCGGTGCCCCACTTGAGGAGCTGCTCGATTTGCGCTGGGGCGTGGGTCACGACCATGCGGACGACGTCGGGGTCGCATATGCCGGCACCGGCGATATGCGTATCGCGTATGTGTTTCTCGAAGTCGTCGACCGAGCTTGTGACGGCGGCAATGCCACCTTGGGCCTTGCTGGTGTTGGTGACGTCGAGTGTTGTTTTGGAAATGAGGGCAACCTTGCCGTGGGCAGCCACTTTGAGAGCGTAGGTCAGCCCGGCAGCACCGGAGCCGATGACCAGAAAGTCGTATCGCTTGACCATTTGTATGTTGTAGAATCTAACTCATTTCAAAATTAGTCAGTTTTTGACTAAAAGAACAGCGGCGCGCCATGTAAAGATTGGCACGGCAGAGCGTTATGGGGCGATTTTTTCGAGGGGGAGAAGCTACGTGGGGCGTCGCATTAGCCCATGAGCATGGCCATTTCGGCAGAGAGGTTGAGGCTCTCAGCAGTCTCGTCGGGCGTCCAGAGCCCGCGCTCTATGAGGTGGCGTTTGAGAATGAGGAAATACGTGAGAGGGAACTCGGCCGTCTGCCATTGCTGCTGATAATTGAGGAGCCCGACGGCTTTGATGAAAACGTCGAGTTCGGAAACGACGCAGGTGACGAAGTCGGAGACGTGGCATCGGGTGTTGACCAGCTCGACAGGGTCGTCGCCGAAGAAGTCGCACGTTTGCGTGATACGGATGGACAGATTCTCAGCGTTGTCGACGGTGAGCGTCCAGTTGTAGCTCTCTTGCTCGGCATACCAGATGAAGGCCGCCGTGTTGCTGCCCTCCCAAAGTTGCGAGGGGCTCGTCAGGAGTTGCGCCACGGCACCGAGCATGTCGCCTAACGGGTTGCATACGTTCGTCAGCTCAAATTCTGACTCTATGTCGTCGACCGTGTAGGAGGCAGTTGCCGTGCCGGGATCTCCCAAGGCGAAATGGAACACTTGACTCTTCACGCCTTAAAATTATTAAAAAGGCTTATGGTATAGACGATTATGTGATATTTTTTCTCACGCACCCCTTTATAAAAGGGGTCAAGCTATGGGGCGCGCATAGTCGCCGACATCCTTGGCGGAGATGTCAGCACCCGGGGCGAGAATCGTTAGACGCTCCATGACGTTCCTGAACTCGCGGATGTTGCCCGTCCAATTGATTTTCTTGAGAGCCTCGATGGCGTCGGGCGTGATGCCCTTTTGCGGAACGTTGAGCTCTTGCGCCACAACCTGGAGGAAGTAGTCGGCAAGGGAGGGGATGTCGTCGGCACGCTCGTTGAGCGACGGGACGTTGATGATGATGACGGAGAGGCGGTGGTAGAGGTCTTCGCGGAAACGCCCTGCCTTGATCTCCTCGGCGAGGTTCTTGTTGGTTGCCGCAAGGACGCGGACATCGACCTTTATCTCCTTTTCGCCGCCCACGCGTGTTATGGTGCTTTCTTGGAGAGCGCGGAGCACCTTGGCTTGCGCAGGGAGGCTCATGTCGCCTATCTCGTCGAGGAAGAGAGTGCCTCCATCGGCTTGCTCGAAGCGACCGATGCGCTGCTTGACGGCGGATGTGAAAGAGCCTTTCTCATGACCGAAGAGCTCACTCTCGATGAGTTCTGAGGGGATGGCGGCACAATTGACCTCCACAAAGGGGGCGTTCGAGCGTCGGCTACCCTCATGGAGCGCTCGCGCTACAAGCTCCTTGCCTGTGCCGTTGGCACCAAGGATCAGCACGCGAGCGTCGGTCTGCGCCACTTTGTCAATCATCTGGCGTACGCGCATCATAGGCTCAGACTCGCCAACCATGTCGTAGGTGTGCGCCACCTTCTTTTTTAGGACTTTCGTCTCATTGACGAGCGCGCCTTTCTCAAGGGCGTTCTTGATTGTTATGAGGAGGCGGTTGAGGTCTAACGGCTTCTGTATGAAGTCATAGGCTCCCTTCTTGATGCTCTCAACGGCCGTGTCGATGTCGCCATGACCGGAGATCATGATGACGGGGCAGTCGGGCTTCGACTGCATTATCTTGTCGAGCACCTCCATGCCGTCCATGGCAGGCATCTTGATGTCGGTGAGGACGAGGTCGGGAGCTTCGGCAGCGAACGCCTCGACACCCTTTGCGCCATCGTCGGCGAGGACGACGGTGTGACCCTCCATCTCAAGAATGTCCTGAAGGGTGGAGCGTATTGCCCGTTGGTCGTCGATTACTAAGATTTTTGCCATAGAGCGACGGGATAAGGATAGAGCCTGTTTTTACAGCACTCCGTTAATAATTTGGTTCACAGCACCTTGCTTGAGCGCAAAGCCGCATTGGTAGAGGCGTTCGATATGCGCCTCGGTGATAACGAAGTTGATAAATATTGCGCCAGGGACAATGAGGTCGACGCGTGCCGGGTCCATATGGCTCATTTGTGAGCGTTGCTCGGCCGTCGAGGTTATAATCTTGCGGTAGGTCTCGTCGAAACAAGGGAGAGGAATCTCGTAGCTTGTCGAGAGGCGGACGTTGAGCAGCGGATGGTTGCGCGCGGCGACGAGAGCCGCCATGGTGTCGAAAGAGCCGGAAGTGCCGACGAGAGTGGAGGTTGGGAACTCGCGTAGGGCATCGTAGAGACCCTGCGTCCCCGAGCGGAAATAGGCCTCTATCTCGCGTATCTCCTTGACCGTTATGGGGTCGGAGGGGGAGAACTTGTCGAGAACGCGGCTCATGCCGACCTCGAAGCTGTGGCTCCATGCAATTCCGTCTTTATTGGCTATGATGAACTCGCAGCTGCCGCCACCGATGTCGAGAATCAAGACTCGGCTCATGCCGAGAGGCATCACCTGCTTGACGCCGTCGAAGACCATTTGCGCCTCGTCCTTGCCAGGGATGACCTTGATGCCGAAGCCGAACTTAGCCTCGACGGCAGCGGCGAACTCGGAGGCGTTGGCCGCGGCACGCATGGCGGAGGTGCCTATTGCGACGATGCGCTCGACGCCCCCTATGGAGTTGATGGTTTGCACATGTTTGGCAATGGCGTCCATGCCCCTCTGGATGGCCTCGGGCGTGAGGCGTCCGTCGTTTATGCCACCCTTGCCGAGACGCGCGGTCTCCTTGGTGCTGCACAGGATGTTATAAGTGCCGTCGGGTCTCGTATCGACGATAAGGAGGTTGATGGTGTTGGTGCCGATGTCAATTATGGCTACTCTCATCGTGAAGTTGCTGTTTTTTTCGTGATATGCTTATTGGGTCAGGATGTCGCGGTTCTCGTCGCGACCCTTGAGGGCTTCGGCCTCGACCTCTGCCGGGGTGGATGGCAGACGGCGGTCGCCCATGATTCGGCAGCCAGTCTCAGTTATGAGCAGATCGTCCTCGATACGGATGCCGCCGAAGTCCTTATACGACTCAAGTCGTTGGAAGTTGACAAAATCGGCACAATGGCCCGAAGCCTTCCAACGGTCGATGAGTTCGGGGATGAAGTAGATGCCCGGCTCGTCGGTGACGATATTACCAGGGCGGAGTCGCTTGGCCATGCGGAGAGAGCCGAGGCCGAGCTGCGTGCTGCGTGGACCCGTCTCATCATCATAGCCGACGAGATCCTCACCGTAGCTCTCCATGTCGTGCACGTCGAGACCCATGTTATGACCGATGCCGTGAGGCATGAAGAGACCGGCAGCTCCTGCTTGGAGGGCCTCGTCGGTATCGCCCTTCATGATGCCTACGGCTTTGAGACCGTCGATGATGGTGCGGCAAGCAAGGAGATGCATATCGCGGTAGAAGACACCGGGCTTAGAGTTCTCGGCTACGGCATTATTGGCGGCAAGGACAATCTCGTAGATCTCGCGCTGACGGGTTGTGAAACGACCTCCGACAGGCGTGGTGCGCGTGTTGTCGGTAGCGTAGTGGTTGGGACTCTCGCAACCTGCGTCGACGAGGAGGAGGCGACCTGCCTCAAGAGGGTGGATATAGCCATGGTTGTGGAGCGTCTCGCCATGGATGGTGCAGATTGTCGGGAAAGAAACGGCACCACCGCCACGAAGGGCCTCGAAGTCAAGGCGCGACATGATGTCGTTCTCGGTCACTCCCTCATAGGCCAGGCGCATGGCGGCAGTGTGCATATTGTAGCCGAAAGCCATCTGGCGGTCAATATCTTCAATCTCGCACTGCTCCTTGACGAGGCGGAGCGAGATGAGAGCTCGGATGAGTGGCTCGGAGACGCCTACCTTCACCTGTGCGGGCGTCTGACCGAGAAGCTCGGCAAGGCGAATGGTGGTGTCGCCACGATAAGGTGGGACGTAGTGCACTTTGCGACCTGCAGCGACGGCGCGGCGGACGACCTCGGCGAGCGACGCTACTGGCTGCGCACGATCCATGCCAGCCTCGGCCGCGCGGTCTTGTGCCGTGGGCATGGGACCCGTCCATACGATGTCGTCCATGCTAACATCGTCGGCGAAGAGGGTAGAGACGCCTGCGGCAGTGTCGATTGTGGCAGCCAAGCCCGGAGTATCGAGACCGAAGAGGTAGAGGAAGGTGCTGTCTTGGCGGAAACGATACTCGTTGCCAGCGTAGTTGAAAGGTGCGTTGTCGTTGCCGATGAAGAGGAGGAGGCTGTCGGGCATGAGAGCCGCGAGTTTCTGACGACGGTCGATGTAGGTCTTTTTGCTGAACATATCTCGATGTGTTTTTTTATCGTTAATACTCGTCATCCTGAGGGTGGATGTCTTTTATCATTAGCTGGGTTGCAGAGCGACCTCGATAGTCGCTGCGCTCCATGGTGTAGCAGATGTCGAACTCCAGACCGCTGCGCACCTTGTCGAACAGCGAGCCGAGCCCGAAGGCAATGCCGCTGCGGACACCACGGCCGCTTTGGTCGATCATGTCGAGCTTGATGTGCTGGCGCATGGCGCCAAAGGCTTTGGAGGTGCTGTAGTCGTATACGTTGCGGGTGATGAAGACGGGGCGTGTGTTGCACGTCCCGAACGGCTCCATGCGCTCGAGTTGCTCCATGAGGCCTTTGGTCATGTCGGAGAGGCACGTTATGGTGTCGGCATCGATGTGCGGCTGGCGGACAGGGCTTGCGGCATGCTCGTTGGCGTAGGCTATGACGCGACGGCTGAACTCTGGGACGTTCTCAATCTTGAGCGTAAGGCCTGCCGCATAGGTGTGCCCGCCGAAATCCTCAAGGAGGTCCTCACACGACTCGATTGCGCTATAAAGGTCGAAGCCCTCGACGGAACGCGCGCTGCCTGCTGCGAAAGAGGGGTCGGCCTTGGAGCGCGTGAGGATTATCGTCGGGCGGAGGTAGGATTCGCTAAGGCGAGAGGCGACGATGCCGATGACGCCTTTGCTCCATTGTGGCTCGTAGAGCACTATGGCGTTGCCGTCGAGGAGGTCGGGGTTGGCATCGAGCATCTTGACGGCCTCACGCGTAATCTCGCGGTCGAGGTCCTTGCGCTCCTCGTTGCTGCCGTCGATGTCGCGGCTTATCTTGTCGGCCTCGCCCCTATCCTTAGTGAGGAGGAGGCGCACGGCGTCGTTGCCGCTCTTCATTCGCCCGGCGGCGTTGAGGCGCGGCCCGATCTTGAAGACGATGTCTGCAATGGTGGCGTGACCTGGGATGACACCCGAGCGCGCCATTATGGCCCGAAGACCTGTGTTAGGATGGCGGTTGAGGCGTTGGAGACCATGGTAGGCGAGGATTCGGTTCTCACCGATCATTGGCACGATGTCCGACGCAATGCTGACGACAAGGAGGTCGAGCATCTCGATAAGCTCCGTGCGGTCGCGCCCCGTGCGGACGTACAGAGCCTCCATTAGCTTGAAGCCGACGCCGCAACCCGAGAGGTTCTTGTCGGGGTAGGGGCAATCGGGGCGCTTAGCGTCGAGGCACGCCACGACGTCGGGCAACACGTCGCCCGCCACATGGTGGTCGCAGATGATGAAGTCTATGCCGAGAGCGCGCGCCTCTTTCATCCTCTCGACGGCCTTTATGCCGCAGTCGAGCGCGATGACGAGGGAGTAGCCCCCTTGATATGCATGCTCGACACCTTGGCGCGAGATGCCGTAGCCCTCATTGAAACGGTCAGGGATGTAGAAGCCGAGGCGGTCGGGGGACGACGTCATGCGGCTGAGGGTCTGGTAGACGAGGGCGACGGCCGTGACCCCGTCGACGTCGTAGTCGCCGTAGACGAGGATTCGCTCACCATTATCGAGCGCGCTCTTGACCCTGTCTACCGCGCGGTCCATGTCGCGCATGAGGAAGGGGTCATGCAGGGAACGAAGATTGGGGTTGAAGAAATCGCCTGCCGCCTCGGGCGTATCGACGCCCCTTTGTATCAAGAGGCGCGCGATGATGGGGGATATGCCAACCTTTGAGGCCAGGTCTTGCGCTTGGCCGTCGTCGGGTTGCTCTTTTATGTTCCAGACCTTTTGCATTGGGAAGGCTTCGCAGGGCGACATTGGGGCGTCGGGGTGCGTCTGCCGTATATTGCAATATTAGTCAAAAAATGCAATGTGGACAAATCAAAAAGCACAGTAGAGGGTGGGTGAGGGGTGGCGCGAGACAACAAAAATCCCCGTGGCGCATCGCTGAGCCACGGGGTGTTTTTGTTTCACTGTAACTATCAAACTGTTGTCTCCGGACCGTTGTCCGGGCCTCGGGTTTGCCGTCGCGGCTGTCCCTTAGCATTGTTGAACCTCTATTATGAAAACACTCTTTTGCTTCTTGTCTTATGACAATGCAAATGTAAATAGGCAATTAAAGGTGGTATAATGTTTTCCACGAGGGACGGAAATTCGTCAACGAAAGTGAAGGAAAAGTGCATTTTAGGCACAAAAGGGAGCTGACATGTAGCGGAAATGGCTGAAAAACAGGGCGATGAAGGAGGTTGCGACTGAGAATAATGGCGAAAGGCGACGTTCGTTGAGAGAAAATGGTCGGTTATTGAAAAAAATATGGTCGCCGATATTGCATTTTTACCTTTGCGATGTCAACAAAAAGAAAGTGATAGTTTTTCATAATGGAGGTTTTTAGTAGCGACTGCCGCGACGGCAGAAGCTGAGCAGGGACAACGGTCCCGCTCTGTTTGATTGTGATTTTCTCATAAGTGACCCGTGCGAACCTAATGGTTCACGCGGGTCGCTTGTTTTTACCCTCTCATACGACAACAAAACCCTACGCCATAAAGAGAATGGCGCAGGGCAAAGGTTGGAAGTATGACTATTATGGATGAGTGAAAGCCTTAGTGGAGCGAGACGAGCGAGGACGCCGCGCCGGACTTGACGACATAGGAGCCGGCAGGGAGAGTTACGGAGACCGCCTCGGAGGAGGGGGTAGACGTGAAGACGCACACGCCATTAAGGGTGAACACGTCGACACCCGAGTTGGCAGACGGGGTGACAGTCACGGTACATCCTGCAACCTTGACAGGAAGCGACTCCGTCACCTTGCGGATGGAAGTGGCCACGCTATTGGCGTAAACACGAACCTCCCAGATGCTCATGCCATAGGCGTTGCCGAGAGAGTTTTGCGTGGAGCGGATGCGGAGGTAGCGCGCGGTTTTGCCGACAAGGGAGATGGTGTTGCCACTGTCCTCCGTATTGCCGACGGTAGTATTATCCGCACCATCGACAGAAGCGAGAGTCTTCCACTCCCCTGTCTCAGACGAGCGACCCTCAATGACATAGACCTCGGCATAGGCGCCCTCCCAAAATATTTGGATGTTGCGAAGGTTGTATGCCGCACCAAGGTCAACCATCCACCACTGGTTGGCATAGTCGTCCTTGCCGTCGACGGCAGAGCCCCAACGAGTGTTGAGATTGCCGTCATTGGAAGAGCCAGCCTCGGCAGAATTGAGACCTGCCGTAGCAGTCTTGCCGAGAGCTATATTGGCGTCGGGGTCGAACATAGAGGACATGACGCGGAACTCCCAAAAACTGTAGCCATAGGCCGTGCCACGCTCCTTGCCCGCAAAACGGACGTAACGACCGGAAGCGTTGGAGATAGGCACGCTTTGGAGATAAGGGAACTCGCTAAGCGACTGGTCGGTAACATTTGCGACGGAGGTGAAATTCTCGCCATCGTCGGAGACCTCGATGTCGAAGGACTTGGCATAGGCACCCTCCCAAAGGATCTGAACCTCGGAGATATTGGTGAACACCTTGCCGAGATCGACAGTCCAAGTGACGTCGTCGATGCCGCCTGCAGACTCCCAACGGGAATGCTCGTCGCCATCGCAGCCGAGCTTGGCGACCTCTGGAGCGTCGGGAGAAGAGGCTGTGGCGGAACAGCCCTGCGACACGTTGCGAGCGGATTGTGCCGATGCGCCGACGGCAGCCAGCGACATGGCGGCTAAAAGCAAGTAGGATTTAATCATAAGTCATGAATTTTATGTGGATATTAATCAAACAGAAGCCAACTAAGTGAGGTTGAGCCCTTTGTCACGCTCAGACGGACGCGATGTACGCCCTTGGCGATGGAGACAGGCACCTCGACCGTCGTCCACTGGCTCTTGGTGGAGAGCTCGTCAGTCGTGGCGACGACCTCGCCGTCGACGGAGATGGAGAACGTCGTGGGGACAAGAGTTGAGATACGGAGCGAGAGTGAGGACACGGCACTTGTAGCGTCGAGACCATACTCAAGCCATTTGCCCAAAGAGAAGCTGTTGATCTCGACATCGGAGACGGCTTCGGCATCTGTCGTGACGGAGAGCTTCGGCGCAGCGGAAAACTGCTGCCCTGGTAGGACACCGTCGCTTGCGTTGGAGGACTGCCAAGCCGTGGCCGCCCACTTCTGCCCATTGAGGGCGTAGGCATTCTTATCGGCCGTGGATGCTGCCACGAAAACCTTGCCGGCGTCGGAGAGACTCTCGTCGGAGAGGAGAGCCATGTAGGGATAGCCGTTGTAGCGTGGGATGAACCATGCGTACCGCTCGACGGCTGGACACTCCTCAAGGTATGCCAACGCCTCGCTCATGTAGGAGATTTGCGCAGCGGCGGACGCTACACCTCCGTCCCATGCACAGAACTCAGTGAGCCACAGAGGTTTATCGTACTTGTTGAACATATCGATATAGCCCTTGAGAGCGGAAGCGGAGTTCATGTAGCAGTGGAGAGCTATGGCATCGATGTCGTCGATAGAGACTCCGTCTTGGGCGAAGAACTCATCAAGCCACTTGACGGGGTCGTTGTAGCCAGAGAGAGTGCCGTAGTTCATGGCCGGCGAGACGATCTTAAGCCCCTTGGACTTGGCATAGGAGCGGAGGGCGGGCCAATATTTTGCCGCAACCTGAGGTGTCATGTTGGCCTGGTCGGTGAGGTTGGGCTCGTTGAAGGCGAGGAGGTACTCATTGTCGAAGACGCGGATCATGTTGCTGATGCGCGCTGTATCGTAGTTGTTGTTCCACGCCATGGGGACGAACGACACACCATATTGCGCGGCTTGCGCCTGGACGTCGGCAGAGCAGTCGGGGCCCCAGTTGTAGAACCAGCTTATAGTATTGCCGAGGAGGAACATATCGGTCTGCGGCAGTTGGAAAGAGTAGCCTACGCCGCGTTTTGCGCTACGTTGGGCGACGTGGCGCACCTCGGCCTTCGTATTGTCGGGCGAGGATGAGTTGTCGTCATCGCTGTCGCAAGCCACGAAGGCGAGCATCGGCAAAGCGAGCAGGTATATGGACTTTAGGATAGTCATGATGAGACGGGGATTAAGGGAAGAGCAAGAGAGAGGGGAAAAATCGCGGCGGACAGAGCGTGCCGTCTCTGCCCGCCGCGACCTCGAACCAATATAAACTACACTTGTTGAAGAGTGGGGGGATTACTTAGCAGGCTTGTAGATGTACATGGCATCATACTGGAGCTGGGTGCCGGTCTTGCCGCCAGAGAGGAAGGCGATGATATTCTGACCCTCAGTGGGTTGCCAAGTCTCAGGCCATACGAGACCAGCCTCGACGAACTTGGTCATAGGAACCTCTATCTCATTCCAATTGCCATCGCGGGAGATGTCGCCAAGGCTCTCGTAGGTGACGCCATTGTCGGTGAAGGAGCCTCCGAGACCGAACTTGGTCTCAGTGCCTTGACCGTAGAGGATGAGGCAATGCGCAGCATCGTCCTCGCTCTTCATAGCGATATGGAACACGTAGTCGGAAGGATTGGCATAGACATCGTAGAGGGAGCTGAGGTCATACTGCTTGTCGGCATCGCCGTAGCAGAGACCCATGCCGCTCCAACCAACGGAAGCCACGGTGAGGGAGACCCAACCCTCAGCGACGCCGAAGGGGTTCTTGCCGATCGTGTTGCCTGCGTTATAGGTGCCGTCCCAGATGTAGAGGTACTTGCTTGCGGTCTCATCGACGCGGAGGTCCATTACGACGTTGCTCTGAATGGAAGAGTAGGTCTGACCGTCGAGCTGGAAGACATAGAAATTAGAGCCCTTAGGCTGGTCGAAATAATCATTGTCGCTTGAGCCTTCAGCCTTGACGGTCACTTTGCACATTGCGGCGAGACTACCGACAGCGGCAGTAACGTACGCGTCGCCTGCACTAACGCCAGTCACTACGCCGCCCTCAACAGTGGCGACAGAAGCGTTGGAAGTGGACCACTCGACATCGCCTGTCGCAGTGGAGGGGACAAGAGTGGCAGTTATCGTGACAGACTCGCCAACCTTAATGGAAGCCGTGGATGGGGAGACGACGACGGCCTCGAGCTTGGTATCCTCGGGCTGCGGATCGTCATTATTGTCATCATCATCGCTGGAGCAGGCGGAGAAAGATAGAGCCGTTGCGGCCATGGCGGCGAACGCCAAAAATCTATTCAATTTCATTGCGTGTTTAGTTTGAAAGTTGTTATTCAGTCGGTTTGTCGCTATCGACATCGCAAAAGTGGCAGAAGAGATTTTAAAAAGTGTTTAATGTGGTTCTACGCAAACTCCCCAACCGTCCTAATCCATTCGTTTTGAATACTACAACAAAAGTGGTTATTCCTAAAAGACAGACAATTAACAGGCTCGCCAACTCTCAAAAGTTGTCTAAAAAGAGAGGTAACAAACGGAAGTATTTGGTGGGAAAGAAAGCCCCTAAAGAGGGTGTTCGGGGTGTACGTAGTAGCGTTGTAGTATAAAATTTTGTTTAATATTGCGACACACATCTAAAGGGACGCCTCCACATGAAACAACTGATACTAATATTTACCCTTCTTACAACCATCATATCGACCACGAAAGCCGCATGGCAGATACCCGTCACCAACTACTCTCGCGAGACCTACGGGGCGGGTCGGCAGAACTGGGCCATAGCGGAGCGCGCCGACGGGTGGATATACGTGGCCAACGAGTATGGGCTTGTCGAATACGACGGCGCGCGATGGTCGCTCTACGGGTTGAACAACTCGAGCTCGCCCCGCAGCGTCAAGGTGACGGAGAACGGAGACATATATTGTGGAGGAGCCAACGAGTTTGGCGTGTTCAGGAGCGACGGACTTGGAGGTCTGGAATATGACAACCTGTCGAAACTGATGCCCGATGCGGACCGCGACTTTGGCGACGTATGGGGGATAGAGATCTTGGGAGGAAAAGTCTACTTCATGACTCTTGACGCTGTCATGTCATATTCGGCATCGGACAGCGTCACGACACGCGCGGAGAGCCCAGCGCGTACGATAGCCATGGCGGTCGTCGGCGACACTCTCTTCGTCGCACGCGCAGACGGATTGTTCCGACTGACCGACGGCAAGCAATGGAGCAAAGTGAATGGGTCGGACATCATCGCGGCAGGCGACATCAAGGGGTTGCGCAAAATGGAGGACGGCAGGCTCTTGGCATGCACGGCAAGCTCGGGACTATGGACATACGAAAGGGGAGAGGTAAAACGCCTGGTGACAGACATTGACGAATACGTGCGGCACCACATGCCATTCTCATTGGCTGTTGACGAGCGGCACATAGCAGTGGGGACAGTGGCAGGCGGAGTCGCCGTAACGGGCGTTGACGGGCGCGGGGCACAGATGGTCAGCGTGGCAAACGGGTTGCAGAACAACACGGCACTATCAGTAGCTTTTGACAAGGGAGGCAACCTATGGTGCGGATTGGACTTGGGAATCAGCGAGATAAACATCGCATCGCCACTGCGGCAGCTGTATAGCACGACAAACAGGTACGGCAGCGGGTACGCATGGATTGCCGAGGGCGACAAGATGTACCTCGGCACCAACCGCGGTCTATTCGCAGCCCCCTACCCTACCGGAGTCGGTGAGTTTTCCGCCACATTCATAGGCGGGAGCATCGGTCAGGTATGGGGCCTCGGGCGGATTGGCGACGCCGTGGTATGCTGTCATGACAAGGGTCTTTTTCAAGTGAAGAAAGACGGCGCGCTGAGGGCGGTGATGCAAGATGACGGAATATGGCAAGTAAGGCGACTGGACGAGAAGATGGCAATAGCCGGAGGGTACAGAGGCTTGTACGTCGTTGGCGAGATTGACGGCAACGTAGTGGTTTTGAAGAAGATAGAGGGTGCGCCAGCCAAAGCCAAGACATTCGAGATAGACGCACAGGGCAGGATATGGATATGCACCGACAGAGGTGTCGAGCGATTGACGCTGAGCCAAGACATGAGCCGTTGCGCAAGGGAGGTCATGGAGGTCAAGCCCCAAGACCCGACACAATATAGCAACGTCATCCGGCTTGGCGACCAAATAATAGTAAGCGTCGGTGAAAGGAGTCGAGTGACTGACGCCAATGGCGAACTGACAGACGCCAATGAACTACTTGACCAGATGGACGGCAGCGGTGTTTTCTACACATGCGCCGCCCGCGACACGGACGGCAATATATGGTACATCGTCCGTAACAGCCTGAAAATACGTAAGTTTGACAAAGAGAAAGGCGCGCTGGAAGAGAAATCGAGGACTGTATGGGACCTGCCGTGGCTGTACATATACGGCTATACACAGATAACCCCCATAGGCGAGATGCGCGCAATAATCAACTGCGTACAGGGCTTCGCCATGGCGGATGCCAACAACACAATGGCGAAAGACTCCGCACTTGTCTTCATACGCCGCCTCTCGTCAATAACCCCTGGAGAAGAAGAGACGCTATGGGGGTACACATATCAAGGAAAGGAGACCCACCCCGAAATTGCATACAGGCAGAACTCGATACGCATATCGTACGGATGCGCACAGCAAGGGTATGCCAACAACAAATACAGCTGTCGGCTTAGGAGGAACGGCGCGGGAGAATATACGGAATGGGACTCGGCGATGGAAAAAGAGTACACGTATCTCAGCCCGGGAGAATATGAGTTCACGGTCGCCACTCGCATTGGAGACGGAGAGCCGACTGGGCAAGCCACATTGCGGTTCACCATATTGCCGCCATGGTACTTGACGTGGTGGGCGTGGGCGGCATACGTAATAGCCCTCATTGGGGGCGTGACAGGTACTGTATTCCTCGTAAAGAGGCACAACAAGAGATCGAGAGCCAGACTGACACAGCAGAAGGAGGAAGAGATGCGGCTGCGCGAGGAACAATTCGCCAAAGAGGCGTTGGCGCGAGACAAAGAGATATTGCTGCTCCGCAACGAAAAGATGGAAGAACTGCTTAAAAGCAAGAGCATGGAGCTGTCGGCAGTCATGTTGGGGACGATAGACCGCAACGACTTGATATTGAGAACCAAGCGCGATCTCAGCCAAATCCAGCAGGACTTGAAAGACGGCGACGCGGCAGCAGCACAAAAGAGGCTCGCCAAGATGCAGTCGAAATTGACAGAAGACGCCGACGCCCGAGTAGACTGGCGACGCTTCGAGGAGAACTTCGACGCCGTGAACGGCAGCTTCTTGAAGAAGGTGCAGAAGCGATTCCCATGGATAAGCGAGAACGAGAAGCGGCTGTGCGTCTACATCGTCATGAACCTGATGAACAAGGAGATAGCTCCGCTCATGAACATCAGCATCCGCGGCGTCGAGATGCTCAGGTACAGGATGCGCAAAAAGATGGAGCTGGAGCGCGAGGACGACCTTCAGAGCCTGCTCCGCTCGATAAGAGACGAGGCGTAGGGGAGTCATAAAGAGGAAAAAAGGAGGGGCAAGGGATAGAAGAACAAGAAAATAGATTAAATTCGCGCTGTCATTGTGACAGAATCGGGGTTTAGCGCAGTTGGTAGCGTGCCACGTTCGGGACGTGGAGGTCACGAGTTCGAGTCTCGTAACCCCGACAAGACAGGCGACTTGAAACAGATGTTTCTGGTCGCCTGTCGTCGTATATACACCCAAGCCCACAGATAATGACGCGGAGAGAGAAGACAACGAGAGACGCCGTGGCGACAGCCTTAGGGAGGTTGCCGCTGCTGCCCATCGCCCTAACGCTCGTCATAGGGACGGCCGTGGGGATGAGGGTCGACGCCCCTTGGGGATGGATTGCCACGATTGGGCTTGCGACCATCGTAGTTTTCTCATTTTTCAGGAAGCTGCTAAGACATCACAGCGAGGCGCGTGACTTGGTGTTCATGGGGCTTGCCTGCTGCTGCGCCTTTACTTGCGGAGCGCACAACGCCCAGACAAACAAGACGACATTCACAAACGACGGGGAACGATATGAACTGACGGGGACTGTGGTGAGGATGGTAAAAAGAGACAGCACGACACTGAAGTTCATCGTGGAGACGGACAGCGTTTCGACAGACGGACGAGCCATGGAGGCGAGGTGCGCGAAATGGCAGATTGAGAGCACGAGGCGCAACGCAAAAGAATTTGGAGACAAACTGATGTGCGGAGACAAGGTGAGGGTGAGCGGATTGACGGCAGAGCCACAAGTAGACATGGTGAGCGGATTTGACTATCGGGAGTACCTTGAGACTCAAGGGGTCTCGTCGATGGGGCGAGGGAGCAAGATAGAAGTGGAGGGACGAGAGAAAAGCATTGCCACAATGATAGGCATGATTGGCGAATGGTACGGAAAGAGATTAGAGACGATGGGCGTCGCACAAGAGAACATAGGATTCTTGAGGGCGTTGACATTAGGAGACAGGAGCGAGCTAAGGAGCGAAATGCGGAACGAGTTTGCCACTTGCGGGACGGCACACGTGCTGGCGGTCAGTGGCTTGCACGTCGGGGTGTTGGCATGGGCGGTAGGGCTGTTGATGTCATTGTTTTGCGGTCGGAAAGCGTCGGCTGTGGTGACGCTATTGGCATTGTGGGCATATGCGATGGTTGTGGGGATGGGGCCGTCGGTCGTGAGGGCGGCAATAATGTTCTCTTTCGTAGTCATAGGCGGATGGGGCGGACGTCGTTCACAGCCCTTCAGTTCGCTTGTCGCGGCAATGACCTTGATAGTGGCGGCAGACCCGATGTCGGTCAAGAATATAGGCTTCTGGTTGAGTTTCTCGGCTGTCGGGGGTCTGTGCATGGCGGTGGGGCCTGCGGAGGTGTGGCTCGGGAGGATGACAGAGGCGTGGGGCAAAGGCGGAATAGTAAAAAAGTGCGTAGCGAAGGCTGTGAGGGTTGTCGGGATGTCGTTGGCGGTGAGCATCGTAGCGCAGATAGCCACGACACCCGTATCGGCATATTGCTTCGGCTACTTCCCCACATACTTTTGGATGAACAACCTTATCGTAATACCGAGCATCTGGTTGACATTCAACATGGCAGTATTCGGCCCTTTGGTGGCGGACGTATGGTGGTTGGGCGACGCGGCAGGAGCTACGCTTAACGCCCTATCGGAATGGATAAAGGTATATAGCCATTGGGCGGCATGGTTGCCAATGGCGGAGGTCAGCATGGGGCCTCAGAACGTTTGGAAGCTCGCAGCCATGGCGTTTTGCGCAGCGAGCCTGCTTGTGTGGGCGAGAATGAGGGGCGTATGGTGGAGAAGGACGGCTGCCGTGGGGTTGGCGACGTTGTTTGTGACGTTTGGTGTCGTAGACTTAGGGAGAGAGAAAGAGGTGAGCATCGTATCGTCGGGAGGGAGGGTCAACATACTGGTGTCGGACGGATGGCACGCAAGAGCCTTGATGTCAGACACGGATCACGCAGGGTCGAGACGCGCAGTCAAGGCGTGGGCTCGTCGCCGAGGGCTGGACTTAGAGAAGGTCAGGAATATGGGCGAGGTGGAGCGAGTAGAGATGGGAGGAAAGAGGATAGCGGTAGTGAACGGGGCGTGCGGCGAGGTCGTGGATTGTGACGTATGCGTAATTAATTGTGAGGGATGGTTGCCGACATTGGCAGAGGGCGTGGAGTGCTATGTTGCCAACAAGGTAGGCACAGCAGAGGGAAAAGCTGTGAGATTGGAGCCTTATGGAGTTGTAAGGCTGACGGAATAGAACAAGAAGAGACGACAGCACGCCTCAGCAGACCGAAGGCTATAAATCAGAAATACGCCACGAGCCTACTTACGGAGGACGGTGCAGATGGTCATGAAGAAAGAGAAGCCAGGCAGCTCGGAGGCTAAGTCGCGAATCCGATACTCGATCTTCTGACCACTCTTCTTAGCCACATCGATAAAGCCGAGACCCGCGCCGCCGCTCTCGGAGATAGAGCCTTCCATGATTTGCTTCTTGTAGGCAGCGGTGAGCTGCTGACGATCCATAGAATTGATGGTGTCGAGCTTGTTCTTGAGCTTAGCTACCTTCTCATTACGGACGAGATTGCCCGTAACGATGGAGTATGCCTCGTCGGAGTGGGAGATGATGATAACGCCTCGTCGGATCTCATCGGGATCGTCGGTAACGATGTCAGCGTGACGGCTTATGTTCTGCATGGTCTCGACCATGACGTTGAAGACCTTGCGCTGGACGGGGCTGGACTCGGCATGGCGGAGGAGGTTCTCCTCGGTCATGATGGTGAAATTGCGTGTCACCTCGCTGGTGACGCCACCGACGTAGACCAGATTAATCTCTTTTGTCGGGAGGTCCTGATATAGCGAATATGCGTATTCAAGGAAACGGTTACTGGAGAAAGAAGGATTCATAGCCTGAAAGGTGTTGTGATTTTAGAGTTCAAGGCCGATGAGCAGGACGTCGTCGACCTGCTTGTCAGTGCCCTTCCAGTCGTAGAAAGTCTTGACAAGGTCCTTAGACGTGGAGTTCATGCTCTCGTCGACATTGCGCGCGAGCCACTCTTTGACACGACGGGTGAAGAACTTCTTATGCTCCTCGCCGCCGAGCTGGTCAGGGAGACCATCGGAGAAGACGAACAGGCGGTCGCCTGGCTGATAATCGATAACATTGTTGGCGAAAGCCTTCTCGGGGCGGCCGTTGGGTAGCGGCTTGCCACCGATGCCCTTACGGGTGCCCTCAATCTCTTGGAACTTGCAGTCTTCGGCGCCGTCGAAAGCGCCAGAGCGACTCATGTGGAGATAGTAGAGCGGGCGGTGCGCGCCTGCGAACTGAACCTGGTGGGCGGCAGGGTCGATGCGGAGGAGACCAAGATCCATGCCGTCGCCCGCATTGGCCTCGCTGGTCTTCTGCTTGAGGGCGTCGCGGACGGACTCGTGGAGACGATCGAGGATGTCGGAAGGAGCGAGGTCGGGATGGTTGGCCACGATGTTGCTGAGCAGGAGGTAGCCGATGATGGAGAGGAGCGCACCCGGGACACCGTGGCCAGTACAGTCGACGACGGCGATATAGGTGACGTCTCCATGATTATAAATCCAAGGGAAATCACCGCTGACGATGTTCTTTGGGCGGTAGAACATGAACGAGTTGGGGAAACGCTGCTGGATTTCGGCCTCTTCGGGAAGGAGGGCGAACTGGATACGCTTGGCGTAGTTGATGGAGCTCATGACATCCTCGCGCGCCTTTTGGGCCTCTTGCTCGAGTTGCTTGATCTCCGTGACATCGTGTATGGTGAAGAGCGTGGAGTCGACGCTGCCGTTATCGTCGAACTCGGGGATGGCGCGCACTTCAAGGTATGTCTTATCCTTCTGCCCGAGCTCGAGCTCTGTGGAGCATTGGCGTTTCGTCTTGCGGATGTTCTTGAGGACATCGTTGACGAAACTGCTGAAAGACTCCTCCTCGATGAGGTCGAGCAGGATGCGCTCCTTGGCCTTGTCGGCCGTCGACAGGCCGAGGAACTTGGCGGCGGCGGGGTTGGAGTAGAGGATTTTGCCCTTGAGTGAGGTGCGGATGATGACGTCTGGCGAGTTCTCGGAGAGAGACTTCATACGGCCAGTGCGTTTTTCCTCGTTCTCACGCATCTTGCGCTCGGTGACGTCGCGTGTGTTGAAGATGAGACCACGGATGGCGGGGTCGTGGAGGAGGTTCTTGCCTTGCGTCTCGAGATAGATACGCTCGTTGTTTTTCTTGAGGTAGGTATATTCGATTTTCGTCTCACCGCCCGGGGTGGCGAGGAGGTAGTCGAACATGGCACTCACCTTCTTGAAACTTGTCGGCATCATCCACTCCTCGTCCATGCCGTGGACCTCCTCCTCGGGGTCGTAGCCGAGGATTCGTTTCATGGAAGGGCTCTCGTAGATGACCTCGCGGTTGGCGTCGTAGATGGAGATGAACTCGGACGCATTGGAGAGCATGGCGTCCTGTTTCTTTTGTGCGATCTTAATCTCGTCGATCTTGCGAGCGAGCTCGGTGTTGGAGATCTCGAGATTGTCCTTTGCCTCACGCATCTCGCGAGCGTTCTCATTGAGCTTCTCCTCGTTCTCGCGGAGGGCGGCGGTCATCTCTTGAGACTCGCGGAGGAGGGTCTCGGTCTGCTGATTGATCTTGAGGTTGTAGAGCGTGGAGCCGACCATGGAGCCGATCTCCTCGGCAAGGAGCTTATAGTGCTCGGGCAGAGAGTTTTGGAAGAAAGATATCTCGATGACGCCCTGCACCTCCTCCTCTTGCTTAAGCGGTATGATGAGGATGGACTTAGGCTTGCTGTTGCCGATAAGACCGGAGGTGATGGTGAAATAGTCGTCGGGGATGTCGGTGCGGTAGATGAGCTGCCTCTCGTAGGCTGCGGCACCGACGAGACCACGTCCGACCTTTATCTCGTTCTTCTCGAAACGACGGCGGTCGTAGGCGTATTGCGTCACTGTCCTGAGGGTGTCGCCCTCAAGGAGGTAGAAAGCGGCTTGGACTGCGCCAGTGTAGGAGATGATGCCCTCGATGGTGGCCTCGGCGAGGTCGTCGATACGGGTATGTACACGGAGGATGTCGGAGATCTTCTCCTTGCCACGGCTCACCCAGTTGAAACTCTGCTCCTTGGCGCGCGTATCTTGAAGACTCATGCCGAGGTTGAGGAGCGTACGACCGAGTTCGGAAGAGGCGACGCGGGAACGGTCTATGTCATGCCCCTCGCGGATATCCTCAGCGATGGTGATGCTTGAGGAAATGACGTTTTGGAGTTTAGAGATGTCGTCTTGAAGCTCGGAGAGCCTAATCCGCCTGTAATTGGAGACGAAAAGGGCGAGGGCGAGAGCGAAGAGGGCGAGGAAGTCGAAGAACCAGGTGAAGAGGTAGTGGTGGAGGTAGAGAATGTTGCCAAAGGAGACGTTGAAGCCGAGGAGGCTCATCATGCTGGTCCATCCGAGGAGGAGAATGATGAGAAGCAGGACGAGCGCGGCGTACCATTGGAGCTCGGTAAAGCCCTTTGGCGAGAGGTAGTCCCAGGATATTTTGTTTTTTCTCTTCTTCATTTGTGGCTAAATAATCTCGCTAAGCTCTTTTTCGACATTCTCCCATTCGGAGGCGAGGGGCAGCTTGGCGAAGCAAGCGACCTCAATGACACCGACGACAACGTCGGAGCCAGCGGCGACGAGAGGGAGGGCGTAGACATTGAGGGCTCGGCTCTTGCCGAGACCGGATACGGCTGTGAGGTAGTCTTTGGGGACTTCGGGGAGCGTGAGAGCCTTGTTGGAGGCTATGGCTTGCCCCAGGATGCCCTCGCCAGCGACAGCGACGGTTGTTGGAGGATCGTCGGCGAGAGCGTATCGGCCGGCGATGTCGAACTCGTCGGAGTCTTGGGCACGGCGCGCATAGGCGACGACACCACTGACGTCGAAGATCTTTGTTATGGCTGTTACGAGGTATTGATATTTCTCCTCTGTCGGCTCGGCAGATTGCTTTTGAGCTTTAGCGAGCTCGACGAAGCGGACCGCACTCTTTTTGGTGGCGTTGCCGCGGCGAGCCTTGTTGCGGAGCTCGAAGATGTCGGACTTCAGCTTGGCGAGCTCGGCATCGCGCTTATCGAGTTGCGCCATAATCTCGTCATTCTGCTCCCTCATCTCCTCCATCCGCTTATGCGAGAAGACGGCTATGCGGAGCATGGAGACGGCGAGAACCAAGGCGACGAGAATGTTGACGGAAGTAAACGTTGCCTGAGAGAGCTGGTAGGCGAAGAGCTGCCAGAGGGCGAAGAGTGGTATGACCGTAAGGAGGAGAGCGTAGAGCTTGACGGTCAGTGGGAGTGCGAGAAGCGCATGAGATTTGCGCACAAGAAAGGCATAGACCTTGCCGAGGAAGCTCACGACAGCCTTGGCCGCAGCGGAGAGCGCGGAGCGGATGGCGATATAAGACTTACGGACTTGGGCGTGGAGGAGAGGGGAGAGGGTCCGCAGGGTTGTCGATATGTCTTTCTTGGTGACTATTTTCATCAGAAATTTTTCAAGAAGTCGATGATTCCTTGTGGGGAGAGGAGCGCATCGGGTTGGAGGAGACGGAGAGCGGCACGCGGCATTGTCGGGACATCGGCCGTGGCCGGGTCTTGGACGATGGTGTAGCCACCGCGGTCGGCAATGTCTTTGAGACCTTCGGCTCCATCCTTGTTGGCACCAGTGAGGATGATGCCGACGAGCTTGTTGCGCCAGGTCTTGGCGGCGGAGGAGAGCGTATGGTCTATTGCGGGGCGGCAGAATAGGTGCGGCTCCTCGATGGAGAGCGAGATGGTGGAGTCGTACTCGACGAAGAGGTGATAGTTGGCGGGAGCGACGTAGACGAAGCCTCGCTCGATGGGTTGTTTGTCATAAGGCTCGACGACGGTGAGGGGGGTCTTGTCGTTGAGAGCCTCGACGAAGCCGGCGCGCACATGCTTCAGGCGGTGCATGCAGACGACGACGGGGAGAGGGAAGTCGGCACGCAGGGACGCAAGGATTCGGGAGACGACGGCATAGCTGCCGGCGGAGCCTCCGATGACGATTGCCTTGAAATCCTTGGTATCCATGGTGCAGGTTTATTTTATGAGAGAATAGACGCCGTCGGAAGCGGCAGAAGCGTCGAAACGGTCTTCGGAGCCGAGGGGTCGCTCCATAGCCCCGAGGCAGAGAAACGCGCCGGGACGAGAGAGAGAGTCGGCGAGATGAGCAACAGCCTTCTTGTGGAGGTCGCGGTCGTAGGCGAGGAGGACGTCGCGTAGGATTATGACGTCGAAGCTCTGGTCGTCATAGTTGAGGAACCATCCGTTGCGGAACTTGACGCCGTCGAGGAGGTCGGGGCGGAAATGAGGAACGGAGTCGGCATCGGGCGTGACATAGTCGGCGTAGGAGGCTTGGAGCTCGAGGCGTTGGAAGTTGGAGAGGTCTTGGGGGTCTTCTTTTTTGTTGAGGATTAAGTCTTTGACGGCATTTGTTATGCGGTCGGACACGACATTGACGGTCACGGAGATATCGCCTCTGCGGCCTGCGATGTCGAGAATTATGAGGAGGCTGTAAAGCTCGTGGTAGCTGCCGAGGTCTGGAATCCAGATGTTCTTTATGTTCTTATCTGCGAGGATTTTGACGAGTCGGCGCCAGAAAGAAGGGATGCGGAACAGCTCTGTTTGCGGGATGGAGAGGAAGTAGGCGATCTCGTCGAACTTGACGAGCGAGGCCATGGCATTGTTGAGGTCCTGGATGCGGTGGAAAGCCATTTTTTCGAACAGACGCGTCACTCGTCGGCGAAAGAAGCCGTCGGCGAAGTGGGTGTAGTCCACCTTGAGCCTCTCGGAGAGGAGGAGGGCGATGTCGCGTAGTTCGTTGGTTGTCAGAACCATGGTGGTTTATCTGGCTTTTTTGAAGTAGAAGGAGCCTTGAGTCTTGAAACGGCTCTTCATGGAGGGCGGGATGTCCTCTTGCTTACCCATTATGAGGAGCGCGTTGTCGTGCATCTTGTCCATTATCTCGGAGAGCACCCGTGATTGGAGAGCCTCGTTGAAATATATCATGACATTACGCAGGAAGACGACGTCGACGCGGTAGGCGAAGGGGGCGCGGTCGCGGACGAGGTCTTGGAGCAGGAAGCGCGCCTTGGCTGCGATGTCAGGTCGGACGGTCATGGTGTCGGCAGTCTCGTCGATTGAGAAATATTTCTCGAAAGGGACGTCGAGGTTGAGAGCCTTCATGACGGCATTGAAGTTGTCTACGTAGCCACGGTTGAAGCGGAAGGGGTAGACACCGCGTTGCGCTGTCTCGATGACGGTAGGGTTGATGTCGGTACCGATGACTCGGCATCGGTCTTGGAGATTGAGCTCGTGGATGAGGATGAGGTCGGAATAGACTTCGAGACCTTTGGAGCATCCGACGTGCCAAATGGTTGACATCGTGCCTTTGGGGAGTTGTTTGGGGAGGATGGAGGCGAAGGTCGCCCATACTTGGGGGTCGCGGAAAAGCTCGGTCGTGTTGACCGTTATGTCTTCTACGATTTGCTGGAGTAAATGTTTGTCGGTGGGTGCCTTATCGAGTATTTGTTCAAACGACAGGTTTGAGTCGTCACATATCTTAGAGAGGCGGCGCGAGATGGAGTTGACAGAGTAGTCGGAGAAATCGTAGCCGCAGCGTTTATGGAATTCGGAAAGGAAGTCCTTTACATCCATAGAGGGGTTGTGAGATTGGCGAGTGTCGGCTCAATTTAGAAGAGCTCGACCTCGATATTTTGGATGAAGGCGGTGAAAGAGTGTTCGCCGTCGACCTCGGCTTCGCAGAGGAGCGCGAGGACGGGGACGCTTTCACCATACTTGTCTTTGATGGGGATCTCTCGGCGTTCGCCGATGGTCTTAGGGAGCTCTGGGGAGACGAACGACTTGATGAAGTCGTTTTTCTGGAGGTCGTCCTCGGCAAAGAGCATGGAGACGTTATTGCCGAGCACCTCGGTGCGGGAGTAGCTCCAGAGTTTTTCGGCAGCCTCATTGAAGAACTCGACGATGCCGTCTTGGTTTGTCGTGACGATGGCGTCGAGCATGCCGTCGAGCGTCTTTTCGTTGCGCACTTTGACGGCCTCGACCTCTTTGAACTTGGCCTCGACCTCGGCGCGCGTCTCTTTGAGTCGGACGTCGAGCTCCTTCTGACTGTCTTGCATCTCGTGCTCGAGCTTGACCTGGTCGGCGATGTTGGTCTCAAGGCTAATGACTTTGAGGATTTCGCCGTCGGAGTCGCGGACAGGGGTGTAGGTGGAGAGGAGCCAAACCTCGTCGCCGCGTTTGGAGCGGCGGCGTACGCGGCCGTTGAAGGTCTCACCGTTGTTGATGGTGTCGAGGAGATTGTCGAGGTCTTGCTGGTCTTCCTTGAAGAAGAAGATGCTCATATTCTGGTCGGCTATCTCCTCGGCTTTGTAGCCGAAGGTGCGGAGGAAGTTGTCGTTCACCTTGAGGATTGTGCCGTCGGTGGCGAACTCCATGCTTATGGATGCGTGGTCGATGGCGGTGATGAAGCCCTTCATCTCGATCTCCTTGCGCTCGTTCTCCTCTTGCGTTGCGCGCATCTCCTCAAGGTTCTGTCGGAGGATTTCCTCTTGCTCGCGCATCTTGGCGGCTTGTTGCTGCGTCTCTTGGAGGAGGACAGCGGTCTGCATGTTGGTGCGGACAGTAGAGATTGTCATGGCGATACTCTCTGCCGTCTTCTCGAGGAACTCGATTTCGTGGCGGAGGAGTGGGAGGAGGGTCGCCATCTCGATGACACCGTAGACGACATCGTTGCTTTTGAGGGGGACGAGGAGGAGCGCGGCGGGGTCGCCCTCGCCGAGACCAGAGGTGACGGTAACGTAGTGGGGAGGAAGCTCGGTCATGTAGATGGTCTTCTTCTCCATTGCGCAACGCCCGACGAGACCTTCGCCCCATTCGATGGTCTTATCGGCATATTTGCGGCGGTCGTAAGCGATGAAGGCGGTCAGCTCGAAGAACTTTTTGCCGTTGTCGCCCTTGTCCTCGCCAGTATGGAGGAGGAAGAAGCCAGCCTGTGTGAGTTTGACGTAGTCGACGAGGTAGCGTATGATGTTGTAGGAGAGCTCCTGCATATTGTCATTGTTGCGGCGGAGGATCTCGCCGAACTGCGCTACACCATTGGTGACCCATGTGCGTTGCTGCTCTTCCTCGCGGCGTTTCAGATCCTCCTTTTGGTTTTGCTGGAGGCTGTGTTGCAGCTGGTTGAGAGAAGAGATGAGGTCATCGTCCTTATCGTCGGAATTGATTTTTACATCGAGTCGGCCAGCGGAGAGACCCTCGACGAACTGGAGAATGGAGTCGGAGCGAGACTCTTGCGTCTTGAGGGCTTTTTTCATTTCCCTGATGATGACGCTCATTCGCCAAGAGATGACGAAACCGGCGGCGGCGCAGAGGACAGGGAGCAGGAGCATGACCCAGAAGGCCGGGAAAGTCCTGACGAAATCGCTCAGAGTGCGTTCGCTGTTATGGTAGGCGTCGGAATCGGCGGCGAGGAGGAAGACGATAAGCGAAATGATGATACCGAAAACGAGACCGCGCAGGGCCCAGATCCAGTTCATCCGCTTCAGTTTCTTGTTTTTCATCTTCTTGGTGTATGGGGGTTAAGATGGGAGAGTCAGTAGGAGATGGAAGGTTATGGCTTGGCCAAGGAGAGAAGTTTCGAGAGGTGGTCGTCGATGCGCTCGAGGGCGACGACATCGTCGACGCCTCCGGCCTTGACGGCTTCTTTAGGCATGCCGTAGACGACGCAAGATTGCTCGTCTTGGGCGATGGTGTGGGCGCCGGCGTCGTGCATCTCTTTCATGCCTTTGGCACCGTCGTTGCCCATGCCTGTGAGGATTACTCCGATGGCGTTGGAGCCTGCGTAGCGCGCGGCGGAACGGAAAAGGACGTCGACGGACGGGCGGTGGCGGTTGACGAGCGGTCCTTCTTTCACCTCGACGAAGTACTCTTTGCCGACACGCTTGAGGAGCATGTGCTTATTGCCCGGGGCTATGAGGACCCTGCCGCGGTAGAGCTTGTCGCCGTTCTCTGCCTCCTTGACGTTGAGGCGAGATATTTGGTCGAGGCCGTTGGAGAAGGAGCGCGTGAAGCCTTCTGGCATGTGCTGGACGATGGCGATGCCTGGCATGTCGGAGGGCATGGAGCGGAGGAGAGTCCGGATGGCTTCGGTGCCTCCGGTGGAAGAACCGATGACGATGATCTTCTCGGTTGGTATGACGATGTCGGCGGGATTGCTCTTTTCGAGGATCGCGTCGGCAGTGTATTTAGGCTGGACGACTGTTATGCCGGAGGGGAGGGAAGTTCTTGATGGCGCGAGTTTGGGAGCGACAGGGGAGGCGATGGGCGCGGGGCTTGTCTGGGCGGCGCGCTCCTTGATGTCGTCGGCCGTCACGCGTCGGATTTTGGATTGGGCTGCGGCTTTTACGGCATCGCAGAGCATGATGTGGCTCTCTTGGAAGAAGACGTCGGGGTTCATGGAGGGTTTCCCGATGACTTCGCTTGCGCCGTATTCGAGGGCCTTCATGGCGGCTTCGGTGCCACGAGTCGTGAGGGAGGATATGACGACGACGGGTATTGGGCGTTGCGCCATTATCTTGCGGAGGAAGGTGAGCCCGTCCATTCTCGGCATTTCGATGTCGAGAGTTATGACGTCAGGGACCTCCTTTTGGATCTTCTTGACGGCTATTATGGGGTCGGCAGCCGTTCCCATGACTTCTATTTCAGGGTCGGCTTCGAGGATGGCGGAGAGCGATTGTCGGACGACCGCCGAGTCGTCGACAACGAGGACGCGAATTTTTTGCTCCATGCCGTATGTGTTGTTAGTGGTAGGTGATGTGGTACTTGTCTAAAATTGCCTTTTGTCGAGGTATTTGTGTCGGACTTCGCCTGTGTCGGTGAAGAAGAGGATTTTTCGTCCTCGTTGACCGCCGGTGCAGGAGGCTACGACAGGTATTTTATATTGTTCGAGAATGAGTTTTGCTATTTGGATGTTGCGCTCACCGATTTGTGTGGAGGAGGGGCCACCGTCGATGCCTTGGATAAGCTCACCGCCGCCGAATATTTTGGCTTGGAGGTCTTCGACGTGGCTACCCATGAACCTCATTTTCTCGATGAGTTTTTCGATGGCGATGTTGCCGTATTTAGGGGAGGCGAGGTCGGTGCCCATCCAAGTCGGGAGCATATAATGGTTTATGCCACCGAATCGGAGCTTAGGGTCCCAGAGGCATACGGCGACGCAGGAGCCGAGTACGGTTTTGACGACGTAGGGTTCTCGGCTTGCGAAGAAGGAGGAGGGATAGAGGAAGTGTTGCGAATACTCCATCAGGGCTTGTTGGCTAGAAGAGGTCAACGTCATCGTCAGCGGCATCGTCGAAGAACATGCCGTCGTCGCCTCCGAAGGGGTCGGTGTTGACGACTTTGAGGCGCGGGATGGAGATTGTGAAGGTTGAGCCTTCGCCCTTGACGCTCTTGATGTCGATGTTGCCCTCGAGGACGTCGAGGAGCGCCTTGGCGATGGAGAGTCCGAGACCGTGGCCCTGGTTTATGGAGTTGATGCCAGTGTCGAGACGCTTGAAGCGTTCGAAGATGATGTTCTGGTTCTTCTCGGAGATGCCGGTGCCGAAGTCTTGGATGGAGACGAAGAGGAGGTCGTCGTCGATCCAGCATTTGACGATTACCTTGCTGTCCTTGTAGCTGTATTTTACGGCGTTGTTGAGGATGTTGCTGATAATCTGTTTGAGCTTGTCGGCGTCGGTGTTGAAGTAGTAGTCTTTCTCGCCGAAGCCGAGTTGAATCTCGTAGTCGAAGTCGATGGATATGCCCATCTTCCTTGTCACGATGGAGAAGGAGTCGATGACGCCTTGAATGAGTTGTCGGATATGGACTTTCTGGACGTTGGGGAGGATCTCGCCTGCCTCGATTTTGGCAGCAGTGAAAATGTTTTTGAGCTGGAAGTCGAGGTTGAAGGCTTCGTTGTGGATGAGCGCGACCATTGAGACGATCTTCTTCCAGTCTTGTTTTTCGACGGAGAGGATAGCCTTGGAGAGACCGATGATGGAGGTGAAGGGGTTTACGATCTCGTTGGTGACATTGGATATGAAGTGGCTTTTGAGGGCCTCTGAGTCTTTGAGCCTTTTGCCCATGGACTGGTATTCGACGAGCAGGTCGGCGTATTTTTTCTCAGTGTCTTGTTTTTGTTTTAGTCTGGCTGAGAGTTCTTTGAGGAGCTGCCTGTCAGTGATGTTGTTATTCATATCCGCGCGCATTTAGTTTCTTTTGAAGATTGTTGGTTTGATGTTTGTGAGGGGTACGTCCATGTTTGAGAGGGACTCGGAGTGTCCGATGAAGAGGTAGCCCCCGGGTCTTAGTTTATCGCAGAGTTTTTGCACCACACGTTCTTGGGTTTCCCTGTCGAAGTAGATGAGCACGTTTCTGCAAAAAATGATGTCGAACCCTTCTTTTATATCGTAAACGCCGTCCATTAGGTTCAGATATTTTAAGGAAAAGTTCTTTTGGAGCAGAGGAGCCACTCTGACTGTGGGGTTTTCTCTGTTTTTGCTTCTGAGGAGATATTTGCGTTTGAGGTCGAGAGGGATCATGGAGACGGCCTTCTCGGGATAGACGCCTCGTGCCGCTTTCTCGAGGACGTTTTGGGAGATGTCGGATCCGATGATTTCGAAAGTCATGCCAGGCTTTTCGAGTGCGTATTCGTTCATGACCATCGCGACGGTGTAGGGCTCCTCGCCGCTGGAGCAAGCGGAGCTCCAGATGGAGATGTGCCGGCGTCCCTGGTCGTAAAATTCGGGCAGGGCGGTGTTGCGCATGAAGTCGAAGTGGACGGGCTCTCGGAAGAAGTCGGTCTTGTTTGTCGTGACTACGCTGAGGAAGTTGTAGAGTTCCTTTTTCTGACCTTCTGGGCTGAAGAAGTAGTCGCGGTATTGGGAGTAGGATGTCATTTTGAGGTCGCGTATTCTTTTGAGTAGGCGACCTTGGAGCATGACACGCTTTATGTCTGGCATTTTGATGCCAAACTGGTCGTAGATATATGAGCTGAACTTATGGAAGTCGGCAGGCGAGAGTTCGGCACGGAAGGCGTCGAAGTCGGAGCCTTCGGCGTTGTCTAAGAGTATGTCGTTCTCGTCGTTGCTCATGGGAGGGAGAGGTTATATTATTGTTTGTCAGCGAGGTTGACCTTGTTGGCTTGCGCTGATATGTCGGCCATGGAGATGACGTCGGCGTCGGTGAAGACCTTGTCGGGGTCGAGAACCATGACGAGGCCGGCGTTGGTGTTGGAGGCGAAGGCGACGTAACCGGGCTTGTAGGTGGTGTCGATCTTCATTTTTTTGTCGTCGGAGATGGTGACGACTTCACGGACCTCGTCGACAGCGAGAGCTACGTCGAAGAGCTCATCGGCGTTTTTGACGGCGATGACGACGACGTAGGTTTGAGGCGTTATCTGGATTGGCTGCATGCCGAACTTGGCGGAGGAGTCGATGAGGGGGAGGATCATGCCGCGGTGTTGGGTGAGGCCGAGCATGTAGGAGAGACCTGATGGAGTGGCGTCGGGTTTGGCGTAGGCCTGGATTTCGACGACACGGGTTACGCTGACGCCGTAGAGGGCGCCATTGACCTTGAAAGTGAGGAATGAGTTATTGTTTTCTTCTTCCATGGTTGTCTTGTTCGTGTCGAGTTGTTTATAGCAGGGCCTTTGCGAGGTCTGAAGCCTTGAGGAGGCAGACGAACTTGTCGTCGTGCTTAATTGTTCCGAAAACAGCGTTTTGGACCTCGATGGAGAGGTCGAGGACGGACTCCGGGGTGAAGTTTTCTTGGGAGTACTCGAAGACGTCGTCCATCTCGTCGACGATGAAGCCGATCATTTCCTCCTTGGCGTTTTGCTCGACGCCGAGGACGACGATACATTTCTCGGGGAGGTTGGGGTCTTGCTCCCTGCCGAGGAGGGTGCGGAAGTCGACGACGGGGATCATTGTGCCGTGGTTGTTGATGATGCCCTTGACGAAGGGCTTGGTGAGGGGCACGGGCGTGGGCTTAGAGTTTTCGAGTATGTGTCGGACGGTCTTGGTGTTGACAGCGAAGAGTTCGCCGCCGACCTTGAAAGATGTAGCCGATTTGTTTTCTTCCATAGTTCTGACGGGTTACTGCTGTTTGCGCTTGAGGCGCTGCTGGTTGTAGTAGTTGATGAGACGGCCCGGGTCGATGATGAGAGAGAGTGTGCCGTCGCCCATGACGGAGGCTCCGGAGATCATGTCGATGGATCGGAGGTATGTGCCGAGAGGCTTGACGACGATCTGGTATTCGCCGAGGACAGCGTCGACGATCATGCCGACACGTCGTCCGCCCTGCTCAACGAGAATTATTTTGGAGTTGGGGAGGTCGTTGGCGTGGTCGTGGAAAACCTTGTCGAGGTCGATGGAGGGAATTTGGTTGCCCTCGTAGACGAAGAAGTCTCCGAGGCCGCTCTCGCTCATTTGTATTTCGGAGGGGCGGAGGATTCTCTCGACATTGGAGAAGGGGAAGACGAACTGCTCGCCGCCGATGCGTGTGAGGAGACCGTCGATGATGGAGAGCGTGAGAGGCAGCTCCATGGAGATGACCGTTCCCTTGCCGGCGATGGAGTCGACAGAGACCTCGCCTCGGATCTCTTGGATCTTGCTCTTTACGACATCCATGCCGACGCCGCGTCCGGAGACATCGGAGACCTTCTCGGATGTGGAGAAGCCACTGGCAAAGATTAGATTGAGGGTCTCCTTGTCGGTCAGCTTGGCGTTGGCGTCGATAAGGCCTTTCTCGATGGCCTTCTTGCGGATTTTGGCGGGATCCATGCCTTTGCCATCGTCGGAGACCTGGACTATGACGGATGAGCCGGAGTAGAAGGCTTTGAGGAGGATGACGCCCGTGGGGTTCTTGCCAGCCGCGATGCGTTCCTCGGGGGTCTCGATGCCGTGGTCACCGCTGTTGCGGATGATGTGGAGGAGGGGGTCTTTGAGGTGGTCGATTATGTTCTTATCGAGCTCGATCTCACCGCCCTCGACGACGAACTCCATTTGTTTTCCGAGCTTGATGCAGAGGTCTCGCACGAGGCGTTGGAACTGTACGAGCTCGCCTTGGAGCGGGATGAGGGAGATGGAGAAAGAGTTGTCGCGGAGCTGCCTGGTTATCTTCTCCATTTGCTCGGCGATGGAGGAGAGGGTCGGGTCGTTTTGCTTGCCAGCCATGAGGTTCAGCTGAGCTTGCATGGTGACGAGCTCGCTGACGGCATTTACGAGGTCGTCGATTTTGTCGGCGGCTACGCGGATGCTTGCGATCTTGTTCTCTTGCGCCTTGGCGGCTCCGGAGGAGGCGGCTTTGGCCGTTGTGGCGGCTTTGGGTTGCTCGGGCGCGGGTTGTGGCGCTTGCTTGAAGACGTCGAAATCTTCGGCTTTGAGCTCTTCTCCGGACTTGAGTGCTTTCTCGACAATGGGGTCGAGCTTGTCGGTGGCGGAGAGGATGTCGCCGTCGGGGAGGTTGGCGATGTCCATTCGGCACTCGTCCTCGACGAAGATGAAGACATCCTTGATGTCGTTGACGTCTTGGTCGGTGGAGAGGATTACCTGCCACTTGACGTGGAGCTTGAGGGGCTCGAAGTCGGCGAGAGTCGGGACATCGGCGGTGAAGGCGAGCGTCTTGTAAGATCCGAGGGCCGTGAGGTCGTCGAGCATGAAGAGCGGGTTCGTGCCGTTGTCGAGGAGAGACTCGAAGGGAGCGAAAGTGACGAGGTAGTTGTGGGGACCTTGTGCTTGCTGCTGAGGAGCTGCCGCGGCGGCAGCTTGCTTGGCGGCGAGTGCGGCCTTCTCGGCGGAGGAGAGCGTGAGAGTCTGACCGGCAGGGAAGTATTTGGTAATCTTGGCGATATAGTCCTGCTGACGCTTAATGTCGTCGGGGTCGGACAGCGTACCCTCTCCGAGGTCGAGGAGCTGCCGGATATAGTCGAGGCTCTCGAAGGTGAGGGAAATGATGTCTTTATTGACGCTGAGCTTACCGTTACGGACGAGGTCGTAGAGGGTCTCGAGGTTGTGGGTGAAGTGGCTTAGGTCGTTGAAGCCGAACATGGCACCGCTACCTTTGATGGTGTGCATGGAGCGGAAAAGCCTCTCGATAATCTCATTATCGTTGGGGCTTTTTTCCAGTTCGAAAAGAGCTTCTTCGATAGCCGCGACGTTGTCTTGGGCTTCCTCTACGAACTTTTGTTGGAATTTGTCGAGCATGGGCTATAAAAAGCGTTAGCAGGCGTGGCTGCGCGTGTTTGTGTTATGGCCTGCGTTGGGAAGAGAGGGGAAAGGTGTCTTGCGCCGCCGTGATGTCAGCTTCGCCGAAGCGATATTATCGGAGCACTCTGGAAATTGCGCTGAGGAGTTTGGCAGGGACGAAAGGTTTGATGATCCATCCGGTAGCGCCGGCCTCTTTTGCTTCCATCTTTTTCTCAGTTTGGCTCTCGGTTGTGAGGAAGAGGATGGGTATGTGCTTGTAGGCGTCCATCTCACGGATTTTGCGGATGAGGCCGAGACCGTCGAGGTTGGGCATATGGAGGTCGGTTATGACGATGTCGATGGGTCGGCCGTCGAGGAATTTGAGAGCGTCTTCGCCGTCGACTCCAACGAGGACTTCGTATCCTTCGTTGGTGAGAGTGAAGTTGACAACCTCGCGGATGCTCTCAGAGTCGTCCACAATAAGAACTGTCTTTGCCATATTCGTTTTTAAGCGTATTTGTTATCGTTTGTTGTTTTGTTGTCTGTTACTGGGGTTAGAGCCCCATTTGCTTGTCGAGGCCAGATTTGGCGAGGAGGTCTTTGAGGTCGTCGTTGATGGTGGTCTTGACCTCGAAGGATTTTCCTGCCTCGGTTGTGGCACGTCGGATTGCGATGAGGAGCTGTATGAATGTCATGTCGACGTTGGAGGGGTTGTCGATGACGACGGTTGTGTCGACGGGCGACGGCAGCGCGTCTTTAACTTCGGCTGTCATTTTGTCGATGTGGTTGATGACGAGGTCGCCTGCGAATTTGAGTTGTCGTCTGTCCCCTTCTTGCGTAACGGCGAGACTGTATATGCTGCTCATTGTCTTAGGGGTTTAGAATTTCTCGTAGTTGTCGAGATCGAATTCTTTGGAGTTGCCGAGGTCGATTTTTACGCCGGGCTTGTGGGAGGAGGTGTTGTCGTTGCGAGACTCCTTGCGCTTGGGCTCTTCTTTAGGTTCGGGCTTGGCGGGTTGGTGAGCGGCAGCAGCGGCGGCGATAGCATCCTTGTCGAACTCTTCGGCTTTCTTGGCGGACTCGTCGTCGAGCTTGAATTGTCCGACGGCTTGCTTGAGGCTGGAGGCGAGGGAGCTGAGGAGCACGGCGGAGTTGGTCAGCTCGTCGGAGCTTGAGGCGTTCTCCTGGGTGATGACGTTGAGGTTTTGCATTGCCATGTTGATCTGCTCGGCACCAGTCTTTTGCTCAAGGCTGGCGGCGGAGATCTCCTTGATGAGAACTGTTGTCTTCTCGATGTCGGGGACGAGGGCTTTGGCCTTCTCGCCTGCCATCTGAGTGACTTTGAGACCCTTGTTGACGAGGGTGACGATCTCGTTGGCGGCTTGCTTGCTTCGTTCGGCGAGTTTACGGACCTCGGCTGCGACGACGGAGAAGCCTCGACCTTGCTCACCTGCGCGGACAGCCTCGACGGCAGCGTTGAGGGCGAGGATGTTGGTCTGGAAGGCGATGTCGGAGATGATGGTGATCTTCTCGGCAATGGCCTTCATGGCTTCGGCGGCCTCGCCGGAGAATTGGCTGGAGAGGTTGACGTTCTCGACGGTGGAGGAGGTCAGTTTCTCGGTTGCTACGGCATTTTCAGTATTCTGATCGATGTTGGCGACCATCTCCTCGATGGCAGTGGATACCTCCTCAGCGGAAGCGGCCTGCTCGGACGCTCCTTTGGAGAGTTTCTGAGAAGAGTCGTTGAGGCTGACGCCTGACGCTACGAGCTCGTTGGCGTTGCGCTCGATGGTGACGACGGTCTTCTTGAGGTTCTCGACCATGGACTGGAGAGTGCGGGAGAGTTGTCCGATCTCGTCGTTGGAAGTGGCGTCGACGGAGACGGTGAGGTCGCCGCGACCGATGGCCTCAGCGAAGGCGACGCCTTTCTTGAGGGGCGTGATGATGCTGATGTAGAGGAGTCGGCCGACGAAGAGGGCGGAGCCGAGGACGAGGAGACTCATGAGGACAACGAAGATGAGCTGGAGAGTTGAGGAGCGGTCGATGTTGGTCTTGATGTCGTTGCATTTGCTCTCACAGATTTTGCCGAGTGCGGAGATGTAGGTTTGGATCTCTTTTTCTCCGATCTCGATGTCGCCGTCGCTTTGGACGAGCATTTCGGACTCCATGAGGAGGATTGGGTCGTCGTAGGAGTCGAAGGTGGAGAGGTTGCTCATGACGGTCCTCTCGAGGTCGAAGAGAGCGTGGACTTTCTCCTCGACGATGGCGAGGGTGTCGGTGAACTCTTTCTCCCAATTGACAGTTTTAGACTTGACGTTGGCGAAGATGGAGTCGAACTCAGTATTGACGATGGAAGCGAGTTTGACCTTGTCTGGGGTGTTGGGTTGGTGATCGACGAAGACCCAGTTTACGGCGAGGCGTCGGCTCTCGCTGATTTTGTTCATCATGAGGTCGACGTTGGACTCGACGGGGAGGTATTCCTCGGTCTCGGTTGTCTGGAGATGTCGGGTGTATGCGTGGATGGCGGCGGTCATCACGGCATTGATGAGGATGAAGACGACGATGATGCCGAAGCCGCCGATTAGCTTCTGGGCGATGTTCAGGTTGGAGATGTATTCTCTCAGGTTAAACTTCTTCATGGAAGAGAGGGAGTTGGATAATATTTTTAGAGGTTTATGGCTGCCGTCATGTCGGTCAGTTTTTGCCCGAACTGGATGTTGGCCGCCTGAGCGTTAGACTTGCTTAGTTCAAATCGAAGTCGGCTGTCGCGGACGACGAAGTTGATCATGGAGCCATGTTCTGTTGCGCCTTCCTCCTCGGACATGACGAGAGTGTCTTTTCCGACCTTGTCGAGGAGCTTGGTGGCGTTGCGCGCGAAGCTGATATTTTTAGAGACATATATTACTTGGCAGTCTGTGACTTCGTCGACAGACTTGAATTGTTTGATGACGACGTCTTGGAAGCCGAACTTCTTGCCTTGCGACTGTGTGGTGAGCCACTGGGCGAGGTCGCGGTCACGGATGACGCCAATTACGAAATCGCCCTGCCTGGCAGCGTCGCTCCAGCCGAGGTATCTGATGAAGCTGAGCGTCAGCAGTGCTTTGGGCTTCGATAGTTGGTCTTGCGCTACGGCTTGCTGAGCCGGCATGCTGAAGGTCAGCATGAGGGCGATGGCGAAAAGTAGTCTCCTAATCATAACTCGATTTTTGTGGCTCTTACGGCCTTGGGCTCGGACTTTTGCCGTTTGGGGGTTGGGACGGGCGTTGCTCCAAAGCTGTGGTGGTTTTTAGACAATAGGTTGAGAGTGATGATGCGTCGTGTGGGAGAGAGAACAGCGCACACCAGTTGTCAAAGATAAACAATTACTAACTATTTTCAATGGTTAGCACTATACTCTTGGTCGCGCGAGGTGTTCCGCACGGCGGCGACGTCGTCCATGATTTGCTTGGCGAGATCGTCTTGGGAGCAGAACTTCTTCTCGTCGCGGACGCGAGAGAAGAAGAGGATGGTGGCGGAGTCGCCGTAGACGTTGCCGTCGAAGTCGAGGACGTGGGCCTCTATACGTCTGTCGGATCCGCCGACGGTGGGTCGGGTGCCGACGTTTAGGACGGCGGGTCTTGGTTTTTCTCCGTCGAAGAAGATCTGGCAGGCGTAGACACCGTCGGCAGGGATGAGCTTTCGCACGTCGGCTGGGACGATGTTGGCAGTCGGGAAACCTATCTTGCGTCCGATGGCGTCGCCGTGAACGACGTTGCCGGAGAGGGAGTACGGTCGTCCGAGGAGGGAGGCAGCCGTGGCGACATCGCCGCGGGAGAGCGCGTTGCGAACCTCTGTGGAGCTTACCTTGACGTTGCCTGGGAGGGAGAAGGCGCCGGCGCGGAGAGCCTGAATGCCAGCCTCTTGTGCGAGTGCCGGGTATTGGTCAGGCGTCACGTCGTCGGATCCGAAGCGGTGGTTGTACCCCATGAGGAGGAACTTGGCTTGGAGTCTGACGGCGAGGTAGGAGTTAAGGAATTCGCGGGCTGTGAGGTCGGAGAATTCGCGCGTGAAGGGGATGACGACGAGAATGTCGATGCCGATTTTGGAGAAGAGGTCGTTACGTTCTTGGGCAGTCGTGAGGAGACCGACGCGGTCGTTTCCTTTCGAGAGTACTATACGAGGATGGGGTTCGAAAGTTACGACGACGGATGTAAGGTTACGGCTTTTTGCTTGCGCGACAAGTTGGGCGAGGAGGTCTTGGTGACCGAGGTGTAGACCATCGAAGACGCCGACGCACACGGCAGAGGGCCCTGCGGCGTAGAGGCTTATATCGTTAATGACGTCCATAAATTCTTGACATTTACGACAAAGATAGGGAAAATACGTCAGTTAAGTTCGTCGAGGTAGTAGCACAGCTTGCCACCTTGACCGCCGATATCGACTTGCTCGTCGTACCAAGAGACGATTTGGATTTTGAAGAAACGGGAGCCGTCGGCGGAGCGGATGCAGTAGGTATGATAGGATGGGGTGTAGGTGGCGGGCGGAGCGGAGAACTCTATGGCGGAGGCGAGGACAGGGTTGGCGGAGGCGAGGGTTGTGGCGGGTCCGGTATTGGGGTCGAACCAGGGGTGGGTGCTGAAGTCGAGATTGTTGGCGAGGAGGTATTTGTTCCAGTCGTTTTGGGACATGGTGATGTAGACGGAGGTATCATTGTCGACAGAGAAGTCGAGAGATGAGACTTGGTCGGCAGACGTCCACTTGTCGTAGGAAGAGTAGCCGAGGTCGACAGCGCCGCCGAGCCCTATGCCGCTTGTGCCGCTATTGGTGCGAAGACGGTAGCCGCAGAAGGCGACATCCCAGTCGAGCGCGATTTGCGCGCTGTCACGCTGGTCGCCCTCGCTGAAATCGCAGCACGGGGAGGCTGCGTTGTAGGACTTGCCCGTTCGGAGGTTGAAATAGAGCCAATCGTTGGTGATGCCTGTGGAGTAGCCTGTGACGCGCGGGAGGGTGTAGCCCGTGAAGGGGTCGGCATCGTAATTGACGCAGGAGGTGAGGAGGAGCAGGGCGACGAGGAGGGGGAATTTCATCGGGAGGAGTTTTTACGTTGACGCGCGGAGGTGACAATCTGGTCGATGAGAATCTCGAGCTGGACATGGGCGCGCGCACCGGGCGTGGCGGGGACGTTGAACATGGTGACTCCGGAGCCGAGGGTCTTGGGGACGTAGTTGAAGAGATTGTCGACACCGGCAGAGACTTTCAGGGCGTTGAAGAACGTCTGGCTTACGGAGACGTTGCAGAGAGCATAGGGTGGGAGATTGGTGCGGAAGTAGGCCTCGCGGCTTTGGCCGTCGATGGTGAGTCGGTCTTGGATGTCGAAACGCTTGCGCCCCATGAAAGAGGCTGAGAGCGTGGCGGATAGGCTGTACTTCTTGCGTCGGAGGCGATAGTTGAAATTGGCTGTGGCGGCGTGTGGGGAGGTTGAGCTTACTTGCACGCCCGAGAGTTTGGAGATATTGACGAACGAGTATGTGCCGGAGAGAGTGAAGTCGTTGAGGAAGCGCCATTTGAGAATTGCCTCCACGCCGAGGAGCGACTGGTGGGAGAGGTTGGTGTACTCGAAATTGTATTGCATATCGTAGACGCGCCAGACGCCCTCGATCTTGTTTCGGAAGAGGTTGGCGTAGGCGTTGGCGGAGAGGAAGAGATTGTCGTCGGACCATTCGGCACCGAGGCTGAAGTAGTTGTTCTTCTCGGGATTGAGGTATTCATTGCCCTTGATCATGAACATCCCGAGATTGTCCCAGTTGAAGAAAAGCTCCTTGATGGAGGGCGAGCGGTAGCCCATAGAGTAGTTGGCACGGAACGTCCAATTATCTGAGGGAGTGAACTTTGCGGCGACCTTGGGCATGGCCATGAGACCGAAGGCTCGGCTGAAATTGGTTCGGACACCAGCGGAGATGGTCCAGAGGGAGGAGACGGACCACTCGTCTTGTAGGAAATATTCCGTCTCGCGGAGGGAACGGGACTGCATGGTGTGGGAGGCGTCGCCATTGAAGCGGTCGGACGTGAGATCGTCGGACGTGTGCTCGACACCGAAGATGATTTCGTGACCCGTAAAAAAACCCGAAGATATGGAGAGTCGGGGTTGGAGGATTCGGCTGTCGTAGACCTTCTGTCGGGTGTCAATTCTCTCGTGACGTTTGAAGCGGTCATAGAAATCGCCGTGGAGGCTGAGTGACACACGAAACCAATCGTGGCAGTCGTAGTGTGCTTTGAAGCCGACAGTGTAGTCGCGCGACTGGTTGAAAGTCATGTCCTGGATGAGGTCGTAGGTGTTCATGAAGAACCAGCTGCCGTAGAGCTGAGCGCCGAAGCCATGGACATCGTCGACGAAGAATTTTTGCTGAACGGAGACGTGCTCGGAGCCCTCTATGCCCGTAGGCGGGCGGTTGGACTCGCTCTTGATGGTGACATCGTGGTCGAGCCAAGAATTGGCTTCGGCTGTATAGGTTTTTGTATCCTCCGAGGCCTGATACATATAGAAAGCGTCGGAAGAGCTGTAGAGGATGTCGGTTTGCGACGTGAACTTGCGCCCCATGCGCACGCCAGCAGAGACCCACGACTGGAGGTTGGGTCGGTCGGCGTTTTTCTCGAACATGTAGAGGAAATCGGACGGCGAGGCGTCGGGGTAGTTGCGCTCGTTGGGCGCAGCCCATCGGGCGCCAGCCTGGATGTCGAGAGTCTTGGAGGTCTTCTTGGTGATAAGATTTATGACGGCACCGGAGGCTCGGCTGCCGTAGAGCGTGGAGCTTGCGCCCTTGACGACCTCGATGCGGTCTATGGCGTGGAGGTTGAAACGCTCGTAGTCGAGGTTGCCGGCCATCTCGCCCGTCATGCGCTCGCCGTCCATGAGGAAAAGGACGTGGCGCGCGTCGAGCCCCTGCATAGAGATCTCGTTACCGAAGCCTACTTTCTGGATGTTGAGACCCGGCGTCTCTTGCTGGAGGGCTTGTTGGAGCGAGGCGTAGCCTGCCTCGACAAGTTGCTTGCCGCCAATAACTTGGGTGCTGACGGGGCTCAGCTTTATGGGGCGCGGGGCACGGCTGCCCGTCACGACGACATCGGAGAGGTTGAGGACGTCGGGCGACATGAGGAGTTGGAGCGAGGAGCGCGTGGAGGCTTTGCCACGGAGAGTGACGAAACCGACGGAGGTTATGACGTAGGATATGGAGTCGGGGGCGGGGGCGGGGAGCGCGAGGTCGGCATGGCCGTCGAGGTCGGTTATGGCGAGTCGGTCGGCGGAGCCGTTGGCGGAGTAGACGACATTGGCGCCGATGATGGGTGTCTCGGAGCCTTGCTCGGTCAGCGCGAGCCGGAGCACCTTGTTTTGGGCAAGGGCGCCGAGGTTGAAGACCGTGAGCGATAGGGCGATAGCGAGCCTACGAGAGAAGATCATCTGGTTGTTGTTGTCTTGTGCGCGAAGTTATCAGATAAAAGAAAGAAAACAGTTTTGCGATTGGACACGTAGAAAAGAAAAAGAATAAAAATTCTGCTTTTTCGCTTAAAAGAACGAACTTTGACCTTAATGTTAAAAAACCGCCCTTCGTTAACAAAATGAGCAAGTTAAACACAAACAGGATTGGCGTCCTGGTGCTGACACCATGCGTAGTGTGCATCGTAATGGTGCTTGTAGTGACATTTTATTGCTTCGTGGCATTGAACCTGGATCTAAAGAAAGTGGAGTTCAGGCAGTTGCAGACATTGACAGCCACGGTATCCCGACTTACGCAACAGAAGAACCGTGCCGCCGAGGTGGCGTGCGAGACCCTGAGTGACGACTACGACGTATTCTACGACGCAGTGGCCGAGATGGACGACTACGTCATGAAAGACGAGCTCGAGTGGACTCGCAGTGTGGCAGACGCGGTGGACTTCGTCTTTACAGACATGAACGGCACGCCTCTGAGCTCAACATACCAAGATGGCGTGAAAATCGACATGGCGCCAATCGTAACGAGGGCGAAAGAGACCGGCACGTTTAGCGCGTATACCTTTACGGACACCCAACTGTTGCAATATACGGCGACGGTCGTCAGGAACCTCGACCGCGAGTCTATCGGCATCGCGGTATTGGTGAGCAAGGCATATAACTTTGGCAAAGACTCCAGCAATGCGAACTATGGGGCTACGACCTACATATTTAAGGGTAATGATTGCGTGACGACATCAGCGGACACGGTATCCATAAGCGGCATCACCCTGGATCCTGAAATCAGCACGGCCAACTACATGGAGCGTCGCAGCTTCGTGGGCACCAGCCACATGTTTGGCGTGCGCAACTACGTATCCTCACTTCCTCTTCTTGACAGCAAGGGCGAGTCGATTGGCGCGCTCGTCTTCGTAGGCGACTCGGCCATCACAGACGGCATAATGTACAAGGTCTACATTTTCATGCCTATCTTGCTTCTCGTGTTTATCGGCATGCTGATCTACATCTACTTCCGTTTGCGCCACAGGATGTTGGAGCCTATCAACCAGCTGGTTGCAGACATCAACACCATTGCGGAGGGCGACCTCACGAGGAGCGTCAGGGTAGACCACGCGTGTGACGAGATTGAGGTCATTGCTGTCAGCGTCCACAGGATGGAGGACAAGATACGCGACGTTGTCATTCCTATCAGCAAGGCATCGGAGGCGTTGGTCAACTCGGCCAACCAGATGAAGAACGCGTCGGACAACCTCTCGAACGCAGCCAACCGTCAGGCCGCGTCGCTTGAAGAGATTTCCAGCTCGATGGAGGAGATGGGGGCAAACATCCAGCAGAACACCGACAACTCAATACACACCAACAAGTTGGCTGAGGAGATCGCCAAGGCGACAGTCCGCCTGAGCGACGTCAGCAACGACAGTCTTGAGGCCATACGCTCTATTGCCGACAGCATCAGCGACATCAACGACCTCGTCTCTCAGACCAACATATTGGCACTTAACGCCTCTGTCGAGGCCGCCCGCGCCGGCGAGCATGGACAGGGCTTCGGCGTCGTGGCAAAAGAGGTGGGCCGCCTCGCAGAGCAGACCCACGACACGGCAAGCAACATCAACGCCACGGCGACAAACAGCATAGCAGGTGCCGAGGAGGCGTACAGCCACGTTGCCGAGTTGAAGCCTCGCATCGAGAAGATCAACAGCCTCGTCAAAGAGATTACGACAGCAAGCATCGAGCAGAACACTGGCGTCCAGCAGGTTAACACGGCCATCATGGACCTTAACCGCATGACGCAGCAGAACGCGGCCGGAGCTGAGGAGATTGCCGCCAGCTCGGCACAGATGCAAGACATGATAAAGAGACTGAACGACGCTATCGCAGCGTTTAAAGTTGACGAATAAAAGGGAGACCGAGAGGGTCTTTCAGAAGGTCGGCGCACATAGATGCGCCGACCTTTTTTGTGTTCCATTAGTCAACTTGTCAACTGGCGTTCGGGCTGTTTGTCAAACAAAAGCCGCTTCTCGTCAAAAGATGGTAAAGGGTGTCACGCCACAACAAGGCAAAAGATTAGTTTAGCTATCGGAACAAGGAAGAAATTGTTCAGCTAACTAATCTGAAAATAAGCTTGTCCGCTTACGCCGCCACCCCGTTGATGGGTTGGCGGCGAGCGCGAAAGCTAAAGGGAAAATAGAAAATCCCGACAAGCCGCCCCTCGTCCACACGTGAGGATCATGACAAAATAAAAAGCAACATTGGGTCCCAGCATTTCGACTGAAGGACAGCAACAAAAGGAAAGGAAAAAATGCCGCTTTAAGTAAGAAGATGGCACCGCAAAGGCCGAGAGATCATGAAGATAAGGGCCGAAACGACAAAGCCGTGAGGCCTATCGACATACTCAAAGATCAACGAAAAAACTAAATCGGGCACTGATACCCCCAGCAGGTATCGGTGCCCGATTACTTTTTTGTCGTAACCGCTTATGGCTTAGTAGCGGTAGAAATCGGCTTTGTAGGGACCATCGACCTTGACGCCGATGTAGTCGGCCTGCTTCTCGGTCAGTTTGGTGAGGTGTACACCGAGCTTGTCGAGATGGAGGCGCGCAACCTCCTCGTCGAGCTCCTTGGGGAGTCGGTATACGCCGACTTTGTAGTCCTTCTGCCAGAGGTCGAGCTGCGCGAGGGTCTGGTTGGTGAAGGAGTTGCTCATGACGAAGCTGGCGTGGCCGGTGGCGTTGCCAAGGTTGACGAGGCGTCCGCGGCTGAGTAGGATGATGCAGTGGCCGTCGGGGAAGATGAACTGGTCGACCTGTGGCTTGATGTTATGCTCCTTGATTCCAGGCCATTGCTCGAGGCGACCTACCTGAATCTCATTGTCGAAGTGGCCGATGTTGCAGACGATGGCCTGGTTCTTCATCTTGGCCATGTGCTCGGCAGTGATGATGTCGCAGTTGCCTGTGCAGGTGACGAAGATGTCGCCTTGCTCGACGACCTCGTCGACGGTCTTGACCTCGTAGCCTTCCATGGCGGCCTGGAGGGCGCAGATTGGGTCAATCTCGGTGACGATGACGCGCGCGCCGAAGCCTCTCATGCTCTGCGCGCAGCCTTTGCCTACATCGCCATAGCCGCAGACGACGACGACCTTGCCGGCGATCATGACATCCGTTCCGCGCTTGATGCCGTCGGCGAGGCTCTCGCGGCAGCCATAGAGGTTGTCGAACTTGCTCTTGGTGACGGAGTCGTTGACGTTGATGGCGGGGAAGAGGAGCTCGCCCCTCTCCATCATCTGGTAGAGGCGGTGGACGCCAGTGGTTGTCTCCTCACTGACGCCCTTGACGCCGTCGGCGATCTTCTTCCAGTTGATGGTGCCGCGGACGGTGCGGAGGAGCTCGACGAGCTCTTGATAGTCCTCGCCCTGGTCGGAGTAGTTCTTGGAGTAGAGCTCGGGGTTGGCGTCGAACTCTACTCCCTTGTGGATGAGGAGGGTAGCGTCGCCACCGTCGTCGACGATGAGGTTAGGGCCGAGACCATTGCCGAAGTCGAGGGCCATCTTGGTGCACCACCAGTATTCGGCGAGGCTCTCGCCCTTCCAGGCGAAGACGGGGACGCCGGCCTTGGCGATGGCTGCGGCGGCGTGGTCTTGGGTGGAGAAGATGTTGCAGGAGCACCAGCGCACCTCGGCACCGAGGGCTACGAGGGTCTCGATGAGGACGGCCGTCTGGATTGTCATGTGGAGTGAGCCAGTGATGCGCGCGCCCTTGAGGGGTTGCTGACCCTTGTATCGCTCACGGAGAGCCATGAGACCCGGCATCTCGAGCTCGGAGATGGTGATCTCGTCGCGGCCGAACTGGGCGAGGTTGATATCGGCGACCTTGTAGGTGTATTTGGTCTGGTCTACGTATTCAAACATATCTTTCTAAAGTTATTTTTTTTATGTTTGCAAAGGTATGAAAGACTAAGATATAAAGGGCGGCTGTTGGTCTTGAGCGAATACTTAAAATATCAGAAAAGGCATTTTAGGTGTGGAACAAAAGGAATGTCGCTGCGTAATAGCGGATAGTTTGCCGTGAGAGATGCGTTTTTATGGCTTACTGTCAATCAAACCAAGTTGAATTACATCCACTTATTAAATTAATATTCAACAAATGAAACTGAAGAATCTTGTAGTCATGGCCGGCTTGAGCCTCGCCATCGTACTCACAGGCTGCAACGCGAGCAGCGCAACCAAGGGTGGTCTTATCGGCGGCGCGTCTGGCGCAGCTGTCGGCGCAGGCGTCGGCGCACTCGTAGCCAAGAACAACCGTAAGAAGGGCGCCCTCATCGGCGCAGCCGCTGGCGCAGCTGTTGGCACGACCGCAGGCATCATCATCGGCAAGAAGATGGACAAGAAGAAGAAGGAGCTTGAGGCTCTTCAGAACGCTGAGGTCTCTGAGGTTGAGGATCAGAACGGCTTGAAGGCCATCCAGGTCACCTTCGGTGAGGACGGCATCAAGTTCGCCACCGGCAAGTCTGCCCTCGGTCAGAGCGCAAAGACCAACCTCGCAGCATTCGCAAAGACCCTCACCACTGGCGAGGATGTCTCCGCAGCTGACATCACCGTCGAGGGCCACACCGACAGCACCGGCTCTACCGCCGTCAACGAGAAGCTCTCTAAGCAGCGCGCTCAGGCTGTCACCGACTACCTCGTTTCTCAGGGCGTTCCTGCAGCCAACATCACCACCCGCGGTCTTGCAAGCGAGTACCCTGTCGCTGACAACAGCACTGTAGAGGGCCGCTCTAAGAACCGCCGCGTCGAGGTCTACATCACCGCCAGCAAGGAGATGATCGAGGCTGCCGAGAAGTAGTAGCCGCGATAGCCTGACGCATAACAAGGCAACAAGGAGACCCGAGTCGCACGGAGCGGCTCGGGTCTCTTCTTTTTTTGTATATTCGGGATATGAAAAAGATTTTGGCGATAGCTATGATGTCGCTGCCAGTGTTGGCATCGGCGCAGAGGACGGATTGGGCGACGTGGGGCGAGGAGCCGCCCGTCGGGAACCCCATAGGCGTGTCGGTTGACAGCAGGGAGGTAAGGAGGCTTGACAAGGCAGTCCGTGCGAAGGCTGACTCGTTGAGCCGCATCGTGGGAGGCATGGCGGAAGTATTGACCGTCAGGGACGTTAACGGGCTTCTGGGCATCAAGGTCATCCTTGGAGGGTCGGGCTTGTCGGCCGAGCCGAACGTGACGGGATATAACGCGTCGGCGCGCAGCGCATTGGAGATGTTGACGTCGTCGCTAAAGGGAGCATGGAGCAAGGCAGACGTCACCGTGGACGGGCATACGGACAATGTAGGGCCATATGACGAGAACATGACAGTCTCGTTTAAGCGCGCGATGGCCATAAGTGGTCTTCTGACGCGCCAGGGCGTCGATTCCGCCCGTGTTACGCCTCGAGGGTATTCGTATGACTACCCCGTTGCGGACAACCGCTTAATTGACGGCAGAGAGAAAAACAGGCGCGTGGAGGTGACTGTGACGTTGAACGAGGAAGCCATGAGAGAGATGTAGGGTCGAAAAAAGCCACTTATTGGGCATAGAGATATAAGAAGCCCCGCGTCGTCATAGGGACGGCGCGGGGCTTACTGGTGTTTGTTTGAAAGGCTTGTGAGATTATGGCATCTCGGCCTCGGTGTATTGCTTGACGAGAGAGAGGACGGCACGGGCGCAAGCTTGCGAGCCAGACGGTGAGTAGACGTGGAGCTTGTAAGCACCAGTCTTGCTACAGATGAACTGGAAGGCGGGGAAGGTCTTGCCGTTGGCCTGGTTGACGCCGATGAGCTTGTCACCATCGAAGATCTCGACAACGACGCTCTCCGTATTTGAAGAGCCGTTGGCGATGTTGACCTGGTAGTGGGTTCGGCTGTTGAGGACGACAGAGAACTTGGTGCCTTCTTTGCCTGCCCCGGCGGGGAGTTTGACGTCGAAATCCTTGATGTACTGGTAATTGCCCATTGCTCCGAGAGCCGCCTTCATGAGTTCGTCGCCACATTGGGCATTAACGTTGAGAGCAGAGGCGAGGAGGAGCAGGAGGGGAAGGAGGAACTTTGTCATTGTGGTGACGTAGTGACTATTTTACGATGTCGTTGCGGATGTCCTTGACAGTTGCGATAATCTGTGCGACAGTGGCTTCGGATATCTCAACGTGGGTTATCTCGTTTTGCTCAATGACGAGCATGCCGTTAACCTCCTTGGTCTCGGGGGCTCCCATCTCGGTTGTTATGCGGACATTGTCGTAGACGGCTTTGAGCCCATCGATCTGTTTGGCGAGGGTCTTGAAGTTGCTGTCGGTGTCGGCATAGTTCTTGACGACGATTTGGAGGATCTCGACGATGTTCTTCTGCTCGCCAAGGCGGCTGATGAGGTTGTCGTTTTGAGTTTGCTCGATGACTGAGCTTGTGAGGTAGATGCCCTCGATCCATGTGCCGACGACGATGGCGGTGGAGACGTTAGGACGCTTTTGGGCGCGGAGGTAGCGGTCGATCTCGTTGAAGCTGGAGATTGAGAGCTGCTTGAGGGAGTCGAGGTTGGTGTTGTTCTTGGCGAGACGGCTGAGAGTCGTGAAGTCGAGGAACTGACCTACATTGAGACCATCGGCGAGGCGCTTGATGGAGGAGAGGTAGTCGACAACGACGAGGTTCTTGCCGAAGGTGTTGATGTAGCCGAGGTCGGCGGCATAGACACCGAGGTTGATGGCACGCTTGAAAGAGGTCTCGTATTTGCCCTCCTGGCCAGCCTCATTGAGGGTGCTTTGCTGGAATTGGACACCGGAGTTTTTGATCTCATTGGCCATCTCGACAGGGGAGGAGATGTTTTGGATCATGTCGTTGACGACTTCGGGGCTTACTTCGAGGGTGCCTTGCTGTGTGGAGTCGTTCTCGGCATCAAGGTTTTTAAGGTCGCCGTCTTGCTGAGAGCAGGAGCAGCTGTTGAGCCAAGTCATTGCGGCGATGGCCGCGAGGCATGTTAATATCCTTTTCATAGTTGGTCTTCTCTTTTCAACTTAGTGATTTATAGAGTGATGTGCTTTTATTTGGGCATCTCGGCTTCGGTGTATTGCTTGACGAGGGAGAGAACGGCACGCGCGCAGGCCTCGGAACCACCGGAGCAAGATACGTGGAGCTTATAGGCACCGGTCTTACTGCAGATGAACTGGAATGCCTCGAAGGTCTTGCCGTTTGCGAAGTTGGTGCCGAGGAGCTTCTCACCGTCGAAGATCTGGACGATGACCTTCTCGGCATTGTTGGCACCATTAGCGATGTTGATCTGATAGTGGGTGCGGCTGTTGAGGACGACAGAGAACTTGGTGCCGGTCTTGCTGGTGGCGGCAGGGAGCTTGATGTCGAAGTCCTTGATGTATTGGTAGTTACCCATTGCGCCGAGAGCCTTTTTCATCAGCTCGTCACCGCATTGTGCAGAAGCGTTGGAACCTGCTGAGATCATGGCTACGAGAGCCAGAAGGGTGAATAATATGTGTCTCATGAATGGTATCAGTTAATGTGGTTGGAAATCAAGAAGTTTATGATGTGACGTTGTTATTCGACGATGAATTGCCTTGCTACCTTGACCTTGTCGATGATTCGAGCGACTTGCTCGGGGGTAATCTCGACGTGGGTCATTTCGTTCTGCTCGATGATGAGCATGCCGTCGACCTCCTTGGTCTCGGGTGCGCCAAACTCAGTCGTTATGCGGACCTCGTCGTAGATTTTCTTGAGGTCGTCGAGTTTAGAGACGAGAGATTGGAAGTTGGCGTCGCCCTTGCTGTAGTTGTTGAGAATGATGAGGAGTATTGAGGCGATATCCTTTTGCTCGCCGAGACGATTGATGAGCTCGGGGTCGTTGGTTTGCTCAATGACGCGGCAGGTGATGTAGATGCCCTCGATCCATGCGCCGGCCACGATGGCAGTGGAGACGTTGGAACGTTTCTGCTCACGGAGGTAACGGTCGATCTCGTTGAAGCTGGAGACGGAGAGCAGCTTGAGGGAGTCGAGGTTGGTATTGTTTTTGGCGAGACGGCTGAGGGTGTTGAAGTCGAGGAACTGACCGACGTTGAGACCATCGGCGAGATCTTTAACCGCGAGGAGGTAGGAGACTACGACACTGTTCTTGTTGAAAGTGTTGATATAGCCGAGGTCGGCACTGTAGGCGCCGAGGTTGAGGGCGCGCTTGAAGGAGGTGTTGTAGTCCTTCATCTTTTCGGCATCGTTGAGGACTCCCTGGTCGAAATTGGCGCCACTCTTCATGATCTGGTTGGCCATCTCGACAGGGGAGGAGATGTTTTGGATCATGTCGTTGACGACGTTCTCAGAGAGCTGGAGCGGCACCTCTTTGAGGCTATCGGGAAGTTCGTCGAAGTTTTCGGAGGTCTTGCTTCCGCCGCATGCGCAGGAGGTCAGGAGCGCGGCAGCAATGGACATGGCTGCTACGCCTATGGAGAACCTGTTGATTTTTATATTCATATCGTAGTGTGTTTTTTATTTCGTTTTGTCCTTTGCTGCTACTGCCTTCCTTGCCGGCTTGAGTTTTTCGAGGAGAGCCGTCAGCGGGGCTAATCTTTTCTTGAAGTCGATATCGGAGATGGACTCGAAGGCACGGCGCGCAAGGTCATAATAGAGGATGGCGTAGAGGACAGCCGTTATGACCCATACGGCGATGATGTTGAACCAGAGGGTCTCGATATAGAATCCGAAGAAGTATTTCTTTGGAGAGAAGAATTGGCTTCGGAAACGGAGGATGCCTTCGGGTTCGGGCATCTGATAGATCGGGTCTTTTATCTGGATTAGGCGGTCGCCGTCGCGTAGAATCTTGTTCTTGTCGAAAGTCTTTGTGACGACATCGCTTACGGCTTCATTGTAGTAGTCGTTTTTCAGGTTGTTATAGATGTCGCGCTGGTTTTCGAGATAGTAGTTGATCTTGCGCTCACGCTCGCTGTTGGCTTTCATGAACTGCGCCTGGTAGAGGTCGTTGAGAGCGTCGATGTATTCAGCGGTTTGAGAGTAGACCTCATCGTTGAAATTCTCGGCGTTGAGCTTGTCGAGGCAAGAGAATTTGATGGAGGGCTGATGGCGCACCTCTTTGCCAAGCTCATTATGGAGGAGAGCGAGGTCGATGAGATATTGCTTTTCTTCGGTCTTGTGGCTCTTGCGGGCTGACTGGACATCCTCAAGAACATCCTTGACGCGTGGGAGGTAGTAGACTGTCTTGAAGTCGGCTTGTCGCTCGGCGAGCTCGTCATCGAAGAAAGCGCGCTCGAACTTGTTGTTTTTGTACTGATAGACTATGAGACCCTCGTAGGCGTAGCGAGCCGGGATTATCTCGGCAACGAGAGGCACTTTATCGACGGAAGAGATGTCCTTATTGAGCTTGTCGAAGGTGAACATGGCGCCACCGAGCACCATTTGCGGAATCATGATAAGAGGAATCATGATATAGATGGTGACGATGGAGTTGAAGGTGGAGGAGATGATGAGGCCGAGGACGTTGCTGGAGACGGCGACGGAGAAGAGCATGAGCCAGAATTCCGGATTCATGCCGCGGAAAGAGATCTCCCAGTTGCCGACGAGGACGAAGAGGAGCATCTGGATTGCGGAGAGCCCCATGAGGATGCATATCTTCGACATGAGGTATGCGGAGCGGCTGAGGTTGAGGAACTTCTCGCGCTTGAGAATCTTTGCGTCCTTAAAAATCTCCTCGGCACTGACTATGAGACCGAAGAAGATGGCGACGACCGTACCCATGAAGATGTAGATGGGTATGTTGGCGTTCTCGCGGAAGATGTAGACATCGGAATCGGGATCGACGATGTAGCGAATGAGGTATGCGAGGACGAAGCCGAGGACTGGGGCCTCGATGATGTTGAGCGCGATATACTGCGTATTGGCGATCTTGGCCCAGAAGTCGCGCTTGGTGTAGATGATGAACTGCTTGAACCAGCCCGGGATGTCGAGACTCTTGGGCGGGCGTTCGGTGACGGTCTGGACGCGCGGCACCTTGGGCAGCACCTTTTCCTGGTATATCTTATTCCAGTCTTGCGCGCTCTTCTTGCGTCGGTTGGTGGTATTGCCGTACTCGTCTTTCTCGCTTGCGTCGAGGATGTTGAAGACGAGTTCGGGATTGACGTTACCACACGTCGGGCACTGACCGACGTCGGCGTTGGTCTGGTTGTCTTCGGTCTTGAAGTGGATGATGCTCTCGGTGGGGTTGCCGTAGTAGACGGGGTAGCCGCCAGTGTCGAGAATGAACATCTTATCGAACATCTTGTAGATGTCCGACGAAGGCTGGTGGATGACGACGAATACGAGTTTTCCTTTGAGGGCGAGCTCTCGGAGAAGGTTCATGACGTTCTCGGAGTCGCGGCTGGAGAGGCCCGACGTCGGCTCGTCGACGAAGAGGATGCCCGGCTCGCGGATGAGCTCAAGGGCGATGTTGAGTCGCTTGCGCTGACCGCCAGAGATCATCTTGTTGAGAGGGGAGCCTACTTGGAGGTCCTTGCGCTCATAGAGACCGAGGTCTTTGAGGGTCTTGTCTACTTTGGCGTTTATCTCGTCTTCGGAAAGGTTCTTGAAGCAGAGCTTTGCGCTGTAATAGAGGTTTTGGTAGACGGTGAGCTCCTCAATGAGGAGGTCGTCTTGCGGGATGAGACCGATGACGCCTTCGAGCTGGTCTTTTTGGGTGTGGAGGTTAAGCCCGTTGATGAGGACGTCGCCCTCGGAGGGTGCCTCGTTGCCGCAAAGGACGTTGAGGAGCGTGGTCTTTCCTGCTCCGGAGGCACCCATGATGCCGACGAGCTTGCCTTGCTCCTCGAACATATTGATGTCGCGGAGACCTATGCCGCCGGTCTTGAACCTGAACCATACGTGGTTGACCTCGAAGGAGATCTTTTGGACGTTGGTCTCCTTGGAGAGGCGTGCGGCGATGTCGGTATAGTAGAGGAGTCCTCGCGGCGTCTTGACGAAGCTGCCGCTCGGGAGGGGGTAGATGGTCTCGGGATTGACGGTGAGTCCGTTGATGGAGACATCGCGTGGACCGTCGTACTTGAGGAAGAAGAGGTTTGCGCTGCCGATGCGGAGGATGGCGAGCGTGCCGTCGAGGGTGTTATCGACGATGTGGCACGCGTTTAAGTAGGCGTCGTCGGGTTGCGCGTCGGCGATGAGGAAGTCTGGGCGGTCGAGGCTGGTCTGTGGACCGTCGGTTGCTTTGGTGTTGCAGAAGAGCTTGATGCTGTCGATCTCGTCTTTGGCGAGGGTGAAGGTCTCTCCTGCGGTCTTTACGACCTCCTCACGGAGCTTGATGATGGTCTCGGCGTTTTCCTCGACGTCGAGTTCCTCGGCTTCCTTACGGCTCTTGCCTTTCCAAGCCTTGACGCTGACGGAGTGACCGGAGTAGGCTGTGTCGTAGACTTTCTCCATTTCGAAGAGTCGGACGAGGACGACGACCTTCTGCTCTTTGCTGAGGGCCTTGTTGGCGGCTCGGCAGATTTTGAGGGTCTTCATGGAGTCCTTCATGTCGACGACGATTCGACCTGCGGTCTCGTCGAACTGGGCTCTCTCGCTTGCCTTCTCTTTGAACTTTTCGAGATACTCTTCCACCTTGGCGGACGCAATTTGCTCGCCAAGGAACTTGCGGAGGAACGATACCTCCACGTCGCTGGCTCCGCCGCCCTGTTTGGCGAGGATGCCGAACAGGTTCATCAGGTGTTCAAGAATCTCTTCACTCATTTGTCAAGAAGTGTGGGAAAGGGGAGTAACGTTGTGTTGTTTAGTACTTTATAAATTCGAAAGGGACCTCGACGATGTCTTCGTATTCCTTGCCGGCGTCCTCGATGTCTTCCTCGTCCTCGTGGGAGAACCATTTGACGGTGACGTTGTCGGCGATGGACTCGAATTTGAGGAGTATGTCGAGGAGCATTTTTGAGGATGCAGTGTTGAAGTATTCGAGTTTGAAGCAAACGTCGATGTGGTCGTTAGGAGCTTCAACATACTCGTCAATCCAGTCCATTACGGGTTTGTAGAATTCGGCTACGTTTTCTGGAAGCGAGCGTCCTGAGAACTCGATGATGTTGGCGTCCTTGTCCATTTTGACGGTTGGGGTATCGTCGGTTCCTTTGATCTCTAATACGTCCATTATATGTTGTGTTTGTGTCTATTTTAAAATATTGATAGTGCGTTTATTAGCCACGAGAGATTGTGGTAATGATGATGAAGAAGCAGAAATCGTCGTTGAGTTCTTTGAACTGGTATTCGATTTTGTTGCCGCTCTTTTTAGCTATATCGATGAAGCCGAGACCCGCACCGCCTTTTTCGGAGATTTTGCCACCAAGGATTTGCTGTTTGTAGAGGGCTGAGAGTCCTTCTTTGTCGAGACTGTTGATCTTGTTGAGAGAGGCTTCGAGACCTTCTCTCTTGGAAGCTTTGATGACGTTGCCCGTGATGACGTTGTAGCATTTCTCGCCATGGGAGACAAGGACTATGCCACGGCGTTCCTCTTCATCTTCTTCGGACATGGTGTCGGCGTGCTTGCTGATGTTTTGCAGGCACTCGACCATAACGTTGAATACTTTGCGCTGGACCTGGCTTGTTTCTTCGATTTTGGCCATGTTTTTTTCGGTCAGCGCGGTGAACGTCTTGGTAATTTCTTGCGTGACAACCCCCTCGTAGACCAGGTTAATCTCGTTGGCCTGCATTGTGTGGTAGAGTTGGTACGCAAATTCCAAGAAATCTTGGTTAGCTCCAATTTTAGTCATCGGTATGTCTCCTAAATAGCTGTAAAGATACGATTATTATTTAAATATCTGGGTTTTGACGCCCTTATGGGCTTGTACGCAAAAGGGTGTTCGTTGTTTGGGAAAGATGTGAAAAAGTGAAAACTGCGGGAAGGAGGCGCAAAAAACAAGCGCGGGCGGGAGCGGCATTGCTGCCACTTCCGCCCACACTGACAATAAAAAAACCAGACTTGCAGTTACTTCTTGGCGCCTTTTTGGAGCCACTCATGGACTCCGCGTGCCGTCTCACGTCCTCTTGCGATGGCGCGAACGACGAGGCTTGCGCCAGTTGCGGCATCGCCAGCGGCAAATACTCCGTCGACGCTGGTCATGCCTTTGGCGTCGACCTTGATGTTGCCGCGCGCATCGAGCTCAACGCCCAACTCGTTGACGAGACCCTCGTGGACTGGGGAGAGGAAGCCCATGCAGAGGAGGACGAGCTCGGCATCGACGGTGTAGGCCGTCTCGGGTTTCTCCTCCATCTGCCAGCGTCCGTTGGCGTCTTTCTTCCACTCGACCTCGACGAGCTCGACCTTTTTGACCTTGCCACCCTCGCCGATGAACCTCTTGGTGTTGAGGCTCCAACGACGGTCGCAGCCTTCCTTGTGGCTTGAGGTTGTCTTGAGGACTGTTGGCCAGTAGGGCCATGGGTTGCCAGGGGCTCGGGTCTCACTGGGCTTAGGCATAATCTCGATCTGCATGACCGAGCGGGCCTTTTGGCGGTTGCTCGTGCCGACGCAGTCGGAGCCGGTATCGCCGCCGCCGATGACGAGGACGGGTTTGCCCGTGGCGAGGATTCGATCCTCATCTTTAACCACGTCGCCGCGATTGACGTGGTTTTGCTGTTGCAGGAACTCCAACGCGAAGTGGACGCCGTCGAGCTCACGCCCCTCTACCTTGAGGTCGCGAGGCTGCCCAGCACCGATGGTGACGACGATGGCGTCGAAATCCTTGCGTATCTTGTCGAGTTTGGTGTTGACGCCAACCTCGGCACCTGTCTTGAAGTTGACACCCTCGGCCTGGAGAATGGCGAGGCGTCGGTCTATGATCTTCTTGCTGAGCTTGAAATCGGGGATTCCGTAGCGGAGGAGACCACCGATGGCGTTGTTCTTCTCGAAAATGGTGACAGTATGACCAGCCTGATTGAGCATGTCGGCCGCCGCGAGGCCAGCCGGTCCGCCGCCTATGATGGCGACTTTCTTGCCCGAACGTTTTGACGGGATGCGGGGCTTGACGATGCCGAGGTTGAAGGCATGTTCGGCGACGGAGCACTCGTTCTCGCGGATGGTGACGGCCTCGTTGTCGATGGCGAGGACGCAGCTCTTCTCGCATAGAGCTGGGCAAATACGACCTGTGAACTCGGGGAAATTGCTGGTCGAGCTCAAAATCTTGTAGGCCTGCTCCCAGTCGCTGCGCCATGCGGCGTCTTGCCACTCAGGGGTCTTGTTGCCGAGAGGGCAAGCCCAGTGGCAGAATGGCACGCCACAGTCCATGCAGCGGCTCGCCTGAAGCTGTCGGTCGGCATCAGCCAACGTCTGCTCGACCTCGCTGTAGTCCTCGACTCGCTCGGCCAGAGCTCGGTAGCCGCCTTCTTTGCGGCCCACCTTCATGAATCCTTTAGGATCTCCCATTTTTTTATATGTTGACAACCGGCCGTAGCCTCGCTCTTTATTTGCCAGACGTTAGAGCCTCGTAGATGAAGATTTTTGGCGTCGGGTCCGGTTGCTGGGTTCTTAATTCTTTTTTTCTAAAATCTCTAACTGTTCTTGCCGAACGGGTCCGTTAGTTGGTCAAGTGTGGCGCGTCTTGCGTCTCCTTGATCTTCTTCTCAAGCTCCTTAAGTTTCTGTTCCTCAAGTACTTTCTTATACTCGAACGGAATGACCTTAACGAACTTGTGGACGTACTTGCTCCAGTTGGAGAGGATTCGGCGCGCCTTGGCCGAGTTGGTGTAGAGGAGGTGGCGGCTCAGCATGTCTTGCAACTCGAGGATGTCGCACTTGTCCTCAAGGCGGCACAAGTCGACAAGTCCCTTATTGCAGTAGAAGTCGAAATCTCCGTCCTCGTCGAGCACGTAGGCTATGCCGCCACTCATGCCCGCCGCGAAGTTGCGACCCGTCTTGCCGAGGACGACCACGCGACCACCTGTCATATATTCGCAGCAGTGGTCTCCGACACCCTCGACGACGGCCGTGGCACCCGAGTTACGGACTGCAAAACGCTCGCCTGCGACACCGCGGACGCTCACGAAGCCGCTTGTTGCGCCGTAGAGGACGGTGTTGCCGATGATGATGTTCTCCTCAGGCACGAACTTGCTGCCGACGGGTGGCACGACGACGATCTTGCCGCCAGAGAGACCCTTGCCGAGGTAGTCGTTGCTCTCGCCTTCGAGGCGGAAGGTGACACCACGTGTTAGGAACGCGCCGAAGCTCTGTCCTGCCGAGCCGAAGAAAGTGCCGTTGATGGTATCGTCGGGGAGACCCTCCTCGCCGTAGATCTTGGAAATCTCGCCAGAGAGCATTGCGCCGACGGTACGATCGACGTTGTTGATCTCCTTGCTGATCCAAACCTTCTGACCGCTGTGGAGGGCGGCTTGGCTCTGCTGGATGAGGTCGTAGTCCATGACGCCGTTGAGGTCATGGTCTTGCTCGGTAGTATTGTAGATGGCGAAACGCTTGCCAGCCTCCTGGAAGTAGGTGATGCGGCTCATGTCGATGCCCTGGGTCTTCCAGTTGCCGACGGTCTTGTCCTGCTCAAGGAGGTCGCTACGACCGATGATGTCGTTGAGCGAGCGTGCGCCCATCTCGGCGAGGATCTCGCGAACCTCACGTGCGAGGAAGTGGAAGTAGTTGACAAGGAACTCGCTCTTTCCACGGAAACGCTTACGGAGCTCCTCATCCTGCGTGGCGATGCCGGTGGGGCAGGTGTTGAGGTGGCACTTGCGCATCATGACACAACCAAGGACGATGAGCGCAGCCGTTGCGAAACCATACTCCTCGGCACCGAGGCAAGCCATCTTGACGACGTCCATGCCGTTCTTCAACTGACCATCGGTCTGAATCTTGACACGACCGCGGAGGTTGTTCATGACGAGCGTCTGCTGTGTCTCGGCCAGACCCACCTCGACAGGCATACCAGCGTACTTTATTGAGCTGGCGGGGCTTGCGCCCGTACCGCCCTCGGCACCAGAGATGACGATGAGATCGGCCTTGGCCTTGACGACGCCGGCCGCAATGGTGCCTACGCCGCTCTCTGATACCAGCTTGACGCTAATTCTTGCCGTCGGGTTTGTATTCTTGAGGTCGAAAATGAGCTGCTTGAGATCCTCGATGGAGTAGATATCGTGGTGGGGTGGGGGAGAGATGAGGGTGATGCCCGGGGTAGAGTTACGCATACGGGCGATGATGCTGTTCACCTTGAAACCAGGGAGCTGACCACCCTCGCCAGGCTTGGCGCCTTGGGCAATCTTGATTTGGAGCTCGTCGGCATTGACAAGGTAGTTGTTCGTCACGCCAAATCGACCAGAGGCGATCTGCTTGATGGAGCTGCGCATGTTGGTCTTGAAGCGCGCGGCATCCTCGCCACCCTCACCGGTGTTGCTGCGTCCGCCGATGCTGTTCATGGCGATGGCCATGGCCTCATGCGCCTCTTTGCTGATGGCACCGAAGCTCATTGCGCCTGTGACGAAGCGTTTCATGATGCTCTCCTCGCTCTCGACCTCGTCGATGGGCACCGACTGTCCCTCGCGGAGCTTCAAGAATCCGCGGATGAAGAGAGGTGAGGCGTTGTCCTTATTGACGCGCTCGCTGAACTCCTTGAATTTCTTATAGTCATTCTGGCTCGTGGCCCACTGGAGGAGGGCGATGGAGTCAGGGTTCCATCCATGTCGCTCGCCATACTTGCGGTATGCGAATCGTCCGTCGATATCGAATACGTCGCTTGAGCCGAACTCCTTGTCACCGTATGCTCTCTTGTGGAACATCTCGGCCTCCTTGGCCAACTCGTCGAAGCCCAAGCCGCCAATCTTGCTGGCTGTGCCGACGAAACTTACGTCGATGACCTCTTGCGACAAACCGATGGCCTCGAACTGCTGCGCGCCATGGTAGCTCAACAGGGTGGAGATGCCCATCTTACTCATGATCTTGAGCAAGCCCTTGTCGACAGCGTGGATGTAGTTGTCGCGAGCCGTGACGTAGTCGGAGGTTATCTTGCCATCGCGGATGAGGTGGTCGATGGAGACGAAACAGAGGTACGGGTTGATGATCGACGCTCCATAGCCCAAGAGGAGGGCGAAGTGCATGACCTCGCGCGCATCGCCAGTCTCGACAATGAGACCTACCTGCATACGCTTCTTGGCGCGGATGAGGTGGTGGTGGACAGTGGCTACGGCCAAGAGCGATGGAATGGGCACCATATCCTCGCTTATGCCCTTGTCGCTCAATATGATGTAGTTCTTCTGAGCGTCGACAGCCTCCTCAGCCTGACGGCATATTTGCGCCAAAGCGTTGCGCAATCCTGCGCCACCCGAGCCGATGGGGAAGAGCGTCGGGATTGTGACGTGGGTGAACTGGCTATTCTTGCCGTCCTTGATTTTGGCAAGATCGGTATTGGAGACAATGGGGCTGTCGAACTTGATGTTACGGCACTGGAGAGGCTCCTCGGCGAGGAGGTTGCCGGTAATGGAGCCTATGTAGTGGGTGAGGCTCATGACGAGACCCTCGCGGATGGAGTCGATAGGCGGGTTGGTCACCTGCGCGAAGGTCTGACGGAAGTACTGGTACAGGTTCTGCGGCTTCTCGCTGAATGCGGCTGTCGGGGTGTCGTTGCCCATCGAGCTATTAGGCTCGACGCCCGTGTTTGCCATCGGGGCAATCGTGAGGTTGAAGTCTTCCTTATTGTAACCGAATACCTTACGATAGGTCTCGAACTTGTCGTCGGGGACGACCTCCTCAGGAACTTTGAGGTCTGTCTTGATGTCGTCGAGGCTGAAACGATTGTTGCGGAGCCAGTTCTCATATGGGTGCATACGGGCAATCTGGAGCTTCGCCTCATCGTTGGGGATGATGGTGCCGAGCTGGGTATCGACCAAAAGGAGCTTGCCAGGGCGAAGGCGACCCTTCTCCTTAATCTCCTCTGGCTCAAAAATTTGTACGCCAACCTCAGAACCCATGACTATCATGTCGTTCTTCGTAATGACGTAACGGCTTGGGCGCAGACCATTGCGGTCGAGAGTGCCGCCCACATAACGTCCGTCGGTGAAGACGAGAGCCGCAGGACCATCCCATGGCTCCATGATCGTCGAATGGTACTCGTAGTAGGCCTTGAGGCTGTCGGGGATGGGGTTCTTGCTGTTCCAGCTCTCGGGAACCATCATCGTGAGAGCCTGTGGCATCGTGCGACCAGCCTGCACGAGGAACTCGAAGACGTTGTCGAAAGATGCCGAGTCGCTCATGTTGGGCTCGACGATAGGGAACACCTTCTTCAGCTCGTCGCCAAAGAGGTCGCTCTGAAGGATGCCCTCGCGCGCCTGCATCCAAAGGCGGTTGCCGCGGATGGTGTTAATCTCGCCGTTGTGGGCGAGCATGCGGAATGGCTGGGCAAGATCCCATGTAGGGAACGTGTTGGTAGAGAAACGTGAGTGTACAACGGCTATGGCACTCTTGACGCGCGGGTCGTGGAGGTCAAGGAAGTACTCGCCAAGCTGCTTTGGCGTCAACATTCCCTTGTAGATGAACGTGCGACTCGAAAGAGAGACTACGTAATAAGACTCCTTGTCGATGATGTTGCTCTGACGGACGCGAATCTCGGCCTGCTTGCGCACCATGTAGAGCTTGCGCTCAAACTTGTCGGTCTCAAGCCCCTTGCCGCCTACGAATACCTGGCTGATGCGTGGCTCGTTGCGCAACGCTATCTCGCCGACGCAACTGCTGTCGACAGGCACGTCGCGGAAACAGATAAGCTCAAGACCCTCACTCTCAATGAAATGAGTGAGCGTCTCGATGCACTTCTTTGCCGCGTCATCGTTCTTAGGAAGGAAGATGAGGCCCGACGCATATCTTCCTGCCTCAGGAAGGTCGGGTACGAGGGTCTTGAAAAACTCGTGGGGCATCTGGATCAAGATGCCCGCGCCGTCACCGCTCTTGTTGTCAGCGCCCTCAGCGCCGCGGTGGGTCATGTTGATGTTGACCTGAAGCCCTCGGCGCACAATGTCGTTGGTTTTCTCGCCCTTGATGTTGGCGACGAAACCAACGCCACACGCGTCGTGTTCGTTAGCCGGGTCATACAGACCCTGGGCTTCGGGTAGTCGTTTTTGTGCCATGTCGTTTTTTTATTGTGTGGTTTTTATGTCTTTGCCCCTCTTACTTGTGGGGGGTGGCTCGCAAGTTTTGTCTTTTTATCGCCTCTCACCCCTCCAAATATGGGAGTCTATTTTCACGCTTTCTGTTTCTTTAGTTACAGAATTTCATGTTCCGTATTCTTCTTCTTCCGAAACGATACAAAATTAACTATCTGAATAATAATTCAAAAGATTGCAGCCCATATTTAACCACATTACATCCCCTTTTAAGTATCACACCCATAAAATTGTAAGAGAAACACGTAAGTTTCGCTTCATCCTGTAACCTTAAGTCCCTTCTCTCGCTACGAATATGCCCGTTTCTTAACAACGAATACCTTATTCGTATGCATATACAGCTGTATCCTGCATAAAGTTATGAAAAAAAGAAAGCAGACCCCAGTTTTCACAACTGGAATCTGCTCGATGATTTTTACTTATCACTACCTTAAAAAAAACCTCTTAATAACCCTTCCTCGATGATTTCTGTCAGCACAATGAAACTTGTTGCGCTACGTAATCACATCAAGGTGTGAATGTTTTGATAGGAACCATTCTCATTAGCTGTTACGCAAATGTACTTTCATACCTCTCTATTTTTCTGCATTATATGCAGTTTTTGACGAATGACCCCTTTTTATTGATATTCGGTTAAAAATATCACCTTAATAATTGACTAATAACAATATTGCAAACGTTTGCGAAGTTTTATCAGCCCATTTTGTCATTTTTAGTTTGCAAAATGCTTGCTGTTTTAAGCAAACTATTTACCTTTGCTGTTGAAAGGAGTTTTTCATTAAAAGGTAGCGCCGTGATGGTAGCGCCCCCTGAACAACGGTTCAGTGAATTTTGATTGTGATTTTTCTCATAGCGGTGAGGGGCGGCAGAGTTCTTCTGCCGCCCTTCGTTTTTTTATACCCCCTAATTTCTCATTACCTACTAAAAAAAAGAGGAAGCGCAAGATGCGCCCCCTCCCGTACGGTATAAAGATATTTTCTCTACAAATTGGTCAATGAAGCCAACTTGTTGGTCAACTCTACAAATTCCGCTACTGACAATTGTTCAGGCCTACGCTTTACTATCGGGTCTTCTTTCAAACCATCAATGCTCATTCCCAATGTCTTAAGCCCATTCCATATCATCTTCCTGCGCTGACCAAATGTCGCCTTCACCACTCTGCGGAATAACGCCTCGTCACAATCCAATTTCTCTACGCCATTGCGCTTCAATCTTATGACGCCACTCTTAACCTTCGGAGGAGGGTTGAACACGTCCTCATGCACGGTAAATAGGTACTCGATGTCGTAATATGCCTGCAAGAAGACGCTCAATATCCCATAGTCTCGTGTTCCAGGTCCCGACGACAGGCGCAATGCTACCTCGCGCTGCAACATGCCAACCACCATCGGCACGCGGTCCTTATATTCCAATATTCTGAAAAATATCTGGCTCGATATGTTGTACGGGAAGTTGCCTATGACGGCAAACTCTCCACCACAACCAAAAAAGTCGTCGGCATCCTGTTTCAGAAAGTCGCCATAGACCACGCATTCCGCCTTGTCGGGATAAGCCGCTTTCAAGTAGTCCACGCTCTCCTGATCAACTTCCACAAGGCGCATCTCCAATTCCGGACGCTCAAAAAGATATCGGCTCAAGACACCCATGCCCGGTCCAACCTCAACAGTCCGACCCTCCCACGTCAATGCGTCTACAATGTCCTTTGCTATTTTCTGGCTCGTCAGGAAGTGCTGACCAAGCTGCTTTTTAGGTCTTACGTCTTTCATATCGACCGCGAAGGTAATTTTTTTGAGTGTTTTGATTGTATCACGCTTTCTTCTTTAGTCTTCTAATTTCGTGTTCTTCCGACATTTACCTTGTCCGTTTTCTCACTCTTACTGTGCTTCACTTTTCTTTCTGTTCCCGAGGCCGCAACATTTAAGTCCATAAATCCGTTTCAAAGGATGTACCACACTTCAATATTCCTAAATCCGATGAATATAGATCTCTCCTCCATATGGTCGACAATCTTGTCCGCCACAAAGTCTTCAACTTCGTCCGACAAAAGTCTCGGCACGACAGACCTTACATCTATTGCCAACTCCATCCTCGGCAACATAAAGGCCAATACCGCTGCCAAGTCGGGTTCAAACTCCGGCATTGACTATATCGCCATCGCCACACAGCTCCTCACGCTCTACAACCAGTATAAGCAGAGCTCTAATTCCGACGAGAAGGCAGCCGCGTCAAACGTCAAAGGTCTGTCATCTATAATCGGAGCCATGGGAGGCGACAAAGGCAGCATTGCCAGTGCTGCGGCAAGCATCCTCGGCAAACTGACGGAAAACAACAAGGACGACGACAAAGACAAAAAAGGAGGACTAAGCGACCTCGCCGGATTGTTCTTCGGCAAGTAAGCCAAACGTTCATATTTTCTTAATATTTCTCTCGGGGGCGATGCTTTTGTCATTGCCCCTTTTTTATCTACTTTGCCCACGATGAAATTAAGGCGCGTATTCAACATAGCGGTCACGATCTTTTGCCTCGTATGCCTTGTACTCTTCTGTCGTCGCATATGGGTAGACCGAGATTGCATCTCCGCCTCTTTCGCCACTTTCTTTTCATACAAGTGGCTCATCTTCGCTGAGGTTCTTCTCATGGGAGTCAATATTCTCATCGAGTCGCTGCGGTGGAGTGTTTTGCGCAAAGTCTTCACGTCAGGTTCCTACGCCGACGATCTCACAGCCACGCTCCGCAGCATCAGCCTCGGCAACATGACCTTCGCCAACATTGGCGAGCACGTCGGCCGTTTTCTTAGCTACAATGACAAGAAGAGCGCAGGGGCGGCAAGTCTGGTGGCGAGCTTCATTCAAACAGCCAGCATCGTCTTTTCCGGTGGTATAGCTCTCGCTTTTCTAAAGCTCTACGACTTCGTGCCGCAAAACATTCTCACCATCTCCATTGTTGCCATTGCGATAGCCATAGTTGTTGGAATTATGATAATCATCATGGGACTGCGATATTTTCATTTTCCCGTAGGGTGGGGTAGGGGAATCTCTTTGGCCTTCGCTCTCAATATCGCCAAGCTCCTGATTTTCTCTTTCCAACTTTCTTTGCTTCTTACTCCCGGTGTATTGCCCAACGTGCTCATCTTCGCTTGCGTGGTTCTCTATTACTTTTTTGTCACTATCGTGCCACGAATAAACCTCATAGACATCGGTGTAAAGGGTGGTCTCGCCACATGGATGTTCAGCTCTTTTGCCCAATCAAGCATCATTTCTTCTGCCATCATTTTCATTTGGGCTCTCAATATCGTCTTTCCCTCGCTTTTCGGTTTTATATCTTTCACCCACCGCCACGCCAACTAAACCAACCTCTCTATTATTTCGTCTGCCACAAACCATTTCTTCTCGGGTATAAAGTACCTTCCTTCTTTTTCCGCCAAGTTTCCGTTTTTCATCTCTACCCGAGCTTTTTCTATAAATTCTTCCCTATACTCTTCTGGCAACTCTTCCACGCCAACACCTTCTATCGTCCTGAGTCTTAACATCACTGCCTCCTCATATTCATCAAGGGACGTCAACTTTTCCACAAGGCTTTTCTCTCTTCCTCCGCTACGAATATATTGCCTCACGTCCATTACGTTTGTCGTTCGCACTTTTCCGTCATAAGAAGATGCCCCCGGTCCAAATCCGTAATATGGTGTCTTGTTCCAATACGATGAGTTGTGCCTCGAACGTTTTCCTTTTCTCGCATAGTTCGAGATCTCATAATGCTCAAATCCTCTCTCTCTCATTTTAGCCGTTAATATCTCATATTGTTCAGCCACTTCGTCATCTTCCATTGCTGTCAATCTTCCTTCTTCCACCATCTTCGTAAATATGCTTCCTTCTTCATAGCTGAGCGAGTAGGCCGAGCAATGCTCAACATCCAATTCCAAAAATCTCTCAATGTCTCGCTCAAAGTCGTAGTCCTCCATTATTGGCAACCCATATATGAAGTCGAGGCTTATATTCTTTATGCCCGCCTCTCGTAAGCACGCCACTGCATTCCCCACTTGCTCCACACTATGCCGCCTTCCCATAAGCTTAAGCATTTTCTCGTTCATGCTCTGCACCCCCATGCTCACTCTATTCACTCCATTCTCCACCATTATTTCGCACAGCTCTCTATCAACATCATCGGGGTTACATTCAACAGTAAACTCCTCGACGTTCCTCAAATCAAATGACTTGCCAACAATTCCGAGTAGTTTACTGACATTCTCTTTCCCTATGCAAGACGGAGTGCCACCCCCAACATAAATAGTGCGAGGCTGCCTTCCTTTTATTACTGACTCTTCAATCTCTTTCTCCAAAGTTTTCAAGTATCCACCCACAAGTCCCAATTCAGTCACTCTGCAAAAGTCGCAATATCCACATTTTGAGACACAAAAAGGTACGTGGACATACACCCCGAAAGGCTTATGTTCCACGTGAAACATTTGATTTTCAATAGGTTTAGCCGTAGTTATCATCAAGAAACCAACAGTTTTATCAACAAAAATGTCAATAAACACCGAGTTTTACCACTTTTTTACGCAGTTTCTGTTTATAATCGAGGTTTTCTCGACCCGCCTGTCAGTTTCGCGCTTTTATTGTCAATTCGTGTTCAACCAATCGCACGTTTCTTGTCTAATTTCCCGACCGAGAAAGTCAGTTTATTTTACCTGTCAGTTGACCTACACTTTATCATCTACGCTACCGACACCATTACTCCCAGTTATAAACAGGCTAAACCACCCCGTTAGTCCAAGTTAATTAAGTTATCAACAACTGACACCCCTTCTGTTAGTCTGCGCCCTTTCAGCCTTTTACACAGTCAAATTGACCCAATAAACTTGTCAGCTGCGCGATTTCTTGGTTTATAACGACCTTCTCACAGAGAAAAAGAATCTCTCCTACTGACACTATTGACCCCTTATATTATTATTAATCCTAATTGAAGAGTTATCTATGAAGAATAATATAAATAAACAGCTTATAACCTCACTTTCCTCCCTTTTAACAACCCTTATTGCCTTTCCTAAAGCCAAGAAAACAACTTAATTGCCTATCTTTGTAAGATGACTATGTTAGGCTCCTTTTACCCTATTTTAGCCACCTTAAGACAACAATTAAGAACATACAACAACACGATAAGAGCGACTCGACAAACACGCTCAAACAGCAAGACTTACACCACTCACAAATGGCAACCGTAAAGCAAAATTGGATTGACAAAGGCTTCGTCGATGAGCCTATCCCGCAAGGTTTAGACCTAGTCGCCGAAATCGACCGCCTAAAAAAAGAGAAGAACGCTGTCCTCATGGCCCACTACTACCAAACGGGCAATATCCAGGACATCGCCGACATCATTGGCGATAGCCTCGCTCTCGCTCAAAAGGCCGTCGGTATTAAAGCCGATATGATCCTCCTCGCTGGTGTCCATTTCATGGGCGAGACGGTTAAAATCCTCAATCCCGAAAAGAAGGTTCTCATCCCCGATTTCAACGCTGGTTGCTCCCTCGCCGACAGTTGCCAACCCGACGATTTCGCTAAGTTCATAGCCGAAAATCCTGGTCACAAGGTCATTAGCTATGTCAACACCTCAGCCGAGATTAAGGCAATGACCGATGTCGTCGTGACAAGTACCAACGCTCTCCAAATTGTCAACTCCTTCCCTAAAGAAGAGAAGCTGATCTTCGGTCCCGACCGAAACCTCGGCTCATACATCAACTCCAAGACGGGGCGCCAGATGCTCCTATGGAATGGCGCATGCCACGTCCACGAGCAGTTCAGCCTCGAGAAGATTCTCGAAATCAAGAAGACCTACCCCGACGCAGAGCTCATCGCCCATCCCGAGTGCAAACATCAAATCGTCGTCCTCGCCGATTTCGTAGGTTCCACGGCTGCTCTCCTCTCCTACATCGGCAAGAGCAATGCCAAGCGTTTCATCGTTGCCACAGAGAGCGGCATCCTCCACCAAATGCAAAAGTCCTTCCCCGACAAGGAGCTTATCCCGGCTCCACCCATGGACTCAACTTGCGGATGCAACAACTGCAACTACATGAAGCTCAACACAATGGAAAAAATATATCTCACCCTCAAATACGAGTGGCCCGAGGTATTAGTCGATCCCGATGTCGCAGCCAAAGCCCGACGGCCAATCGACGCCATGCTCCAACTCTCAAAAAACTTCGCTAAATAAATACCACAACCAAAACCGCCACACTATGAGTAAGATGTTACTTGTCGAAGACAATCAATTGAGCCAGAAGATGATGTTCTACACCCTCCGACACGTCGGGCTGAAAGCCGACGTTGCCGACGATGGAAGAAAAGCCGTTGACATGGCCACTTCCAACCCCTACGACATCATCCTCATGGACATCATGATGCCCGAACTCAACGGCTATGAAGCTACTCACTTCATACGCCAGTTCGAGCAGGAAAACAAAAGCAAAAAGGCTTTCATCATCGGTCTCACAGGCAACGTCTACGATAGCGAGCGTAAAAAATGCATCGAGGCTGGAATGGACGAGTTTCTCGCCAAACCTTTCGACATCGATCAGTTTTTAGAGATAGTGCGCCATTACAAATTAATGGATGTGTAATACCACTTCTCTCATATTATTAAAAATCAGACATTTCCAACAACTTTGGACGGCATAGACATCAGAAAGGAGAATACTCCCGATCAGGAGTTGGATAAAAAACTCCGCCCTCTTACCTTCGACGATTTCACGGGGCAGAGTGGCGTGGTGTCCAATCTCCGCATCTTCGTCGCTGCCGCCAAGATGCGCGGCGAGCCGCTCGATCATACCCTCCTCTACGGTCCACCTGGTCTCGGCAAGACTACTCTATCCAACATCATTGCCAACCAGTTGGGCGTCAATATGAAGACCACGTCCGGTCCTGTCATAGATAAGCCTGGCGACCTTGCGGGTCTCCTCACTTCCCTTGAGCCAAACGATGTCCTCTTTATCGATGAGATTCACCGTCTTAGCCCTGTCGTCGAGGAATACCTCTACTCCGCGATGGAGGATTTCAAGATAGACATCATAATAGACAAGGGTCCTGGTGCGCGTACAATCCAAATCGACCTCAACCCTTTCACTCTCGTAGGTGCCACCACTCGTAGTGGTCTGCTTACCAGTCCTTTGCGTGCCCGTTTCGGCATCAAGTGCCACCTCGAATATTACGACGCTCCTCTCGTCTCAAAAATTGTGCGTCGCTCCGCAGGCATCCTTGGGGTCAGAATAGATGAGGACTCCTGCAATGCCATAGCCCTTCGCAGTCGCGGTACGCCACGTATTGCCAATTCTCTTCTTCGCCGAGTCCGCGATTTCGCTCAGGTCATTGGTGATGGTCACATCGACAAGCAGATTACAAACAAGAGCCTCAACGCCCTCAATATCGACAGTTTCGGTCTCGATGAGATGGATCTCAAGATTCTTCTCACCATAATCGACAAGTTCAACGGAGGTCCAGTCGGCGTTTCCACCATCGCCACAGCCATAGGCGAGGATGCCGGCACCGTCGAGGATGTCTATGAGCCATACCTCATCCAGAGTGGCTTCATCAAGCGCACCCCCCGAGGTCGTATGGCGACGGAGCTTGCCTACAAACATACGGGTCGCACGGGCTACCGTCCTGAATCGCCAAATCTTTTCAACTACCAGAAAATATCTAATTCAGACGAGCAAAGCCTTTAGTGCCTAAACTCCTCATTACCAATGGGTAAACTTAAAACTTTAGCCTCCGACACCGTAGTCTATGGTGCCTCTACAATACTCAGCCGACTAATAGGTTGGCTAATGATGCCGCTCTACGTTCGTGTGGTGTCACAGGCTGTCTATGGTACTTTCTCCTACGTCTATAGCTGGATCGCTATTTTCCTCGTTGTCGTGACCCTCGGTTTCGAGACTGGCTACTTCCGTTTTGCTACCGACAACAACCGCGACCGTCTTCTCGGGACTCTCTCCCGTACGGTATTCCTCTTCGGAACATTTCTGTTCCTGCTGACGCTCTTCTTCCCTTCTTTTTGTTGCGCTCTTCTCGATTTCGACTTTGGTCCGCAAAGTGGCGTCTATCTTGCCATCATGGCTGCCATAGTTCTTCTCGATTCATATAACGCCATCTTCTTCGCTGAGCTCCGCTATCTTCGCAAGTCTCTTGCCTACGCTCTGCTGCGTCTCGCTCAAGTACTTGTAAATGTCGCTCTTACAATATTTTTCCTCTTCTGGCTAAGGCATCAAGGAGGCTTCTTCTCCTCTGTCGATGACATAACCTACATGATGCTCGCCAATCTTGCTGGCTCGCTCTTCTCCACGCTCTATTTCATTCCACGAATAGCGACTACTATCAATAAGGGCGACAAGCAACTCCTCCGTAACGCCCTCATTTACAGTCTTCCACTTGTCGGAATGGGCTTCCTCGGACAAGCAAATACAAATATCGAGAAGATCCTCATCAAGCATCTCGACCCCTCTGCCGACCCTCTTGCTTCTCTTGGTGTCTATGCGGCTTGTTACAAGATAGGTGTCCTGATGTCAATTTTCACGCAGAGCTTCCGAATGGCTTTCGAGCCTTTCTTCTTCAAGGAGAATAAGGATAAGGCGAAAACCGACATCTACGGACCCGCGCTAAAATGGTTTGTCTACTTCGGACTAATAATATTCGCCGGGGTCATGCTCTTCATGCCTATCTTGCGTCTCTTCCTCCCCGAGTCTTATTACGAAGGAACAGCCATAATACCTTGGATATTAATAGGTCAGCTGTTCTTTGGAGTCTATTATTCTCTCTCTCTCTGGTATAAGCTCACCGATCGAACCTATTGGGGTATCATCATGAGTGCCATTGGTCTTACTGTCAATACTGCCCTCAACTTCTTGCTCATCCCCCGAATGGGATACATGGGTGCAGCAATATCCACTTTCGTAGGCTACGCCGTCATGATGATTCTTACTTACTTCATGGGGCAGAAGTATTTCCCCGTTGCTTACCCCGTAAGACTTCTGCTCTTTGCCACAATAGCGGTAATTGTGGTTGTTATGGGGGCGACGTACCTTACAACTGAGTTATGTCCACAGCTTTGGCCGCTTACCGCTATCGTCGTCATGGCTCTCATTTTTATTGCCATAGTCAAGACGGAGCATATCAATCTTAACCCTCTAATCCACAAAATATTAAGAAGATGACCAGCGTCAACATAAAGATTGTCAACAAGAGTGCCAACCCTCTTCCTTCCTACGCCACCCCAGGTTCCGCAGGCATGGATCTTCGTGCAAACTTGTCCGATGAAGTAACAATTCAACCTCTCGCAAGGTCCATCGTACCGACCGGCATCTTCATTCAGCTGCCCGAAGGCTACGAGGCGCAGATACGCCCGCGCAGCGGTCTCGCGGCCAAGAGTGGCATAACAGTCCTCAACACCCCGGGCACCATCGATTCCGACTATCGTGGCGAGATTTGTGCCATACTTGTCAATCTTTCCGACAAGCCTTTCACAATTCATAATGGCGACCGCATCTGCCAAATGGTCATAGCTCGCCATGAGTTCGCCTCTTTTACCCAAGTCGACTCCCTCGATTCTTCTGAGCGAGGTGATGGAGGCTTTGGTCATTCTGGTATTAAATAAGCGACACTACTATGCGAAGAATACTATTTTCTCTACTCTCTTTCCTGTTCGTAGCGTCCAACGTCTTTGCTCAAGACGCTCTTGAGGATCAGTCACGTCTCCTTTTTGAGAACGTCTATTTCAACGCTCTTCAGGCTAAAATGAAGGGAGACTACAATAGCGCGTTCGAGATGTTCATGTATCTCCAAAAGCAGCAGCCCGACAACCCTGCTGTTCTTAATGAGATTGCAAAACTCCTCAACGCTACCCAAGATTACACCCATGCTGCCGAATTTGCGCAGCGTGCTGTCGATGTAGATACAACAATCAATCGTTCCTACATCGAGACTGCCACCTCAGCCTACGTCCTTTCGGGTCATCAAGAAAAGGTTCTACCTCTTTATGAGATGATCTTAGCCGCTAATCCCGACGACGTCGATACCCGCTATAATAAGTACACTCTCCTCTCGACGCTCGGTCGCTACGATGAAGCCCTCAACGAGGCCAAAAAGATAAAATCTAATGATCCTAAGGTTCTCTATGAGGTTGAGCTCCGACGTGTAGCAATATATGCCGAAATGGGCGAGCCCAAGAAGGCCCTAAAGCTCGCTACGACACTCGACAAGAATTACCCCAATCAGCCCAGGACGCTCTACGTGCTTTCTCACCTCTACAAAATGAAAGGCGAGACCGATAAGTCCATCAACTTCTGTGAGCGCGCTACTCAATGCCCCGGAGGCTCGCCTTTCTATTTCCTTCTTGCCGACCTCTACAAGGAAAACAAGATGGATAGTCTCTACGCCCATGCAATGCTCAAAGGTTTCGTTTCCGATGAGATTGATGAAAACTCTAAAGTTCAGCAAGTTTATCAATTGATGGGCGATAAAGATATGTTGGATAATGCGAATTGGATGCCTTTTATGATGAATACATTCTCTTCGCTTCTCCAGCAGTATCCGATAAATACAGATATTGTCTCTCTTGCAGAATCTTACTTGGCTCAAAACGGACGCTATAAACTCGGCAAGGAGCTTCTAACTCGCTTCGTAGCCGAAACCAGGGGAACCGAATACATTTGGAATCGTCTCATTTCTTACGAACAGGTCGACACTCTTTCCTCTGCAACCGACAAGGCCAACAAGATGATTGACCTTTGCTCACGTGCGCAAAAAGATGTCCCGACTAATCCTCTCTACGGCATCGTTAAAGGCGAATACCAATGTATTTTAAAGGACTATAAATCAGCACTCAACTCTTTCAACCAGGTCTTCGCATTCCTCGATGGTCTCGATGCTAATCAAAAGTCCAATTTCACCTCCTATCGCCACTCCGCGCTCAACGGAATAGCCAACTGCTATCAGTATCTCGACAGCATCTCTAAGGCATTCATGGTATATGACCAAATTCTCTCCGAAGACCCCGATGACGAGATGGCTCTCAACAACTACGCCTACTTCCTCGCAAAGCGCGGTCTTTTGCTCGAAAAGGCGGAGCGCATGAGTATGAGGTCCCTAAACCGCGACCCTCTCAACGCAACTTACCTCGACACTTACGCCTACATCCTGCTCCGTGAGGCTAAATATCAAGAGGCAATGTTTGTAATGGAGCGTTGCATAGATAACTACTCTAAAGGCGAAGAGGAGCCAAGCGCAGATATTCATGACCACTATGGCGACATTCTCTTCAATATCGGAAAAGTCGATGAGGCTCTCGAACAATGGAAAAAAGCCCTCTCTCTCGATCCCGATAACGCATTGATTAAGCGCAAGATAGAGGAGAAGAAGTATATAGTCGACGAAATAAAATAAGCCACTATGACCAATCTGCGCAACCAGCCTCTCCTATCGCTACTCCTTGTAGCCCTCCTCGCCACGTCCTGCCGTTCCAATCGCATCCCGTCCGATTACTCTACATCCGAGTTTTCCACTCGCAAAAGTGAGGTCGTCTCCCTACTTGCCCAGGCTGAGGATAGAATGCCCGACGTTAAGACCTATGAGGCAAAAAACGCCAAGACAAAAGTCGACTTCAACGGCAATAGCGCCAACATAAAAGCCAATATTGCCTTTACCAGAGGCTCTCTTACCACCTTCACAGGTCGTATCCAGTTTCCTCCAGTAAGCGTCGGTAAGGTCGAGATAAATGGCGGCAAGGCGTCCGTTAAGAGCAATATTCTCGGCATCGATAAGGAGATGAACATCCCAGCATACTTCGGAGAAGCCATACAATGTGCCTTTCTCGGTATCGTCCCGCCCGTCTACAATCTTTTCGGTGAGCAAGATTTCTCCCATTTCTCCATGCGTCTCACCTCCGACGGAAAATATGTGCTCTTCCGCTCTGGCTCCAGCATCGATATCTACCTCTACGTCAATGCGGTAGATTTCTCTTTCAGCGGTCTCCACTACGAGGCTGCGGGCTCTAATGCCGATATAATTGTCTCAGATTACCAGTCTTTTGATGGTCATTCCTTACCAACCCTGGTAGAGGTGGTCGCAAAGCAGGATAATGGATCCAATGGCTCAATGTCAATGACCATCTCCAACCCCAAAATAAACAAGTAACAGGCTCTTTCAATGCGCTTTACATTTCTCTTCATACTCGCCTTTCTTCTTTTTTCATCTCTTGCCCTCTCGCAAAGCAAGACGCTCGACGACCTCAATCGCGAGAAGTCTAAGCTTCTCTCGCTCATTGAGCAAAGCAACAAGATGATGGAGGAGTATGCCAATAGGCGCGATAATGAGATGATGCGCATTTCCGTTGTCGATGATAAGATAGCTAAACGTCGTGCCCTTATCGAGGTCTACAACAATGAGATTAAAGCCTATAATGAGCAGATTAGCCTCATTAACAAGCAGATAGACTCAGTCGGTGTCGAGCTGCAACGTCAAAAGGACGAGTACGCCGAGCTGCTCCGCAAAATTCAGGCGCGTGGCAATGGCTATTCTCCTCTCGCCTATATTCTCTCCGCAAAGTCGTTCAGCCAGAGCTACCAGCGTTTCCTCTTCATTCGCCAATATGCCGACTATCGCAAGCAGTCTTTTCGCCAGCTTACCGAGACTAAAGAGCAAATGTCCATTCTCAAAGCCTCTGTATCTCAAAAACTTACAGCCATAAGCATCTCTCTTACGAAGATAAACGATGAGAGTATGCGTCTCGACAAGGAGCTCAAAGCACGCAAGGCTAATGTCGAAAGCATCACCCTGAGCCAAGCCGATCTCCAAAAGAATATTGAGAAGGCGCAAATGCAAACTAAGGTAATAGAGGAGAAGATTGTCGCTGTAATACGCGAAGAGGCCGAAAAAGCGCGCAGAGAGGCTGAAGAAGCCAAGAAAAAGAAGCAAAGGCAATCCTCTACGTCCAAGTCTAAAAACACCGAAATATCGGCTCATGACGAGCTTTCCGACCAAATCAAGGAGAATAAAGGTAAACTCCCTTGGCCAGTACGAAGCTGGGTGGTCACAAGCGCATTCGGTGAGCATGATCACCCCCTCCTTCCTCAAATCAAGATAAGCAACAACGGCATCGATATGGATATTCTCGCCAGCAACGAGATTCACCCCGTCCACCAGGGAAAAGTATCCCGAATTATCGTCATGCCCGGCAGCGGAGCCACCATCATAATCCGCCACGGCGATGTCCTCACCGTCTATTCAAACCTCTCTGAGGTTTTCGTCAAGAAAGATCAGGAGGTCAACACCTATACCAACCTCGGCAAGGTCTATACGGGTGTCGGTGTCAACAACAATATCCTCCATTTCGAGCTTTGGCTCGGCGATCAAAAGCAAAATCCCGAGATTTGGCTCCGAAAACAATGACAAACACACAAAATCTACCTATAAAACCTAAAACTTTTCTGCGACTTTCATCGTATAATGAAATGTCGTCTTATCACGCAGAAGAATAATGGATTCAATTAACCTTGAAGAAACCCTCGTTCTCGACTCTACCATAGATAGCATCAATCAGATTGAGAAACTGATTGATGGTCAGTCGCAGATGTTAGGAATCGACGACGAAGTCTATGGCAAATACATGTTGTCGGTCGTCGAGTGCGTCAACAATGCCATAGTCCATGGCAATAAACTCTCACCCGAGAAAAAAGTTACTGTCCATTACCTCATAAACAACGATAAAATAGAGGTCACCGTCCAGGACCAGGGCGACGGCTTCGACCCTGATAATTTGCCCGATCCCACAGCCGAGGAGAATATAGAGAAAGACTGCGGTCGTGGTATCTTCCTCATGCGCAATCTCGCCGACAAGGTAGAGTTCTCTGACCATGGTAGAAACTGCCGTCTCTTATTTAATCTCAAGTGATAAACTTCTATAACGAGGACGTCGACCTCAACCTCAAAGGTAAGATCATACTGCGTAAGTGGATTAAGCAAGTCATTGATTCCTACGGATTTAAGACTGGCGAACTCTCATATATCTTCTGCAACGACGACAAGATTTTAGAGGTCAATCGCCAATTTCTTCAGCACGATTATTACACCGACGTCATCACTTTCGACTATGACGAGGATGGTGTAGTAAGCGGCGATATGTACATCTCCATCGACACCGTACGGACCAATGCCGAGCAATATGCCCCATCTTTCGAACGCGAGCTCCATCGTGTCATAATCCATGGCGTACTCCACCTCTGCGGTCTCAAAGACAAACAGCCGGATGATGAGAAGAAGATGCGAGCCGCCGAAGAAAAGGCTCTCGCAATTCTCGAGACTCTCGTAACCGACGAGAAGTCAATGCGTGCCAAGTCCTAACAAGCCGACTTCCACCTCTTCTTGCCACGGCAAGATCCAAAATATCGACCGTCAAGCGACTACCTTTTAGACGCTTGCGGTTTTCTCTGTTTTACTATTCTCTCTTTAGTCTCTTAAACACACATATATGAATTTCACCTTCGACGTCATAGTCGTCGGCGCAGGCCATGCAGGTTGCGAGGCGGGCCATGCTGCCGCCAAGCTTGGTATGAAGACGCTACTCATAACGCTCGACATTACCAAGATGGCGATGATGAGTTGCAACCCTGCTGTCGGTGGCATCGCTAAAGGGCAAATCGTCCGAGAGATAAGTGCGCTCGGAGGAATGACGTCGCGTGTCACAGACCTCACCTCCATTCAATTCCGAATGCTCAACATGAGCAAGGGTCCCGCCATGTGGAGTCCTCGCTCTCAATGTGACAAAGCAGAATTTTCTCGCGTTTGGCGCAATTTTCTCGAATCTCTTCCTTCTCTCCAGCTTTGGCAGGACGCCGTTACAGCTCTTTTAATAGACGGTGATATTGTTAAGGGAGTGCGCACAAAACTCGGTGCTGAGTTCCATGCCAAGGCCGTCGTCCTCACTGCCGGTACTTTCCTCAATGGTCTTCTCCATATCGGGCGTGTTCACTATTCGGGAGGTCGTATGGGCGACGAGGCCTCTTTCCTCCTCTCCGACCAGATTTCTTCTCTCGGGGTTTCGATGGACCGCATGAAGACGGGTACACCTGTCCGCATCGATGGTCGAACCATTGACTTCTCAAAACTCGAACCGCAAGACGGAAATATTGAGGGTCATCAATTTAGCTATGGTCCATCAATCAACCGTACCCTCCAACAGCTCCCTTGTTACATCACTTATACCAATTCCGAGGTTCACGACATTCTCCGCTCCGGCTTTGCCGATTCCCCTCTATATAACGGCACCATCAAGAGCATTGGTCCTCGCTATTGCCCAAGCATCGAGACTAAGCTCGTTAACTTCGCCGATAAGGACCGCCACCAACTTTTCCTTGAGCCGGAGGGCGTTAATACTATCGAGTATTACCTCAACGGCTTCAGTAGCTCGCTACCTATGGATGTTCAACTGAAGGCTCTCTCTCACATCCCAGGTTTGGAGCATGCTCAAGTCATTCGACCAGGCTACGCCATCGAGTATGACTTTTTCGACCCCACGCAACTCTACCATAGTCTCGAGAGCAAAGTACTCCATGGTCTATTCATGGCAGGTCAGGTCAATGGCACAACAGGTTATGAGGAGGCTGCTGGTCAAGGTCTCATGGCTGGCATCAATGCCGTCCGCAAGATTCGTGGCGAGGAGCCGTTCGTTCTTACTCGCGACGAGGCTTATATTGGCGTCCTTATTGACGACCTTGTCACCAAAGGTGTCGATGAGCCTTACCGTATGTTCACGAGTCGTGCCGAATATCGCATTCTGCTTCGTCAAGATAATGCCGACGATCGCCTTACGGAGAAGGGTAGGGATCTCGGTCTCGTTCCCGACGACCAATATTCTTGGTTTAAGAAGAAAGTCAAGTTACGTTCCAAGCTCCTCGATATTCTCGATCGCAAGCTTCTGAAGCAGGATCTCCTCAACCCGATTCTTGAATCGCTCGGCACGACGCCTGCCAACGAGTCACTTCGTGCAAACCAAGTCATCTCTCGTCCGCAAGTCCATATTGACGATCTCCTTCCGCTTATGCCCGAGGTTGAGCATATCCTTGGTGATAATTCCCAACTTGCAGCCGAAGTAAAGGAGTCTGCCGAGATTGAGATAAAGTATGGCGGCTACATTGAAAAGGAGCGTCAGCAGGCAGACAAGATTATCCGCCATAACAATATCCCAATTCGTGGACGCATCGATTACGCCAAAGTGACCAGTCTCAGCTACGAGGCGCGAGAGAAACTGATTAAAATAGACCCTGCTACTCTCGACCAAGCGATGCGTATTCCCGGTGTCTCCCCAGCCGACATCTCAATTCTGCTCGTCCTTCTCGGAAGATGATACAAATAGCCCGTCGTTTCACGTGGAACGATGGGCTATTCTTTCATATTGATAGCATTTATCCGCAAAAATGCGCGAAACAGATATTCTGCCGCCATCTTTTAACTTAAATAATGAACAACTGCTTTCAAATAGTAACTCAACTATCCAAATAGCATAAATTCTGCATTTACTATGATTAGAACAATCAAAGCCAACTATATCGACGTCATAAAGCGTCAATCTTATGTCGCCAACATATCTTTCAGCGATAAGATTTTGTCAATAGAGAAGGTGAGCGACAATGTTGATTCTTCGCTCGACTTCTGCGTTCCTGGTCTCATCGACTCCCACGTCCATATCGAGAGTAGCATGCTCGTGCCACAAGGATTCGCTCGTATGGTGATTCCTCATGGAACGGTGGCTGCCGTGTGCGACCCCCACGAGATTGCCAATGTGCTTGGAGAGGAGGGAGTGCGCTTCATGATGCGCGATGCCGCAAAGTCGCCTTTCCGCTTTTTCTTCGCCATCCCTTCTTGCGTCCCGGCAACGCCTTTTGAGACCAATGGTGCAACGTTCGGTCCTGACGAGATTGCCCGCCTCATGCCAGATGGTGTAGCTCTCGCCGAGATGATGAACTATCCCGGTCTCCTTGCCCACGATAGTAAGGTGATGGCCGAGATGAAGATCGCGCAAGATGCTGGCAAGCCTGTCGATGGTCATATTCCCGGCATAACCGACGACCGCCTCAGTCGCTACGTTGCCGAAGGTGTCTCGACCGATCATGAGAGCTTCACTCTTGAGGAGGCGCGTGCCAAACTCGACCTCGGCATGAAGATTCTTATAAGGGAGGGTAGTGCGGCTCGAAATCTCGACGCTCTCATGCCTCTCTTCCATACCGACCCCGACAAGATTATGGCTTGCACTGATGACGCTCACCCCGACGACATCCGCGACCGCGGTCACATAGATAAGTTCTTCCGCCGCGCCTTAGCTGATGGGGCTGATATCTATGACATATTCCAAGTGCTCACGCTCAACCCGATTGACCATTACAAGCTCGATGTCGGCCGTCTCCAAGAGGGCGACCATGCGGACTTCGTTGTGTTGTCGGACTTGAACAAGTTCACCGTCCGCTCTTCTTTTATAGGAGGCGAGAAGGTCTACGACGCAGAGCAAGGCGTTGTCTTCCGCCCGTCACGCTCCGAGCGTCCCAACAACTTCATATCCCGCTCTTTCTCCGACGATGACTTCAAGGTCGTCGCCCCTCATGACAACCCTACGCTCCGCGTCATAGGTCTCATACCCGACCAAATTGTCAGCGAGGCGCAAGAGTGGTCGCCAGTGGTAGGGCAGGGTAGTGAGGTCCTGTCCGACGAGGGACGCGACATCATGAAGATTGCCGTAATAAACCGCTACACAAACATTCCTGTCGTTAATGGTTTCATATCCGGCACGGGTCTCAAATGCGGAGCTATGGCGTCTTCCATAGCCCACGATTCGCACAATGTCGTGGTCATCGGGCGCGACGCTCACTCTATGCGCCTTGCGGCTGAGGCTATGTTCCGCATAAAAGGCGGCATCGTCGTAATATCTGCCGATGGCGAAGTCAATCGTCTGCAACTGCCTGTGGCGGGTCTCATGACTTCTGATGACTGGAACGATGTGGCTGATAACTACCAGCGTCTCATCCGCACCGTCAGAATGAAGAACGGAGTGACTCTAAAGTCGCCTTTCATGACCATGGCTTTCATGTGTCTGCTCGTAATACCGAGCCTGAAGATTGGCGACCGCGGGCTTTTCGATGTCGACAATTTCCAATTGACGACACTCTTCAAATAAAAAGTTCTTATTACTGTGAGCGACGATAAGGTAAAATATTCCTATGCCTCAGATGCCGAGCGGCTCGACCATCTGAAGCAACTTGTCAACGTCCTTCCCGACTTGCCTGGCGTATACCAGTATTTCGACAAGACTGGAAAGATTATATACGTCGGCAAGGCGAAGAACCTGAAGCGCCGCGTCTCGTCTTACTTTCTAAAGAAGCAGCAGACGCATAAGACGCACGTTCTCGTAAGCAAGATTTGCCACATTCATCATATCGTCGTCAACAATGAGGAGGACGCTCTGCTTCTTGAGAACAACCTCATAAAGAAACACAAGCCGCAATATAACATACTGCTGAAGGATGATAAGACCTACCCGTGGGTGGCAATCCTCAACGAGCCTTTTCCCCGTGTCATTCAGACCCGACGCCACGTCCGCGACGGCAGTGTCTACTATGGTCCTTATACAAGCTCGGGTCAGTTGCACGACATATTCGACGTTTTCAAGAGCTTATACCCGCTTCGCCAGTGCGCACTTAGCCTTTCTCAAGACAAGATTGCGCAAGGAAAGTATAAGGTGTGCCTCAAATATCACCTAAAGTTGTGCGACGGACCATGCGAAGGTCTCATATCCGAGGAGGAATACGACCGTTACATACAGGGTGTGCGAGACATACTGAGGGGCAATACGGGTCCCATAATTCGCCAAATGAAGGCGGAGATGAATGCCGCGGCCGAGGAATTGGAGTTCGAGAAGGCGGAAGTCTTGCGTCGTAAGATTGCGAGACTATCAAATTATCAGAGCCGCTCGCTCGTGGCGAGTAACTCAATACTCAATTGCGATGTCTTTTCTATCGCCCGTGACGATGAGAAGTCAGAGAGCTACGTCAACTTCATGCGCATTCAAGAGGGGCAGATTCTCTCATCATATACCATGACGTTTCGTTGCCGCATGGAGGAGGAGGACGCGGAGGTTCTCTCTTTCGCCATTCAGAGTGTCCGCGAGACGAGTGGCATTCTGCAACGCGAGATAGTTGTGCCTTTCTTGCCCGATGTCGAGTTTGCCGGTATATCATTTATAATCCCGCAAAGCGGAGACAAGAGGAAGCTTCTCGACCTTTCGGAGAAGAACGCCCGAATGTTCAAGCTCGAGCTGTTGAAGCAGGAGGCCAACCGCAGCCGCGCCACGCACGAGGAGAAGCTCATGATTCAGATAAAGGAGCAGCTCGGTCTCCACGACTTGCCGCGCCACATGGAGTGTTTCGACAACTCGAACATCCAAGGCACAAACGCCGTTGCGGCTTGCGTCGTCTACCGCGATGCCAAGCCGAGCCGTAAGGACTATCGCCTTTTCAACATCAAGACTGTCGAGGGACCCGACGACTACGCCTCTATGTACGAGGTTGTTCATCGCCGCTACCTGCGGCTGCGAGACGAGGGGCAGCCTATGCCCGACCTTGTCGTGGCAGATGGTGGGGTGGGGCAGATGGAGGTTATACGCCAGGCCACGACCGACCTTGGTCTTTCGCTCAATATCATCGGTCTTGCCAAGGATTCGCGTCACCGCACAAACCAAATCCTCGTTGGTTTTCCGCCCAAAGTGGTAGGCATCGGCAAGAGCGACGCCGTATTCCGCTTCTTCACGCGTATGCAAGACGAGGTTCACCGCGTGGCAATAACATTCCACCGTAATAAGCGTAGCAAATCTATGGTAGCGTCGGAGTTTGACGACATCAAAGGCATAGGTCCTAAGACGAAGGAGGAGCTCTTCAAAGCTTTTGGCGGCGTGGAGTCAGTTCGACAGGCTCCGCTTAATAAAATCGTCGAAACGATAGGAAAAAGCAAGGGATTGTTAGTTTTTACCCATTTTCATCCTGACGAAAGTGTCAATGTGAAAGAATAGGGGTGTGTTCCACGAGGAACAGTAAGGGAGAACGGGTACTTCTGTTTTAGCCTTAAAAAGCTCTGTTTATGGGTTGCTGTGTCATTTGGTGGCGTATGTAACCTATTGCATCTATACTCGTATACGGCAGTCGTGTCTAAATCAAAATCCAAGTGACGCCCTTTTGGCACGATAATTGTTAGGGGGCAAATAAGATTGTTAACCTCAATTAAAAAACAACGACAAAAGGTGCTTATGTGTCGAGCGACACATATATTCGCGCCGTTAACTTAATCAATAACAAAAAACACCAACAAGAAAATGAAGAAGACTTTTCTGAAGTTTGCCGTCGCAACACTCTGCTGCAGCATGATTGCAACATCGTTCACAGCCTGCACCGACGACACGACTGACGACAGCGCAGAGATCGCCGAGAAGTTCAATTTCGACTACCTCACCGCTCTTGCCAACAACGATGGCACTATCACCATCTCTGGCACCGTCACCACCAACAAGAAGCTCAAGAAGTTCACCCTCACCTCCACAACCCGCTTCGACGAGAAAGACAACGCCATCGAGTATGACCTCCTCGACGGCAGCGAGGCAGAGAAGGAGCGTACAGAGGACGGCAAGACCTGGACCGCAACCCTCAGCTCCACCAACATCCCCGTAGACATCTACAAGCTCGAGGTTCGCACCCGTATGGCTGGCACCAAGACCGCTACCATCGGCTCGAATTACACTTTCGAGGCAGGCACTTCTAAGAACAAAGAACTTGGTTCTTACCTCTCCTTCAGCGAAAAGAAGAACTTCACCCTCGCCGCTCTTCTCTCCGACGCTGCGGACTCCCTCAAATGCGTAGAGGCAATCCTCAAGGATGACAAGTGCGCCGACGTCAACAACCCTAAGGCTGACGAGCTATACATCGAGACCATCCAGAAGGCCAAGAATGAGACCATCAAGAACAACGCCACCAGCAAGGCTCACGTCTATGACGACTGCATCATCACCTCTACAGACTGCATCGCTACTTACAAAATCGAGCAGCTCGACGAGACCGACCCGACGCACGTCACCATCAGCGGCATCGTTCTCTCCTCCGAGGAGGGCACTCTCTTGAAGATCGACGTCTCCGGCGAGGATTGGGATTAAGAATTTAGACTCATAGGCGCATCCGCCAAGGCTTAACAATCTAAGTGGCGGCTTCATCGTTAGCAGCGGTGGAGCCGCCATCTTTTTGTGCCATAAGTGTGATAATTAAACAGCGCGGTCCGTGGAATGAATGTTTATAACAAGTTATTGGATACGCCCCTTGTTTTTAACACTCTGACCGACCAAAAAGACTGTACCTTTGTCTCATCACAACAATTACAGTATTAGGAACATGACTGATATAGAGATTGCCACAGCGGCGGAGAAGCTGCCCATCAAGGACATTGCCGCCCGTCTTGGCATTGACGAGAACATTATCGAGCCATACGGCCGCCTGAAAGCCAAGCTGCCCATCTCCCTCATCGACGAGGAGAAGGCAAAGAAAGCCAAGCTCGTTCTCGTGACAGCTATCACCCCCACGCCAGCCGGCGAGGGCAAGACGACAGTGTCCATAGGTCTTGCCGACGGATTGAGCCTCGTCGGTAAGAAGACGGCTGTCGTCCTCCGTGAGCCGTCGCTCGGTCCCGTATTCGGCGTCAAGGGCGGCGCGGCAGGTGGCGGATACAGCCAGGTCGTGCCGATGGAGGATATAAACCTCAACTTCACAGGCGATTTCAACGCCATAGAGAAGGCTCACAACCTCCTCGCGGCGATGATTGACAACGCCCTCCATTTCGGGCGTCGCTCGCTCGTAGATCTCGACCCTCGCACCGTCGTTTGGAAGAGGGTCATGGACATGAACGACCGTGCGCTGCGCCATATAGTCGTAGGTCTGGGCGGCAAGCTGCAGGGTGTGCCACGCGAGACAGGCTTCGACATCACGGCAGCCTCCGAGATCATGGCCATTCTCTGCCTCTCTAAGAACATCAAGGACCTAACCGAGCGACTTGGCAACATCTACGTCGGTCGCACCTTCGCTGGCGAGCCTGTCCACGCCCGCGACCTGAAGGCTGAGGGCGCAATGACGGCCCTCCTCCGCGACGCCATCATGCCAAACCTCGTGCAGACGCTCGCCCATACGCCGGCTATCGTCCACGGTGGTCCTTTCGCCAATATCGCACAAGGTACTAACACATTGATAGCCACTAAGATGGGTCTTTCTCTCGCCGATTATGTGGTGACGGAGGCGGGCTTCGGCTCCGACCTTGGCGGTGAGAAGTTCCTCGACATAAAGTGCCAGGCTGGCGGTCTTCGCCCGTCGGTCATCGTCATCGTAGCCACGGCACGCGCGCTCAAGATGCATGGCGGCGTGGCTAAGGCAGACCTCGGCACTGAGAACGTGACGGCCGTCATGGAGGGCATGCACAACCTTGAGCGTCACGTCAAGAACATGCTTGGCTATGGCGTTCGCGTCGTCGTCGCCATCAATCGTTTCGCAGCGGACACCGACGCCGAGCTTGACGCCATCCAGACGGCATGCCGCGCATGGGGTGTCGAGGCTGTCGTCGCCAACGTATGGGGCGAGGGCGGCAATGGCGCTAAGGCTTTGGCTCGTCAGGTAGTTGCCGAGGCGGAGAGTGGAAAGAGCGAGTTCAAGCCCCTATACTCGTGGAGCGAGCCTCTTGAGGACAAGATTGTAAAGATCGCCAAAGAGATTTATGGTGCCGACGGAGTGGAATTTGCGCCCAAGGCACTTAAAGACCTTGCCGAGGCCAAGGAGATCGGGCTTGAAGGAGCGGCTGTATGCATCGCCAAGACGCAATACTCCTTTACCGACGACCCGAAGCAGGTCGGTCGCCCAGGTCACCACATCCTCCACATCCGCGGCGTGGAGCTTGCCGCAGGCGCGGGCTTCGTCATCCCGTTGGCTGGCGACATGATGCGCATGCCGGGCTTGCCTCTGCACCCTGCCGCTGAGGGCATGACCGTCGATGCCGAGGGCAACATCTCCGGACTCAGCTAAGAGGGAGGAGAAAACAGATAACGCAAAGATGCGCCGAGAGACCGTAAGACAGGGTTCTCGGCGCACGCTTTATTTGGCTATATTTGGGGTATGAGACTTATTGCCATATCGTGGCCCGACTTCTTTGAGGGCGAGGCGGACGAAATAAACACCCTTTTTGAGGAGGGCTTGGAGATTTTGCACATGCGTAAGCCTGGGGCGAAAGGGGAGGACGTGGCTGCCTTGATTGAGAAGATTGAGCCAAAGTTCCGCAAGCGTCTGACGCTGCACTATCTGCCCGACCTTGCCGAGCGGTATGCCGTTGGCGGCTACCACCTCAGCCCCAATCGTCCCCCAGCTCCCGAGGGGTGGGGAGGAAGGCTCAGTGCGTCGTGTCACTCGACTGAAGAGTTGGCGGAGAAACTACACATGGTCGATTATGCGTTTTTAAGCCCTATTTTCGACTCTATTTCAAAGAGTGGGTATAAGTCATCATTCTCGCACGAGATACTCCAAAAGACGGCTTGTGAGGGGATGATTAACGAGAGGGTCATCGCATTGGGTGGCGTTACCCCTGAGAACATGGGGGTGGCTGAGAAATTGGGCTTTGGCGGTGTGGCCGTATTGGGTGGATTGTGGGGAGACAGAAGTTTAGAGGATGTAGTAAGGCGGTATGAGGAGTACGCCAAAAGATTGTAAGATAGAGATTTAGATATAAATACCCGATAAAAGAGAGTCGGCTAGAAGACCATTCGTCTTCAAGCCGACTAAGTTTTTATGTCTGTCGAGCGAGGGTTACTTGCTTCTGAGGCGACGCCTGTTGGCGTTCTCCTTGCTCATGATGTTGGGACCTTTGACGCTGGACTTGCCGAGAATCTTGTCGCATTCGGCTTTGGCGGCTGCCATGTCGGCTTGGAAGTCGGGCGAGCAGTGCATTCTGGCGACAGCCGCACTGGCGGTGACGCGGCCTGCGTCGACATCGCTCTGCCAATGGGCTCCGACGATGGTGCGGCTCTGTCCGTACTCGTAGCCGAGGAGTAGGATGCTGTCTTGCGCGGCGGGGTTGACTTCGGCGAGGACGAGAGCCGTGGCCCAGCCCATGGAGGTGTGTCCGGAGGGGTATGAGCCGTTGCGCGAGAGGCCAGGCTCATGGTCGGGGGTCATGGTGTGCTGGTTGAAGACCATGAACGGGCGTCGCCTCATGTAGTGGCGTTTGGGCTTATAGGTGGCGTCGCCGCCCGTATTGGCAGCACGGCATAGGAGGCGGTAGATGGCTGGCGTCTTCTCGGGGCTGATTTCGAAGCCCATGGCTTTGGAGTAGTACTTGGCCATGTAGCTCCAAGAGTATTCGGCATCGGCTTGAGCCTGTTCGCCACGTGGTGTGGGGCGTTTCTCGAGACCTCGGTTGTAGACGAGCCAATCGTTGAAGAAGGCGGCGTCGGTGGTGTCGGGAGGCGCGGGCAGGAAGATGGTGCCATTGGGGAGCTCGTCTCTCGTCACGTAGGCGTCGTCGTAGGATTGGGCCGAGGCGATTGTCGACACGGCGAGGAGGGCAGCCGTGGTAAGTGTCAGTCGGTTGAAGATCATCATCATCGTTGTGGAAAGTTCGTTATGATGCAAGTATAGGGTTTTCGGGCGTGTTTTGCAAATCGGGCTTACGGGAGGATGGGAAGAGGGGGAGAAGAGAAAAAAGCGCCCCAGGACGGCTTGTTGGGCTGATTGTCCGGGGACGCTTTTGTTTGTCATGTGATTTTGGATGGGAGGTTAGTTCATCACGTCATCCCAATCCTTCCATACCGGCTCACGCCCCGCGCGCCTGATGGCTGCTGCCACGTCGGCGGTCTTGCGGTTGTCGGAGACGTGGAACTGCTCGAGTGTCTGGGGGTAGCTGTAGTAGCCGCCCGGCTCGGTGTGGCTCTCGGCGCTCATGGTCGTTACGCCGAGGGCGCACATATGGTCGCGGATGTCTGCTGGCTCGCGAGTGGAGTAGCTGATGTCGACATCGTGGTCGTAGATGCGGAAGGCGAAGGTGAGCTGGGCGAGCTCCTTATCGCTCATGATGACGTTTGGCTGGAAGCCTCCGTTCTCTGAAGCCCTCATGCGCGGGAAGTTGACGCTGTACTTGGTCTTCCAGTAGTGAGTCTCGAGGTAGCGGAGGTGGTAGGCCATCATTGTCATGTCTGTCCTCCACTCTTCGAGACCGACGAGAACGCCCATGCCGATGGAGTGGACGCCAGCCTGCCCCATGCGGTCGAAGCCGTTGACGCGCCACTCGAAGTTGCTCTTCATGCCGCGTGGGTGGTAGACCTTATATCGCTCGCGGTGGTAGGTCTCTTGGAAACAGATGACACCGTTCATGCCGGCATCGGCAATCTCCTTGTACTCCTCGGCCTTGAGTGGCATGACCTCTATCTTGATGTTGGAGAAGTACTTACGAGCGATTTTTACGGTCTCCTTGATGTAGTCTACGCCAGCCTTGGCCGGGTTCTCGCCCGTCACGAGGAGAATATTCTCGAAGGGGCCGAGTTTCTTGATGGCCTTATACTCGTTCTCGACCTCCTCCATGGTGAGGATGGTCCTCTTCATGGGGTTGGAGATGTGGAAGCCGCAGTACACGCATGAGTTGGTGCATGAGTTGGTGGTGTAGAGCGGGATGAACATCTGTATGGTCTTGCCGAAGCGTTGGAGGGTGTACTTTTGGCTGAGGCGCGCCATTTGCTCGAGGTGTGGAGCTGCGGCGGGGGAGATGAGTGCCATGAAATCGTCGATGTCGCACTTGGGCTTGGCGAGAGCGCGGAGGACGTCGTCCTCGGTCTTGTTATATATCTTTTCCGTGGTCTCTTCCCACGATATTTTCAGCAATTCGTCTGAAAACATATTGATGTTTAGTGATTTAAAAGTTGATTGTTAGCAGCCTTTGCCCATCTTCCGCAGGTCGCGGCTGATGCGCATGGCGCAGAAATTGGGACCGCACATGGTGCAGTATTCGCCGTCTTGGTGACCGCCAGCCTTGAAGAACTCGAGAGCCTTCTCGGGGTCGAGACTCAGGTTGAACTGGTCTTTCCATCGGAACTCGAAGCGCGCGAGGCTTAGTGCGTCGTCGCGGAGAGCCGCGCCGGGATGCCCCTTGGCGAGGTCGGCAGCGTGGGCGGCAATCTTGTAGGTCACGACACCTGTGCGGACATCATCCTTATTTGGCAGACCGAGGTGCTCCTTGGGCGTGACGTAGCAGAGCATGGCTGTGCCGAGCCATCCGATTTGCGCCGCGCCTATTGCGCTGGTTATGTGGTCGTAGGCTGGAGCGATGTCGGTGACGAGGGGGCCGAGGGTGTAGAAGGGAGCCTCGTGGCACTTCTCGATTTGGCGTTCCATGTTCTCGCGGATCTTGTGCATTGGGACGTGACCCGGACCCTCGATGAAGGCTTGCACGTTTTTAGCCCAAGCTCGCTCGACGAGTTCGCCCATGGTGTCGAGCTCGGCGAACTGAGCGGCATCGTTGGCATCGTGGGTGCAGCCGGGGCGAAGACCGTCGCCGAGAGAGATGGCCACGTCGTAGCGGGCGCAGATGTCGCAGATGTCGTCGAAATGTTCGTAGAGGAAGCTCTCTTTTTGGTGATATCGGCACCATGTGGAGATGATGGAGCCACCGCGGCTGACCATGCCAGTGAGGCGAGAGTCGGCGAGACCGACGTTTTGGAGACGGATGCCGCAGTGGATGGTGAAGTAGTCGACGCCCTGCTCACACTGCTCGATGAGAGTGTCGCGGAAAAGCTCCCAAGTGAGATCCTCGGCCTTGCCGTGAACCTTCTCCATGGCCTGGTACATAGGCACCGTGCCGACGGGGACGGGGCAGTTGCGGACTATCCACTCGCGAGTCTCGTGGATATTATCGCCCGTCGAGAGATCCATGAGGGTGTCGCCGCCCCATTTGCAGCTCCATACGGCTTTCTCGACCTCTTCGTCAATACTGCTCGTCGTGGCGGAATTGCCGATGTTGGTATTGATTTTTACGAGGAAGTTGCGGCCGATGATCATAGGCTCGGCTTCGGGGTGGTTGATATTGGCAGGCAGGACGGCTCTGCCGCGCGCGATCTCGTCGCGTACGAACTCGGGCGTGATATGCGTATCTATCCCGAGCTCGGCGCAGTTCATGTTCTCGCGGATGGCGACGTACTCCATCTCGGGCGTTATGATGCCTTGCTTGGCGTAGTACATCTGGCTGACGTGGCATCCGTCTTTGGCGCGGAGAGGGAGCGTGATATGCTCGAAGCGCAGATGGTCGAGGCTCTTGTCGGCAAGCCTCTCGCGTCCGTACTCGGATGAGAGTTGCGAGAGACGCTCCACGCCGCCACGCTTGAGAATCCAAGGCTCACGGAGGCGCGGCAGACCCTTTTTGAGGTCGATTGACGCGTCCTTGTCACCGAAAGGACCGCTTGTGTCGTAGACGAGGACAGGCGCGTTCTCACGTCGCGTCTCGTTGCCGTCGGCATCGACGGAGACTGTGGGCGTCAGATTGACGCGTCGCATGCCTACGCGGATGTCTGGGAAGATAGAACCTTTGAGATAAACCTTCTCGCTATTAGGGAAGGTGATTTTTATATTGTCTTTCACTCTAAGTCGTTGTTTCTTGGGGTGATACGATAGGGGAGTTGGGGGTGGACCTTTGTGGCTTCCTGAAGTAGGATTAGTTGAGGAAGGAGGTGAGGGGGCTGCTTGCCTCAGCGGAGTCGAGGACGGCAGGGAGACCAGCCTCGTAGGCTGCGCGGCCGCACTCGACGGCTTGCTTGAAGGCGGCAGCCATGGCAACGGGGTCGCCTGCCACAGCGATAGCGGTATTGACGAGGACGGCATCTGCGCCCATCTCCATTGCCGCTGCGGCATGGCTTGGAGCACCGAGACCCGCGTCGACGACGACGGGCACGTGGCTCTGCTCGATGATGAGCTGTATGAAGTCGCGAGTGACGAGACCCTTGTTTGTGCCGATGGGTGCGGCGAGAGGCATGACGGTTACGGCTCCGGCCTCCTCAAGACGTTTGCAGAGGATGGGGTCGGCTTGGCAGTAGGGGAGGACTTTGAAACCGAGCTTTACGAGTTGCTCAGTGGCGCGGAGCGTCTCGATGGGATCGGGAAGGAGGTGGCGGGGGTCGGGATGGACCTCGAGCTTGAGCCACTCGGTGCCGAAGGCCTCGCGGGAGAGCTTGGCTGCGAAGACGGCCTCCTCGGCGGTGCGTACGCCGCTGGTGTTGGGGAGAAGATTGATGTTGGGGGCTTTGATGTGGGCGAGCATGTCGTCTTGCGAGTTGGACATGTCGATGCGTTTCATGGCGACGGTCACCATCTGTGTGCCAGAGGCGGCGATGGCGTTTTTCATGACGTCGTTGTTGGAGAACTTGCCGGTGCCGATGAAGAGACGGGAGCTGAACTCTTTGCCTGCTATGATCAGATTGCTCATGATGCTGTTTTGTGTTGTATGTATCGTTCTTGTTGGATATTGTTTTCTAAATATAGGGAAATCAAGTTTGGCAGAAAGGGTGCGCATGGGGGGCTTTAGTGTGACACCCATGCGCACGTCTTCATGACTTCAGAGGGAGGCTATCCACCGCTTGCGGCTTTGATAATCATTACCTTGTCGCCTTCGGCGAGGGCTTTTTGCGCCCACTCCACGCGCGGCACGATGTCCATCCCGATGGCTACGGCTACGCCGTTGGGCGGCAGACCGAGTTGCGCAACGAGATCGGCGACGGTAGAGCCTTGCAGGGCCGTCTCTTTTTCGTTTACGATGATATTCATATTGCTGTTGACTTGATATGACAAACGTTGACAGGGGATGGCGAGAGGCGGGCTCCATGATGCCAAAGGCTGGAGACCGGGTGTCGGAGTGAGAAACTTGTGGGGTGCGTGGCGGGGGCGCGCGTGATGGGATTGTGGTGTGCGCTTATTGCCTCCTTGTCGTCGTTAGTCTATTTCCTGTTGTCCCTTCGGCAGCATTACCTGCATCAGGTTCATCGGGTGTAATCTCAGCCGAGCGTTCTCAGCACCCCTCGTGGCTCACGTTGTAGTGACTTGCCAATCTGTATACGCGAATATACGAAAAAAATGGCTGGAAGCGGCTCTATTTGATGGTTATTTTGACCTTGGCGGTGGCGTTGGACGAGCTGACGCTCACGACATAGGCACCTTGAGGAGAAGAGACGGGGAAGCTGCCTCCGTTGGGGATTGAGTGGGACTCGCAGAGCGCACCGAAGGTGTTATATAGCTCGACGGAGAGCGTGGCGTCGGCATCGCCGAAACGGATGGACAAAGACTCGCCAGAGCGGACGGGATTGGGGGCGACGGAGAGGGTCGTGGAGCTTGATGGAGAATTGATTGTGAGAGGGCATGAGAGGAGGACGTCGCCAGAAGACGTGGTGAGTCGGCAAGCGTAGACGGCAGGGGAGAGCGTTGGGGAGAAGAAGAACTGGTTGGAGGCTCCAGGAATATCTATCCCGTCGGCAGTCCATTGGTATGCTGAGAAAGCGTTATCGAAATTATTGACAAAGAGAGTGTTGCCGAACTTGACCCCGAGGCGAGAAGCGTCGGGACGGCGTATGAGCGTGAGGTTTACGGCAGAGGACGAGACATTGTTGTTGGCATCGTGGAGGACGAGAGACGCATTGGTAGAGCCAAAATAGTCGGACGAAGGGACGGGAATATGGAGAACGAAATCGTCGGGGATGGCAGCCTCTATGACGTTGGGGAAAAGAGCGTCGGAGAAAGTCAGACTGTAAGAAGTTGGCGTACCTGATGAGACGTTGAGGGCGATGACGATTGTGTCTGAGGCGCAATAGCCGTAATCTGCCGCGGATAGGATGGTTGCGGTGGCGGCAATTGGATCGGGAACAGGCGTGGGGTCGGGCTCAGGGTCGGGTGTTGGAGAAGGCTCAGTGATCTCGCCAGCGACGGAATAGGCATCGGGAGCGAGATAGTTATTGGCGTCAGAGCCAAGGAGAGAGAAAGAGACGACGATGGTGCGCTGTCCTGCGTCGGGGCTGTCGAAAGCTGCGGAGGAAGAGAGAGAGACATCGTCGCCGTCGACAACGCCTATGAGGGATGGTGGTGTGGAGAAGTCGGGTGCGGAAGTCGTGCCGTCGTAACCCTTGGAGGTTGAGGAGAATTGGGGAGTGGTGACGGAGAGTTGCTTTGGCGAGATGGAGGCTTGGCAAGAGAGGGAGGCTGTGGGGAGGGCGTAGTTATTGGCGTCGGAGCCTGTGAGGGAGAGGGAGGTCGTGATGGTGCGCTGTCCTGCGTCGGGGCTGTCGAAAGCGGCAGAGGAAGAGAGGGAGACATCGTCGCCGTCGACAACGCCAATGAGAGTGGGTGGGGTGGAGAAGTCGGGTGCGGAAGTCGTGCCGTCGTAGACCTTGGAGGTTGAGGAGAATTGGGGAGTGGTGACGGAGAGCTGCTTGGGCGAGATGGTGGCTTGGCAAGAGAGGGAGGCTGTGGGGAGGGAGTAGTTATTGGCGTCGGAGCCTGTGAGGAAGAGGGTTGTCGTGATGGTGCGCGAGCCTGCGTCGGGGCTGTCGAAAGCGGCGGAGGAAGAGAGGGAGACATCGTCACCGTCGACAACGCCTATGAGGGAGGGTGGTGTGGAGAAATCGGGAGCGGAAGACGTGCCGTC
>CAVEKX010000010.1:0-93747 GCA_963616565.1 Clostridium sp. CAG:343
TAATAGCTATATTTGTAGGCTTAAAATACCGAATTTCCCACTGCTCCCCACAGCGGACAAGCTATACCTATGAACGAAGAAGAAAAGAGCGTCAACTCAGGAAGTTACGACGCAAGCAGCATCACCGTCCTCGAAGGACTTGAAGCTGTGCGCAAACGTCCATCAATGTACATTGGCGACATCGGCGAACGCGGACTCCACCACCTGGTCTATGAGGTCGTAGACAACTCCATCGATGAGGCCATGGCCGGATACTGCACTCATATCGAGGTCGCTATCAACGAAGACGGCTCCATCACCGTTCAAGATAATGGTCGTGGCATCCCTGTCGACATGCACGAGAAAGAGCACCGCTCCGCTCTCGAGGTCGTCATGACGGTCCTCCACGCAGGCGGCAAGTTCGACAAGAACTCCTACAAGGTCTCCGGCGGTCTCCACGGCGTCGGCGTATCTTGCGTAAACGCCCTCTCCGACCATATGGACGTCGAAGTCCGACGCGGCGGCAAGCTCTACCGCCAGGAATACTCCAAAGGCAAGCCCCTCGCCCCAGTCGCCGAGATCGGCTCTGCCGACACCACAGGCACAAGGGTCCACTTCCACCCCGACGGCACCATCTTCACCACGACAGAGTACCACTACGACATCCTTGCAAAACGCCTCCGCCAGCTCGCATTCCTCAACCGTGGCGTACGCATCTCTCTCGAAGACCGACGCACTGTCGACGCCAATGGCGAACCCATTGAACCCAAGAGGGAGTCTTTCTTCTCCGAGAAGGGTCTCGAGGAGTTCGTCGAATATATCAACGGCAGCAACGAGCGTCTCATCCCGACACCCATCTGCATCAGCAACAACAAAGGCGCCGTCCCCGTCGATGTCGCCATCCTCTACAATAGCTCCTACACCGAAAAGATCTACAGCTTCGTCAACAATATCGACACCATCGAGGGCGGTACGCACCTCAACGGCTTCCGACGCGGTCTCACACGCACCCTCAAGGCGTGGGGCGAGGCCAACAAGATGTTCGACAAGCTCAAGATAGACATCGACCGCGACGACTTCCGCGAAGGTCTCACAGCCGTCATCTCCGTCAAGGTCATGGAGCCACAGTTCGAGGGTCAGACCAAGACCAAACTCGGCAACAGCGAGGCTGACAAAGCCGTAGCCGATGCCGTTAGCGAGGCTATGGAGAACTTCCTCGAAGAGCACCCAAAAGAGGCGCGCCTCATCATCGACAAGGTAATCCTCGCCGCCACAGCACGTGTCGAGGCCCGCAAGGCCCGCGAGACAGTCCAGCGCAAGGGTGCCATGACAAGCCTCAAGCTCCCTGGCAAACTCGCCGACTGCTCCAGCCGCGACCCGTCGAAATGCGAGCTCTTCATCGTCGAGGGTGACTCCGCAGGCGGCTCCGCCAAGTCCGGACGAAACAGCAAGTTCCAAGCCATCCTCCCTCTCCGAGGCAAGATCCTCAACGTCGAGAAAGCCCTATGGCACAAGGCGTTCGAGAGCGAGACTATCAAGAATATCTACACAGCCCTCGGCGTCTCCGTCGGCACGGAAGACGACCCAAAGGCACTCAATATGACTCGACTCCGCTACCACCGCGTCATCATCATGACCGATGCCGATGTCGACGGTAGCCACATCGCAACCCTCATCCTCACCTTCTTCTTCCGCTATATGCGCGAACTCATCGAAGGTGGACACGTCTACATCGCCACCCCGCCACTCTACCTCTGCAAGAAAGGCAAAGACCAAGAGTACTGCTGGAATGACGACCAGCGCAAAGCCTTCATCCGCGCCCACGAAGGAGGACAAGGTCAAGTCGTCGTCCAACGATACAAAGGTCTCGGCGAGATGGATGCGCAGCAGCTCTTTGACACCACAATGGACCCCAACACCCGCACCCTCCGACAGATCCACATCGAGGATGCTATCGAGTCCGACCGCATCTTCTCCGTCCTCATGGGCGACGATGTCGAGCCGCGCCGCAAGTTCATCGAAGACAACGCCACACTTGCCAACATCGACGCCTAACCCGCGCCTACGCAAGCTGCATATAACAAACAGACCACCCCTTGCGCCCATCCCGACGCTTGGGGTGGTCTCCGTTAATAAACGAAACGACAACATCCCCAATGCTACGACTTCTCCTATCTTCTCTCCTCTTCCTCCTCATGTGCGACGCCACGGCTCAACGCATCGTCTCCCTCATGCCATCCGCCACATATATCGCCGCGCAGATCGGAGCCGACGCCAATGTTGTCGGGCGCACAGCCTACTGCCCCGCGCCATCCTCGGGCGTCTCGTCACGCATCGTGGGCGATGTCATGACCGTAAATGTCGAAGCCATTGTGGCACTTCGCCCAGATGTCGTCATAGCGTCCAACTTCACCCAACAGTCCGTCATCAATCGACTCAAAGCTCTGAAAATAAAACTTGTGACCCTTTCGACACCCAAGTCTTTTGACGAGATATGCAGCCAGACGGTCGAGATCGGACGGCTCACAAACCACCTCCAACAAGCCCAGTCCGTCTGCCGAGAGCAGTCCAACGCCATCGACAGCATCGCCGCAAACGTCTCATGGTCTCGCGGCAAATCAGCCTACGTACAAGTCGGCGCACGCCCTCTTTGGGGAGCCACGCCAGACTATTATATTAATGAGCTTCTCTCTCGTCTCGCCATGCGCAATGTCCTGAATCTCGGCGAGGGCGGCACGTCGCGCGAGGAGGTCACTCTCCGCCACCCCGATGTTGTCATCATTTCCTCCCTCGGCGGTCTGGCTTCCGAAGAGCAAGCCGCTTGGCAAAAGGCTACTAAAGCCAAGACGGTCATCGTCAACGAGAATGAACTCAGCTGCCCAACACCACTCTTTTTCCGCCTCGCTCTCGAGAAGGTATGCAACGCCTTAAACAATTAACTCGCCCCGCCCTCTTCTTTGCGCTGACGGCCATAGCCCTCGCTCTCATATGCTGGGTCTACGTCCGCCAAGGGCTCTCCGATGCCGACACATACACTGCCAGCCTAATTGTCAATGAGTTGCGCATCCCTCGCATGATTTGCGCCATGGGTGTCGGTGCGCTTCTCTCCATAGCCGGAGCCATCATGCAGGGTCTCTTTCGCAACCCCCTCGTCGAGCCTTACACCATGGGCATCTCGGGCGGCGCGGTCGTCGGCGTGGCCGTCGTCTTCACTTGCGGTGCCGTGGCTACCTTTGGCGGCATGACGGTCACTCTCGGTGCCGCCATCGGTGGTCTCCTTTCTATGGTGATAGTCCTTCTCGTCCGCCGCGCCGTGGGGTATGACACCAGCGTCATGCTCATCTGCGGCATCATGGTCAGTTTCATAGCATCTGCCGCAACAACGCTCATGCTCTCTCTCGCTACGCATGAGGACATGAGCCAAATCCTTTCTTGGACAATCGGCTCTTTCAGCTCTGCCGATCCTCAAATGGCATGGCTCGCCATGCTCTCAGGAGCCATAGCTACCATAGCCTCCCCACTTGCTGGCAACCTCCTTAATGTCATGAGTTTAGGCGATTCCGAGGCCCGCTCTCTCGGGGTCGATACTCGCCGAGCCTCCGGGTGGCTCTTCTCCATCGCCACAATTCTATCAGCCATCGCAGTAGCCACGGCAGGCATCGTCGCCTTCGTAGGTATGGCAGTCCCACACCTTGTCCGCACCCTCATAGGGCAAGACAACCGTCTCGTCATTCCCGCCTCTGGTCTCATGGGAGCTTTGCTCTTGCTCGCTTGCGATTTCGCAGCCAAAGTCGTCATCTACCCTCGCGAGCTTCCGGCTGGCGCCATCTGCGCAATCCTCGGAGGTCTCATGTTCGTATACATGGCTCTGAAATCCGGACAAAAAGGCTCTATCCAATTCTGACTCTCTAATCTTGCGCACTCCCTAATAATCCGCCAAAATTAACCCACCCCGACAGGCAACCTATGCAAAACAACCCCTCCATAATAGCCTCCCTCAACAATTTCCAAGGCGGATACTCCAAGTCCAACCCCATCCTGCGCTCGGTCTCTTTCTCCCTCAAGCCAGGCTCTCTCACCGCCATCATCGGTCCCAATGGTGCCGGCAAGTCAACCCTCCTCAAAGCCCTCAACGGGCAACTCCCTTTCACCAGCGGCGACGTCCTTGTCTGCTCCCGCCCAATTCTCTCCTACACCCCTCGCCAACTCGCCCGTCTCGTCGCTTCCGCCTCTTCCATGGGTGGCGGCAACGCCTGCACCGCGCTCGCCTACACCCTCCTCGGCAGGACGCCACACCGCGACATCCTCTCCCTACGCGACTCCGATGCCGATGTCTCCATTGCCCTCGAAGCCCTATCCCTCATGGGCGTAAGCCACCTCGCAAACCGCCCTACCTCACAGCTCAGCGAAGGTCAACGGCAAATGGTCTGCCTCGCCCGAGCCATCACCCAATCCCCGCGACTCCTCCTCCTCGACGAGCCTACCGCCAATCTCGACCCCGCCAACCAGCAACGCATCCTCTGCAAGATAAAAGAGGTCACAACCTCCCGAAAAATCGCCACCCTCGCCTCCCTCCACGACATAAACGCGGCTCTCCAATGGGCCGACGACGTCGTCCTCATAAAAGATGGCACCATCGTCGCGCTCGGATCAACAGCCGAAGTCCTCACCGCGCACAACCTCTCACTCACATTCGGCGTTTCCTTCAAACAGCTCCACGCCCTCCTGCCCGATACACCTATTTAAGACGCAACAAAAAAACACACAGCCTTTCCGATTCCAAGCAAATAATATATCTTTGCGCGTAAAAGCGAAATAACATAAAATAGAATACAGACTGTCATGTCAAAGCAACAGGACACAGAAGAAAAGAATGTGAGAGCCACCGAAGAGGGCTTCGCAACCGTCCAGCAGGGCCTTAACAGATTCGAGCTCTTCTTTGAGGACCATCAGAAAGCCATCGGCATCTGCTTCGCCGTCATCATCGTAGCAATAGCTCTCGGCTGGCTCGTCAAGACTCAATACCTCAACCCTCTCCAAGATGAGGCTCAAAAGGAAATCTTCCAGGCGCAATACTATTTCGAGGCCGACAGCTTCAACCTCGCACTCAACGGCGACGGCAACAGCAACGGCTTCCTCCAGATAATCGACAACTACTCCAGCACCAAGGCTGGCGAGCTCGCCAACTACTACGCTGGCGTCTGCTACCTCCACCTCGGCGACTACGAGAAAGCCAAGAAGTATCTTGGCGACTACTCCTCCGACGACGAGATCCTCTCCACCATGGCCGTCGGCCTCATTGGCGACGCTGAGGTAGAGCTCGGCAACCTCGACGCTGCCGCATCCCAGTTCAAGAAGGCTGCCGCAAAGGGCAACAAGGTCACCGCCCCCATCTTCCTCGAGAAGCTCGGCGCTGTCTATGAGAAGCAAGGCAAGGCTGCCGAAGCTGTCGACACCTACACCAAGCTCAAAGACTACCCCATGAGCTCTCAAGCACAACTGGCCGACAAGCTCATCAACTCTGTCAAGAAATAATACCTCCCAAGGTCATAATACAGAAGACAAGAGCCGCCCGACCAACATCCACGGGCGACTCTTGTCCTCTTCTTTTTTTACTCAACCACACAAACACTTCAGACCGATAAAACTATGGCAAGCAGCCTGAAAAACCTGTCGGACTACGACCCTAAGAAAGTCCCCTCCGCTGAAGACATGCGTTTCGGCATCGTCGTCTCCGAATGGAACAACAACATAACCGACGAGCTCCTCAACGGCGCCGTCGAGGCACTCGTAAAGCATGGCGCAAAAAACGGCAACATCGAGATCTTCCACGTCCCCGGCAGCTTCGAACTTATCGCAGGCGCCAAGATGATGCTCCGCAAGCACAACCCCGACGCCATAATCTGCCTCGGCTCCGTCGTCCGCGGTGACACACCACACTTCGACTACGTCTGCCAAGGCACGACGCACGGCATCGCCGAGCTCAACCTCCAATACGACATCCCTTTCATCTTCGGACTCCTCACGACCGACAACATCCAGCAAGCCCTCGACCGCTGCGGCGGACGTCTCGGCAACAAAGGCACAGAGTGCGCCATAACCGCCATAAAAATGGTCGCGCTCAACAATCAGTAATTCCACAAAAAGGCGCCGTTAAAATCCACGCATTTTACCACGCCCCGCGTTGAAAAAAGAAGCATAGTTATTAATTTCGCACCAGTATAATACTAACCCGAAATGGTAAAAATAACTTTCCCAGACGGCAGCTCCCGCGAATACGAGGCAGGCGTGACCGGCTTGCAAATAGCCGAGTCCATCAGCCCTAAACTCGCTAAAGAGGTGCTCGTCGCAAGCGTCAACGGCCAGTTGTACGACCTGACGCGCCCAATCAATGAGGACGCTACCCTCGAACTCCACAAGTGGGACGACCCACAAGCAAAAAAAGCTTTCTGGCACTCTTCCGCCCACCTGCTCGCCGAGGCTCTCCAAGCCCTCTACCCGGGCATCAAGTTCGGTTTCGGACCAGCCACTGAAAACGGCTTCTTCTACGATGTCGACCCTGGCCAGGGCAACGCCATCAAAGAAGGCGATTTCCAGACAATCGAGAAGAAGATGCTCGAGCTCGCTCGCCAAAACAACGAGTTCGTTCGCCACGAGGTCTCCAAAGATGAGGCCATCAAGATCTTCTCCGCAACAAACCAGACCTACAAGATCGAGCACATCAACGATCTCGATGAAGGCACCATCTCCACCTACACCCAAGGCTCCTTCACCGACCTCTGCGCTGGACCTCATATCCCAAACACAGGCTTCATCAAAGCCATCAAACTCACTGCCGTAGCCGGTGCCTACTGGCGTGGCAATGAGAACAACCCGCAGCTCACCCGTATCTACGGTGTCACATTCCCCAAGCAGAAAATGCTCGAGGAGTACCTCACCATGCTTGAGGAGGCTAAAAAGCGCGACCACCGTAAGATCGGCAAGGAGATGAAACTCTTCACCTTCTCCGACCGTGTCGGTGCAGGCCTCCCTCTCTGGCTGCCTGACGGTGCAAGACTCCGCCGCCGCCTTGAGGAGTTCCTCCGCGACGTACAGGAGAGCTACGGCTACATCCCCGTCATCACCCCGCACATCGGCAACAAAGCACTCTACGTCACCTCTGGCCACTACGCCAAGTACGGCAAAGACAGCTTCCAGCCAATCCATACCCCTATCGAGGGCGAGGAGTACCTCCTCAAACCTATGAACTGCCCTCACCACTGCGAAATCTATCGCTCCGAGCCTCGCTCCTACAAGGATCTCCCTCTCCGCTACGCTGAGTTCGGAACGGTCTATCGCTACGAGCAGAGCGGCGAGCTCCACGGTCTTACACGCGTCCGCGGCTTCACCCAAGACGACTCCCACATCTTCGTCCGCCCAGACCAGATTAAGACCGAGTTCGAGAAGGTGATGGACATCATCCTCTACATCTTCCGCACCTTCAACTTCACCCAATACACCACCCAAGTATCCCTCCGCGACCCCAACAATCGCGAGAAATACATCGGCTCCGATGAGAACTGGGAGAAGGCAGAGGCCGCTATCGTCGAGGCCTGCAAAGAGAAAGGCGTACCCTTCATCGAGAAGACGGGCGAAGCCGCTTTCTATGGCCCGAAGCTCGACTTCATGGTCAAGGACGCTATCGGACGCGAATGGCAGCTCGGCACAATCCAGGTAGACTACAACCTCCCTGAGCGTTTCGAACTCGAGTACGTCGGCGCAGACAACAAGCCACACCGCCCCGTAATGATCCACCGCGCCCCGTTCGGCAGCATGGAACGTTTCGTCGCAGTCCTCATCGAGAACACTGCCGGCAAATTCCCGCTCTGGCTCACCCCCAACCAGGCCATCGTCCTCCCTGTCAGCGAGAAGTACAACGACTACGCCGATAAGGTCGTCGACCAGCTCAAACGACTCGGTGTCCGCACCATCGTCGACAACCGTAACGAGAAGATCGGCCGCAAAGTCCGCGACAACGAGCTGAAACGTATCCCCTACATGCTCATCGTAGGCGAGAAAGAGGCCGCCGACGGCACCGTCTCCATCCGCAAACAGGGCGAGGGCGAGCAGGGTACTGTCTCCATCGCTGAGTTCGCTAAGAAGATCAACGACGAGTGCTACGAGCTCCTCAACGCAAACAAGCTCGACCCAACGAAATAATTAGCAATCTATCTTGATTTCGGGCAAGGATATGCATTGGATTATCAAATCGTTGCGTATCTTTGCACCGAAATTATCATAAACAAACAAGAGTCTTAACGCATAGTGAATACCCCCACCAACAACAATGGGCGTCCTGCCGGCAACGGCGGTAATGGCGGAAACTATCAAGGTCGCAGGGCTCCTCAACAGCCCGAACCAGAACACAGGATCAACAACAAGATCCGTGTGCCTAAGGTGCGTCTCGTAGGAGAGAACATCGAAAACCCTGGAATATTCTCCATCCAAGACGCCATGAAACTGGCCGACGAGATGGAACTCGACCTCGTTGAGATCTCCCCAACCGCCGACCCCCCAGTCTGCCGCATCCTCGACTACCAGAAGTTCCTCTACCAACAGAAGAAGAAACAAAAGGAAATCAAGGCTAAGCAGGTCAAGACCGTCGTCAAGGAGATCCGTTTCGGTCCGCAAACCGACGACCACGACTACGACTTCAAGCTCAAGCACGCCCAAAAGTTCATCGAGGAGGGTTCCAAAGTTAAGGCCTACGTCTTCTTCCGCGGACGTTCCATCCTCTTCAAAGAGCAAGGCGAGATCCTCCTCCTCCGCTTCGCCAACGACCTTGAGGATGTCGCTCGCGTCGAGCAGATGCCAGTCCTCGAAGGCAAGAGGATGACGATGTTCCTCGCGCCTAAACCTAAAAAGAACTAGAAAAGCCTAGTCTTGTCATTATAAACAAACCGGTCACGCTGGAGCAAGGTGAGCCAAGTCACTCCAGACAAAGCCCCAAGGCAGCACGGCTGACCATAAGAGCAAATCGAAATGCCTAAAATGAAAACCAACTCGAGCGCTAAGAAGAGGTTCACCCTCACTGGCTCGGGCAAGATCAAGAGAAAGCACGCCTACAAAAGGCACATCCTCACCAAGAAAGAGACAAAGCAGAAGCGCAACCTGACCCACGCCGGTCTCGTTGACCAAACCAATGTCCGTGAGGTTAGGCTCCTTCTCCACATCTAATTCAATTTCAGGGCAAGGAATTCGGTAAATTTTGGAACCGCCACCTGCCCACTTTTTAAAGCTGTTCGTCTGTGCCTCCAAGACACAATCACTTTGTGCGCCAGACCTACTTAATCAAAACAAAAAATGCCAAGATCAGTAAACCACGTAGCTTCCCGCGCAAGGCGCAAAGCTATCCTCAAACTCACCAAAGGTAACTTCGGCCGTCGCAAGAACGTCTGGACCGTTGCCAAGAACACCTGGGAGAAAGGCCAGACCTACGCCTACCGCGACCGCAAGGCTAAGAAGCGCGCTTTCCGCGCTCTCTGGATCCAGCGTATCAACGCTGCAGCTCGCATGGAGGGCATCTCCTACAGCAAGCTCATCGGCCTCATCAACAAGCAGAACATCGAGATCAACCGTAAGGTCCTCGCCGATCTCGCTGCCAACCATCCCGAGGCTTTCAAGGCTGTCGTAGCTAAAGCAAAAGAGGGCGCTAAGTAGTCTTAGCCTCCTACACCCAGAGTTCAAAAAGACAAACCACTAGGCTTAATATAGCAAGCCCCGCAATGCTAATGCATCTGCGGGGCTCGCTGTTTTCCCCTAAACCACACTGCGCGCCACCACACTTCTTTCTCTCGCGCCCTACTTTTGCCCTGCAATGCGCCCCTATTTCTTTGGATTAGCCACAAAAATTCCGTATCTTGCGCAACTGGTAGGCACAAATCCCCTTCCTAAACACATTTCCCAACAATAACCTAATAAACCAATTTAAAATGAAGTCCTTAAAAGTTCTCCTCCTCACCGCCCTCTCGGCAATGTTCCTCTCCAGCTGCGGGTACAATGACATGGTCGAAAAACAAGAAGCTGTCGAGTCTCAATGGGCACAGGTTGAAAACGTATACCAACGCCGTGCCGACCTCATCCCCAACCTCGTCGCCACTGTCAAAGGCTACGCCTCCCACGAGAGCGAGACCCTTACTGCCGTCGTCGAGGCCCGCTCCAAAGCCACAAGCGTTACCATCGACGCCAGCAACCTCAACGAGGAGACCATGGCACAATTCCAAAAGGCGCAAAGCGACCTCAGCGGAGCCCTCAGCCGTCTCATGGCCGTCAAAGAAGCATACCCAGACCTCAAAGCCAACGAGAACTTCCTCGACCTCCAAAGCCAATTGGAAGGCACCGAGAACAGAATTACCGTCGAGCGCAAAAAGTTCAACGAAGTCGCACAAGACTACAACACCTATATCCGCAAATTCCCAAACAACATCATCTCCAGCATCTTCAGCTTCAACGCTAAACCCTACTTCAAAGCTGAAGAAGGCAGCGAGAAAGCTCCTAAAGTCGAGTTCTAACATCCATGTCAGACAAGATTTTCGACAAGCAAGCATGCCTGCGCATTGAGAAAGCTATCGAGCAAGCCGAGACAAACACCAGCGGTGAGATCCACGTCCACGTCGCTAAGCACTCCAAACCCCAAGTCATCGACTCCGCCATAGACATCTTCAACGCGCTCGGAATGCAAAACACAAGGCTCCGCAACGGTGTCCTCTTCTTCTTCGCCACCAAAGACCGACGCTTCGCAGTCATCGGTGACAAAGGGATAAACGACATCGTGGGGCAAAACTTCTGGGACGACATCGTCAAGACTATCTCACAAGCCTTCGCTGATGGCACGCCAATCGACGGCATCTGCCATTCCATCCTCCTCTGTGGCGACAAGCTCCGACAATTCTTCCCTCCACAGCCCGACGACACGGACGAGCTGCCCAATGAGGTCTCTTTCTCCAAATAGCCCAAGCCAGAGCATGAAAAAGACAACCACCATAGGCTCCCTCCGACATCTCGCGTCTCTCACGCTGACCATCGTTGCCACGCTCCTGCTCCCCATTGTGGCGACGGCTCAGGTCCCTGACCCGCCAACAGTCCCGACGCTCGTCAACGACTTTGCGCAACTCCTCTCCCGCACGCAAAAAGCCGACCTTGAGCACCGACTCGTAGCCTATGACGACTCCACATCTACCCAGATAACCGTCATAACGGTCAATGACCTCGGAGGTCTCCCTATCGCTGAATACGCTCAGCAGCTCGGCGAGAAATGGGGTGTCGGAGCCAAGGGAAAAGACAACGGTGTCGTCCTCATCGTCAAGCCTAAGACAAGCGACTCAAGCGGCGAGGCGTTCATCGCCCCAGGCTACGGTCTCGAAGGCGCGCTTCCCGACATCACTTGCCGCCACATCGTCACCGACCGCATGATCCCTCTCTTCAAAGAGAATGACTACGCGGGAGGCATAAACGCCGGTGTCGAAGCAATAGAGCAAGCTGCCATAGGCGATTTCCACGATGCCCGACAATATGAAGATGATAGCGTATATGTCACGGCATGCTTCCTCTTCGTCATACTGCTGCTCGTCATTCTCTACTTCGTAGGAAGCTGCTACATCGATAGATACAAGAAGGCAAAGACAATGCGTGAGAGGATCACGACGACAATGACTTTCTTCTTCATCCTCGCCACCATCTACACAACCATTACGGGACTCTTCTTCCGTATCCTCATGGCTGCAGGCGCAAGAAGCGTTAGCTCAGGCGGCTCTTCCCGAGGCGGCTCTTTTGGAGGCTTCGGTGGTGGCTCCTTCGGAGGTGGTGGTGGCGGCGGCAGATGGTAACACCTTCCCCACCCCATTAACAATCTAAGGCACGTTTCCCTCAAGGATACGTGCCTTTTTCTTTCCCACTCCCACTATCTCACTTCTTCCCGTCTCAAGAGCAACAAGTAAATCAAACTAAAACAAAGGGCCCTCTGTCGTTATTAACAAGCCTATGTTTCTACCTCGTGCCGATTCCCATGTTGGCAATCTTAACCACACTCCACCTCTCCAAGCTCACTTACCAAATCCGCATACAGCTTCACTGACCCTATCGTCCGCTTGTCACCTATCACGATAAGCTGCTCTCGCGCTCGGCTCAACGCCACATTCAGCTTCCGATCCACAATCGTCCCGTCAGCCTCAACATATTGGCTCTCTTTCAGAAACTCCAACTGCCCGAATGACGACACTGTGAAGCCATATATGACAATCTCCCTCTCGCTTCCCTGCAATCGCTCTACCGTGTCTATCGTCATATCGCGCGCCATGGCGGTCAACTCCGCATCGCCAAATGTCAACAGAAGCAACTGCCCCCTTATCGCCGTTATCTGATTTCTATACGGCACCACGATTCCTAATGTCGTGTCCGCTTCCAACTTCTTGCCCGCGTTACGCCATACAATCATGACCTCCTTAGCCACTCGCGCCACAATCTTCGCCTCTTTCATGTTCACCTTGCCCTGTTCGTCTACCGCATTTCCTCCAGCCTCCTCCTTGTTCGAGTGCGAATCGATAAACATCGTCCGCCTCGACGCCAATTCGCGCTGTAAATTATCACGATAAGCGTCTGGTTTCAAGTCGAGCGCGCACTTCTGATGGTCCAATGGTATGGCCTTCAACGTTCCACCATAGAAATGCTTGTTACAGAATGCTGCCACCTCGGGGTGCATCCTGCCATGCCGCGTAAGCCGATACACAAGCGACGCGTCGTTTCCATAACGCCTTATCATCCTCCCGAAAAACGACTCTCGAGTGTCAACAAGCCCTGTCGCCCTAAGCTCTTTGTCTACCACGATGCTCTGCTCCCTACGCTGCTGCACAACGGCTGGCAACTGACGCTCGTCGCCAATCAGCACGAACCGCCCGACGCTCGGGACGCTCTCCGAGTATCCTGTTTTCGTTACCGCCGACATGATGCCCAAAATCGACGGCTCCAATATCTGCGACGCCTCGTCGACAATCGCCAAGTCGAACCGCTTGACCTTGAACAGCCCTGTCGCGCAACCTATCGACGATGTCGTACCTACAATTATCCTGGCATCTCTCAACTTTTCCCTCACTTCCCTCACGTTCCTAAATTCTATCATCGAAAGCAACCGTCCCCAATATTTCTCGTCGCACGAATACATAGGACCTATCCTCAAATATTCCAATCCGTCTTTCTCCAGCTTCGAGCATATCTCGTCAACCGCCCTGTTCGTATAAGACAGCAGCAGCACCGCATGGCCCTCGTGCGCCAACTCTTCCCTCAAGATGCTCATCAATCCAAACGATGTCTTACCAGTTCCCGGAGGTCCCACCAGTAGGAAAAGATCTTTTGCCGCCATCTCTCGCTCAACCATCTCGTTCATAACGCCATGGTCAATCAGTCTCTCGACGCCCGTATCGACTTTCGGATTCCGCTCAGCCAACACCAGTTGCTTGCGCTCCTCCGTAGTCCATAAGAACGACATCACCTGCCTGCTCAATCTCGCGTTAGTCGATGCGCTCATGTCATGCTCCATGACCCAAATACGTCCTGCGCTCTCAAAATAATTCCTCGGCATGGGGCGTCTCATCTTGACCCTGTACGTCGTCCCGTCCTCTCCCGCCATGACGTCCAGCAACGTAGACTTTATGACAAGCGCGGCACGCACGTCAGGCTCTCCGCCTTCCTCGTAATCATATATCATCACAGAGTCGCCTTTCCTGAAGTTAGGCATGGTCGTTGCCTCGTCGTCTTCTTTTGGGGCAAACAATACGACTATGCTTCCCTCGTCAGTATCATACAGCGCATCTTCCTCGTCTCTATCCAACTTTCTGTATTCCAGTTTCATGACACACTCTCCAGCCTCTTTCCTCTGCTCTGCCGCCATAGTCCATACCGATGCGAAACCCTCTCTTCCGTGCATAGCTCCGCCAAGCCTGCCTATGATGTCCTCCCTCTGCAAGAATGAGAGCATCTCCATCACGTATGCGCGCTCAACGCTCTTAGCGTTTTTTATCGAGTTCAAGAAGTCCCCAATTTTCGGACCTACGTACCTGTCCCACAGGTTGTCGCTCACTCTCTTTTTCCTGAACTCATTCACACTCCACGACATCAACTCCTCTTCCAACGCCTTCCGGTTCATGAATCTCATCTGAGCCCTCACTATCTCGTTTCTCATCTCCATAATGGTTCGACCCATCGTTTCCGACCATTTTGAACCTCCTCGCAAGAGTCCCTCTCTGACTTTATATTTTGAATACAGGAAGAAGTATGCGTCTTTCACGTCATCTCGCTTCCCGTAACAGATGTCCATCATCATCATGTATATCAGCAACTGCACATAATGCTCCAACTTCGCGCCATTCGTGTAGTAGTCCTTTTTCCCAGATTTCTGCTCCAATATCATTTTCCAATCCGTCTGCATCAAGTCCGCACGTCCCTGAAATCCTATCGACGCACCCAATAGCGAGACCTCGGTCAACGCCTTTTGAACGTCAAGAATGCCCTCTGCCGCCATGGTTTTCAATGCCTCATTAACGTTCCTCTGCTGTTGCTTGGCTTCTTCATGCCACTTCTCGTCTATTCCATCCGTCGTGGCAAGACTTAATGCGTTGCTCCTAAAAAATAATCTTGCGCTCCTGCCATAATTCTCCGTCGGTTCAGCTCCATGCCTCATCGCCACAAGCCCCTCGTCAAGAAACAGGCTCGCCATGTTACCCATTATTATGTGTTCCGTTACCGTGTCTGGTCCCCATTTGTTTATAAACGACATCCTATAATCGTTGGTCGTGGGAGCGAAGCATGATGCCACGGTCGTGGAATCCACCAGATAATCAGGCTCATACACAACAAAATTCAGCTTCTCGCCATAGTACACGAGCCCCAACATTGTACCCTTCTTCAACCATCCTTTCATATATCCGAACTCGCTCAAATCCAATGTCATTGATTCCTCGCCATCCACCTCCTCGACGGTTACGCTGCTCAGGTCGCACCCCTCCGTCACGCATATCTTCATGGTCCTATATGCGTTGCCACTCTTCCTCGCGCCAAGCCTCTTGCCTCCACGCCGCCAGCTTCCCTCATATCCCGTAGCCGTTCCCGTAGCCATTATCTCCAGCAACGCCCGCATCGCCCACATGTCGCCCTCGACGTCCTCTCCCAATTCCGCCTCCAACTTCTCACAATACCTGCATTTCATCCTTAGCCGCCTCAACGCTCCAGAATATCCGCCCTCGACATTCCCGATAACATACTCCATCTGAGCATATGCGCCTGCCAATACGTACGGCACGTCTGCCGTCAGCAGCTGCAACACCTCGCACAAGATGACGTTCAACTTCTTATAACGGCTCTTTAAAGGCATGACTTCTGCCACTGCCTTGACGCGTGCCTCATACTCGGCAACCAAATCACGCGGATATAGTCTCGTTTTGTTCATATAACCACAAAAGTAACAACACTACTTCCCTAACCGAAAAAAATTCTATACATTTGAGTACTTAAAATAGAAATAATAAACACAACCATAATGGAAGACAAGGAACTGATAAAAGCCGTCGAGGCTAAAGCGCAAGCTTGGATCGATGGTCAATATGACGAGAAAACCAAATCTGAGGTCCGCGCCATGATGGAGTCCGCCGACAAGAGTGCGCTCATCGACGCTTTCTATAAGGATCTCGAGTTCGGCACGGGTGGCCTCCGCGGCAAAATGGGCGCAGGCAGCAACCGCATGAACATCTACACCGTCGGCAGCGCAACCCAAGGACTTTCCAACTACCTCAACCGCGAGTTCGCTTCTCTCAAGCAGATTAGCGTCGTCGTCGGTCACGACTGCCGCAACAACAGCCGCCTCTTCGCAGAGACTGTCGCCAACATCTTCTCCGCCAACGGCATCAAGGTCTACCTCTTCGACGGCCTCCGCCCAACGCCTGAAATGTCCTTCGCCATCCGACAGCTCGGATGCCAAAGCGGTGTAATCATCACTGCCTCTCACAACCCCAAAATCTACAACGGATACAAAGCCTATTGGAGCGACGGTGCGCAAATCATCGCCCCACACGACAAGAACATCATCGACGAGGTCAACAAGATCACACAGGTCAGCCAGATTAAGTTCACCGGCAACCCCGACCTCATCGAGATCATCGGCGAGGAGCTCGACGCTAAGTACATCCAAAACATCAAAGCCTGCGTCCTCGACGCCGACCTCATCAAGCGTCAGCACGACATAAAGATCGTCTACACGCCTATCCACGGCACAGGTCGCCACATCATCCCGCGCACCCTCGCCGCTATCGGCTTCACCAATGTCGTCCACGTCCCCGCGCAAGACGTCATCTCCGGCGACTTCCCAACAGTAGCGAGCCCCAATCCCGAGGAGCCCGCGGCTATGGCCATGGCCATCAAGAAGGGCGAGCAGATCGATGCCGACATCGTCATGGCTTCCGACCCCGATGCCGACCGTATCGGTGTTGTCGTCAAGAACGACGAGGGCAAATATGTCATCCTCAACGGCAACCAAACGTGCCTCATCCTCACGTGGTTCCTCCTCAACCAGTGGAAGGAATCCGGCAAGATCGACGGCAAGCAGTTCGTCATCAAGACCATCGTCACGACCGAGGTCATCAAGGAGATGGCCAATAAGTATGGCGTAGGCTTCTACGATGTCTACACCGGCTTCAAGTGGATAGCAGCCAAGATCAAGGAGCAAGAGGGCAAGACCAAGTACATCGGTGGCGGCGAGGAGAGCTTCGGCTACCTCCCCTACGATGCCGTACGCGACAAGGACGCTCCAGCATCCATCGCTCTCATGGCGCAAATCGCCGCTTGGGCAAAAGACAAGGGCATCAAGCTCTACGACCTCCTCAAGCAGATCTACGTCGACTTCGGTTTCTCCAAGGAGAAGATGATCTACATCGTCCGCGAGGGCAAAGAGGGTGCCGACCAGATTCAGGCTCTCATGAAGGGCTACCGCGAGAATCCTCCTGCCACCATGGGCGGCTCTAAGGTCGTCATCGTCAAGGACTACCAGAACCTCACTCAGAAGGATCTCCGCACCGGCGAGGTCACCAAGCTCGATATGCCTGCTACCAGCAACGTGCTCCAGTACTTCACAGAGGACGGCTCCAAGGTCTCCGTACGCCCATCTGGCACAGAGCCTAAGATCAAGTTCTACTTCGAGGTCAAGGGCGTCATGAAGTCCACTGCCGACTGGGCTGCAGCCAATGCGCAAGCCGACACCCGTATCGAGCAGGCCGCCAAGGACATGAAGGCCATCTAAGCATCACAATCCTCCCCACTTGCCAAAAAGGGAAGGGACGCCTCACGGCGTCCCTTCCCTTTTTCTCTTTCAGCAGCCGCCAACGTGGCAGCTTACGGCATTGCACTTCTTACGCCATCTTATGGCAAATATGCGTGTAGTCGCAATATGAGCAATTCCTACTGACGGTCGTTTGGGTGAACGGCATGGCAGGGTCGAGAATCTCGTTGATCTTCGCTTCAAGCATAGCATCAAACTCCTTCTCGAAATCACCAGTATAGACAACAGTGGTCTTATCACTAAACTTGGCGACACGATTCTCTCGCGACCCCTCTGCTTTATGGATGTATTTCAGCGCGATGACGTAAGGCGTCAGGTCATTTTTGACGCCCATTGCGTGCCGTAACATATAGCAGTATATGAGCGTCTGCGTCAACGCCTTCACTTTCTCGTGGTTATCGGGCGAGAAAAGTTCCTCTACCGACTTTATCACTATGGGCGTCTTGTCGCTACCAGTCTTATAATCAGCCACAAATAGTGACGCCTCTTGGGGTTCAAAGTGTTGGCGGTCTATCGTTCCTGTGAGATGCGCCTTGCGACCTCCGGGCAACAGGACGTCACAATTTATCTTCATCTCCGTATCCGTTATTCTCGTGTCTATCATCTCCGTTTTGAGAGTCTGAATTACAAGGTTTTGGATAATCTTAAATGTCAAGATGTTGCGTCCTCCGAGGTCGCCCTCCGTCCTGAGTGCGCTGTTTTTCATTGTCTTGGCAAATTCCGAGATTATGAGGTCGTCAAGGGCTTGCGTATTTTTTATTGTGCTGTCTATAAATTCTTGCGTGATGGTGCGCCACTTATCTCCTGGCGCTTTTTTGTAGAGGGCCTCCATCACCGCGTGATATATGAGACCAAGTTGTCTGTTGTCGGCTTCTTCCGTTATCTCATCATCTACGTCGAGGTGCGCCACCTTGCGGAGGAAGAATTTCAATGGGCATTTGATATAGTCACTTATGGACGTGGGCGACAGCGTGAGTCCGTCGGACAGAAGGTCAGCGACGACTGTCTTGTCCACCGTTATAGGCACATCCTTAGGGATTTTTATATTGGGCTGAGCGGAGAATGTGTCGATATGCTGACGGCGCAACATCTTCATTTGAAGGACGTAACGGCTCACCTGTGTAGGGCGTGACGACGACGCGTTCTCGTTGACGGGCTGTATCATAGTGAGCTTTTTCGCCCTGCTCTTGAGACGGTAGAAGTAATAGTTGTACGTGCTATCCCGATCCTCCGATGTCGGCATGTTGTTGTTTCGCCTGATGACGATGGGGATCATGCTTTCCGTGGCAGGTGCCTTATGCGGCCACTTGCCCTCCGTCATGTCAAGGATTGTGACGTCGTCAAAGTCCACGGCTCGCGTCTCAAGTATGCCCATCAACTGCAAACCGCCAAGAGGCATGCCCTTGAAGTCGACCTTCTGTTGGTCTATCATGGTGCACAGGACGTAAAGCAACATGCGAGCGTCTTGTATGTCGTTGATGACGAGGGCTATCACGGTCGTGAGCTTTCTCGTGACCTTCAACGCCTCCCAAATGGTCTCGCGGTCAAGCGTCGCCCCTGAGATGTGGGCATAATGGCTAAGTATAGCGTCGAAGATGCTCGTGACGTACGTGACGACATCCTGTGGTTGTATCTTTTTGAGTATGAGGCTCGTGAGAGGCAATGCCGCAAGCTCCGCCTCGTCTGGCGAGACGAAACTCATGTTGCGCGTTATAAGTGCCTGGACAGCCTCCCTTGTGGCGGCGAGTCCGTCGACCGCGGTGACGTACGGGTGGCGCAAGATGGCAAGGACGGTTTGCGAACTGAAGAGCAGTTTACCGTCGCGTTGACGGATGTTGAGTGGACTTTGCAGGTCGGCAAGCAGGTGGGCAAGTCCAGATATATTGGTATATCTGAGGTCATAGCCCATCGTGACGTTGATGTTTCCTACAATGTCTGTCGGAATGACACTAAGCACGGGGAGTAGCATCTGCTCGTCAGGAATGACGATGACGCTCCGCTTGTAGTCACGTTTAGATGATTCCTTGCGCTCGTCGGGCGTGGCGTCGGCATGGGTCATTGCGCCGAGCATCTCCGAGGCTACGACCGATGCCTGTGTCTGTGGGTAGGTCGTCGTGATGAGGCTCACCTTTTGACGTTCTGGTGGTGTCTCTCGCGGCGGCATGAAGGGGGAGGGTGCAGGATATTTCTTCACCCATTTGGCCACGGCATATCCAGCTCCATAAATGTTGTCCGCCTCGGCAGGTTCAAGCATCCATGGCTGATAATCCCAAAAGAATTGAGCCCTCTGAGCCTTTTGCAGGCGGGTCATGATGGCATCCTCTGCCCGTGAGAGCAGGCTGAATCCAATAAATACATACTGCTTGTCCTGGTTGTCCCAATTTTGCGGCACGACATCCTCCGCCGCGTCACGATACAACATGGCTGGATACGCAAGCCCTTGAAGCCTAAGTCGGTCACGAAAGGTGGTATATAGCTGTTCCATCCTTCCGTATGTCTCAATGAAACGTTTATGGACCTTTCGAGTCTCCCCCGTCGGTGTCTGCTCCTCCGTGAACGTCACATTCCAAAATTCTTCTATCGCTTTGCGCTGACGCTCTGAGATATAACTCAGGTCGTCCGACAGTTTGTGCCACTCTGTGACGTTGCGGTAGATGGCAGGAGCCACCGCAAGGCTGTTGTCAATGTCTTGAAAATCGTTGAGTATAACATTCGCCCACGAGTAAAACGTCTCAAATTTAAGCGGCTGTACATCTTCAGGAAGTATGGACTTATATGTGTCGTACAGCTGACATTTCAGAGTGACGGGGTCGGCAATTTGCAAGTTCGACCCGCGCAAAAGGAGGTCCGCCAACGTCGTGGTCTGTAGTCCAAGAATCACGTGCGGCTTGTGGGCGCGTTGCAACACTGCCAACTGCCGACTTATGGCGTCAGAGAAGAAGACGCTCGAACGATGGTTAGGAAATACAAATATGGTGTCCTGCCACTTTTGTAGCGGTAACTGGCGAATGAAGTATTTGGCTACGGATTTAAGAAAGTCCATGATTTTTAGTTGAGATTACTTTTCTGCGATGAGATAAAGGTATGGATTTGAATGCTGATATGCAAACAAGCGGATATATGCACAACCAATCGCGGACAAAAAGGCCCACTTCTTAGGTGTTATAAGTAAATTGGGCTTAAAAAATGAAAATCGTAAGACAAATGGGTTGTAATACTAAATGATTAATTATATTTGCGACGTCTAACCAATGAATTAAAACCTATTAGAGTATGAAGAAACGTTGGATAATTTCTTTGGCCATCATGGTGTTGGTGGGTGTGCTCGGGGCTTTCATGCCCGAGCAGGCCGGTTTGTGGGAAATGTCAGACAACATTAACACCGCCGACCTCGCTTGGCTTATCACGGCCACAATCTTCGTCCTAATGATGACTCCTGGCCTGTCGTTCTTCTACGGCGGCATGGTTCGAAAGAAGAACATCATCTCGACAATTCTGCAGAGCATCATCGCTATGGGCATCGTGTCCGTCCTCTGGGTTGTGGTATGCTTCAGTCTGTCGTTCGGCGACGACATCGGCGGCGTAATCGGCGACCCGAGAACCTACTTCATGTTCAACAACGTTGGCGGTCAAGCCACCGACGCCTTCTCCACGAAAATGGGACTGACCATTCCGTTGGCTCTCTATGCGATTTTCCAAATGAAGTTCGCCATCATCACCCCGTCGCTCATCACCGGCTCCTTCGCCGAGAGGGTTCGTTTCTCAGCCTATATGCTGTTCATGGTGCTTTTCACCTTGTTCGTTTACTGCCCTCTGGCTCACTGCACCTGGCACCCCGACGGCTTGTTCAGCCAAATGCACGTTAAGGATTTCGCTGGCGGCATCGTCGTCCACGCTTCTTCCGGTATCGCCGCTCTCGTTGGTGCGCTGTTTCTCGGTCGTCGCCACGAGCGCAAGTCCGAGCCTGCCAACGTCCCCTACGTAATCCTTGGCGCCTCACTTCTGTGGCTCGGCTGGTTCGGCTTCAACGGTGGTTCTTCCTTGGCCGCTAACCCTCAGGCCATCAAGGCGTTCCTCAACACCAACACTGCTGCCGCGACCGCAATGCTTGTTTGGATTTTCTTCGACTGCGTCATGGGTCGCAAACCTTCTGCCATGGGCGCAGCCGTTGGTGGTGTCGTAGGTCTCGTGGCCATCACCCCGTCGGCAGGATGGGTATCCGTCAGGGAGAGTATCCTTATCGCCGTCATCACGACTATTGTATGCAACCTCGCTTGCCACTGGAAGAACAGGACGTCTGTCGACGACGCTCTCGACGTTTTCCCAACCCACGGCGTCGGCGGTATCGTCGGAACCATCCTCACGGGCGTCTTTGTCTACAAGTATGAGCCCGACCTCGCTGCCGAGGGCGTTTCGCACGCCGAGTTTTTCTTCAACCATGTTCTTGCCGTCGTCATCGTGTTTGTCTACACCGCCCTTATGACCTATGGTCTCTATTGGCTGACCAACAAGATTATTCCTATGCGCGTCTCCGAGGCCAGCGAGAGGCTCGGTCTCGACCGCAGCCAGCACGACGAGCACTACGGCAGGCTCCGCGAGCTCGCTGAGTACTACGACGACGAGCAACTCAAGGCAGAAGAGGAAGCCAAAGAAGAGAAGTAACTACTCAGTTCATTTTGTCCATAACTCCGGCGAAAGTCGCTATCCGTTTGGGTGGCGGCCTTCGCCTTTTTTGTTGGACATTTGCCGACCTCGTTTTATATTTGCGTGTATTTAAAATGTTTAGATTGATGAGGTTGAAATTATCTGCACTTGCGGCATTGCTTGTGTTTCTGATTATTGGCACAGACGCTCTGGCCTTACAACCTTCTCCTTTCGTCAAGAAGCAGGAGAGTGGGAAAAACATCGTCGACTTTAGCGTTAAAGTCAAAAACTACGCAGGTAAGCCCGTCGTGCTCGGCTATTATTTCAACAACAAGATGCTGGTCAAGGACACAGTCATGACCGACGCCCGTTGCGTAGCTCATTTCCAACGCGATACGCTCTATGAGGAGGGTCTATACCTCCTGCATTTCCCCGAGAATGGTCAAGTTTTCGACCTTCTCATGCCCCATGAGCAAAAGTTCTCTCTTGAATGCGATACGATGCCGCAACAGGCCGATCGAGCCAAGGTGTCTGGCAGCCGTCCCATAGCCAACTTCCTCGCCTACCAGAAGTACATCATCGGCAAGCAAAAGGAGTACCAGTCCCTCAGTGAGCAATACAGGGCCGCCAATGGCGACAAAGCTAAGCAAGACGCCATCCGCAAAAGATTCATGGAGGTCGACTCCCTCGTCACCGCCCATAATGACCAGGTGATTGCCGAGAACAAGGATAATTTCCTCGCCAACTTCCTCCGCGCACTCAAGGATGTCAAGATCCCTTCTTTCGACATCCCGTCAAACCTCACTGACCTTCAGCGCGATTCCGTCCGCCAAATGCGTGGCTACTACTACTATCGCGCACATTTCTACGACAATTTCGACCTCACCGACGACCGCCTCCTTCGCACCCCATTCTTCCTCCAAAAAATCGAGAAGTATTTCGACGAGTCCGTCCCTCAAATCCCCGATACTGTGGCTGCCGAGGCCATCCGCCTTATCGAAATGTGCCGCCCCAATGAGGAGATGTTCCGCTTCTTTGTCTCGACAATGTACAATCGTTGCAACCAAAGCAACATAATGGGCATGGACGCCGCCCTCGTCAAGATTGCCGACAAATATTACCTCTCTGGCGAAGCCTCTTGGGCGGAAAAGAAGTTCCTCGACGATCTCCGCGAGAACATCGACGGCATCCGCTACACCCTCATCGGTCTCAAAGCTCCCGACTTGAAGATGCCGTCCGTCACTGGCGAGTGGTATCGACTGAGCGAGGTCAACGCCCCATTCACGATTCTCGTTTTCTGGGAGCCTTCTTGCGGACACTGCAAAAAGGAGGTTCCGCACATCAAGCAGGCCATACTCGACAAGTACGCCGACCGCGGAGTCAAGGTGTTCGCCGTCTACTGCCAAGTTGACGAGAAGCCATGGAAGGAGTTCATTGAGGAACACCAACTCGAAGATTTCATCAACGTTTACGACCCCTACGGAAGGACGGGTTTCCGACGTTTCTACAACATCAAGAGCACCCCGACAATCTTCGTCCTCGACAAAGACAAGACCATCGTAGCCAAGAAACTGAGCGTCGAGCAAATCGACGATTTCCTGACCCACGAGTTTAACGCCGCCCAACAGTAACGATGCGCCACTCCTCCTTCTTCTCTCTCGTTGCCATTGCTCTGGCCGTCTTATCTGCCTGCCACGATGACGCCGCCGACAACCAACCTCCCAAGATTTATTTCGCCTCGAGTGGAAACTACGAGATAGCCCCCGGCGACACTCTCTCCCTCGAGCCGCGCATCCTCTACGACAACAACTCCCAATACCTGTGGACCGACAATGAAGGCAACGTCCTCTCGACCGACCGCGACCTCACCTTCACCACTCAGTCCATGAAGGACTACAAATTGAAGTTCTCCGTCGAGACTCCAGCGGGGGCGGACACTTTCGCCATCAGCATCTCCGTACAGCTCTGCGCCACATTCTCAGACCTCGATAACTTCACGACCTCCAAATCCTCTGTCTTGGCTCTCCAGCCCGACACTCTCCCTGGCGCATTCCTATGGCGGAACATCCAATTTGCCAACGCCGTGAATGCCGACACGTCAATGTGGTACGGGTTCGCCTTCTCCAACAGGGTGTCGCTCCAGACGACTCTCACGTCTTCTTCCATCGGCACAGCCTACGCCACGTCGTCCTCCAACGCCTACATGGCCGTATACGCTCCTTCCAATTTGGCCAAGATCCGCTTCCCTCAAGCCTATACGCCAAAGTCTATCGACATTGCCAACGACAATTTCATATACCTCGCAAGTAAGTTCGGCTACATGACGACCGATTCCGTCACCGTCTCCCCCGCCAAATACGGAGACTACTATCGAGTAAATGTCGAGGCTCTCGGTCCCAATGGTATGACGACGGGCGCAAGCACTTCCTTCGACCTCATCAACTGCAACTACGACAACCCGGCAAAATATATCCGTTCCACCACATGGAACACGCTCGACCTCACAGACCTCGGGCAAGTCAACGGGCTGCAACTCTCTGTCGAGACTTCTCTCGACGCCTTCCCTCATCTTTTCTGCATAGACAATCTCCGTCTGCAAGATTAAACACACACTAACCTGCTAATGTCTTCCTCTGAAGCTTCTCCTAAGTCATTCAAACAGAACACACTCGACTTCTTCGCTCTCTTCTGGTCCTTCTTCAAGATCGGCTTTTTCACCTTTGGCGGAGGCCTGGCCATGATTCCATTCATCGAGGACGAGTTCGTTGCTAAGCGCAAGTGGCTCTCTGCCGACGATATGCGAGAGATGGTCATCCTCTCACAGTCGCTCCCCGGCGTCGTGGCCGTCAACGTAAGCATTTTCGTCGGGCAGCGCAGAGCAGGATGGATGGGTGCGATTGCGGCAATCCTCGGAGCTGTGCTTCCTGCCCTCATCTCTATAATCCTCATCCTTGCGCTTCTCAAAGGTTTTCAAGACAATAGGTACGTCAAAATGGTTTTCGTCGGCATCAAGGCGGCTTCCGCAGCCCTAATCCTCGACACCGTGATCCGTATGGCGCAAAAAACTCTCGGTCCCGATACTGCTTGCTGGATTGTCGCGGCTCTCGGTCTCCTCATCGTCATTCTCGGATTCTCCGCCGCTTGGACCATCGTCTTCGGTGCTCTCGTCGGACTCACCTACTTCCTCCATAGGAATAAAAAATCACAACTCAACAACTAAGCCATGGTCTACGTCTACCTCTTCATCATATTCTTCAAAGTCGGAATTATCGGATTTGGAGGAGGATACGCCATCCTCACACTCATTTTCCAAGACATCCAGACCTTTGGCATCATGTCACCCCACGAGTTCGCCAACCTTGTCGCGCTCTCACAAGTGACGCCAGGCCCCATTGCCATCAACGCCGCGACATACGTTGGCTACAATGTCGCAGGCATCCCCGGCGCCATCCTCGCCACAATCGCCGTCTCACTTCCATCATTCATTCTATGCATGCTCGTGCTGCTCTTCCTCGATAAGTTCAAGACCAACAGCTACGTCACCGCGCTCCTCGCCGGAATCCGTCCTGCTACCGTAGGTCTTATGGCGAGCGCATTCCTCTTCATGGCGCAAACGGCCATGTTCCCCGACTATGACAACAGTGCATCGTTCGCACAGAACCTCACGCACACCGACTACATCGCCCTCGCCATATTCGTCATAACTTTCGCTCTAATCTTGCTGCGAAAGTTCGGGGCGATAACACTCACTCTCACAGGCGGCGCCTTGGGCGTCATCATCTCCGTTCTCTTCACTAATGACTGACGCTATGGCACGACTCAGAATCCTCTTCTCGCTCATCTTCTTGTCTCTGAGCATTATAGCTTCGGCTTCAAAATGCCGAATCCTAATCCTATGCTCCTACAATCCAGAGTCAAACAACCTCGCTAACACCATCGATTCTTTCGAGAAGGAGCTCAAGAACTACGGCATCGAGACCTCAATCTCCGTCGAGTCAATGGCTATCGAGAATTTCGCCGACGCCCCACAATGGCACAAGAAGATGAACAACATCCTCGCCACCTGCCGCCAACAAAACAAGAAACCCGACGTCCTCATCCTCCTCGGTCAAGAAGCCCTCGCAACATACCTGAGCACCGACATCTCCGACATCCCCGACATCCCTGTCTTCTGCGGTCGATGCTCTCGCAACTACATCGAAATCCCTAAGCCCGACACTCCCACCACCGACTGGGTGCTCGATAGCCACGACATAATTGACGTCAACTCGCTCTACAACATCGTCGGAGGCTGCTTCTTCGAATACGATATCGACAAAAACATACAGCTCGTTCGCGACCTCTTCCCCAACATCCACAGGATAACTTTCCTTTCCGACAACAGCTACGGCGGACTTAATCTCCTCGCCCACGTGCGCGACTGCTCCGTCCGATATTCCGACTTCAAGTTCAACTGGCTCGACGGCCGCTACCTCACCATCCTTTCCGCCGCCGACGCCATCGCCAAAATCCCCGACGGAGACGCTCTCTTCATCGGCACCTGGCGATACGACAAGGACAACCGATACTATATCAACTCGTCCATAATGATGCTCCGCCAAAACAATGTTGACCTTCCCGTCTTCACTATCTCTTATACCGGATTAAAAGATTGGGCCATAGGCGGATACACTCCTGTTTACGACGAGATAGGCCCCAATCTCGCAAAGATGCTCGTCGAGTACCTCGCCACTGGCAAGTCACACCTCTATTTCGTCCCATCACACTACGTTTTCAATTATAACGCTCTCGTTGAGCGCGGCATCTCCGAAAGCGACCTCCCACAAGATTATGAGATTCTCAACCGACCCGTAAGCGTCTTCCGCACATATCTCCCGCAAATCGCCTTGGCGACAATCATCTTCCTCGTTCTCGTAATCGCGCTCATCATCGGCGGAGCCAATCTCCGGAAGATCAGACGCCTCACAAGAAAGCTCCAAAGCAAACAAGAGGAGCTCATCGAGGCTAAGAACAAGGCGGAAGCCAACAGCCTCCTCAAAACCTCATTCCTTTCCGACATGAGCCACGAGATCCGAACGCCACTCAACGCCATAGTCGGGTTCTCACAAGTCGTTGCCAACCAAGGCGAGACACTCACGCCCGACGAAAGGGGCAAGATAATCGAGATTATAAACAAGAACAGCAACCTACTCACAGGCATTCTCAACAGCATTCTCGACATCTCCAGCATCGAGTCGGGACGCGCCAAATACGTCATCGAGGATGTCGACCTTGTCGAGCTCGCCAAAGACGTACTCGCCGACGCCGAAGCAAAGAACTCCAATGCCGGAATCTCCTTCATCTTCAAAACCGACATGATCGCCTTCGTTCTCCGCACCGACGCCCAACGCATTCAGCAAGTCATGTCGCACATCATCTCCAACGCAATAAAATTCACTAAGGAGGGCACCATAACTCTCAGCCTCTGGCGTCTGGAAGATGGCTCCGCCAAAGTCGCCGTAGCCGACACAGGACGCGGCATACCTCCCGACAAGGCAGATCAAGTGTTCGACAGGTTCGTTAAACTTGATGAGTACTCCAGCGGCACAGGCCTCGGGCTCTCACTATGCCGCCTCATTATCGAACGCTTCGGCGGTAAGATATGGGTCGACACCACGTATACCAAAGGTGCGAAAATCGACTTCATCATGCCTCCTGCCGACGAGACCGATTTTCTCAATGTCCCCTAATGGTGCTACTACGCGTCAACACACTACGTATTTAAACGTAGTGAACCAACCGTAAATCTCTTCCTTCCCAATCGGGCCATCACACAAGACCATCACATTAACACACTAAATACCAATAAATTAAGCTGCGAGCAACACAATTTAAGTTGTCAAAGGACGCACTCGCAACGTCCGTTTCGCCCAAAATTCCGAACTTGCACCCGAAATAATAGACCATTTAAAGACATAAGCATAACTATGAAAAGGAGAGTTGTTATCACAGGCTTGGGTATCTATTCCTGTCTGGGTAAAACACTTGACGAAGTACGCGACTCACTCTATAACGGCAAATCAGGCATTGTCTTCGACCCTGTCCGCAAGGAGATGGGTTTCCGCTCCGCTCTGACTGCCAAGGTCGACGTCCCTGACCTCAAAGGTCTTCTCAGCCGCAGTCAGCGAGTCTACATGGCCGACGAGGTTAAATACGCATACCTCGCTACCCGCGATGCGCTCGCCAACGCTAAACTCGACCAAGATTACATCGAGGCTCACAACGTCGGCATCCTCTACGGCAACGACAGCAGCGCCGACGCCGTTGTCAAGAGCGTCGACATCATGCGCGAGAAGAAGGACACCACCCTCGTTGGCTCTGGCGCCATCTTCCAGTCCATGAACTCCACCGTCACGATGAACCTCTCCTGCCTCTTCAAGCTCAAGGGCATGAACCTTACAGTCTCCGGCGCATGCGCCTCTGGCTCTCACGCCATCGGCCTCGGTACGCTCCTCATCCGCGAGGGTCTTCAGGAGTGCATCGTCTGCGGCGGCGCGCAAGAGGTCAACCCGTTCTCCATCGGCAGCTTCGACGGCATCTCCGCTTTCTCCGCCCGCGAGAGCGAGCCGACCAAGGCTTCCCGCCCATTCGACCGCGACCGCGATGGTCTCGTCCCTGGTGGCGGCGCTGCTACAGTCATCATCGAGAGCTACGAGAGCGCAGTAAAGCGCGGCGCGCCAATCCTCGCCGAGGTTCTTGGCTATGGCTTCTCCTCAAACGGCGACCATATCTCCACTCCTAACGTCGATGGCCCCGCACGCTCCCTCATCATGTCCATCGAGCAGGCTGGTATCGACCTCCGCGAGATCGGCTACATCAACGCTCACGCCACCTCTACCCACGTCGGCGACCAAAACGAGGCTAAGGCCATCGACCGCGTCCTCGGCGACTACAAGCCATACATCACCTCCACCAAGGGCCAGACAGGCCACGAGATGTGGATGGCAGGCGCCAGCGAGATCGTCTACACTATCCTCATGATGAAGAACGACTTCGTCGCCGCTAACCTCAACTTCGAGAACCCCGACGAGGACTCCGCAAAACTCAACATCCCAGGACAGAGAGTTTCTCACCACTTCGACACTTTCCTCTCCAACTCTTTCGGCTTCGGCGGCACCAACTCCACCCTCGTCGTAAGAAACCTCTAAAGGGGGAACAATACAATAAGCTCTAAAACCGCGCCCTCGGTGTGGCAAACACCAAAGGGCGCGGTTATTTTTTCCGCCACAAACATTTTGCTTTTCGGCGTTTTCAGCTACTTTTGCAAGTGAATTGCTAAAACTGCGCCGCCCAACGGCACGACAGCTACGGCATTCAAGTCTCTTCTATCAAACACAACAAGTCATCATAATAGTAAAAATGGAAAAGAACGAATTGATTAAGAAGGTCAACGAGGTTTTGGCCGATGAGTTCGAAGTCGAAGTAAGCGACATCGCTCCCGAAGCCAACATCAAAGAGACCCTCCAGCTCGACAGCCTTAGCATCGTCGACATGATCGCCCTCATCGAGAGCAACTTCGGCGTCAAGATCCAAGGCAGCGAAGTCGGCTCCATCAAGACCTTCGCAGACCTCTACGACTACCTCGCGGCCCGCGCTTAATAAGTCTTGATGATAAAGTCATCGGCTTATTGTCGAGACCTAACACTTTACAACTCAAGCCCTCGAATCACAAGTCTGCCTACGCCACCCGCCTCGGTGGGCTTCAAAGGCTCGAACTATTGTAAAGACGGCGGAAAGATCTTTCCTCCAGATATTTAGGCTCACGAATCCGACTCCTTCAGACAAAGCCAAGCGCACCAGCGTCAAGCTTAAACTGAACGAGTCGGTTTCGTGGCTATTTGCGTTTATAACCTATCTTCTCACGCTAAATAGCTATAACTCAACAACCAACAGCCTCTGACCATCGCTCGTCCATAACATATCTTTCATGACAAGGATCGTCCTCTCCATATACCATTTCCTCGCCGCCCACAAGGTCTTCCGATGGGGCGCGCTCGTCGTCAGCACAATCGTCTTCGCCATCCTCGCTTCACAAATCCACTTCGAGGAAGACATCACCAAACTGCTCCCATCAACAGGCGACCAAAACGAGTCCCTCGCTTTCTCCCAACTCAAAGTAAAGGACAAGATCTTCATCCTTGTCTCTTCTGCCAACCAAGACGCACCACTCGACCCTACTGAACTGGCCGACATCCTCGACGAGCTTACAGAGGGAATCCTCGAAGCCGACGAACAGGCTAAAGCAGCCCTCCCCGCCGACACGACGGAAGACGACTCCGACGAGTCCGGTCTCTACGTCGCCGACATCCTCTCGCAAATCGACGAGGATATGATGATTGACGTCGTCACCTACCTCGCCGACAACTTCCCCGCTTTCGTAGACACCTCTTCTTACGCCAAGCTCGCGACGCTCCTCACCGACTCTTCCGTCGAGCAAAACGTTTCCAAAATAAAAGCCATGCTCACCTCACAGGCCGGCATGGCCATGAAAGACATGCTCGCCGCCGACCCCATCGGCATGCGCTCCGTCGTCCTCGATCGTGTCAAAGATATCCGCGACGGTCTCGGCAACAGCCAAATCGTCTACGAGAACCATCTCTTCACCCCCGACACCACCGTCGCCATAGCATACCTCTCCCCTAATTTCAAGTCCTACGACTCCATGAGCGGCCGCAAGCTCGTCGAGATGGTCGAAAACCAGATCGCCACAGTCAAAGCCGCACACCCCGAGGCCGACATCCTTTTCCATGGTGCGCCCGTACAAAGTGTCAACAACAGCCGACAAATCAAGACCGACCTCAGCCTCACGCTCTCCATCTCGCTCATCCTCGTCTGCATAGGCATAGGCATCTGCTTTAAGAACAAGTCCACCATCCCGATGCTTATCGTCCCCGTCGTCTATGGTGCCATCTTCGCTCTTGCCATGATGTACCTCGTCAAGGGGACCATGTCTCTCATGGCTCTCGGCATCGGAGCCATAGTCCTCGGTGTCGCTCTAAGCTACTGCCTGCACGTCATAACCCACTACAAGTACGTAAGTTCGCCCGAACGTGTCCTCCGTGAGCAAGCTACGCCTGTCTTCCTCGGCTGCCTCACGACCATCGGCTCTTTCCTCGGTCTGCTCTTCACCAGCTCCGAGCTCCTCAGCGACTTCGGCCTCTTCGCCTCTTTCGGTCTCGTCGGCACAACGTTCTTCAGCCTTGTCTTCCTCCCCCACTTCTTCAACCCCGAGCGCAACCGCCGCTCCAAGAAGGCGTTCCGCGCGCTCGAGCGTTTCAATTCCCATCGCTTCGAAAAGCACACGTGGCTCATCGTTCTCATCGTCATCATCTCTTGCATATGCTTCTACACGCAACGATGGGTGACCTTCGATGCCGACCTTACCCACATAAACTACACCTCCAGCGAGGTAAAACGTAGCCAATCACTCCTCCAGCGCAAAACCCAACCAGGTCTCGTCACAACCTACTACGCCACTTCCGACCCCTCTCTCGACGTCGCCCTCACCAAGAGCCGTCAGATGTTCGAGGTTCTCGACTCCCTCAAGGAGCGTGGTCGTGTCCGCGGTTTCTCTAAAGCAGCATCACTCTTCCCCACCGAAGCCGAGCAAGAAGCTCGCCTCGAGGCTTGGACCAACTTCTGGAGTCCCGAACGTCTCGCTTCAACCAACGCCATGATAGCTCGCGCTTGTGCCAAAAACGGCATCTCGCCAGCCTTCTTCGCCCCGTTCAATGATGTCGTGACAACCGACTACGATATCATCAACCCCTACGAGGACGAGATTCTCCCTGCCGGTCTCATGGCCAACATCATCGAATACACAGATGGGCAATATCTCGTATTCACCTCCGCACAAATGCGTCCCGAGGAGAAGAAGACGGTAGGACGGGCGTTAGTCGACGCCACGAACTGCATCGTGGTAGACCCAATGTTCTACACCGAGGAGATGGTCAAGACCATCAACAATGACTTCAATACGGCCCTCAACATCTCAATGGGCTTCGTCTTTATCATTCTCCTCCTCTCCTACCGCAACCTTGTGCTCTCCATTGTCGCCTTCATCCCAATGACTCTCAGCTGGTTCATCGTCCTCGGTGTCATGGGCATACTCGGCTTGCAATTCAACCTCATAAACATCGTCATCTCGACTTTCATATTCGGTATTGGTGTAGACTACAGCATCTTCGTCATGGACGGACTTCTCTCCAAAGCCAAGTCACAGACCGAGCCGCAACTCCTCGTCTACCACAAGACGGCGATTTTCTTCTCTGCCGTGACGCTCATCGTCAGCACAGGATCTCTGCTCCTCGCCTCCCACCCTGCCCTCTCCTCCATTGGTGTCGCGACCATCATCGGCATGTCATCCGCTGTCATCCTCGCCTACACTCTCCAACCATTCCTCTATCACGGTCTCGTCCGCCTCATATTGAAAATGGGATGGAAGGCAAAGTGGCTTGAGGACAAGAAAGAGAACTAAACAGAGCATGGCAGATACCAAATACGACGTCATCGTCATCGGCGCAGGTCTCGGCGGTCTCGAATGCGCCTACATGCTCCAAAAAGTCGGCAAAAATGTCCTCGTCCTTGAAGCAGACGCTCTAATCGGAGGCTGTCTCCAGACTTTCCGCCGAGCAGGTCACCTCTTCGACACCGGCTTCCACTATGTCGGAGGTCTCGACGAGGGGCAAATGCTCTGGCGTCTGTTCAAGTATTTCGGTCTCATGGAGCTTCCTTGGCGACGGATGGATAACGATTGTTTCGACCAGGTCATCCTGCCTTCAGGCGCATTCCCATTCGCCCAAGGCTACGACAATTTCCGCGAGACTCTCACGTCCCAATTCCCCGACCAAGCCGAAAACCTCAAGCAATACGTCAGCCTCCTTAAACAAGTAGGCGATAATATTGCCAACAGCTTCGATCCTCGACAAGCCGACGACGTCTACTCACGCTCCCTCTTCGCCCGCTCAGCCCACGAGTTCCTCACGTCGACCATTTCCAACCCGACACTTCAAGACGTTCTGTCTGGCACTTCCCTCAAAATGGAGCTCAACGCCGACAAACTCCCCCTCTACGTCTTTGCCCAAATCAACAGCTCTTTCATCCAAAGTGCTTACAGGATTAATGGCGGCGGAATGCAAATCGCTGAAACCCTCCGCGCGGGCATAGAGAAGATGGGCGGCAAAGTGTTGCGAGGCAAACGTGTCACCGCTTTCGAAGGTGCCGACGGCAAAGCTACGGCTGTCATCGTTGGCGAAGGGGCAGAACGCTACGAAGCCGATACCTTCATTTCTGACATACACCCCGCACAAACCGTCAGACTTCTGCAGACGGCAGGACTGGTTCGCAAAGTCTTCCAACGACGCATCGAAAATCTCGAGAACACGTTCGGCATGCTCACCGTCAACGTGGCTCTCAAACCACGCACCATACCCTACCAAAATCGTAACCTCTTCATTTACACCGAGCCAGACGTCTGGTCTCTCCATTCCAAACTCGGCAATGGTGTCAAAGCCATCATGGTTAGCTTCATGCCTCCTACAGACGATTCCAACTACGCCACAGGCATAGACATCCTCACACCAATGAATTGGGACGAGGTAAGCAAGTGGTTTGGCACGAAAATTGGTAAGAGAGGAGATGACTACGTCGAGCTAAAGGAACGCGTCGCCGCCGAATGTCTGGATCTTGCCGCCAAACATATCGATGGTCTCGCTGCGGCTCACGAGGCACATTGGGTCAGCACCCCGCTCACCTACGCCGACTATACGGCTACCGAGCACGGCTCCGCCTACGGAATCCGTAAGGACTACAACGCCACAATGTTTACTGTCCTCACTCCCAAAACACCTGTTCCCAATGTCCTCCTCACTGGACAAAACCTCAACCTCCACGGCATCCTCGGGACGTCAATGACTGCAATGTTCACCTGCGCAGAAATTATAGGAATGCCGACGGTCGTCAACCAGCTCAACGTATAAGGCAACACTACCAGACAACAAACGAACAATAGTTTAGAAATGAATCTTAAACTCACCATCCTGACCGCTGCGGCAATCCTCTCCTCCGCCGTCGCGTCCGCTCAACTCAAAAACGCCAACGGCAACGCCGAGGTGACCAAAGTGCAAGAAGCCAACGCCAAGGTTTCATCCATCCAATGCCAATTCTCGCGTACCACAAAAGTGGCTGCCATCAAGGATGCCGCAAAGGTCGACGGTAATTTCTACTTCACTGCCCCCTCTAACCTCAGCATGAAGTACGACTCCGGCGAGCTCTTCGTCGTAACCGACGACAACGTGTCCATGACCGTTGGCGGCAAGACTCGCACTCTCCGCTCCTCAAACCGCCACGTCGAGGATCTCTCCGAGACGCTCCTCGCCTGCGTAAAAGGACAAGTGACAGCCATCGAGGGCACTCTCAAGTCCGCAAAGGAAGTCGGTCAAAACATCGTCTTCAAAATCGAATCCGACATGAAGGTCGGACGCAACAGCATCAAGAACATTGAGCTCACCTACAGCAAGAAAGACTGTACACTCAACACGATGAAACTTATCGAGGCAGACGGTAGCTACCAGCTCTACGAACTCAAGACGAAGACCCTCAACAAATCGATCGACCAGTCCGTATTCGCCCACCCTAACGCCAAGAAGCGTAAGTAACGGGACTCCCAAAAACAACATAAAAAAGTCGCCTCTGGATCCATAATCCAAGGCGACTTTCTCTTTCTCGGCGCATAGCGTTTTAGTCTTATAAAGTAGTAAATTTCTCCAATTAACTTTATAAGTGTTAACCTCCGCCTTTATATCTTAGGTAATAGTAAGCCTCGCAACTCATCGCTACTTAATATTCTAATGATAAAAATGTTACATTTGCGAGGCTAATGCGCCACCAAGCCAATGCAACACATTCCAGCTTCGCTGATGCGCATCTTCTGCCGTCTAAGAAAATAAGTAAATAAGTAAAAAACACAAACATAGTGATGAGATCCCTTTTGGCTTCATTCGCCCTCCTGGGCTCCATTATCCCCATCCAAGCGCAACAACTCCTGACCCTCGACGAATGCCGATCCTTGGCCCTCGAGAACAACCACGAGATTAAGGCCGCACAAAGCCAGACAGAGAGTGCCACATATACCCGCAAAAGCTACAGGGCCAACTACTTCCCCACCATCACTCTCAACGCCATCGGACTCTACAGCACATTGGACGGCTCCGAAGACCTCGCCATCGGCGAGCAGAACCTCCCTGTCTTCAAACCCAATTCACAGTTCGGAGCCCAGACTCCACAGCTATCCGACAAGATGTGGCTCGTGCAAAACCTCACAGGCTACGCCTACTTTCCAGGCTTCAGCACGTCCATCGACTATGAGGTGGGTCCAATGCTCCTCGCCGGCATCTCTCTTGAACAACCCATCTACATGGGCGGCAAGATCGCCAACGCCACCAAGATCGCATCCAAAGCCGTCGAGATGTCTCAAGCCAACGAGACCCTCACCAAGGTGAACGCCATCAAGAAGACCGATGAAGCCTACGCCCTCGTCGTCAAGGCCAAGGAGATGCAAAAAGTGGCTATCAGCTACAACACCGTCCTCCAAGAACTCATGAACAACATCGTCAAGGCGAAAAATCAAGGCATGAGCACTGGCAACGATGTCCTCAAAGTCCAAGTAAAGCTCAACGAGAGCGAACTGAACCTTACCAAAGCCGCCAACGCCGTCACTCTCGCCAAGATGAACCTCTGCCACGTTATCGGCATGGATCTCTCCTCCGACATCGACGTCACCGACAACTACCCCCAAATCGACACCAAGGAAGGCGGAGTGGCCGCTCGCCCAGAGTCAAAAATCTTAGCCAAGAAAGTCGAAATAGCCGAGGCTAAGACGCAAGTGGAACGCTCCGCCGTCCGTCCCGAAATTGGCGCAATGGTCTCCTACAACTACGTCCACGGCTTCAAACTCGCCGACGAGACTCTCTTCAACGATGCCGACCTCACTGCCCTCGTCAAAGTCAAGGTCCCTATCTTCAATTTCGGCAAGAGCACCAACAAGATCCGAGCTGCGGAAAGTTCTCTCCAGCAAACCCGCATCGAGCAACAGAACATAACCGAGCAACTCGAACTCGAGCACCAACGCGCAGTCAACATCCTCTCCGAAGCCGAAAAGGAGCTCTCCGTCGCCGAGAACTCCCTGCGACAAGCTTCCGAGAATATGCGCTCTTCCAAGAGCCTCTACGAGAACGGATACGAGACCCTCACTGACTACATGCAAAGCCAAGTCCTTTGGCAACAAGCCATGGCTGCCAAGGTCGATGCCGAATACCAACTCTACCTCGCCAAAGTCGATTTCAACCGCACAAGCGGCACCCTCGTCGACTAACATCCTCTCGCACTACGACAATGACCGACCATATCGACCCTTCCGTCCTCTCTTTCCTCGCCGACATCAAGCTCAACAACAACAAGCCGTGGTTCGACGCCAACCGCAAGAGGTTTGAGACCGCACGAGACTCTTTCATTAGTTTCGTCGAAGGTATGATCGTCAATGTCCAAGCGGCTGATGCCAACATCGGTCCGCAAGACCCAGCGAAGTGCATCTACCGCATGAACCGCGACATCCGTTTCTCGCCAGATAAAAGTCCATACAAAAGGCACTTCGGGGCTTTCATTGCGCCTGGAGGGCGAACAAGCCCTCTCCCAGGCTACTACCTCCACATTCAGCCTGGCGATGAAAGTTTCTTCTGCACAGGCAATTACGGTCTCGACGCTCAACTCTTGAAACGTCTCCGCACAGAAATAGCCAACTTTCCCGAGGAACTCGATGCCATTGTCACGGCTCCCGCCTTCCGCAAGCGAATGCGCCTGTCCGACGACGAGAAGCTTAAAACTCTTCCACGAGGCTACACCATCGAACCTCAATACGCCGACTATCTCAAGTACAAGTCGCTCAACGCCATTGTCCACTATTCCGACGCTGAACTCGTGGCGCCAGGATTCTCCGAAAAGCTTCGAGCCGACATAATAACCGCCCAGCCTCTCAACGCCTTCTTCCATCGCGCCCTCGAGACTGAGCCAGAAGAAGATTACGACCTATGATGCCCCTCGAAGGCAAGATCTTCACCTCGCCCGACGAAGTCATCGAGGAGACCCTCCGCTTCGGCTTCCTCCCCTTCTTCCGCAACGAGATTCACGGCTTCTCTATCGAAGAGCATACCCCCTCAGAACTATGGTTCTCCGATGTGAATGATGGTCCGTGGGAATGGAAAGGGCCTATAGTCCGTACAGGCAAAGTCGCTTACGCCAAATTGTTACGCAACAAGGCCGTCTACGTCTCTCCGCAACTTCTTCCTCACCTGATTAATGTAAGGCGCAACTCCAAACAGCTCTCCTATGACGAGGAGCGAGTCCTCAAAGCTGTTGTCGCCAACGAGAGCATGCTCTCCACTGAGATTCGAACCGAGTGCGGATTTGGTCCGCACGGCTCCTGCGCCGCAGATCGCGCGCTCCTCGCATCTATCAATGGTCCCGACGCTCCACGTTCCTCTCTCGACACCGTCCTCACGCGTCTCCAAATGGCTGGCCGCATAGTCGTTTCCGACTTCGAGTACAACATCGATAAAAAAGGACGTCCCTACGGTTGGGGAATAGCACGATACTCGACACCAGAAATTCTCTATGCCGACTGGTTCTCGCTTCCCGATGCCACGCCCGCCCAAAGCCACGATCTTCTCTCCGAGAAATTGCTTGCGCTATTCCCTTCCATTGGCACGAAAATTGCCAATAAGTTGATTGGCTAATCCTCCACGACGCCCTGTCGCCACTTTTTGCAGGGTCTCAGCCCCCTTTGGTTGAAAAACAGATTGCCACCCAAGCTAAAGTTCATATCTTTGAGATGCAAAACGATTAACTGATTATGAAGAGATTATTTGCTCTCGCATTTGCAGCACTCACCAGCATAATGGTGTTCGCACAAAAGCCTACCATCAAGTTCGATGATGATTCTCACGATTTCGGTGAAATCCAAGAAAAGGATGGTCGGGTTTCCTATGTTTTCAAGTATACAAACACAGGCACGACGCCACTCATCATAACACAAGTCCAAGCTTCGTGCGGTTGCACCACACCCGAATGGACTCGCCAACCCCTTCGTGCAGGCGAGAGCGGCAACATCAAGGTCACATTCGACCCCGCCAACCGCCCTGGCACTTTCAATAAGACCATCACGGTGTCCAGCAACGCTACCCAACCAACAACCATGCTCCGCATCTCTGGCAAGGTTCTCCAACGTCCCAAGACCGTCGAGGACATCTACCCCGTTGTTATGGACAGCCTACGCCTTGAAAATAACCATATCCCGTTCACCAAGATAAGGCCCAACGAGACCAAAACAGCTGACCTCAAGGTCATCAACACCTCCTCCGTCAGCATCACTCCCCAATTCCTCAACATCCCACAGCACGTGACCATCGAGTCCCAACCGGCCACCATCAACCCTGGTCAGCGTGCAGTCTTCGTCGCCACCTACGATGCGTCTAAGAAAAACGACTGGGGCTACGTATCAGACCGCGTCTACGTCACTTTCGACGGCAAACGCCAATACAGCAACCAGATAACCCTCAGCGCAAGCATCGAAGAGGATTTCTCCGATGTCAGCGAGGAAGACGCTCCTGTCCTCGAGTTCAATGAGCGCAACCACGATTTCGGCGACGTTCCACAGTCTCAAAAGGCAGAATGCGACTTTATCGTGACAAATAAAGGTAAGTCCAACCTCATAATCCGTAAGGTCAAAGCCTCTTGCGGCTGCACAGCGGTAACTCCCGAAAAGACAATCCTCGCCAAAGGTGAGTCGACAAAAATACACGTCGAGTTCGACACCCGTGGCAAGTCAGGACGTCAGAGCAAGACCATCACGGTCATCACCAACGACCCCAAAAACTCCAACGTCCTGCTCCGCATTCAGAGCAACGTCGTCCTCCCAGGACGAGAGATGAAGTAACATCCTAAAAACAAAAACACCATGCGAAGACGACTATACACAGCCGTCGCCGTATTTGCAACAGTTGCGCTGACCTCGTGCCAGCGCAACTCTTTGCGCATAGAAGGCGACATCAAAAACCTCCCCGATGGCCCCATGACCATTGCCACGCTCGACTCAACCTTCCACTGGCAACCCGTCGATACCACCGAGGTTCGAAATGGCAGGTTCGTCTTCGATAACGCCATCTCCCTACCCCAACCCGAGTGCCTGATTCTCAACGTCGGCAACCAAAACATGGTTCTCTTCGCTGGCAACGACAATGTCTACATGTCCGGCAACGCCCTTCGACCCGAAGACATTAAAGTTTCTGGCTCTAAGCTCAACGACGCTCTCCTCGATTTCGCCCATAATGTCCCTGGCAAGGAACGACTCGCGCAAATACAAGCACAGCTTGCCGCCATGGGTCCCGATGTCGACCGCCAAGAAGAGCTGTCCGACGAGGCTCATGAAATCGAAAAGACACAGCTTGAATACATAAGGCACAAGATCACCGACAATGCTGACTCCCCACTCGGTCCCTTCATCCTCTTCAACAACATGAGTCTCTTCTCATACGAGGAGGTAGAGTCTTTCCAATCGCTTTTCAGTGCCAACATGCCGACCCACAAGTATGTCCACTTTCTTGAAAACGAGCTAATCGCACGCCGCGCGCAAAACGAAGCACTCAAACGTGTTGAGATAGGATGCAAAGCACCAGACTTCGTCCTTTCCGTCAACGGATCTGACACGCTCCGCCTCAGCTCGCTCAACGGCAAAATCATCCTTCTCGACTTTTGGGCGTCGTGGGACGAGAAAAGCCGTAAGAACAACGAGACCATTGCTGCCGTCAAGTCCAAGTTCTCCAAGGTAGACCTCGAGATTATCGGCGTCTCCATCGACACCTGCACGACCAATTGGGCGGCAGCCGTCCAAGCAGACAAACTCCCTGGTCACCAACTCATAGACGACGGCTCCATCGCCGCCCTCTACGGCATAACGACAATCCCTGCCAGCTTCCTCATCGACAAGTCTGGCGTCATAGTATCAAAAGACAAGGTCGGCAACATCTTCGACGACCTTGGCAAAGAAATATCCAAATAAGAAATCATTTTTAGCAGTGTCACTGATTAAATCTATATCCGGCATACGCGGAACCATAGGCGGACGCCCAGGCGACGCCCTCACGCCAACAGACCTCGTCCGCTTCGTTTCCGCCTACGCCACGTGGGTCAAGAAGGCTTCCAACACCCAGCATGTCAAAGTCGTTGTGGGTCGCGACGCACGCATCTCCGGCCAGATGGTGCGCAACATTGTGACGGGTGTCCTTATGGGCATGGGTGTAGATGTCGTCGACATCGGTCTCGCCACAACCCCCACAACCGAACTTGCCGTCACTGCCGAGCACGCCGACGGCGGCATTATCATCACTGCAAGCCATAACCCCAAGCAGTGGAACGCTCTCAAGCTCCTCGACAACAAGGGCGAGTTCCTATCCGCAGCACAAGGCGCAGATGTCCTCTCCATCGCTGCCAATGAGGATTACGAGGCCTCAGATGTCGACTCTCTTGGATCTATCGTAGAGAAAGACTATGCTGACTACCATATTGACAAGGTACTGTCTCTCAAGCTCGTTGATGCCGACGCTGTCCGCAAGGCAGGCTTCACCGTCGCTATGGACACCATAAACTCCGTTGGTGGCATCATCCTCCCCAAGCTCCTCGAAAAGCTCGGCGTCAAGACCGTCTATGGCATCAACCTCGAACCTAACGGCCACTTCGCCCACAACCCCGAACCTCTCCCACAGAACCTGACAGACATCGCAAAACTCGTATGCGACAAGAAAGCCGACATGGGCATCGTCGTAGACCCCGACGTAGACCGCCTCGCCTTCATCAGTGAAGACGGATCTATGTTTGGTGAGGAATATACCATCGTAAGCATCGCGGACTACGTGCTCTCCCACACCCCAGGCTCCACCGTCAGCAACCTCTCCTCATCACGCGCTCTCCGCGATATCACCGAACGACATGGCGGCACCTACGCCCCTGCCGCCGTCGGCGAGGTCAATGTAGTCGCCAAAATGCGTGAGACAAACGCCATCATAGGCGGCGAGGGCAATGGCGGCGTCATATACCCCGAATGCCACTACGGACGCGACGCCCTCGTCGGCATAGCCCTCCAGCTCACTCAAATGGCAAAGAGCGGCAAATCGCTCACGCAACTCCGCGCCACATACCCCGACTATGTCATCTCCAAAAACCGCATTGACCTCCGACCCGGTGTCGATGTCGACGCCATCCTCGCCAAGGTCAAGCAAGCCCATAAGAACGACAAGGTCGACGATCGTGACGGTGTGAAAATCGACTTCCTCGACAGCTGGGTTCACCTCCGCAAATCCAACACCGAGCCCATCATCCGCATATACGCCGAGGCTCACCTGGAGGCAGAAGCCGATGCCCTCGCCCAGTCAATCCGCAAGGAGATAGAGGCTCTCGTCTAACACCATAAACGCTCAGATGACGACCCGCCGTGCCTTATTCTGCCCACTGCTTGCCGCCATCTTTGCGCTCACCACGATTGCGGCTGAAGCCCAAAGCATCTTTACAGGCACACGAGCCACAGCGCGTTTCGAACTCTCGACTCGTTGGACCGCCAGAGCGGATGCCGGCATCGGCTACGGTTACACAGCCGAGCCCTATAACGCCATAGGAGGCGGACTGGGTGCAGGCTTCCACCTCAACCGCGACGCCACACTCGCAGGCTACTGCTCTCTTACGCACGCAAGTTTCTGCGACATCACAAACAAGGAGCTGATATTACGCCTTACCGAATCAATAAGCTGGAGAAGACCCTCGGGGTTCTTCTTCGGCTTCTTTTTTGAGCAACGCCGACTAATCTACCACCCTTCCGACTATAAAATCAACACCTCCTGCTTCGGCGGTCTTGCCGGCTATGAGCGCCGATGGGAACGCCCAGGGCTCATGACCCGTGGCTTTGTCACCGTCGTAGCCAACACCAAGAGCGAAAACTCATCAGCCTCATTCCTACAACGCGTCAAAGGTTCTCTCGCCATCCGTAAAAGAATCGGAAGCGTAGTTGCCATAGGAGCGGACTACACATTCGCACTCGGCGGACCAAATCAAATATACATAGCCGACCGAGATAAGCTGAACGTCCTAAACGTAGCCATCGACATCTTCCTCCCCTCCACGCATGCCACCTTATAGCCTTTGTAGATAGGAAATAAGAAAGTTTTCAAATTGATGCTTACCCTTCACTTTGATACGCATAGTTTACAAAAACGGACTATCTTTGCCACAACAAGAAACCACAAAGCCACCATGCGCTTAGAACCCGCAAGGTGGCATCAATAATTTAAAAAGACGATACTATTATGGCTTACAAGATTAGTGATGAATGCATCTCGTGCGGCACATGCGCTGGCGAGTGTCCTGTTGAGGCTATCTCCGAGGGCGAGAGCCACTACGTAATCGACGCTGAGAAGTGCATGAGCTGCGGCACGTGCGCAAGCGCATGCCCCACCGAGGCTATCAGCGAGGAGTAGTTTCCCCATTGAGTTGAGCCAGCACCCCTCGTGGTGCGACCAAATACCATAAAAGCCGTCAGGTTCCACCTGATGGCTTTTATGGTATTCACCCACGATTGTTTATTCATGCCCATTAAAAGTCAAATGGTCATGATTTCCCCTTCTGACAAAACGAGACGCCCACCTCCATACAATGCCCCCTCCCAATACAATAATTTTCACCTCCTCTCTCGGCATTCTCGTTGATTTTTAGCAACTTTGCACCGCAATTTGCCGTCGACCGCTGTCGAGCGACAGCCACTGACGACCCTCTCAACACTCAGAAACACAGACAAAAGCAACATGATAACAGTCACGGATCTCGCTATCCAGTTCAACAAAAAGCCACTCTTCGAAGAAGTAAACCTCAAATTCTCCCCAGGCAACTGCTACGGAGTCATCGGAGCTAACGGAGCCGGCAAGTCAACTTTCCTCAAAATCCTCTCCGGACAGCTCGACTCCACCAAGGGCTTCGTCGAAATGGCACCAGGCGAACGACTCTCCGTACTGGTCCAGGACCACTTCGCCTTCGACGAGCACACCGTCCTCGACACCGTCCTCATCGGCCATAAAAAGCTGTGGGACAACATGCAACGCAAAAACGAGCTATACTCCAAGCCCGACTTCTCCGATGCCGACGGCGACGAGGTAGCAAAGCTCGAGGAAGAGTTCGGTGAGATGGGCGGATGGACGGCAGAAAGCGACGCCGCCAACCTCCTCAGCGGTCTCGGCATCAAGGAAGACCTCCACTACCAACTCATGAAGGACCTCTCCGGTAAACAAAAGGTCAAAGTCCTTCTCGCGCAAGCTCTCTTCGGCAACCCCGACAACCTCCTCCTCGACGAGCCTACCAACGACCTCGACCTCGATACCGTCCTCTGGCTCGAAGACTATCTCGCCAACTTCCCCAATACCGTCATCGTCGTCAGCCACGACCGCCACTTCCTCGACAACGTCTGCACCGACATCGTCGACATCGACTACGGCAAGATCCGTATGTTCTCCGGCAACTACACCTTCTGGTACGAAAGCTCACAGCTCGCGCTGCGCCAGCAAGCCGCCCAGAATAAGAAAGCCGAGGAGAAACGTAAGGAGCTTATGGAGTTCATCTCTCGCTTCTCCGCCAACGTGGCAAAAAGCAAGCAGACAACCAGCCGCAAGAAGATGCTCGAGAAACTCAACATCGAGGAGATCGCCCCCTCCACCCGACGCTACCCGGGCATCATCTTCACCCCCGAGCGCCCCGCAGGTGACAAGGTTCTCGAGGTCCGCGACCTCAGCTACACCATGGAGGACGGAACGCGCCTCTTCGGCGAGATCTCTTTCAACGTCGAGAAGAACGACAAGATTTGCCTCCTCGCCCACGACCCACGCGCCACGACCGCGCTCTACCGCATCCTCAATGGCGAGCAGCAACCAACAAGCGGCACTTACTCATGGGGTACAACCATCTCCATGGCCTACCTCCCGCTCGATAATACCGAGTTCTTCAACAAGAAGATGGACCTCACCAACTGGCTCGCACAGTTCTCGCCCAATACCGAGGATTTCTTCCTCCGCCAGTATCTCGGCAAGATGCTCTTCGGCAGCGAGGACATCAAGAAAATGTGCAACGTCCTCTCCGGTGGTGAGAAGATGCGATGCATGATCGCCAAGATGATGCTCGCCAACCCCAATGTCGTCATGCTCGACCACCCGACCAACCACCTCGACATGGAGTCCATCCAGGCCTTCAACAACAACATGAAGACCTACCCCGGCAACATCCTCATGACCAGCCACGACCACGAGTTCATACGCTCTGTCTGCAACCGCGTCATCGAGATAACGCCCAACGGCACAATCGACAAGTACATGGATTTCGAGGAATACATGCAAGACGAGGCCATCAAGGCTAAGCGCGAAGCCATGTACGCTGCGCAATAGCGACAGCGCACTCCGCCGACCACGAATATACGAGACGCCCCCGACTAAAGGCCTAAGCCTTCAGTCGGGGGCGTTCCTATTTATCAATCGTATATGAAGGCAAAATCGCTGATGTTCAAACCCATATAAAACAATTAAAGCCTCAATGCCGCTTGGCACGAGGCTTTAATCAACAATAGACAACAACAGATGAAAATTCCGTCATCACGACGGATGATATCTTTATCGGATTGGCTTCTCAACCTCTCCTGTTCTTTTCTCTTATCTTGACAATGCAAATATCAGCACTTTTTAATACATACGCAAGGATTTCTTAATTTTTTTAAACAATAACACTCTATTTGGAATCTATATTAAGACTATCACCTCTGTGTTTCAACAACTTATGTCTTTTGAGACCACAAAGAAGTCTTTACGACTTGTTAACAGCCGTCTCTTTTTACCCCTTTTTAGCTTGGGTTTTTCGTGAGATATTAATAAATTAGATAGTGGGTCGCTCCCCCAAACAAGAGCCTATCTAAAAAATTCTGCCCATCGCTTTGCGCATGTTGAACGGAGAACCGCAAGAATACAAAATGCGTGTTTTTGGGGGCAACTTGACTGAAATAAATTTTGGCTACGGGCGCTATATCGTCAGCCTCGACCCTTGTTCCGATGGCTATTACTCAGAGCGTGAACTAATTAAGCGCGCAGAGGATTTACAGCTCGAAAAGGGTGGCTACAACGACAGCTCGGCATCAGACGATTCCCATACCTCCCAAGTATAGTTTTCCAAAAGCGCAACGCACCCGTAAAAGCGACACCCCGAAAGTCTCACACGGACTTCCGGGGCGTCGCCTATCTATAAAATCGCTTTTCACCTTAGAACTTTGCGTTTCGCATGTCGCCCGTCTCCTCAAGAGCAATGTGCATAGAGAACGCCTTAGCCAGCGTCATCGGGGTGTGGCACTTGCCCTCACGCAGCTTCAGGTAATCCCACAAAAGCTGCTTGTAGTCGGGGTGCGCGCACTTCTCGATAATCTCGTGCGCCTTCTGGACAGGGCTCTTGCCGCGCAAGTCGGCTACGCCATACTCCGTCGCCACAATCTTTACGGAGTGCTCGTTGCTGTCCGTGTGCGTGACCATCGGCACGATTGCCGAAATAACACCGCCCTTCGCCACGGATGGGCATGTGAAGATCGAAAGGAATGAGTTGCGGGCGAAATCTGCCGAGCCGCCAATGCCGTTCATCATCTTCTGACCGCTGACGTTCGTGCTGTTGACGTTGCCAAAGATGTCCATCTCGAGGGCCGTGTTTATCGCAATGATGCCCATACGGCGAATCAGCTCGGGGTGGTTCGTTATCTCCTGGGGGCGCAACATCAGTTTGCCCTTGAAGAAATCCAAGTTGTTGTACACGCGGCTCAACATGTCGTCCGACAGCGTAAGTGAGCTGCCCGAGGCGAATGATACGCGCCCGCTCTCCATGAGGGGGATTACGGAGTTCTGGATTACCTCCGTGAACATTGCGAATGGTGGGATGTCCTGACACTCGCCAAGCGAGCCGAGCACCGCATTGGCAATGTTGCCGACACCGCTCTGCAATGGCAGGAACTCTTTGGGTATGATGCCCTTGCGCAACTCGCTTATAAGGAACTCCGCGACGTTCTGACCAATCTTCGTCGTCACGGGGTTTGGCTCCGTGAACGCCGCAATGGTGTCTGGCAGGTTCGTACGCACGACGCCCAATACCTTTGCGGGGTCTACATGAATGGCGTCAGAGCCAATGCGGTCACCTGGCGTGTAAATGGGTATCTCACGACGATAAGGAGGGTTGATCGGCTCATAGATGTCATGCATGCCGCGTATCGCCTCTGGGTGGTGGGCGTTAAGCTCGATGATGACCTTGTCGGCGCATTGGCACAGCGTCGGCGAGATGCCGACAGAGCTTGTCGGGACGACGTGTCCGTCCTCTGTAATACTGGATGCCTCGATGATGCACACGTCCATATGACCCAAGAAGCCATATCGCAGGTCCTGAGCCACGTGGCTGAGGTTCAAGTCGAAATATTGCACCTCCTGACTGTTGATCGCCGCCCTCATGTCCTTGTGCGACTGAAATGGGGTGCGGAACTTCACCGCATGCGCACGTGCCAAAGCTCCGTCAATGGGGTCGCCCGTCGCGCCACCAGTGATGAGGCCTACTCTGAACTCGTTGCCCTTGGCATGTTCTGCCTCCGCGCGATGCGCCAGTGCCGTCGGCACAGCCTTTGGGGTTCCTACCGACGAGAAGCCGCCGATTCCTACAACGTAATCGTTCTTAATGTACTCGGCCGCCTCTTCGGCCGTCAACTCAGGAAAGCGCATAATTATAATGTCAGGTTATTGTCTAAATTCTAATCTCACTTCACAAAAGTAGCTAATACTTGATAAAACAGCAACATCAACCCCGCAAATCTTACAGAATATAGCTCGTTTTTATCTTCAAGTGAATATTAATACATATTTATGCGGAAATACCATGTTTTTATACATCATAAAGCCTTCTTGACAGGTCGTCCGTATTTTCTCACGCCCCCCCCAGTTTTCAACCTCACAACACACATGGAGTCTTGCCGACAAAGCGTACACCTTTGACGTATCTTCTTCGCTGCGCATTACATGAATGCCAACGCTTTTTAAACCTTCTTTTAAAAGGGCTATATGTAAAATATTGTTATCTTCGCATCGAGAGTTTTGCTCACGTGCCGAACCGCAGGCCCATACAAATGCGGTCCTCATCCTAAAACCCGGCGCGCGGCATTCAGGGAACCTGTCAACCCCTCGCGCCTCGCGCCAACAAACATTCAAAAACAATCTAAATGACAACTGCCATCATCACGGTCTTTGTCGTAGGCTACCTCTTCATTGCTCTCGAGAGCCTTACAAAGGTCAACAAAGCCGGCGTTGCACTCCTCATGGGCATCGTCTGCTGGATCCTCCTCCTGCTCGGAGCCTCCGAGTACGGACCCACAATCATCGACAAAGCCGTGCAGTTAGGCCTCCTCTCCGCCGAGGGAGCCGCTAAAGCCATGGAGAATCTCTCCGGCTACATGAGCACAAGCCTCTTCCACCACTACCTCGCAGAGGTATGCGAGACGATCCTCTTCCTCATGGGCGCCATGACCGTCGTCGAGACTGTCGACAGCCACGGTGGTTTCCGCTTCGTCAAGAATGTGCTCTACACGCCCAACCCTAAGGCTCTCCTCTGGAAAGTGTGCGTCATGACATTCTTCCTCTCCGCAGTCCTCGACAACATGACGACCTCCATCGTCATGATCATGGTCCTCAAAAACCTCATCGCCGATAAGGATATGCGAATGAAGTTCGCCGGAATGGTCATCATCGCAGCTAACGCCGGTGGCGCCTTCTCCCCTATCGGCGACGTCACGACAATCATGCTCTGGATCAAGGGCTGCGTCTCCACAACAGGCATCATCACTGGTATCTTCATCCCCTCCGCCATCTGCATGGCCATCCCCGCGCTCATCATCATGTTCACCCTCAAGGGTCAGATCACCGCGCCCGCCGACAACAATTCGCTCAGCGAGGAGAAGCCTCTCTTCCGCCCAGGCATGCGTAACCTCATATTCGTCCTCGGCGTCGGTGGTCTCATCTTCGTCCCCTTCTTCCATAACCTTACGGGTCTCCCCCCATTCATGGGCGTTCTCCTCGTTCTCGCCGTCCTCTGGATTGCTACCGAGCTGATCATCGACGCTCACCACAAGGATCAGGAGGAATATGAGAAAGCGCGCATCTCGAGCATCATCTCGCGCGTCGACATGAGCACCATCCTCTTCTTCCTCGGTATCCTCGTCGCCGTCGACGCCATTGCGGCTACTGGCTCCCTCGAGTTCCTCGGCCAGTGGCTCAACACAAATGTCGGCAACATCTACCTCGTCGACTCTATCATCGGCATCTTCTCCTCCGTCGTCGACAATGTACCTCTCGTAGCCTCCGCAATGGGTATGTACCCAATCGCCGATGCCGCTACCGTGGCTGCCGACCCCGTCATGGCAAGCTACGTCCAGGATGGTCTCTTCTGGGAGCTCCTCGCCTTCTGCGCAGGCACTGGCGGCAGCATCCTCATCATCGGTTCCGCTGCTGGCGTCGTCGTCATGGGTCTCGAGAAGATAAGCTTCATCTGGTATCTCAAGAAGTTCTCCCTCCTCGCCCTCTCCGGCTACTTCGCAGGCATCCTCTGGTACTGGTTCGAGAAGACGGTTCTCGCTGGTCTCCTCGCATAACCACCAGACATAATCTTATAGACAAAGAGGTCGCATTCGCCAACCATGGCGAGTGCGACCTCTTTCTTTTCAGCCCCTCATGCGCAATCTTTCCGTCATGCCTATGCGTTATTCTCTTGCCTGAAGTGTGAAACATTTAATGACTCCTTGCGTAGAATGAGAAGAAAGTTCCAATTTTTCAGCAGACTACTAACCCAGTCAGTAACAACACCCTACTAAAATGAAGAAAAGCTACATTGCGCTCATCGCCCTCGCAGCTGTCGTCCTCTATGGAGTCTCCACCTACAATGGCATGGTGACACTCGACGAGCATGTCTCAACCTCATGGTCCAATGTCGAGTCGCAATACCAGCGACGCTCTGACCTCATCCCCAATCTCGTCGCCACCGTCAAGGGCTACGCCTCACACGAGAAAGGCACTCTCGAATCCGTCATCTCCGCCCGCGCCGAAGCCACGCAGACCAAGATTGACATCAGCAACGCCACTCCCGAGCAACTGGCCAATTTCCAAAAGGCACAAAGCTCGCTCTCGTCCGCCCTCTCCCGCCTCATGGCTGTCTCCGAAGCCTATCCAGACCTCAAGGCGAATGAGAATTTCAAGGAGCTGCAAGCCCAACTCGAAGGCACTGAAAACCGCATCACCGTCGCTCGCAAGGAGTTCAACTCCGCAGCCCGCAGCTACAATACGGAAATCCGCCAATTCCCGGGTTCCATTGTGGCAAATGTCTTCGGCTTCACGACCCGCGCCTATTTCGAGGCCGAGGAGGGTGCCGAGAAATCCCCCGACGTACAATTCTAACCACCTTAAATAGAAGACAATGAGCTTCTTGAAAGGTATAATACATCACACCTTCAGGGTGTTGATAGTTGTGCTCGTACTCGTCTTTGGCTTCGCGATATTATCAGCGACCAGCATTGTAGCCTCCGCACAATCTGACGAGACAGCCACAATCGATACGGCCACCTACAATGCGCCCACAGTCGCCACGCCCGACTCTGCTCGCACTGTCTACTCCGTAGACGATGTGCCAAACGTACGTCTCCTAAGCAACAATAACTACGTCTCCGACCCCACGCACATCCTTTCTACCGCAACGTCCGACACCATCAATCTGATGCTCAGACAACTCGAAGATTCCACTAAAGCCCAAGTCGCCGTCGTCATGCTTCCCGCAATCGACATCGATGACGAGTTCGAGTTTGCGCAAGACCTGTTCATCAAATGGGGCATCGGTCACAAAGATACCAACGACGGTCTCCTCATCCTCTATGTCTCCGACCTCCGCGTCATTCGCTTCCACGTCGGCGATGGTCTCGAAGGCACTCTTACCGACGCCATGTGCAAACGCATCCAGCAATATGCCATGGTGCCCAACTTCAAAAAGGGCGATACCGACAGAGGCTTGATAGAGGGAGTCCGCTACACATGCGATGTCATCAAAGGAGGCGAGCTTCCATGGAGCAGCTCCGACAGTGATGATGACGATGGCTGGGGCTGGTTCGTTGTCGGTCTCGCAGGCTCTCTGCTCGGATTAGGAGTCCTCAGTAAGTTCCTAAAGAAATGCCCTGAGTGCGGCAAGCGTGGTAAGCTTAGGCAAGTAAGCAACGAATATTTCACGCGTGGCGATAGTGAATATTGCAGATCCAGCTTCAAGTGCCGAGCGTGCGGATACGAGTTCTCCCGCGAACATCTCTGTTCATCAGACAGCAGCTCCAGTGACAGCGGAGGCTCTTGGCTCGGTGGCTCTGGTTCAAGCGGAGGCTCATGGGGCGGCGGCTCCTCTTCTGGAGGTGGAGCTTCGTCACGTTGGTAAACCGTAACAGATAATAAAAGCGACCCGACTGGTGAAATGCACCAGTCGGGTCGCAAAATTTATGTGTGTAAGGTGATTTTATCTCTTTACAGAGTATCTGAGCCAAACGTCATCACCAACTCTCTCTACACTGTTGAGCTTCAACAGAGTGGCGTGTCGGCAGGCATTATCGATGCCGTCAAAAACCGCGGTCATGCCACACCGCCCGTCAATTCCAGGACCAATCATGACGCTCACCTCATCAACTAACTCCTCAGCTAATAAAGCCCCATTGATGTGACCGCCGCCAGTACCTGCAATGCGCTCTATACCAAACACATCGCCCAAAGCTTCAAATGCGCTCTTTAGGTCAATGCCTCCGCACCCGACTGCTATCCAAGAGATGCCCTGATGCGTCAAGGTCTCATGATATTCACTTGCGCAATCTTCCGATGTCAAGACAATCAGAGGTCGCCCGTCACACTCCGAGCCTGTCCATGTCAACCGCCCCATAGTGTCAATGGCTACCGTATAGCCCTTGGAGCTGACCGCCTTGTGGAGGTCTCTCCTGCCAATTGGTGTAGTGTCATGGGCAACAAAAGGTTCTCGTGCTGCAAAGTGCATCTGCATTGTCACGCGCCCCATTATCTGCGAAGGACATCCCAATTTGTCCAATGCCTCGTAATAGGAATCGGATGGGTCTATCTCCTCAGTCATGGCGCAGTCGATACGCCCGTCAACCGACTGCATCATGTGGATGATAAGGTATGGTCTCATGATATTATGTGACTTTTACAACTTGTCAATCCACTTGTTTACAGCCTCTTGCGCTGTCTTCTCGTCATTTTGCGCTGTCGTTCCGCGAAGAGCCAATCCTTTTAGGACAGTCGCTCCTGCGCAAGCCTTCCTGATATTGCTCTCCGTGCCAGATAGCCCACTTCCCTCATGGGTGCAAAAAGGTACAACTGTTTTACCTTTCCAGTCATGCTTCTCTATGAAGGTGTATACCGCCATCGGGCAGTCGCCCCACCAGTTAGGGTATCCGAGGAAGATGATGTCATACGCCTCCACGTCGATATCTCCTTTTATCTCAGGACGTGCACCCGACTCTTTCTCGCGCTTTGCCTCATCTATGCACGTTTTGTAGTCGCTGGCGTAAGGACGGATGGTCTCGATATGGAATGTCGTGCCGTCAGTCTTAGCGGCTATAAGCTCAGCCACCTTTTGCGTGTTGCCAATTTTGATATTGCCGACGCCATAATTCTCGTCTGCGCGTGAGAAGAAGGCAACAAGCACTCTCTTTCCTTCCATGATAGATTGTTTGGATTGTTGTTGTTCTGCGGATTTGTCTCCGCTTGTTGCGTTGCAAGATGCCAACGGCAATGTCGTCAGCACAAGTGCCACAATGGCTTTAAAGATATTCCCCATGTTCTGAATAGTTTTGTCTTTTTATCTTGTGCAAAGCTATCATTGTTCATCAACTACGGTGTTACCACAATTGCGGTTCTAATTACCTAAAATACATGAAATAAGGTACTATCCATAGTCTTTATAATATCGACGGCTGACATTACGACCGAACTAACAAGAACAATAAAGAATTTGTTCTGCCACCAGAACCTGATGCGGTAAATGTACTTGACCTGTGCGAAGATGATGTAATACGCTTGCTTTATATTAGGAGGTTAACAAGTTCTATTGACCACAAACGTCGGACCAATTCAACAGAAGATTACGCCTCACACTCTGAGGACGACGATATGTAATATTCTCGATAGCCAAAGTAAAACAAGGCGTTTTCAGTACATTTGTTTTATAACTGTAATAGCAAAATGGACAGTGAGGCAATTAAAGCGCAGCGACTCAAAAACTGCTGTTTCTACAAAGGTGAGGATGAATGCCCGTTTTACCCATACAAGACGAATGACAAGCAAGAGCGGGATAAGGAAGATTTTTGGTGGCAAGAGTTGTATTATGTACGAGGGCTTGGAGATAAGTTGCGGGGCTACAAGATATATAGAGATCAAGGAGGGAAAGAGTTCAACACAATCCCCGCGGAACTCTTAGATGTCATGATAAGTACATGGGCGAAATACGTTTACTATTTTCCTTCAAGAGAAAACCCCGAGGAGTTGGAAGATTTTTACGAGTGGGTGGAGAAGTATCTATCATTTAGAGATAAGCTCGAAGTCAACATTTCTCCTTGCCGTTGATGTCGGTTACAAAGTGTATCATATGTTTTTGTTTGCGATGCGGACAAGGGGAGGTGGTGGATAGGGTAGGAATTCTAAGTTAGGAAACAAACTTCGGTCAACACTCTCCAAAGCCTTTAACTGGCCGCCTGTCAACGCCTGCCGCCTGTCGTTATCGTAGAACACCACCTCTAATTACCTAAAATACTTTCTACCTTTGCGCTCTGGAGGCCCAGCCTCACTTTAACTCCAGATGAAACACAACCTTACCGAAGGTCCAATCCTCGCCGACATCGCACGCTTCGCCCTGCCCTACATGTTGGCCTACTTTCTCCAAGTCCTCTACGGGCTCGCCGATCTTTACGTCATTGGTCTCTACTGCAATGCCGACGCTACGGCCGCCGTGGCCAATGGCGTTCAGGTAATGTATATGTTCACAGTCATCATGATAGCCCTCTCCATGGGCTCTACGGTAGGCATCGCCAAGGCCGTTGGGGCGCAAGACCATGATACCATGTTGCATACTGTCGGCAACACGCTGACTCTCTTCATTTCGCTCGCCATCCTATGCGCACTCGTAATGCTTGGACTGCGCGACCCCATAATATCCGCCATCGGCACTCCTGCAGAAGCCGTCGATGGAACTGCAGATTACCTCACGATCTGTTTCATCGGCATCCCTTTCATCGTCACCTACAATGTCATAGCCTCGATCTTCAGAGGACTCGGTGACACACAACGACCAATGTACTTCGTTGCCATAGCGTGCGCCATAAATATAATATTAGATTTCTTGCTAATCGGGCACATGGGGATGGGACCTCGTGGCGCAGCCCTCGGCACATCTCTGTCGCAAGCGTTGAGCGTGGTCATCGCCATCTTCTACATGCGTAGGCACAGCGAGGTTTCCAAACTGAAACTCAGTGATTTGCGTCCAAGCAGACAGACTATCGGCTCAATTCTGCGCATTGGCGTACCCGTCGCCCTCCAAGACGGCTTTATCCAATTGTCGTTCATGATAATAATGGTCATTGCCAATGGTCGAGGGATGACCGACTCCGCTGCGGTCGGCATCGTTGAGAAGTTTATAGGCATCCTCTTCATCGTCCCCTCCGCCATGCTCGCCACGGTATCGGCAATGGGGGCCCAAAACCTTGGGGCGGGGAGGCAAGACCGCGCACGTGCCACGCTTCGTGCGACAACCATCATCGCCATAACATTCGGAACCATCATAGCCGCCGTCATGCAGATGATCCCCGAGAAGGCGGTAGCGCTTTTCACTAACGACCAGGATGTTATAATGATGGGTGGTGGTTACTTGAAAGGCTACGTGTGGGATTGCGTCCTCGCTGGAATACACTTCTGCTTTAGCGGATATTTCACAGCGTGCGGACTGTCAATAATATCTTTTGCCCACAATTTCACTGCCATAGTCACTGCGCGAATCCCCTTGGCTTACTTGGCGAGCGCATCATATCCCGACACACTCTACCCCATGGGTCTCGCGACGTGCACAGGGTCGCTGGTCTCCGTACTGATATGCTTAGTCATCTACATCGTCCTTAGGCGCAGAGGGACGATATAGGCAGCAGGCCGTTTAGCGTGGCGCATAAATCCACAGGGCGACAACAATGCATGCAAATATCGCCATTGGCACGATGGTGCGCGCCTGACCATGTAGGACGGAGCGAAGGCGACGCCGCCAAATGAGGAAAAGAATCAGCAATACTATAGCCTTCCCGAATGGCGGACCGATAAAGAACCATGCGGCAGCCAAAAGCAGAGTCCACAATACTTTATTTTTCATGAGGCGACAAGTGACGTGTTACATCACAGTACGTTCATGTCGCGCATTTATTGCCACAAAGCAATGGGAATTCGATAGACTTCCAGGGCGAGGGAGCAGAAAGCAATATAGAGTTTATCTGATATTATAAATTTCCCGACTCGCTATGGATAGAGTATGGGGGTATTGCCCCCTCCCCTTTTATTGTTGGACGATGGGGAGGAGGAGTTTGAAGTCGTCGATGACATAGTCGGCTGAGGCGAGTTGGTCGGGTGTACCGTTGCCGTAGGTAACAGCGCAAGTCTTCATGTGGGCGGACTTCCCCATTTGTATGTCGAAAATCATGTCGCCTACGACAATGGTGTCTTGCGGCTCGCCGCCAATTTGCGCAAGAGCCTTGAGCGCCATTTCGGGGTCTGGCTTCACTCGACTGACGTCATCGGCTGCCACGATGGCCGAGATGGCTTGCTGGAGACGCATCTGCTCGACATAGGCGAGGAGTGATTCCCTGCCACGGCTGCTGGCGATGGCGATGGAATGCCCAAGGTCGTGAAGCTGGAGGATAGTGGAGATGACATTGGGGAAGGGTTGGACGCGGATAGTTTTCTTATTCTCGTCGAAAATGACGCGGTATGACGCGGCGCATGCCTTTGCCTCATCGGGCGTGAGGTGAGGAAAGAGTGTCGCGAAGCTCTCATCGAGCCTGAGACCTATGGTCTTGGCACACACATCGGCAGGAAGAACGGGGAGAGCGTGTCGCGACATCGTGTCTTGGAGGGTCTTTACAATGAGAGCTTGCGTATCGGCAATAGTACCGTCGAAATCGAGGATTATGTTACGAATCATTTTCTTATAAGGACGCTAAAGGAAGAGGTGGAGCAAGAGGATGTAAGACATAGTGCCAAAGGCGAAAGAAAAGAGGAAAGAGCGACTAAGGATGTATGTGACGACAGTTACGGCTACGGCAATGGCCGTCACCAAGATGTTTAACGGATTGTCAAGAGTAAGATCCTTTAGACAATAGACGACGAGCATGCCGAAGACGGCCGAGGGAAGATGCTGACCGAGGTAGTGGATAAAAGGCGGCGTAGGGCGTCCCGCAGGAAAGAGGATGAAGGGGAGGAAACGCGTAGACATGACACCAAGGGCGAGGATGGCGATAGTGATAATTTGCTGTGTTGTTGTCATTGAGCAAGGGAGAAAGAGATTATGGCGTGTGCGTGGACTGACGGCGATAGGCGATGTAGAGCACGATGAGTATGATGAGCATACTCGGTATTATGAAATTATCGGGCCCGAGGATGACGAGCGAAAGAGCCGACGCGGCAAGTCCAAGATAGGCGGAGAGGTGGGAGCGAAGAAGTGGTGACGTGCCGTGCTTTATAAAATCGTCGGCAAAAATGACCACGAACATAGCCGTCATGGCGAAATCGATGCCACGGAGCGAGAGAATGAGCGTATCGCCAAGCAGATAGCCGAGCAGATAACCGAGGAGCGCACCAGTAAGCCAGTAGCCATAATCGAGGAGGGACACGTAGAGCTGGCGTGCGTAGGAGCCACCAGCATTCAAGTTTACAGCAAACGTCTCGTCGCTCATGGTGAATATGAGCAAAGGCTTTCGCCATCCGGCACCACGCCAACGATCGAGCATGGTTATGCCGTAGAAGAGATGCCGCGCCCCGACCATAAGCGCAAGGAGAAAAGCTCCAAGGGGATTGAAACGTCCGAGTAGCATAGTGAGGGCGAGGAACTCGACAGAGCCACTATATATGACAGCGGCCATGGCGAGCGGATAGAATACGGAGTAGCCGTCGGAGGCGGCAAGAATCCCGTAGGTCATGCCAAGGAACAGGTATGCGCCCATCACGGGTAGTGACAGGCGCAGTGCTTGGCGGAAATCTGTATCAGCCACTTATGTGTTATTGTTCGGAGAGGAACTTATGGAGTTCGGCCTTCCAAAGAGGGGCGTATTGAAAATCGTCGTTGAAGCCCCATCCGTGACCACCTGTCGGGTAGCATACGAGCGTCGTCGGGACACTATCTTGCGCCAAAGCGGCAGCGTATGCCAAGCCATTGTGGACGGCAGGGACGATGTCGTCGTCGAGCGAGAGAGTGATGAAGGCAGGGGGAGTCTTTTTCGTCACTTGTTTCTCATTGCTGTACAATGCCTCTTTCTCGGCTCCGGGATTCGTGCCGAGGAGGAAGTCGTGTGAGCCTTGGTGGGTGAGACCCGGCTGCATGGTTATTACAGGGTAGAGAAGTATCTGGAAATCGGGAAGGTCGGTATGGGTGGCAACAGTCGAGGCGAGGTGTCCACCCGCAGAGCTACCCATGATGCCTATTTTCTTATAGCCGCCAAGGTTGGCAGCGTTTGCACGGGCATAGTCAAAAGCCTCACGGACATCGGTATTAGGGACATCGGGGTTAGTCTGAGGAAATCTGTATAGCAACACAAAGGCAGTCTTAGAATCGCGGCACATCCATGTGGCGATGTCGCGCCCCTCATGTCCCTCGGCGAGGAAACAGTAACCACCACCAGGCAGGATGATAGTTGCAAGATTGGCGGTATCGTTTTGCGTCGGAAAGACGAGCAGACGCGCACCGCTTGGGAGAGTGACGGTCTGGTAGGCTATGGTATCCTGCGCCTGCGACGACGAAGAGGGTTGCGCATCGGTTTTCGCAGGAGAGCAAGAAGTAGAGAGAGCGACGGCGAGCGATGCCGCAGCCAAAAGATGGAGGGTGTATTTCATTATTACTTTACCTTAATCAGTTGTCGTGGTTGGTATTTGGCATTAAGAGCATCGACAAGTTTTTGCTCAGCGATTGTCTGAATGTCGGATATGACGTGCGCTCTGCATTTAGATAGTGGAAGAGGGGAGCCATTGGTCGTAGTGCCGTTGATGACGACATAAGGCGATAGGGGAAGAATAGGCCAGAGGACATCGTCGTAGATGTCACCTTGGCTGATGCGACCCTCGACTACCTTTGTGGCGAGAGCCTGGGCGTCGGCTACCTTACCCTTGGACAGGAGCTTGCTGACCTTCGTAGCAACTTTGGTCGTCGGGCAATAATAGATCTGCCCATTAAACGAGCCACTGTCAGAATAGCGTTGCGGATTCGCCTCATATTGTTTGATGATGGCCGCACTATCGGGCATGACGTTCCAAATCTGCCGTTGCATGAGGTCGAAAGCGAGAATGCCGTCACGATATTCGTTGGCAGCATATTGGTAGTCGGGATACTTTATTGGGAGACGCGACTTCTCATATTGTGCGATGATGGCACATTCGATGTCTGTCACATTTTCGGAAGGCGTCTGGCGGAGGTTCCACTCATCGATGTGCGATGCTACGTCGCCAAGCGTAAAGACCTGACCATCAAGGGATGCGAGAGGAAGAGAGGCGGCTGCGTTGATGGCCTCCATGCGATGGTGTTTGGCTTTATTGCAAAGGAAGATGCTGATAAGAGTGTCGCGTCCCGCATCATTCCACTTGAAATGGTATTGGTTGGCAAGTTGCGACATACGCAGACGTCGTGGCGCACGGCGGAGCGTCGGAGCTTGCGTCTTTGCGCGGTTTATCATGGCATCGAACTCTTCTTGCGGAATCTGGGTCCGGCGGCTAACGCGGCATATCACGTGCCATCCTGCGGCCGACTGGACGGGCTTCGAGATGTCGCCATCGGATGTCAACGCAAATGCAGCATCGGCAAACTCGGGCAACGTCTGTGAGCGCGAGAACCAAGAGATCAATCCCCCACGTGTTGCGCTCTGCCTATCGTCTGAAAAGTGGAGGGCGAGGGTGTCGAAGTTTGCAGCTCCGTTGGTGAGCGCATCGTATAGGCTATCGATTTTGAGCTTAGCGGCAGCCAATTGCTCTTGCGACGAATTGTCTCGGGGGGCGAGAACCATAATATGCTTCACGCGCACCTGACCTTCGGTTGGGCGGCGGTCGAAGACGTGGAGGAAGTGATAGCCGTATTGGGTTCGGAAGATTGGCGACGTTTGTCCGACAGGAGTGTTGTACGCTTGATTTTCAAACGGTTCGACCATCTGGAGAGCTGTGAAATAACCGAGGTCGCCAGAATTTTGGGCTGCAGAGGGATCGTCGGAATGTTGGCGGGCGAGGGAGAGGAAATCTGCACCTTGGACAGCTTGATTGTAGAGGGCGAGAGCCTTATTGTAGGCAATGAGGGTATCGGCAGGCAGGGCTGTTGGTGGACAATTGATGAGGATGTGCGCTGCACGTACCTCCTCGGCGCCACGGGCACGCTCGAGGGTGGCGAAGTTGGTTATGGCGAGCGTGTCGACGAGGTAAGTTTCGGCGAGGTCGTCGAGATAGGCGTTCAGCTCGCTTCGGTATTGGGCAGCGGTATCGAGCCCAAGATTGTGAGCCTCGTAGGCCTTGAGCTTGTAGTTCGTGAAAAGGGTGGCGTATTGTTGGAGGCTGACTGGCGTCAGCGACAGGTCACGATTTTGGTTGTAGAGGTGCGTAAACTCGCCCCACGTTGTTGTCTGCGTTCCGATTTTCAGGAAAGTGTCGGATGGTTTTTGGGCTAAAATTGCAGCAGGGATGAGGAGAAAAACGAGAAATATGCGGATTGCAGTCGTCATCACATTTGGATTTTGAGAGTGTCTACAAATATAGTGATAATTGGCCACTTTACGTTACCATACTCGTCCAAAGTGGATGGTAGGAAAATGAAAAAATACAGTATTGGACAACCTCCTGATTACAAGGGCATAAGCGATGTTGGCGAGATACTCCCACATGAGCGACCATGTGCTGCCATTAAGAGGGTTTGTCTCCACCCATCCACGGATGTCCCACGACTTGGCAACCGGCAACATGGTGCAGCAGAAGACGGTGAGAATCAGAACCTTCCACCAAGGCGTCGCACTAATGATTGGGACATCGCGCTTTCTCCAAAATAGAAGAGCAGCGCACCGAGAATAGTACCCATCACAAGCATGGGATGCAAACGGATGAGCCTTCGTTTGAAGAAATCCCACGTACTCATCCGATTCCATCGGTCATCATAGGCATAGCCGATGACGAAACCAGACAGGACGAAGAAAAAATCTTCAAGCAAAGGTATGGGATGACGGCTAAGGAGTGGAGACTGACCAACAAAAAATGATTTCGCTTTGGTTAGTTGGCTACCTTTGCACCCGCTCCCCTACCCCACACCAATGAAATTCAACACACCACTCTCCTCGTCCGACGCAATCCGGCTAATCAACGCCCTCAGCCTGCGCCGCACGCCATTCCTCTTCGTCGTCAACTATGCAGCCACAGCGTGGCACGTGGCCCCACTCGACGACATCGACGCCACGACGTGCCTATTCAACATCGCCAACCTCTCCAACGCGACACCTCAGGCACCCACACCCTCCCCCACCATCTCGTTCACCCCACCACCCTACGACATCTACCGCCGACAATTCGACGTCGTCATGCGACACCTCCGCCGAGGCGACACCTTCCTTACCAACCTCACGACAGCCGTACCTATCACCCTCAACGGCACGCTCGTCGACGTCTTCCACGCCTCTCGCGCACCCTTCCGCCTCTTGATGGACACGCCCGACGGAGGTCAATTCGTATGTTTCTCTCCCGAGCCTTTCGTCACCATCACGCCCGACGGGCGCATAAGCTCATACCCCATGAAAGGCACCGCCCGCGCTGACCATCCCGACGCCCTCAGACAGCTCCTCGACAGTCCTAAGGAGGCAGCCGAGCATGCCACCATTGTAGACCTCATCCGCAACGACCTCAGCCAATCGTGCCACGACGTACACGTCTCACGATACAGGTATGCCGAGAAGATAGCCACCAACCGTGGGGCAATATGGCAGACCAGCAGCTCAATCGTCGGGACTCTGCCACCCGACTACCCAGCGCACCTTGGCGACATCCTCGCCTCCATGCTACCTGCAGGCTCCATAACGGGAGCACCTAAACCAATGACACAAAGCGTTATAGCTGAAGCCGAGGACGCGCCACGCGGCTACTACACTGGCGTCATGGGCGTTTCCGACGGACTCACTCTCACATCTGCCGTCATGATTCGTTTTATCGTCCGCCATCCCGACGGACTGACGTTCTACCATGCCGGCGGCGGCATCACGGCACGCTCCGACGCCCGAGCCGAATACGAAGAGGTTCTCACAAAAATCTACCTATGACACCACAATTCGTTGAGACTATAAAAGTTGTCGACGGCGTCGCACAAAACCTCGACCTCCACCAGCGTCGCATGGACGCAACCATGACGCATTTCGCACCCGATGCCGAGCGTCTGATTATCAACCCGTCTAACATCGTCGGTGGCGATGGCGTGTGGAAAGCCCGCATCGTCTACACACCCGAGACGGGTCACATGACCTACGAGTCGGCGCCCTACAGTCTCCGACCACTCCACTCCTTGCGGATACTGACGGCCGACGACATCGACTATAAATATAAGAGTACCGACCGTCGCCACCTCCAGTTCTTGCACGACGCATGTACAGATGCCGACGACGCCCTGATCGTCCGCCACGGACTCGTCACCGACACCACATACGCCAACGTGGCCATATGGGACGGCACGCGATGGCTCACGCCTTCCGAGCCTCTTCTTCGTGGTACGCGACGAGCGGCACTTCTGCGCGACGGTAAGATTTTCGAGTCTGAGATCCCCGCATCATCTCTCACGCCCACGACACCCATCATGGTCTTCAACGCCATGATAGAACCAGGGCAAATTATTGTAGATCACGTCCTTTTCTAACAAGTCACGCCTTGTCTTATCACGCAGCGTGAACCTTTCATCTTACGCTTGCGCCAAGTAACGATGTCTACAATTTCATCCATTTGATTGCATAATTATTCCGATTAGTTACATTGCGCAGTCAACTGTTTAGTCGTGCACACCTACGTTGTAAAAAAGCGCATTAATGTTATTTAGGTAAAAAATCACAACAAAATACCTCTTTTTCGCACAATTTATATGTCCCCTGTTTTGTTAGTTGTTTAACACTACGTATTTTTGCCATGTCATTAGGGGCTTATTGTGTGAATTTCATCCACATTCACCTTTTCGACACACCTATTCATTTGAAAACAAACATAATTGTGAATATATGCTTACCATAAGCCAGGCCGTCGAGAAGGTCGTCAAGGTGAAACCTTTTGTCACCGAGGCTCTTTGCGAAGGTCTCATCAACATCTCCTCCCTCTCGCGTCAGATCCACCCGATGGTCGAGAAGCTCACGGGCAAGGAGGTCAAGCAGGGTGCCATCGTCATGGCCCTCAACAGGCTCGTACCCAACCTCAAGGGCAATGGCGAGATGACGTACCGCAACATGATCACCTCGCTCGGCGACATCATCGTACGCTCCGACCTTACCGACTACACCTTCCGCAACTCTTCAACCATCGTAGAGAACCACGTCAAGCTGATGACCAAGCTCGTCGGCAGGCAAGACCAGTTCTACACCATGGTGCGCGGCGTCTTCGAGTCGACCCTCGTCGTCGGTGCGGAGATTTGCCCCCTCGTCGACGAGATTTTCAGCTCTGAGGAGTGCGCCTACCGCAACTCAAACCTCTCGGCCATAACCCTCAAGCTCTCGACAGGCAACGTCCATTTCGTCGGCTTCTACTATCAGATTCTCAAGTTCATAGCTTGGGAGGGCATCAACGTCAAGGAGGTCATCTCGACAACCAACGAGTTCACCATCATCGTCGCCGAAGAGGATGTCGATGCGGCTTTCGCCATACTCAAAAACCTTAAACAAAGCGGCAAAGTTCTGGAATGAGGCTCAGCCCAACGATATGCCACGTCATGACCGAATGTCGTGACGCGGCGCTTCGCACATTAGGCGTCGTCGTGGCAGTCTTTGTCATGGCCGCTCTCGCGCAACCAGCCGCTGCGCAAAAGACGATCTCGCGCAACCCGTCTGACGCTAAGACGCAAAAGGCGCAAGGCTCATCCTCCAACGCATCGGACATCAAGCCACAAGTCAAGGCGTGGCGCATGATCGACGACTACACGCAGTCGGACACCGTCGTCGTCGACACCATCATCGCCGAGCATCAGGTGCACAACCCAATCTGGCGACGCAGCCTCGCCAACGTCACCCTCGGCAACCTCGGATCGCCAAGCATCCCGACGTTCTACCCAGCATTCCGTCGCGACGAGGGCAACACGTTCTATACGGCCCTCGAGCCTATCATGCTCGACCCCACGGACTTCACGTTCTTCAACACCAAGACCCCCTACGCCAACCTCACATACCAGAAGGGCATCCCCAAGGCTCGGCGCGAGGAGTTCTTCTCCGCCCTGTTCACGCAGAACGTCAACCGCAAGGTCAACCTCGGCGCACGTCTCGACATCAACGCCTCGATAGGCAGATACGAGAACATGAGTGCCTACAACAGCAAGTTCGGCTTTTGGACTTCCGTCGACGGCGATATCTATAAGATGCAGCTCCAGGCATGGTACCAAAAGTACGAGATTGAGGAGAACGGCGGCATCACCAACGACAGCATCGTCCTCTACCCCCAAAACTACGACTACGACAAAGCCGAGGACTATCCGGTCCAGTTCATGGACGCGCGCAACCGCCTCGCCACATACCGCCTCCTCTGGGCCAACAGCATAGACATGGGCTCCGTGACGCGCACCGAGGGCGACAGCATCGAGTACGACGTCCCCGTGGCATCCGCCTACTACAAGTTCTACGCCGACAAGTCGCACCACGAGTTCACCATCGACGACCTGTCAGAATACTCCGACGACCTCGAAACCCTTTTCCCGAACATCCTCACCGACCCATATTACACCCACGACAGCCGCAAGTACATGCTCATCAGCAACTTGCTGCAGCTAAAGTTGAATGAGGAGTTCAACAGCCTCTTGCGCTTCGGTCTTCGCGTCTTCATTGGCAACGACGTACGCCAGTACTATTGGGACGCTCGCAGTGAGGTCGTCGTCGATGAGGATACAGAGACCAGCACCCTCGTATACCATCGCAACAAGGAGAATCGCGTCAGCTCATACATGGGTGGTCAGATTTTCAAGAACATAGGCGACCGCCTACGTTGGAATGCCGGTATCAAGTTCACCTTTCAAGGCTATAACGCCGGCGACCTCGACGTCAATGGCCTACTGAGCGTCACCATCGGCTCTGGCAAATGGGCTACTGAGGTATGGGGCAAGGCAAATTTCCAACTTCGCACCCCGTCACTTTGGGAGGAGAAGTACTGCTCCAACCACTACGAGTGGGACAACGCCCTCGACCGTGAGCAGAGCCTCGACATAAGCGGCGGTCTCAAGATTCCTGGCATCGGCGTGGACCTTGGCGTCTATAGCGCCACGCTCAACAACCGCGTCTTCTTCAACTCGCAAGGCATCCCCTCACAGAAGAGCGACGTGGCCCAAGTTCTTGGCATCAGCGCACGCGCGCACCTCGTCCAGAGCCACACCAACTTCAACACCATCATCCGCCTGGCAGCGCAAAAGACATCCGACAACGACGTCATCCCCGCACCTACGTTCGCCCTTTACGCATCGTCTTACTGGGAGCGCAAGTTCTTCGGCGTCCTTCTCACGCAGATAGGTTTCGATGTCCACTACAACACGCGGTTCTACTCCCCTGCCTACATTCCAGCCCTCATGCAGTTCGTCCCACAAGGTGAGCGCAAGACCGGCGGTTACGGCTACTTCGATCCGTTCATCAACTTCCACCTCAAGAAGATACGCGCCTACGTCAAGATGGAGCATATCAACAACTTGTGGGGCTCTAACGACCACTTCAACACCATCCACTACCCGGCCAACCCTCAGACTTTCAAGTTTGGCCTCTCATGGAACTTCTACGACTAATGGACCAAAGCTCATTAGATAGCCAAATAGAGACACTCAACCCATCGCAGCGCAATGCCGTCACGGCTCCCGAAGGTCCTATGCTCGTCATTGCGGGCGCAGGCTCGGGCAAGACGCGCGTCCTCACCATGAGGATTGCCTACCTCCTGTCTAAAGGCGTCAAGCCATACAACATCCTCGCCCTAACCTTCACAAACAAGGCGGCAGGCGAGATGAAAGAGCGCATTGCCAAAATCGTAGGTCCTGCCGCCCGAGACCTCTGGATGGGCACGTTCCACTCCGTCTTCTCGCGCATCCTCCGCGCCGAGGCTAAGACGCTCGGCATATCGCCAGACTTCACCATCTACGATAGTGAGGACTCGTCAAAACTCATCAAGAGCATCATCAAGGAGTTAGGGCTCGAAGACGCGTCGCCCTACAAGCCAAAGGACATCGCCGGCGTCATCTCAGCGGCCAAGAACGACATCATACCCCCAAACGCCTACGCCCAAAATCCCGACTTCGCCTACCGCGACACGGCAGCCCGACGACCCAAGACGGCACATATCTACCAACGTTACGTCGAGGAGTGCCGCAAGGCCAACGTCCTCGACTTCGACGACCTCCTGCTCTTCACCAACATCCTCTTCTCCGAGCACCCCGACGCACTCGCCAAATACCAGCAGCGTTTCACGCACATCCTTGTCGATGAGTATCAGGACACCAACATGGTCCAATACGCCATCGTCAACCGCCTGGCCAAAGGGCACCACAACCTGTGCGTCGTTGGCGACGATGCGCAAAGCATATACTCTTTCCGCGGAGCGCGCATCGAGAACATCCTCAATTTCAGAAAAGACTACCCCGAGGCTCAAACGTTCAAACTTGAGCAGAACTACCGCTCGACACAGAATATTGTCGCCACGGCTAATAAACTGATTGCCAACAACCGCAACCAGATAGCTAAAAACGTATTCTCGGAAGGCAATGTCGGTGAGAAGGTCCACATCTGGGCCAATGACGACGACCGAGCCGAGGCTCGCCGCGTGGTCAACGACATAGCCCACCGCACAGGTCGCGGCACGCTCTCTTTCTCCGACTGCGCCATCCTTTACCGCAACAACTTCCTGAGCCGCGTCATGGAGGAGCAGCTGCGCCAAGCAGCCATCCCCTACCGCATCTATGGCGGTCTGGCTTTCTACCAGCGCAAGGAGGTAAAAGACGTTATAGCATACCTGCGCCTCGTCGTCAACCATAACGACATTGAGGCTCTCCGCCGAATAATCAATTTTCCGAAGAGGCAAATCGGCGACACCACGGTAGACAAAATCGAGTCGACGGCACGCGCCATCGGCTCCACGCCATGGGACGTCATGACCATCTCGTCGCAACTGGGGCAAACAGGTCTGCGCGACGCCGCAATAGCCAAACTGTCTCGCTTCACAGCTCTCATCGACACCCTCACGCAACAGTCCCAACAAATGGACGCATATCAACTTGCCGTAGAAACCCTCTCGCAAAGTGGCATGCTGCAACTGCTCAATGACGAGAAGATCAACGACGAAGGCAAGGAACGATACGCCAACGTTCAAGAGCTTCTCAACGGCATAAAAGAGTTCACCGAGAACCAAGAGGAGGAAGACGCCCCAACGACGGTCACCGAATACCTCCAACAGGTGAGCCTCATAACCGACATGGACCAGAAGGACGACGGCGACAAGGTGAACCTCATGACAATCCACGCCAGCAAGGGCCTCGAGTTCGGCAGCGTCTACATTGTTGGCGTAGAGGAAGATATATTCCCAGGCGAACGTTGCGCCCTCGACCCCAAAGCCCTTGAGGAAGAGCGACGCCTCATGTACGTAGCCCTGACCCGCGCCAAGGATGTCGCCACGGTGAGCTATGCACGCAGCCGTTTCCGCTTTGGCAAGACGGAGCCCTGCGTCCGCAGCTGTTTCGTCACAGAGCTCGACCCCAAATATTGCGACGGAATGGAGGAGAAACGGCAACCAGTCACGAGCAACGCAGCATCTTTTGCCAATCCATGGGGCGCCCCACGACGCAACTTCTCCTCACCACGTCAAGCCGAGCAACCCTACCGCCCGAAGACTGCATTCTCCTCGCCCGCCCCACCTTCGGGATTCAAGCGCGTCGAGCGACGCCTCACGACATCCGACCTCCAGACTGCCAACGCTGACGCACTCATGCAGACCCCCGACGGCAAGTTCCGCCTCCAAATGCGCATCAACCACTCGCGCTTCGGCAACGGCACAATAAAAGAGATAACAGGCTCCAACGCCGACGACATGAAACTAAAAATAGCTTTCGACCAATGCGGTGAGAAGACTCTTCTTCTTAAATTCGCACGTATCGAAGCCCTATAACCATAAAAAGATATACCCATGAAGATAACTACCTCTATTTTGGCCATCTGCGCAATATCCGCAAGCCTCCTCTCTTGCGGCTGTTCCCACAAGGGCAGCTCGAGCATCAGCAGCCACAAGCAAACGACGACCTCGCGTCAGACTCCTAAAGTTCGCCAGACGACTACCGAGTCTGCCGCCGACAAGGCTGCTCGCCTGAAGGCCGAAAAAGAAGCTGAGCAGAAGGCTAAGCAAGCGGCAGAGGAAGCCAAACTCGCAGCCCAAAAGGCAAAAGAGGAGGCGGAGCAGGCAGCCAAAGAGGCGGCAGTAGTCGTCAAGGAAGAGAAGGTGACCATCGTCGAGACCAAAGCCGACCGCGACGAGAATAACCGTTACCACATCATCATCGGCTCGTTCAAGGTGCTGCAAAACGCCCGCCAATTGTGCGAAGACGCAATAGCTAAAGACTTCTTGCCCAGCATCATGGAGAACGAGGACGGCATGTACCGTGTCGGTGTCTACTCTTCAGCCACCGAGAAGACCGCCCGCGCCAAAATCGCCGACTTGCGCAAGAAGTATCCGGAGTACGTCGGCATGTGGCTGCTGATCGAGAAAAAGTAGCACGCCCATGAGCGGCTTCTTTTTAAAATCAGTTGCATGCGCCATAGCGGCGGTCACCATGTCCTCTTGCTCGGGGCATACCGACGAGTCGCTCTCTCTTGCCATGGCACAATCTGAGATGGTTCGCCAAGCCGACCTCGATGGTCTCGAGCTCTTAGGGTTCAGGCGCGTGGCGGAGTCTTCAGGCGATGCCTCACTGCTCGCCTACGCATGGGCTGATGCCAATAAGCAACAGACGGAAAGCACGTATATGCACGCCTTGCTCGCCGACGAGAACGTGACCTATGACGACTCGACAGGTCTCTATCTCCGCCGCACAGTCTACGACGACACCATAGCCCACGCATGGGCACTTGACAACGCACGGATTCTCATGTCCGCAGTGTGCCTTATGTCCGATACGCAAGCAACGGCTCCCGACTCGCTTAGGCAGACAGCATCACGTTTGGCAAATGAGATTATCACCATGCGCGACGGCAAGACGGGGCTTTGGCTCCAAGTCATGGACTCGCCCGCCGGCGATGCCAACGTCGCCGATGCCACGGCAAGCGCCATGTTCACCTATGCGTTGCTTAAAGGCTCCCGCACCGGTGTCTTGCCCGCAGACATGAAAGAAGAGGGGCTCGAAGCCTTCAGTCACTACGTCGAGCATTTCGTCCGCGTCGGTGAGACTACGGGCGACGGGCGCAACCTGCTCTCCATAATTGGCGTCCATGCCCAGAGTGGAGCCATGGAGGTCAACGTCCCTGATGCCATAGGCGCATTCCTCATGGCGTGCGTCGAGGCCGGGATGTAACATACAAACACCTGCTTTTTAAGATGATAGATCGTTTTGCCGATATAAAGATCCTACGCTACCATGCCGATGGCTTCGAGGCACTCCCCCTAAAGAAGAAATTGTTGCTCTTCCACCTCTCCGAGGCCGCCCTCTGGGGGCGTGACATCTTCTGGCATCAGAACTGCCGCCTCGGGCTACAGTTGCGCCACGTCCTTGAGGCTATCTACTCGTTTCAGAAAGAGAACGGCACCTCCGACGACCGTCTTGCCGAATACACCAAGCGCGTATGGTTCTCCAACGGACCATACCACCATTACAGCAATGACAAGTTCACACCCTCTTTCTCACCCGACGAGTTCCGCAGTTGGGCAAGCGAGGCTGGAGTATCAGCTGACGATCTGACCGACGATCTCTTGTCGCTCATCTTCAATCCAGATGTCGCACCCAAGAAAGTCTCCTTAGACCCCGATAGCGACCTCGTCCTAAGTTCCTCTGTCAATTTCTACGCCGACGACATAACCCAAGCCGAGGCATCCTCCTTCTACGCCGATGGCAAGAACCACCCACTCAACAGCAAACTCGTCAAAGACAAGGACGGCAACCTGACAGAGGAGGTCTGGCGTGCAGCCGACGGACCTTACGCCAAGCCTCTCACGAAGGTGGCGGACGAACTGCGCAAGGCGCAACAATACGCATGCAACGAGGCTCAGGCGCACGTGATTGGCAAGCTCATCGAGTATGTCGAAGACGGCGACCCAGCCAAGTTCGACGACTTCAACATCTTGTGGGTCAAAGAGAAAGCATCGGACATCGATTTCATCAACGGCTTCATAGAGGTATATGACGACCCCCTTGGCCTCAAAGGCACGTGGGAGAGCATCGTCGAGCTTACCGACCATGAGGCGACTCGCCAAATAGGCCTCATTGCCGCCAACGCCCAATGGTTTGAGGACCACTCCCCCATCAACCCCGAATATCGGAAGAAACAAGTCAAGGGCGTAAGCATGAACGTCATTAACGCCGTCATGCTGGGCGGAGACTGCTACCCGTCGACACCCATAGGCGTCAATCTTCCCAACGCCGACTGGATTCGCGAGACCCATGGCTCCAAGTCTATCTCGCTCGCCAACATCACCCGCGCCTATCACGATGAGGCCGAGCAACGCGACCCCGCCCACCCGAGCGTCTTGACGGAGTTCGCCGCCTCAGAAGCCGAAGTCGAGCGTTGCCGACGCTATGGGCGAGCCGCCGACGAGCTGCACACGCAACTCCACGAGTGCCTCGGTCATGGCTCCGGACAGATGCGCGATGGAGTCACCCTCGACGACCTGAAAGCCTACGGTAGCACCATTGAGGAGGCGCGCGCTGATCTCTTCGCCCTCTACTTCATGGCCGACCCTAAAATGGTGGAGCTTAAAATCATAGAGTGCCTCGATGTCGCATGGGCGGAATATGACAGCTACCTGCGCAGCGGCGCACTCGTCCAATTGTCTCGTCTCGAACCAGGTCGCAATCTTGAGGAGGCGCACATGCGCAACCGCGCCATCATCGCACGATGGGTCATCGAGCGCGGCGAGGCTCTCGGCTGCGTAAAAATGGAGGTCCGCGACGGCAAACATTATGTCGTTATCACCGACTACCTCCGGACGCGCCAGCTCTTCGGCGACCTCCTTAAAGAGATCCAGCGTATCAAGAGCGAAGGCGACTACGCTGCCGCTCGCGACATTGTCGAGGGCTACGGCGTACGTGTCGACCCCGAACTCCATTCCGAGATACGCACCCGCTACGCAGCCCTGGGCATCGCGCCATTCAGCGGCTTCGTAAATCCAGCTCTTTCCATCGTGACCGATGCCAATGGGCAGCCAACCGACGTGTCAATATCTTATGACGAGCAGTATGACGAGCAGATGCTCCGCTACTCGCGCCAATATGCAGCTCTTTAGGCTGTTATGCGTCATAGCATTCGCCTTGCTCCCGATGTCACAATGTCGGGCGCAAAGCGTCGCCTTTCGTGTGGTAAAGAGTGTTGAGCCTTTTAACGCCATAACCGTAGCCCCCAACATCAATGTCACGCTCGTCATGTCCGACGAGGCTGCCATGTTGCCCAATGATGTCGTACGACGCATAATGGACAAGAAGGGCACACTCATAGCCAACCGCCTTTGCGTGGCGCGTGGCGAGCCTTCAGTCGTAAAGGCCGTAGAGTGCAGTGTCGAGGGTAACAGCTTGACCATCAGCGCGGCAAAGTTCAAATTCAAGAAGTCCAAACGCATTGATGTCTACGTAGTTTGCGACACCGCCCTCACGCTAATCCACGGCACGTCGGGCGGCAACATCCAGACCCGTGGGTGCCTCCGCTTGACAGATGTGACCATCAAGGCCGACTATGCGCAAGACATCCACATCGGCGCACGTGCCAATAGCGTACGCATCGTCGCGGCCAACCACTCCTCCGTCCGCCTGACAGGCAATGCACAGACCGTCGATGCCACATTGTCTTACGCCAGCAAGCTGACCGCCACGTCCTTTACCACGCAGTCAATGTCCATTTCCGCTGCTGGCGAGAGCCGCGCAAACATCGCCGTCACGGAGGGCGCAAACATCTCAGCGTCGGGACAAAGCACCGTGCGCATCCGCTCAACACCAACAGCCACCATAAACATCAATAAAGACGAGACGTCGCAAGTGACGGTCGAGAAATAACCATTCTCTCTACCAATATTTCCCTCGCACGCTCAACCACAAAATATAAATTGCCCACGCCAGTCTCACAGACTGACGTGGGCGAACATTTTTATATTTGAGGCTCTCTACTTATACAACGCCTCAGCCAATGCGCCAACGCCATCAGCCCCAGGCAATGTGGGGTATGCTGCCTTTAGCGCAGCGGCAAAGGAAGCCGCATCCTTGTTCTCCATCAGCAACTTCTTGATTGTCCGCAGATAGGCAAGTTTGAACTCCACGGCATCAACATTCGTTGCGCCACCATGCCCTCCAATGAACAATTGCGCACCTGATTGGAGCTCCTCTTCTGTCTCTGCCATTTCCGCATCGACAGCCGCTGAGGACGACAGCTGCAAGTGGCTCATATGAGCCTTCGCTGGCGTCCAATGCGTGTAGTAGACAGCATCGCCAATAAGAAAACTGGCGGCTGGAAAGTCCGTTGTTGCCCCACGACGGAATGTGAACTTGACTCCTGCGTACGTACACGTCTCTCCAAACGCCACCTCTCGTGCGTCGCCTTCGGGCATTTCTACTATCGCGTCTCCAAACGCCTCTGCGAATTCCTTCATCATGCCACCATAAATGGGTCCCCTGATGAACTTGGGCATTCCCTCTGGCATCACCACCTTGTCGTCAATCGTCTCGCCAACATGATAGCTCAAGACGATTCGTTCCACTGGCTTGCCAAGTTTCTTAACATAGTCGTTGAACTCCTTGACGTTGTCACGGAAGAGTGGAGGCTCCAAAATCACGAGTGACTCATTGCCCTCGATGATGTAGTCCGCATCGCTCATAACGTCGTTCGTGTAGTAGACGTGGAGCTTGAACGCATCGAAGTCATACACCTCAACTCGCCCCTTAGGCTGGGCGTTAGATGTAATTGTTGCCATGCTCATGGCCAATAATGTTGCTGTTTTCATTGTGTCAGGATTTTTTTTCGTTTCCCTGAGACAAAGTAATGTCATTGTTTGTGCCCAAACAAGAAGGCACTTGATACTCAGTTAGTTACCTCAAAGTAACCATTACAGACTATCAATAACTTACCAAATGTAATTTTTTCTCCTGCCGACAAAAAAACTTCTACTTACCTTTGTATAGTAATACAGAGACACAATATGTTATGAACAGAACCACCATTGAAGACTCTCAATTTCCTACTTGCCCAATACGCAACATCCTGGCGCGCATCAGCGACAAGTGGTCAATCCTCACGATTTACACGCTCAACTGCGCCGATAACAAAACAATGAGATTCAATCAGCTGCAACGCGCCATCCCCGACATTTCACAAAAGATGCTCACAGTCACGCTACGCACCCTCGTCGAAGACGGCTATGTCAATCGCACCATCTATCCCGAGGTTCCTCCACGCGTCGAATATGCCCTCACAGAACGCGCCTTGTCGCTCCTCCCGCATATCAACGCTTTAGAGCAATGGGCTTTAGAAAATATGGATTCTATCCTCAACGACCGTAAGAGCGCAACGGCAAAGCTCATCTGAATTGCTCTGCACCCACTTCCCTATACATCTTTTCCACAGCCTGGCTATTAAATCCTGCTGGCAATGGACTGACGTCCGGTATGTTATAAGATTTTAGGCACAATATGTCGCTCTCGGGGTCCGACTGCGGAAGCACAAACGGCTTCCCAGCTCGCCCATCTCTGTCAATATGAGCCACATACACTCGCCCATACTGCCCATCGTTACGCTTACTGGCAAACACAACCCACCTCGACGACGACGCCCACGAGTGGTACGTCTCCGAGACTTCCGAGTTTAATGCCTTAACATCCACCTCATTGCCGCTCCCGAGGTCTATCATCCGCAAGTCAGTCTCCCTATGCCATATAGGGAATGTCCCATAATCAGAGCATGCGAACATCAAGTACCGTCCGTCAGGCGACACTTTCAGCAGGCTTGCCGACCCTCCATTGCGCCATGCGCTCCATACCGTGTCCACTTTCTCGCCCCATCTCTCTCCATCAAACCCGATTTTCAATATCGAGTAGCGCAATGCGCCTATGCTGTCAGGCAACGACACCGCACGAGATGAGCAATAGTACACCGTCCGCCCGTCAGCCGAGAAGCACGGAAATGTCTCAAACTCCTCCGTCCCAGATACCAATGGTGACAATATCATGCTATCTCGCTCAAAATCAGCAATGCACAAGTCGCTCTCAGCGTCATACACCTCAAGCCGCCTACTCCCGACTGAGTGCAATGCCGGTATAATCTCGTTCGTCGAGAACACCCCATAGCGCCCCGAGTTGCTTATGTCTCCATACACCGCTCCCGATCTCATCCCCTCGCTTCGCAACGTCACCTTCCGCAACTTTCCGTCCCGTGCCAATATCGTTCCACCACTCTTACCGCGCAGGTGAAATAGCGACACCCGTCCCTCAGCCCCATGGATGTGACAGTTCATGCACTGCCCACCCAATTTGCTGTTATCCGCCAATATCCTCGTTTTGAACGCCCTCATGTCGCGTTCCTCAATCTGAATGGCGTTCCATACCTCATATCCAGGCTCTATGAGTCTGTACGTGACGTATGGGTCAAATTCATCGTCACTAACATAAATGGGCAATGTGTCACAATAATCCACATTATCCTTTGTGTAATAGATGGTTACGCAAATATTCTCTATCGTGCTGTCCTCCATCAAGCTACGCCATTCTCCTTCGTCAATCTCAATCTTCCTGTCATCTCTCGCCCCGACGACAATCTTTTTCTCTCCCGCCTCCAATGTGGCGCAGATGGCTTTAGCCCCATCTTCCGTCACCATCATGTTGAGCGGCGCAATGCATCTCGGCACGGTCACTCCGCAATAGTCGGGATAAATCTCTACCTCCCTGTTTTTCGCCCCGTCAGGTATGGTCACGCTTCCGCATGATGTCATGACAAGCAACAGTAGTATTACGATGATTGGCATATCCTATTCCTTATTTTCCTGTTTGGCAATACCACCAATAAGCCCCTCTATACTCTCGTTTCAAGCTCTCTATGTCTTTGTTAGCCATCAACTTATTAAATCTTTCAAAATCACGGACAACGTCCATTGGGATGTCCACGTCCGCCAACCGCCGCCTCACATCGGCAGGTGCTGTTGCGCCGACAACCATCAAGGCCTCGGCGTATGAACGGGTCATGATGCCACGCCCATAACGAATGTAATCTTCCACAAAATCCGCCATCGACCTCCTCTGCATGTCCAATGCCAACAGATATGTGCGTGCCACGTCGTTTTGTGGGTTGCTGTTCAATAAGTTACGCAACGAGCGCACATAGTCCGACGTCACTCTCAATGTGTCCGATGCCGGGGCGCATGCCTGACGGCTCTTCAGTTTTCCCATGTAGGCTGCCGTCCTGTGCCCTTTCTTCCGAGCGTCCGCCCATTTCGCATGCGCAATGTTGTGACTCAACATCTGCAAATATTTGGCCGCGGCTGGCTCATCGCCCTTTATAATGTTCAACTCAGCCATCCGCATTAGGTGTCGTGCGCAGCTATGCCATGGTGAGAATATCATGCCCAATATCGTAGCGTGTTCCGCCATCGTCATGTCGCCTATCGCATACCACACCTCGCCAGCCGCGGTGATGGTCATATAGTTGCCCGTCTCGTCTACCGGTATAAACAACTGGGTGCACGACCAATCTATGCCGTCCAAAGCGGCATCTCCCTCTTTCTTGATTTGCGATAGTGTATATAAGCAATTGGCAATCTGATTGTTCCGTACGTCAGGCGTAAATTCTTCTTTCGCTATCTCCCTTTCCCAAAATGTCTTTACGTCTATCTTCAGCACTCGCTCTGCTGTCATGTCGGGCATCCCAATCCAACACCCTCCCACAAATTTCTCATGTGGGACGAATATTGCCGCCACGACTCCCAATGCAGCCAACAACCAATTCTTCCTTGTTCCCTCAGCCACAGCTATATACGCCACAGCCACGATGCCGCCATACCCTATTGATGTCACACACAATCCGCACGCCACGACAGCCGCCGCAAACCTCCATCCCTCGCTCCGTCCCACAGGGTATGCGCACGCCAACCCCACGCCTAACAGCAACGACAGCGACGATGCCAACGGATATTCTCCTACGCTCTGTCGCCCAGCCTCACATATCATCACGACAACAGCAATGCCAACCGCCAATCGCCAGTCGCACCCCAATTTCCGCAGCGCATGCCACACCGCCAACCCTATGAGCCACAAGACGATGGACACTATGACAGGTCCACCGCCTACATAATAGTAAAACTGACTAAGGTATCCGCCCACAATGGTCGGCAGCCACGCCCTGACGCAATACACGCCTTGGCTAAACATCTGACGCACAAACTCTTCACTCGTCAGAAAGAGGCTGAACTGCTCCCTATGAAAGAAGTGGTACGGGTAGCAAAAAAGGAAGAATAGCATCGCGGCTATCGCCACGACACCAAGGATTGCCAAAGAGGCTATTTTCTTGCGACACATGGAGTACGAAAGTAAAAATTTCTCCTCATATTTTTATATCTTTGTATATATTTTAAGAATAAGGCGGTGCGCACATCCGCCTGCCTCGCAATGATCAACGCACTACGCACATCTATATCGACTACCCTCTTTGCTGTCGTTTTCTCCTTCTGGCTGTTCATGCACCCAGAGGCTTTGTCGTTCCATGAGCAGTATCAGATGTTCCTCTCGACGTGGGCATACCTGTCTGGTCATCTGTCTGTTGTGGGCGGCGTGGCTGAATATATCGCCGAGTTTTTCATCCAATTCTGCTACTACCCTGCCGTAGGCGCGGCGTTGCTCGCCCTGCTCTTCCTCCTCCTTCAAGTCGCCACATGGCGTACGGCGCGCCAGATGTCAAACGGCTGCGGCAATTATGCGCTCTCCACCATTCCGTCGTTCCTGATGTTGGCCATCATGTCCGACGAGAACGTCGAACTCACTCTACTCGTTGCGCTTATCCTGTCCACCTTCGCCGCAGCCGTCTATGGGCGCATGTGGACGTTTCGCGCCAAGTCGCTCTGCCACGTCGTCGCCGTCCCCACGCTCTACTGGCTATGCGGTCCTGCCGCCATAGTATACGTCTTGCTGTGCGTCGCAATTGACGTCAGACGCAATGCCGCATTAATCTCACTCGTCTCCATTCCCTATTTGGCTGTCTTGATGTTCGTTGCCTCACAATCTCTCATGAGCCAATATGCCACACCCGACATCCTTTTCGGTCATAACTACCACAATCTCCGCCTCACCCACCCTGCCTCTCTCTTCGTCGCTGAGGCTTCTCTCGTCGTCGTCCCGCTCATCATTAGTCTTCTCCCCCGCTCTAAAAATCTGTGGTTCGAAGGCTTCGAGGCTCTCATCGTCTTTGTCGCAGGATGCTGCCTCTCTTTCAAGTCCTACGCCACGCCAAAATATGACGTAATAGCCCTCGACGCCCTTGTGCGCAGCGAAAAGTGGGACGACATCATATCCCGCGCCAAAGCCGACAACCCCAAGAACGAGACAGCTCTCGCTGCTGTCAACCTCGCGCTTGCGCAAAAAGGGCAACTGCTCGATAGCATGTTCCGCTTCCAGCAAATAGGTCCACAAGGTCTGCTCACTCGCTCCCATCGTGATCAATTCTCCAGCGCAACGACAGCCGAGGCTCTTTTCCGCCTCGGGATGGTCAACATGGCGCAACACTATTTCTTCGATCTCCAAGAAGCAATAATCGACTGCCACAAGAGCTCTCGTTTCTCTAAGCGAATTGCCGAGACGCTCATCATAAACGGCCGTTACGAGATGGCGCACAAATATATCAACCGCCTCAGCCACACTCTATTCTATTCCTCTTGGGCTTCACGTGCAAGCCGCTTCCTTGGCGACGATAACGCAGTCAACAACCATCCCGTTTGGGGACAGTTGAGGAGATTCCACTACCAAGATAGTTTCGCCGCCAACTATTACGAGATGGATAAGATGCTCGCCATCCTCTACAATGGCGACAAATCCAATCGCCTCGCCCTCGACTATTTCCTCGCACAATGCCTCCTGCGCCGCGACCTCCGTTCTCTATGGAGCGGTCTCGCTTGGGCGCGCGATGCCTATGGCGACAATCTCCCACGCCACATCCAAGAGGCCGTGGCTTTCACTTGGACACAATCCCACAATTCCTTCGAGGGGATCCCCGTGCCAATCGCACCCGACGTTCTGCACGGTCTTGCCGACTTCGCTCGCCTCTATTCCACCAACAAAGCCGACACGAGGCTCGACGCTCCGCGCTTCCGCAACACATATTGGCACTACCTTCTTCTTGAGAAACCCGTCGATGCCAACTCGGGCGCCACAACTATCGCTAACGATGAGCAGGTAAGATGATGATGAAGATTTCAAGACACCCCCTCTGCGCCATAGCGACTCTCCTCATGCTCCTCATGGCGTCTTGCCTCCAACGCCCTTCCAATGAGCTTGAAGACAATATGTTGCCACGTATATGGCCAGACTACGCCGATGTGACAATCCCTGTCGACATCGCACCTCTCAACTTTGTAGTCGACTCCGTCGACCTCCTCTACGTCAAAGCCCAAGGCAGCATCAGCGGCTCTCTCGAGACCTCTGGCAAATATGCCGACTTCGACATCGACAAGTGGCACGCCCTCACCAGCCAAAACCGTGGGGCAGACATCATAGTGACAGTCAGCTCAATGCGCAATGGGCAATGGACTCGCCACCTGCCATTCTCCATCCACGTCAGCCAAGATTCTCTCGCCGACTATGGCATCACATACCGCAAGATAGCCCCCGGTTACGAGACGTACAGCGACATCGGCATCTATCAGCGCGACATACACTCTTTCAACGAGGAACCAATCATCACCTCTACCCTTGTACCCGGGCAATGCATGTGCTGCCACACGGCCAACCGCGCCAACCCGCGCCAACTGACCCTGCATCTGCGCGGCAAGCACCCTGCCACGCTCGTCCAAATCGACGGCCGACGCCAATGGCTCACAACAAAGACCGACTCGACCATAAGCAACTGCATGTACCCTTATTGGCACCCGAGCGGCAACTTCTGCGCATACTCCCTCAGCCTCGTCCGCCAAAATTTCTATACCGGGCACGAAAAGTTCATCGAAGTCTTCGACCTCGCCTCTGATGCATGCGTCCTCGATGTCCGCACCAATCAACTCATCCTCGCCCAGCCTCTTCAATCCCCGGATGTCGAGACATATCCGGTCTTCTCTGCCGACGGCAACAAAATCTTCTTCTGCTCCTCAAAGCCGCACCGCCTGCCCGCCGAAGCACATCTCATGCGCTACGACCTGTGCTCCGTCGGCTTCGACGCCGAACAAGGACGCATCGGCAATCACGTTGACACCCTCATAAAGGTCTCCGACAAGGGGCATAGCATAACGCTGCCGCGCCCCTCCTACGACGGTCGCTTCATCGTCTATTGCCTCACAGACTACGGCTATTTCCCTATCGACCACCCAGAGTCCGACCTCTACATCCTCGACCTCCAAACCATGGAGTCGCGCCCCCTTGCGCAAGCCAACAGTTCCGACACCGAGAGCTTCCACAACTGGAGCTCCAACTCGCGATGGATCGTCTTCTCCAGCCGACGCCAAGACTCCATGACCAGCCTCGCCTATTTCGCCCATATCGACACCTTAGGCAACGCCTCAAAACCATTCCTCCTCCCTCAACGCAACCCTCGCGAGTTCTACACCTACTCGCTCCACTCTTTCAACACCCCGGACTTCACCTCCGACAAGGTCTATATCGACCCTCGCGCCACGTACGACGAGGTCTTCTCCGACGAACGCACACAAGTTACTATCAAGTAAACATTCCCTAATGAAAAAGATAACTGCTGCCCTCTGCGCACTACTCCTATCCGCCTGCTCCTCCTCCAACCAAGGAAACGGCACTTGCCAAATAAACGGCACCCTCGGCTCCGACAAATGGGACGGCCAATACATCTTCCTCGTCCCAATAAACAAAGGTGACAGCGTCGGGGTCGACTCCACAATCGTCCACGGCCACGAGTTCCACTTCACGGCGACAAAGAGCATCGTCGCCGACATCCGCCTCAGCTGGCGTACTAGATTCGGCACACAAAACCTTCTTGTCGTAACGGAGCCTGGCACCGTTACCGTCACCATCGACTCGGTCAGCTCTGGCGGTGGCACGCCACAGAACGACTCTCTCCAATCTTGGAAACGTCGCACAGAAGAGTATAAACATACCGCAACCGCTCTCGGCCGGGCTTACCAAAATTTCTATGCCGCAGGCGACAGCGTCTCTGGCGATGCCCTGAGGGCAGAAGCCTCTGCCAAGTACCAATCCTACCGCAATGCCTCCCTCAACATGGCAAAGCAGATGGAAGGCACAGCCCTCGCCGATTTCCTCAACCGAATGTTCCCAAGCAACGACTAAATGCCTAAGGTCTCTAAATCAGCCCTGCTGCAAATATCGCTGACGACGCTCTTCGCTGTCGGCATATTCCTCTTCTGGCGTATCGTCCACCCAGAGGCACTCGCCTGTGCCGAAGAGCTGCAACTCTTCCTCTTCACGCCCGAATACTTTTTCGAACGCCTCACATACCCCGGCGGCATCGCCACATACCTCGGCGAGTTCATCACGCAATTCTACAACCTCCTCTCTCTTGGGGCTGTAATCCTCGCCCTGCTTTTCGTTGTCATACAACGCCTTACGTGGCGTCTCATGCGTAGCGAAGGCGTAGACGACTGCCACTACCCCCTGTCGTTCGCGCCCGCAATTCTCCTACTTGCCTTCATGGGCGATGAGAATGTCCTCACCCCCTATGTCGTCTCCATTATCATCGGACTGGTCGCCTGCCTCATTTTCAACCTTTTTGCCTCTTCCTCCCTATCGGAACGAAGGGCTGCGCTCGCTCTTCTCATCCCCATCATCTGCTTCGCCAGCTCAGGCATCTACGTCCTTTGCGCCTACGCCATCGCCAAGTCCATCAAGCGACGTGATTATCTCGAGCCGGTCCTCATAATCGTCTACATCGCGCTCTGCCTCACATTATGTTACCGCATCTCCGCCTACCCTCTCTCCCGTGTTCTCATAGGCATCGGAGTTTACCGCATGGCAGATGCGCCGATCCTGCTCCCTCTCTTCCTCGGTTTCGTCGGTCTTTTTCCTGCGCTCACTTCTTTGCTGAAGGTGAAGAAGTCCCGAGTCTCAACCTTCGCCGAGCTGGGGCTTATCGCTGTCTTAGCGTTCCTTTTGCCACATCTCACTTTTACCGAGTTCAAGTATCGCGTCATGCGCTACGACCTTCTGCTCCGCAAGCGAGACTGGAATGAGATCATCTCCCTCGCCAAACGTCACGAGCCACACTCGCCTCTCGAACTCGCCACCGTCAATTTTGCTCTCGCCATGCGAGGTGAGCTGCCCAACCGCATGTTCGAGTTTCCGCAAGTCAACAGCGAAGGGCTCCTCCCCGTTTTCAGCCGAGAAGTATTCACCACCATGATGACCTCCGACATTTATTATGAGCTGGGAATGCTCAACACGGCACGCCGCTTCGCCTTCGAGGCGCAAGAGTCCATCCCCAATTCTCAGAAAAGCGGACGTCTCACAAAGCGTCTCGCCGAGGTCGCCATAATCGACGGTCACTATGAACTTGCCCGACGCTACCTGCACCTTCTCAAACAAACCTTCGCCTACCGCAAGTGGGCTGCCGATAATGAGGCTCTCATCACCAACGAGGCTAAAGTCAACGCACATCCCGTCTACGGACGTATGCGCCACCGTCGCGTCACGACAGATTTCTTCTACTCCGACCCCGAGATGGACCAGATGCTGGGCCTCCTCTTCAACCAAGACAAGAGCAACCGCATGGCGCTTGACTACCTCCTCACCTGCGAACTGCTCACTCGCAACCTCGCTGCCTTCGCACGCTACATCCCCCTCATGGGGCAGCTGCCCGACGGCGGCATGGGTCCACTCCCCCGTGCCTACCAAGAAGCCCTTTGCATGGTTTGGGCGCAACACCACCCCAATTTCGACGGCATCCCATGGCCCATCGACCCGACCATCCGCCGAAATTTCATCCAGTTTGCCCAACTGACAGCCCCCAATGGTGCGCAAACAACACTCCCTCCCCACCTCGCCTCTTCCTATTGGGCTTTCTTCATCAAGCGTTAACATCTGATTTCCAAATGATTAAGTACCTGCATATAGGCATCCTCGCTCTGGCGTCGCTCCTTGCGTCATGTTCATCCGCACCTCGTCCGCACGATGTCGTGACCATCGACGCACTCCCTGCCATATGGCCAGACTACGTGGGCGTAACAATCCCAGCCTCCATCGCACCCCTCAACTTCACCATGGAGAGTGACTCCGCCCAATGCGTCGACGTCTCCATATCCGCCAACGGCAAAACTCTCACCGCCAATGGCTTGGAAGCCAATTTCGACATCGACGAGTGGCACGCCATCCTCGCCTCCTCGCCCGACAGCCTCTCCGTTTCCGTCTGCGCCCTCTTCCCCGACGGATGGCGACAATATCGCCCCTTCCCGATATACGTGAGCACCGACACCCTCGCGGCCTATGGTCTCACCTACCGTCGCATCCAGCCAGGCTATGAGGTCTACAGCAAGATGGGCATCTACCAACGCGACATCTCCTCTTTCTCCGAAGACCCCATTTTTGAGAATACAGAGGTTCCCAACAGCTGCGTTAACTGCCACACCGCTCGCCAATCAGACCCCGACGATTTCCTTTTTCACATCCGCGGCGACCATGGTGCCACTCTCATCTCCCACAACGATAAAGTCGAGCTTCTCAACACCAAGACCGATCACACCATAGGCAACTTCACACACCCAGCCTACCACCCCACAGGCCGCTTCATAGCCTTCTCCGTCAACACCACGCGCCAATCTTTCCACCAGGTAAGCACCAAACGCCTTGAGGTATTCGACGTGGCTTCAGACATCGTCATCTACGACATACAAAACCACAACGCCATAACCTCGCCTCTCGTCAATCAGACCGACAGCAGCTGGGAGACGTTCCCTTGCTTTTCGCCAGACGGCAACAGCCTCTACTTCTGCTCCGCACACCCACAACCAGTCCCCATGAAGGTGAGCCGCGTGCAATACGCCCTCATGAAGATCTCCTTTGATGCCGCGACAGGTCAATTTGGCAACAAAATAGATACTGTCCTAAACTTTGCAGACCAAGGACTTAGCATCTCTCTGCCTCGCACCTCGCCAGACGGGCGCCTCCTCATGTTCACCACTTGCGACTATGGCACATTCCCTATATGGCACTCCGAGGCAGACCTGTGGGTTCTCAACCTCGCCACAGGCGATGCGCATCCCACGTCAGCTCTCAACAGCGACGATGCCGAGAGTTTCCACAACTGGAGTCCCGACTCCCGATGGGTCGTCTTCTCCAGCCGACGGGGCGACGGTCTCTTCACTCGTCTCTACATAGCCCATGTCGACGAGAATGGCGATGCTTCCAAGCCTTTCCTCCTCCCACAAGAAAGCCCCAAGTCCTTCTACCGTGACCTCATGTTCTCCTACAACACCCCCGACTTCACCTCCCGACCGGTCAAACTGGATGCCAAAAGTGCGGCACGTCGCCTTCTCGGTCCTTCAAGAACGCAGGTCAAATAAGGAGTTCATACTCCACGCCCCCTCTTTCTGCTATATTAACACCAAACCATTCGCTCCAAAATAAAAATTTCATATCTTCGCCTCTGCCAACCACCAAACCGATAACTCACTAACAAATTGAAAGATTTGGCAACGCCGAAGGTCTCGGTAATCGTCCCTAACTACAACTATGCGCATTATCTCGACCAACGGATACAGTCCATCTTGCGCCAGACGTATCAAGACTTTGAGATCATCATTTTAGACGACGCAAGCACAGATGACAGCAAGGCGGTAATTGACAAATATCGCGACGACCCTCACGTATCGGCAATCTGCATCAACCAGCACAATAGCGGCATCCCCTTCGCCCAATGGGAGCGCGGCATAGACATGTCGCGAGGTGAGTTTATATGGATTGCCGAGGCTGATGACTTTGCGGAGGAGACCTTCCTCGAGAAGTGCATGAAGGCTTATGCGCTCTTCCCCAAAACCGTAATATGCCAAGCGGGCGCGCTGCTCGTCAATGAGCAAGGGCAGCCCATGGACGACACCATGGACAAATGGCGGCAAACGAGCAAACCCGCCATCTCCTTCAACGGCAAATCCTATATCCGACGTTTCCTACGTTGGTCAAACAGGCTCTACAACGCCTCGGGCATCGTCTTCCGCAAGTCGGCCCTGAAAAACGTTGACTTCGAGGAAGTGAAAACCTACCGCGTATGCGGCGACTGGCTTTTTTGGTCAATCCTCGCTGAGCAAGGCGACGTCACCATCATCAAGCAGAAGCTCAACCGCTTCCGCCGCAGCTCCAACAGCGCATCGGCACGCGTCCCTGCCGATGAGAACTACCGCATAATGCGCAACTTCCTCAGCCGCGGCATCTTCCATCACTTCACACTAACCTACGCACTGGCCATCGCCACCAACATCAGGTGCGCTCGTAAGAACAAGACCGCGACAGAGCAAAAGCGGCTTTTCAAGGAGTGGGACGTCAGCTTTCCCTCCATTTACTACAACTACATGATGTTCGTCCGACTCATAGACAACGTCAAGCGAGGCTCCATCTACTACGAGCACAAAAGGATTTAGCCACAATCCGCCACAAAAGCCCGTTCCCATGCCCATCTCTGTCGTAATCAACACTTACAACGCCGAACAACGCCTCCGCCAAGTCCTTGACTCCGTCAAGGATTTCGACGAGGTCGTCATCTGCGACATGGAGAGCACCGACTCCACCCTCTCCATAGCGCGTGAGTTCAACTGCAAGATTGTGACGTTCCCCAAGAATGGCATAAACATATGCGAGCCTGCGCGCAACACTGCCATTCAGTCGGCCTCCAACGAGTGGGTTCTCGTCATCGACGCTGATGAGCTCGTCACGCCCCAATTGCGCGACTACCTCTACCGACTGACCACGGATGCCAACCATCCCGCCGGGCTCTACATCCCCCGCAAGAACCACATGTTCGGGCTCTTCGTCAAGTCTTCATATCCCGACTTTCAGCTCCGCTTCTTCTTGAAGGACGCAGTCGACTGGCCTCCCGTAATCCACTCCACACCACACGTTGAGGGGCGGGTAGACCGCATCCCCAAGGAACGCCAAGAACTCGCTCTTATCCACCTTGCCGACGACCCAGAGACCAAGTACATCGCCAAGCTCAACACCTATTCCGACAATGAGGCCGTACGACGTGCTGGCAAGAAGGTGACTCTCGCCAAGCTCTTTTTCCACCCGTTCTTCCGCTTCTTCAAGTCATATTTCATGAAAGGCGGATTCCGCCTCGGCAAGTATGGCTTCATCATGGCGTGTAACGACGCCATATATAAGTTCCTCGTCTTGACCAAAATGGTCGAAAACGCCGACCGCAATAAACAGCTATGATAGACGTTGCCCTCACCATCGACCACAACTACGTCCGCTACTGCGCAGTCGTGATAGCCTCTATAAGATGCACCACGACCGATGAGCAAGTGCGCTTCCACGTCGTCGGCAACGACTTGACAGACAGCGACCGCGAGGTCTTATCGTCCGTATCCGACGGGATGACGGCTTTCTACACCGTCCCAGCCGACATGCTGGCGCAATACTCCCTTTTGTGGGGCAAAGGACGGCTCAACATGACGGTCTTCTACCGGTGCATGCTCGCCACGCTCCTGCCGCCCGACGTGCATAAGGTAATCTACATGGATTGCGACGTAATCGTAGTGCGCTCTCTTACAGGACTTTGGAATACAAGCATCGACAATCTTGCCGTCGCCGGTGTCCCCGACCTTCTGCACACCCCCGACGAGTATTTCAACCGCCTGGACTATGACAGCAGCTATGGCTACTTCAACGGCGGTGTCCTGCTGCTGAACCTCGACTATTGGCGCGCCAACAATGTGGAGCGTCGCCTTAGCGACTTCTTCAATGAGCATCGCGACCGCGTCGTGCGCAACGACCAAGACATCATGAACGCCGTCCTCTACAAAGAGAAGGTGCTTGTTGACTATGTATGGAATGTGCAAATCGATGTCTTCGACCGCATCAGTCACAAGACGCCAGAGGGCAGCGCTCATTGCCTACGGATTATCAACGATGCGGCAATCGTCCACTTCTGCCACAAGAAAAAACCATGGCACTACGCATGCGCCCACCCCTTGAGACGCATTTTCTTCGAAGCTGAAAAACATACGCCTTTCGACAGCCTGACGCCCATCTCGACGCCAGAAGTAAAACGACGCCTCTTCTTCCACAACATCCTCTACACTCTCGGGTTAAAGAAGCAGAAGATGCTGACAGAAAAGGAGTTAGAGCAAAAACTTTCTGATTATAGGGCTACTTGTTCAGATCCTCACAAAGTTCACTGAACTTCCGCGACGCCTCAGCCCATACGAATTTCTTCGCATGCTCGGCCTCTTGCGCCTTATAGCGTGCAACCTTCTCGCCATCAGTGACAATTTCAACAATGGCCTTTGCCATTAAGCTGACATCACCAACTGGCACAAGCGTCCCACATTTTCCATCATTCAGCACCTCACGCGGCCCCACGGGACAGTCCGACGCGATTATAGGCACATTAAGCAGAAGAGCCTCGACAAGCGACACGGGCAGCCCCTCAAACTTCGATGACAAGACGAACGCCCTCGCCCGTACAAGCCACGGCATAGGGTTAGGCATCACGCCCATAAAGATCACGCGGTCTCCAATTCCTAACTCGTCCGCCAACCTCTGCATTGCGTCACGATCTTGCCCCTTACCTATAATCCTCAGTTTCGGAAGCCGCTCACCCAGCTCATCTTTAGCCAACCTGTATGCCTTGATTAGCGTCGTGTAGTCCTTTTGGCTCTCCTCAATCCGCGCTATCGTGAGGATATAATCGTCGTCGTCAACCTCGAACTGGGAGGCTCGCTCTTGCAATGCCTCAATGTTCTGAGGGTTGTATATCATTACGAACTTGCCCACCTGGTCGGGATACAGTTCTACCGCCTGCTCCCTCATCTTGTCACTCACGAAGACGACCTTGTCGTAAGCGTTGAGCTTTCGCCCTAACCTCTTGATTTTACGCTCTTTGCCACAGCAATACTCCGGTATGGAGAAGTGGAAAAAGGCTATCTTGCGCCCCCTAAATCCACCAATGAACGAGTGGGACATGCAGTCCATATCGACCACAACATCCTGACCTCGCAAAATATTGGCAAGCCGGGCTCGCTGTAAAAACCTTCGTACAGGGTTAAATGCGATGGCATCGATGATCTTCTCTCCCAACAAGAGCTTCCTACGCAGTTTCTTTTTAGTAAAACTTGTCAGCAGCCCATCCTTGACAAGATAATATATCTTTACATCACTGGCAATCAGCCTCTTATACACCTCAAGCCCCTCATAGTTAAGTGCTATGACGAGAGAGACCTCATACTTCTGACGGTCAAGATTGTTGAGGTATTGCACGAGGATCGTATCAATGCCCCCATCTAAAAACCTGCTTATCAAGAATGTAACCTTAGTCCTTGGCATAATCTTTTCTGCTGATTGTTCTTTCTTCCTCGCCTCTGTTTTCTTCTCGGCAAGCCGCTATTGGGCGAGGACCCTTTGGTATACGTCCACCAAATTCTGCGTCAACGCGTCTTGACGGAAGTTTTGCGCATACGCCATGCCGCCTTTAATCATCTTGTCTCGCAACTCTGCCGACGACAGGACATTATCTATTGCAGAAGCCAGCCCTTCATCATCGTCCGGGTTGACGTACAGAGAGTCTGGTCCGCCAGCCTCCTCAAGGCATGAGCCTGTACAACCTATTGCAGGTATGCCGCTCACCAACGCCTCAAGCAGCGGTATGCCAAACCCCTCAAAACGAGACGGATAGACCATCATGTCCGCCATCTGATATAGTGCCGGAAAGTGGCAGAAAGGGACGCCACTCATCATGCGCAATCGTCCTGCAAGCCCATTGGCTGCGCAAAATCTCTCCACCTCGTCAGCGTATGTCGTCCGCTTGCCAACGGCTATGACGACAACATCTTTAGGCAATCGGGTCATGGCCTTTGCCAACAGCATCAGATTCTTGCGCCTCTCGATACTGCCAACATAAAGCACATAATGCCCTGGCAAACCAAGCAGCTTGCGAGCCTCTTCTTTAGCGTCGTCCGTGACCTTTTGCCAAAACTGCCTGTCGCAACCTTGGTAGACGACCTCAACTTTCTCAGGCGCAATGCCGTACATCTCCACGATGTCGCGCTTCGTGCATTGGCTCACGGCGACAACCCTATCTGAATGTTCGCACGCCTTGCGCGACTTATAGTCGTATATCATCCTGTCTACCAATGCGTAGCACTCAGGATATCTGCGAAATATCAAGTCATGGATGGTGACGATGCTTCTGACGCCTTCCGCCTTTTTAATGTTGAGAGGCAACTCTCCGCTTAGCCCATGGAACAAACCGACGCCATCTGACGCCAAAGCCCCCGTAACGCCCATTATGCGCCACAACGAGCTGAGCTTCCCGCCCCATTTACCTGTGGGGTATATCATCTCGACACGCTCCTCCTTGTCAAGCCCGTCAAGACAATTGGCTCGACGCTCAGAGGGTGCGTATACTCTCAGCAGCCCGACATTAGAATAACGGCTCAGACCACTAATGACAAAGCGGCTGTAATTGCCAAGCCCCGTACGGTTTTGCGCAGCGCGCTTTCCGTCAAAGCCTATGACTACGTTTTGGAGGATGGACATGATGACATTCGGGGATTTAGCTGCTACTCGTTAGGGAAATTCTCATGTTTGAGCTTCCATCGCTTATGGCTCCACAACCAGAGTTCCGGCAGGCGGTGGAGATCCTCCTCGATGAGAGTTGCGAAACGACGCGTGCACTCGCGCTCCGGCAACTCCTTAGGATTGAGAGCCAGGACTTGTAACTCCACCTCATAGTAGCCGCGGCGGTATGCCACGAAAGACGGATATACCAACGCCACGCCCAACTTGCGAGCGATATGTTCAGGTCCTGCGAGAAATGGAGTATCTTGCCCACAGAAGGGGAGCCATATCTTTTGGGCAGTGCGATGTGGACACTGGTCGCCAATGACGAGCGTTACGCTGTTGATGCCGTCGCGGATGCACTCGTAAGTGTAGCGGAAACCGCGGTGCCCTTCGACAGCTGCGATATTGCGGCGCGTGCGCACTTCAAGTGATATGTAATTGGCGAACCTGTTGCCCTGTTTCTGATAGAAAGCGTGGATCTCCTTATCCGGAAATAGTAGCGGGACGTTGGTGAACCACTCCCAGTTGCCAATGTGCGGAGCATAGAGAAAGACCGATCGTCCCTCGTCAAGAAGATTGCCGATAACCTCCGGGTTGCGAATCTTCATTCGGCGCATCAGCTCCTCGTCGGAAATAGTGAGAGCCTTGATGGTCTCAAAGAAATAGTCGCTCAAGTGGTGATAGAAACGTCGCTCAATCTGTCGCCTCTCCTTATCCGTCTTCTCGGGGAAGACAATCTTCAAGTTCTTGCGCACTACTTTAAGCCTGTATCCTACAACCCAATATAGCAAGAAATACACTACGTCTGAAAAGAGATATAGCACCCTGAGAGGCAGACGGGAGAACGCCCTCACGACAAGACGCCCGAAACGCTCAATCAGATTGAGCTTGTCCATTCCTTGCCCGTTTCGACTGACGCCAAGTGGCAGCTCGGCAGTTTTTGCTGTTGTGTTTGAATTTGCGTTTGACACGGTTTTTCCCCTTTAGTTAATTGTGGAACACCCACACAAAGGTACAAAATTGCCGTATGATTTAGCCTCCAACCCCACCCACATCAAGGGCGCACCCCAACGTTTCGAGGTGCGCCTCTTGTTTTTTTGCCTGTAACTATAAAATAGGATGATTAAAAGCGTACCATAAGTTCGCAAACGAGCTTGTCGTTGTCGGAGACACCAATCTTCGCGTCGTCGTTATAGAAGTACTTCTCGTAATTGAGACGGAGGTCGGCCGTGAAAGGCGTGGCGAGGCTGACCGTCAGCCCCCACGTGAGGCGATGGCGCTCATAGTCGTTGATTTTCAGCTTGCCATCTTCATCAGCCTTGCCGTCGGAGTGGTCTGACATATAGTCCCACCTTGCCAAAGGCGAGAATTTCTGTACAATGGTCTTCTTGCGGGCCAGGATGTCGCGGCAGAGGAAGATGTCGAAAGTGTTGACTGCGTCGAAAGCGTCGTCAGCGTATATCTTCCTAAGGTACTCAGCCTCGGCGTGCCACCCCTTGGCATGATAGAATACGCCACCATCTATCATGCGGATGTCGACAATGTCGGGATGCGTCTTTTGGTAACTCGCCTCAATGCCGAAAGCCTTGACATTCAGCGTGGCTTTAGCCGAAAAGTTGAACCTGCTCGTCCAATAGTTCTTCTGGTTTGTGAGGCCCGAGCCATTGTATATGCCACCTTCGAGAGTAAGAGGCAGCGAGATTTGCGGCTTCCACGACATGCTGGCTCCGACGTCGCGGACGTTGCCAACCTGCTTGGCGAGGAAAGAGCGGTTGGCAAAATATTGTTGGTGGGGCGAGCGGTGGGCGTCGATTGTGAAAGGCACTCGCATCTGCCCAATGGTGAAATTCCAAGCATGGCGAGTACCGAGGAAACGCGCGTAGGCGTCGAGCATCTTTATGGAGCCCTCGTCCGAGAGGTCGATTTCAGCCTTATACGCCACGTTGGGAGTCACGTTGCCCGACAGACTGAATCGGGCGTTGCGCACCTCGAAACGAGCGTCGTCTTCAGTGGGTTGCCACTCAAATTTACCGCGGACGGTACCATGCACCTTGACAGTGAAATCCTTAAGCTTATCAGCCAGTCGCTCAGCCTGTTGCGCCATCGTCATGGTCGAGTCGGTTGGCGACTGTGCCGCTACCTGCGTCGCCATGGTCAATGCCGCTATGGATAGTAGAAGTTTGCCCATTATTGTTCCTTTTTCATGGGCAAAGGAAGTTGACGCATTTTGCTGGCGAATGTCGCTGATGTTACAATTCGGTTTCGGGAGGGGGAAGGCTTTATTGCGGAGGCTATATATGATGTCAAAGGTCATCCCCCCTCCCCACCCCAAACATTTCAAGAATAAAAGTTTTGTTTTCTAAAAAAAAAAATGCATATCTTTAACCTTGTTAAACCGAACCACGTGGTTCGGACACCCTCCATATTGCCCCATGAACTGCATTTCCTCGATGCTTTGCCGCAAGTCCCGAGGTTTTCGACCTTGTCTTGCGACTTCATGGCTTGGCTGTAGACGGGTTGCCCATATATTTACTCGTGGCTGCATTTCTTGACAGTCCAACATTTTTTGCCGCACAAAACTTTTATCTCACTGCGTTATACCTTATATGGAAAAAGAAAAATATTCATCAGAAGAAGCTCTCTCACGGAAAATTGCGAGATTGAAGGCTGAACTGGAAGCTCTTGAAAAAGAACAGGCTGAAAAAACTTTGTCCTCAGGCACCCCCATTTGGGACACGTTAAGGAGGAAATATCCTTTCGGCACTATGCCAAAGGAGAAACAAGATTGCGTGGAATCCACAGTAGCGCAACTGCTTGAAACAGGGGAACACGCCGATGAGCCAGGTTTGCTCCTTGGCAAAATCCAGTGCGGCAAGACCGATACGTTTGAGGACATCATAGGTCTGGCTTTCGACAAGGGTATCGACATCGCCATCGTAATCACTAAGGGTACGAAGGCCTTGACCAACCAGACTATCAAGCGAATGGAGAAAGACTTCGGTTGGTTCAAGGCTTCAGACGATCTCGACCAACGCTCGACCATCAAGATCTATGACATCATGCGTATAGGCAGGAATGGTTTTAGGCAAGCAGAGATTGAGAGCGGCAAGACGGTGATTGTCTGCAAGAAGCAGGCAAGGAATATGGAGCTTCTGATAGAGCTGTTCGAGCGCAAGTCGCCCTTCTTGAAGAAAAAGAAGGTGCTCGTAGTGGATGACGAGGCCGACTTTGCCAGCCGCAACTATCGGAACGTGAAACAGGAAGCAAGGACAGACGAGAATGGCACGCCAGTTGCCCAGACCTCGGAAGTGGCCATGGCGAAGATTAGCCAGCAGATAGATGATTTCCGCAAGATTCCAGAGTTCTGCCGCTACCTCCAGGTTACTGCCACGCCATACTGCTTGTATTTGCAGCCGCAGGGGGAACTGAACTTGAACGGCAACATCGTGAAGCCATTCAAGCCACGCTTCACCTGTTTGGTGCCATCACACGATCGTTACATAGGTGGACAACAATTCTTTGTAGAGGCTGCCAATCCTGACTCCATGTACAGCCACCTATACCATCAGCTTGACCAAAAGTGTATCGATGTGCTTGGACATGAGGACAAACGATACCTGAATAGCACCATCTCGTCAGATAACATCTCGGGCCTGACCTATTCCTTGGTGGCTTACTTCATGGCTACTGCCATACGCCGTATTCAAGAGAAAAACACCAACAACAAGGAATACAAGACGAGCGCCATCTTCCATGTGGAGATAAGTAAGAAGAATCATGATTGGCAGAGGCGCCTGATAGAAAGACTGATAGACTCTATCAAGTCGGTCATCATAGCTAATGACCATTCTGACCAGCGTGTCTATACGGCAGTGGAAAGTTGTTACCAGGATTTCATCAAGTCAAATGAGAAAGGCAGAAAGGAGGGGCTTATCGATATAAAAGTTCCTTCGCTGAAGGATGTGCTTGACGAAATCAGAAAAATCCTTTCAAATTCAAGCAACAACTACCTTGTGCATATGGTGAACTCTGACGAGGAGGTTGATCGTTTGCTTAATGAAGAGACAGGAGAGTTGGAGCTTAAATGCGCGGCCAACATATTCATTGGAGGAAACATCCTTGACCGAGGCGTGACGATTAAGAATATGTTGTGCTTCTTCTACGGACGCGACCCCAAAAACTTCCAACAAGACACCGTCTTGCAGCATGCCCGTATGTATGGCGCACGATCCAAGGAGGATATGGCCGTCATGCGTCTGCACACGACACCACTCATTTATAGAATCCTTGTGCGCATGAACGAACTCGATGAGCAACTCCGCCAATGGTTTATCGAGGGCAAGGACAAACAAGGCTCCAATGCAGTCTTTGTGGGCTTCGACAAGAATATCAAACCTTGCGCGTCAAGCAAGATAAAGATCTCCAACACGCAGTTGTTGAAGCCTCAGAAACGAGTCCTGCCCGTGGGCTTTTGGACTTTAGGCAAGACTGCCATAAAGAAGACCATGGAGCAAATAAGAGACCTCATCGTCACCTCTCCCGGGTATGGCAAGAAAGACGCTAATGGTTTCTTCGAGATGAAAAAGGACCGCGTTATCGAGATTCTCAAGCTCATAGAGTCCACCTATGTATATGAAGACAAGTTCTTGAACAGCGACAGGAAGAACGACATCAAGGAAATGCTCTGCGCATTAGAATATTGCGCAGACAAGTCCAATGGTAAAATCTGGGCACTGCACAGAGAGGATCGTAACATGAACCGCATCCGTGAGAATGGCGGTTTTATTGACGCCCCCGAGGATGGCCGTACCGACCTGAAACCAGCACATGCCAAAGCAACAGACGCTCCTGTCATCATGTTCATCCAGCAGAATGGCGCAATATGCAGGAATGAGAATAAAGACAATATCGGATGGAATGGGGCTCCGTTCTACTGGCCTGTCCTGTTAACCCAGGCTGACATTACTACCGTCATGTTTGCTCTCGACCAGAAAGCCAAAGGGCAGGTTGCGACAATCGACATCTCGGAGTTCCTCCAAGGATACGACCCGAAGGATATTCTCTCGCTCACTTTGAAGGGCGGTTTTGAGCGTTTCGGCGAGGTGGGCACGGAATATGAATACGACGAGTGCCCATATGAAACGCGAGTGTTGAAACAGTCAACAGCCGGAAGTTACATCCAGAAGGACGAATCTGGAAACTGGAAGCTCAACCCCAAGGTGGCTTTTGACAAGAAGCACGACCATGGCCTCTACTCCATTAATAAAGGGAGATTCCCATTCGTGGTCCGCCCTTACAAGTACATGTGCCTGCGCAACGGACGAGACGCTCGTGCGGATATCATCCTGCTCGAACTCTTTGAGCCTGACAAATGGGACATATACCCCATTCAGAATTTCAATGACGATGGCGCACTTATCGACAGGGACACCAGGGCCGTCTTGACCCACGCCAAAGACACCATCGTTAGCAAGAGCATGAAAAAAAGGGAGGTCACGGACAAGACCATCGCCCAATGGGAGATCGACTACCCCATAAAGAAGGTTCTGAAGCTAAAGATGTGTTCTGCCATCGATTGGGATGCCGTCTTCGGGAATAATGAAGACTAAAAGAAAGATATCGTATTCCCCCATAAACATTCAAGATCCCATCAAATTGCTGGCACCCCTCACGAGGTGCCAGCCTTTTTTGTCGAACTTTCTGTTCGTAATATAAACCCATCCAATCTCGCAGGCAATCGTCGACTACCAGCCCATCGTCCACTTGATAAAGGACTCTCCGAGCAAATACCTAATAATTTTACGCCACGACACGCACAGTTTTAAACCTTTTAAAGCATCTTTGCTTGTGGATTAATAGACAGGTAAGTTGCCACTTCTCTTGCCTTTGATGAAATGAAAATCGCAGAGACAGAGATTCTAACAAAAAGACATAACAAATAGACATGGATAACAACGGCAAAATCATGGAAACCCAACAAGATC
>CAVEKX010000011.1:0-72910 GCA_963616565.1 Clostridium sp. CAG:343
AGGTAGGGGGAAGTTTTTATTTCGCAAGGGGGATGGGGGAGGTTTTTTGCGGGGAGGGGCGTAAGAGGGTGTGGGACAAGGTGTTGGATGGAGGGTTAATTTGTGTGAAATATTAGAGGGGCGGGAGGGGGATGTTGGGGAGGGAAAATGAGATTTGGGTGTAAGTGGTTAGGGGTGAGGGGGTTGGGGAAAATTTGGTTGGAAATGTGGGGATGTGGAAAGAAAAAGCCCTCGCATCGGGGGAAGGAGACGCGAGGGGGGATGGGGAGGGAGAAAATTTGCGGTTATGCAGCTGACAGAAGCGTCAGGCTTTGATCTTTATGACAATCTTGCGGACGTTGACGGGAGCAGAAGATGGGGAGAGGCAAGGGGCGTGGAGATCGTCGGGGGTGAAGATGGCGCCTTGACCGGCAGCAAGCGTGACGAGGGACGAGCGCACGGCCGTTGTAAAAAAGATGTCGGCAGTGGAGTCGTAGTCGGCTGGGCCGTTGATGTCGGCAAGATCGGCATAGCCTATCTGCTCGATGCCGCTGAAAATGTACTGAAGATCGATGTAACGTCGATGGGCTTCGAGGCGACCTTCGGAAACAGGCTTTGTCTCATATTGTTGGAAGATGGCGAACACGTCGTCGCCGTCGATATGGATGGTCTTCTTCTCACCTGACGCGAGACTGTCGAAAATGGCAGCGAGGTCGGACGTGCGAAGAAAGTCGATAGCCTTGCCGAATTTGGACGCATCGGCTTGGCGTGAGAGCGTATTGAGAGTTCCGAAAATTGCCATATATATCTTTTACTTAATAGTTTACTTACGTTGTTTGCCAGTGATGGATGATGGGGAGATTACGATCATGAGATAGTTGCGGCTCGTCTGGCAATGCGATGGGATGTTGGGGAGCATCGACGGGGCGAGGGATGTCATCATCTTCATCATGGCATCTACTTTCTCAGCCTCATTGGTCACGACGGCAGCCGTGCCGAAGACTATGACGGAATCATAATGCGTAGAGAGGATTGGCTCGTCAACCTCATGCCGTCCGACGACCGTGAAACAGACATTGGCATTTTGCGTCAAGAGAGTCGAGAGGAGACTGTCGGCGGCGTTGGTGTGGTGGATATAGATCTTGCCGTCGAGAAAACCATAGTTCACGGGAACGCCATAGGGAATCCCGTCATTGCCCACGACGGAGAGGACACCCCAATCTTGGGAGGCGAGCATAGCATGAGCATCGGCATCGGACATTTGGCGTTCTTTCCTACGCATAATATTGAATTACAGATTATTCCGCACGAAGTTCACGAAGATGAGGGAGCAGCCACCAGAACCACAGGGCAAGAGCACCTACGGAGCAAACGCCACCTGCTATGCCCACCCAGCTGACATCAGTTGCCGCACAGACGACGCCGCCGACGGCAGCGCCAGTACCGATGCCGAGGTTGAAGATGCCGGAATAGATGCTCATGGCCACAGCTGTGCTGTCAGGTGGCGTCATGGCGATAAGCTCACTTTGGGAAGCGACATTGCAACAAGTGTTGCACACACCCCAAAGGAGGCAGACGCCCACGATGGCAGCCGTAGCGCCACAGGCGGGGAGCAGCACGAAGAGGCAGATGGTCATGCCGACGGACATGGCGCCAATGAAGCGGAGGGGGCCACGACCATAGTAGCGCGTAAAGAGCTGGCCCGCAAGGATTCCGGCGACACCGAAGAGCATGAGCGTGATGGTTATATCGTCCTCGCCCATGCCGGCAATCTTGCCGAGGAAGGGCTCAATGTAGCTATATGCGGTATAGTAGCCGATGACCCACACGAGAGTGAATATGTAGAGCGCGAAGAGTGCCCTGTTGGAGAGCAGAGTCGGGAGGCGACGGACAGAGAACTTGCCGCGGCTTGGCAGGACGGGGAGCGTCAGAGCCATGAAGATGAGGATGAAAGCGGCAAAGCCGCCGACGCTGAGGAACGTCATTCGCCACCCGATCCATAGACCTATGGCGCGACCGAGCGGCAGACCGAGAATCATGGCCACGGCGGAGCCTGTCACAATAGTGCTGAGAGCCAAGGCCTTATATTTTGTCGGGACGATGCGGACAGCCATTGGGGAGACGATGCTCCAGAAGACAGAATGGCAGCAGGCGACACCAATACGCGTGAACATCAGCATGGTATAGGACGTCGAGAGCCACGAGAGGCACTGGCAGACGGCAAAGCCAGCGGTGAGGAGCAACATGAGGCGTCGCATCTCCATGCGGCTGGCGAGAATCATGAGGGGGAGCGACATGAGGGCAACCATCCACGCGTAGACGGAGATGAGCATGCCGGTCTCGCTCTCGGTTTTGCCGAAATCGTTGGCAATATCTGTGAGCAGACCGATGGGGACGAACTCGGAAGTATTGAAAATGAAGGCGGCCATGGTGAGGCCGATGAGCGCGGCCCATTGGCGGGCTGACATCTTGTCGCTCTGTTGCTCTTGTGCCATGTTTTTAGTGTCTTACTTTACTTTTTGAGCGTGGCAAATTTACGCAAGTAGAGATAACGCGGAGGCTTAAAAAGAGAGGGCTTGTGCTTAAAAAAGGCTAAAAGGCAATGTGTTAGAGGCTCTTGACGAAGCAGCGTTTGTGCTTATGGCGCTCGTAGGGGAACATCTTGACGATTGTCGACGCGCGGTCGTTGCCATCGAGGATGGCCGTTGTCTCGACAGCCGTTATGCCGCGATGAATGAAACTCTCGATGAGGGCCTTGACCATGAGCGAGAAAGCGCCGCGGCGGCGGACATCGGGACGGACGCCGGCGAGGAGAATCTCAGCCTCGGAAGAGCGGTGACGCTGGAGCCAAATATTGCACGCATCGAAGACGCCAATGGACCCTTTGGCCTTGCGGAGAGCCTTGGTGACGGAGGGGATGGCTATCATGAACCCGACGATTGGGCGCGCAGGGTCGCGGAGATCCTCGACTGCCACGACAAGACGCGGGTCGATGATGCTCAGATAGCGGTCGACGTAATATTTTTTTAGATCGTCGGTGAAATGGTATGTCCCGAAGAGGGGGTCGAACGCCACATTGAAGAGCTCCATGATGGCAGGGGCGTGGCGGCGGACATCGTCGACGCTCTTCATGGAGACGAGCCCCAACCCGAAATTGCGACATGCGGCATCGGCAATGAGAGCCACCTTTTCGGGGAGTCGGTCGGGAACCGTGAGTCGATATTCGAACCAGTCTTGAAGAGGCACGTAGCCCTCGCCCTGGATGAGCGGCACGTAATGGGGCAGCGTAAGGGACGAGCCGAGAGCCGCCTCGCGCTCAAAACCCATGAGGGTGAACCCTTGCTGGTCGAGATTGCTGAAGCCGAGTGGGCCTGCCACGCTGTCCATGCCGCGGTTGAAGAGCCACTCCTCAGCACGGAGCAGCAGCATATGGGCAACATCGCGACGATCTACGCACTCGAAGCGGGAAAAACGTCCCGTATGGCTATTGTATTTCTGGTTCCAAAGAGGATTGACAATGGCGGCCACCCTTCCCACGCATACGCCATCGTCGACAGCGATCCATCGGCAGACGTCGCAGAAGTCGAGGGCGGGATTGCGCCCCGGCGTGAAAGTGGCGAGCTCGTCGGCACGTAGTGGCGGCACCCAATAGGGGTTGCCAGCGTAGAGGCGATATGGCAGATCGGTGAAGAGGAGCGCATCGGCCTCTGAGACTACGGGTCGGACTTCGAGCATGAGGGGTTGGCTTACGCTAAGGCTTGTTATTCAGGGAGTTTGACGGCAAGGTCGTAGTAGGCATTATACTGGTGATGTTCGAAAGCATCGTCGGCCACAGCAGGATGGGCGGCATAGTATTCGGCATCGGGGAGGAGGACGACGAAATTGCCTGTACGGGCGAAATTGACGCACTCGACGTAGTCGGGTTGGCGGAACCAAGGTTTTTGCTCCTCGAGCATGCCGCCAAGGGTCGTGCCGAGATATTTTGTCCAGTTCTCCACCTCGGTCTGGACGGGCTTGGAGACCTTGGAATAGAGCACTTTAATCTTGAGACGCTGGACGGGTCTGAGCTTGGCGAGCATCTCGTCCATGTGGGTGAAGGGGTTCGTCGGGCGGAAGTCGACAGGGCGTTGGAGGCTAAGTGGCGTCTCGGGTACCCAGTCGTCGGCATTGACGACGGAGAACGACCATCCGGGTTGCGTCATGGCCTCGTAGTTGAGGGCGAAGAGATAGTCGCCTGGTTTGGGAGCCGCGCTGGTGTAGGTCTTGAAACGAACGTCTTGTGGGATGAGCCCCTTGGCTTGCGCCCGACGCAACATGGCTGTGGCGAGGTAGGCAAGCGCCCCCCCTTGGCTATGTCCGGAGATGAGGAAATCGCGTCGACCAGCCTTGACGCATGAGTCGAGATGCGCGAAAATGTCATCCGCCATGGTCATGAGACCGGCCACCCACCCTGCATGGACGCATGCGAGGCTGTCGGCGCAGAGGTCATAATGCTTATCGGTGCCGACATGCGTCACACCGACGGCTCGCACCATGGCGGCGTTGAAATTGGCACCCCAGCTGATGGTGGTGCTGACGGTGGCGCGGGTCATTATCGCCATGACACCCGTCTTGTCATCCTGCCACAACTCCCATGCATTGTCGAACCCGACGCTTGGCGAGACGTAGACCTTATGGAACGACTTGGGCGCGGGGCACAGGTATTTGGAGTCGACCGAGAGGCTGTCCATGTGGGACGCCATGCAGAGGCACTCAAGATATTCGGCTTTGGAGAAGCCGGGCTTGAGGGGTTGCGCCATGGTCGCGATGGAGGAGGCGAGGAAGGCGAGGGAGAGTAATAACTTATTCATTATTAGATGTGTCGTTTTGGGGAATGCTGAGGTTGTCTATTTGCTTGGGGCGACGAAATCGCCATCGGGGCTGACCTCCTTATCGGCATGAAGCTCACGCTCCGCCTTCAAGTACTTCTGACTCAAGATGACCATGAAACGGCTGATGCGTACGATGGCATTTGTGGTGTCGGCGAGAACCGTCTTACCTTGAAGCTTAAGGAGATAGAAATCGTAGATGGCCGTCAGAGCGAGGAGGACGTGCTGCATCTGATCGCCACCGGGGATCTTGGTCATGAAGAGCGAAAGATCGGGCCATGCGGTCTTGAAGGCGTTCTGATAGGGGATCTCGTCGGGCTGGGTGAGGAGATAGAGGTGGAAATTGTAGATATCGTTGGCGAGCATGGTGAGAATCTGGAGGTGCCCAGAGGTCTCCTTGCCCTCGCGCCTCATCATCTCGCAGAGGTTGTCCCACCAGTCGTAGACCTGCTGACGTTGGGCGGGATCGGTGATATTGTATTTGGAGATTACGGCATCGTCTATCTTCTTCATATCGAGACCGTTGGCACGTATGAGGTCTTCGACATTCCACATATAGAGGATATACTCGACGATATTCTCCTTCCTTTTCTGTTGTGCTATGAGCATAGTGTGTTTTTACTCTTGTTCGTCGAGGAGGTCGTCGTCATCATCATCGTCGCCGAAGTAGATGTCCAAATCGTCGTCGGTGGGCACGTCGAAGAAGCTCTCCATGTCGCGACGTTCCTTCTTCGTAGGGCGACCAAGGCCTTTCTGGCGTTGCATGGACATCTGGAGGTGGTACATCTCGAGAAGATCTTGCTGGTCTTTGGGCGTCACCTCGCGGATATGGTCTTTGACGAGCTTCGCGCCCATGCGGCTTCGCGGGATCTGCAAGACCTCGAAAGAGCGCGTGGCGGCAGGGACCTTGATTGCTATGACGTCGCCAATCTTGACGATGCGGGAGCTCTTGACCTGCTGTCCGCCCATGGATACCTTGCCACGCTTCAGGGCATCGGCGGCTATGGAGCGCGTCTTGTAGAGGCGGACGGCCCACAGGAATTTATCTATACGGATGGAATCGGCCATGTGGGGGAGCTACTACTTGTTATTGAACTGTGTCATTGTAAGTTGGAGGCCTATACAGACGTAGGTCCTGATACACTCGGCTGCCATCTCCATGCGCTCGTCGACGACAGGTTTCTCCTCATCAGACCATCCGCCGAGGACGAAATCAATCTGCCCACCGCGACGGAACTCGTTGCCGATGCCGAAGCGGAGGCGCGGGTAGTTCTCCGTTCCGAGGAGCTCGGTGATGTTCTTCAACCCATTATGACCGCCTGCGCTGCCTTTGCCCTTGAGCCTTATGGCGCCTACGGGGAGGGCGAGGTCATCGACGACGACGAGGATATTCTCGGGCGCAATGCCCTCTTTGTCAGCCCAGTAGCGTACGGCTTTGCCACTGAGGTTCATATATGTGTTGGGTTTCAAGATGACAAGGTCGCGCCCCTTGACACGCATCCGGGCGACGTCGCCGTAGCGTTCTGAAGAGAAATCGACGCCGGCATCGGAAGCGAGGCGCGAGACGATGTCGAAACCTGTATTGTGGCGCGTGTGGGCATACTCGTCGCCGATGTTGCCCAAGCCGACTATGAGGAACTTCATGATAATTAACCGTTTTGGAGGATGTCGTCGATTACCTCGGAGAAGACGTCGGCCTCCTTCATGCCAGCCGCGCGGATCTGCTGCGGGATGAAGCTCGTGGCCGTCTGCCCAGGCGTGGTGTTGACCTCAAGGACAAAGGGCGTGCCGTCTTTCTTGACGATGAAGTCGATGCGGACGATGCCCTTCATGTTCATAATGTCGTATACGTCGGAGGCTATGGACTTGACACGTTGCGCCACAGCGTCGGGGATGCGCGCAGGCGTGATCTCCTGCGTCATGCCGGGAGTATATTTGGCCTCGTAGTCGAAGAACTCATTCTTGGTGACGACCTCGGTGAGGGGGAATACGACGGTGCGCGCATGGGTCTTGTAGAGACCGCACGTCAGCTCCGTCCCGTCCATAAAGGCCTCGATGATGACATCGGGGCTCTCGCTCCTCGCTGCCTCGATGGCCGGAAGAATCTGGTCGACCGTCTTGACCTTCGTAACACCATAGCTGGAGCCAGCCGCCGTGGGCTTGACGAAGACGGGGAGACCGAGGCGCGCCACGATGGCGTCGGGGTCGGCTGCCTGACCTGGGCGGATGCGGACGGAGTCGGCCACATTGACGTCGAAAGAGCGCAAATAGCTGTTGCAGACGAACTTATCGAAGGTCATGGCACCCGTGAGTGCAGGGCACGTCGAGTGGCGCATGCCGATCATCTCGAAGTAGGCGGGCATGAGACCATTCTCACCGGGAACGCCGTGGATGGTGATATATGCCATGTCGAAAGTCACCTTGCGACCCTTGGCATCGGTGAACGAGAAATCGTCGCGGAGGATTGGGAACTCGGCACCCTCGTAGTGGGCGACCCACTTGTCGGGCGTTATCTCGACAGGTATGAGGTTGTAGCGATTGGAGTCAATCATTGTCATCAGCCCATCCTTGCTGCGGGCACTGACTTCGGCTTCTGACTGGTAGCCGCCGTAGACAATAGCGATTGTCTTTTTCATTTTATGTTGTTGTATTGAAGTCTATGGTTGATAATTAGTTGCGCCCTGCCGTATAGTTGCGCCATTTCTCGATGCACGCCATCATGTCGGCCGCCACCTCGGAGTCGAACATCATCTCCTGCCCCGTCGTGGGGTGGACGAAGCCGAGGGTCTTGGCGTGGAGGGCCTGGCGAGGCAGCGTCTGCATGCAATTGGCCACAAACTGGCGATATTTGGGGAACGTCGTGCCGCGGAGGATCTGGTCGCCGCCGTAGTGGGCGTCGGAAAAGAGGGGGTGCCCGATGTGGCGGAAGTGGGCGCGAATCTGATGGGTGCGACCCGTCTCAAGATGGCAGCGCACGAGGGTCACGTAGCCGAGCCGCTCGAGAACCTCGTAGTGCGTCACGGCGTGCTTCCCGATGCCGCTGTCCTCGGGGAAGACATCCATCACCTTGCGGTCGCGGACGCTACGCCCGATGTTGCCGCGAATGGTGCCCGAGTCGGACTCCATAAGTCCCCACACGAGGGCTATGTAGGTGCGCTTGGTCGTCTTATTGAAGAATTGGCGCGCAAGATCCATCTTGGCGTCCTCGGTCTTGGCGACGACGAGGAGACCCGAGGTGTCCTTGTCTATGCGGTGAACGAGACCCGGGCGCGGATCCTTGACATCGGCGAACATGGGAAGCCCGCGCAGGTGCCACGCAAGGGCGTTGACGAGCGTCCCGTCATGGTTGCCGAAGCCCGGGTGGACGCACATGCCGGCGGGCTTGTTGACGACGAGGAGGGCGTCGTCCTCATAAACGATGTCGAGGGGTATGTCTTGCGGGACGATCTCAATCTCGCGGGGCGGCCAGCTCATGACGATGCTTATCTCGTCGGCAGGCTTGACGCGGTAGTTGGCCTTGACGGCCTTGCCGTTGACGAGGATGTTGCCAGCGTCGGCGGCGGCTTGAACCTTGGTGCGCGAGGCGTGGGAGACATGGTCGACGACATACTTGTCGATGCGGATCATGCTCTGCCCCTGATCGGCAGTAAAATGGTAGTGTTCAAAGAGTTCGCCGTTGGGACTAACCTCTTGGGCGGCGTCATCGTCGTCGTTCTCGAGGTCGTCGGCCTCGTCCCATTCATCTTGTGGGCGCATGGTATAGTTTAGAGATCGTCGTCGGGGATGATGGAAGAGCTGTTGGCCTTGGAGGCGTCGGTCGTGAGCCATATGTTGACGGGACTCCAAGCGTCGACGCGTCCCGAGGCGGGCGTCGGGCTTTGGCGGTAGACGATGGCTTGGGCTGTGTCGGCAGCCGTGCGGACGGTCTCGTCGAAAGTTACGGAGCCGAGGCTCAGGCGTGAGTTGGCTATGGTGGATATGGCGTCGTCGTAGTCGCTAAAGATGAGCGAGGGGATGGACGTCGGGCCGTCGGAGCCGCCACGACCCACGACGAGGTCGATACGCGAGCCCTTGGGAAGCCTGTGGCCAGCCTCGATGGGGCGACCTTCGAACGTCTGTTTGAGGACGAGGCCGTCGTAGGGGCTTGGGATGGAGTCGACGCGTCCGAGCTCGAGACCTACGTTCTGGAGGTTGACACGGGCGTTGCGGAAGGAGAAGTTGACGAGCGCGGGCATGGTGGTCATCTCTTTAGAGAAGGCGTTGATCGTGATGTAGATGACTCGACCTTTCTTGACTTTCTTGCCTGCGGCCGGGATTTGGTCGACGATGGCTCCGGGCTTGACGTCGGCGCGGTAGAGCGAGTCGATAAGCTTGAGGCTCATGTCGGCGTTGTTGACCTCGTCCTCGACGTCGGACTGGAGTTGACCGACGAGCTGCGGGACGACGACCGTGCGACCCGAGTTTGTATAGTAGCCGAGGATTTCGCCCGTCAGCCAGAGCAGGAAGATGATGGCCACGACTGCAATTCCGACTTGCAGCCAGAATGTTCGTGATTTGAGGAAGTTAAGCAGAGTCATGATTCTTGGTGTGGAGTTTACAAAGGTAGGAAAAAATTGTGTGGCGATGCGCTGACTATTAGGCACATCGGAAAATGTGGCGCTTAGAGGGAGGAAAAGGGAAGAAATCCAAACTGTTGAGAGACAAGAGAATACGCAAAAATGGTTGTAAATGCCTTTGCTTATGGCATTTACAACCATTTTCTATTCTTAAAAATAGGGACCTCCCCCCCCCTACCCCTCTATCGCCTTATAGCGAGGGACGAGGGTCTTCATAAGTCCCCACGCCACGACATATGTCACCGCGCACAGGCAGAAGATGATCATATAACCGGCCTCCTTGCCCTCGAAACCGCAAAAATCCATCGCAGGGCGCACGTACGCCGCTCCATTCTCCAAGAGCCGACGCGTCATGACGACCTCCTGACCGTCAACCATCGTCGTGCCAGCAGCATAGCTGAACAGCACGCCCGACCCCTTGTTTATCAAGAACGACCCGATGCCACCCATCGTCGTGCCGATGCCCGTTATCGTCGCAATCGTCGACTTCGGAAACATGTCGCCAATCGTCGAGTACAAGTTTGCCGACCAAGCCTGATGCCCAGCCCCGGCGAGACCTATTATTACGGCTGGCCACCATGGCGAGTATTGCCCCAACGGCTGGGCGAAGAGCGCCAACAACGGGAAGCACGCGAAGATCAACATGGCGCGCATCCTACCCTGATACGGCTCTTTGCCATGCCTCTCGACGAGTAACTTAGGCAGGTAGCCACCGGCGATGGACACCACGGTCACTATGGCATAGAGCGTCGAGATCAACGCTATCGCCTGTGGCGAGTGCGACGGAAGCCCATATTGGTCTGAGAAATAGGCTGGTGCCCAGAAGAGGTAGAACCACCATACGCCGTCGGTGAAGAACTTGCCCACCACGAACGACCACGTCTGCCGATAGCGCAAGCAACGGAAGAATGGAATGGCGCGCTCCTTGCCCTTCGGCGTGGCCGACTCCGCCTCCTCCCGATAGTCCTGATTGACGTACTCCAGCTCGGCGGCGTTCACGTGGGGCGACTCCGACGGTTTCTCATATACCACGCGCCAGAAGTACATCCATACGAAGCCCATGGCGCCAATTATGACGAACGCCGCCTCCCAGCCCCACGCCTTGGCCAGCAGAGGGATGCTCGCTGGCGCAGCCAACGCCCCGACCGACGCTCCCGCATTGAATATCGACGTGGCCAACGCCCTGTCTTTCTTCGGGAAGTACTCAGCCGTCACCTTGATGGCCGCAGGGAAGTTGCCCGCCTCGCCAAGGGCCAGCACCATTCGGCATCCTAAAAAGAGGTAGACGCTCACGGTCGCCAACGCTAACGCAGCTCCCGAGCCAGCCTGCAAGCTGCGCAACGCCTCGACGCTCCCGATGCCCTCAATGTGCATCGCCGCCCATCCGCATGCCGCATGCAGGCACGCGCCAACCGACCAGACGAAGATCGAGATCTGGTATCCGCGCTTCGTCCCCATCCAGTCGATAAACTTGCCGGCGAAGAGGCACGCCACGGCATAAAAGATCGAGAACGCGCCTGTGATTGTCCCATAGTCGCTGTCCGTCCAGTGGAAGTCCACGGCTATGAAGTCTTTCCACGTGAGCGAGAGGACCTGACGATCCATGTAATTGATTGTCGTGGCGACAAATAGCAGTGCGCACACCACCCATCGCCAGTTCGTCCTGCGAGTCTTTTCAGCCATAATCTCTTGCCTCTTTTTCTATTCCTTATTTGTTGCGAGCCTCCGCGATTATCGCGAGGCACTCACGGCATTTGTCCGTCACATACGCCCAGTCATGCGCAGCCACCCTGTCCTTAGGGAATAGCTTGGAGCCCATGCCCACGCAATAGACGCCCGCCGCGAACCACTTGCGCAAGTTCTCAGCATCGGGCGACACGCCACCCGTCACCATTATCTTCGTCCACGGCATGGGAGCCAAGATGTCCTTCACCATGTTGGCCCCGTAGACGTCGCCGGGGAATAGTTTCGTCAGGTCGCAACCAAGCTCCTGCGCCTTGCCCATCTCGCTCGCCGTGCCACACCCAGGGCAATAGGGCACGAGGCGGCGGTTGCACACTGGCGCGATGTCGGGATTGAAGAGCGGCCCGACGACGAAGCATGCACCCAACTGGATATACAGGGCCGCCGTCGGGGCATCGACGACCGACCCCACGCCAAGCGCCAATTCGGGGCACTCAGCGGCCGCCCATTTCACAAGCTCGCCAAACACCTCATGCGCAAAGTCGCCGCGGTTGGTGAACTCGAATGCTCTGACACCTCCGTCGTAACACGCCTTGACGACGTCCTTACAAACTTGAAGGTCAGCGTTGTAGAATACAGGCACCATGCCCGTGGCACCTATCTTGCCGAGTACTGCTATTTTGTCAAATCTTGCCATTGTTTCTTCTGTGTCTTTATGTCAGTTTATCGTGATACGCGTCCCGAGCCGTCGCCCTTAATGAGGTTCTCTACCTCACTGACGCTTACCATGTTATAGTCTCCGTAAATCGTATGTTTTAGGCACGATGCCGCAGCCGCGAACTCTAACGCCCTCTGGTCGTCGTCGGGGTAGCTGATGAGGCCGTACAGCAGTCCGCCCATGAAGGAGTCACCGCCTCCAACGCGGTCCACGATGTCCGTAATGTCGTACCGTCGGCTCACTTTCAGCGTTCCGTCGCTATATAGCACCCCACCCCACGTGTTGTGGTTTGCGTTTATGGCGCCGCGGAGTGTTATGACCATCTTCTTGCATCGCGGGAATCGTTCCATCATCTGGCGGCATACGCTCTCAAACTGCGCCTCGTCGACCTTCCCCTCGGTCCGCGCGGCGTCGAAGCATTCGGGCTTGATGCCAAATACTTTCTCGCAATCCTCCTCGTTGCCAAGGATGACGTCGGCATATTCCACCAGTTCCGGCATCACCTCAGCCGCCGTCTTGCCATATTTCCACAAGTTTTTACGGTAGTTGAGGTCGCATGAGATCTTGACTCCCAACTCTTTAGCCACTTTCAAGGCTTCAAGGCATGCGTCTGCCGCGCCTTGCGAGATGGCAGGCGTGATGCCCGTCCAGTGGAACCAGTCGGCACCGACCAACGCTTTGCACCAGTCTATCATGCCGGGGCGCACCTCCGCTATCGACGAGCCAGCGCGGTCGTAGACAACCTTCGATGGGCGCGCCACGGCTCCTGTCTCCAAGAAGTAGATGCCCAAGCGGTTACCGCCCGTCACGATGTTGCCCGTCCCGACGCCATGCGCCCTCAGGTCGGCAAGGCACGCGCGGGCTATGTCGTTGTCCGGCACTCGCGTGACGAATTGCGCGTCAATGCCATAGTTGGCCAGCGAGACTGCCACGTTGGCCTCGCCGCCGCCAAATGTCGCCGTATATTCTTTCGCCTGCGAGAATCTCAAGTAGCCCGGCGTCGCCAATCTCAACATTATCTCGCCAAAGGTTACGACTTTTGCCATCGTCCTCTCTTTTAGTTAGTTATGTAGTAGTTTGTTGGTCTAAAAATTGAAGTAGCCCTTTGCGTTGTGGTAGCAAATGTCCGCCACCATCTGGCGCACTCGCTCCTCCTCGTAGCCGCCATACGGGATCTCTCCAGCCTCGATGTCCGCGCCTATGATGTTGCACAGCGTCCTGCGGAAATATTCGTGGCGCGGGTAGGATAGGAATGAGCGCGAGTCCGTAAGCATCCCAACAAAGCGGCTCAGCAAGCCTTGCAACGACAACGCGTTTATCTGTTTCGTCATGCCGTCTTTCTGGTCCAGGAACCACCACCCCGCGCCCCATTGTATCTTGCAGGGCGTCGTGCCGTCCTGAAAGTTGCCTATCATCGTCGCAACCATCTCATTGTCAGACGGGTTGAGGTTATAAATAATTGTCTTGCCGAGCTTGCCCGCGCTGTTTAGGCGGTCGAGGTGGCGAGCCATGGCGTCGGCCGTCTGGCACTGCCCTATCGAGTCATATCCCGTATCCGCGCCTATCGCGTTGAACATCCGTGTGTTGCTGTTGCGTATCGCTCCGTAGTGGTATTGCTGCGCCCATCCAGCCTCAGCGTCTTGACATCCGAAGATGAAAAGCATCGCACTCTTGAATGTTCTGATTTCCTGCTCGTTAAGCTCCGTTCCGCCATATACTTTATTGAATATGGCGGATGCTTGCGACTCCGTAAAGTCCTCTGCGTAAAACTCCGTAAGCCCGTGGTCAGACAGCTTGCAACCCATCTGGGCGAAATAGTCGTGCCGCTTCTGCAGGGCGCATATGAAGTCCGTAAAGTCGCCTATGGTCGCTTCGCTCGCCGCCGACAGCTTCTCTACGTAGGCGCGGAAGTTCTTGGCATTCTCCACTCCCATGGCCTTGTCGGGTCGCCACGTCGGCAGCACTTTGCACTCGAATCTACTCTCGCGCGTTTTCTTGTGCCACTCCAGCGTGTCCGTGGGGTCGTCCGTCGTACATACCACCTCGACGCCGTAACGCCTCATCAGCCCGCGAGCCGTCATGGTTGGGTCGTTCTGCAATTTTTCGTTACACTCGTCAAATATCTCTTTTGCCGTGCGCTCGCTCAGCAGTTTGTCAATGCCAAACGCCGTCTTCAGCTCCAGGTGGGTCCAATGGTACAATGGGTTGCGCATGGCGTATGGCACGGTCTCGGCCCATTTCTGGAATTTTTCCCAGTCGCTCGCGTCGCCTGTTATATATTGCTCCGCTACACCGTTTGCGCGCATCGCTCGCCATTTATAGTGGTCACCGCCAAGCCAAATCTCCGTTATCGAGCGAAATCTGTGGTCTTCCGCCACCATCCGCGGGTCAAGGTGGCAATGGTAATCTATAATAGGTAAACGTTCCGCAACTTCATGATATAGCTCTTTCGCCGTTTTGTTCTGAAGCAGGAAGTCGGGGTGGATGAATACGGGTGTCATGTCAATCGTGATGCTTTTAAGAAACCTCCTCAAAATTAGATTATTATGCAGATTATGACAAATAATATGTAAAAATATTTTATTTTTGAACCACGAACATTCACGAACAGAACGGCATGGAAAAGCACTCAAGGTTACCATGGCTCACCGTACCTCTCACAGCGGCAGCCCTCGCCGTCGTCGTCGCCTACCTCGTCTGGGCGTCGACGTCTTCAGCCGATCGCGCCGTCGCCTCCACGCGCCCCCTCGTCAACGCCATCGAGGCCGCCATCGACTCCGACGGCCTCGCCCCACTAAGCCTCCACAACCTCGGGACCACCTCCGACGGCAACGCCTCTTTTTATAATGGATACCGAATCCTCTACATCCCTGACGGCCGCCACTTCACTCTCGGCATCGTCGTCAGCGACGACCTCATCCTTAAATACGACTCCCGAAATCGCTCATGGCGAGAGCACTGAGAAAAAAAGACGTTTTTGTCACATTTATCGCCCAATTCCTTAAAGAAATTATATCTTTGCGTGATATATTAGAGACAACTAATAAAGCACTAATAACAAAATCATGAAACAGACAAGACTCCAAATCTTTGGAACTCTCGGTTTGGCTCTCCTGATTTCAAGCTGCTCCAGCTTGGACAAAATGAAGGAGGCTGCTAAGCAGATTCAGTACAAGGTAGACCCTGAGGTTCTCGAGGCACACCAGGGCAAGGTCGCTATGTCCTTCACCGCCAACGTTCCCGCTAAGATGTGGGACAAGAAGGTGGTTGCTGAGATCACCCCTATCCTCACCTACGAGGGCGGCCAGGATGCTTACCCAGCTATCAACGTACAAGGCGAGGCCGCTCAGAGCAACGGACAGACCATCAGCTACACCAACGGCGGCCAGATTAAGTATCCTAAGCAGGAGATCGACTTCAACGATAAGCAGCGCGTTTCCGACCTCATCGTCCGCATCAAGTTCACACGCGGCAGCAAGACCCTCGAGGTCACCTCTAAGGAACTCGGCATCGAGCTCGCCAAGGGCGTCATCGCAACCTCTACCCTCCTCGGCTCCGAGCCTGGCGTTAGCGCAGCTTCCAAAGACCAGTTCGTCCGCGACAACTACGAGGACAAGGTCGCTGAGATCGTTTACCTCATCAACCAGGCCGAGGTTCGCAACGGCCAGCTCAAGAAAGAGGATGTCGTAGCTATCAACAACTACCTCAAGGAGCTCAACGAGGACGACAAGAAGAGCATCAAGAGCATCGCAGTTTCCGCCTACGCTTCTCCTGATGGTACCACCGACCTCAACACCAAACTCTCCGGCAAACGTGAGGCTTCTGCCAACAAGTATGTCGAGAAGACCCTCAAGAAGGCTAAGATCGACGCTCAAGTCGAGTCCAAGGCTACCCCTGAGGACTGGGACGGCTTCAAGAAGGCTGTCGAGGGCAGCGATATCCAGGACAAGGATCTCATCATCCGCGTCCTCTCCCTCTACACCGATCCTGACGTCCGCGAGAAGGAGATCAAGAACCTCTCTTCCGTATACAAGGTCCTCGCTAAGGAGATCCTCCCTGGCCTCCGCCGCTCCACCATCACCGTCACCGGCGAGCTCAAAGGCAAGACCGACGACGAGCTCAAGGCTGCCGACAAGAACTCCCTCAACGTTGAGGAGCTCCTCTTCGCCGCTACCATCGAGCCCGAGAAGCAAGTCGAGTACTACGACGCTGCCATCAAGAACTTCCCCAACGACTACCGCGCCTACAACAACAAGGGCGTAGTCCTCTACAAGAAGGGTGATGTCGACGGCGCTAAGGCTCTCTTCGAGAAGGCCGAGTCCGTCAAGGCTGCTCCTGAGGTCGAGAACAACCTCGGTGTCATCGCTCTCGCCAAGAACGACATCAACGCCGCTAAAGAGTACTTCGGCAAGGCCGCTGGCACTGGCGCTGAGCTCGACGAGAACCTCGGTGTTACCGCTCTCTTCGAGGGCGACTACGAGAAGGCTGAGTCCTACCTCGGCAACAGCACCAGCTGCAACGCTGCTCTCGTCAAGATCCTTCTTGACAAGTTCGACGCTGCCATCGCTACCCTCAACGCCAACAAGGAGGAGATCGGTCTCAAGTACTACCTCAAGGCCGTCGCCTACGCTAACAAGGCAGACAAGGACAACGCTCTCGAGAACCTCAACAAGGCCACCAAGATCGAGTCCAAGTGGAAGGAGTACGCTAAGACCGACATGGAGTTCCGCGCTTACTTCAACGACTCTAACTTCAAGACCATCGTCGACTAATCCTCTCGGTTAGTCCGATAAATAAACCTAAAGAGAGGGTGGCAAATAATGCCACCCTCTCTTTTTTCTTTTAAAGGGAAAAATGACTACTTTTGTGAATATCAGCTAACATGATGTGGGCGAGCTACGCCATCTGACCACAAAAAATCAGCAACTCTCGGGTCAACTATTCTCGCAAGCCATAACTGGCGGTCGTCTGCTTTTGCCTACTCAACGTGAGCTAACACGTTTACATCAACTAACAACACAGATCCAAGCAATGGTAAGAGCCTTCCTGTTCCTCGCCTTGTGCTTCATGGTGACGTCGTCACCGTCTTTTGCGCAAGACAATGCAGCTGTAACCAAAAATCGCTGCGAAGCACCACAAACAACGCCTTCCAAAGAACTTCTAAAACAAGCCTCTCGCTCCTCAACAAAAGAAGCTAAACTGCTCACCGACAACGGATGGCAATCTTTCCCCGGAACCCAAACCATCGAGAAGCAACTCTTCAGATCCTTTCTCCTGAAATTCTCCACCAACGACGACGGCTCTCCTGCCTACGTCATTGCAGAAGGCACAGGCTCGGGGCTGAACTACGACGCTGCTAAATCACAAGCCCTCGAAATCGCCAAGAGCAACCTCACCGCCCAAATGACGATCTGCGCAAACGACTCTACCACGCAAAACACACGCCGCATCATAACTGTCGTCGAGCTCTACCGAACCATCCCCCATCAAGGCAAAGAAGTCATGCTGCGGATAGCCACCAAGGCAATGTAAAAACCTTGCAAGGCAACATACAGCACCACAACCAATAAGGCAACTCAGGAGATAAAAATAGAAGCAACTCAAGTGGATTACAGCAATTAAGCATTATCTTTACAAAAAAACCACCCTGTGAAAAACCTTTACTCCTCCAACCTCACAGCGTTCATCCATGCCTCTCTCCGCATGACCAAATGGACGCGGGGCGCCCTTATTGCTTCCTTGGTTGTCTTGCTCTCCTCCCCCGCCCTTGCGGGCGACGAATGGATCATGACCAAAGTCGGATCCTGGACCAACGTCAAAAGCTTGAGCGTAAGCCAAGACGAGAAATACATGGTGTTCTCACAAGCGCAACCCGACGGCTCCGAAATAGCCTTCGAGACTACGCTCAACGGCTCATCTTGGTCAACAGCAAAACCCATCGACCCCGTCAACGCCATAGGCAACGTCGGCGGTTTGTTCCTCTCCGACGATTGCCGACACCTCTACTTCCACGCCAAAGCCGATGACGCCAACGGCTACGACCTCTACGTGTCTGTCCGCTCCGGAGACTCGTGGGGCAAACCCTCACGCATCAACGACCTCTGCACCGCCGGCGATGATATGTTCCCTTCCGTCACCGAGGGTGGACAAGAAATCTATTTCCTCCGACACCAGACGATTTCCGACTCCAAAGCCGAGCGCAAAGAGGCCGACAAGATGTCCATCTACCACGCCAAGCTCAACAAGAAAGGCAAGTGGGCGCGAATCCTCCCCATAAATCCCGCCGTCTCCTTCGGCTACGTACAAGATGCGCGCATCATGCGCGACGGAGTCTCCCTACTCTACTCCACAAAGCCCGAGAAACGCGATAACGCGCGACCCACTTTCACGCGCCGCGTCCAAGGTGACCACTGGCTCCTCCCCGAGTTCATGAACTCCGATGACAGCCGCGACTTCTTATGCCTCCAAAACGCTGGTGACCACCTATACCTCATCACGATGGAGTCGCGCAAGACGGGTACGGCCATCTTCCGAACCAACATCCCTAACGCCAAGTTCGCCAACAACATCATGGCAACCGAGTGCGGCAAGGTCATAAACGAGAATAACCATTCTCCCATCAACGCCTTACTCGAAGTCCGCAACCCGACAACAAGCGACCTCCAAGGTCTCTTCGATACCGATGTCACCAATGGTGCATACCATGTCGTCAGCAAAGCCGCAAGCAACCATATACTCGAAGTCCGCGCCGACGGCTACTCCTTCTTCTCGCAAATGCTGCAATACGATGCCCAAGGCACACCGCAAATGCCATCGACAATCGAGCTCTTCGATACCGCCACCGTCGGCATTACTCTCTTCGACAAGGACATCTTCCAACCCATCGACGGCAAGGTGATCGCCGTCCGCCAAACCGACAAGGCCATATTCCGCTCCACTAAAGGCCGCAACGGATGGTACGCTCTCCACCTGCCTCTCGGGTGCGACTACAATATCATCGCCACTGCCAAAGGCTTCGCCGAGAACAGCTTCCTCTTCAAAATCTCGGGAGACATCACCTTCAACCACTACGAGCGCGAGCTCCCCATGTCCCCAAAGAGACGCGACATCACAGTCCATATCTACGATGACGTGACCAACGAGGTCATAGCCGCTCAAGCCGCCTTCAACAGCCTCGACCGCGACGAGAGCCTTACGCTCGCCCCCGGCAAAAACAACATGTCTCTCCGCGAGGGCGACAGGTACAATATCACCGTCCACCCCAAAGGCTACATGTTCGCCAACCTCACCATCAATCTCGCGTCCGACAACCGCAGCCAGATCGACATCCCGCTCACAGCCCTCCGCGCAGGCGCAAGCCTCCTGCTCCACGACATCTTCTTCGATGTCAACCAGGCGTTCCTTCGCCCCGAGTCATACGCCGAGCTCGACCGCCTCGTGCGCCTTATGAACGAGAACCCCGACCTCAAAATCGAGATCCAAGCCCACACCGATAACCAAGGTCGAGCCGCCTACAATAAGAAGCTCAGCGACCGCCGAGCCGACTCCGCCCTCCAATATCTCATCGAGAACGGCATCGCGCCCGAGCGCATGAGTTCCGTCGGTTTCGGTGACACCAAGCCCGTCGCCGACAATACAACCGAGGAGGGGCGCCAACAGAACCGACGCGTGGAACTTATTATCATCGACTAAGACAACGTCATGGAAAACACCATCATAGCCCTCAAACGATCCCTCTGCGCCATTGCTGCTTTTGGCATATTCACGTCTTCCGCCCTTGCGCAAAATTTCAGGAAGGTCTACGACGCTCTGCCTGACATGACACTCGACCAGGCGTATAGCGCACTCTTCGATTTCCAAAAAGCAAACCCCTACCTCTCCGCCGTCTACATCCAGCTCGGCGACGTGTGCGAGAAGAAGATGATCATGTTCGACCCGCTCCGCGAGACCGAGTCCATCCGTTTCTGGAGCCAAAACGCTGAACTCTTCTACGGCAACCTCAAAGTCTACTATTCCGACGGCGACGTACGCACAGAATTTTACGAGAATCTCCATATCCCCTTCTCGGGCAAGAAGATAACAGATGCCGACTTGTGGAGCTACGTCGAGCAGCACAAGCAAAAGTGCAAGAACATTGCCGACACCACGTCGCTCATCTACTCGACCATCGAAAGCTCGCGCCTCCACTACAACAAGAGCATCGAAGCCTTCAAGTCCATATGCAATGACTATCAGGACCGCAACGAGATGCTCCTCCGTTATGACGCCCCCCTGGCCGCACGCCTCGACTCTCTCAAGTGGCATGCCAGCGAGTGCGAACGCCAATTCGCTGAATACAAGAGGCTTACCAAGCTCTATCCGATAGCCAACTACACACAGCGATACGAGAAAGTCCCCATCGAGACTTTTCGCCTCGATGGTCTCACTAACAGCGATTTCTTCGAGAACCGCTTCAACATTTGGGACTACACAGCGTGGATCGCCGATTTCCAAAAGACGTTCAACAGCCAGATAAAGCCACTGCGCGACGATGTGGCTAAGATAAACAATGCCTACATGTCCGCACGCGCTGAGTTCGACGCTGGTCGACTCGCCACATCCGCTACGACGAAGCCCTATGACGAGAATTTCCTCTTCCGCCTCGGGCACTTCGACGTCGGCTCGGCTGTCGACCCTCTCTTCGACTATCTCGACGCCACAAGGGAGATGATAGTCTTGGCTGGCGACTCGCTCGGTCGCAATTTCACCTTCGCCCCAGGTCTCGAAAACCGCAAGATGCGCCGTCTCAGCCGACTCGTGCAACAGTCGCAAGTTGCCGCGCAGAAGCGTCAAACGCTCCTCGCCATTTCCACAAAAGAGAAACTCGCTCGCTTCGCCGATCTCTTCGTCAAGCAGTATGGCGGAGTGACAGGCATGAAGAGTTTCGTCGAGCGCGATGCGCAATATTGCCAATCCATCATCGACCAAATGAATGAGGCTACTGCCGACTACATCAAGCAAGCCGCCCAATTCTCCGAGACCGACGTATACAGCACGTCCAATGGTGTCGTCGCGCCCTCCGTTCCTCTCTGGGTGGCTTTCGATCCCCAGTCCGTCACGGAAAAATTCATCTCGACGCACATCGTGCGCAATGCGCGCGGCCAAGTGGCAGCCGCTGCTGGCTACGCCAAGGGCAACGCCCAAAGCTGGTTCGTCGCGGGCATATCTCCCGAAAAGTCCACACAATGGCTCCTGCGCCTCAAGGGCGTCAACTCCATTAACAACGTTGCCCTCACCTCCGACGGAATCCTCGTCTCCGCAATTCGCCAGCTGAAGCCCGTCGTCATCTTCATAGACAATCAAGGCAAGGAGCAAGCCTCAATCTCCTCCAATGCCGAATTTGCCAACATCATGGACCGCGACGGCGTGACAGGCTCAACTTTCTGGGTCGCAGGCAACGACCAGAGCCTCCCCACCCTCTCCAAAGCCTCCGACGGCTCCACCGCGCAAGATTGGACTTCCGCCATCTCTGGCATCACAAAAGTCTACTCCGTTAGCGTCGTCGCCGACGGCTTCATCTTGACAGGCTCCACCCCGAATGGCGACCTCGCCACAGTCCATGTTTCTGCCGACGGCGTTACCGACACACCTAAAGTCATAGCGACCGATGTCGCCGATGTCGTTGCCACACAGCGAGTATCGTCAAGCGAGATGGCAGCGCTAGTCAAACTCTCCTCCGGCAAGCACCAGTACATCCCCTTCTCCATCGGTCAGTAAACCTTTTAACCACAAGAATTAATCTACGGCGCCCGTCCTGAAAAGACTGGCGCCGTAGCTCATCTTTACGGCTTTCTCATGCCTACCGACCTCCCCTTTTTCAGTGAAATAGAGTACCTTTGTAATTAGGTATCATGAACTCTTTCCTCAGACATATAGCTCTACTGCTGACCCTCATAGTCAGCATCACCGTCTCCGCGCAACAACAGCGCAAGACGTCCACCCCGCTGCAAGGCGAGCGTATCGGTCAACTCCTTGAACGCAACAAAATCGACGCCTCCAACCAAAAGCTCTTCATTGCACTCAACTGGCGAATCTTGACCGCCAACGACGGCCTCATGATGGGCTACAACTATGCCCTCCCGACAGCCGACGACATCAAGAACGCCGACGCGATAATAAAGCGCGAGACCGAAGCCCGACAAGCTGCCGCCTCTTCCAAAAACACCCTAACCGCCAAACCAGCCGCCAAGCCAGCCAAACCTACCGAGGTCAAAGAACCCCTCTTCGGCAAGGACAACGAGACGGTCAAATTCGTAGACAGCAAACTCGAAGGCGCCACATACTACCTCGTCAGCGGGCACGGAGGCCCCGACCCCGGAGCCATGGGAACATACAACGAGCAGACTATCTGCGAAGACGAATACGCCTACGACGTAATCCTCCGACTCGCCCGACAGCTCATCAGCCACCGCGCCAAGGTCCACGTCATAATCCAAGACCCCGACGACGGCATCCGCGACGACGCCGCTCTCATCTGCGACGAGGACGAGACTTGCCTCGACGCGCCAATACCTCTCGACCAAGTGCAGCGTCTCAAGCAACGCTCCGACTCCATAAACTCCCTCTACTCCAAAGAGCGCAAAGGCTACTGCCGCTCCGTCTTCATCCACGTAGACAGCCGCAGCAAAGACACGCGCATCGACATCTTCTTCTACCACTACATGAAGAGCGTAAAGGGCGAGCGGCTCGCCAAGACCCTACAATCCAAGATGACGCAAAAATACGCCAAGCACCAGCCCAACCGAGGCTTCAGCGGCGAGGTCAAAGAGCGAGACCTCTACGTCCTCCGCGAGACCAACCCGCCCGGCGTCTTCATCGAGATCGGAAACATCCAAAACAAACTCGACATGGTCCGACTCGTCAAAGCCTCCAACCGTGAAGCCATGGCCCGATGGATCGCCGAAGGGCTCATCGACGACTTCAAGCAAAAATAATCATCCCTCGCCCCGCGAAACAATATAACGCCTCACAGCGTACCACGGAATAGAGACCACACTGATGAACCAAAATACCACCACATCATCCAACTACCGCGAGACGGCTCGCCCCACGAACTACAGCGTCAAAAGCGACTGCACCGTGCAAGAGTTCTTCGAACGGCAGATGAAAGGCAAGAGCCGCACCGCCCAACGACAGCTCCTCAGCAAAGGAGCCGTCCGCATCGGACGCCGACAGCTCAAGAAACTCGATGATGTGATCCTCGCAGGCTCCGTCATAACCATCGAGCCCAAACCCGAACCGCAGTTCATCATGCCCCCGGGTCTCAACATCGTCTACGAGGACGACTGGATCCTCGTCGTCAACAAAGACGCCGGGCTGCTCACCATAGCGACCGAGAACGAGAAAGAGCGGACTGCATTCTCCTTCCTCTCCGCCTACCTCAAGTTCTACGACCGCAACGCCAAAGTCTTCATCGTCCACCGCATAGACCGCTGGACGTCGGGTCTCCTCATCTTCGCCAAGGACGAGAGGGCGCAATCCATCCTGCGCACCAACTGGGACGAGATGGTTCTCAGCCGCCAATACGTCGCCGTCGTCGAGGGACGCATGGAACGCACCGAAGGCACCATCACCACGTGGATGGACGAAGACCCAAAAACCACACGCATGTTCGTATGCCGACCAGGCACAGGCAAACGCGCCGTCACGCACTACCGCCTCATCGACGAGGTTCCCGGCCTCTCTCTCATAGAGCTGGAGCTCGAGACAGGGCGCAAAAACCAGATCCGCGTCCACATGCGCCACATCGGACACGCCGTGGCCGGCGACCAAAAATACGGGGCGCACATCGACCCCATCGGGCGACTCTGCCTCCATGCCCGACAAATTGAGTTCGAACACCCAATGACGGGACAAATCATGAACTTCGAGACTCCAATACCTCCCGAGTTCACAAAGCTGTTCCACCACAAATAAACTTTCACTTCTAAAACCCTTAACATTATGGCAGTAGCAGGATTTACTGGCATCGTAGCCATCCTCATCTTCCTCCTCATCGGCGCCCTCATCGGCTGGCTCGCAGGTCTCATCATGAAAAGCAAGATGGGTCTCCTCGGCAACATCATCGTCGGTATCGTAGGCTCTCTCATCGGTGGCTTCCTCTTTGGCGGCTCAGGCTTCGGTGGCTTCCTCGCTTCCGTCGTCGGCGCAGTCATCCTCCTCTTCATCCTCAAGCTGATCAGGAAATAAGCATACGCCCGTTCTCCGACATCCCCCCCCCGATGGTGTCGGAGAAACTATGCAACATAAGGGTCGCCAAGGGTTCTTCACCCCATGGCGGCCTTTCTTATCCCCATCCGTCGCAATCGATTGCAGAATAATACGATTTTGTCATTCTATTGCGCAAAAATGCACCTTTTACACCGCGCCCGTCCACCCTCGCAGCCTAAAAAATTGTTACTTTTACCACCGAAATATGACATTTATAATGGAGAAGGAAAAGATAGGTATGGCCAGCGACCACGCTGGTTTCAAAATGAAAGAAGCTATCAAAGCAAGACTCGAGGCCGCCGGCTACGAGGTCGTCGACTTCGGCACCCACTCCGCTGACAGCTGCGACTATGCGGACTACGCCCACCCACTCGCCCACGCCATAAGCACCGGTCAGCTCACGCGCGGCATCGCCTTCTGCGGCAGCGGCAACGGCATCAACATGACACTCAACCATCACTGCGGAATCCGCTCCGCTTACTGCTGGCAAGACGAGATCACCCGACTCGCTCGTCAGCACAACGACGCCAACATCTGCGTCATGCCCGCGCGCTTCCTCCCCGAGGAGACCTGCTGGCAACTCGCGCAAATCTTCCTCTCGACTCCTTTCGAGGGCGGACGCCACCAAAGGCGCATCGAGAAAATCGACCGTTTCTAAACCGAGACGCCAAGAACGATAATTACAAACTGATATAAACAAGCACCATCTTTATGTCTAACGCAACACAAAAGGCAGCCGATAACATCCGTATCCTCGCTGCCTCAATGGTCGAGAAGGCCAACTCCGGTCACCCAGGCGGAGCCATGGGCGGCGCCGACTTCGTCAACGTCCTCTTCAGCGAGTTCCTCGTCTACGATCCCAAGAACCCACGTTGGGAGGGCCGCGACCGCTTCTTCCTCGACCCGGGTCACATGTCCCCCATGCTCTACTCCGTCCTCGCCCTCACTGGCAAATTCACCATGGACGAGCTCAAGCAGTTCCGTCAATGGGGCTCCCCCACCCCAGGACACCCTGAGGTCGACGTCATGCGCGGCATCGAGAACACCTCTGGTCCTCTCGGCCAGGGTCATACCTTCGCCGTAGGCGCAGCTATCGCGGCCAAGTTCCTCCAAGCACGCTTCGGTGAGGTAATGGGTCAGACCATCTACGCCTACATCTCCGACGGCGGCGTACAAGAGGAGATCTCTCAGGGCGCAGGCCGCCTCGCAGGCTGCCTCGGTCTCGACAACCTCATCATGTTCTACGACTCCAACGACATCCAGCTCTCCACCGAGACCAATGCCGTCACCACCGAGGACACCGCTAAGAAATATGAGGCTTGGGGCTGGAAAGTCATCAAGGTAGAGGAAGGCAACAACGCCGACAAGCTCCGCGAGGCAATCCGCGAGGCTCAGGCAGTCAAAGGCCAGCCTACCCTCATCATCGGTCACACCGTCATGGGCAAAGGCGCCCGCAAGGCAGACAACAGCAGCTACGAGCACAACTGCGCCACCCACGGCGCACCACTCGGCGGCGACGCTTACCGCAACACCATCACCAACCTTGGAGGCAACCCCGACGACCCATTCCAAATCTTCCCCGAGGTCAAAGAGCTCTACGCTAAGCGCGCTGCCGAACTCGAGAAGATCGTTGCCGAGCGCAACGCCAAGAAGGCTGCTTGGGCTAAAGCTAACCCCGAACTCGCAGCCAAACTCGAGTACTTCTTCTCCGGCAAGGCTCCTAAAGTCAACTGGGACGCCATCGAGCAGAAGCCTGGCTCCGCAACCCGCGCAGCATCCGCTACCGTCCTCGGTGCTCTCGCAACCCAAGTCGAGAACATGGTCGTCGCATCTGCCGACCTCTCCAACTCCGATAAGACCGACGGCTTCCTCAAGAAGACCCACGCCTTCACCAAGGGCGACTTCACTGGCCAGTTCCTCCAAGCCGGCGTCGCAGAGCTCACCATGGCTTGCGTCTGCATCGGCATGAGCCTCCACGGCGGCGTCATCCCCGCATGCGGCACCTTCTTCGTCTTCTCCGACTACATGAAGCCAGCCGTACGTATGGCAGCCCTCATGGAGCAACCCGTCAAGTTCATCTGGACCCACGACGCATTCCGTGTCGGCGAGGACGGACCAACCCACGAGCCTGTCGAGCAAGAGGCGCAGATCCGCCTCATGGAGAAGCTCCAGAATCATAAGGGCAAGAACTCCACCCTCGTCCTCCGTCCTGCCGACGCCGAGGAGACCACCCAGGCGTGGAAGCTCGCCATGGAGAACACCGAGACCCCTACGGCTCTCATCTTCTCCCGTCAGAACATCGCCAACCTCCCCGAGGGCAACGACTACACTCAGACAGCCAAGGGCGCATACGTCGTCGCAGGCGCAGACGAGAGCCCCGATGTCGTTCTCGTAGCATCCGGCTCTGAGGTCTCCACCCTCGTCGCAGGCGCAGAGCTCCTCCGCAAGGATGGCGTCAAGGTACGCATCGTATCCGCACCCTCCGAGGGTCTCTTCCGCTCACAGAGCAAGGAGTACCAGGAGAGCGTAATCCCCGCGGCAGCCAAGAAGTTCGGCCTCACCGCCGGTCTTCCTGTCAACCTCCAAGGTCTCGTCGGCACCGACGGCAAGGTTTGGGGTCTGCCCTCTTTCGGCTACTCCGCCCCCTACAAGGTTCTCGATGAGAAGCTCGGCTTCACTGGCGAGAACGTCTACAAGCAAGTCAAAGAGATGCTCTAAGACATCCGCTTAGCAAAAACTGAAAATAGAGACCGGTCGTCCTCCTTCGAGGGCGACCGGTCTTCTTATTTTTCCATCATGCTCTGTAAAGGGCAAAGATGCCCTCTACAACCCTTCTCAATGCCATCTCACGGACATGCAACAAACAAGGGCGCACCCGATGTGGATGCGCCCTTGTTTGTAGATGAGAGAAGCAGAGCTAACTACTTCTTGATGACCTTCTTGGTGGTGCCGTTAGCGTAACGGACGAAGTAGATGCCGCTCTGGTTCATATCTTGAACCTTCTGACCGGCAATGTTGTAGATCTGATACTCGCCACCCTCGAAAGTTATATCCTTAATGGCGGACGCATCGACTTTGGTTCCTGTAAAATCACAGACAACAGTACCTACAGCATCTGTTTCAATGTTTAGTTTGGTAATTGTGAATGTCTTTTCGTCTTTGGATATTACACCTTCGAAATCAATAGTAACAGGGATTTCTAACGACCCGCTTAAATTCACGGTCAAACTATAGTTAGTTGTTTTAAGGACAACACTGCCGTCAGTTTGTTTCTCGCCTTGAGCACCCTCTATGACAATATCACCGAGGCTCATGTCGATATAAGTAAAGTCTTTTATGCTCAGACGATACAGGCTGTTAGCAGCATCAGTAAGCTCCACAGTCACAACTCTGTCGTTATCGACTGTTGAAATTGATTGCACTTTAATTGTCAAGTCGCCTTTGTAGTCAGTAGCGAATGCGGCTACAGCCATGAGGCATGAGAGAAAAAAAGTAAGAGTTTTCTTCATACGCATTTAATTTTGTTGTTTGTTGTCTCTTAGAACTTGTAGCAGACGCCAATAGTGCCGAAGATAGGGTAAAGGGTCTGCTCGATGGTCTTAAAGTCGCTCTTGAAGATGCCTGTCAGGCCCCATGAGAGGTCAATATAGGCTCCAAGATGGCGGGCGAACTGCCAATCGGCTCCTGCCATGATGCCAAACTGCTGGTCGCGCAGGTTCTCCGAGAGGTCGTAGTTGCCTCGATCCTCTGGCTGGTGTCCCATCTCGACCTTGGCTCCCGTAGGGGTGTCCTGACGCAAGTAGCCGTCATAGGCGTAGCCCGAGAAGTCGTGATTGACAAGGACAGAGAGGTAGGGACCGGCATGGACCTGCACCTTGCGGAAGTCGAATGACGCCATGACGGGGATTGTGAGCATCCACTGCGTGACGTCGATGACGACGCCGCCAGTGAAGTAGCCGGCAAGGGTCTGGTCGCCTTGGCGCAGCTCTTTCATGTCGTACGCCTTGATGTCGACATCGGCCTTCATGCCTTTGTTCTCAAAATGCACTCCCGCCATGACTCCCCATCGGCTGCTTAGGTTCTTCTGAATGTCGACACCGACGGAGATATTGGCCTTGGGGTTGTAGCTCTTGATCTCGCGAACCTCCTCGGGGATGCCCATTGGGGTCGTCGCGCCGAGCGAGTAACCTACACGTCCGCGAATCTTTATGCCACTCTCACTATCTTGTTGCGCTACAGCCGTAGCCGAGACCATGACGACCGCGATGGCTATGGCTATGTGGCGTATAATATTCTTCATTACTGGATATTCTTACGTTGAAACGGATTAAAGTGTTTCCTGCTGCTCGTCGTCTTCCGAGATGATTCTCACCTCGTCAACGCACAGCTCGCTGCCTACTGCGCCCTCAAAATAAGCTCCATACTTACTCGACGAGAAGACGACCGCCATGCTGTAACCGCGGTTCGCCAGTGTGACGTCGTCACACTCCTGGAGGAATGTGAAGTCGACGCTGAACTTCGTCCACTCGGTCGTCGGGTGCAAGTCGGGCGCAATGGCGCGTGCCACCAGCCTCTCGCTGGTCAAGACGTTGGAGCCGTTGAGCTTAACCTCATTGCCATCCTCATCCCTATTGTTGAAGAAGACAGCGTAGATGGAGGCCTCGTCGATGTTGTTCACCGGCTGCTCACCTATCTTGTCTTCCGCCTTGCCCATCTGATATTTGTAATATCCCTCAAGGCGCACGGGCTTATAGCCTACTGGGCGGCCGAAGCGTGTTGCCCCGAGCGGGTCTTTGAGAGCTGTGCGCAAGTCGAACTCGCCAATGAAGAGGTTGCCTGCCGCGATAGGCATTTTGAACATCGAGCCAAGGATACCCGTAGACCTCGTCACGAGCCTTACGCCCTTGCCGCTATAACCGTCCTCCATATAGGCGGTCGGGAAATTCTCAGATGGGGCAGTGCTGTTGGTGAGGGTGAAACCCGGGTTGCCAGACGCCCATATCTTGAGCGAGTCGCCCGAAGCGTCGAACTCAGCCCAGTCGTAATAGGCCGTTTTTGAGCTTGGGATGAGGAACGGATCTTCGAAGCTGAAGGAGCGCACGTCGGTATCGACCTTCACGAAGACCTTATATTGGCGCGTCCACTGTCCGTCTTCACTTGTTATGGTATAGGTCACAGGACCTTGGGTGAAGTCGTGGTAGGAGCCGTTGGCAGGCTCGATGGTGGCGCCGGGCGTGAGGGAGAATACAGGAGCGAGGTTCTTTATCTGCTCACGGAAATCTTCGGGGAGCTTGGGGCGGGAGCGGAAAACAAGCTCGGTCTCGATCGGGTTTATCGAGACGACAGAGTCGGAAGCGTTGTAGAAAAACAGCTCCGGGTTCTGCACGTGGAGATATGCGCTAAGGATGTCGCACTCCTTGTTGAGGGGCTCGTCGGCTATGCAGCCAGACAGAAGTAGGACTGGCATGGTAAGCGCAGCCGCTACGCCTCTGGTAAAATAGTTCTTCATATAGATACAAAGATAGGCAAATGTCGCAACGAAAATGGACAATAAAAAGAGGATTAACCATAAAAATGGGGGCATGACGGGTAAAAGTCATGCCCCCACTGGGATATTTCTCTTATCGCAGAGTCCTATTTTATGTTCTCGCGCAAGCGGTTGAGATACTTGCTCATTTCAGCGGAGTCGCGACGCTTGATAATCTCGAGAAGATCTTCCATCTGCGTGATGACGTTCTCCACCTTCTCTGGCGTATAGGGGCTGAAGAGTACTTCGGAGACGAGGTAGTCGTCTTCTGAGAGTACGCCTTTGGCGATGGCGAGGTGCTTGGCGAAGGTGGTACCCGGAGCATCGGGATACTTCATGCAAGCGGCGAAGACCATCGTCGAGACGAAGGGGATGGAGAGCGAGTAGGTCATCATCTCGTCATGCTCCTCGAAGGTCAGCTCGTGGAGCTGGAGACCGAGGCTGCCGTAGAGATCCTTGAAGAAGACTCGACCGAGGTGGTCGCCCTCGCTGATGACGACAGCGTGGTTCTGGCTCAACTCGCGCAGATTGGCGAAGGTGGGCCCGAACATGGGGTGCGTCGAGACGAAGGGGTGGCCGCTGCGCTTGTAGAAGTCGAGCAGACCCGTCTTGACAGACGCGATGTCGGACAGCATGCAACGCTCGGAGGTGTAGGGGACTACATTCTCGAAAGTCTTGAGGGTGTACTTGAGCGTCACGGCATTGATCAGAAGCTCGGGGTCGAAATCCTTAATCTCCTCAAGAGATGTGAGCCTTCGGGTGTTGAAGACGTATTGCAGTTTTCGGACGTCGGTGTCGTAGATGGCCACGTCGTGGAGCAGGCACATCGTGTCGGCGAGGAAAGAGCCCATCTTGCCGGCGCCTACTATGCATATTCTCATCGTCTGGAGTCTTTTTATTTTTTTGCCTTCTGAAGCTCGAGCATGACGGCGGTCTGTCGGTTGACGCTCTCCTCATGGATGGCCTCATAGAGCTTGATGACGAAGTCGGGGTTCAGCTTGTTCTGCTCGGCCGTGGCGCGGCGGCTCTCCAAAATCTCGTCATAGCGACGTGCCTGGAGCACCGTGATGCCGTTCTCGAACTTGTATTTCGCGATTTTCTCGGAGATGCTCATCCGTTTTGCCACAATCTCGACGATCTGCTTGTCGAGGAGGTCAATCTGCTGGCGGAACTCGTCAAGCTCGGTGCGCGGCTTGTCGCCAATCTTTGCGTCGCGGATGACGATGTCGTTGAGAATCATCTTGAGGTGGGCGGGCGTCACCTGCTGCTTGGCGTCGCTCCAAGCGCGCGCGGGGCACTCGTGGCTCTCGATGATGAGACCGTCGAAGTTGAGGTCCATGGCCTGCTGCGCTACCTCAAGAATCAGCTCGCTGTCGCCAGAGATGTGGCTCGGGTCGTTGATGATGGGGAGCTGAGGGAGGCGGCGGTGGAGCTCGATGGCGAGCTGCCACTGTGGGTCGTTGCGGTACTTGATCTTCTGGTATACGGAGAAGCCGCGGTGGATGGCGCCGAGCCTCTTGATGCCTGCGCGGTTGAGACGCTCGAAGGCACCGAGCCAAAGTTCGAGGTCGGGGTTGACGGGATTCTTGACAAGGATGGGCATGTCAGTGCCACGTAGCGCGTCGGCAACCTCTTGAACCGCGAACGGGTTGGCAGTGGTGCGTGCGCCGATCCATAGCATATCGACGCCATACTTGATGGCCTCGTAGACGTGTTGAGCCGTTGCGACCTCGACGGCCGTGTACATGCCCGTTTCTTTCTTTACCCTCTGGAGCCAAGGGAGACCGACGGAGCCTACGCCCTCAAAGGAGCCTGGACGGGTGCGCGGCTTCCAGATGCCTGCGCGGAAAATCTTAATGCCGTTGGCCGCGAGCTCGCGGGCGGTGTTCATGACTTGCTCCTCAGTCTCTGCGCTGCAAGGGCCGGCGATGACGAGGGGGCGTTTGGCGTCTACTCCGGGGAGGAGTATGGACTCGAGGTCGAGTTTTGCTTCCATGTTGTGTATGGTGTCTTTTCTTGTTATTCTACTTCATTGACTTAATTCTCTTGAGGGCTTCCTCGAAGACAGGGACTTTGGCGCAAAGCGAGATGCGGAGGAAACGCGTGCCCTGGCTTCCGAAGATGAAGCCAGGGGTGATGAAGACTCCCGTCTGATGGAGGATGTCGTCGCTCTGCTGCTCAGCATCCTTCCACTTGTCATCCACCTTAGCCCAAACGAACAGACCGCCTTGGGCTGGGTTGTATTTGCAACCGAGAGCGTCCATGATGGCGAAGGCGTATTTCTGCCTACGGCGATACTCCGCATTCAGCTCAGAGAACCACTCCTTGTCGAGCCTCAGAGCCTCGACGGCAGCGAGCTGCATGGGGCGGAAGACACCGCTGTCCATATTGCTCTTGACGCGGAGAACCGTCTCGATGACCTCGGCGTTGGAGGCTGCCATGCCAAATCGCCATCCTGCCATGTTGTGGGCTTTACTCATGGAGTTGAGTTCGATGCAGACATCTTTCGCCCCCTCGACGGAGAGGATGGAGATGGGGTTGTCGTTGAGGATGAAGCTATAAGGGTTGTCGTTGCAAATCAAGATGTTATGGCGACGACCGAAATCTACGAGCTTCTGGTAGAGCTCCATAGTGGCGGGAGCGCCAGTGGGCATGTTGGAGTAGTTGGTCCACATGATTTTGACACCCGAGAGGTCGGACTTCTCAAGTTCGTCGAAGTCGGGTTGCCAGCCGAGATGCTCGTAGAGCTTGTAGGTGCGGGTCTTAGCGCCGACGAGCTTGGCGACCGAGGAGTAGGTCGGGTAGCCTGGGTCGGGGACGAGGACGCCGTCGCCCTCATTGATGAAGGCCATCATGATGTGCATGATGCCCTCTTTGGAGCCGATGAGGGGGAGGACCTCATGGTCGGGATCGAGGCTAACGCCATACCATTTCTTGTACCAGTCGGCATAGCCAGCCCTGAGCTGTGGGATGCCGACGTAGGGTTGATAACCGTGGACATTGGGTAGGGCGGCGTTGTCGGCGAGCGTCTTGACGACGGTTGGCGCAGGTGGCATGTCGGGGCTTCCGATGCCGAGGTTTATGACGTCGACTCCCGACTTGCGCATGGCATCGAGACGGCGGTTGTTGCGCGAGAAGTAGTACTCCTCGACTTTGCTCGCGCGGTTGGCTGGCGATATTATCATTGTTGCTTGATTGTTAGATTATCATTTTCAGTTTTCGTCGGACTGGCGGCCCGTCTCATATTCACCAAGGATTCGGAGCGACGAGCACAGGGGTCGGACTGCCGAGATGGATTGGACGTAGCGCGTATAGTTCTTGAAAGAGAGGTCGACGTAGAAGATGTATTCCCACTCGTGCCCGACGACAGGGTTGGACTGGATCTTGGTCATGTTGATGCCGTAGAAGGCCAAGACAGTCAGCACCTTAGAGAGGCTGCCTACCTCGCTTGCCTGTGGGAGGGTGAAGACGATGGAGGCTCGGTCGATCCTGTTTTGGGCAAGGAGGTCGTCGCGGTCGCAAAGCGCACTCTCGTTGACGATAAGGAAACGCGTGAAATTCTTCTTGTTGGTCTCGATGCCGCTGCGGATTATGTTGAGACCGTAGAGGTCGGCAGCTATAGCTGGCGCGATGGCGGCCACGTCTTTCTGGCCTTTCTCGGCGACCTCCTTTGCGGAGAGGGCTGTGTCCTCACTCTCAATGAGGCGGATGTGGGGATAGTCCTTGAAGAAGGCTTTGCATTGCGCGAGGGCCATCGGGTGGGAGTGGACTTCGCGGATGTCTTCCATGGAGACGCCGGGCAGCGCCATGAGGTTGTGCTTAATTCGCAGCTTGTACTCGCCAAGGACCTCGAGTCCGGAGTCTTTGAGAAGCGTGTAGTTGGCCTGTATGGAGCCTACGAGAGTGTTCTCGATGGCGCAGATGCCGTAGAGGTCGTCCTCTTCGCGGACGCGGCGGAAAAGCTCCTCGAACGTCAGGCACGGGACGACCTCGACGTCGTAGTCGCGGAAGAACTCCCTTGCAGCGATCTCGTGGTTGGCGCCGCTGACGCCCTGAATGGCAACTCGTCTTTTCTGCTTCATTGGTTGTTTGTTGTCTCTCTAAAAGAGTAATCTTGTTATGAAAAAGTTGAGGCCCGCCTGAAAACTCAGGTGGGCCTCGCCAATTTATCTTGCTCGTGCTTCTTTGCGCTTACATACGGCACCCACCTGCTCCCCTGCTAAAAGCAAAGAAGTAAAAGTAAAAGCCGTAGTAAAATCGCATTGTCTGCATTTGTCTTGTCGTGTTATTTTCACTTGGGCAAAGATAGAAAAACTTTGAATAAGTTATTCTGCCCTGATTTAAAATTTATACGCAAACGTCTATTTTCTTACGAGAAAGTTATTCTTTATGCACGAGAGACGACGATTTGCCCAGAGGACGTGGCGGTCACGCGGACGGTCGTGCCACGCTCGATATACGTCCCGTCAGAAATGGCATCGTAGGTGATGCCACCGACAACGACCTTGCCACCCGGACGGAGGTCGGTAGCGGCTGTCCCTTCATGCCCTACGAGGGCCTCGACAGCATCTTTCTCTACGCCTACGTATCCCTCGCTTGCCTCTTGGACAGTCTCGAGCGTCAGGCGCGCCAAGGGGCTTCCCTTTTTCGCCTTAAAGAACTTATTGCCTAAGAATATGCACAAGGCCACAGACGCGAGGAGCGAGAGCGTCACCATCCAGAGCGACGTGGCGATTTGTGACGTCGGGACGGCATCGAAAGACAGTCCGTCATTGCCGACGAGGCTAAGCACGAGACCCGCCACAGTACATATTATTCCTGCTATGCCAGCCACGCCAAAGCCAGGGATGACGAACACCTCAAGGGCAAGCAGAATGAGACCGACGAAGAAGAGCAAAATCTCCCAATATTGCGCCAAACCGTCGAGGTAGAGCGGGGCGAAATAGAGGACAGCAGCACCAATGGCGACGAACAGAGCCACGCCTATGCCGGGTGTCTGAAGCTCAAAATATATGCCACCGATGATGAAGAGGATGAGAATCCCGCGGAGCCACGTCGAGAGCAGCCCTCCCTTGATATTCTCGAAGGTGGAAGGCTCATAACGCTTGACAATCGCGCCCGGTGCGACATGGTCGACGACCTGCCCGACGCTGGTCATGATACCCTCACAATAGTTGAGTTTTTGAGCCTCCTTGGCGGTTAGCGTCAGGACGTGGGCGGAATCTATGACACCAGGGATGACAACAGACTCGTCGACGAAGGCCTCGGCGATGCGAGGGTCGCGCAAGTAGTGGCGCGTCGTGTCGGGTCCCATCCAAGGGTGCGCCTCGGCCGTTGAGCGCATTATGGCGCGCATGTAGCTCTGGTATTTGTCGGGCATCTTGCCGCCATCGGTTCCGCTGACGACGGTAGCGGCCCCGATGCTGGAGCCCGGGCTCATGAATATGGAGTCGCAAGCCGTAGCGATGAGCGCGCCTGCGGAAGCTGCATTGACGTCGATGAAGGCGTAGACGGGTATTCGGCTGGCGAGGATTGCTGAACGGATGGAGTCGGCGAAGGTGACCTCGCCTCCGTAGGTGTTCATGTGGAGCACGATATGGTCGGCCTTTATCTCACGTGCCAGACGCAATGCTCCGTCGGTATGCACCCATGCGGTGCTGCCGATTTCCTCCTTTATGTCGAAGACCAGCACTTTCCGACCTTCGTCGGCATTGGCGAAGGCGGGTATGGTCATGAGGGCGCACATGGCGACCAAGAGTATTGTCATGAGACGTCTCATCGGGATGTGTTTTTATTTTTATAGCCTTTAAAGATAGGCATTTTTGTTAGAAAGCAGCGGTGCGGCGGTGACTTATTTACAGCGTAGGAAGGTTTTACACTGCGACACAAAAAAGCCGCAAGAGTTGTGACGTCTTGCGGCTAAGAGCCTGATTGGCTTAATACTCTAAATCAATGGGATGCCAGCCTCATTGCACTTCTGGCGCATGTCGTCGGGCCAGAGGGACGCTTGGATCTCACCGATATGGGCTTTGCGGAGGTAGAACATGCAGAGGCGCGACTGACCGATGCCGCCACCAATGGACTGAGGGAGCTCGCCGGCGAGAAGTCGCTTGTGGAAGTAGAGCTCCTTGCGATCTTGCGCGCCGCGGGCGTCGAGCTGGCGAAGGAGCGCGTCGCGGTCTACGCGGATGCCCATGCTGGAGAGCTCGAACGAGTGGCCGAGAACCTCATTCCAGACGAGGATGTCGCCATTGAGACCATGGTGACCGTCGCCTGTCGGGGTGCTCCAGTCGTCATAGTCAGGAGCGCGTCCGTCATGCGGCTCGCCACCGTTGATGGGGCCGCCGATGCCCATGATGAACACCGCACCATATTCCTTAGTCACCTTGTCCTCGCGCTCCTTGGGTGTGAGGTCGGGGTATTGGGCGGCAAGATCCTCAGCGTAGACGAAGTGGATTTCGTCGGGCAGCTGTGGGCGGATTTGCGGATAGTGCTCACAGACAATGTATTCGGTGCGTTTCATGGCACCGTAGATGCGCTTGACGATATTCTTGAGGTAGTTGATGTCACGTCGTCCGTCGGGCATGACCATTTCCCAGTCCCACTGGTCGACGTAGAGGGAGTGGATGTTGTCGAGTTCCTCGTCGGAGCGGATGGCGTTCATGTCGGTATAGATGCCGTAGCTCTGCTCGATGCCGTAGTCGGCGAGGATCATGCGCTTCCATTTGGCGAGGGAGTGGACGACTTCGGCTTTTTTGTCGCCGAGGTCCTTGATAGGAAATGTCACGGCACGCTCGACGCCGTTGAGGTCGTCGTTGAGGCCTGTGCCTTTAAGCACGAAAAGTGGCGCCGTCACGCGTCGGAGTCGGAGCTCAGCGCTAAGGTTCTGCTGGAAGAAGTCCTTGATGTAATGGATTCCCATTTCCGTCTCACGGAGATCGAGGAGCGGTTTGTAGCCTTTGGGTATGAAAAGTTTAGACATTTCCTTGTTTTTGACTTTTCAAAGTTACGAATTAATATTCAAATGGGATGCATTCTTAACAAATTAAATTCATATATACACATTTCACGTTAAGTTTATACGTTTTGCTGACTGATTTATCGGGGCTCAGGATGGCGTGAGAGGTTGAGTCTCTTTGGTTTGTTATGGGAAAAAATATAAATTCATGCCACTTAGTCACAATAACACACAAACCACAGTCAATGACGTCGGGAGGAAAGGGACAATACAATATGAGCCTAATTACGAATAGCGGCCACGATGCGATGCCGAATGGATACAACCAGTGGAGACTTGACATCGAGGCTCTCATCAGCTTATCAAAGCTAAGAGCGGCAATCAATGTCAATACGGAAATGCTCACCCTTTATTGGAACATTGGCAAACAGATTATAGAAAAGCAAGAGCTTGCAGGCTGGGGGAAACAAATCATCACTCAACTATCAAAAGACCTATGCTCCAAATATCCAGACGACAGGGGATATTCGGAGCGCAACCTCAGGAACATGAAACGATTTGCGGCAGAATACCCCAGCTTTCCAATTTGGCAAGTGCCACTTGCCAAATTGAAAGGGATGCCCATTGCGCAAGCTACACTCGACCGATTAAAAGACGAAAGGAAGGATTATTTGCAAGTGTCGCTTACGCAAATATCATGGTATCACCACATCTCACTATTAGCCAGAGTAAAAGACGCAGCAGAGCGAGCTTGCTACATCACAGAGACTGCCCAAAACGGATGGAGTCGTGATGTAATGCTGATGCAAATAGCCAACGGATACATCCACGCAAAAGGGCACGCCGTCAACAATTTTGAGCAAACGCTCCCACCTGCGCAATCCGAACTCGCAAAATATATTTTCAAGGATCCATACAACTTCTCCTTTCTCGGCACCGTCGCTCTCCAAAACGAACTCGATGTAGAAAAGTCACTTACAAGCAGAATTACGGACTTCCTACTCGAAATGGGACGAGGCTTCGCATACATTGGTCGACAATACCACATCACAGTAGATGGCGACGACTATTACATCGACTTGCTGATGTACCACCTCACACTACATTGTTACGTTGTCGTTGAGCTCAAAGCAGTAGAGTTCAAACCAGAGTTTGTCAGCAAGTTAAATTTCTACATTTCTGCCATCGACGACTCGGTAAAGACTCCCGAGGACAAACCTACAATCGGGCTGCTGCTCTGTCGCACAAAGAGTAACAAGAAAGCCGAATTTTCGCTTCGCGGCATCACGCAGCCGATGGGCATTGCGCAATACGAGACAGAAAAACTATTTGCCGACGTTGCCTCTGCGCTTCCTCAAATAGCGGATTTGGAGGAAGAAATGAGTAAAGAGGAGTAGGGCTGAAATAACGAAAGAGCCCTCTTCTGCTCCCAAGCCTCGTACTCTTTGGTTTGTTATGGGAAAAAATATAAATTCATGCCACTTAGTCACAATAACACACAAACCACAGTCATGCCATACGAAATAGGCCTGGTTCTCGAGGGCGGGGGGATGCGCGGCGTATTCACGGCCGGCGTATGCGACGCCTTGCTGGACTACGACGTCAAGTTCCCATACGTGATAGGCACCTCGGCGGGCGCAAGCAACGGGTGCGTATACCTTGCCCGCCAACGTGGGCGCAACCGCTATATAGACATCGACATGCAAACCGTACGCCCGTATGTCGGGCTGCGTTCGGTGCTTCGAGGACAGGGGGTCATTGACCTCGACTTCATTTTCAACGAGGTTGAGCAGAAATACTACCCGTTTGACTTCGACACCTACGCCAATAGCGGCAGCCGTTTCGTCATCGTCTCAACCAACGCCCTCACAGGCGAGGCCGTCTATACCGAGGAGACCAAAGACTTCGCCCGATTTGTCGATGCCAGCAGGGCAAGCTGCTCACTGCCAATACTTTGCCCGAAATGGCACATTGACGGAGTGCCGATGGTCGACGGCGGCGTGGCCGACTCGATACCTTTCGACCATGCTCTTGAGGACGGTTGCAGGCGCGTGGTCGTCGTCACGACGAAGGATGCCACATACCGCAAGAGCGAGAAACGCGTGTGGATGCCCGGACGGATCTATAAGGAATACCCGCAGCTGCGCGAGGCACTCATGACACGCGGCAAGAGGTATAACCAGCAGCTCGACCGCCTCGGCGAGCTCGAGAGCCAAGGCATCGCCCATGTCGTGCGCCCGTCGGACATGTTCGGAGTAAGCCGCACGACGCAAGAGGCTGAGCCGCTCGAAGCCCTCTACGCCGAAGGTCTCCGCCAAGGGCGCGAACTCGCTCTATGGATGAAGAACCAAGCCTTAACAGCATAAATAAAAAACATCACCGCATTGGCACAACTGAACGTCTATTCGGCATCTGCCGGCTCGGGCAAGACCTACACCCTCGCGAGGACGGTCATCGACATTCTCGCCCGCAACCCACTGTCATACGACCACATTCTCGCCGTCACCTTCACCAACAAAGCGACGGCCGAGATGAAAGAGCGCATCGTCGGCGACCTGCACCTGATGGTCTCAGGCGACGCCGATGACAAGAAACGCCGCGACCTCATAGACCACCACGTCAAGTCGACAGGTCTTGACGAGAAGACGCTCATCGAGCGTTGCCAGATAGCCTTGCGCGGCATCCTCTACGACTATGGGCGTTTCTCGGTCAGCACCATAGACCGTTTCGTCCAGCGCGTCTTGCGAGCCTTCGCCTACGAGCAGGGGCTCACGGCCAACTACGCCCTCTCGCTCGAGAACGACGAGATTGTCCAAGCCGCCATGACGGACATGATGGAGAGCCTCGCTGAGCATAAGGAGCTGTGCGCCCACCTCGTCAAGATGGCGCAAGACAAGTTGGAAGAGGAAAACGGATGGTCCATCGAGAGAGAGATCAAGAAAATGGGCATGCTGCTGCTCGACAACGACCGCGACAACCTCGCCGACAGCGGCGCCATGACAATCAGCGACATAGACCTTCTCAAAAAAGAGCTTGGCGCAAAAGAGCGCAACCTCTTCATGCGGATATATGACTTGGCTGCGGAGTTGGCTTCCGAGCGCGAAAGGTGCGCAATCTCTGACGTTCATAAAAGAAACTATCCGCAGGATATGCTCGACGCAATGCCCGCAAACAACTTGTCCCAAGGGGAGACTGGCATTCCCTCAGGTTTCAGAAAGTGGGCAGACGAAGCTAAAGACAAACTCGTGAAATTAAACGAGAAACTCGTCAACAAGAAATCCCAAGGCTTAGTTGCCGAGTTCGTAGCGAAAATGGACTCCATAAGGGATGAGGCGTCGACAATAGTCAAAGAATTGAACTCCATAACGGCTATCAAGAAGAACCTCAACACAATAGCCGTCATGGGAGACCTCGCCCAACATATAAGCTCGGTCGAGGAGCGCGAGAACCGACACAGCCTTAGCACGTCGGGCGACATGTTGCGCGAGCTGATTGACGACTGCCCCGTGCCGTTCATATACGAGAAATGTGGCGCGCGCTATGACACCATCATGATTGATGAGTTTCAAGACACCAGCCATACGCAGTATGAGAATTTCGACCCTCTATTGCGCAACAGCCTCGCCGAGGGGCACGACTGTCTCATCGTCGGCGATGTCAAGCAGAGCATCTACCGCTTCCGCCAGGGCGACTGGCGACTTCTCGGGCAGCGCGTCGCAGCAGACTTCCCCGAGACGAACTACAAACCACTGTCGGACAACTATCGCAGCCTCAAAGAGATAGTGACATTCAACAATGCGATATTCGCCAAACTGCCTGCCGTGATGGATGAGGACGTAGCCGCGCAGGACGACCCGTCCGACACCATGGTGGCAATGTATGCCGACAGCCAACAGACACCCCACAAGCCGGCAGGAGGCTATGCGTCCATACGAATATTCAAGGCAGGAAAAGACAATTCCCAAGCCACGAGGGAATACGCCAACAAGCAGTTCATCGAGGCGTTGCGCATGTTCCACGACGAGAAGGGCTACCCCTATTCAGACATCTGCATCCTTGTACGTAAGAAGACGGACGGGGAGAAAGTCATTGAGCAACTGGGCAATGAGGGGCTTCCCGTCATGTCAGAAGACTCGCTCCTTGTCATGAACAGCTACGCCACGCAATTCATGTCCGACGCCATGAGGTACGTCTCAACCGGCGAGCAGGCTCCACTCTTCGCCGCCGTCAGGTCACTTACAGGCTCCGACGTGGCAGACCTCTCTCGCAGGTGGGATGCCGAGCGCGAGACGTGGACTGGCAAATTCGACGGACTGAGAGGCTTAGGGCTCGTCGAGATGGGAGGCGAACTGATAAACATGATGCCCGAGGCGATGCGCAACGAGCAGATGCCTTATATCGACGCCTTCATGCAAAACATGCGCGACGAGATATGCAACGGCATCACGACACTCGACGCCTTCCTCAAGGCCGTTGAGGACAATGAGGGCAAATGGATCCTCAGCGCAGCGAGTGGCGAAGACGCCGTAAGGATCATGACAATCCATAAGTCTAAAGGATTGGAGTTCAAGGTTGTGCTCATCCCCTACACCGACTGGAGCATAAAAAGCCACACCAACCCTTCGACGATATGGGTGCCAATAGACAGGCTCGAATTGGAAGGCGAGGCATGGAAAGGTCGAATGTTCCCCGTCAAGCATGACGCTAAGACCCTCGACAACAGCCTTTTCAGTCCAGAAAGCGCAGCCGAGACAAGGGCAATTTACGAAGACAACATCAATACCATATACGTCGCTTTCACGCGCCCGACCGACGCCCTGATGGTATGGGGCGTGTACACAATCAGTGGCTCTATGGCCGACAAGCTCGGCAAGGCGGTCGTCATTGCCGACGAGACGATCGACGGCTTGGTCAAAAAGGTCGAGAACATTGCAAACGAGCCCATCATGATGCCCGACGGGACAGAAGACTCGGTATCGGCCGACGTATGTAGCCTCGAAATCGGGACTCCACCGTCGTACCACGACAAGAAGCCAGAGCCTCTGCCGTCAATTGAAGTCCCTATGGCGCATGCCTACCGTCCAAGCTCCAGCCCAGCGATAAACACCCAAGTCGAAATGGGCGAATACGAGCGGCGAGCCGACATGGTCAGCTACGGCCTCACGATGCACGGCATCCTCGAAAGCGTCACGACCATGGCCGACCTTCCCGATGCGATATCGCACGCCGTAACATGCGGACTCGTACTCCCATCAGATGCCCCAAAACTGGAAGAGGAGCTCAACCGACGGCTCACAGCACCAACCATCGCCCCATGGTTCGACGGCTCGATGACCGACGTATGGGCCGAGACCACCATGATAGGTCCCGACCGACGCCTGCGCCCCGACCGCATCATGCGCTCACCATCGGGCGAGACGGTCATCGTCGACTATAAGTTCGGCCGTGCGGAGCGTCCCGAACACATTGAGCAAGTTCGCCAATACATGGCATGGCTGTCCGACGCCGAATTTCCCAACATCAAGGCCTACCTCTGGTACTACACCCTCGGCAAGGTCGTCGAGGTCGAGCGAGAGAAATAGCCCTCTGCCGAGCAAACAAAACAAGGAACGCTGCCGTCCCACAACGAGAGTGAGACGGCGGCGTTCTTTTTATTCTGCTTATCGATTTCTACTCGATAAGCATCTGGCCGCTTGACGTGCAGCCGTAGATCTTATTGTCATACATCGCCTCGGCAGTCGTTGAGGGACGATAGTATGAGCCAGCGTAAGTCGCGCTTAACGTGGCATCCAACACAAGGTACGAGCCTACGGGCAAACTATTGGCGTAGAAGAGGATGCGGTCGTCGCGTACATCCATGTAGCTACAATTCTCACCCTTCACGGTATGGAGAATCTCGACACCGGCAGGCAGGGCGTGCGTCACCGCGATATTCTCAAGGTCACGACCTGACGTGTTGCGGATGATGAACTTGACGGAATAGGTGTCGCCAGCCTTGACGTTGTCCAGCGTAAGCATCTCGCCCTTAGTCGATTTAGCGACCACAGAGATGTTCAGACCGTTGCTTACAGGCTCGACGACCTGCTGCCCAATTTGCGCCCTCGTCGTCAAGGATGCGTAGATGAGTCCGTCGCCATCGTTCTTGACCTTCAACTTCTTAGCCGTCGACGGGTCAATGTCGCCCTGCCATGACGACTTGCCGCTCTCGACAGCCGCAAGTTTCTTGCCGTCGGCAGAGACCGTGGCCTCAATCTTAGACGATGTCAGATTTTTCTTCGCATAGCGCGACCAAGCCATGAGGCTCCTACCCGTCTCATATGTGCTCATCCACTCGTCGGAGACGAGCGTCTTGCGGAGCGACTCGGCCGTCTGCGCGGCGTTGGCATCATCAACAGCCGTCTGGGCTATTAGGCGAGATATGTCATCGCCGCTGCCACCCTTTTGCAAGAGGCTCTCCGCCTCGCTCTTGTGGCCAGCCAAGGCGTATGCAGCCGCCAATAAATTGTATGCCTCGGGCGGTGGAACCGCGAGCGACTCGCGCACACGGTTCATCGAGCCAAGGTTGGCTTTCTTGTCGAGAGCCAAGGCGTAAAGAGCCAAACATGCGCTGCCTTGAGTCTTGACATTCAAGTTCTTCGACAAGTAATTGGCAAGCGACTTCTTGACGCTCGATTGGACAAAATAGCCGCGACTCTCAGCCTCGCTGAAGAAGATGTAGACATAGGCGGAGCACCAATAATTGGAGAGGCTGCTTCCTGCCCAATAGCCTATGCCGCCATCGGAGACGACATGCATATACAACTTGTTGATGGCCGATTTGACGTTTTCCTCGATAGTCGCCTTCTGCTCTTTACTCAGATCGGTAAAGTCATCCAAATACAACTGCGCCAAGGCTTTAGACGTTGTCTGCTCGGCACATCCGTGAGGATATTCGATAAGTTCGGCCACGCGTGGGGCACTGTTGAGCGGCTTGACTGAGCTAAGCTCGACGATGGCATCCTCAAGAGAGCCCTGCTTGGCTGCCACGTCGGCACTCCACTCCTTGCCGGGATAGATTATCGCCTCGCTCGTCGTGGGTATGATCTGACCTTCGTGGCGCACCTTCAAGCGCGTTGTGTAATCGCTCTTTTCGCTCTTGCTCGACGCGACGATGCTGACCGTCGCCTCGCCTGCCACGTCGCCAGCCTCGACATTGAAAGTCACTGTCTTTTCGCCTTCGCCGTCAAGGTTGACGCTCTTAGTCGATTCGCCAATGACCTTGACGCCATTGGCTGCCGTAATCTTCACGTCGACGTTGCCCAACGCCTGCGATGCCATGACAGTGGCCGAGACTGTCGCTTTGTCGCCTACGCCTATCTGACGAGGCATGGTGCCGTAGAGCATGAGGGGTTTGGTCACCTTGACGCTCTTCTCCGCACTGCCGTATGCGCTGCCGTCTGTTGCGACAACCATCATGCGGACACGACCGACGTAGCTTGGCACGTCGATCTCATGCGTCTTCTTCTCTCCCTTCTTGAGAGTGAACGGACCGACGAATTTGACAATGGGCGTGAAGCGGTTTACAATGGCCTTGGGCGAGTTGTTGAGCAAAGCGTCGTCACCACCGATGCTGAACATCTGCTCGATGCGGCCGCCATATGCGCCAGCCACGATGTTGTAGACATCCCACAGGTTGACGCCCAACGCCTCGCGGGCGTAGAATGTCTTCCACGCGTCGGGCGTCTTGAAGTGCGTCAGGTCAAGAAGTCCCTCGTCCACAATGGCCAACGTATATGCCATCGGGCGACCCGTCTGCTCGCTCACTGTGACCGTCGCCTTGGCCATGGGTCTAATATCGTCCTTGGCCGTGATGACAGGCGAGAGGTGGCTGTCTGTCGACGTGACCGTAGCCTGCGCAATGCCATATAGCCTCATCGGAGCGTCGTTGGCCGTCTGGTTATATGGCTGAACCATACTGACATAGGCGTAGACGTTTGGCATCATGTCTTTGGTCACGTCAATCTTGACGCTCGTCTGCTCGCCCGTGCAGGCTACCATCTTAGTGCTCAACAGCTTGCCACCACGGCATAGGCTGACGATGCCCTGCGCGCCATTGGCGGAGGGGAACGTAAGGGTCATCTGGTCGCCGACCTTATACTCATCCTTGTCAAACTTGACGCTCAAAATCGTCGATGCTCCACTTCCGTCAGCAGAACGGTCGCCGATGGTTGGCCAGTCAAAATAGGCAAGCGTACTTGCCGAATGACCGCTGGACATGTCTGTGACACGAATGAGGTAGGTTCCCCAATCGCGGTCGGGGAAATTGAGCGAGAACGTGGCCTTGCCGCTTGCGTCCGTCGTGAGGTCGAATTGCTTGACATAACGTTGATAGTCATCGGAACGGAAATTGGCAAGCTCGTTTGTCGCGCTCCACCACCAGTAATATTCAGTCTTATAGACATCGACGGAGACCCACTCACCGTGTAGCCCTTTGCCGTTATAGTCGACGGCGGCTACGTTGAAGGTGTGGCTCTCGCCCGTCGCCAATTGGGTGCGACCTGCCTGTGGGGTCTTGATGCCGACGTAATTGTAGTAGGGCGATACTTTCGTAAATCGCGAGTCGGTGCTGAAATCGCCGCTCGGCTCATAGACGCGAGTCGTAATGGCGGCACGCAACATGCCAGGGGCGTCGACTTTCACACGCGGCGTAAAGCCGATGACTGCATCTCCGCCATCGTCGGTCACGCCACCACCAAGGCTCATGTTGCGAACTTCGAACTTCCGCATGGCGTCATCAAAGACGAAGCCTTTCCAGTTGTCAAATTTCGTCGTGGTTGGCACCATGGCGACCTCAGTCTCGTAGCGCAGCCCACCAACCTTAGTGCCGCTCAGCCACTCGGTATGCATCGACAGCGACTGTTCGCCGGGGCGGATAACCTCAGGCACGTCCATGTTGATTTTCAACCTGTTGGGCTTGATGGTCTCGATGCGCAGTCGCTTCTCGAATGTCGCGCCGCCGACGCTCACTTTTGCGCTCCATGAGCCTGTTACGGCGTCAGCGTCGGTTGGCACGTTGAATGCGTACAGTCCCATCTGCCCTTCCTTGCGAATCTGTCGACTAATCAGCTGCCCGAGGGTGTTCGACACCTCCAGCACGACAGGGTGATTTTCAGGCAGTTTGCCGTCGGCGTCTTTGAGCATGAAGCCAATGTGCAAAGTGTCGCCCGGACGCCATACGCCACGCTCGCCATAGATGAAGCCCTTCAGTCCGTTAGTCTGAGCCTCGGATCCCGCCACATCGAACGTGCTGGTCGAAAGGCTCTCGCCATTCATCATTCGGAGGTAGGAATGGTCGTTGTCCTTCGTCGCCTCGACGTAGAAAGGACGGCCATTCACGACATCGGGCGAAATCGTGGCCTTGCCGTCGGCATCTGTCGTGGCGGTGCCGACAATTTGGTTCTGGAAGTTGAATACGTTGAGTTTCACGCCCTCCATAGGCTTAGCCGATGGCAGATCCATCGCCACGACTTCCGTCTCGTAGCCGTCGCCCATGAAGGCCGAGAGTCCTATGTTCGTCGCAAAGACGTTTCGCCAGTCTCCCTTGCCCAAGTAGTATGCTGCCTTGGATGGGTCGTTGCGCTCGTTCCATGTGCATTCAGACCAGTCGATGTCGTTTTCATAAAACCATCCGTCGCCACTGTCGAACTTGGCTATCATCTGGTTGAAAATGAGGTTGTCTTCCGCCTCAATCTCGCTCTTGGTCTTCTGCGCGAAATCTGCGCTGGGCCATGCGCTCAATGAGCTTACAACCTCCAGTCTCACACGATACAGCGCACCGGGTTCCGCCTTGATGAGGCTGCCGAGGTCGAGAGAATATGTGTGCCAACGAGTGAAGTCGGTCGCCTCGTCAAAATAGATGGTCTTGACAGCAACGGGGCGTCCAAATCGCGTCATGTCGCTACCTTGATAGTCAAGGTTGTCGACCGCCATCAGGGAGCCTACGTTATTGGCGAATATCTTGATGATCTTCACCCTCACGCCTCGCAAGTATATGGCACTGAATGGTATAGCCACATTGTCAGACAGAGGCACTATCACCCTGTTCGTGGTGAACTTGACGGCCGGCTTAGCCTCGTCAAGGGTCACGGCCAATTGCTGATCGGCGCCCAATGACACACCCGTCGCGCTCTTGATGTCGCCCGACAGCCATACTGTCGCGTCGCCCCTTGTGTTCGCGTCGGGGTATAGGCGGATGGTGTTGCCGTCAACGTCGACAGCTTTGCTCTCGTTGCCGACAATGCTTGCCAAGCCCATCATGTTCTGCTTCTCATCGAGACGCTTGGAGAATGTGACCTCGACGTAATACTGGTCCTCTTGGCGGCATCGGACGCTGATGACCTTCATCTCCGTAGTCGACGGAACTTCACAGGTCGCCAAGGCGCGGTTGTCGCCCATGTCGTCTGAAGCCGTAACCTCCAACGTCTGGCTCTCGCTCTTGGCTGCGACCTCGACTTTCAACGTGTGGCGCATGCCGTCGCCAAGGTGCTCCCACGTAGGCGTGCCATTCGACGTGCGCACCCTCTTCTCAACATATTCGGCATCTTCCGAGTCGGATGTGATGATTGAGAACGTGATGTTATAGACGTTGTCCTCTTTCTCCTCAAATGCGTCAAAATAGCCTTGGAAGTATGAAGGGCGCGTCTTTATGGAAAAAGTGAACGTGCGCTCGCTGTCCTCGACCTCGGGAAACAGCTCCGCAATGTCTGTCGTCACGGTATATTCCGCATTGCGCTCAAGTCCCTCGCTCGGTGTGAAGACGAGAGTGTGGGCGTCGGCAAACGCATATTTGCCCTTCGCCGACGGTGATAGCTCCATAATGTCCGCAGCGTCGAGTTTTGCCAACCTGTCTTCCGCAATGTCTTGCGACAAGACAAGCACAACACTCTGCGTGCGAGACACTTGCCCAGACGTGAAACTATCCACGTACTGGTTGTAGCCCGATGCCTCTTTCTTTCCGCATGCCGTCATCAGCACGCAGAAGATGAGCATCAACGACCACAATGATAATCTGGTCTTTCTTCTCATTTCTTGTTGGTTTTCAGTTATATTAATATTAGGTGTTATCTATATGCAAGTTTATACGTTATTGCTATCACTTGTTTCCTGTGACGTTAATAAAAATTCAACATCCACAAAATGACGCTCACTATTTGACACTGAAGCTGACAGCCGACGTCTGACCCGCGTCCGTCACCACAGTCAGCCTATGCTGCCCTGCCGACGGCTCAATCAACATCTGGTTCGTCCCATGCGTCTCGCCTAAATATGTGTCGTCCAAGTGCCAATAGACAACCACGTCGCCGCCCGACGCCACTTGGCACACCACGCCCTGCAACTTGCCCTCCAGGCTGCGCGTCCGCACCACTTTCTGACCATTCTGCGGATATATGATGGCCACGCGACCCGCACCCGAATCCGCACAATCGGTCCTCATCGGCGGCAATGGCTCATAATCAGCATGATGCGCCTTAAAGTAATATTCCATCTTTGGCGGCAATACGAATCTCGATTCAGTCCTCATGGCATCCGTCGATTCGCACGACGAGTTGACCTGCCAACTCCCGTCCGCCGTCAAGTGCACCAACCGGCAATAGCCACATTGCTTGCTGTCTGAACATTGGCGAGGCAGTCGCACGGTATCGACCTCGGCGCATACGTCTGTAGCCAACATGCCGCTGCGCCTGCACACGACCATCTCGTCCTCGTCGTCGAGCGGCTCTTCAAACCATGCCGACGACGGCAAAAGAGAGAACACGTCGAACATGACCGGAGCGGCATACCCGACGCCCGTCATCCCGGCTCGCCCCTCGCCCGTCGCGTTGCCTGTCCACACGCCGACGACGTAGTCGCGTGTCACTCCAACCGACCATCCGTCGCGACCTCCATAGCTCGTGCCCGTCTTCCACGCCACGCGTTTCATGGAGCTGAACATCTGCCAGTCGGCTTCCTCCTCCGGGCGGCTAAGGTCGGCCATCGCCTTGAAGGTGTACCATATCGCCGCTGGCGTAGGTACCGTGGCCGACACGTGTTTCTGTGGGTGGCGAAATTCCCCATCGGGCGTGAGCCGTAATCCGAAAATATCTTTAAGTGGCTCTTTCATAGTGGATTCAGGGTCTTTTTCATACGAGATCAGCCTCCGAGCCATCGATGCGTACATCCCGCACAAGTCCCACAAGGTCACCTCCGCGCCGCCCAATATGAGCGATGCGCCATAATGCCCCTCGTCAAATCGCAATGTGCTGATCCCCATCTGTTTGAGGTCGGCAAGGAATCGTCCTGTGTTATGGTGCGACAACATCCTCACCAACGGCACGTTAAGCGATCGCGTTAATGCCTCGTCGGCATGCACGGCTCCGTTATACGTGTGGCTGTAGTTCTGTGGGCTGAAGCCGTTTATGTCGAGCGGCGTGTCGGCCCACAAGCTGCGCGGCGTCATCTCCCCACCGCTCAGCATAGTGGCGTAGAGCAATGGCTTGAGTGTGCTGCCGCTGCTGCGCTCCGCCGATACCATATCGACCATCCACGTCGGCGACACGCGTGTCGAGTTGCCTATATACGCCAACACGTTGCCTGTCTTCACCTCCGCCACGAGTACGCCTATGTCGTTCACCCTGCTCAACATGTACCTTCGCGAATATTCGTCAGCAATGGACTGTATGTGCGTCTGCAACGAGCCGTCTATCGTCGTGTGCACTGTCGCCTTGCCTCGCGTGTCTGCATTTCTCGATAGCTTCTGAAATAGTTGTGGCGACTTGTTCTCTATCGGGTATGGTTTCTCAGGCAATGGCTCCATGACCGACAGCTCATATGTCGCGCTATCTATCTCGTTGTCCTCCAATAGTTTCATAAGCAGTCTGTCCCTCTTTTCTTTCAATGCCTCGCGGTTTCGTGCCACGTGGATACGCGCCGGCGCGTTGGGCAACACGGCCAACAGCGCGCTCTCCGCCCACGACAATTCAGCCGCCCTGCGACCAAAGTATCGCCACGATGCCGCCTCCAGACCAACGACGTTGCCACCCATCGGGGCGTGCGACGCATAGAGCGACAGTATCTCGTCTTTGCTGCGCGTAAGCTCAATGCCCACGGCGCACAATGCCTCCACCACTTTCTGACCTATCGTCCTCGCCTGGCCGCCATGAGCCATTCGCGCCAACTGCATGGTCAACGTGCTGCCGCCCTCGGCTGCGCGCCCCTGGCGGATGTCGCTCCTCAACGCCCTCACTATGGCGATGGGGTCGATACCTAAATGGTAACGGAATCTCTTGTCCTCAAATGTGATGATGCATTTCTCGAACCGCTCCGGGACGCTATCCTCCTGCGTAAACCGCCATTGCCCGTCGTCGGCTATCTGGGCAGCAATAAGCCCCCCGTCTCTCGCAAATGCGACCCTCGATGCCGATTCTCGAAACAGTGGTCGAGGAACCATCATCAGGCATATAGTCATGAAGACCACAAGACCACACGCCACCCAAGCCATCCTCCTGACCCACACGTGTTTCCACGCCGTCGACACTCTCCTTCTTATTGTCTCTTGCCAGTTCATCTACTCTATTTTTAGGTCATCTGCTTCCCTACAATCCACGTACTGCACCCCCATGCGTCGCACTGCGTCCCCTACCCTGCCGGCCTCGTCATAGCACTCCCAGCAGTGCATGGGTATCAGCATCTTAGGCCTCACGGCTTCACAAAACTGCACCGCCCCGTCGGCAATGTGTCTCCCGAGGTGAGGGTCTGCCGGAAACATCGCCACGTCGACTTCCGCCACGGCTTCCCTCATCTTGTTCAGTTCTGCTACGAAGTAGTTGTGCATCCGTCGGTTGTCTTCTTCTCCGCTCTCGTCGCGTATCCAGTCGTTAAAATCCCCGGCATGGTATATCCGTTTCCCGTCAAGCGTCACGAGCCACGACACTCCCACGTCCGTCGAGCCGAGTGCGTTTATCATGACGAGTCCGTCGCCATACTCTTCTCCCCTGTGCAGCCACGTTATACGCCCATCTTCCCTCAACTCTTTATGCCGCCTCCTGATGTCCGCAGACAAGATGTATCTTATTGGCTTTGAGGATGTCCATGCCAGCGTCACAGGGTTAAAATGGTCGGGGTGGACATGACTGGCCAATACGTATACCTGCTTTGCCGTCGCCTCCACAAGGCTCGCCACTTCCTGCCGCCCGTCTCGCCAGTAGTCTATCACCACAACGGCGTCTGCGCTCTCCAGCCAAAAGCCACTATGATATATATACGTGATTTGCATCTGCGCATCTATTTATATCTAAGACAAATATATACAATTGCTTTAACCTCCTCCCCAAAAATCTCACAACCATCGTCGCTCTTCATCGTAAAAATGGATATCTCAGGAGGGGACACCCTTCCAACCAGCGCAATAGTTGTCAATCTAATAATCCCCGATGCCGCGCCCCCCCCATCCATCTCGGGCAGCGCGGCATCGCCGTGCATTAATTTCCTTATCCCTTCCCCCTCGTCTATCGACCAATCTTCATAAATTTGCGCCACACGCAAACCCATTACAGCAAACAGTATGAAAAAACGTAAGTCGCTCACCATCATAGTCGCAACCATCATCATGGCCGCATGCCTCTCCTCTTGCGGAACGGGACGCAGCTGGGGCAGCAAGAAACCCAGGTACGGCGGATGCCAAATTTCCGCCATCCAACTCCCCGCGTCTGAAACATTAGCTTCACACTTTGCGTAAGACGATTCACGAGACAGCGGAACAGCAGGTCGATAAATATATTTTAACCTCAAAAATCGACCATCAACATTCCACCTTGACAAACAATTAGCTAATTTAGCAGAACAAAATTTAGATGCGGATTATGAAAACAATAATGCTTCTCATCGCCTCCCTCGCGGTCGCAGCCTTGCTCCTCACCTCGTGTGGCAGCTCTCAAGAATGCCCAGCCTATAGCCAGGCAAACATGAACGGGGCGACCGTCAGCAGCGTGGCATGAGAATTGCCATACAAGGAATAGGGCTTACCTGTTCCTTTTTTTGTGCTGCGTATAAATTTTGCCAAACAACCGAAGTTAGTTAACTTCGCGACGCAAAGGAGGGGCAAAACCCTCCATGCAAAACAGATAGATAAAAAATCATATAATTCAAATCTACTGAAATGATTAAGATTGGTATCAATGGCTTCGGCCGCATCGGCCGCATGGTCTTCCGTGCTGCTGTCGAGAACTTCGGTAAGGACATCGAGGTTGTAGGCATCAACGACCTCCTCGATCCTGAGTACCTCGCCTACATGCTCAAGTACGACTCCGTACACGGTCGCTTCAACCACGAGATCAAGGTCGAGGACAACTTCATGGTTGTCGACGGCAAGAAGATCCAGGTCTTCGCTGAGAAGGATCCCGCTAACATCACTTGGGGCGCCCTCGGCGTTGACGTAGTCATCGAGTCCACCGGCTTCTTCCTCACCGAGGAGCTCGCAAGCGCTCACATCAAGGCTGGTGCCAAGAAGGTCATCATGTCCGCTCCTTCCAAGGACGCTACTCCTATGTTCGTCTACGGTGTCAACGACAAGACCTACGCTGGCCAGCAGATCATCTCCAACGCAAGCTGCACCACCAACTGCCTTGCTCCTATCTCTAAGGTTCTCCATGAGACCTTCGGCATCAAGCGTGGCCTCATGACCACCGTTCACGCCGCAACCGCTACCCAGAAGACCGTCGACGGTCCTTCCAAGAAGGATTGGCGCGGTGGCCGTGGCATCCTCGAGAACATCATTCCTTCTTCCACTGGCGCTGCCAAGGCTGTAGGTAAGGTTCTCCCCGAGCTCAACGGCAAGCTCACCGGCATCTCCCTCCGCGTTCCTACCTCCGACGTCTCCATCGTTGACCTCACCGTCGAGCTCAGCAAAGAGGCTACCAAGGAGGAGATCAACGCTGCCATGAAGGCTGCTTCTGAGGGCGAGCTCAAGGGCGTTCTCGGCTACACCGAGGATGCTGTTGTCTCCACCGACTTCCGCAACGATCCCCACACCTCCATCTTCGACGCAGACAAGACCCTCGTCCTCGACCCAACCTTCGTTAAGGTTCTCTCTTGGTACGACAACGAGTGGGGCTACTCCAACAAGTGCTGCGAGATGGCTCGTGTCATCGCAAAGAACTAAGCTTGTAGCTTAACTCTAATTTATAGAGCCCTGCCTTCAACCGAAGGCAGGGCTCTTTTTTTCACAATACCGCCACCTCCCTTTAACGCCCCACGGCTTGCCCACCTCGCCCTTTTTTCGTACCTTTAAGCAAAGAAAAAGACTATTACTGCTACACTTTCAAACATCCATTCCATGAAACCATTCCAATTACTCATCGCCCTCCTGCTCATCTTCCTCGCCCCAGCATGCTCCTCCGGCTTCAGCGACGACGACGATAACAACAACACGCAGCCGACCGACACCACCTCCTACGACTCCACATGCCCATACTCCATCGTCGACTCTTCCATCCACGTCTACGCCAATGCGCTGCGCATGGCTCACGTGACAGCCGACATCTCCTGCGACGAGACCACCCAGACAACCCCTTCCGTCAACCTCATAATCAGCACGTCAAAAAATCTCTCCAACCCTGACACCCCAGGCTACGCCGATGCCCAACTCAGCACCGACGACCTCGCCATAGACATCTTCGCCACAAACTTCCCATCAACAGACGATACCTATTACGCCCAACTCGTCATAACTTGCGGCAAGACGTCCTCCCATTCCGCCACGTTCAAAATCAACTTCCCCACACACCCCTCACCCGACCCGCAAGAGCTACAAGCCGTCGACCTCGGGCTCTCCGTCCTCTGGGCTACAACAAACCTCGGAGCCGCAACCGACACCGCCGAGGGCAACCACTACGCATGGGGCGAGATTGCCGCCAAAAAGACCTTCACGACCGACAACTACGCCCATGCGGGCCTCAACCTCGACAACTTCATTGCCGACAACATCTGCGCCACACAAGGCCTCGACGCAGCCCTCGCTGCGGCAGGCGACGGTTGGAGACTCCCCACCTACGACGAGGTTCGCGAACTCTGCAAGTCGTGCTCCTTCCAAGGCGAGAAAACATCCTCGGGCAAAACAGCCATGCGCTTCACTGCCTCTAACGGCAACTCCATCATCCTCCCTTGCGCTGGCATCATCGACGGTCGAAAGACCATCCACAATGATGAGTTCGACGGTCAGAAATCTTCAAAACTCTCCGGCTACTACATGACCGGCACCATCGGGCAAGGAATCGACAACGCCTGCTGCCTACGCTTCAACATGGCATCCAACGGATCTGACGAGTCCCTCTTCGTCTCCCGCGACGAACCCGTATGGCTCGGGTTCTCCATAAGGGCAGTCAAAGACCGATAACGCGCAAAAAAACATAGGGGAAGGCGCAAGCCTATGCCTGCATCTTCCCCTTATATACTGAGTTTCGCCGCAACTACTTACCCGCGTTCTCCCCGAGGCGGTACACCTCTTCCTTAATCCGCGCAGCCTCCTCTCTCGGGTTCTTGCCCACAAGGCTCTCCCAACTGATCGGCTTCCCGAAAATAACGTCCACGTGCTTCCCCTCTTGCTTATACATCTCGTCCGGCAGATACAGCATCTCGATATTGAACTTTATCCCTAAAGCCTTCCTGAGCCTCGCAAGGTTATAAAAGAAGTTGCTGTTACGACCTGTGATGAATACCGGCACAATGTCGCGCTTCGACTCCACAGCCTTGCTGACAAACGCCTTCTTCCACTCCAGGTCCTTAATTTGCCCACCCTGCTTGCGCGAGCACAAACCGGCAGGAAACATCAGCATCTGGGCGTCACTCGCAAAGGCCTCCTCCATCAGCTCCGCAGACCTCCTGCCCGTCTTACCAGTCTTGTTGACAGGCAAGAATATGTCAGAGAAATTCTTCAAGAACAAAAGCATGTCGTTCACGGGAAACTTCAAATTCCTGAACTTCTTACCAACCGCGCTGATCAGAGCCATCCCGTCAAGCCCGCCCATCGGGTGGTTCGACGCAAAGATAAAACGCCCCTCGTCAGGCACGTTCTCAAGCCCGTACACGTCCATCGTCGCCTTGAACTTCCGCAAAATATCATCCGCAAAGTCTATCCCCCTGCAATTCCTGCGCGCAACGATATACTCATTAATGTCATCCTGATGAATCGTCCGCTTCAGATAATTAACAATGAAGCGAGGCACCTTAGCACCCTTACTCTTGGCGGCGATAATCTTGTCGACGTCGATTGTCAACGTCCGCCTCGCCTCCTCTTCAGAAATATCAGTATTGCTCATACGCTCTTTTTCTTTCTCCCACAAATATAGTCATTCATTTAATGACGGCACCACACTACGCACCATACCCCTCCCATCTACTCCGCCCTCCACTCCCGTTCCAAAACCGTCAAGCTCCACACAACACTTTCTTGAAATATGCATGCAAAATCTCCATTCCTCCGCAACCAAACCGCCAAATTAACAATCCACTATACGTCATCCCCCACACTAAACCTATACGAACTTTCCCATGTTGAGCTCTGAGGCGATTTGCGACACCTCCATTATAACAAGCGAACCATAAATATCCGCAATCATACAGCTTGACAGCACCAGAACAAATACAATTCGCTTACGCTTTTCATACATTACCAAAGTTTCCCTTAAATTACAGTTTTCTTACTTTCTAATTGTGGGCGTTGGGTTCTACGAAGCATTCGGATGTCTGATAGTGAGATTTTAGATGAAAATATATGTATCTTTGTAAAAAACTCAGTTCATAACAAATGAAAACAACATATTATTCACGAATAGCAAATGCCATAAATTTCTTCTGGAACACTAAGAAAAAATAGAGAAGTGTCCTGGCAGGAAAACAACTTGACGCCTTTCTTGATGTTCTTACTGAAGTCGCTGTTGACGCAGGAGTTCCGAGGTCATGCGTATATCTAAAAAACAACCATATCCCTGGTTATTTTCGTGCTACAAAAGATTGGGATCTTATTATTGTTTCGCCAAAGAAAAATCTCGTGGCAGCCATAGAGCTAAAATCACAAGTCGGCTCCTATGGAAATAACCTGAACAACCGAACAGAAGAGGCTCTCGGCTCTTCTGATGATTTTTGGACTGCTTTTCGCGAGAAAGCTTTTACCTGTAACCAGACCCCTTGGTTGGGCTATATGATGATTGTTGGGAAAGACGCTGAAAGCACCCGTGAGGTAAAAGTAAGTGAGCCTCATTTCCAAGTCCGCAAAGAGTTCAAGAAAGCTACGTATCTGGACCGTTACCGCATTCTTTGCCAACGTCTTGTTCTTGAGCATAAATACAATGCCGTAGCTTTGATTGCGACTCAAGGCAAGACACATTATGAGAACATTTCCAAAAACATATCTATTGAAACATTCATAGATTCTTTTCGAGGCCACTTATTAGGATTGGCAGATGAGTTCAAATAATACATACAGAGCAAGAAGTTCAGGAAGACAGCATGGAGACGTGTTTACCAAGCCAGAGGTCGTAGACTTCATGCTTGATGAAGTTGGCTATGTGGCAAGTGCCAATCTTTCCGACATATCTATTATGGAACCTTCATGCGGCGAGGGAGAATTTGTAGTAGAGATTGTCAAACGCTTAAAAAAGTCGTCTGAACATTGGGGCTTCGACTTAAACAAGGCCTACCATAAATGCGTAACGGCCTCTGATATCGACAGAAGAAAAGTTGAGATCTGCGTACAGCGCATTTCTTGCGAAGCTCCAGAGATAGAGCATCCTGAACAGAATATACATACAGAGGACTATCTGTTATCCCAACACCATGCATTCGACATCATTGTCGGAAATCCGCCTTACATACGCTACGAAGAAATACCTCAGGACAAGTTGCCATTATACAAGTCTTTCTCCACTTTTTATTATCGTCCTGATATGTATATCTTTTTCTTCGAGAAGTCCTTGTCTCAATTGAAACCCAATGGGCAACATTGTTTTATATGCGCCAACCGATGGATGAAGAACAAGTATGGGAAGAGACTCCGTACACTTGTCGCCAGTCACTATAACCTTAGGAAGATTATCAACATGGAGGGTGCCAACGCATTTGAAGAAGAAGTCTTGGCATACCCTGCAATAACTGTTATTTCTAACGAGAGGGTCACAGATGGTGTACAGTATGCCCAAATAAAAGAAGTTGCGCAAATAAGAGACTCCCAATACACACTATTGAGAGTCCCGCTTGGCGACGATTGGAGCAATGTGTTCACTACACATAAACAGGAACTGTCTCTGATTGAGGAACAAGGCTTCAAAATAGGCATCGGTGTGGCTACGGGAGCTGACAGCATATTTATTTCTAAGAACCTCAAGGATGAGGTCGAGAATGATCTTTTGCTGCCTATAATCAATGGACGAGATTTGAGCGGTGACAAAATGAATTGGAGTGGAAAATATCTGCTGAATCCGTACGATGCGGACGGAAAACTCATATCGCTTGACAAATATCCTAAAGCAAAAGCATATCTTGAGAGGGAAAAGGACCGACTCTCATCAAGACATAAAGCAATAAAGGCGCCAGCAAAATGGTATGCAACTATAGACCCTGTACATACTGACCTTCAGACGCAGGAGAAGATACTGCTTCCCGACATTTCTGGTAACAAATATGTGTTTGTAGACAGAGGTCAATTCTATCCTGCACACAATATATATTACATCACAAACAATGATTTCCGCAAACTAAAGATTCTCGCAGCACTTTTAATGTCTGATTTTGCACGTTGCCAGTTGTCAAATCTATCCAACCATATGAATGGTGGATATATCAGATGGCAAAGCCAATATCTACGTAAACTACAAATTCCTGCCATCAGCCACATACCTTGCCATTTGGCAGACTCGTTGTTAAGATGTTACGAAACACAGGACATCGATGGGATAAACAGTTGCACGGAGGAGATATTACTTAATGAGAAGAATAATCCGCCCATCGCCAGAAAGCAGAAGCCCCAAACACAACAGCTGACTTTTGCTTTTTAAAGGCACTTGCCTGCATTTTATTTCACCTGCTCAAATCCGTCATTTCCCACTCCTTATCCCCCTACATCTACATTTTTCAGGCTCCGCCCTACCCTTCCATCCCAAACATTATCGCCGAATGCATCAAAAAAACGCCACAACCGCACAACGCATCAAATAAAAAAGTAAATTTGCAGCGTCTTACGACAAAAGACGGTCGAAATCTTCGGGGTGTAGCTCAGCCCGGTTAGAGTACACGTCTGGGGGGCGTGTTGTCGCTGGTTCGAATCCAGTCACCCCGACCGCAGATACGGCTTAGGAGAAATCCTGAGCCGTATTTTTTTGCACGTACACATAGCCACTTTATGGAATGAATATGAAAATAGGTAAGCCCCTTGCTCGTCTGAGCAAGGGGCTTACCCTTATTATTCTGTCACGTCGCCTTGAGCCTTGCGGCTTCGAGCGGTGACCTTAGTCAAAAGACCTAAAGCTCGACCTCTTGAGAGTAGTCGATGCGGCTGAGGCGCACGTAGGTGGAGTAACGCTCCTGGGCTGCCTTCTTCGTCGCGGCGTAGAGCTCGTCCGCCTTGTCGGGGAGAGCCTTGCGGAGAGAGAGGAAGCGGACCTCGCCGTCGAGGTACTCTTGGAACTTGTCCCAGTTAGGCTTCTTGGAGTCGAGCTGGAACGGGTTCTTGCCCTGCTCGGCAAGACGCGGGTCGAAGCGCCAGAGGTGCCAGTAGCCGCACTCGACGGCCCTTGCCTCCTCGGCTTGGCTCTTACCCATGCCACCCTTGACCTTCAGACCATGGTTGATACATGGAGCGTAGGCGATGATGAGAGATGGGCCGGGGTAAGCCTCTGCCTCGCGGATTGCCTTGAGGCACTGGGCGTTGTCGGCACCCATGGCGATCTGAGCTACGTAGACGTAACCGTAGGTTGCCTGCATGAGGCCGAGATCCTTCTTCTTGATGCGCTTGCCTGCGGCTGCGAACTGAGCTACGGCAGCGATAGGGGTAGCCTTAGAAGACTGACCGCCAGTGTTGGAGTAGACCTCAGTATCGATGACGAAGACGTTGACATCCTCACCGGAAGCGAGCACGTGGTCGAGACCGCCGTAGCCGATATCGTAGGACGCGCCATCACCGCCGATGATCCACTGGCTGCGCTTGACGAGGTAGTGGGAGAGCTCGTCGAGCTGCTGGCAGACAGGGCAACCTGCCGCTGCGCTCTTCTTGATCTCAGGAATGAGCTTGGCTGCGGCCTTCTTGCTGCCTTCAGCGTCATTCTGGTTCTCGATCCACTCCTTGGCAGCGGCCTTGTACTCGTCGCTTGCCTTGTCGGAGGCGATCATCTGCTCAAGGAGACGCTGGATGCGAGCCTTCATCTTCTTGTTTGCGAGGACCATACCCATGCCGAACTCGCCGAAGTCCTCGAAGAGGCTGTTAGCCCATGCTGGGCCTTGACCCTTCTCGTTCTTGGTATATGGGGTAGATGGGATGGAGCCGGAGTAGATGGAAGAGCAGCCGGTAGCGTTGGCAACCATCTGACGGTCGCCAAAGAGCTGGGCGATGAGCTTGACGTATGGGGTCTCGCCACAGCCGGAGCATGCGCCGCTGAACTCGAAGAGAGGGGTAGCGAACTGAGAGTTCTTCGGATTTGCCTTGATGTCGACAAGATCCTGCTTGCTCTTGACGTTCTTGACGCAGTAGTCCCAGTTGGCAGCCTCGGGGAGCTCTGGCTCAAGAGGAACCATGGTGAGAGCCTTCTCCTTAGCCATGCAGACGTCGACACAGTTGCCGCAGCCGAGGCAGTCCATGACGCCGACCTGGATGCGGAAGTGCATGCCCTTCATGGCGGCGGGAGCCTTCATCTCGATGGTCTCACCCTTGAAGCCAGCCTTCTCGTCGTTATCGAGGACGAAAGGACGGATACAGCTGTGGGGGCAGACGAATGCGCACTTGTTACACTGGATACACTTGGAAGCGTCCCATTTCGGCACGAAGGTAGCGACGCCGCGCTTCTCGTAGGCTGCGGTGCCTTGCTCCCATGCGCCATCCTCGATGCCCTTGTAGGCGGAAACGGGGAGGAGGTCGCCATCTTGAGCGTTGATAGGACGGACGAGCTTGGAGATGTACTCGGGCTCGTTGCGTACGACTGGAGCGTCGTCTGGGAGGTTAGCCCATGCCGGGTCGACAGCGAGAGTCTTGTACTCACCGCCACGGTCGACAGCGGCGTAGTTCTTGTCGACGACATCCTGACCCTTCTTGCCGTAGCTCTTGACGATGAACTTCTTCATCTGCTCGACAGCGAGGTCGACGGGGATGACTTCGGTGATGCGGAAGAATGCGGACTGGAGGATGGTGTTGGTACGGTTGCCGAGACCGATCTCCTGCGCAATCTTGGTCGCATTGATGTAGTAGACGGTTATGTTGTTCTTAGCGAAGTACTTCTTAACCTTGTTGGGGAGGTTCTTGACAAGCTCGTCGCCCTCCCAGATGGTATTGAGGAGGAAGGTGCCGTTCTTCTGGAGACCGCGGGTCACGTCGTACATGTGCAGGTAGGCCTGGACGTGGCAAGCGACGAAGTTAGGGGTCTTGATCTGGTAGGTAGAACGGATTGGGTTGTCGCCGAAGCGGAGGTGGGAGCATGTGAAGCCGCCAGACTTCTTAGAGTCGTAAGAGAAGTATGCCTGGCAGTGCTTGTTGGTGTTGTCACCGATGATCTTGACGGAGTTCTTGTTAGCGCCGACGGTGCCGTCCGCGCCGAGACCGAAGAACTTAGCCTCGAACATGCCTTCGCCACCCATAGGAACCTCCTCTTTTGCGGGGAGAGAGGTGAAGGTGACATCGTCGTTGATGCCGACGGTGAAGTGATCCTTAGGCTGCGGCAGCTTGAGGTTGTCGTAGACGGAGGTGATCATGGTCGGGGTGGTGTCGGAGGAGCCGAGACCATAGCGACCACCGACGATTACGGGAGCGTTTGGCTGACCGTAGAAAGCGGCCTTGACGTCGAGGTAGAGAGGCTCGCCATCGGCGCCGGGCTCCTTGGTGCGGTCGAGGACAGCGATTGCCTTGACGGTCTTAGGAACAGCGGCGAGGAGACGCTCGACAGAGAATGGGCGATAGAGGTGTACGCTTACCATACCGACCTTCTCACCCTGCTTAGCCATATAGTCGATGGCCTCGCGGGCAGCCTCGGTGGCAGAGCCCATGAGGATGATGACGCGGTCGGCATCGGGTGCGCCATAGTATGTGAATGGCTTGTACTCGCGACCAGTGATCTTGCTGATCTCAGCCATGTAGTGCTCGACAACGGCGGGGACTGCGTCGTAGTAGCGGTTGCAGCTCTCACGGTGAGCGAAGAAAGTCTCCGGGTTCTCGGCCATACCCTTAGCCTGCGGATGCTCAGGGGAGAGAGCGCGCTCGCGGAACTCCTTGATAGCCTGCCAATCGACGAGGGGACGGAGATCCTCCATGTCCATCATCTCGATCTTGTGGTACTCGTGGCTTGTGCGGAAGCCGTCGAAGAAGTTGATGAACGGGACGCGGGTCTTGATGGAAGCGAGGTGAGCAACGGCAGCGAGATCCATGACCTCCTGGACGGAGCCTTCGCAGAGCATGGCGAAGCCGGTCTGGCGGCAAGCCATGACGTCGCTGTGATCGCCGAAGATACAGAGAGAGTGGGTGGCAAGGGTGCGCGCCGATACGTGGAAGACGGATGGGAGGAGCTCGCCACCGATCTTGTACATATTGGGGATCATGAGCAAGAGACCCTGCGACGCCGTGAAGGTTGTCGTGAGGGCGCCAGCCTGGAGGGAACCGTGGACGGCACCTGCGGCGCCACCCTCGGATTGCATCTCCTGGACGGAGACGGTATCGCCGAAGAGGTTCTTGCGGCCCTGCGCTGCCCACTCGTCAACGTGCTCCGCCATAGGAGACGAAGGCGTGATGGGGTAGATGGCGGCGACCTCCGTGAACATATATGCTATGTGCGCGGCGGCTTCGTTACCATCACAAGTGATGAATTTCTTTTCCTTTGCCATTTGATATGCTAACAATAAAAAGTTAATGTATCGTACTGATTTTTATGGTGTCGGGGAGGCACCTTGTCGGGATGCCGCCCGTCGATTTCATTGGTTTTAATAGAGGAAGCCGAAGAGCCAGAGGGGGATGACGTTGCCGTCGCCGACCTCGATCATCTCTCGGGCGCGGTATGTGGAGTCGTCGGCTTTCGACTTGCTCTCGTCGCCGACGATGAAACACGGGCCGCCATTGACGCAGAAGTCGCCCATGGGACCTCGCTCAACCGTATTGCTGTAACCAAGCTGGTTGAAGAAGAAAGTCTTGTAGAGGGCGTTGCGCTCGACTCCGCCGTAGTTGCAGAGGTACATGAGGTTGGGGTTCTGCATGAAGATGTGCGCCGGCTTCTTGCTCCCCGTCTCGCCAATCTGGTAGAGGAGGTGTATGAGGCGCGCATGCTTGAGGTAGAGCATGTAGTTCATGACCGTGGCACGGCTGGTGTCGATGGAGGCAGCCAGTTTCGAGACGTTGGGCTGGAAGGGGGTCTGCCCGACGATGGTATAGAGGAGCTTCCTGAGCTTAGGGAGCAGCTTTATGTCGATTTGCTGGAGGTAGCTGATCTCGACTTCGAGGACGAGGTTTATGGTCTTGACGAGGTCGGGATAGACATTTTTCTGCCCGAGGAAATAGGGGTAGAATCCGTGGCGCAGATAGTCGCTGAAGTAGGCCAGGGGCTTGACCTTCTGAGCGATGTCGCGGCAGATGTCGACATGGTGGTCGAGGATGTCTTGCAGGGAGACGGCCGGGAAGTTGCAGCCCGACGAGTAGTTGAGATACTCGCGGAACGAGAAGCCTTCGAGGCTGTAGACATTTACAAGGCCATGGAGCTGAGGGTTCTCATCTTTGAGGCGGATGACGGGCGAGCCAGTGAAGACGATATGGAGATCGGGGAAATTGTCGTGGCAGTAGCGGAGCTCGTCGGACCAGTCGGGATATTTGTAGACTTGGTCGAGGAGGAGTGTGTGTCCGCCCGTCTTGACGAACTCGTCGGCGAGGGAGACGATGGAGCGGTTGGCGAAGTAGAAGTCGTTGAGGTCGGCATAGAGGCACTTGCACTTGCCGGAGAGCATCTTGGCGTAGTTGAGCAGGAAAGTCGTCTTGCCGATGCCTCGTGAGCCTTTAATACCGATGAGGCGCGACTGCCAGTCGATCTGTTCCATGAGACCACGCTTGACCCAGGGCTTCAGCTCGGAGAGCAAATCATTCTGTATGTTAAAGAGAGTCTGCATTTCTCGAACATGGTTGCTGGGTATATATTTCGCCCATCACGATAGCAAAAATAGTCAAGTTGGGCGTTAAAGTGCTATCTATAAATTACATTTTCGGTCGAAAATTGCTATTTAAAGTGGATGCAAATAAAAAAGGCGCAATAAGGAGAGTGGTGGTCAGAGGGTGGAAAAATGGATTAAACAACAACTTACCACAAAAATTCTTAATTTCGTAGGGTGCCGTGGCGGGCGACCGCCGGCACGTGATGAAGATCAGCATTAAACAACAAAGTTAAGATGGAACCAATAGCCGAGCCGATATCGCGCGAGGAACTCATGGGCGAACTATCGCGCGCCCATTTCGTGAGGAACACGAACAAGGGCGGCAACTTGATATATGACTTTTCGGCGGCCGAGGCGCCTGCGCTGATGCGCGAGGTCGGTCGGTTGCGCGAGGAAGCTTTCCGCATGGCGGGAGGCGGCACGGGCAAGTCGCTCGACATTGACGAGTATGACACGGCGGACATCCCATTCCGCCAATTGGTGGTGTGGGACCCTCAGGATCAGCAGATATTGGGCGGCTACCGCTACATCTTGTGCAAAGACCTGCCCCAGAACCAGGATGGCGTCAAGTATTTGGCGACGTCGCACATGTTCCACTTCACCGACGAATTTATCCGCGACTACTTTCCCAAGACGATAGAGTTGGGCCGTTCGTTCGTACAGCCCATCTACCAGAGCAGCAAGATGGGGTCTAAAAGCCTTTTCGCCCTTGACAACCTGTGGGACGGACTCGGATCACTGACAGTAGACCACCCCGACGTCACATACTTCTTCGGCAAAGTGACGATGTATACGCACTTCAACCCGAGGGCGAGAGACTACATCATGGGATTCTGGCACAAATACTTCGGAGACAAGAGCCACCTCGTCTACGCATATAAGCCTCTGAAAGTGGGACTTACGGAAGATGAGGAGAAAGCCGTATTCACAACCGGAAACTTCCAGGACGACTATAAGATATTGGTAAAGAAAGTGCGCGAGCTGGGCGAGAACATCCCGCCATTGGTTAACGCGTACATGACATTGTCGCCATCGATGAAGGTTTTCGGGACCGCCATCAACGACGAGTTTGGCGACGTCGAGGAGACCGCCATAATCATAAACCTCAGGGAGTTATACCCAGCCAAGGTGAACCGTCACGTAGAGACATACAAAAAGTGAGAACAAGCTCAGACGCCATGCCACACATAATGCGCCACGCTCGGAAGGTCGTACTGACGACCTTCGCCATCGGCTTGCTGACGATCGGCATGTCGTCTGACGCTGCCGGCACGGGCAACCCCATCGAGATTGACGAGACCACCACCCCGCAGGCGATCTCGTTCAAGTCGCAGACGCCGACAGACAGACAAATTGCCATAGGGCGAATCATGTGGGAGTCTGGCCAAGACTCGAAGGCCGAGGTGTTGTTCCACGAAGCCATGAACCGCGCCCAGAGCGCGGACGACAAGGTAAAAGCGGCAGACATGCTGGCTGAGTTCTACCGCTCGGGAGGGGAACACGGGAAAGCGATAAGGACATACGAGCCACTGCTGAAAGAAGCCATCAGCAGCAAAGACACGGCGACGATGATCCACGTGTATGGAGGCATTGGCGCCACGTATGCCGACGAGAAGCAATTTGTCAAATCAATTAAGAGTTACAGGACAGCGGAAGAGCTGTTGAGCCAACACCCCGACACGGCCGCAATGGCGGACATAATGTCGGGAATGGCTAACACGCTGTTTGTTGCGGGCGACGTGCGAGAGGCGTTGAGCCTTATCAAACGCGCGAGGAGCATGACGAGCGAGAGCGACCTTGACCGCATAACCGTCATATTGTTGGCAGAATCGAAGATAGAGGCCAAGCTTGGCGACTTCGAGGCGGCATATATGACGATGAACGAGTATTCGCGTCTGCGCAGACAATTGCGCGACCGCGAGGCAGACAACCTCATGAGCTCCAACGGATATGGCGAGACGGAGGAGATGCGCTACCGACTTGCGGCAGCCGAGGGCGTCCGCCAAGCCGTCAACGACGAGCAAGAGGCGGAGAAGAAGATGGCGTTCGTTGCGGCATTCGTGCTTTGTCTGCTGCTGCTCATAACGCTATCGGGCTTGGCAATCGTCATCCGCAGAATGCTGCTGAACAGGGCTAAAGAAGTCGAGATGAGGAGAAAGGTTAAAGACTCCGACAGGGTTCTCCACATTGTAGGTCATGACGCGACGAACCAGTTTAACACGCTATTGGGATTCGCAAGCGTCCTTGTCCAACGCACAAGCAAGATAGGCGGTGACGAAGAGACATTCGCGAAACACATATACTCATCGGCACAGACGCTGTATCAGATGACGAGCAACCTCTTGACATGGAGCAAGAGCCAAAGCCAGATGAAGCCTCGACGCACCATGGCATCGATAAGCGACAGCTTGGAGAACGTGCTTGCGGCAATGAGGGTCGTGGCAGACGATAAAGAGATAAAGATAAACAACGAGATAGGCGACAACGTGATGGGCTATTGCGACCCGTCGCACTTGGCGATCATCATTAGAAACCTGATTAGCAACGCCATAAAATACACCCGTCACTATGGCAACATAACCCTCATGTCGACGACCTACGACCACAAGCTGCTTGTCGTGGTGGAGGACGACGGCGTGGGAATGCCAGCCGAGACCATAGCCAGCTTCAACAAAGAGGAGGTCTTGACATCGACAGACGGGACGGACAACGAGAAAGGCAACGGCATAGGCCTCACTATATGCCGCCACTTGGCGAAAGTAAACGGTGGCGACTTGATATTTGAGCCTGGTCGCAAGAAAGGCACGTCGGTAACGCTGGTGTTGCCGACAAGCGAGGAAGGCACTAAAGACAAATAAAGAAAGATATGGCAAAGAAAGAGACGGAAGAGAAATTCTCGTATGACGAGGCACTTGCCCAGATTGAGGGCATAGTGGCAAAACTGGAGAGCAGAGAGACGGCGACAGGATTTGACGACATGATAGCCGACGTGGACAAGGCACTCGGGCTCATCAAGAAGTGCAAAGCGACCATTGCCGATGCCGAGGTCAAGCTTAACAACCTGACCAAGGGCGACGAAGAGTAGGATAAAAACTGCTGACGAATGCGGATGACGGGAATGGGGAGAGCGGCATTTATTGTCGTCATGGCGATGGTCGTGGCGGCAGGGGTGACGGCATGCTCGAGCTCGGCAAAGACTGCGAAGAAGACGTACGCCACGAAGAAAGTGGACTATCGGGAGCTTGGCAACGGGAAGAAACAATCGTTGCGCGACGACCGAGTGGAGAAGCCAAGCGGCAGCCTCAGCAAGGCGTGCGCAAAACTTGGAGTCAGCAGCAGCGGAGTGAAGAACTCGGCATTGTATATAGAATCGGCATCGTGGATTGGCACGAAATATAAATATGGCGGGATGTCGAGGAGCGGAGTGGACTGCTCGGGACTCACCTGCCTCATTTACAAGACAGTATACGGCAAAAGTTTGAGCAGGAGCTCGGCCGGGATACTTACCGACAATTGTAAGACGATAAAGAAATCGAGCTTACGTGAGGGAGACTTGGTATTCTTCAGGACAGACGGCAAGAGATCTAAGACCCCAAACCACGTTGGCATATACCTCAGAGAGAACAAGTTTATACACGCCTCGACATCGAAAGGCGTGATAGTCAGCAGTTTGGAGCAAGACTATTACGTAAGGAACTTTATTGCGGCGGGCAGGACGGGCGTCAACTGACGACGGAAGTCACCTTGCCATCGGCGAAATGGGTGACGATGGTGTCGCCCGCATGGAGGGAGTCGGGGGAAGAGATCTTTTTACCATCCTTATCAGTAGTCACGCTGAAGCCACGGCGAAGGATTTCGCGGGGGTCGATGGCGTTGACGTGCAGAGCCAAATTATCTTGCCGTGAAGACTCGAAAGCGATGCGGTTTCGGGCAGCAGTGAGGATACGTTGGCGGAGATTGTCGGCTATCAGCTCTTGGCGGTTGAGGCGAGAGGAGACGGCCGACGTGGCACGCATGGCGTAGTTGGCGAGAGAGGAGGATGCGGAATCGAGCGAGGAAGAGGCCGCAAAAAGAAGTCGGCGGCGCAGCTCACGGAGAATGTAGGCAGCGTCGGACAAGGAATTGCGTGCGGCATTGGTGGCACGAGACGCGAGGGAATCGAGCTCGGCGAGGAAATCGGCATCATGCTGGATGAGGAACTCGGCGACAGCGGTAGGCGTCTTGACTTGCGTATGGGCGACAAGATCGACAATAGAGGTGTCGCGGTCGTGACCGATACCCGTTATGACAGGGAGGGGAAATTGGGCGACATTGGAGGCCATCGGGTACGAATCGAAACAGGCGAGATCCATCTTAGAGCCGCCACCACGGATGATGACGGCAACATCGAACTCATCTGCGCGCGCGGCAATTTCGTTGAGCGCAGAGATGACGGAAGCCTCGGCGGCATCGCCTTGGACAGCGGCAGAGAAGAGCGTCGGGTGGAAGGTTATTCCGAAAGCATTATTACTTAACTGGTTACAAAAATCACCATAGCCTGCAGACGTGGCGGCTGATATGACAGCCACACGCTTTATGACGAGAGGGAGTTCGAGCGACTTATTCATATCCGTCACGCCCTCGGACAACAACCTTTGCCAGATCTCTTGACGGCGACGCTCAAGGTCGCCCATGGTATAGTTGGGGTCGACGGCCAGGATTTGCGCACTAAGACCGAAGACAGGGTGGAACTCGGCGGAGACGAAAGCCAAGATCTTGATGCCGGGCTGAAGGTCGGAGCCTGTGGCTTGGCGGAAAGGAGAGAGGACGTGCGGCACATTGCGCGACCATATTTGGCAACGGAGATTGGCCACGGGGGAGTCGGAAAGCTCTGACTTTTGGACGAGGGAGATGTAGTAATGACCGCGGCTCACGTTGACCTGCGCCACCTCGGCCGTGACCCATGCGGAGAGATCGGCAGCGGCTACGACATCTTGAATCCGAGAACAGAATTGCTCAAGAGAGATGTGGGAAGATTGTTCGTCCATGGATAACATACAGGAAATCAGGGTTTGAGATGGGGAGTCAGCGCAGAGGAACCGACACAGCGGATGGAGAGGATGTGCTTGAATTATTACCAACTATCACATACTCATCCAGCCTATCAAAGGTCGTATCGATAAACGGGTAGGACTCCGTCGAAATCTTACTATTATCTATGTGTTGATAAGAAGGATATTGACGGCGCACGAACCGCAGCTCGAAAGCCAAACGGATATCGTCCTCTCCCACATCGCCCTCTTGCAGCTTAGCCTCCTTTGCGGTGATGGTGCGCACACGCATGATCTCGTAGACATCCCGTACTCCTGTTTCTTTGATGTAGGGCATGAAGAAGTGGAGATCATGCAAGGCTATGTTGGTAGGGAACTTGCGCCCAGTGTAGTAGAGCGTGGCAGAGCCATCGAGGAACTTATCCTTGGCAGCACGACCACGATTGTTCTCGCCCACCAAGCCGATTAGCACACGATTTCCCACCTCTACGAACGCACCCTTTTGAGGGATGACCTTGGTGATGGTCTCATGGCTCTTAGTCTGGATAAGTTGCTCGACGAAACGCTCCAGGAGTTGGCGATTGCGCTTATCATTTGGGCGCAGAGGGAAAGCCCCGATATTCACCTCCTTGATGGTCTTGTAGAACTTGGCCACCTCAACGTCGGCCGTCTCGCCATCGCCCGGGAAGAGGATGTAACCACCGATGACCTCCTTCTTAAGGGCATTACTATCGTAATCCTTATAATAGATGGCGTCGCGGTAGCGGTGCATCTGGTTGATGGCATCGTCGGGGGGAGTGTCGACCCCATTTTGGCGACCATCTATGCGGTACTTGGCATCGAAGAGATAAGTCATCTTCATGCCCTGCTGCAGATCATTCTTAGTGAGTTGCAGAACGATGTCGGGCTTTTGCGGAACTGTGGGGACAACTAAATCCTTCATGCCGACATTATCATCCTCATTGTCAGTATTCTTGGGATTATAAACCAGTTCCGCCAGTTCCACATTATCCTTCTTGAACAAGATGCGCGAATGCTCGCCCCTACCCAGTTCCCAAGTAAAGAGACCATTCATCTCCATGCGGTTACGATGCTCAACATCCTCATCTTGCAGATGGAGCCGCTCCTTGACGATATGGCTCACCTCGATGAAACACCATATCTCATAGAGCGTGGCAATGTCCTTGGTTTGTAGGCGGTAGAGACCATCGTAGAGCGAGTAGCCACGGCGGAGCAAACTCCAAGTGCGGTACACTTGGCTGTAGCCTGTAGCCTTTTGGAGCGCCAGGCTCTCCTGGTTCATCCCTTTATAGCGGCCGACGGTACGGAAGAAGGGGTTGCGCAAGAGACGTTGCAAGGCACTGAGGGTGATTGCCATCTCTTGTTTCTTCACGGCAGAGATGGTATTGATGCCCTCGATGCGACGTTTCATGGAATCGTACTTACTGGTGATTTGCGCCAAGGCGAACTTCAGAAAACGATTCTCTTGCGTATCGTTGGTCTGAATCTGCTCCTCAACACGATAGAGGCGCCCGCCCTCCTTACGATGCTCCGCCAGCTCATTCTCGATGGTACGTGGGATGAAAGTGAGGCGGTCGGCACGCTTGAAACTCTCGTGACCATGCAGCCGATGACGGGGGCGGTCGATGATACTCTTACAGGCACGGATGAACTTCTCTTGCTCGCCCGCGAAGACGCTCCACCAAATCAGTTCGGGAGTATCGCCATTCTGATCGGGCGTGAAGCCGTGGAAAGTACGGCGCATATAGTCGAGCGAGAGCAGACGATATTCCGCCTCAATATCTTCGATAATGCTGCGCCAATGCTCGTGGTAGTCGAGTTTGGTGCTAAGCACCTCGAAAGAGAAAGTAAAGGAGTGGGACGCCCCATCCTTGGTCGTGTATATGATATTAATCTCGCTTCGCCCAATCTCATTGCCATAGTTGAGGAAGCCGGCCAGGATGCCGCGGCGAAAAGAGAACTTATCATTCTCGCCTTGCAGCTCTGAGCCGAACTGGGCATCCTTCACATGATCCTCGAACTCCACCCAGACGGGATAGTCGGCATTGTCGAAGAAGACAGCGGGGGCTTGCTCGCCCTTTTGAATCTCTTGGATGCCATCGGCCGTCTGCCGCACAACCGACACGACACCATCGGACCAGGAGTAAGACGAGAGCAGACGTTGCCCGCCGATGTTACTGACGGCCTTAGCCCAAATGGCGTCGAACTTGCCGCATTCGACGCTCATCTTGAAGTCGGAGTGGGTGATGGAGAGAAGCTCCATAAGGGTATGAGGGATTAGCTCCAAAAACTGGTATAGCCGGACTGGAGGCGGTGCTTCATCTCATTTAACTTGGCGACGCTTAACGGCTTGTCGATATAGCCACCTTCGGGGATGGAGTTCAGACCGTCGGTGATGACATGGATCAAATTGTCGAGCAGATTGTCGGTGACCTTAGAATCGTCGCCCTCGATGCGAGAGAGGATCTTCATGCTTGTTATCTCGTCGAGCGCACGGGCGACGGCGTAGTCTTTCGGCAGATCATGGTCTTGGTCGTCCTTATTGTAGGGGAGATTGTTGACCACATAGAGCAGGAACTCATTGCGGGTGCGATAGGCAATCTTGAACGGAGTGCCATCAAGCACGTTGTTTACCTTTTGCAGATAGGCAAGTGCTTTTTCGCAAACTTCTTCATGCTCTTCGTAAACATCAACGCCCTCGACGGCAGTGCCGATAAGGTCGGATTTCTTTAATTTACCGATTTTCTCATGTCTATCCTTTAGACCGCCATGCAGGTTGACATCGTTCATCTCGATGGTCATGGCGCGGTCGAGCACCTTTCGGGAGAAAGAGAAGGTTGTCTCGTCCATATTGACGGTGCCGACGACGATAAGGTTTTGAGGGATGCTGATGCCGTCCTTATCGAAACGACTTCTTAAGCCTTCGTCCGACGTGAGGGAGGCAGTCAGGTTGGAATACCACTCGGCATCCTCCTTCTTGAGGATGGGGTCGGTGGTAACAACACCATCCTCGCCACTCTTGCGTGACTCCACCACGCTGAGGTATTCGGCAAAATATTGCTCCACTGGGGCGAGATTCATCTCGTCGAGGCAAAGGAAATAAGGGGTGTCTTGGTCTTCCCAGGCCTTGGCTACGAACTTAAGGAAATCGCCCGCGACGAACTCGGCCTGGCCGCTGACGCGGCTGACATAGCCGATGAGTTCGTTAGAGTCGTGCCAGTTGGGCTTGACTTGCACCATCTCGAAGTTCTTGGGTTTCTGAGCGTTGTATTCATCGGAGCCTTCGTCCCAACAGGCACGGGCAAGCTCTCTGACTATACGGCTTTTGCCTGTGCCGGAGATGCCGGCAAGTAGGAGGAAGGGCTTGGATTTGATGGCGGTGATGTAGGGGCGAAAGGGGGAGGAGGGGGAGAGGAAGGAGGGCTTGTCGCTTTCACCAGCTGCACTTGTTATGCATTCGGAGTCCGGATGCATAACCATTTTTGCTAACGCAGTATAGGTTGCAGCATATCCATATTCGAATCTGTCTACATCTGTTTTTCCGCAAAGTTCATCCCGCGCATCATTTGCATTTTTGGTAGGATTTATTTTGAAATAATCAATGAATTCTTGAAGAAGTCGTTTAGAAATGGTTCTGAGGCCCAAAGAACCACGGGATTCAGACCTGACTAAATAACATAAACGGTCTTTATCTACTATTTCAACACGTGAATCTTTTGACTTGTCTCCTATATTTAGCTTTTCACACTCCATTCCAGTTGCAGATTGCTCAGATTGCTTAATAGTATTTGCCTGCTCGGAGAGCAAGTCGTTATTGTCTTGTTGCATTATAGTTTTCTTATAGGTTTGTGAACTATGTTTCTTTTATGAGATAGTTGAGGAGTCTGTTGCGAGGGACTGACTATTTTATCCTTGTGCTTTGGAAGTCGGACTGTTTCGGGTTATGAGCAGGGGCTACATTCCGCTTCTCTTGAATTTTCCACACGCGTGTGGAAAATGTTTCGGTGGTAGGAAGCAGCAGATTGTGGAACCAATGAAAAAGTGCTACGGAGCGTAGCACTTTTTCATTGTGCCCAGCGTAACGCTCATAGAACTTCTTCATATTCCAAAGTTGGCGTGGTGAAACGCCCATTTTAGGATAACGTTCCTTCAGGTCCGCGGAGAGTCGCCGCACCACACTGTCTCCATAGCCGCTTTCTACCTTGCGGTCGTGAAGGATTTGCCCTATCTGCCAGTATGCGGAAGAGACAGAGACATTCATTTGCTTGGCTATCTCAGTCCGCGCATGCTCAATTACTGCGACAGCTTGTTGCAGTATTCCGGAATAGTCATCAAATTCACCCTGTTCAGAGATCAAGTCTTTATTGTCCTGCTGCATTATTGGTTCAGATAGGTTGTGGGGCTATACAAAAGTACTGAAAAAAGGCGTCATGAGGATGTCAGCATGAGTGCGCAAGAGACGGGGATTTGGGGTAGACAGGGATGATGAGTTGCTTATTGCAGCCCTCGATAAACTGGCGGAGTATGTTTCGTAACCTTTCATTAGAAGAGTGGATTTGCTTCCTTAAAGATAGTGATTTTAGGGGTGAAAAGGAAGAGAATGGAGGCGGAAGAGGGGAAAATGCGGGCTTAGAGGTCGTGGGAAACCACTCGTAGCAAGGCACGAAATCAGTCAATAGAGAGAATCCGGTCACGAAGCTCGTGGGAGAGAAGAACCTTCTTGAAGATTGCAGAAGGGATCAAGGGGTTTGAAGATGTGGGGAGTGGGTATAAAAAAGGTTTCCCGACCTGGCTTGAGCCAAGTCGGGAAACTTCTTGTTTAAGTGGCGGCTACCTACTCTCCCACGCAAGGTGCGCAGTACCATCGGCG
>CAVEKX010000012.1:0-62259 GCA_963616565.1 Clostridium sp. CAG:343
TGCAAAGGTAGGGGGAAGTTTTTATTTCGCAAGGGGGATGGGGGAGGTTTTTTGCAGATATGCTCGTAAGGATGTGTGGGACAGTGGGTTGGAGGAGGGTTAATTTGTGTGAAATATCGGAGGGTTGGGTCTTTGCGGGAAAAAGGAGGGTTGGGAGGTGAGAAATTGGTGGATTTTAGAATGGAAGATTGGATGGTGCGGAAGGCATTTTTATTATATGTATAGAGCTAAAATCTTGTGAGTGAATAAGAAACTTAGAACAATTATCATCATATATCGTAGAAGGGACAAGTTTTCACACAACATCAACAATTTAACAACTAACCAATCATGCAAGAGACCCTTAGCTCAACGCTCAGCAGCCTGGTACCTCAGGCGATCTCCTACACAAAAATGCTCGTCGTGGCGATACTTGTCCTCGTCATTGGCTTCTGGCTCATCAAGAAAGTCACGCGCGGCATGAAGAACCTCATGGAGAAGCGCGAACTTGACCCGACGCTCACCTCATTCTCAATGAGTGTCGTCAACATCGCCCTCAAGGTCCTTCTCCTTATAAGTGTCATTTCTTATATCGGCATCCCGATGACGTCGTTTGTGGCTATCCTCGGTGCCGCATCCCTCGCCGTAGGCATGGCACTTCAGGGCACGCTCCAGAACTTTGCAGGTGGCGTGATGCTTCTGCTCTTCCGCCCGTTCAAGGTTGGCGATTTTGTCGAGCTTAGCGGCTTCAGCGGCACCGTCAAAGAGATTCAGATTTTCAACACCATCCTCACCACTGGCGACAACAAGGTGGTCATGATTCCCAATGGTGGCATCTCGACCAGCTCGCTCACCAACTACAGCCGTCTTCCGGAGCGTCGCGTCGACCTGACGTTCGGCATCGGCTATGGTGACGACATCGACAAGGCGTATGCAGCCATCAAGGCCGTCATCGACCGTAAGCCCGAGATCCTCAGCACTCCCGCACCATTCATGGCCGTCTCGAACCTCGGCGACAACAGTGTAGACATCGTGGTCCGCATCTGGACCAAGAGCGAGGACTACTGGACGGTCTACTTCTACATGAACGAGTTCGTCAAGAAAGAGTTCGACAAGCAGGGCATCTCGATCCCATTCCCACAGCGCGACGTACATATCATTAAGGACTAAACAGGCTAACGGCACACGACAACAGATATGAGACTTAGGCTCACCATTTGCGCCATGGCGGCCCTCCTTACGCAGGGAATCGCCACGGCCCAGGAAGAGGCTCAGGCGGCCGAAGTTGCCGCACCAGCCTCGAAATGGAAGACGGGCGTCTTCACATCTTTGACATTCAACCAGATAGCCCTAAAGAACTGGGCAGCCGGCGGTAAGAACTCGTTCTCGGGCACATGGCTTGGCAACGCATATGCCAACTACAAGAGCGAGAAGGCGACGTGGGACAACACCCTGGAGTTGGGCTACGGCCTGATGCGCAACAAGGGCGAGGACTACCAGAAGTCGGAAGACAAGATCCACCTCTCGTCGGTCTACGGCTACGATGCCGCCAAGCAGAAGCTCTTCTACTCCGCGCTGTTCGACTTCAAGTCGCAATTTGGCAAAGGCTACAAATATGACGTCGACACGACGGTCGTCTCCAAATGTATGTCTCCAGGCTACATAAGCGTCTCTGCTGGTATGCTCTACAAGCCAAACGACAAGCTCTCGATCTACCTATCACCATTGGCAGGCAAGATAACCGTCGTAGGCGACACGTGCCTCTCGACGATCTACGGCCTCGACGAGGGGTCGCACAGCCGAGGCGAGTTTGGTGCCATCGCGAAGGTGACGTACAACCATCCGAACATCGTCAAGAACGTCGACTACTACTTCCGCGGTGACTTCTTCGCCAACTGGCAAGACCACCCCGAGCACATCGACGTCGACATCGAGACGGGCTTCAACTTGAAGGTAAACGACTGGCTGACAGCCCTTATCAAGGTCAACCTCCTCTTCGATGACGACATCAAGTATCAAGAGAAATATCTTGACGCAGACGGCAACACGGCAACACGCGAGCGCGGCGCGCGCCTCCAGGTCAAGGAGCTTTTCGGCTTTGGACTTGGCTTCAAGTGGGATAAGAAGTAACGCGACGCCCACCGCCTGACGCGACAAAACAGGCAACAATCAGTTAGTCCGCCCGACTGTCCTTTCAGTCGGGCGGATTTTTATTGCCCACACTTACAAATGCGAGGCGGCATCGCCATAATGCTTTCAAAACAAAACATCAAAGTCTAAAAAATCTATAAATCAAAAGTAAACTCTATTGCTATTATAATAAATCGTTATATTTGCGGTGTGAAGATGTTTAACCTTAAAGCACTCTAACCTATGAAGACTTTCATCATTCCAGCCCTGTCGCTCGCAGCAATCGTAGCATCGCCATTCACCGCGATGGCTCAGGAAGCGGACGAAACCGCAGCCCCTAAGAAAGAGACCCCATGGTCGTTCTCGGCCGGAGCCGACCTTGTCAGCACCTACCTCTGGCGCGGACAGTATAACGCAGGCGCAAGTTTCCAGCCTTCGCTTGGTGTCTCTTGCGGACCCGTGACCCTTGGCGCATGGGGCTCGACCGACTTCTCGGGCGACAATAAGGAAGTCGATATAACCCTCGCGTTCGACAAGGCGGGCTTCAACGCCACCTTGACCGACTACTACTACCCAGGCGAGGGACTTTTCTTCACGTGGGACAAGGACGAGACCTGCCACCAGCTGGAGCTCTCCGTGGCATACGACTTTGGCGAGAAGACCAACGTACCTATCTCATTCTTGTGGGCCACGATGCTTGGAGGCGACGACCTGAAGGACGACGGCGACCGCCAGTTCTCCAGCTACTTCGAGCTTGCCTACACATTCCCAGCCAAAGAGTTTGAGGTAGAGGTGGCAGCAGGTTTCACCCCATTTGACAGCTTCTACCAGAATGGCGACGGATTTAACATGGTAAACCTCTCAGTCAAAGGCACATATGACATTCAGTTCTCAGACAAGTTTCATCTTCCTGTCTTTGCGCAGCTGATGCTCAACCCTAATGCAGAGGACATCCACGTCTGCGTGGGCGTATCCTTCTAACGAGATAGTCGCACGACAACAGATAAAAGCCGCATGGCAAAGCGCCATGCGGCTTTTTCGTGCACTTACGAGTCCACTTTAAAAACAATAAAGGCTGGTCGCAACGGATGCGACCAGCCTTTACTATTTTAGGAAGCTAAAGCTTATTTCAGCTTAGCGTAGCCGTACTTGCTGTTAGCGCCGAGCTCTTCCTCGATGCGGATGAGCTGGTTGTACTTGGCCATACGATCGGTGCGGCTGAGAGAGCCGGTCTTGATCTGACCAGAGTTGGTAGCGACAGCGATGTCGGCGATGGTGGTGTCCTCGGTCTCGCCGGAACGGTGAGAGGTGACGGTGGTGTAGCCATGACGGTGAGCCATCTCGATAGCGTCGAGTGTCTCGGTGAGAGAGCCGATCTGGTTAACCTTGATGAGGATGGAGTTAGCAGCACCCATCTTGATACCCCTCTCGAGGTACTCGACGTTGGTGACGAAGAGGTCGTCACCGACGAGCTGGCACTTCTTGCCGACCTTCTCGGTGAGCTTGACCCAGTTGTCCCAGTCGTTCTCGGCGAGACCGTCCTCGATGGAGTCGATAGGATAGGTGTCGATGAGGTGCTCGAGGAAAGCGATCTGCTCGTCAGCGGTGAGCTTCTTGCCGTTAGGATCCTTCTGCTTGCCGTTATTGAGCTGCTTGTAGTCGTAGAACCACTGGCCGTTCTCCTGGACAGCGAACTCGGAAGCTGCGCAGTCCATAGCGATGCGGACCTGCTCGCCTGGCTTGTAGCCGGCCTTCTCGATAGCCTTGACGATGATGCTGAGAGCATCCTCGATGCCGTCGAGAGCGGGAGCGAAGCCGCCCTCGTCACCTACTGCGGTGCTGAGGCCGCGCTCCTTGAGGAGCTTAGCGAGGTTGTGGAAGACCTCAGCGCCCATGCGGATGGCCTCTTTCTCGGAGGTTGCGCCGACGGGACGTATCATGAACTCCTGGAAAGCGATAGGAGCGTCAGAGTGAGCGCCACCGTTGATGATGTTCATCATAGGGACGGGGAGTGTGTAGGCGTTGCAACCACCGATGTAACGATACAAGGGGATGTTGAGAGCCTTGGCAGCGGCCTGAGCGACAGCGAGGGAGACGCCGAGGATGGCGTTAGCGCCGAGCTTGCTCTTGGTAGAGGTGCCGTCGAGAGCGAGCATCTTGTTGTCGATCTCGCGCTGGTTGAGGACGTTGAAGCCCTTGAGTGCGGGTGCGATGATCTTGTTGACGTTGTCAACTGCCTTCTGGACGCCCTTGCCGAGGTAACGGCCTTTGTCGCCGTCGCGGAGCTCGAGGGCCTCGTGCTCACCGGTAGACGCGCCAGATGGAACTGCAGCGCGGCCAAGAACGCCATTCTCGAGGGTGACGTCTACCTCAACGGTAGGATTGCCGCGAGAATCAAGAATCTCGCGAGCCCAGATTTTTTCAATGATCATGTTTGTTATGTTTAAAAGGTATTACTTGTTCGTTTTCCGAAACCTTGCATGCCGTGCGGAATTGTCGCCTCATCGTCGGGCATGAGGAAGCGGGGATTTACGCCCCAATTCCAAGCGGCGAAAGTAGCCTTTTTCTCGCTATTTTCCAAGTTCATCGTCCTCAGTTTTATCCATTTCAGCCCTTTAAGCGTCTTAGAGCCAGACATATTAACCATTTTCCCATTTTTTAATCTATTTTTGCCACCATGTTGCAACTCAGACTATCAGCACCGCGCTGCCTGATCGTGGCACTCGTGGTGATCATCGCCCTCGCCGCCGTCCCGACATCGCTATCAGCCAAGTCACGACGCGGCAAAGTATATGAGAACATTTTGGACTTCGGGTCGTGCGGCCGCCACCTTTTTTGGAAATATGAGGATGGAGTGCTGAAAATCAGGGGGTTCGGGCCGATGGACAATTTCTCGACGCCCTATGACGTCCCCTACTCCCCTTTTGCCAAAGACATCACGACGGTCATCCTTTCAGACAGCGTCACCAGCATAGGTGCCAACGCTTTCGCCCTGTGCCTCAACCTCCAGTCGATAAACCTGCCGCGCTACGTGAACCGCATCGGGCAACGCGCCTTCTACGGCTGTACGCAGCTGAAGGAGCTCTCGCTGTCGCCCTTCATCGACCGCTTTGGCGACTACGCCTTCTTCCAGTGCCGTTTGCTCGAGTCGCTGCCTATCCCGAAGAATGTGAAGAAGATTCCGGCGGGCTGCTTCCAAGGGTGCAGCGGACTGACCGAGGCGAGGATACCCGTCGGCGTGACATCCATCGCCACTCTCGCCTTCGCTGGTTGCAGGAACCTTAGCACAGTGACCATTCCCGCCTCGACATCGTATATTGACAACACGGCATTTTCTGACTGCCCGTCGCTCGAGTCGTTGACCGTCGCGGCAGGCAACCCTACGTACGAGACCCCCGACGGCGTCTTGATGACACGCGACAGGACGCGCCTCTTGATATACCCGTCGCTGATGCAGGGCGAGTCGTACACCATTCCCGACGGAGTGCGCCAGATTGCCCAAGGGGCGTTCTACGCGGCATCTAACTTGCGAGAAGTGACTTTCCCACAAGGAGTTGACAGCATCGGCAACGGCGCGTTCTCGCATTGCGAACAGTTGCAGAAGATCACCATCTACGAGCCTTTTGAGAAATTCGGCATGTACGTTTTTGCCAATTGTCCCAACATCTCGGAGGTGCATATCACCTCGACGGGCGAGGCGTACGCCATAGAGGACGGCGTCCAGCTGTCGGTAGACCGCAAGACGCTGCTGGCCTACCCGGCAGCCCGTAAGGACGAGAAATATGTTGTACCCGAGGGTGTCGAGGTAATCGGGCCTAAGGCCTTTGCGGGCAACCAGAACCTCCGCTCGGTGAAGCTCGCCTCGACGGTCAGGACCATCGGCAATGGAGCGTTCCACAAGTGCGGCTACCTTGAGACCGTCGTCATGCCCGAGCAGCTCGACAGCATCTGCCGCGGCGCGTTCTCGGAGTGCCCGTCGCTGCGCAACATAACCATCCCCGAGACGGTCACGCTCATCGGGCCATACGCATTCTACAAGTGCTCCGCCCTCCGCAAGGTCGTCATCCCGCCAGGACTCGACCGCGTGGCGCAATACGCGTTCTCGGCATGCACATCGCTCACCAACGTCAGCATGCCTGAGGAGATTGCGACAATCGACCCCTTCGCGTTTGCCAACTGCACCTCGCTGCGCGACTTCACGTTCAACACGTACCTTGACTCCATCGGCAGCTACGCATTCCAAGGCTGCAAGGCACTCGCCGCCGCCGAGTTGCCTGCCGAGTTGCATTACGTCGGCAAGGGCGTCTTCGAGAATTGCGTATCGTTGTCGCAAGTCGTCTTGAACGAGAACATACAGGTCTTGCCACCTCGGCTCTTTAGCGGTTGCCACTCGTTGGCCCATATCGTCGTCCCGACGGTCAAGCCGCCGCGCGTCGTCGAGTCGCCATTCTCGGGCGTGAACCTGAAGACCCTCATTGTCCACGTCGACGCGGAATTCCTAAGCGCGTATAAGCAGGACGTATTTTGGGGGACGATAGACAATTATGAAGTATTCTCATTTGAGAAGCAATGAAACGCATAACGTTTGATAAAGAATTGAGAAAGAAAGTGTTGCAGATACTCGGGTTGATAATAGTCGTCCCGTTCATCGCCACTTTCATAGCCGTCATCGTCTATCGTTTCGTCCCCGTCACCGACACCCCGTTTATGAGGGTCATGGCCGCGAAGAACGGCGTCGAGGTCAATCAGAAATGGGTGCCGCTCTCGGAGATTTCATCTGCGCTGCCCCTTGCCGTCGTCTCGTCGGAGGACAACCTCTTCACCAAGCACAACGGCTTCAGCTGGACAGCCATCAAAGCGGCATTCGCCCACAACAGCAATGGAAAGCGCATCCATGGCGGCAGCACGATAAGCCAGCAGACGGCAAAAAACGTCTTCTTGTGGAACGACCGCTCGTGGATCCGTAAAGTCATCGAAGTGCCTATAACTGTGATGATTGAGCTCGTGTGGGGCAAGGAGCGCATCATGGAGGTGTACTTGAACATCATCGAGTTCGGTCCCGGCACCTATGGGGCGGAGGCAGCGGCGCAGAAATATTTCCACCATTCGGCGGCGAGGCTCACCCGCGAGGAGGCGGCCATGATGGTCGCGGTCATGCCCAGCCCCGTCAAGATGAAAATTGCAGCCCCGTCGGCTTACGTCATCAAGCGACAGAGGCACATTCTCTCGCTCATGCGCAAAATTGGCAGAGTGAATTATAATCCCGACGAGAAGTAACTATCGTCCCATTTTGACTATCTTAGCTATCAGAAAGTCATAAACAACAGAGAAAAACTATGTCCGCACAACAGACAATGGCAGAGCTTCCCGAGGCGACCAAGCCCCGAAGGAAGTCGTCGTGCCTTCTGCCGGTAGCCTTTGTCGCCATCGTCGTCATAATCCTTGGCGCATGCACCTACGCCTTCCGCGACGCCATATTCAACACAGGGAAGCCAGACGAGGCAGCCATTAAAGACTCCACGGCTTCGGCGACGGAGCCCCTCCTCGCCCAATATGACACGCTGAGCCTCCTCAACGACCGTCTCGACGCCTACGACATCGCGAGTCGCCCGACGGACAGCAAGGAGGTGCAACGACTGAAGTATGACCGTTGCGACCTCGCGATACGTTGCAAAGCGGAGACGAAGGCTATCGAATATCTCGTCTCGCGCTACAACGCCCTCCAGGACAAGGAGTTGTCGCTCAGCGCACATCTGAGGACAGCGACCGACGATGCAGACATCACCCACACCGAGCAGGAGGTCAACCACGTGAAGAGCGAGCTTATCGCCGTAGAGTCGCAACTCTCAATCCACGTGACGAACCTCTCCACTCTCCACAAGCAGATTGACAACGTGAACAATAAGCTCGCCGACATCCAAGGCAATTAAAGTCAGTCGGGCGAGACAATAACACACACTTCGAGCCGCCAGCACCTTCATAAGGGAGCTGGCGGCTCGAAGTTTTCTTGTATGTCTGATTAACAGCCGGAGAGGAGAGGGCGGACGTCGGTGGCGACCATAGTTTTGCTTCTCAAGGACAATGTCGTAGTTCGTCCCGCCTATTTTCTTAAAAAATCTTATTTCTTCTTCTGTTGTTATTGATTTCTAAGATATTATAGTTGTATTTGCACATAATATTGATGTGTATATTATGTGCAATACTAAAGACATCATAGAAAAGGCAGCCGCCTATTTTACTAACATATTGGGTGAGAACGTAGATTTCAGCCCAGCCAGCAAGGAATTGCTCGGCAGGATACCAATGACCATATCTTCCATATTCTCCTTATACGAAGGTAGCATCTTGGGACATCAAGTCATATTGGCTTGCATTGGCGACGGAGACTCAATATCTCCAGCCCAAATGAAAAAGCTGCTTGATATAATAGTGAGGCAGACAGGGAATTTTGCGGTATTGGCCACCCATGGCGTTTCATCATACAACAAGTTGAGGCTCATAGCGCAAAAGGTAAACTTCGTCATTCCAAACGGGCAGATGTTCCTACCGTCGCTCTTACTTGAGATAAGACCAGAAAAAGCGATAGGGGCAGACATTAAAGAGGCCATTCCACCATTTGCCCAGCTACTACTACTATATCACTTGCAAGTAGCATCTGTCTCTGGAGCCAACAGCAATGAGCTGAGCAACTGTTTTTCCGTGTCTTACTCGACGGTCAACAAAGCCATACGATGGATGGAGTCTAAAGACTTGATAAGGTTGGAAGGCACGAAAACCAAGACAATAGAAGTAGCATTGAAGGGACGTAACCTTTGGGAAAAAGCATTGCCGCTGCTCAAGTCTCCGGTGGAGCAGGTTGTATATACAGACGCCGCACTTGATCATCAAATGGCGAGTGGGGTAAATGCGCTCTCCGCCTATACGATGATTAATGAGGAACCTTACCGATGCTGTGCTGTGGACAAGAACGACATGAGACATATTGGCGTAGAATATGACAAACGGTTCGGAGAGAACAAGATAGAAGTATGGAAATACCCCCCAGGAATACTCAGTTCCACAGGTGTTGTCGACAAACTTTCGCTATACCTGTCCTTAAAGGACGATAGAGACGAGCGGATACAGATAGAGTTACAGCGACTAATTGATGAAATGCGATGGTTAGAGGATTAGACGTATTCAAGAAATTTTTCAACGGATTTGAAGACAACTATGTCATAATAGGCGGCACAGCATGTGAGATACATGAGGATTTATACGCCCAGACTCCACGCGCCACCAAGGACATAGACATCATCCTTGTGGTTGAAGCCTTGTCGGCAGAATTTACAGCAAAGTTTTGGGACTTCATCAAAGCTGGTAAATACGAGCAGCGCAACAAGGGCGTCAATGAGAACGCCCACCCGAAGCAAGAATATTTCCGTTTTATGAAACCTGCCGTCGACAGATTTCCCTACCAAGTGGAGCTGTTCTCTCGCAACTTAGGCTTGATGAACATACCTGAGGATGCACGTATCACGCCAATTCCTGTTGATGAAGACTTGTCGAGTTTGTCTGCCATCCTGATGGATAATGACTATTATCATTTCACCATAGAGCATAGCACACTTGAAAACGGCACGCATATCGCCAATATTGAAAGTCTTATTTGCTTGAAAAGCAAGGCGTTTCTGGACTTGACGCAAAGGAAGCGCAACGGGGAGAGCATAGACGGCAAGCATATTGCCAAGCACAAGAAAGACGTGCTTAGGCTTGCGGCCATGCTTACCCCTACGACCAGATATAAGTTGCCCGAAATTTTGAGGACGGATGTACTAAGGTTTTGCGAAACAGTCATGCAAGAACTTCCCAATGCCGACTTTATCAAATCTGCGGGACTTGGCAACGTGACGTGCCAACAGATCATAGAACAACTCCGTAAAGCCATGCAGTAGACTATGCTCAAGATACAATACGCCTCCGACTTGCACCTGGAATTTGCAGCCAACACGCTCCGCCTGCTGCATTCGCCTGTTTGCGCCGAGGGCGACATCTTGGTGTTGGCTGGCGACATTGGCTACCTTGGAGACGAGACGTACGCAAAACATTCGTTTTGGGACTGGGCGTCAGACCACTTTCGCCAAGTGATAGTCATACCAGGAAATCACGAGTTTTACAATGGATTCGACATTGGGCAACTACATGATGGTTGGGCAATGGAGATACGCCATAATGTCACGTACCACTATAATGCAGTCATACATCTTTCCGAAGAAACAGACCTCATCGTTTCCACATTGTGGGGGCACATCGAACCGCAAAACGCTTTTGCTACGGAACGGATGGTGAATGACTTCTACCGCATCAAGGCAGACGGAGAGCTACTGAGCAGTGGGAGGTTTAATGCAGAACACGAAAGGTGCAGCGCATTTATCAAGAGAAGCGTTATCGGCAGTAACGCTAAGCATATCGTTGTAGCGACACACCATGTGCCGTCGCACGAGCTCATTTCACCTGAATTTCAAGACAGCCCAATAAATGGGGCTTTTATGGCTGAGATGGGACACTTCATCGCTTATAGCAACATAGACTACTGGATATACGGACACTCGCATCGGAACATTGACAAGATGATAGGCAACACCGCTTGCGTTTCCAACCAACTCGGATATGTCAGCCATGGAGAGTGCGAATCTTTCAATCTTGCGAAGTGCATAGAGATTTAGTAACACAATGGGACAACAAAACAGCTTAGGTCTCGAAAACATTGTCGCCCATTAACATCCCCCAATAACACACACTTCGAGCCGCCAGCACCTGATGAGGAAGCTGGCGGCTCGAAGTTTTCTTATATGTCTTACGTGATTAACAGCCGGAGAGGAGAGGGCGGACGTCGGTGGCGACCATGCCGGCCCGTCGGGCGGCCTCGAGACCGGGGTCGCCATCCTCGAAGACCTGGCACTCGGAGGGCTCGACGCCCATCAGCTCGGCGCAGCGGAGGAAGGTGTCGGGATGGGGCTTATGGTTTACGACATCCTCGGCCGAGACGATATGGTCAAAGAGACCGATCAGCCCCGTAGCCTCAAGCATTAGGCGCGCGCGGTAGGCGTCGGCTCCCGTGCCGACGGACATGGGGATTATGCCATGGCAGCTGCGGGCCACGTCGGCCACGATCTTATTCTCGACGACATCGTCGGCATGGCTGTTGGCAATCTCGCGCTTGCGGGCTATGATGACGTCGCGGTCGGCAGCGGCGTGCCCGTGGCGGCGCAGGATGGTGTCGGTTATTTCTTCTATCGAACGGCCGGTGAGGCTTATGAACTCTTGCCTCTCGATGGCGATATCGAACTCGCGGAGGGCGGTGTCCATCGCTTTCCAATTAAGCTCGAGGCTGTCGATCAGTGTTCCGTCGAGGTCGAAAATGAGGCCCTTTGGCGCCCCGACGAGGAGTGGGTGTGACATTATTAGGGATTAGAATTTTAGGTACTTGCCGTTTTTGATGTTCTCTGATATTCCGCGCAGCTCCTTGACGATGTCGATATTCTTGCCACTCTCAAAGACTTGGCGGAAGGAGAATTTGTCGTCATCACCACTATCGTCCTCCTCCTCCTCGGGCGAGACGCCCATCTGGGCGAGGGCTTCCATGAGCCCCTCGCGGTCGTCGGATATGAGGAGGATCTTGTCGCCAACCATCAGTTCGGTCTTGCCTGTCGGGACAAAGTAGCTGTCGTCGCGTTTGACAAGTACGGCAAGGCAATTCTCGGGCAAGGGGAGGCTGAGGAGCTTGTCGCCATAGTTGAGGATTTGGGGTGTGATGGTCAGCTCGGCGAGGATGGATTTTATCTCGTCGGAGAACTCCATGTCGAAATCTTTGACCTTGCCTATCTCGTCGGGTGTCTCGAGGAGGTTGAGCTTCTTGGCCATCCATGCGAGGGTCGTGCCTTGGACGACGAGAGAGACGAGCGTGCAGACGAAGACGACGTTGAAGATGAAGCGGGCGTGCGGCACGTCGGCAGCAAGAGCCAAAATGGCGAAGATGATGGGCACTGCGCCACGCAGACCTACCCACGACACGAACTTCTTACTGTCACTCGATATGTTGCGGAACGGGGCGAGACAGATATAGACACCGACAGGGCGCGTGACGAAGATCATCAAGAGGCTGATTATCAGACCAGGGATGATGAGCGGCACAAGCTCGTGGGGGTTGACCAGCAGACCGAGCGTCAAGAAGACCAGCAGCTGGCTCAGCCAAGCGAGACCATCGAAGAAGTTGACCGACGAACGCTTGTGGACAAATCGGGAGTTGCCGACGACGACGCCGCCGATGTAGACCGCGAGGTAGCTGTTGCCGCCCATGTAGTAAGATGCGGAAAACACGAAGATGCAGGACGTCAGAACGGCAATGGGGTAGAGGCTCGCGTTCTCAATCTGCAACCTGTTGATGAGCCATACGAACGCCTTGCCGAAGACGAAGCCGGCAAGCGAACCGACGGCGAACTGGGTCACAAGCGCAAGGAGCGCGGAGCCGTAGTCTGGCGAGCCGCCTTGGCTGACGAGGCCGATGAGCGTGACGGTCAGCATATAGGCCATGGGGTCGTTACTACCACTCTCGAGCTCGAGCATCGGGCGCAGGTTGTTCTTCAGGTGGAGCCCCTTGCCGCGCAAGATCGAGAAGACGGAGGCGGAGTCGGTTGACGACATTGTCGACGCCAAGAGCAGCGACGCCGTCATGCTGAGAGGTATCGTGCCGAAGGCCGGGATGTTGAAAATCAAGTGGATGAGCAGACCCGTCAAGAGGGCAGTCAAGACGACGCCGAGGGTTGCAAGGACAAGTCCGGGACCGAGGACGGGACGAATGTCGGAAATCTTAGTATCCAGGCCGCCAGAGAACAATATTACGCACAGGGCCACGGTGCCGATGCCTTGCGCCAAAGGAAGGCTTGAGAAATTGATTCCCAAGCCATCGCTTCCGCACACCATGCCGACGCCCAAGAAGAGCAACAGCAACGGCACGCCAAACTTATACCCCGCCTTACAGGCCAGGATACTTAGGAAAAAGAGGAACGAAATACCAAGCAGAACGGCTTCAACAGTCATGACGGTTGGTGTTAAATTGTTGTGTGTGTATGAATGGTGTACGAAGATAGTAATAATATCAGAAAAAAACAATATGGCGGACTGCCTCTTTCAAACTGAAAGCAGTCCGCCATATTTTAATTTCGTTTTACGACGAAATACGTTGCCTATGGTACGATTTTCGCCTCGATGCGTCTGTTGAGAGCCATGCCCTCGTCGGTGTCGTTCGTGGCGCACGGCTGGCTCGCGCCGTAGCCCTTGATGTCGAACCTTGCGCGGTCGATGCCATGCTCGACGAGGTAGTTGACAGTCGACTTGGCGCGGTTTTCCGAGAGGACCTTGTTATGCTGCACTGAAGCGCGGCTGTCGGTGTGACCGCTTATCTCGATGCGTATCGTCGGGTTTTCTTTCATGATGCGTATAAGGATCTCCAGCTCGACCTTGCTCTCGGGCTTGATGTCATATTTGTCGGTGTCGAAATATATGTTGCGGAGGGCGATCTTCTTGCCCACCTTGAGTGGCGTCAGGCAGACCTGATCGGCCTCGAGATTTATAGGCCCGTGGCGATTCTCGACATCCGCCACGTTGAACTTGTGCGTGTGGAAGAAGTAACCTTTAGCGTTGACAGACAAGAGGTAATCGGCAGGCCCGGGGACGGCTATGGTGAACGACCCGTCGTCGAGGGCGCGGGCCGTGGAGATGTTGGCGCCATCGGGCATACGGTCGAGGAGGATTGTCGCGGCGATGCTCTTCTTGCTCTCGCAGTCGCTGATATAGCCGCGGATGAACGGCACGGGCTGAGGACGGATCTCGGGGTAGAGGTCGAACATCTTGACCTCGCGCTTGCGTCGGCCGTCGACGATGCGCACCGAATTGTAGTAGCCGGTCGTTCCGCTCGCCGTGACGACAAGTCCGTCGTCATCCTCAGTGTTGTTTATCGGGAATCCCAGATTCGTGGGGCGGCTCCACGTGCCGTCTTCCTTCATGCGGCTCATGAAGATGTCTCGCCCACCGACGCCAGGCCACGTGTCGGAAGAGAAGTAGAGGGTCTTGCCGTCGTGGTGTATGAAGGGGTGGCTCTCGTCGCCTCGGGTGTTGATTGAGTCGCCAAGGCTCACGACGTCGCCGAAGATAGGTACGCCCTTGGCATTGACGCCCTTGACGCTCGCTTTCATGATATTGCCATTGTGCATTGAGGAGCTGGCTCTGCCGCGCACGAAGAAGAGTGTCTTGCCGTCGGCCGAGAAGCATGGCTGCGCTTCCCACGAGGGCGAATTGACGGGCTCGCCAATGTTGACGCCCTTGGTCCAGCCCCTTGCGGTGCGTTGCGAGAAATAGATGTCGCACGAGCCTCGCGTGTCGCGGTAGCCGCAGGCGGTGTAGAACATCCATCGGCCGTCGGGCGAGATGGTCTGAGTGCCCTCGTTGAAATCGGTATTGATGTTGTAAATCGGGCGCATCGGACGCCACTGGGCGTCGGGGTTCTCTCGCGTCATGACGTAGAGGTCTTCTTGCGTCTCGTTGTTGTTGATGCGCGCAATCATGGTCGGGTCCTCACGGAAGGCCACGGTGTCTATCGGCAGGCGCGACGTCACGACAAGCTCCGTCTCGTCGAGGGATATTGACGGCCAATAGGTCTCGTAGGGCGACTGCTCGATATAGGGGCTCGGGTAGCGGGGTTCGAATGGCACGGGATTGCTCATGACCTTGACCATGGACATCGCCTTGCGTCGCCACTTGGGGTCTTGCTTCACCCTTGTGTTTTTCATCTTAGAGAATCGGTCGAAGAGGTTGAACCACTTGACGGACTCCTCATACCTCTCTTTTTGGCACAATGCCACGGCACATCGGTAATATGCCGTAACCCAATACGTGGAGTCCAGCCCCACGGCCTTCTGTAAGCAACCTATCTGGTTGCCTGGCTGCCCGAGTCCGGCATAGACCTCAGAAGCGGAATAGAGAGCCTCGATATATTCGGGGTCGCGCTGCAACGCCGCCTTAAATTTTTCGAGCGCCTCGTTGAGTTTGCCGATGTTCTGGGTGCCATACATTATGAGGATGTCGTTGCCCTCTTTGTAAAATGCGGCGGCCTTCTTGTCATCTGTGGTGTTGAACTTCTTTTTCTTCTGCGCATCGGCTGGCGTGCAGAGCATCGTCAATGCGGCTAAGATAATGAGCAATAGGCTTTTGTATGTTGCCATGAGACGTATGTTTTTATTATGTCTGTACTTTGTAACGGATGTGTGACGCCTTCGGTTACGCTGAGCATGAGCCAATGCGTCAAGATATTCGGCTCCAGTTGATGTCGTTGCCTTGCAGCTCGGCTAGGCGGCTCGTCATGACGACACTTTGCGGCGACGTCAGGAACGGGTCTTCCACCAAAACCTCTTTAGCGCAATCGCGGGCGAAGGTGAGTATCTGGGCGTCGCGTGCCAAGTCGGAGATTTTCAGGCGGAAAGGGATGCCGCTCTGCTGCGTACCCTCGATGTCGCCTGGACCGCGCAACCGCATGTCGGCCTCCGCAATGGCAAATCCGTCGGTCGTGGAGCACATGGTCTCGATCCGTCGACGCGTGTCGCGAGCCAACTCGTTACCCGTCATCAAGATGCAGAAGCTCTGATCTGCCCCGCGCCCCACCCTGCCGCGAAGCTGGTGCAGCTGGCTAAGCCCAAAACGCTCGGCACTCTCGATGACCATGACCGACGCGTTGGGGACGTTGACACCCACCTCGATGACCGTCGTGGCCACCATTATCTGCGCCTCGCCCGACACGAATTGCCGCATGGCCTCATCTTTCTCATTGATTTTCAGCTTGCCATGCACCATGCACACCCTATATTCGGGGAAGCATTGTTTCATATATTCGAAGCCGGCCTCAAGGTTCTTGTAGTCCATCTTCTCGTTCTCCTTGATGAGCGGGAAGACGACGTACGCCTGACGACCCTTTTGCAGTTCGGCGCGGATGAAGGCGTTGAGCCTGTTGCGGTTACAATAATAGTAGTGTTCGGTGAAGACGGGTTTTCTGCCCGGCGGCATCTCGTCGATTACGCTGACGTCGAGGTCGCCGTAGATGGTCATGGCCAATGTCCTGGGGATTGGCGTAGCCGTCATGACGAGAATATGCGGAGGGCACGTGTTTTTAGCCCACAGCATGGCGCGCTGCTCGACACCGAAACGGTGCTGCTCATCGATGACGCAAAGTGCCAAGTTTTTGAATATCACCGTCGGGCCAATCAACGCATGCGTGCCGATGACGATGTTTATCGACCCGTCAGCCACGCCGTCGAGTATCTCCTGCCGACGCTTGCCCTTGACCGAACCCGTCAGCAAAGCCACCTTGACGTCCATGCCCCTAAGTTCGGCAATCAAGTTCTCATAGTGCTGATTGGCAAGGATTTCCGTAGGCGCCATCAGACACGCCTGCATCCCGTTGCCAGTGACGATGAGCATGCACAAGAGGGCCACGAGGGTCTTACCGCTGCCGACGTCGCCCTGCACGAGGCGGTTCATCTGCTTGCCGCTTTTGAGGTCGCCCCACACTTCATGGACCACCCTCTTCTGCGCCCCCGTAGGCTCAAAACGCAAATGCTCTTTGTAGAAGACCGACAGCGCGTTGCCGGGTTTTTCGAACCTTATGCCCGCCACTTGCGACCTGTTGACATTCCTGTTTCGCAAGAGGGCCAGCTGGATGTAAAAAAGCTCCTCGAATTTCAGACGGAAACGGGCGTTCTCCAGCTCTTTCAGGTTCGTCGGCCCATGCACCGTCCATAAGGCTTGCGGACGAGGCATAAGATTATGGCGCGCAATGAGTTGCGACGGCAATGTCTCACGTATCCTCCCGAGGGTCATGTGGCTGAATACCGATGCCACGATGTCTTGCATCACCTTGCTGGTCACACCGGCGCGCTTCATGCCCTCCGTGGTGTTGTATAGCGGCATGAGTTTCCCGACGAATTGCGCCTTGTCGGGATTGCGCTCGATGTCGGGGTGCGCCATGTTCAACCGCCCTCCGAAGACCGTCGGCTTGCCAAAGAGCAAGTACACGTCCGTCGTATTTATCTGGTTGACAATGTAATTGAGCCCCTTGAACCATACGATGTCCATCTCGCCCGTCCCGTCGACAAACCGAGCCGTCATGCGCTTTTTCGTCCCGACACCGACTATCTCTTTCGTCACGAAACGGCCAACGACCTGGACGTAGCTCATGTCGGCCGTCAACTCCCGAATCTCATATATCCGACTTCGGTCGACATACCTGTAAGGAAAATATTCCAACACGTCCTCCTCCGAGCGGATGTCGACCTCTCGGGCCAACACCTCCGCTCGTCGGGAGCCAACTCCCTTTATATATTGAAGTTCCGTGGGCAAATGACGATTGGTATGAATGTTGCTTTCGCAAATTTAATAAAAAGCCTTAATGGCTAATTTGGAACGACATTCTTACTTTTGTAGACTCGGAGCAGGATATTTACCCTCTCCCCCACCCTTTTCCAAAAGATCTATGACACCACGCCACATATTCCGACTCGCCCTCGCGCTCCTCGCCGCGCCAATGGTCACCACGGCCCAGACGTCGCCACTCGACGAGGTCGAGAAGATGACCGCCACGTTCCTCTCCCAACCAGACGTTCACGCCCTCGCCTACGACGCACCCTCATGGCGCGCCGCCGTCGAGAGCCAACTCGCCGCGGCGTCCGACTCCGCCCTACGCGCTTGGCGCCCCTCGTCGCTCGTCAGGCTCGATGCCCCGTCGTCCGACGCCACGGCATGGTGCGCCACGTGGACGCGCGACGGCAAGAGCCGACTCGTCTGGATCGCCACCTCGACCATCGACTCCCGACGCGAGGGCATGGCCTTCGTCGACGATCTCGACTGCCCCGACACTCTCTACACCATCCGGCCCTCCGAGGCCGAGGGGCTTTTCGGCATCGACGTCGCCAAGCAAGGAGCCGACACGTCCACCATCTTCACCGTCAATGACATAATGTGCCGCATGGCACTGCGCGTCATGACCTCGTCCATCGACCGCGACGATGAGAATAAGGACAACGCCGAAGCCCTCCTCATCAGCCGACTCGACCCTGCGCGCCACGCCATAACCAGCGACCTCGACGGGCTCCCCGAGCTCACCGTGTGCGACTCGCCCGACAATTCGCTCCGCACCGTCACCTACATGATCGCCTATCGCGATTTCTCATCCCGATGTGGCGGATGGATCGCCATGCGCGACAAGAAGGGCGACCACATCGAGCGTCTCACAGACGCCACCGACCGCATAGGGCAGCCCGACATTGCCGTCCTGAACGCCAAGTCGTGGTACGGGGCTCTCTACACCACCATCATCCAGTTCCGTCAAGACCGCAAGAACTACTACGCCCTCCTGGGCTACAAAGGCGCCGACGCCACGACGAAGACGCGCGTCATCGACGTCGTGTGCGAGGGCGACAACGGCAACGTCGCCTTCGGAGCCACAAAGCCCTTCATCCACGCTACGCAACGATACCGCCGCCGCATCTTCAGATACTCACTAAACGCCAGTATGACAATACGATACGACGAAAACTCCAAGATGATCGTCATCGACCACCTTGAGTCTAACAGCCGCATCACGGCAGGGCGGCCCGAGTTCTACGGCCCAGACCTCAGCTACGACGCCTACCTCCTCACCGACGACGGTTGGAAGTTCCAATCCAACATCAGAGTGACGCAAGAAGATGGCGCGCAGCCCAACGAGGAGGAGGGCGAGACGATCGCCGACAGTTACGTGCCGACGCAGCAGGGACGGCAACCGCGTGCGTCAGCCGGCGGAACGTCGCCAGTCAACACGAGGTCGTCGCGCAAATCGTCTAAAAAGGAAAATTGGAGCGGGCGCAGCAGTCAGAACTACCAACGAAACAAGTCGTCGCAAAGTTCCAACAGCTGGCTCGACAAGGGGAAAGGCAACAGCGCGCCCAACATCAGGCGCCGCTAAAGCCCGCGCCTGAACACTTTAGGGCTGACGCCCACGTACTGCTTAAAATATTTGCCAAAAGCCGATTGCGACGGGAAGTTCAGCTTCTCAGCCACCTGCTGGATGCTCAAGTCAGAGAACCGCAACATCATCTTGGCCTCCGTAATGGCGTACTCGTTGATCCACTCAGCCGCGCTGCGACCACTGAACGCCCTCACCGTCTGCGACAAGTAGTTCGACGAGAGGTCCATCTGCTCGGCATAGAAGATGACGTTCCGCTCGCGGCTGTGATGTTGGGTCAGCAGTTGCATGAACCGCTCGAAAATCAACTCCGTGCGCTGAGGCTTCCGCTCGTTCTTGACCTCGGGGGCGAATGTCTTGACGGCAGAGACAATGTAGCCGCACAAGGCCTGCAACATGTTCGATATGAAGTCCGCGCTGTCGGGGCGGTTGTCCTTTACCCCCTTCATTATCAGGCGGAATATCATCCTCATGCCGTCAATCTCTTCTTGAGGGAGCGACACCGCGGCCTGAGCCTTTATCCCCATGAAAAGAGACAACCTGCTGTTCATGTCCATGCGCAACTTGTTAAGGTAGTCGCTCGAAATAAGCGACGCCATGGCCTTAAAACCATCAGTATTATGGACTTGGATGATGTTGCTGTTGAAATTGACAATCATGTCGCCAGGCTTCAACACATAACGCTTCAGGTTGATGTCGCACACCACGTGTCCCTCAAGGCATACGAAAAGTACGATGCCGTCAACCCTGCATGGCTCACGGAACAACAAAAGGTGGTCTATCTGGTCGGTGATGATAAAATCGTCGTTGTACGACTCGACTCCCGCAATGTCTAAATCACTTAGCATGGATATGGAAATTGTATTCAACGAGCTTTCCATCGGCATTAATAGGTCAATTGTGGTATTTTGGGTATAAAAATGATGCTTTGGAACAATAAAAAACCATTCCAACGCAAAAATAACCATATTTGTGGTTATTTACTCCAATTAATTAAGTTTAATCGTCTTGCAAACGACGACAATGTTTTAGTAATTTGCATCCGCTAATTGAGATCCTGCGAGACGACCACATTCTCTATGGTTCAAACATTTAGCCCCAATTCAGATTATTCAATACTGAGAAAAACAGAAAACAGCATACAAGAGATGAAAAAGAAAGCGAACATCACCATCATTTTCGCCATAGCGCTGCTGTGTATTATAGCAGCCGTCATCATCGTCGGCGTCTGCCAACCCGACAAGGTCGAGACCATCCAAGGCGAAGCCGAAATGACCGACTACCGCATCAGCAGCAAGGTGCCTGGCCGCGTCAAGGAGATTCGCGTCGAAGAGGGCGACTTCGTCCACAAGGGCGACACCCTCGTCATCCTCGAAGCACCAGACATCATGGCCAAATACGACCAGGCAAGCTCCGCACTCAGCGCAGCCCAAGCCGTAGAAAGCAAAGCCTCCGGCAGCGCACGCTCAGAGCAAGTCCAAGCCGCCTACGAGATGTGGCAGAAAGCCATCGCCGGCCTCGATGTCGCCGAGAAAACCTACGCCCGCGTAGAAGCCCTCTACAAGGACAGCGTCGTCAGCGCGCAAAAGCATGACGAGGCTCTCGCGCAGCTCAACGCCTACAAGGCCACCGAGCGCGCCGCCAAGAGCCAATACGACATGACCGTCCACGGCGCACAAGCCGAAGACCGCGCCGCCGCACACGCTCAAGTAGAACGCGCACAAGGTGCCGTGAGCGAAGTCTCCTCCTACATCAACGAGATGACGCTCGTTGCCCTCGCCGATGGTCAAGTAACCGAGATCTTCCCCGAAATAGGCGAACTCGTCGGCACAGGCGCACCTCTCCTCAACGTCGCCATGACCGACAAGGTTTGGTTCACTTTCAACGTCCGCGAAGACCTCCTCCCTGGTCTCACCGTCGGCACCGAGACCCAAGCCTACATCCCCGCCATCGACAAGAATATCAACGTCCGAATCACCAAGATGAAGGATGTCGGCACCTACGCCATCTGGAAGGCCACAAAAGCACTCGGACAATATGACCTCAAGACTTTCGAGGTAAAAGCCGTCCCCGTCGACATGACAGACGCTGCCGACATCCGCGAAGGCATGAGCGCCATCATCAACAAAGCCAATTAGGCCAACACAGCCATCATGCTAAGGGCATATAAAGACAAGATACTCAGGGTGCTCCGAATCAGCCGCCGAGAAATCGGTGTCTTCAAGCGCCGCCCCCTACTCATCTTCTGCATGCTGATAGCCCCCATGTTCGTGACCCTCTATTTCACGTCACTCATGGACCAGGGGCTCCCAGATCAACTGCCCACAGGCCTCGTCGACGAGGACGACACTCAAACAACGCGCTCCATCGTCCGAGTCCTCTCAGCAATGAAGACAACAGGACTCAACCATCGCTACGCCACCTTCTCCGACGCCCGGCGCGCACTCCAGCGTGGCGAGATCTACGCCTTCTTCTACATCCCTAAAGGCACGACCGTAGAGGCCATCGGACAACGCCAACCAACCGTCTCGTTCTACACTGCCGACACCTACTACATCCCAGCCGCCCTGCTCATGAAGGATCTCAAGACCATCTCCGAGCTGGCCGGCCTCGCCATCACGCGAGAGACACTGCGAGCCAAGGGTGTACCCGAGAGCAACATCATGGGCATCCTCCAACCCATTTCCATGGAGACGCACCCGCTCACCAACCCCTACCTCAACTACGGAATCCTGCTCAACAACCTCATCATCCCAGGCATCGTCATCATCCTCATCATGCTCACGACGACCTACGCCATAGGCATGGAATGGAAGATCGGCACGCAGAAGTTCCTCCTCAACACCCTGGCTGGCGGCTCTGTCCCCGTCGCCCTGACGGGAAAACTCCTGCCACAGACGATTCTCTACACCTTTATTTTCGTCGCCAACGATGTCTACCTCTACCGCATCATGGACTACCCGTGCCAGTGCGGCTTGCTCCCCATGTTCGCGCTCGGTCTACTGACGGTTCTCACCGCGCAAGCCATGGGTCTCCTCATGTTCGGCATCTTCGCCGGCCAGATGCGCATGGCCATGTCCGGATGCGCGCTCCTCAGCGTGCTGTCCATCTCCATGGCGGGTTTCTCCTACCCCGTACCAGCCATGACGGGACTCCTCCAGCACATCTCGCTCATCTTCCCGCTGCGCGATTACTTCCTAATCTACACCAACCAAGCCCTCAACGGCTACCCCATAGTCTTCGCATGGAAACCCATAGTGGCCATGCTGGTCATTATCTGGCTCCCACTGCTCTTCCTCGGTCGATACCGCAAGGCATTCAACACCGTGGAATACAAGCCCTAATCTCAATCCGATGAGTCTGATTCAAGACACTATAAGCGTTTGGTGGAAAGAGCTCCGCGAGATGTCTCACGATGTCGGTGTGCTCATTTTCTTCCTCTTCCTCCCTATCGGCTACCCCCTCATCTACTACTACGTCTACAGCACCGAGACCGCTCGCGACATCCCGGTAGCCGTCGTCGACGAGGACCACTCCGCTCTCTCGCGCGAGTTCATCCGCAAGCTCGATGCCAGCCCCGAAGCCCATGTCTACGCCCGCTGCGCCGACATGACCGAGGCGCAAGACCTCATGCGCAAGACCGAAGTCTACGGCATAATCCGAATCCCCTCATCCTTCCTCGACGACATCAGGCACGGACGCCAAACACGCATAGCCGCCTACTCCGACGTCAGCTCACTCATCTACTACAAGAGCATCCTCCTGCCTTGCACCAACATCTCGCAAGACATGAACAAGAACATCAAGATCGAGGATCTCGGTGCGACAGGTCTCTCCTCACGTGAGATAGACATTGCGCGGTCCCCCATAAAGTACGACCACGTGATGCTCTACAACCCGCAAGGCGGCTACGCCTCTTTCCTCATCCCCCCAATCCTCATGCTCATCCTCCAGCAGGCAATGGTTCTCGGCATCGGCATGGCCATGGGTCGCACTCGCGAGAAAAACGGAGGTTTCGCCATCTACCGCGGAGTCCAAGGCTACGACAACCCAATGGCCGTCATCCTCGGCAAGGTTCTCGTGATCTTCCCTCTCTTCCTCTTCATGGCCCTCTACATGTACGTCGCCATAATCTTCGGCTTCGACCTCCCCCATATCGGCAACTACTGGTCGTGGATAGCCATGATGATCCCCTACCTCCTCGCCTGCTCCTGCTTCACCATCGTATGCTCTTGCATGATATACCGACGTGAGGACAGCCTCCTCATCTTCGTCTTCATGTCCGTACCGCTGCTCTTCCTGAGCGGCATATCATGGCCTTCCGTAAGCATACCCCACGTCTGGAAAGTCATCAGCTGGCTCTTCCCCTCCACCTTCGGTCTCAACGCCCACGTCAAGATAATGTCCATGGGCGGCGACATAACAACTGCCGCACACGAGATCCGATGCCTGTGGCTCCAAGCCGTCGCCTACTTCATCATCGCGTGCGTCGTCCAACGCGCCCAAATAGCCTACGCCGAAAAACATGGCGTCCACAGCAGCGCGCTCGACCGCATGAAAGCCCCTGCCGACGACGCCACGACCGCCACAAGCCAGACGCCAGAATCTTCAATATCCGCAACCCATTGACACTCCCTCTTTCGCTGCCATTCTCAACGGAAATGTGTATATTTGTAGCGTCATAACAAGACACTCTCGGTAAGGGCAACACCCTGTCACACATCAACACTAGAAACTAACAGCGAAAAAGTGAGCACGATATCCATTATCGTCATCGCAGTCCTCGGGGCGGCTCTGGCTTGGCAACTCTTCTACTGGGCATTCTTCATGTTCAGAGTCCGTCGCCGCCCACGCAACCTCGCCTCCCGGCTCCCGGACGTCAGCATCGTAGTCTGCGCCCGCAACGAGGAAGACAACCTACAAAAACTCATCCCCGCACTCGCCGCGCAAAAATACGCGGCAAAAAAGCAAATCGTCATCGTCGACGACTGCTCCACAGATGACACGCCACTCGTCCTGGCCCGCCTCAGGGCGCAATACCCCGAGGTCTACACCACGACCATCCCCACCGACGCCGTCTTCCACCACGGCAAAAAACTCGCGCTCAACGTCGGCATCAAAGCCGCCAAATACGACCACATCGTCTTCACCGACGCCGACTGCATCCCCGCCTCAGAAAACTGGCTGACACTCATGGCCGAAGCCTACGGCAACGACAACACCGAGCTCGTCCTCGGCTACGGCCGCTACGCCAAACGCCCAGGTCTCCTCAACCTCCTCCTCCGATACGAGACCTTCTGGAACGCCGTACAATACTTCGGCATAGCACGAGCGTCAAAACCCTTCATGGGCGTCGGGCGAAACCTCTCCTACTCCAAACAGCTCTTCGACCGCAGCTCCAAATTCCGCAACCACCTCTACGTCCTCTCCGGCGACGACGACCTCTTCGTCAGCGAGATGGGAACGAGAGCCAACACCGCCATAGTCTTCGAGGCCCCGGCACACACCATCAGCGAGCCTAAAAACACTTGGCTCACCTACTCCGCCCAAAAAAGCCGACACCTCACAACAGCCTCCCTCTACCCACCCGTAGTCAAGTTCTGGCTCGGCAGCGAGATCGCCTCACGCCTCATCTTCTGGCTCGCCATCATCGCGGCTGTGCTGCTCGGCTTAATCACGCAATCACCAATCCTCCTCGAGGCAGCAGGCATCGCCCTCGCCGCCCGTACCATTCTCATCTATATCGCCATGGGTCTCGCCGCCCGAAACATGGGCGAAAGCCGACTGTGGCTCCTCGCGCTGCCAATGGACCTTCTGATCCCAACAATGCAGTCCCTCGCTTGGCTCACAGGCCGACTGACTAAAACCAGAAACACATGGAAGTAAACGCCAGCATTCACTCCGACAAGGCGCTCTACGACATGGAGCTCGTCGAACGCGCCAAAGGCGGTGACCAAAAAGCCTACGCCAAACTTCTCGCCCGATACCGAGACTCCATCTACTTCATGCTCCTCAAAATGGTAGGCAACAAAGTCGACGCCGAAGATCTCACCATCGAAGCCTTCGGCAAAGCCTTCCGCAATATCGAGCTCTACTCCCCTACCTACGCTTTCTCAACCTGGCTCTTCAAGATCGCATCCAACAACGGCATCGACTTCCTCCGACGCAAAAGATGCAAGCTCGTCAGCATCGACCAGGAGAACGAAGACAAGGAAGAAGGTGGAGCCCGACAAATCACAGTGGCGTCCGACGCACCCGACCCCTCCGAGAGCATGATCAAGAGCCAAACCGTCGAGGCAGTCCGTGCCGTAGTCGACAAACTGAAACCAAGATACAAGACTCTCGTCGAACTTCGCTACTTCCGGGAACTCTCCTACGAAGAAATAGCCGAAGAACTGCAAATGCCCCTCGGCACTGTCAAAGCACAGCTCTTCCGCTCACGCGAGCTCCTCTACAACATCCTCAAAAACACTGAAAACGCACCCGAGTCATGAGCATCGTCGAGAACTACTTCCAAGACCTCACAGACACTCAAAAAAGCCAATTCGACCAACTCCAAGCCCTCTATGAGGACTGGAACGCCAAGATAAACGTCGTCTCAAGAAAAGACATAGGCGAGCTGATGACGCACCACGTCCTCCACTCTCTCGCCATCGCCAAGTTCATGCACTTCACCCCTGGCTCCAACATCATCGATGTCGGCACCGGTGGAGGCTTCCCTGGCATCCCACTCGCAATCATATTCCCCGACGTCAACTTCACACTCGCCGACTCCATCGGCAAGAAGATTACAGTCGTCACCGAGATTGCCAACGCTCTCAACCTCAAAAACGTTACACCCGTTAAATCCCGCTCCGAAGATCTCAAAGGCAAATTCGATTTCGTCACCGGACGAGGAGTCACAAAACTTACCGACTTCGCGCGCATGACCCGACACCTCATCGACACGAAGCACATGCGCAACTCCGTCATCAATGGCATCCTCTACCTCAAAGGCGGCAATATCGAGAGCGAGCTACAACCCTTCGGCAAGAAAGCCCTCTGGTGCGACATCGCACCCTACTTCCCCGGCATCCCTTTCTTCGAAGAAGACAAACGAATAATCCACATAGAGATCTAACATCTCACAAGCCTCCCCCACTCACCTTCCCACAATTCCCCGTGCGCCGTGCGCCCATTCCCCCGACATTTAGGCATGGCGACGGCACACGGGGCTTTACCTTTCCCCTACCGCCGATGATCAGAAAATCAACACTCGCTGCCCTCCTCACCTTCCTCCCCACCCTCCTTGCGGCACAAGTGAAGTCCGTCGCCGACCAAGTGCCCACCAACGCGCTCATCTCAATCCTCCAGCCTCCATACGTCGGATTGGATCGAGCCGTCACGGTGCGTTCCCTCGTGACCGACGGCGACAACATCATCCGCCTGCGTCTCTCCGACAACGCCACTCAACTCCCCATCTCGACCGCCCAAATCACCACCGCCCGAGACAGCCTCCGACTCTGGCTCAATAAGCCCGACGCCTCTCTCGCCATAACGGCAGGAAAAACCGACCTCGTCGCCCAAGCCGTCAACGACACCTCCTCTTGCGCAATGCCTCCCAAAGGCTCACCAGTCATCCGCCAAGACCAAGGTTTCTCAGGTCCTCTCTCGGGCCGCAACATCGCCCTATGGGCAAGCCACGGTCGCTACTACGAAGCCTCACTCGACCGATGGGAATGGCAACGCGGGCGGCTCAACACCACTGTCGAGGATCTCCTGACACCCTCCATCGCCTACCCTTTCCTAATCCCCATGCTCGAGAACGCCGGCGCTGTCGTCCTCTCCCCTCGTGAACGCGACACCACGAGCGTCTCAACCATTATCGACGATGCCGATCCTGCGCCAGCCTTCTCCTCTTCCCTCAAACCATACTCCACAACCAAAGGCTTCGCTCACTACGAGACCCTCCGTCTAAAAGACAACCCCTTCACTCTCGGCAAGGCCCTCATTTTTAAGATGTCGCCCTCCGACTCGGTCGTCTTCTCTGGCAAAGCTCCTTCCACGGGGCTCGCAACTCTCTACATCGCCTACGCCCAAATCCCCGATGCCCAAACCCCAGTCCTCGTCACCGTCCGTCACGCCACAGGCGAAGCCCACTTCTCCCTCAATCAGCGCATGGGAGGCGGCATGTGGCTCCCCCTCGCCACGCTACCCTTCCACGAAGGCTCTGAGTTCAGCGTCATAATAAAAGGCGACGGTCCAGTCTCCGTCGATGCCATACGTGTCGGAGGCGGCATGGGTGTCGTCGAGCGCAATGGCGCGACAAGCGGTCTCCCGGCTTGGCAAGAGGGCGCACGATATTATCTCCAGTCCGATGGATTCGACTACGCCAAGGTGCTCAGCCTCAGCGAGGGACGCAAAGACTACACCGACGATATCAACTGCCGCGGCGAATGGGTCAACTCTCTCGTTGCCGACAAGCACATCCCTATCGACCTCTCTCTCGCCCTCCATACCGACGCTTTCGTCACGCGCACCGACTCTGTCATCGGGACGCTCTGTCTCATTACGACAAAAAAAGGCGACAACAAGCTCCCCGATGGGCGCAACCGCCTCACGTCCCGACAATTAGCTTGGCTCGTGATGAACTCCCTCAAGTCCGACATCCATCGCAGCTGGGATGCCGACTGGACGCTCCGCGGCATTGCCGACAAGGGATACTCCGAAAGCCGTCGACCCGATGTTCCCGCTCTTCTCCTCGAACTGCTGTCACACCAGAACATCGCCGACATGAGCCACGCCCTGAATCCCGCCTTCCGCCGCGATGCCGCACGAGCCATCTACAAGGGTCTCTTGCGCTATCTCGCAGGGACGTCCGCTCCCGTCTCGCCTCTCCCTCCCTCTCGCGTCGGTCTGCGATTTGCTGCCGCCGACTCGCTGTCCATCCATTGGAGCTTTACGCCCGACTCGCTCGAGTCTTCCGCCACAGCCGACAGCTATGAGGTCTACGAGGGCAACCGCCTCATCGCCCTCACGTCAGACACTTCCGTCTTCATCCATCAGCCCCTCGACGGCAAAATCCGCACCTACCACGTCATTGCCATCGGCCCTGGCGGTCGCAGCATGCCCTCCGAGTCCGTCCCCGCTTGCCTGTGGCGCAATAGCCGCCGCGCCCTCCTCGTCGAGGGTATGGACAGGCTATCAGCTCCCGCCATAATACAAACACCCCAATGGTCTGGCGTCATGATGTCCCAAGACCCCGGCGCGCCATGGAATGCCGACGTTTTCACCACGGGCGAGCAATACGATTTCAACCCCGATAACGAGTGGCTCGACGACGATGCCCCAGGGTGTGGAGCCTCTTTCGCCAATCTCGAAGGCGTCCATATGTCGTCCGCCGCCACCCACTCCACCTCCCCGTCGGCCGTCGCCTCGGCCATGCGTCTCGAAGGGTTCTCTTTCGTCGGCGTCACCAAGTCGTTCTTCGATGCCGATACCACGCTCACTGACACCACGACCTACGATTTCGTCCGCATCAATCTCGATCGCCAACGCTCAACCATCTACGGCGACGCAGGTCCACGCCACCAAATCTACACCATCGGCTTCCGCAACCATACTGCCGCAATCGTCGCCCATGGCATCCCTACCGTCATCAGCGGTTGCTTCATAGGCTCCGATGTTCTCGATTCCGACGTTCTCGATTGGTGCGCCAACACTCTCGGCTTCAAACCACGCACCGCCCACGCTTCGCGCACTTTCTCCGTCACCGCCTCTCCCCGATGGCTCCGCGAGAACTGCGTCACAACCCGACGCCCCGACGTCCTTTTCCAACAAGCCGACGCCATCGAGCCCGCTGCCGAGGGGGCGCGCACCATCTTCCGCTACTCCGACTCCCAAATGTCCGCCGCCGTCGTCTTCGGGAATGTCGTCTCCGTCGGTCTGTAATCTTCTTGCCTCATAATGACAATGCCCGCCATCGCTAACATCAAGGCTCGTGTCGTCAACATCTACGACCGTCTCATGAGCTTCGCCCTCAGCCCCGAATGGCTTAGGGTCTACTACTCCGATGGCAACTCTTTCATCAACAAGATTTCCGACAGATACCTCCACCTCTCCGACGATCAGAAAGCCCAGGCTGCCGCCAACGGCATAGTCAGCGTTGCTGGTATGCCTGCCGTGCGCAACATCGCCACACGCCTCATCCGTCGCCACGCCATAAGGGCGGCTCTCATAACTTTCGTCGCCACGCTCCCACAAAACTGGCTCATGTGGCCGCTCTTCGCCGTAGATATCGTCTTCTTCCAAAAGGAGATTTTCCTCGTCACGCAAGAACTCGAAATGCTCTACGGCGGCAGCGTCTCCTCTTTCGACTACTCTTCCCTCGCCACCATAGCCGTCAAGATGGAGGGCGTAACCCTGAAAGCCAAAGCCATAGGCTACGCCAAACGAGGTTTCGGATGGTCGCTCCGACAAGCGCTCCGATACTGCGCGCGCATTTTCCGCACCTCCATCCGAGCCATTTTCGGCTCCACTGCCAAGTGGGCGGGCATCGCTGCCGAGCGTCACACGATAGATCTCGCAATAAATTATATCCTCTTTTTCCTCATGGCCGCCATCGCTGGCGCCATATCCTATTGGCTCTTCGTCCCCATGGCCCGACGTCTTGAGCGCAAACTCCTATCTCCCTATTCCTCAACACAATAGAAGCCGCTATTTTCTACATTGAAGGCAGCCGGGAGCCTTGGCTTTCTGCCCCTTTTTTCGTATATTTGTATGTGGGCGGCATGACGAGGGCGACCCGTCCGACACGCCTCACACCTAAAAAAACACATGACCATAAATAGAGAATAAAAAAGACTACATTCCTTGCAATTATTAATTCGTATTAAATTATCACTCCTTCACTTAAAAACTTATCGCTATCCTTGCAATCGCAAAACAACAACAACCCTTCCCCTCCCAACACTTTGTCCCATGATCAAGAGCATCCTCTCCTCCCTTCTCGCCTTCTGCCTCTGCGCTGCCTCCTTTGCGCAATCCGACGAATGGCAAGACCCTAAAGTCAACCAGCGGAATCGCGCCCCGATGCACGCAAGGTTCTTCGCTTTCGAGAGTGCCGATGCCGCCCTTCAGCCCAAAGAGTCCTCTGCCAACTTCCTCTCTCTCAACGGCTCTTGGCGCTTCTTTTGGGTCAAGGATGCCGACCAGAGACCAGCCAATTTCTTCTCCCTCAATTATGATGACAATGCCTGGCCCTCCATCCCCGTACCCGGCATCTGGGAGGTCTACGGCTATGGCGACCCTCTCTACGTAAATAACGGCTACGCCTGGCGCGAGCAGTCTCCCGTCAACCCGCCTGTCGTCCCGACGCTCGACAACCATGTGGGCTCATACCGCCGCGAGATGACAATCCCCGCCTCTTGGAATGGCAAGGAGGTCATCGCGCATTTCGGCTCCGCAACGTCCAATATCTACCTGTGGGTCAATGGCAAGTTCGTCGGCTACAGCGAAGACAGCAAGCTCGAAGCCGAGTTCGACATCACGCACTTCATCAAGCCTGGCAAGAAGAATCTCATCGCTTTCCAGATTTTCCGTTGGTGCGACGGCTCATACCTCGAAGACCAAGATTTCTTCCGCCTCTCCGGCATCGGGCGCGACTGCTTTCTCTTCGCTCGCAATAAGAAACATATTTCCGACATACGCCTCACGCCCGACCTCGACGCCAACTACTGCGACGCCACGCTCGCTTTCGATGTCGACATCGTTTCTGGCGGCGAAGCCTCCCTCGCCCTCCTTTCTCCCGATGGCAAGGTCGTCGCGCAAACTAAGGTGAAAGGCGCAGGCACACACCACGGGACGCTCGCCGTCTCCGCCCCCGCCAAGTGGTCTGCCGAGTCGCCCAACCTCTACACCCTCACAGCCACACTCTCCGACGGTGGTCGCGTCCTCGAAGTCATCCCCCAACGCGTCGGCTTCCGCAAGATTGAGATCCGCAACGCGCAAGTTCTCATCAACGGGAAGCCCGTCCTCTTCAAAGGAGCCAACCGCCACGAGATAGACCCCGACAACGGCTACGTCATATCACGCCATCGCATGATTGAGGACATTTCGCTCCTCAAAAAACTGAACTTCAATGCCGACCGCACTTGCCACTACCCCAACAACCCCGAGTGGTACGACCTCTGCGACCAATACGGCATCTACATCGTCGCCGAGGCCAACATCGAAAGCCACGGAATGGGCTATGACGATAAGACTCTCGCACGTCGCGACGACTACGCTCTCGCACACCTCGAACGCAACCAGCGCAACGTGGCAGCCAACCGCAACCATCCTTCTGTCATCTTCTGGAGTCTCGGCAACGAGGCGGGCTTCGGTCCTAACTTCCAAGCCGCCTACGACTGGGTCAAGAAGACCGACCCTTCACGCCCCTGCCAATACGAGCAAGCCCACGGCAACGACTATACCGACGTCTTCTGCCCAATGTACTTCAGCTACGATAATTGCCAACGTTACCTCGACAAGAACCCATCCAAGCCCCTCATCCAGTGCGAGTACTCCCACGCCATGGGCAACTCTTGCGGCGGCTTCAAGGAGTATTGGGACATTATCCGAAACAACCCATCCTACCAAGGTGGCTTCATTTGGGATTTCATAGACCAGGCAATCCGAATCCATAAACCCGACGGAACCACATACCTCGGCTACGGCGGCGACTGGAACTCCTACGACGGCTCCGACAACAATTTCTGCGTCAATGGTCTCATTAGCCCCGACAGACACCCCAATCCCCACGCCCTCGAAGTCGCCTATATACAGCAGAGCATATGGGCTACGCCCGTCGATTTGTCTCGTGGTCTGATAAATGTCTTCAACGAGAATTTCTTCACCTCTCTTTCTAACTATCGCCTCGAGTGGTCTCTCCTCTCCAATGGCGTTCCCGTCCAGTCCGGCGTTGTAGACACTCTCTCCACGACTCCTCAATCCACTCAGTCCCTCGCCCTCCCCTACGACATCTCCAATATCCCAACAAATCAAGAGGTTCTGCTCAACATCGCCTTCCTCACCAAACGTGCCGACGGTCTCTTGCCTGCCGGTCATGTCGCCGCTCGCGCCCAACTCCCCGTCCGCGACGCCTCCGCCTCCGCACTCTCCATTCCCAACCATCCCCAACAACCATCTCCCGTCGTCAACAATTCCGACAGCAGTCTCATCTCCATCTCCGCAGACAATTTCCGTATCGACTTCTCTCGCCACGACGGCATGATCTGCCGATACGATGTCAACGGCACTACCCTTCTCTCCCCCTCCTCACGCCTCGAACCAAACTTCTGGCGCGCCCCGACCGACAATGACTTCGGTGCCGATCTCCAGCATCGTCTCGCCGCATGGCGCAACCCCGACCTCCAACTCCTCGACATCGCCACCTCTTCCCACGACAATCTCGTCACCGTCACTGCCCAATACTCCATCCACGGCATACTCCCCGACCCCACGACAGGTCTCCATCGTTACCTCTCCAAGCCCATAAACCCCGACAGCCCCGAGATCCCAGTCTCCCTCACCATCTCCTACACTGTCAACAACGTTGGTCAGATCCTCCTCTCCCAGTCCCTCGAAGTCCCGTCCGCAGCGCAAGCTCCCGACCTCCCCCGCTTCGGCATCCGTCTCTCCATGCCAGCCTCCTTCGAGAACATCTCCTACTACGGACGCGGTCCCCATGAGAACTACCCCGACCGCGCCAACTCCGCGTTCATCGGCGTCTACGACCAGTCCGTCACCTCCCAATTCTACCCATACATCCGCCCACAAGAGACAGGCGCAAAGACCGACGTCCGTTGGTGGACTCTCACCAATGTCGCAAACCATGGGCTCACCATCACGGCCGAGCAACCCTTCGTCGCCACAGCCCTCCACTTCTCGCAAGAGGATCTCGACGATGGCGACGACAAGCACCAACGCCACTCCGAGCTTCTCACCCCACGCGACGCCACCTTCCTCTCCATCGACCAGGCAATGTCAGCCCTCGGCTGCATCGACAGCTGGGGCAGCATGCCACTGGACAAGTATCGCGTCAAGGCGCAAAACCGCAACCTAACCATCCTCATCACTCCACAATAACGCCCACTCACACTCCTACATAAAACGACCGAGAGAGGCGGCTCCGCAATTGCGCGGAGCCGCCTCTCCTTTATGATAACACCCTAAAGACACTCTTTAACTTACCTCATCGTTTGAATTTCAAAACACGCCCCCGAAAGACACTCTTAAAAGTATCGCTTACCTCGTCCATTGCACCTGGGCTCGCACTTATGGGCATAAAAAAAGCTCCGAATCTCTTCGGAGCGTTGCTGTGTGCCTTAGTAAGCCTTGCCTTTTGCCTCGTCGGAAACAGTGAGTTTCTTACGACCCTTGGCGCGGCGTGCGGCCAGAACCCTGCGACCATTCTTAGTAGACATCCTCTGACGGAAGCCATGCTTGTTGATACGCTTACGGTTCGAAGGCTGGAATGTCCTTTTCATCGTACGATTTCTTTAAAAGATTGAATTCAAATCGACTGCAAAGATACAACTTTCCTCTTCATCTCCCAACACTTTGTCACTATTGTTTCGCCTTATATCGCTTTATAACGTTATACGCCTTGAACATGCCAAGCTCGCCGGCACGGCTCAGATCCTTCACGCCAGCCTCTTCCTTCCCTTGATACAATTCAATAATTCCCCTGTTGAAATACGCCTCCGCAAACTGGTCATAAACCTCTATCGCCTTGTCCAACAGCTCTATAGCTTTGTCAAAATTCTTACGCTGGCAATATACGAGGCTCAAGTTGTAATAGGCGAACTCATTGTCCGGCTCCAACTCCATGACCCTCTCAAGGTCCTGAACCACAAGGTCATAGTCCAATACCGTCACCTCATGCCTCAAGTTCCTTCCGCCCATAAGGTCGCCATCCATAGGCGCATAGGCGTCGGGGTCCATGTCCCTTATCGTCTCGACCATCTTATACCTCGCCGCAGCCCTGTTGAACAGTGCCACGACGTTGCCCGGGTCTTTCATCAGCGATGCCGAGAAGTCCGTCAACGCGCTGTTATAGTTCATCACTATCGAATACAACGTGCCCCTCAGCAGGTAGAGCGACGCATCCCACGGGTCAGCCTCCAGACGCTTGTTGACGTCGGCTATCATGGTAAACACCTTCGCCGATACTTCGTCACCGGCCACGTCCCTGTTCGTGACGACCATCTTCAGATCCGACACGCCCTGGGCGTTGAACTTCACAACCGACGGGCTGTAATATGGCGCGTTAGGCAGCAGCGTGTCCGCGCTGAAGAACGACAGGCTGAACGCAGGCTCCAAGTCTATGGCAATGTCGCGGTCTTGCACCCTACCCCTTATCGTCTCCTTATTCTCTTGCCGCAGCTTGTCGTCCGTGTCGCCAAAGTCCGCCACGACGACCATCTGGTCATATTTCTTCATGTCCGAATCGTTCTTTCCGCGGCTCTCTTTCTTCTTCTCCTTGCCCTTGTTGTCGTCTGGCTGCGCCCCACTCTGCTGCGCCGCCATCTGACGCTTGGTCTTCTCTTGCTCGAATGTCATGGCCGTAAGGTAGTCTTGCTCTGAGCCTTTGTTGTCGCCAAGCTGGCGTTTTGCCACGGCGCGCTGCGCATATGCGGGTCCGAAGTCTGGATGTTTGGCAATGATGATGTTCAAATCTTGCAGCGCGTTAGACGCCTGCCCCAACTGCCCATAGACAATGGCCCTGTTGAAGAGGGTGATGTCGTCAGACGGGTCTATGGCCAACGCCCTCGAGAAGTCGTCTGCCGCCCTGTTCAAGTCGCCAGCCTCAGCCCTCAGCAATCCTCGGTTCTGATATGCGAGCCTGTTCTTAGGGTCGAGCCTTATCGCCTCGTCAAGGTCCGCCTCGCAGCCCCTCATGTCGTCAAGGTTGTATTTCGTGATGGCGCGGTTCACATATACGAACGGGTCTTGCGGACGAAGTTCCGCCAAGTGGTCGTAGCTCTTCAACGCTCCAGCAAAGTCCCTCGTCTGATACCTTGTCATGCCAAGGTAAGTGAATGCCTCTGGCGAGTATGAGTTTATCTTGGTCGCCCTCTCAAATTCCGTCAATGCCGTTGCCGTGTCGCCCTTCTCCACATACGCTATGCCCCGATACAATATGGCAGGCACGTTCTTCTTGTCGAGCTTCAATATCTTGTCATACTGGTCTATGGCATGGTCATACTCTTCCAAGTTTATGCTCGCAATGCCCGCGTTGAGCAGCATGTTTATGTTGTCCGGCTCATATTTAAGCCCCTCCTCGAAGTCTGCTCTCGCAGCCGCCGCCTTGTCTTGCCTCAGATGGGCTATGCCCCTGAGGTTATATGCGCCGATAAGGAACGGGTTTATGTCCAACGCCACGTTGCAGTCCGCCTCGCATCCCGTAAGGTCGTCAAGGTAGAACTTTGCCACGGCCCTGTAATAATACGGGTCTGCCAGATAAGGCTTCACGATGATGACCCTGTTGAAATATTGGATCGACAAGACGTAGTCCTCAAAGTAGAGCGCGTTACGCCCCACCTGCATCATCCTGTTGGTGTTCACCTGCGCATGGGCCGTCATGGTGGCGGAGACCATAAGAGCCACAGCGGCTATGGCCGTCGCGCCAATTCTTCTAATAATCGTCGTCATCATCGTGGTCGTTATTCAGCATGTCGTCTGCCATCAGCTCATATCGCTCGGCATCCTCCATCCTGCCGTTTTTTCTGCAAGCCTCAGCCATCAGGAGCAGCGTCTTCCTGTCCTTACGCAACGCCAACGCGTCGCCAGCGTCAGACAATACGCGCTCCCACCTCTTTAGAGCCTTATGCGCCTTGGCGCGCAAGAGCAGGGCGTCGGCAGTCTTCTTTGCTTTCTTTATCACGCCCGGGCGCAACGCTACGTTGAGGTCTTTGACAGCCCCCTCCGCATCGCCGTCGCTGAGCAATATGTCAGCCCTCAGCACCAGCGCGTCGGCATAGTCGGGAGCCAAGGACAGAGCCTTGTTGATGTTGGCTTTTGCGGCTCTCTCGTCGTCATATTTATGCAGACACTCAGCCGCCAAGAGGTAATATTCATATGCGAACTCAAAGTTCTTCTCCCTCATCTTGCGCTGCTGGTCGAGCAGGTCGTCAATCTGGGCTCGCAGCTTGTCCACCACCGACAACTTTCGTGCCACATATCGCCTCATGACATCAGACTTCAGCATCTCGGGCTTTATGGCCAGTGCATCGAAAGCGTCTGCCACGGCACCTCGCAAGTTTCCTTTGTCAAATTCCGTGACCGCCTGACGCCCAAGCAGGTCTGCGCGAGCCTCGGTCAACTGCTTTTCTATCAGAACCTCGTCATTTGCTCCGTTAGAGAAGATCCTAACCGCAACATTGGTGCGTATATCCTTGTGCTTCAATGGGTTTCTCAATATCATCCCATTCAACGTGCGGCAACGGCTGAGGGCTACGTAGCTCTGCCCACAGGCGAAAGCCCCGCTGCCCAAATCTATTATCACGTGGTCGAAAGTCAAGCCTTGGCTCTTGTGTATCGTTATGGCCCATGCCAGTTTGAGCGGCACTTGAGTGAATGTTCCCAAAAGCTCCGTCTCGACCTGGTGCTTCTCCTCGTTATATCTGTACTTGACGTTCTCCCACATCACTGGCTGCACGAAGAAGAGGTCGGGGTCGCACAACTCACCGTTCTCGTCATAAGCCTCACCATACTCCTCGCCTTCCGGATGCTCACCAACCTCATGGGACTTCTCTCCTTGCGGCTTTGCGTCGTCGGTCACGACTCTCACCCACACTCCGTCATCCTCTATGCCTTCCACACTTCCGACTGAGCCGTTGTACCATCGTCCCTCCATATCGTTCCTTACAAACACCACCTGCGCCCCCACCTTCAGTGTAAGGTTCAAGCTCGTCGGCATCATCTGCTCGGGGAAGTCTTTTTCCACGTGACCTACGATGGTCTTCTCCTCGGTCTCCAACTCCGCAAGCCTGCTCTCGTTTATGTTGTCTGACGCCGAACGGGTTGACGTCAACGTCATGTATAGAGCTTCCGTGCCGGGTTGGAATGATTTGTCGACGCGGGAGTTGATGAGTTCCAAGTCCTCATTTGCCACCTGCCCCACCCTTATGCGGTCAAGGAGCGACAAGAAGTCGGCCTCCTTCTGGCGATAGACCTTCTTCAGCTCAATTTGCGTGAGCTGTATCTGTCCGAACACCGCGGCGCCGAAGAAATATGGCGTTGTGTAAAATCTTCTCAGTATGTCCCACTCCTGACCGGTCACCACGGGTTCCAGCTGGAAAGCGTCACCTACAAGGAGTAGCTGTTTGCCACCGAACGGCTCGAAGCGGTGACCCTTGTTGTATGTCCTTAGAACCCTGTCGACGAAATCAAGCACGTCGGCTCGCACCATCGACACCTCGTCTATGACTATAAGCTCCAGCTCTTTGAGCAGCTTGATCTTCTCTCCATTAAACTTTTGCATCGCCCTCACGTCCCTCGGGGTGGCGAACTTGACATCGTCGAGGGCGAAAGGTTGGAGAGGGATCTTGAAAAACGAGTGGAGCGTCACGCCACCCGCATTAACTGCCGCAATGCCCGTCGGGGCGAGCACGACAGTCTTCTTTTTTATATGTTCGACAATATAGCGCAGGAATGTTGACTTGCCCGTGCCGGCCCTGCCGGTCATGAAGACCGACGCCGACGACTCGGATATGAGCCGCCACACGTTTTGGAACTCCTTATTGTCGAGCTCTATCACCTCGGCGAGTTTTTTGATGACTTATAGACACCCCTATTGAAGAGTTGGCTTCGCCCACTAAGATCCCTCTTACCGAAATAGTAAGTCACGTCGATGATGGGCCATATTGCCGCATTCTTCTCGACGCGGGCGTAGTTGCCGAAGCTCGTGAGGAAACCCAACTTGCCGCTCAGCTTCGAAGAGAAGAAATATTCGCCCTCTGCCTGAAGCTCAACGGAGTGGTGGTGGCTGAACGTCCCGAAGTGGTAGGCTATTCCGCCATGAAGGTTAATCCTTGTCGTCAGTCTGCCGTCAGCCCATAGTTTCAACCTGCCTCGGAAGCCGCTGCCCACGAGCGTCTCGCCCCTATTGGCGAGGAAGTGGCGCGGCACTTGCAGCAAATCGTCGTTGTCAGAGAAATTGTAGCTGCCGTAGAGACCGAGACCCGCAGTAAGAATCAGATATACAGAGCCGTCCGAGCAGTTCTGGTCGGTGAACCATGCCCTTGAGAGCAGCATCTCATGCCCCAACTCAAAGACCAGCGGTATGCCCGCCTCCTCGCCAATGAACTGGTTCATGCCGAGCTTCTGCCCCAATCGCATTCCAGGGTAGCCATTGGCAACGTCAAAGCGCGATGCGAGAAACCACCTCTTGTCATAGACCTTCCAAAGAGCCTTGACGTAAAGAGTAGGACGAGCGACATCTAACGCCAAGTATGTAGACAACTCGACCCTCTCGGTCAACCCCCATCGCGATGCGGACAGCAAGCTAAGGTTTCCGGCATGACGATAGACGACGTTGGCGGCTTCGGCGTGCCACAGGATGTCATCCCTCATGCCTGCCTTGATATTTGCCGACTGCCATTTCTTGTAGGTGTCGCTGGGAGCTCCTTTTCTCGGGTTGTAGCTTATAACTGAATAATCAGTCTTGGGGACTTTGCGCTCTTCTATCTGCGCTGACAAAGGGAGCGACGTCCCGACAGTCAACGCCAGCAACAGAAGCACTCGGGCAATATACTTAATACCGCACATTTCGTCCCTTGTTTTTGCTAACTACTTAACTACCTTGGCCATGGCAGAGTACCTGTCGGCCTTGTTCTTTGGCACGTAGATGACGAGCTTCTGCCCGATACGTATCATGCCGCGGCGGATGTTGTTCCAATAGACGAGGTCGTTGACCCTAACGCCAAAGCGCCTGGCAATCGTGCCTGGCACGTCACCGCTCCTGACGGTGTAGATAAGCTTGGCCTTGCCGTCGGGAGTACGACCTGCGTACACAGCCCCGCGCGAGTCGGTAATCTTGACAATCTTGTTGTCGGGGAAATACTTCATCCTGTCGCGGGCGTAGACAGAGTCCTCGTGGGCGGCGAAGGCGAAGGTGGCGTCGACGGGCAGCACGAGACTGTATATCTTGCCCTCGATGGCGGGAACCACGTCGTGCTTGTACTGCGGATTGAGCTGCCTGATGAGGTCGGTTTGGACACCGAGCACCGAGGTCACTTGGTTGAAGTGCAGCGGCTGGTAGATCATGACAGTGTCGGTCGGCAGGATGGACTCGGACTCGCTTGCGAAGATATTATGCTCTTGCGCATAGTTCATGGCGTAGGCGGCGGCTATGAAGGCCGGCACGTAACCGCGCGTCTCCTTGGGGAGGTTGTAATATATCTTCCAGAAATCCTTATGACCGCCCGAGCGAGCTATGGCTCGGTTGACGTTGCCCGGTCCGCAGTTGTAGGCTGCTATGGCGAGGTGCCAGTCGCCATACATATTGTATAGGTCGCGCAAGAAGACGGCAGCAGCCTCGGTCGCCTTGACGGGGTCGCGACGCTCATCGACATAGCTTGTCACGTTGAGACCATACCTCTTGCCTGTGTAGTACATGAACTGCCAAAGACCCGACGCACCGACGCGGCTAAGGGCGTTAGGGTTGAGCGCACTCTCAATGATGGCCATATATTTCAGTTCGAGAGGCATATCGTGGGCTTCGAGCACCCTCTCAAACAAGGGGAAGTAGTAGTTAGAGAGACCGAGCATTCGCTGCACGAGGTAGCGACGCTTGACGACGTAGAGCTCGATGAAGCGTCGCACCTGGTCATTGTAGACCATGGGGATGGGCGACATCATGGACTGGAGGCGGTTAACGAAGACGGAGTCGGGGATTCCGGCTATGAGGCTGTCGGCCACGGCTACGGAATCGGGCACGAAGTCATTGATTATGGGGCGAGTGCGAGTGTACCATGCAGAGATGAGGCTGTCGACCTCGTAGCGCGGGATCTCGTTATTGTAGACAATGGAGTCGGCTTCCGCCTCATAGACGGCTGAGGTATCTGCTACTAAATCATCTTGTGCGGCGGCTGAGGTCGCCATAGTGGCGAGCATGGCCGCCATCATTAGCATTGAGGTGTAGTGTCTCAAAAGATATGTGCTTGGGATTGTGGTGTTAAACGTTAAACAGCTTTTCTTGAACCGCATCTTTGAACGACTTGCCGATGGGGACGTAGGGCTCAACGCCGTCAATCTTCAGTTGCGCGCCGTAGAGGGCTTTTACCTTGTCGATACGTACGATGTATGACTTGTGGACGCGCATGAAAAGAGACTGTGGCAGAGTCTCTTCGAGGTTCTTCAGAGACTCGAGCGTTATGACCTTCTCGGTCTTTCCGCCCTCGCCACGCATATAGATGGAGACATACTCACGGAGACCCTCGATATAGAGGATGTCGTCAATCTTGATACGGTGGATTTTATGGTCGGCCTTGACGATGAGGACACCGTCATTGGGAGTCGGCTCTTGCAGCGGCTGGGCGGCAGCCTGCTGGGTTGGGGCTGGTTGGGCAGCTCGTTGGCGGCACTCACCGATGCGTTGCATGGCCTTGCCGACGCACTGCATGAACCTGTCGAACGAGAAAGGTTTGAGCAGGTAGTCGAGGACGTCGAGCTGGTAGCTCTCAATGGCGTAGTCGGAGTAGGCGGTGGTGAAGACGACCAATGGGCGCACAGGGAGCATCTTGAGGAAGTTGAGGCCTGTGATGTCGGGCATCTGGATGTCGAGGAACATGAGGTCGACCTTGCCGTCTTGGATTATAGGCAGAGCCTCAAGACCAGACTTGCAACTTGCGACGAGTTCGAGGTTCGGGACTTTCTCGATGAACTCTTTAAGCAGGATTCGCGCGGGGAACTCGTCGTCGACGATGAGGCAGCGTATCTTGTTTTGCGTATCCATATCTACAAATGTAATAAGATTGGCACTAAGCGGCAAACGTATCGATTTTGAGGAAGACGCCGAACTCGGTCTCCGTCTTGTCTATTTTCATCTCGTACCTACCTGGGTATAAAATGTTTAGCCTCTTGCGGACATTCTCCACGCCAATGCCTCCAACGATGTCCTTGTTGATCGCTATGGGGGGCAGGGAGTTTCGGACTTGGAAGACGAGGATGGGTCCGAGAGTCTTTACGCTTACTTGGAGCCAGCCCTTTTTGGGGTTGTCGATGTTGCCATGCTTGAAGCTGTTCTCTATGAAAGGGATCAGGAGCATCGGCTCAATCATGAACTCCTCGTTGCAACCTGAGGCATCCATGCGGATGTTGAGGTCGGAGTCGGTCTTGAGCTTTTGGAACTCGATGAAGTTGTTGATATACTCAATCTCCCTCTTCAGCTTAACCTTCTTATTCTCACTGTCATAGAGCGTGAATCGGAGCATGTCGGAGAGTTTGAGAATCATGTCGGGCGTCTTCTCGCTCTTGATTATTGAGAGAGCGTAGATGTTGTTGAGGGCGTTGAAGAGGAAGTGAGGGTTAATCTGCGTCTTGAGGAACTTCATCTCGAACTCGATGTTCTGGTGCCTCATGTCGATCTCCCTCATCTTGTTATTCTTCTCCTTGAGGTAGAAAGAGTAGAGTGAGCTTACGAAGAGCATCCCGACAAGAGGGAGCAGCCATCGGAAGGGGATATTGATGGAGTCGGGGTCGGATGGCTGTGGGACTTTGCTCTCGCACCAGAAGTCGAGTAGGCGCATGACGAACAGCGTCAGCACCATGAGGATAAGCACGCCGAGAGCGTAGCGTTGGTAAGAACCACGGAAGAGCTGGCGGGGCATGAGATAGTGGACGTTGACGAGGAAAGCCGACACGCACACTATGAGCATCTTAACCACGAGGGGCAGGAAGTAGACGCCGTCTTTTATGAGCGAAGGGGCCGCAAAGATGACGGCAAAGCCCGCCATGATTGCTATTTCGAGCCACGCGCGCTTAGAAGTAAGAGTCTTGGACTGCTCCATTGGATGCTAAATTGAAAAGAGAAAGAGAACCCCTCGACCCCGCGGAGGGTGACGAGGGGCTCTCTCTATGCTGTTTTTGGGAAGGCGTGCGTACTAATCGCGAGTCTCGCGGAAAGCCATAGGCTCGTAAGCCCAAGTCTCGTTGTAGAAAGTACCGCCCGAGCCAGTCACGGTCATGTCGTTGGATGCGCCAGTCGTGATGTAGGGGATCTCTCGCTCGCCACGTCCGTCGAGGTCGCCACGGAGGGTGAAGGTGACGGAGAAGATGCGGAAGGAGCCCTCGAAGTCGCCACGAGGCATCCAGTAATCGTACTTAGGATTGTACTCCCAAGTGGCGGTGGAGTTGCCGGAGAGGGTCGTACCCATGGTGACGTAGGCGCGGCAGTTGTCTGTACCGTCATCGACGACGAAAGCGGATGCGCCATAGCGGGCAAGGGTCGTATAGGCATCGTCGAAAGTATCGTAGGACTGATCCTTAGTGTTGCGGAGGGTCTGCCACGTGTTGGTCTCCGCGTCGTAACGCTGGAAAGACTGGGTCGCGCCGCCGTTGCTACCACCGAAGACGTAGCCGTAGGCCTTGCCATCGACATGGCATACGAAAGAAGTGGCGCGGGTACGGGGAACACCGATGCTCTGAACGGCAGTCCATGTCGTGCCGTCGAACTTGTAGAAGTCACCGAGGATGTTGTTATCATAGTCCTCACCGCAACCTACATAGGCAACGTTGTCGATAACGAAGCAAGTGGCGTAGCGGACGGCATCGCCAGGGTAGGTAGGAGCCTTCTCCCAGCTATTGGTCTTGGGGTCGTAGCACCAGAAGTCGTTGAGGTAGTTCTCGCCATCGTAGCCGAGACCTACATAGCCTTTGCCATTGATGGAGAAACCGACAGCGCCGTTGCGTGCGGCAGCCTCGCGGGGCATGGAAGCGACAGCGACGTTGTAGGGGACGTTCTCCTTATAGTATTTCTGCGTGGTAGCAGCCTTGGCGGTATCGGTCTCGGAGTAGAGTTTCTCGTAACGAGCCGTCCAGCTGGGGCTGCCCTCGGAGTTGAGGGAAACCATATAGAAGTCGCGGAAACGCTCTTGCTCCTCGGTCTTATTGGTGTTGGCACCTGTGCCGATGAAGGCGCAGAGGGTGTCGCCTACCTCCATTTGGAAGCAGACGGCGCCGCCACGAGGAACGCCAGGGAAATAGCTGTAGGTCTGATACCAGTTGCCATAGGTTTTCTGCTCAGTATCACCTTCGCAGCCTACGACGGTGGCAGAGAGAGCCACAACGGCGAGGGCCTTGAGCGTGTTGGCGAAAATTCGTCTCATATAGTCTATTAAGTTTTATGCAAAGATAAGTAGTTTCCTGATTGTGGCGTTGAATAATCAACGAAAGTGGGCGTGAGGTATGGGATGGGCGTTATGTGTTCAACATTAGTCTCGCTCGTTCCACATCTCATTGGGGAGGAAAGTCCACGTGTCGGCATAGAATTTACCATTGGAGCCAGAGACGGTGAGGTCGCTGGTGCCGCCCGTGGTGACGAAGCCCGTCTGCTTCCAACCCGTGCCATCGACATTGGCGTTGAGTACAAAAGAGACGGCGAACTTGCGAGGACCGCCCTCGAAGGATGCCTTTTGGACCCAACGGTCGGTGAAGGGGTTGTACTCCCAAGTGAGCTGACCGCTGCCATTGGGGCCGCCCGTGGTCACGTAGACGCGGGTGTCGCTGGTGTTGTCATCGAGGACGAAAGCCGTTGCGCCATAGCCGGCGAGCTGACCGTACTGGTCGTCGAACGTCTCCTCGGTAGCGTCGCGGAGCTGCGCCTTTTGCGACCAATCTTGCAACTCGGGGTCAAAGCATTCGAGGGTTGAAATCTTGCCGCCGTTGGTGCCGCCGTAGAGGTAACCCTTGCCGTTGCATACGAAAGCTGAGGCTTGGGAGCGAGGGACGGAGCAGGACTGGACGGGTTCCCAGTTCGTGCCGTCGAAGCGGTAACAGTCGCCAAGGATGTTATTGTCAGCGTCCTCTCCGCCGCCCACATAGGCGTAGCCGTCGATTACGAAAGAGAAAGCGAAGCGGACAGCATCGCCCATGTAAGGGGTCGACTCCGTCCACGAGTTCGTCTCGGGATCGTAGCACCAGAAATCGTTGAGGCAGTCGGTGCCGTCGAAGCCGAGACCTACATAGCCCTTGTTGTTGAGGGTGAAGGCGACAGCGCCATTGCGCGCTTTGGCTTTAGAGGGCATGGAGGCGATGGCCGTTGTGCAGGGGACGCCTGCGGCGAGCTGGTCGTCGGAGAGGCGATCGTAGCGGACAGTCTCTTGAAGGCCTTCGGCTGTATAGGTGAACATATAGAAGTCTGAGAAACGCTCGGACTCCTTGGCGTTTGCCATATTGGCACCTGTTCCGACGACAGCGCGGAGCGTATCGTTTATGACGAGGGGGAAGCAGACGGCGCCGCCACGAGGCGTGCCGAGAAAATATTTATATGTGTTCCTCCAGTTGCCCTGATGGATGTCATTATCGATCTCCTCGCAGCCGATGAAAGCGACGGAGAGGGCGGCTAAGGACATGGCGGTCAGGGTTTTAGCGAAAGGCCTAATCATATATTGTCAGTATCTTGCTTGATGAGGTAAATAATCAATGTTATTCGAACTTGGAGCGCAGGAACCACGTCTCACGGATGTTGAGGGCGACCTTGAAGTTGTTGAACTTCTCTTCAATCATGCCGTTGGCAGTCGTGCCGCGGTTTTGCCTCTCGTAGGAGACTGTTATGGCGTTGCGCGAGCGACCGAGCGGGACAGTCAGACCGAGTGAGAAGCCGCTCTGCATGAGGTTGACGGACTGGAGGTCGAGATAGTCGCGACCATAGAATCCGCCGACACGATAGCGCATCCTCTTGTAGAACGGATCGTCGGGCTTACCTGGGGAGTACTGGAGACCGCCGGAGACGGTGTAGGTGTCGCGGAAAGAGACATTCTCCTTGAACTTGGTGTTCTCGATGTCGCCCCACTCGCTGACCTTGTACTCGATGGTGCCGAGGAGCTTGTGACGCTCGAAGGTGAAGCCTGCGCCATAGTAGCGCGGAATGTAGAAACGGTTAGGCGTGGAGTCGTCGGTCTCGAGCTCCTGGATGCTGTTGTAGATGGTCTGCTTGTAGGAGGTGTGGAGCCACATCTTAGGGGCGTACATGGCACCGAAGCGGAAATTATTGTCACCGATATTGAAGTCGAACTGCGTGCCGACCTCCCAATAGATGTTGTTTACAGCGTAGTTCCTCTTATTATAGATGTCCTCACCGCCGATGCTCTCGGAGAAGCAAGCCTTCTCAAGGTGCTCGATATTGCCCCAGATGACGGAGAAATTTCCGCCTAACGTCCAGTGGTTAAAGAGGGTGAACGCGGCATTGATGAAGGCTTGGCTGAGACCGCCGCTGCCACTGTGCTCATTAGTGTACTGGTAGTCGGTTCCGACGATGTCCTTTGTCTCGCTCATGCGGTAGCCGACGGTAGAATAAGGGGCGTAGCCGATTGCCATGGCGAGCCATTTGCGCCCACGGAAGCCCATGGTGATGCCGTCGATGTTGGCGGAGTAGACCGTAGCCGTCTCGTAGCCGCTATGCTCACGGGCGTAGAAGCCTCGGAACTGGAAGTTGAAATAGAAGGTGAGGCTGTCGAGATTGGAGATGCCGGCAGGGTTTGAAATGTTGACCCACTCATTTGGAGCGAGTGCGATGCCTGAGTGACCGAGCGCGGTGGCTGCAGCGTCCTCCTTGGGGGTGATGATACCTACGCCGTACATGGAGTAAGGCGAGGAAGTGCTGTTTTGCGCGAAGGAGGCCAGAGGGGCGGCTAAGGCGCAGAGAGAGAGGGCGAGTAGGCGTCTAACGTTCTTCACGGTCGAAGTTGTAGAAGGTTACCTCGAGCACCGAGCGATGCAGGTCTACACCGTGCCCGTTGAAAATCATAAAGTTGTAGTTGGTGGGTTCCATGCTGCTGCCCCAAGTGAGGACGAGACCATTATTCTCGTCGACAAGGTCTTTGGAGAGGATGGTATTGATGTAGTACGTTATGTCGGCATAGTAGTACATCTCGGAACGGTCGAAAGCGTCGTAGACGAGCGTGGAATGGACGTTGGAGCCGGAGGAGTTGATGACGCTGTTTGTAATGACGTTTCCTTTGTTGACCTCGTGGAGGTAGAAAGTCGTCGGGATACGGTTCTTGTCGTAGCTGCCGACCTTGGGGTAGAGCTTTAGTACAGCTTTTACGATGTGCTGGTACTTGCTCATGTTCTTGAGGCTCTCGATGGAGGGGAAGTTGACGCGGGTATAGTAGCCGAGACCCTCGTACATGACGGACTGGAGGTCGGCGGAATCCTCGACAGCCTGGATGTAACGGTGGTTGAGGACTTCGGGCGAGAAGGCCTCGTCGGCTCCCTCGTTCCATACGTTATTGAACTGGAGGCTTGAGCCTGTCATCTTGAATTGCCTCTCGACCTTGACGGCTTGGAAGCCGCGGATATGGCTGTGGAGGCAGATCATGGTGGAGTCGGCATAGAAGCCGAGGAGGGATTTGACATCGTCGGAAGAGGTTATCTTGATTCCCTTCATGAACCTGTCGTAGTTCTGCGAGATGTCTCGCGAGCTGAGGTTGACCTGCGACTTGATGAAATCGACGAGGTGCTGTCCGAAAGTGTCGTTGAGACGGAAACGGAGACGCGGGCGCGAGTTGGGTCGTGGCTTGAAGACGAACGAGCCGAGGAGCGAGTCGGCGGGGAAAGAGCGGACGTTGTAGAAGTTGGACTCGTTCTCGTCGGCAAACTCGAGCTTTTGGGCGAGGCACTCGACACGGATCTCGAAGGGCTGGATGGTGTCGCGGTCTTGCGCACACTCGAACTGGCCAGTATGTTTGAGGACGATGGTGCAGGAGTCGTAGATCTCCTTTTGGCTGCCTTGCCATCCGTAGTAGGTCGTACCGCTTGGGAGGACAGGCTCGGCGAGGCGGAGATAGGAGTCGGAGCAAATGGTGCCTATGGCGGGTTTCTCGGCACGACCGACCCAGACCCTGTTCTGGCTGGAGGTGAGAACGGAGTCGAGGCGGAAGGTAGAGAGCTGGATGGAAGTCGTAGACGTCATCTCGGCGTAGCTGTTGCTCTTGATGGTGCTTTGGCTGAGGTGGAAATCCTCGTCGCTGCAAGCGGCCACGAAGGCGAGCAGTATGATGAGCATCGCCGCGAGCTTAGCGAGTCGGTGCTTGCGGCGTACGCCGGGTTGGTTAGAGTTGTTGAGAGTCATTCGTGTGTGTCGGGAATAGACATTTCATTTCAGACTACAAAGGAACAAAAATAGAGCCAAACGACCGCAAGATTTCAACGAAAGTGTCTATTCTGTTGACGAAAGGTTGGAAAGAGAATGGAGAGCTGGGGAAAAGGAAAACAGGGTAGCTATCCGAGTCCGTTGACTTCAGCTACCCTGCACCAATTCAAACACATCTATGAAAAAAGTACTTTCTATCTTGTTGTCTGTCGGCAAGGGAGACCAAAGCCAATAATGCTGTCAAGATGTGACATCTTTTGCCACGGCAATTTTTGCCGAAGCATCTTGCTTTTGGAAACTTGTCAACAAAAATAGTGATGTGAGGCAGTGATCTTGTGGTATATCTGACCTTATCACACGCCAAATATAAATATCATTTCGCAATGATAGAAGCATTTTGCTATCTACAAATCGCAAAAAGTGATACAAAGCACTCTATTTGTAATCTTTCCAAGCTCGTATTCAACTGTTCGGTGTAAACGATTTGACTTTCAGAACAAAAGAGGCGCATTGCTTATAAAACAAAATTCCCTTGCGCCTATCGGTGCAAGGGAATTGATGTTTCAAGTTTTTAGCTTATCAGCTACGGGAGTAGTTGGGGGCCTCCTGAGTGATGGCCACATCGTGGGGGTGGCTCTCGTTCATGCCGGAAGCAGTGATGCGGACGAACTTGGCGTTGTGGAGCGCCTCGATGTCCTTAGCACCGCAGTAGCCCATGCCGGAGCGGATGCCGCCGAGGAGCTGGTATACGACCTCGTAGAGGGAACCCTTGTATGGGACGCGGGCGGAGATGCCCTCGGGAACGAGCTTCTTGACATCGTTCTCGTTGTCTTGGAAGTAGCGGTCTTTGGAGCCGTGCTGCATGGCCTCAAGAGAGCCCATGCCGCGGTAGGCCTTGAACTTACGACCGTTGAAGATGATGGTCTCGCCAGGAGACTCCTCGACGCCTGCGAAGAGTCCGCCAGCCATGGTGCAGCTTGCGCCAGCGGCGAGAGCCTTGACGAAGTCGCCCGAGTAGCGGAGACCGCCGTCACCGATGATGGGCACATCGGAGAACCCAGCCTTGCGGAGAGCGGTGTAGACCTCGTAGATGGCGGAGAGCTGAGGATAGCCGACACCGGCGATGATGCGGGTTGTGCAGATGGAGCCCGGACCGATGCCTACCTTGACAGCGTCGGCACCAGCCTCGGCGAGAGCGACAGCGGCCTCGCCAGTGCAGATGTTGCCTACGACGATGTCGATGTCCTGATAGCGGCGGCGAGCCTCTTTGAGAACCTCGATGACGCCGCGGGAGTGGCCATGGGCGGTATCGATGACGATGGCGTCGACATTGGCAGCAACGAGGGCATCGATGCGCTCGAAGGTGTTGCTTGTGACACCGACGCCGCCGGCGACGCGGAGACGACCCTTGTCGTCCTTGCAGGCCATTGGCTTATCCTTGGCTTTGGTGATGTCCTTATAAGTGACAAGACCGACAAGCTTGCCGTCATTGTCGACGACTGGGAGCTTCTCGATCTTGTAGTGCTGAAGGATTTCAGCAGCCTCGCGGAGGTCGGTCTTTTGGTTTGTAGTGATGAGGTTGTCCTTCGTCATGACGTAGGAGATGGGTTTCTCCATGTCGGTTTCGAAGCGGAGGTCTCGGTTGGTTACGATACCGACGAGCTTGCTGTTCTCATCGACAACAGGGATACCGCCGATTTTGTATTCCTTCATCATGCCGAGCGCGTCTCCGACGGTGCGGCGGTGGTTGATGGAGACGGGGTCGTAGATCATGCCGTTCTCAGCGCGCTTGACAGTCTCGACTTGGCGGGCCTGCTGCTCGATGGACATATTCTTGTGGATGACGCCGATGCCGCCTTCACGGGCGATGGCGATGGCCATCCGGCTCTCGGTGACGGTGTCCATTGCGGCGGTGACCACGGGGGCGTTCAGGGCGATGTGGCGCGAGAACTTGGTGGCCATGCTAACTTCGCGAGGGAGGACCTCGGAGTAGGCCGGGATGAGAAGGACGTCGTCAAACGTAAGGCCGTCTGAAACAATCTTATCTTCTACGAACGACATTTGATGAGTTTTATGTTGTACTTACTTTAGATTTCTTCTTTGGGTAATGTGACAAAGATAAGGCTAAAGGGGGAAAGGGGAGGAAGATTTAAGATTTTTTGTCTTTGGGGCTACTTATTTATTGGTGTCGGTGAGGAGGAGTCGGAAGCCGTCGGTCATCTGCTCCTTTTGGTTGCCGTGCTCGTCACGATAGATGATGTATGCCTCGACACCAGGGAGCGAGTCGATCTTCTGAAGCGCGCTGTCGGGACCGAGAACCATTAGCGTCGTGCAGAGGGCGTCGGTGGTCATGGTGTTAGGGCCGACGACCGTGACGCTCTCCATGGAGTGCGAGACTGGCAGACCGGTACGGGGGTCGATGGTATGCTGGACGCGCCGGCCGTCGGCCACGTGGTAGCACTGGCGGTAGGAGCCTGAGGTGGAGACGGCGCAGTCGGTCACCTCGATGACGCGTTGGCTTTGGCGGTCGAGGAGGCCCGAGCCTTCGATTGGCATATCGATGCCGATGCGCCACTTGCCGCCGCGGGGGTTGAGACCTCGGCAGTGGATCTCGCCACCGATCTCGACCATGTAGTCGGGGATGCCGGCCTTATCGAACACGCTTGCAGCGACATCGATGCCGAAGCCTTCGGCGAGGGCGTTGGCATTGATCTTCATACGGCGGTCATCCTTCCTAATGGTGCTGCCGTCGATATGTATCTTGTCAAGACCGACGAGCGGCATGACGGTGTCGAGTTGGGCGACGAGGGAGTCCCATTGATGGACTGAGATAGTGTCGTCGCGGAGATTTGAGGTGAAGCGCCACAAGCGGCTGAGAGGCTCGACAGTGACATCGAAGGCACCGCCGGAGAGCTTGTGGAAATATTTGGCGTTTGTAAGGACGTAGAGGAGGAGGGAGTCGGCCTCGACGCTGTCGCCCTCATTGAGCTTGGAGAGGCGGGACTTGGGGTTATAGACGGAGAGGGAGCTATCGTATTCGGCGAGGCGGGCAAGGACTTGCCGGCTAAGGTCGGAATCGGAGCGGTAGATGAGATTGTAGTTAGTGCCGAAGACGAAACCCGAGTTGCGGCGGAAAGCCGCGCTTGGTTGCTGCGTGTGGCAGGCAGACAGCGAAAGCGAGACAATGATTGAGAGGAGAAAGAATCGGAATGTCATCTGATGTTGTTTGTAGTCGGAGGCAAAGATAGTCAGAAAGTGGTGGTTGGAGAAAGTAAATGATGTGAAAATCAGAGAGAAAAGAGGAAAACGGAAAGCCCTTGCGCAAAGATGCGCAAGGGCTCATGATATCGGGACTTCCTAATTAATTAGAAAGCGATCTTCTCGTCCTCGATGGAGACTTCCTCATCGGTCACAGACGAAGGAGTGGGAGTTACGGGGTTGTAGTCAGCCTCGGAGAGAGCTGCGTTGCCCTCGACCTCGGTCTCAGGGATCTGCCAGAGGAGCTTGGTGTCGTTGGCCTCCATCTTGAAGACGTAGAGGTCCTCGAAGCCTGTGTTGCGGCGGTCGATACCGACACCGAGGCGCATCATATCGAACCAGCTCATGCCCTCACCCCAGAGTTCGACACGACGCTGACGCCAGATCTCCTCGTGGACATTGGAGCCTGTGTAGCTGTACTCGGGGTCGCGATAGGTCTTGACGAAACTTGTAAGAGTGGCGAGACCATCTGCACCGGACATAAGCTCAGCCTCAGCCTTGACGAGATACATCTCCTCGATACGCATGAGGGGGATGTCGTTGGCGTTGGTGGTGGAGCCACCGACACTCTTGTAGGGAGCGAACTTGACGTTGGTGAGAGGGAGGTAGAACTCTCCGACCTCACATCCGAAGTACTCCTCACAGGTAGAAGCAAGTGAGCCTGTGATGTGGTTGACGGCCGCACCGTCTGCCACGTGCTGAGCTATGCCATCCTCATTGAGCCACCAGCCCTTACGGACGTCGGTCTCAGGAATAGAAGCGAAAAGCTTGCTGCTGATACGGAAACCGCCAGAGTAGTTGGCGTAGCCGTAGTTGAGGGAGCCGATCATTGAGATCCAGTTTACGATGCCAGAGGAGACAGTCTCGTCGGTCTCGGCAACATCGATGCCCCACATCCAGTTGCTCTCAGAGATGTCGTAGAAAGTCGGTACGGAAACATCGGCGATGGAGGCGGGCGAAGCGGAAGAATTCTCGATGGCGTTATTAGCGTCGGAGAGAGCCGCAGCCCAGTTGCGGGTTACGAGGTTGACACGAGCGCGGAGACCATATGCTGTAGCAAGGTCGATTTGGTACTTGCCCTTGCGAGTTGTGCCCAGTTTGGCAGCACTTGCGAGATGCTCGATAGCCTTGTTGAGGTCGCTATAGACTTGGTCATAGACCTCCTTGACAGTCGCACGGTGGCTACCATTTTCAGTGGCCTCAGCACTATTCTCGTCGGTTACGATAGGGACACAAGGAGAGTCCTCATGACCTACATAGGTGAACTGGTACATCTGAGCCATCTGGAAGTAGCAGAAAGCTCGGAGAGCGTAGCCCTGCGCAATGTTGAACATGTCATCAGAGACAGTGCTGTTGTCGTCGAGGCTTGCTACGATGTTGTTAGCGGAGAAGATGTAGCTGTAGAAATCTTGCCAAACCATCTGCTGGACATAGTTGGAGATGGAACGGTCGGTAAAATGGATCTCATTAGAGAACCAGTTGTATCCCATCAAGGTGCTTACTGCGTCCTCTCCGTTAGCATCGGTGAAGAGCATGATGGAGGGGTAGCCGAAATCGTTGTGGGCGGAGCCGATGCTCGATGCGTTCGGCTCGTAAGAGTTAAACTTCTTGAATGCGCCGTCGACACCAGCGAGACCTTTGCTGGGATCGAGGATGTAGATCTCTTCCTTCTGTTCCTCAGTGACCCAACCGCCATTAGGCGTAGTGTCCATGTCCTCGCAGGCAGAGAGGGCGAGAGCCGCAAGAACTGCCGAAGCGAGTATATATTGATTTTTCATTATGTCGTTCAGATTAAAGTGATTAGAACGTAATCTTTATGCCACCGGAGATTGTACGGGTTGTGGTGTAACGAGAGGTGCTTGCAGAAACCCAGCTCTGGCGAGGATCGAGACCCTCACGCTTGCTCCAGAGAGCGACGCCATCGGCAGCGAAGTATACACGGACGTTCTCGAGGTAGATCTTGCTGGTAAGGCTGCGAGGGACGGTGTAGCCGAAGGTGATGTTGTTAAGAGCCAAGTAGTTGGAGCTTGTGAGCCAACGGGTAGAGGTTGCGTTGGCGTAGGTGTCGCCGAAATCGAGTGCAGGGACATCGGTCTTGGTGTTGGTAGGAGTCCAAGCCTTGCGGATGTCGACATGGAAGTTACGACCAGCATCGTGACCACCGTGCATCAAATTGGCGTAGCCGGTATCAAAGATCTTGCCACCGAGCTGGTATGCGAAGTCGACAGAGGCGTCGAAGCCGAAGAACTCGAGAGATGTGCCGAAGCCGCCATAAACCTTAGCGAGGAGATCCTCAGTGTCGATCTTGTACTGCTGAGCAGTAGCGTAGTCGTTGGTGGTGACACGGTTTCCGTTCTCATCCTTAGCCCAGTAGAGAGCCTCACCAGTCTTCTCATCAACGCCGGCGTATTCGACGATGTGGAGGCGATACATGCTCTCGCCCTCCTCGTAGACGCGGCTGCCATCGACGAAGTAGCCGTTGAGGTCTGAGTGGAGCTCGTTGATCTTATTGTGGTTGAAGGTGGCGTTGGCGTGGACATCCCAGTTGAAAGAGCCTACCTGGAAGACATTGACGTTGAGGTCAATCTCGACACCGGAGTTGGTCATGGAGCCGACGTTCATAGGGATCTCGGTGTAGCCGAGAGAGGAAGCGACAGGCTTGTAGTAGAGCATATCAGAGCTCTTGCGACCGTAGTACTCGACAGTACCCTGGATCTTATTGCGGAGGAAAGCGAAATCCACGCCGACGTTCCAGCTCTTGGAGGTCTCCCAAGTGAGGTCGGGGTTGCCCTTAAAGACAAGGGTCGCGTCAGAATAGGTGCCGTCGGAACCAGTAACCTTGTACTGGTCGAGGTAAGCGTAGTAGGCATACTTGCTGTTGCCACGGGACTCGCTGCCGATGTTATCGTTACCCTGCTCACCGTAAGAACCTTTGATCTTGAGGAGGTCGACCCACTTAACGTCGGAGAGGAAGTTCTCCTTGTTGATGAGCCATGCAGCGGAGACGCTCCAGAAGTCGCCCCAGCGGTTGTCCTCAGAGAAACGGGAGCTGCTGTCGCGGCGGTAGGAGACGTTGGCGAGGTACTTGTCGTCGTAGCTATAGTTGAGGCGACCGAAGTAACCTGCGGTGGCGTAGGAGATCTCCTGACCAGTGAGAGAGAAGTCGGAAGTCACGTTGCTGAGGTAGTAGCTCTCAGGGTTGTAGATGTGAGTACCATATCCGCCCATCTCGTAGTCGTGCATGTGGTAGCCATCGTAGCCGACGGTCACATCGAAGTTGTTGACATCGGCGATAGACCACTGGTAGACGCCGATGTACTGTTGGTCGAGACCATAGGTACGCATGTGCTCCTGCGTACCTGAGCCGCCGTATTGAGCGGTCTGACCCATGTAGGCGTTGCCAAGGCTGCCGTAGCGTGTGTTGTCGACGTAGAGACCATACTTGGCAGAGAGGGTAAGACCGTGAATAGGAGTGATGTCAGCGGAGACGGTGCCGTTGAAGACATCCATGTCGTAGATGGTCTTGTCGTACATGAGAGACGCGTAAGGCTGAGACATGGACATGAAGTTACGCTTGAAGTTGGTAGAGTTGCCATCGCCATAATCGTACTCGATGCGGCCGTTGGTGGTCTTGATGGAGCCATCGGCATTGCGCACATAGAAAGGATAGACAGGAGCGATGTTATTGGCGAGGAAGAAGGCGTTGCCGGAGCTGGAAGTAGTTGTCTGCTCGCCAGGGTAACGGCTGCGGTTGTGAGAGTAGGATGCGTTGGCACCTACCTTGAGCCACTTCTTGGCCTGATAGTCGACCTTGAGGCGGGTAGAAACGCGCTTATAGTCACTATTGGGGATGAGACCACCGTTGTTGAGGTAGCTTGCGGAGAAGAAGTAGTTTACCTTCTCAGTACCACCAGAGATGGTGAGGTCGTAGGACTGACGGCCCTGACGGCTGAAAGTCTCGTCCTCCCAGTTGTCGGGGAGGTAGTAGTATTCACCATCGGAATAGCCGAGGGTGGCGTTGGGGTTAATCTTGCCATCGGTGCCGATGAGATCCTCGCCATCGGGCACGGTATAGACCGTATAGCCGATCTTTCCATCTTTCGAACTAACTTGATAGTTTGCGTCCGCATGAGCTTTCTCCTCGTCTTTTCCCGCCTTCTCGTAGGTGTGCTTGAAGGACTGATACATAAGCTCGAGGTACTCAGACGGGCTTGTGATGACATCATAGTTGCCGACCTGGCGGGTGTTGCCGCCCCAACGAGCCTCGAAAGTTATCTTGGCATCGCCTTGACGACCCTTCTTGGTGGTGATCATGAGGATGCCGTTTGCACCACGGGCACCGTAGAGAGAGGTTGACGCAGCGTCCTTGAGGACGGTCATGCTCTCGATATCGGCGGTATTGATGGTGGCGAGGTCACCGTCGAAGGGCATGCCGTCGACGACGATGAGAGGATCTTGGCTACCGTTGATGGAGCCTGCGCCACGGATGCGGATCTTGGAAGACACGCCAGGCTGGCCGTTGTCATTAAGAATCTGGACACCAGGCATGACACCAGAGAGGGCCTGGGAGGCGTCGGTTACTTGGCGCTTCTCGATAGACTCGGCGTCGACTTGAGCGGCGGAGCCGGTGTAGGCGCCTTTGGTTGTAACGCCGTATGCTACGACGATGACTTCGTCCATCTCGTTCTCCTCGTCTTGGAGGGTAACGTCGGTCTGGCCGGCTGCGAGGTTAATCTCGCCAGGCTGCATTCCGATGAAAGTTGCAGAGAGGGTTGGGTTACCAGTAACGTTGATGGTGTAGCGACCGTCAATGTCAGTGACGGTACCAATCGTGGTTCCTGGAACCATGACGGCTACGCCAGGCAGTGGGTTACCCGCAGCGTCGCGGACTGTGCCACTGACAGCGTGGGACTGGGCAACGGCAAAAACCGAGCACAGCATCATCGCCAAGGATAGCAATAAGTGTTTCATTTTCATCTAATTATAATTACAATTGCATCTTCAGAATAGAGTAGTGTCATTTTAGCTTTAGACCCTATGGGGAGAGGGGTGTAGGCGAAGGTAGTGATGTCTTTAGAGCGTCTCATCTCGAGACGGAGGGGGCAACATTACATTTTTGATGACAGCGGCAAAGATAAGGGATATGCATAATGCGCAATCGAAATATACGTTAAAACTATGCACTTTGCATGAACATGGTATGTCGGAATGCGAAATCTACCACGATGTCGGTAGATTACTTACGAATTGGAAGCTGACGTAACTTGCATTTCGCATAATTATGCGGATTATAATACGAAATGTAAGCGTATGCGGCATTTAGAGCCCCACTGAGTGTTAAATAGTATTAAGAGCGGATAGTATAGACACTTAAAAAGCCCCGTCGACATCCGTCGACGGGGCTGGGAAGCATTGTAATTATTAATGGATGAACTGGTTGAGTCCCATTTCTTGAAGATTACTCAGCCGGGCCGAAGAAATCTTGAGCAACTTGCTTGATATTGCCAGCCGAGACGTAGTAATTGAGGATAAGCTCGAGCTGGTTGTCATCAGTTATAATGCAACCATAGCTGCTTGTAGAGTATGCGGAGTTACCAATGTAGGTTGCAATGTCGCGGACGTAGACATTACCATAGTCGTCATAGGAGTAGCCAGTATCGTGGGCTTTGACGGTTACGAAACGATAGCCGTCTCCTCCAATCTCATTGCCGTCATTGTCGGTGAGGACGTTGAAGAACAAAGTGTATGGGGTGTCACCAGTAAGAATGTCATCGAGAGCGATGTCCTTGAGGCGATAAGCTGTCGGGACGTCATCACGCTGCTGGAGGACAGGCTGGCAGACACCGCCTTCGAAATTGGTGTAGACGTAATCCTCGGTACCCTCGACATTGTTCCACTTGATGCCGTAGAAAGAAACGGTAGCGGAGATGGACTTCTCGCTTCCCTTGACGGCGACAGCGGTAATGTAGTTTTGACCGAATGCCTGGACATAGGAGTCGGTTACGAGGTCGGAGGTCTCGATTTTCTCACCAGCCTCGATTACGTGCTCAGCGTAGGCCTCGTCGTCGCCAGAGTAGTAGGTGGCGTAGTCGGCCGCACTCTCGGTGAGGAGGTAGAGGGACTCGGTAGCGCTGTTTACAGCGAGGCGGATCTTTGCGGTGTAGTCGGGGTCGTAGCCCAACGTCTCCTCAGCAGAATATTGATAGATGACGACGTTTGGCGTGGCATCTCCACCTATACTGGAGCCCTCTTGAACATCCTCACAGGCAGCGAAGGTGAGTGGGAGTAGGGCGAAAAGAATATGCTTTTTCATTTTTTGTTGGCTTTTTGAGTAAGGCTCTACTTTGCGGGCGTCGCTTTGGCGTGATGCGCACTATGCGATGCGCGCACAAAGCAGAGCCGAATTTTTCACCATTAACGCCTTGAGGCTTAGAATGTGTAGGGGGCTGAGTTGCCCTCGGGAGCGATAGGCGCGGGGTTGGAGACGCAAGAGGGGTTGTAGTTGGTCTCGGTCTGGACGATACAGAAGTTCATCCAATCAGCAGGGCCACTGGTGTTCCACTGGTAGCCGTCACGGTGGTTGGTGCCGGAGTAGGAGCGGATGATGCCCTTATTGAGACGCTTGATGTCGCCCATTGCGAAGCCCTCGCCCCAAAGCTCAACTCGGCGTTGCCACCAGATCTCGTTGATGATGGCTGGGGTTGAGGAGTTGCCGTAGGCCTCATTGTGCTGACCGTAGACGTAGTTGTCGTCGCGGGTCTTGGCGAAAGCCTCAAGGAGGGTCTTGCCCCTTGCCTCGTCCTGCCAAGCGGCAGCCTCGGCCTCGATGAGCTTCATCTCCTCAACACGCATTACCGGAACTGAGACGAGGAAACCAATCTTCTGGTTTTCGCGGCCAGTCTCGCCACCAGCAGTGCGGAACTTGAGCTCGAGACCACCGATAGTGCCCTCGTCGGTAGCAGCTGCGCAGTTCTGGAGCCAGGTGGGGTGGTTGGTGTAGGCAGCGAGCGCGACTTGCTGATCCTCTTCGCTCATGTCGTCGATAGAGAAGTCTACGTAGCACTTCTTGCGGCAGTCGGTAGAAGGGATGGTCTCGTAGAGGTGACGATCGATGAGGTGAGGCTGACCATAGTTGGCGGCATAACCACATCGTGAAGTTTCGGGGCTGATCTCGACACACATCTGGCTGCCCCAGCTGGAGTCGGCGTCATTGTTGAGGATGCAGGGGTCGTCGCTCTTGAACTGGAGGGCGTAGATCCAAGCCTCGTTAGGAGTGTTGAAGCCAGTGGTCCAGTCGGTGTACTCATCTTGAGACATGACGGAGTAGCCATCTTGAGCGAGCTTAGCGTACTTCTCGGCGTTGGCCCACTCGTTCATGATGAGGTATGCACGAGCCTTGAGACCATAGACGAAGTTGATGCCAACGGTGTAGGCGTCGACTTTATCCTTGCTGATATACTGCTCGGCATTGTCGAGGTCGGAGAGGATGAAGTTGTAGATCTCCTCGTTGGTGGCATTGGGGTTGTTTGCGAGATCGGAGCTGGAGGTCTCGTCAGTAACGATAGGGACGGTGAGGTTGTCCTTATCGAGGGAGTAGGTCTTGGAGCAGTACATCTGCGCGAGGTCGAGGTAGAGCATTGCGCGGACGGCGTAGGCTTGACCGAGACCATTCTCCTTCTCCTCAGTGAGGTCTGCCTTAGCTACGGATATTACAGTGTTGCAGCTCTTGATCCAAGAGTAGTAGCACGTCCAAGGGAACTGGCAGATTGCGTAGGTTGGACCGAGAGCAGCTGTTGACTCATACCAGTAGGAGAACCAGTCGCCACGGGTGGCGATGTCCTGACCGGTAATATCGCGAGCGAGGAAGAAAGCGGAGTAGCCGAAATCGAATGGGTACCGATTTGAAGGCGAATAGATGAACTGACCGGCGAAGGTAGAGGTAATCGCCGAAACGAAGTTGTCATACGCACCCGGGGCTGCAGAGACCTGATTGATGGTGACGGTAGAGGATTGGGGCTCGAACTCGTCGACACAACCTGTCGCAAGGAGAGCCAAAGCCGCGGCACCCAGAACAGGTTTTAATATCTTGTTAGTCATTGTTGTTTGCGTTTGTTTCGTTATACAAAACTATGTGGTCAACTCTGTGGGTTTAGAACTGGAGTTGGATGCCACCGGAGATTGTGCGTGCAGGGCTGTAGTTGGAGACCTGCTCTGTCTCCTTGTATGAGAAACGAGGGTCGAAGCCCTTACGAGCGGACCAGAAAGTGAGGTTCTCGCCAGCGCAGAAGATGCGGATCTTGCTCATCAGAACCTTCTCGGAGAGGTTGACAGGCAGAGTGTAGCCGACAGTGAAGGCAGAGAAGTTGAGGTAGGACGCGTCGACGAGGAAGCGGTCGGAGCGAGCGGTGGAGTACTGGTCGCCATACTGCCAACGGGGCATGTCGCTGCTCGTGTTGTTGGGGCTCCAGCTACGGCGCCAATCCTTATGGTAGTTCTTACCAGCGTCGGAAGTGGTCGCAGCAGGGCTTACGAGGTCGGCGTAGCGAGCGTCATAGACCTTGCCACCGATCTGGTAGTCGAACTGAGCGGAGAGGTCGATGCCCTTCCAAGTGAGGGAGGTGCCGAAGCCACCGAAGACCTTAGGAAGCGTTGAGCCTTGCTCGTAGCGGGTAGCGTTGCCGATGACGTCGGTCGTGCCGCTCTTCTTGGAGCCTGGCTTGCTGGTGTTGTTGGTAGAGACCTTGCCGCCTGCGGGGCTGAGATCCTCGTCGTAGTAGTAGAGGGCTTTGCCTGTGGTGGGGTCTACGCCAGCGTAGGAGTAGCAGAAGTAGTTGTAGAGCTCACCATTCTCCTTGTACCAGATGCTGCTCTCGGTGAAGCCTCCGTTGTCCCTGGTCTTAGACTCGGGGAGGGCAAGGATCTTGGTCTTGTTGAGAGAGAGGTTGCCCATGAGGCGCCACTCGAAGTCGGAGGTGCGGAAGACTGCGCCACTGAGCTCAACCTCAACACCACGGTTGCGGATGTCGCCAAGGTTGCCGTAATAGCCGCGAGAACCTGCGGACTCAGGGATAGAGAGCCAGAAGAGGAGGTCGGTGGTCTTCTTGTTATAGTAGTCGACAGAACCATTGAGGCGACCCTTGAAGAGGCTGAACTCGAGACCTACGTTGGCGTTGGTGACGGTCTCCCAAGTGATGTCGGGGTTGCCAGTCTGCGCGAACGTCGGGGACATGGAGGTATCGGAAGACTTGCTGAGAGTGTAGAGGTCGACGTAGGCGTAGTCGCCGATGTTGTCGTTACCCTGCTGGCCGATAGAGAACTTGACCTTCAACTCATCGATGATGCCGCGGGTGCTCTCCATGAAATTCTCCTTGGAGATGATCCATGCGGTACCGACGGACCAGAAGGAGCCCCACTTGTTGTCATCAGCGAAACGGCTGGAGGCGTCACGACGGTAGCTGCCTTGGAGGTAGTACTTCTCGTCGTAGTTGTACTGGACGTTGCCGAACCAGCCCTCGACATTGTAGCGCGAGGTGTAGCTGGCGGAGTTGGTCTTCGTTGCGAAAGCGTTGAGCTCAGGGATGTCGGAAGAGAAGCTGCCTTGTGCTACCGCACCGAGGTAACGGTTCTTGACGCGGTAGTACTCGTGACCGAGCTGTACGCTGAGGTTGTGGACATCGTTGTAGGTGTCGAAGTAGTTGAGGGTCTGGACGTGGTTCTGACGGAGAGCGACAGTCATGGCGCGGGTCAGCTCACCACCGACAGACTTTTTGGAGCCGTAGAGAGAGTTCTCGTAGTCGGTGCCGTCGGAGTGCTTGTAGACGAGAGAGCTGCGGAAATCGAGCTTCACCTTCTGCGAGAAGTTGATGGTGCCGCCGATGTTGCCGTTGAGGGCGTTGCCGATAGTCTCGACCTTGTTGTAACGGTTGTTGCCGAGTGGGTTGCCATCGAGGAAGCCACGGGTCATGGTGGCGTTGGAGGTGCCGGCCTTAGGCTTAGCGAAGTCGCCACGGTTGAAGTCGTAGTGAGGGTTGCCGTTCTCGTCGGTCTTCACCGTGCCATCCGCATTGCGGACGTAGATAGGATAGATGGGCGCGATGCTGCTGACGAAGTACATAAGGTTAGCCTCGGAGAGCCCTGCGCCTTCGCCATAGTCCATATTGGCGTTGGAGATGGTCTTGGAGTTGGAGTAACCGACATTGGCGCTGAGCTTGAGCCACTTCTTAATTTGGTAGTCGGCCTTGATACGAGCGGTAAGACGCTGGTAGCCAGTGTACTCGATGATACCATCGTCCTTGAGGAAGTTGACGCTGGTGAAGTAGGAGCCGCGGTCGTTGCCACCGTTTGCGCTGACGGTGTACTCCTGACGGGGAGAGTGAGAATATGCGGCGTCGGTCCAGTCGTCGGGGTAGACGTAGTACTCCTCGCCATCGGTGCCTGTGTAGACGTAGCCGAGAGTGGCGTTGGGGTTAACCTTGCCGTCCTGACCGATGATATACTCGCCGTCGGGCACGGTCATACACTGGTAGCCGAGCTGCGCGATCATGTTGGTATTGGCTTTCACCCATGCCTCTTTCTCACTAAGGCCGTCACCATAATAGTATTTGTTGTAGAGCTGAGCGTAGTATGCCTCATAGTACTCGCCCGGATCGGTGATGACGTCATAGTCCTGGACGGAGCGGCTGTTGACACCCCACTTGGCCTCGACGTTAATCTGGCCTTCCTTGTTTGCGCCCTTCTTGGTGGTGATAAGGATGACGCCGGAAGCGCCACGAGCACCGTAGAGGGCGGCGGAGGCAGCGTCCTTGAGGACAGTCACGCTCTCAATCTCGCTTGCTGCGATATCGGAGAGGTTGCCTGGGAAAGGAGCACCATCGACAATGATAAGAGGAGTCGTGCTGGCGTAGAGGGAGCTGATACCGCGGATTGCGATAGCGCCGCCCGACGAACCAGGAGCACCATCGACTCCACGCATCTGGAGGCCTGGGACTGCGCCAGCGAGCTGGTTGGCAACGTTGCTGGTGGTGCGCTTCTCAAGGTCGTCTGCGCTGACGACTGCTGCGGAACCTGTGAAAGCTTGTTTTGTTGTCTGACCGAAGGCTACGACGATGACCTCATCCATCTCGCGCTCCTCGTCTTGGAGGGTTACGTCTGTCTGACCTGCGGAGAGGTCGATCTCACCGGGCTTCATGCCGATGAAAGTAGCAGCGAGTTTAGGGTTTCCGCTGACGGAGAGGGTGTAGTGACCGTCGATGTCGGTGACTGTGCCGATTGTAGTACCAGGCACCATCACTGCGACGCCAGGCAGCGGGTTGCCCGCAGCGTCGCGGACAGTACCGCTGACGGTGTGAGACTGCGCGGCCGCGAAGGTCGAGCAGAACACGAGCGCCAACAATAGCAATAAGTGTTTCATGATCATCAGTTATAATTACAGTTGCATTGATTCATGTGGTCGGCGGTTAATAACAGGATCTCATGCTTCGGAGGTTCTTATTTTGTGGGTTAGTGTGATGGTGATACTAAAACGACC
>CAVEKX010000013.1:0-1495 GCA_963616565.1 Clostridium sp. CAG:343
ACGGGAAAAAGTCTTCTTATGAGATTTTGTTCAAATACATGGCCGTTGTGGATGATGAAGTGGTCGGGGCTTCTGGTTCTCCTAAGGATAACATAAAACATTTGCAAGGAGCCATACGTTTGATAAGAAGGTCTTTAGCAGACACTAATCCAGCATTAGATTTTCTTAATGTATATTGCCTTTTGTATCTTAGTTTTCAAGATAATGATAATTTGAAACACGAACTGCGTGATAGCTTTGTAAACGGATATAAAGAGTTCAAAAAGAGATCTACGGATTATGATGACTTCTATCAAAAGATGGAGTTGTTCATGCAGACCCTAAAAGATAAGAATGCGCTTACGGAAGATGAACAATTCCAAATGGAAGAATGGCAGCAAGTAAGTGAGATTGAATTACAACTCGATTGGTTAGAGAAGTTTAAGAAACAATATATCTATGATTAAAAGAGTAAACGCATGAAAAACAATGAGTTATTCCAAACTCTTGAGCAGTTGAAAGAAACTCTTTCAGAAGTGGCATCTGCTCGTAAACAGGTCAGTGAGACTGTCAAAGCCTATGACCTAACCCAGAACGAGATTCGTTCATATATAGGCAATCTAAATCAGATAGAAGTTGCCATATCTTCATTAATTACCTTATTTCAAGACAATAAGGTAGTATTGGAGCAGCAGTCAACCAATGCTGTTAACAACCTAAAGACTTCGTGTGATACGATTCTTAATCATGCAAAAAACGAATTTGCAGATACTTCTCAACGTTTTTCAGAAGCTACGGATAAAAACCTAAGCACTATGTCAACTCTGATTGAGCGTTTTGACCACTCAATAGATACGGCTAATGCGCTCACCGATAAAGTTGAAGCAACAGTAAAAGAAGTATCTGGTTTAATAGACTCAGTTAAGATTCTACTGGAAAGTCTTGTCAATTCTCAAAGGTCTCAACATGATGCAATTGGGACAGTCTCTAAGAACCAAGAAGACATTAAGGTGTCTTTGTCAAAACAGGAAGAAATATTACAAGGGCACACCCATACTTTAGAGACCATCGGGAACAGCATTTCCGAGAACTCAGACTCTATAAGAAAAGATTTGTCGACGTTGTACTCTGTAGTTACAACATCGCTAACCTCCCTTAATACAAGCATTGATGGGCTAAATTCATCGCTAAATAGAGCATCTGCTAAAATAACAAAAGGGGCAAACATAAACCGCGGTCTGATTATTGCCGCATTTATAATTTTGGCAATACTGCAGTATTTCTTTAGATAGACGCTCTCATAAATAAGGGTACCACACGTTGGTGGTGAGGGAGGTCGGTAAAAGTGCAAGTAGGCAGTAATGTCTTTCTATGATTCGCATTTACATCTCATGCGATTTGTTATGTCGGCATAGCATTATCTAACTGTGAAAGTACCAATGAGGCTCTAATAGTGGGAGCTGCATAGCCAAGAGCGGGGGGGCTGGCGGCAAACATCTTGCTCGACGGACAGAAA
>CAVEKX010000013.1:1505-59912 GCA_963616565.1 Clostridium sp. CAG:343
GACAGAAACTTCATATGTTTCTATTGAACTTGCAATTGTTCTTTAGACTGTTGCCGGCAAAGTTGTACTGAACAAATCTGCTCATCTAAATGTACTAATGGCTATCTTGCTTAAAGCGAGGTAGCCATTAGTACTTACAATTGGAATGGGCAGTATTTAGCCGCTATCTTTTGCAAAATCATTATGTGCGAATAATATAGCAGGAATAGGGTTACAGCAGAGAGATAATGAAGCTCGAAACTGCCGCATGCGGAACCGCATTTACGGTGAGTGAAGGCTCGGAGAATGAAAAAAGGAGGTAAATGCCTTAATGATTGGCATTCACCTCCTATTTTTTATTGAGCTGCTTCGTCCGCTACATCAATGAGATGCTGCGCTTGATGAAGTTTGTAAGGCTTTCGCCCTTAAGCATGTTGTTGGAGAGGAGGGCAAGGTCGATGAGCTGCGATACGAGTTTCTCGTCTTTTGCGAAAGAGGCGAGAACGTCAGTGCGTTTCTTGCGCTCGTCACCGAGGCGGCGGTCTATGGCGTTGAGCTCGTCAAGGTCTGCCTGGGGGACTTCCTCGTCTTTCTTGCCTTCCTTGGCTTTGTTCAACTCTGCTTTGCGAGCCTCGTCCTTAGCGATCTCGTTGGCTATAGGGGCGAGCGTATCGGCTGTCTTGCTGTTCATCTCTGTCAAGACGCGCTCGACAAGTGGGTGATTAGCATTAATGACGAGGTTGAAAGTATTGGGCAACTCACCGTAGAAGGACATTGCGCCTCCCTGGACTGCGCTCATCTCCTTCATGCGTCGCATCCACTCGTTTTGAGTAATGATGACTGGCAACTCGTTCTCACCCAATGCCTCGACGGAGACGGTGTAATTGACCTTGGTATCCTCCTTAGGAGTCTCGGAGCGGAATACTTCTTCGAGGTTGGATTTCTCTGCAGTGCTGAGTTTGAGGACGGGAGCGTCGCTCTTGACGATGAGCTTGTCGATGGTGTCGGCATCAACACGAGAGAAACGAGTCTTCTCCCATTTCTGCTCCAGCTGGTTCATGAATGGGGTGTCGAGCTGACCATCGAGGAGGAGGACGTTGTAGCCTTTCTTCTGTGCACTGTCGATGAAGCTGTACTGAGACGCTTTGTCGTTGGCATAGAGGCAGATGAGGTTGCCGTCCTTGTCGGTCTGGTTCTCCTTGACGAGGGTCTTGTACTCCTCAAAAGTGAAGTACTTGCCGTCGATGTCTTTGAGAAGGGCGAACTTCTGCGCACGCTCGTTGAACTTCTCGTCGGTCAGCATACCATACTCGATGAAGATCTTGAGGTCGTCCCATTTCTTCTCGAATGTGGCGCGGTCGTTCTTGAATATCTCTTCGAGTCGGTCGGCCACCTTCTTGGTTATGTGGCTGGAGATCTTCTTGACATTGCTGTCGGACTGGAGGTAGGAGCGTGACACGTTGAGAGGAATGTCGGGCGAGTCGATGACGCCATGCAGTAGGGTCAGGAAGTCTGGCACTATGCCCTCTACTGAGTCGGTTACGAAGACCTGGTTGCAGTACAGCTGAATCTTGTTCCTGTTGATGTCGATGTTGCTCTTAATCTTGGGGAAGTAGAGGATGCCAGTGAGGGTGAACGGGTAGTCTACGTTCAGGTGGATGTAGAACAATGGGTCCTCCGCCATCGGGTAGAGCTGGTGGTAGAACTTCATGTAGTCCTCTTCTTTGAGGTCTGCAGGCTTCTTGACCCAAGCTGGGGTGGTATCGTTGATGATGTTATCCTCAGCGGTCTCCTGTTCTTTGCCGTCTTTCCATTCTGTCTTCTTGCCGAAAGCAATCTCGACGGGCAGGAACTTGCAGTACTTGGAGAGAAGCTCTTGGAGGCGGTTCTTGTCGAGGAACTCTTTCTCTTCCTCAGAGATGTGCATGATGATGTCCGTACCGCGCTCTGCTCGCTCCGCATCCTCGAGCGTGTATTCTGGCTCGCCAGTACATGACCAGCGGACAGCCTTAGACCCTTCCTTGTATGACTTGGTGACGATCTCCACGCGGTCTGAAACCATAAAGGCGGAGTAGAAGCCAAGTCCGAAATGGCCAATGATCGTGGCTGCATCGTTCTTGTGCTTCTCGAGGAACTCTTCAGCTCCAGAGAAGGCAATCTGATTGATGTATTTCTCGACCTCCTCGGCAGTCATACCGATACCATTATCGGAGACAGTGATGGTCTTGGCGTCCTTGTCGAGAGAGACGCGCACCTTGGTGTCTCCAAGTTCGCCCTTGAACTCGCTGTTGCTGGCGAGGACTTTGAGCTTTTGGGTTGCGTCGACAGCGTTGGAGACTATCTCACGAAGGAATATGTCGTGGTCAGAGTATAGGAATTTCTTGATGATAGGGAAGAGGTCCTTTGTGGACACTCCGATTTTACCTGATGCCATATCGAAGTATTATTTTTTCTTGTTTTGCCCTCTTATTATCAATTACTATGCCATATTGAAAAGTCTGACATTACGACAGAAAGGCGGGTGGGTATGGACTCTATCATAGATAGTCGTGTTGCCAAAAAGGCAGACAAAAAGAGCATGCCATAAGGGGAGGTCCTCTCATTGCATGCTCTTTTTGAGATGAAAAGTTGTTTATTTCTTGTCCTCGGCAGGCTTCTCCTCTTTGATGAGGCAGGTGTAGCCGAGCTTGCTGATGGCTTGCTGAAGCTTTTCGCTTGTGGTCTTGTCGTTGCGATAGGTGACGGTGACCGTCTTGTTGGCAAGGTCTACTTGCAAGTCTTTTACGCCTTTCTCGAAGGCGATGTTATTCTCAATCTTCTTCTTACAATTCTCGCAATGGAGACCAGTTGAGAAGACTACAGTAGTAAGTTTGTTGTCCTTACTATCTGCAAAAGATGGAGTTGTGAACGAGAGGCTGACAAAGATTGTCAGCATGATAAGTAATGTTCTTTTCATTGCTGTTGAGTTTTAATATTTATCGAGATGCCACCTGACGCCGAGGTAGAAACGACGGGTCATTAGTGGACCCCATATAAGAGATGAGTCGAAATATTCGCTTTGTGGGTTTGAGGCAGAGATGATAGGGTCGTCCTGCATGAAGTCGCCGATGTTCTCGCAACCGGCATACAGGCTCCATCGGCGGAACCATTTGGTTATTTGGGCATTATACATTTGGTATGAGCCAAAGGTGTTGGGGCGTGTCATCCCATCGGGGTTACCTTCTGTCGTCGGGATGCGTCCGCCCCCATTGAGTTGCATGTTGGCGTCGAACTGCCACGTTTTAAGAGGTGTCTGATAAGAGATGGCGACAAGTGCTTTGTATCGGCTGGTAAGCGGGCGACGCTGTCTTGTGCCGGCGAGGTATAGCTCGTTGTCGTTCCATCGCCATGCAGCAGTGACATCGAGACCTTTGACGGGCGTAACGCGAGCCTCGAACTGGAGGTTGTTGGCATAGGAATGGTGGTCGCTGAAGTAGGCGTGGAGTGTGCGTGGCGAGACATCCATGTCTGTTACGAGTTGACGCTCGAACGTAGTGTGGAAAAACTCGGCTATGAGAGTGATATCCTTACTTCCAAGGGAAAGATATTGGGTGACGCTGCCACCAAAATTCCAACCGATCTCTTGACCGTAAAGATCTTCAACTTCCCATGTTCTTGCACTGGTCAGGAGGTAATTGCTTTCAGCCATGAGAGATGCGCCACGATAGCCCTTGCCTGCCGCAAGACGGATAGATGTGTGCTCGGTCGGGGTGGCGAGAATGTGTAAACGCGGGGTGACGAAAGTACCGTAATGGTTATGGTGGTCGGCACGTAGACCTGCAATTACGGAGAGCTTGTCCTTAAGGCGGAACGTGTATTGCCCATAGATGCCCAAAGAGACATCATTGCGAGTGGTTGATGCGTTAGCGGTCCCGAAGTCTGTGGATTCTCGATAGTAATCACCTTGGCTCGAAAGACCTGCATGAAATTCGTGGGTGCCGCCATTATTCCAATTGGCGATGGAATTGAAGTTGTAGCTATGTTGCGTGCCTACATAGCTGCGCTTGCCGAAAAAGGAGCTTTGGTGATGGTAGGTATAGCCGACAGGGAAACCGATGGTGAATTTATCAGTAAAGGTAAATCCGTTTTTCATCCACGTCTCCACGCGGTCAATATTGAGAAAAACGCCATAAATACCATCTTGCGGCTTCTCTGCATCAAATGATGTTTGTCCGCCTAACCTCCGTTCGTTGAGAGTTTTAACGACGATGTCGAGAGTGTGGAGGTCGGTATGGCGATACCAACGGTTGAAAAGATTGAGCTGTCTGACACGTGGTTCGTCACGGAAGCCGTCATTATTCTCGTCCATGTCCATGACATCGTTGGCGATGTTTGCCATGATGTTGGTACGGACTTGTGGACCGACTTTGACATTGGCTGTGGCGTTGGCTTCCAACCGCCCTGCGCTTGAGCCATAGACATTGAGGGAGACAACCTCATTTGTGGCGACTGGCTTTTTGTAGTCGATATTAATCTGCCCTGTTATGGCCTCATAGCCATTGACGACAGTGCCGACGCCCTTTGAGATTTGTATGCCGTTCATCCATGGGCCAGGGATATATGACAATCCGTAAGGAGAAGCTATTCCGCGAAGAGTTGGCACGTTCTCGCTCATCATCTGAACGTATCGACCTTGAAGACCCAGGAGTTGGATGGTTTTGGCACCTGTGGCCGCATCGGCGTAGTTGACATCGACAGAGGCGTTGGTTTGGAAGCTCTCGCCAAGATTGCAGCAGGCGGCTTTGCTCAGCTCGTCGGCTGTCACATTCTCTGTCAGGACTGGAGAGAGGCGGTCGATGGATGAACCGACTCGGCGTGCTCGGACGTCAACGTCTTCCATGACAATTGGGCGGAGGCTGAAATCGTAGGAGCCTTGGCGGTCGATGAGGATGGTGTCGGACTCGTAGCCGACATAGGATACGACAAGATTGTGGGGCTTGCCGTCGGTGAGCATTTGCAGGCTATAAGCACCGTCGGGGTCAGAAATAGTGCCGTGGGCTGTACCTTGCCATATCAGGTAGGCTCCTGCTATTGGCTCTGATCCTTCTGATGACGGGCTGGTTACGTGACCACTAATCTCTTGTGCAATAGTGTTTTGCACAAAGAACATTGTTGTGGCGAGAAGTATGAGTCTGATGGTCTTCATTAATCCGTTTGTCTGTTGTGATGCAAAAGTACTTAAACGGATACCCACAGACTTACAAAATCATGGGTGATACTTACATGATTATTGGTCGAAGTCACTATCCCTGTTGACGTAGAAGGGGTTGGCCTGCTGGGTCGGCATGATAAGGATGTCGTTGATGCAGACGTGGGCAGGGCGGGTCACGATGAACTCTATTGTCGAGGCGATGTCTTGGGCGGAGAGAGGTTTTACGCCTTTGTAGACATTGTTAGCTTTAGCTTGGTCGCCCTTGTAGCGGACGAGCGAGAACTCGGTGTTCACCATGCCAGGGGAGACTGAGGACACCTTGATGCCGTAGTTTAGGAGGTCGATGCGCATTCCCTGGGTGATGGCGTCGACGGCATGTTTGGTTGCGCAATAGACGTTGCCACCATAGTAAACGTGTTTACCTGCGACACTTGAGATGTTGATGATGTGACCAAAACCATTGTCCTTCATGGTGTTAGCCACGAGTTGTGACATATAGAGGAGACCTTTTATGTTTGTGTCTATCATCACGTCCCAGTCGTTATCATCGCATTTCTCGAAACTATCCGCACCGAGAGCCAAGCCCGCATTATTGACACATACGGAAAGATGTTTTTTCCATGAATCTGGCAGCATGTCGTAGGAGTCGAAAACCTCGTGCTTATCACAAATATCGAAACAGAGGATGTAGCTTTCGACTCCAGAGGTGCGTTCAATCTCTCTACAAAGGTCTTGGAGGAGTGGAAGGCGGCGACCCGTTATGACAACATTATAGCCAAGGCGAGCTAAGGTGAGAGCCGTCGCGCGTCCGATGCCTGAGGTTGCTCCTGTGACGATTGCTGTCTTGATATTTTGTGGTTTTCTGATCATGGTGCTTTTGTTGTTAGTGATGTGTGGCGTAGTTACTTAGAAGTTAGTTTGTCGAGTAGACCTTCTTGGAGTTCACGCTCGATATTTGGGGTCAGGATGTTTTTGCCGATGGCGTCTTTGAGTTCATCAAAAGTCCAAAAGCGAAGACTTTCGACCTCCCCTATGTTCTTTGTGCTGAATGGTCCGTCATTATGAGTTTGGAAGACGAAGACATATTCATCCTCAACATCGCAATGCCAAACGTAGGTGCGTGTGAGTTGGGCGTTGAAATTCGTGAGCCCTATCTCTTCATATGTCTCACGTTTTAGTGCATCTGGGAGATTTTCGCCCATTGAGATGTGTCCACCGACGGCAGTGTCCCACTTGCCAGGTTGAATCTTTTTCGTCTTGGGGCGAAGTTGAAGGAGGAGGCGATTGTCTGAGCTGAAAACGTGGAGGTGTACAACAGGGTGCAGCCAGTGGCTACCATTATGGACGAGAGGGCGTGGCGCACCACCGACTATTTTACCTTCTTCCGAGATAAGAGGAACCCACTCTACATTCTTGTATTTTGCTTTGCGGATATTTGCGATGATAACCTCTGTCGCAAGGTAGGCTAACAGAATGACAATGATAGCGTAGCTGTTTATCCAATCTGAGGCATGTGAGCCGTTGGTAAGGAACGCCACGAAATAGATGATGGTGGCGACGGCTGCCCACATTGCCATACGGATAAGGCTGCCACGCATGAGGAACAGGAAGTAAGGGTTGAGGGAAATCCCGGGGCGCAAGCTGTCAATCATGGAGCCCATTGCCCTTTTAACGCCGATACAGGGGATTGCGGCGAGGATGATGGTCAGAATGAGGGCGGTTATAAATGGAGAGGCTGCCTCATTAAAGTGGGCGACAATAATATCTGAGAGGGCGAAGACGAGCAGAAATGCAAAATCTGTGACAACCTCTTTCCAATTGAAACGCTTTCCGAGAAGAAACTTGACAACATTAACTATTAAGGTGGCAAGTGAGCTCACGCATAGAGCTACCGGACCACCCCAGATCTGCTCGCCAATAAAGTAGACGAGAAGGGGGAGAGCAAAGGATAAGAGCCTAATCACAGAAGCTTTTTGAGTCGTTTTACTTCGTCGGTGTTGCTAAGGCGGTCGTTGATGTTGATGAGATATTTGACAACGGTCTTATCCGTGGAGTCTATTTTGAGGAGGCGGTCGAAGTAAGTACGGCTCTCTTTGTACAGAGGTGTGACGTATTTCTTGAGGTCGCGAGTGAGGTAGGCGTAGGCGGCTTGAGACTTTTTCTTGTTGTAGTCGTTCATTGCTGACGCATATTTGGCTTCGGCGGCTTCATATTTCGTGCGTCCCAAATAACGGAGGGCGGTCTTTTGCTCTGGCGTGGACTTGAGAATGTCAAGGCATTGTGCCTCAATATCTTTAGAAGAGAGAGTTGACTGAGCTTTTTTCATGAAAACATCGAAGACTTCAGCCTTGACGGAGTTGTCGGTCAGGGTGGGGTAGAGGGCTACAATGCGTTCGTCAGAGGTCTGAGCGTACCTGCGCGCCTCGGTATTGGCGACCTCGTTGGAGCCAAGAATATGGCGGAACACATCCTTATTAGCGAGAATTAGGTCTGTGCGTTCTTCGAGCCTCTCCAATCGTTTGAGGCTATTGCCAAGGGCGCACAGTTTGGACGTGTCGGATGTGGAAGGGTAGAGGAAGCCCCATACGCTGGCGATACTGTCATGGTGTGTCTCGCTTGCGGCAATTGTCGCATTACGGAGAGAGACGCTGTCCCAGGCGGCAACGCCTTTTTGAGCCATGTAAATGTCATAGGCCTCCGCATAATTGCCTTGTGCGGTAAGAGCGTTGGCTTTCTCGAATTGGCTATTGTCTGTAAGTTTAGAGCTTGGACCGCAAGAGGAGAAGAAAGAGGCGATGGCGAATGCCGCCAAGATGGGGCGTATGTTTTTCGTGGACATTAGATTTTCTGTGAGATGCAGTAATTTTTTATTCATCAACATAACCTCCGTATGTTTGGTCTTCGCCGTATCCATTATAGCCATACTTGCCGTATTTGGAACCGCGACCATAGCTGCCATATCCGTAGCCGTAGCCATAGCGGGTCTTGCTATTGTTGATGTCGTTGACGACGATGCCTACATTGGTCAGCTCATTGTCGTTGATGGACTCGAGAGCCTCTTTGAAGGCCTCTTTGAAGGTGTAGTCTTGTCGGACGATGAAGACATTGGCATCGGACCATCGGGTTAGGAGGAAAACGTCGGAGACGGGACCTACGGGAGGGGTGTCGATGATGATGACGTCGTAGATGGACTTTAGGGTGTCCATCATCTTGGCGCAGGCGTCGCTCATGATAAGCTCTGAGGGGTTGGGAGGAATGGTGCCAGAGCCTATGACATCCATGCCGTTATAGTTTGATATGGCCTCTTCGAGGGAGCAATTGCCGATAAGATAGTCGGATATGCCGACATGGTTTTTGAGCCCGAGCAGTTTGCTCAGTCCTGGGCGTCGCAAATCGAAGCCAAGAAGAAGAGTCTTCTTGTTGGCGATGGCGAAGACTGTCGCGATGTTAAGGGAGCAGAAAGTCTTGCCTTCGCTCGGCATTGAAGACGTAACGCAGAAGACGGCAGGATGTTTGCCTTTCGCCATGAAATCCAGCTTGATACGGATACGTCTGAACTCCTCTGAAATGTTGGAACGAGGGTATTCGTAGACGACGTGGGGAGTGTCTTTCTTGCTGTTAGGGATTTCACCTATGACAGGCAGATCGGTCAGCTTATTGATATCATTGAGAGTACGCACCCTGCGGTCGATGAGCTGACGGAGGACGAGGAAGAGAATGGGAACGATGAACGCCACCGCAATGCCCATGGCCTGGTCGCGTTTGGTTTTGGGGCTTACGATACCCGTGGTGTCGGCAGCATCGAGAATCTTATGGTCGGAGGTGTTTGAAGCCCTTTGGATCTGGGCCTCGGCGCGTTTACGCATGAGGAAGTTGAAAACCTCGTTGTTGAGCGTGAACTTGCGGTCGATGCCAAGGAGGCGACGTTCCTTCTCGGGAAGTTGAGTGACCTCGTAATTGAAGCCTTCGAGTTTCGCATTGACCTCGGCGATGTTGTCTTGCACCATCTTCTTGTGGCTCTTGATGCTGGTAAGAAGAGTGTTGCGAGCGATATTGAGCTCGGCGTTGAGGGCGTCGTACATTGGGTTGCCATCCTTGCCGTAGGTATCGCGGTAGACTTGCTTTTTAGAATTTAGATCGAGAATGTTGTTAAGAAGCTCGCTGATAACGGGACGCTCTGTCTTGAAAGTTGCTGGGGCAATGTCGCCTTTCATGACGCTGTCGTTGCTGAAGTAGCTTTCGAGATACTCATAGTAGGTGCTTTCCAACTGAAGTTGTTTCAGCTCCTTGTCATAATCTTTTATGTCGGACAATAACTCGACGCCTTTCTTAGAGAGATCATCTTGGATGCCGTTTTGGGAGCGGAAATGGCTCAATTCAATTTCCACATTGCTGAGCGTATCTTGGAGAACAGCGAGTTGCCCCTCGATGAAGTGGATAGTGTTCTCGGACATCTCGTTTTTCTGGTGGAGATTGTCGTTGATATACCACTTGATGAGGCTGTTGAGGTAGTCGATATTCTTTTGACGGCAAGTACCTACCATGCTAAGAGTGACGACAGAAGACTCAGACTTCTTGTCGTTGGAGATGGAGAGAGCGGAAACGAAGCGGTCAACAAGGTCGTCGGGGTCGTTAAAGACTGCGAAGACGCGGTTTTCGATTGGCTTCTGACAGATTATGGTGAATGCGCACCATGGGGTTATGATGGGCTGACCATAAAGGAAAGTGTCGTCGAAATTGATGTTCTCGATTCTGCCGACGAGTTCACGGTCGTGGTAGTTATAGAGATCTACTTTTTTAGCGTTTACGCTGATTGTGAAGGTGTTTTGGTCTTTAGGGGTGATGTAGATTTTGGCACCGAGAGGCTGGACGTGGGTGGAGTCCATGATGAGCAGGAAGTTGCTGTTTTTGTACAGCTCATCAGTCTTTATTCGTCCCTCATTGTAGTAGGAGACGAAAATGTCCATGTCATTTACGACATTGGCGGTAAGGCTTCTGGAACTGAGGATGGCGAGCTGGTTGTCGAAATTTCGCATGCCACCTCCCAGCATGATTCCCTGCGTGATGTCGGTGCGTTGACTGCTTTTGCCGTCGACATCTATGATGATGGACGCCTCGGCGGAATAGACAATCGGTTTGTATCTGTGGTAAATTTTGAGACCGATGAAAACGACAGCGACAGAAATGACGAAAAGCCACCAGAATCGTATGATGTCGGACAGAAGTTTCTTGAAATCGAGAAACGAAAGAATATTGTCCTCGTCGGATTCCACTTGTGGGTTGTTCTTTGTATCCATTCAGGCAGAGGTTGTTATGTTAGCTGTAGGATGAGCAGGTAAAGGGTGACGAGCGAAGAGACGAGGGAGACAGAGAACGTCTCGCTAAAGCCAAACATCTTGAACCAGAGAGGGCGCACATAGATCACGTCGTTCGGGTAGATGTAGTAGTAGTCGGACATGATGAAGTCGCTGCGTGTGAGGTCGAACACGTGGACATTCACATTGCCTTGCTCGTCTTTGCGGAGAAGTTTCACCTCTCGGCGTTTGGCGTAGGAGGTAAAGCCTCCAGCCATTGAAACGGCATCGAAGATAGTCATCTGGTCGCGCGACATGGTGTATTGGCCTTGTTTGCTAACCTCGCCGAGGATGGAGAAGGTATTAGTGGCGAGGCGGACAGTGAGGGTGAAACCGGACAGAGTCTTCGAGATGGCCTCGTAGATTTTTTCCTTGGCTTCGCGCACATTGCAGCCCTTGAGGTTGATGAGGCCGGCGACGGGGAAGTCTATGTTGCAGCTGTCGTCAAGACCGTAGTAGTAGAGATCTTGACGCATGTTGCTGGATGTGGTGCGTTGGTTGTTTTGAGGGTTGTAGAAAGCGGACAATTCGAGGTTGGGAGACGACACATTGATGAAAAGGTAGTCGTTGGGCTTGAGGATGTAACGCTCCGTGATCTCGGAAGTTGTCGGGAAAACGGACTCTTCTGGTATAGCGTCACGAACAAGCACAATTTGCTTTTGTGGAATGCACGACGTGATGGTCAGCAAGATGCTGACACAAAGCGCCATGAGCGTAAGTCGTCGTTTGTTAATACGCATTTGGAATGTTGCTGTTTTTAACTGGTAGTGCAGGTTGATCCAATCTCGCAAATATAGCGAAAATCCTTGTATTTCCCAGCGTTAGGAGGAATGGACGCGAGGAAAAAAGAACATCAGAGCAGGCCTGTGATGAGGAATATAAGGGAGAAAAAGAAAGTGCTGATGCTGATGAGTTTAAGTTGGGAGTCGAAAAAAGAGTGCGAGTCGTTTTGGAGACATCGGAACGCATTGGAGGCAAGAGGAATCGCAGCAACGAGGCTGAGAGATTGGAGCGGTGTGCCGTAGAGGACTATGTACGTGGTCATGAGAAAGATGGCGAGGACGATAGCGACGAATTGGTAGACCTTGGCCTTTGAACGACCAATTATGAGAGGAATTGAGCGTTTGCCTGCAAGACTGTCGCTTTCCATGTCTCGAATATTGTTCATGTTGAGGACACCGACAGAAAGGAGTCCGATGGCCGTGGCGAGAATGAAAATTTGCGGAGTGAGTGAGCCGCAATGGAGATAGTAGCAGCCAGCGACACCTACGAGACCGAAAAAGATAAAGACGCTAAGGTCGCCTAAGCCTGCGTAGCCGTAGGGATGCTTGCCGCTGGTATAGGTGATTGCCGCCGCTATGCAGAGTAGACCAATGATGAGAAGAGTCGTAACTCCTTGAAGCCCAATGATATTGTAGCCAACGCAAAGAAGAGCGACGCCCGAGATGAAGGAGAGGATGCTGAAAACGCACATGGCGTGACGCATGGAAGACAGGCTGATAGCTCCACTCTGGACGGCTCGTTGAGGGCCCACACGATTTGCACTATCTGCGCCATGGACAGTATCGCCATAATCATTGCTGAGGTTGGAGAGAATCTGAAGAAAGAGGGTGGTTGTCAGCTCGAGAACGAAAATGGGGGCGGAAAAGCAAGAATCTTGGAGCGCAATAGCCGCGCTTGTGAGGACAATGGCGAAAGAGAGAGGGAGCGTCCTGAGGCGGAAGGCTGAGATCCAGGTTGCTATTTTGTGCATAGCGTGAATATGATTGCTTAAAATCTAATAAAGTCAGAAGCCGAGACGGCTCCTGACTTTATCATATTGAGAATAAGTGAGTGCACGTTAGTCTCGGCGGAAAATGTCTCGAGTATAGACTTTAGCTTGGACATCGTCAAGGCACTTGTCGTAGCGATTGGCGATAATTGCTTGGCTTTGAGCCTTGAACTCGTCGAGGTCGTTGACGACTTTGCTACCGAAGAAAGTACTGCCGTCTTCGAGTGTCGGCTCATAGATGATGACATCGGCACCTTTGGCCTTGATACGCTTCATGATGCCTTGAATGCTACTCTGCCTGAAGTTGTCAGAATTGGACTTCATGGTGAGACGGTAGACTCCGATGACGCAATGGCGCTCAGCGGTAGGGTCGTAATCGCCACGATTGTAGTAATCGTAGTATCCAGCCTTATGGAGCACGCGATCAGCAATAAAGTCCTTGCGTGTGCGGTTGCTCTCGACGATAGCCTCGATAAGGTTCTCGGGAACGTCAGCGTAATTGGCGAGGAGCTGCTTGGTGTCTTTGGGCAGGCAGTAGCCACCATAGCCGAACGATGGGTTGTTATAGTGGTCTCCGATGCGAGGATCGAGACTTACGCCCTTTATGATACTCTGAGTGTCAAGACCTTTCATCTCTGCGTAGGTGTCGAGCTCGTTGAAGTAGCTTACACGGAGTGCGAGGTAGGTATTGGCAAAAAGCTTGACGGCTTCGGCTTCGGTGAGTCCCATGAAGAGAGTGTCGATATTCTCTTTTATGGCTCCCTCATGAAGGAGGTGGGCGAAATCGTGGGCGGCGGCGGTGAGAGCTCCAGCGTTGTCGGCGAGCTCGGCTGTTGGGCAGCCTACGATGATTCGGCTGGGGTAGAGGTTGTCGTAAAGAGCCTTGCTCTCGCGGAGGAACTCGGGGGAGAAGAGGAGGCGCAGGTCTTTGCCGTACTTCTTGTAAAGAGAGGAGCAATATCCGACAGGGATTGTACTCTTTATGATCATTACGGCATTGGGGTTGACTTCACGGACGAGATCGATAACCTCTTCGACGTGAGAGGTGTCGAAATAGTTCTTTACGGAGTCGTAGTTTGTAGGTGCGGCGATGACGACAAAATCGGCATCCTTGTAAGCGTCGCGTCCATCGAGAGTGGCGACCAGATTAAGCTGTTTCTCACGGAGATACAACTCGATATAGTCGTCTTGTATAGGGGAAATGCGTTTGTTGATCTTGTCGACTTTCTCCGGGATGACATCAACAGCCTTAACCTGATGGTGTTGTGAGAGAAGGGTCGCAATGCTGAGACCGACGTAGCCGGTGCCAGCTACTGCAATTTTTGCGTTATTGATGTCCATTATACTTAGATAGTTATTTCAAGCTGTCTTGATACCAATTGAAGAGTTTTTGCACGCCATCTTCGATCTCGACGCTATGAGTCCACCCGAGGGAGTGGAGCTTGCTGACATCGATGAGCTTGCGCATTGTGCCGTCGGGTTTTGAAGAGTCGAACTCGACAACGCCCTTGAAGCCGACAGCCTTGACAACGAGTTCGGAGAGTTGGCGAATTGTGAGCTCCTTGCCCGTTCCGACATTGATGTGGCAATTGCGGATTTCTCCGAGGGACGGAATTGCGCCACCGCGACCTTCGCTATTGTTGCGGTCGACCGCGCCATTGGCCTTGGCGCCATAGAAGACGGAACTGTATTTCTCAATGCCTATGATGTCTTTGAAATCGACATTGAGAAGGACGTGGACGCTGGCGTCAGCCATATCCTCGCTCCAAAGGAACTCGCGGAGAGGAGTGCCTGTGCCCCAGAGGACCACCTTGTTATTGTAAATGCCGTAGAACTCGAGGGCTTTGAGAATGCGCTCTTCGGAGTTGGAACCATCGACATTACCCTCCCCAATGAGCTGTTTGAGCTTCTCGTTGGGGTTGATTGGTCGCTTGTCCATGTCGGTGCGGATGGCTTTCCAGTCGCCGTCAGCAATGAGCTTGGCGAGGTAGATCTTGCGCATCATGGCAGGCATGACGTGGCTGTTCTCGAGGTGGAAATTGTCGTTTGGACCGTAGAGGTTCGTGGGCATTACGGCGATGTAGTTGGTGCCGTATTGGAGGTTGTAGCTCTCGCACATCTTGAGGCCAGCGATTTTGGCAATGGCGTACTCCTCGTTGGTGTATTCGAGAGGTGAGGTCAGGAGCGCGTCCTCGGTCATTGGCTGAGGAGCGTTCTTGGGGTAGATGCAGGTGCTGCCGAGGAAGAGTAGTTTTTTGACTCCGTGGCTATAGGCATTGCCAATGACGTTGCATTGCATCATCATGTTTTGCATGATGAAGTCGGCACGATATAGGGAGTTAGCCATGATGCCGCCGACAAAAGCTGCCGCAAGGACGACGGCATCTGGGCGTTCGTCGTCGAAGAACTTCTTGACGGCTACTTGGTCGGTAAGGTCGAGTTCCTTGTGGGATCGTCCGACGAGGTTATTGTAGCCTCGTCTTTTTAGATTGTCCCAGATGGCGGAGCCGACCAGGCCGTGATGCCCTGCCACGAAAATTTTAGACTCTTTGCTAAGCACGTTTATAGAGTATTAACGTCGACGTTATTTAACGATGCCTTTTTCGAGGTATTCTGCGAGATTGGTGCGGACACGTTGACCGGCATCTTCGGCGGCGACCTTTGCCATGTCGCTGTCTACCATAATCTTAACGAGTTGCTCGAAAGAGGTCTTGTTGGGATCCCATCCGAGTTCAGCCTTAGCCTTGGTCGGGTCGCCCCAGAGGTTAACGACATCGGTTGGGCGGAAGAAGTCGGGAGAAACCTCGATGAGAACCTTGCCCGTAGCTTTGTCGATGCCTTTCTCGTTGATGCCCTCGCCTTGGAACTCGAGCTCGATGCCGACATGCTTGAATGCATAGTAGCAGAACTCGCGGACGCTATGCTGCACGCCTGTGGCGATGACGAAATCTTCGGGGGTCTTGTGCTGGAGGATGAGCCACATGCACTCGACATAGTCCTTGGCGTAGCCCCAGTCGCGGAGAGAGCCGAGGTTTCCGAGGAAGAGTTTCTCTTGCTTGCCCTGCTTGATTCGTGCTGCCGCAAGAGTGATCTTCCTGGTTACGAAAGTCTCGCCACGGCGTTCGCTCTCGTGGTTGAAGAGTATGCCTGAGCAGCAGAACATATTGTAGGCCTCGCGATATTCCTTGACAATCCAGAATCCGTACTGCTTGGCTACGGCGTAGGGCGAGTAGGGGTGGAATGGGGTGTTCTCGTTCTGTGGAACCTCCTCGACCTTACCGTAGAGCTCGGAAGTGGAGGCTTGGTACATGCGGCAGGACTCGGTCAGACCGCAAAGCCTGATGGCTTCGAGGATGCGGAGAACACCGGTAGCGTCGATGTCGCAAGTGAACTCGGGGGAGTCGAAACTTACTTGGACGTGGCTTTGTGCGGCAAGGTTGTAGACTTCAGTAGGGCGAACCTTGCTCATGACTTGCATGATGCTCATGGAGTCGCCAAGATCAGCGTAGTGGAGATGGAAATTGGGGCGTCCCTCGATATGCGCGATTCTCTCGCGGAAGTCGACAGAGGAGCGGCGTATCGTGCCATGGACATCATAGCCTTTTTCGAGGAGGAACTCTGCGAGGTATGAGCCATCTTGACCTGTGACGCCAGTGATGAGGGCGACTTTTCTATTATCCATGAGGTTTATGTCGTTTGAAATTTATACTACAAAGTTACAGTGTATCTTGTTAGGAAACAATTGGTATACGGAAAGCGAGGGATGGATGTTGCATTACCTCATTGCGTAAAACTCTCGGATCGCCTCACGAAGGTATAGTGGATCAAGGCTACCGCCAGTCTCTCGGCTTGAGTGCATGCCCAATAGAGGGTTGCCGACATCGACGCCGCGGAGGGGGAGTTGGCTCGTCATGATATTGCCGAGGGTGGAGCCGCCTGCTATGTCACTGCGGTTGACGAAAGTCTGGCACGGGACGCCTGCGCGTAGGCATGCCGTTTTGAAGACTGCCGCACCGTCGGCATCGGTCATGTATTTTTGGCTGGCGTTGTATTTGATTACGGGACCACCGTTGAGAACGGGAAGATTGGCGGGGTCGGACAGCTCGGGGTGATTGGGGTGGACGGCGTGTGCCATGTCGGCCGAGACGAGGAAAGAGTTGTAGATGGTCCTTTGGACATCTTGAGAGCTGAGATTTGAGGCGTAACAATATCGCTCAATGACATTCTTTACGAGAGGGGATGCTGCTCCTTGTTTAGTGCCGCTGCCGACCTCTTCGTTGTCAAGAACGATGAACATCATGGAGTTACCGGAATCGATAGCGTCGATGAAGGCTCGGTAAGACTCGTATGCCATGGTGAGATTGTCTTGCTTGGGACAAATCATGAGAGAGTCGTCGAAGCCGGCAATGCAACCTGGTGTGGGGTCGTAGGCGTAGAGGTCGTAGTCGAGGAGGTCGGCCCTGTCGATGCCGATCTGGGAGCATATTGCACTTGGAATGTCTTCAGCACCCAGTAGGGAGGAGGCTTGCGTGAGAATCTGCATGTCGACCTGCTTATTGAACGCAGCACCCTCGTTTATGGCACGGTTGAAATGGATTGCGACACTCGGGATTACGCCTATAGGTTTCTTGAAGTCGACGAGGATTGATTTCGGATTCAAGGGATCGGAGGTCGCAACGAAAGCTCTGCCGGCCAAGGAGATAGGACGGTCGAGCCAAGAGTAGAGAATAGCACCGCCATAGGTCTCAGTGCTGAGCCTATTCATGGAACGGCAAATGACAGAAGAACCGTAGGGCTTGATGCGGAAAGTTGGGGAGTCGGAATGAGAAGCCACCATGCGGAAACCCAAAGAGGGGCGGCTGTTGTCATCATGTTCCCCTATGGCGTCGTTCCCCCTAAAAGCAATGATGGAAGTGCCATTGTAGGTGACAAAATATTTGCCATTACGTGTGATATGCCATTCATCTCGCATATCAAGCTCGGTGAACCCATCGTTGATAAGCATCTGCCTAAAATTCTCAACGACAAAATGGCTTGTGGGACATTTGTCGATGAAATCGATGAGATCTTGGCTTTCAGAAATTGCGGCTCTTTTATCCATGTGGGCTATTTCTTTTTTGTCTTATCTGTTATGGGAGCCAATTTGGCATAAAGGTCGGGGCGGAGGGTGCGAGTGCGTTCGAGGGCTTGCTCTTCGCGCCATTTCTCAATATTCGCCTCGTGACCGCTAAGGAGGATGTCAGGAACTTTCCATCCATTGTATTCTGCAGGGCGGGTGTAGATGGGAGCAGCGAGGAGGCCATCTTGGAATGTGTCGGTAAGGGCGGACTCCTCATCAGATATGGCGCCTGGGATTAGGCGAACGACGGAATCGACGATGACGCATGCGGCGAGTTCGCCACCTGTGAGAACATAGTCACCGATGGATATTTCATCGGTGATATAGTGGTCGCGTATGCGTTGGTCGATGCCCTTGTAGTGACCGCACAGGATCATGATGTTACCGCTGAGGGAGAGCGTGTTGGCCATTTTCTGGTTGAGCGTCTGACCGTCTGGGGTGACATATATTACGTGGTCGTAGTCTCGTTGGGACTTGAGGTGCTCTATGGCGTCGGCAACGGGTTGAATGGCCATAACCATACCTGCTCCGCCGCCGAACTGGTAGTCGTCGACTCGATGGTGGCGGTCTGTGGAGAAGGAACGGATGTCGTGGGTGTGGATTTCGACGGTGCCGGCCTCTTGTGCCCTTTTGATGATGGATTCGGACATAGGACCCTCGAACATGGCAGGGAAGAGTGTCAGGATGTCAATTCGCATTGCCGATTTTTAGTTGTAAAGAGAGGAAGAATCGATGCTTCTTACGGTTCGGAAGAACATCTTGAGTTTATCGATGATGACGCGAGAGCCGCCGTGGACGTCGGACTCGATGTTTAGTGGCATCACTGGGCTATGGAGGGAGAGGCGGAAGAGGAACCATCCTTGCTCATCGGAGCCATTGCATATGACGCGCAGTCCATCATGATTGAGGTTGACCTCCTCCCATCCGTCAATCTGGGCGACATATTGTCTTAATCCGTCGAGAATCTTTGCCGCTGTGCGCGTAAAGTCGTCATTAAGGATGGTGAGTCGGAACTCCTTGCTTTCCGTCGGGACTGGCAGACGATCGATGAGGGAAAAGAGTTTCTTGCCCTCATGCTTCAGTCTTGTGAGACGGATTACGACTTTGGTGGCGAAATATGCGCCGTCGTCGCAGAAGTGGTTCTCCTTGAAAGCCGCGTGGCCGCTGGTCTCACAGGCGAGCCATGTGGGTTCTCCTGCCTCGTCTTTGCGGATTGCTTCACCGATGACGTTTCTATAGCCGCGTTGGAAGCGGCATTGGTGTCCGCCGAGGATGTCCTCGACGAACTGTTTGAGACCGGTGCTGGTAATGGAGTCGGTCACGATACTCGTGTTAGGGTGCTCCTCGAGAGTTATTGCCGCGGCCATGGCGACGAACTCGTTACGATTTATGGCACGTCCCTCATCGTCGACAATGGCGACACGATCGACATCGGAGTCGAAGATTACGCCCATGTCGGCACCTGTCAGGAGAACGGCAGTGGATATGGAGCGCATGGCCTCGTAGTCTTCTGGATTGGGAACGTGATTAGGGAAGCGGCCGTCGGGCGTAAGGAACTGGCTACCTGTGGTGTCGGCGCCGAGTGGTTCGAGAACTCGTTTGGCAAAGAAGCCGCCGGAGCCGTTGCCCGCATCTACGACGATCTTGAGCCCAATGAGAGGTTTCGCGGGATCGTCGGCAACATCTTTGAGGTCTGCACGGATCTTCTCTCTAAGCGAGTTGCTGTATAGTGAGAGAAGGTTGAAAATGTGCACCTCGCCATGTTGGGCGTTAGGGGCGGGCTTGAAGTCGGAGGCTTTGCCGATAATCTCGTTGAGTTGGAATTTGTCGACCTCGTAGCCTGCGGTGAAAAACTTCATGCCGTTGCGGTTGAAGCTCATGTGGCTTCCAGTCAGCATGATAGCGCCATCGACAGCGAGCCCGTCGGGGAGTGTGCTGAAGAGCATGGCAGGAGTTGTGGAGAGCCCACAACTGAGAGCGTCGGCACCGACGGAGGTGATGCTTTTTTGGAGAGCCTCAGCGAAGTCGGGACCTGTAAGTCGAGCGTCCATTCCGATGGCTATCTTGAGGCGAGGACGTTCTTCGGTAGGCTTGAACGTCGTGCGGAGCCATAGGGCGAAGCCAGCACCTAACTTGGCGACCTTATCGGTTGTGAGTGTGACATTCTCACCGATAATGCCGTCGGTAGCTACGCCACGGATGTCGGAGCCGTTTTGCAGAGCAAGCAGAGACTGGTCGATCATTGGGTTTTAGTGTTTTGTCGAGACTTCGTCTTGGGCTTGTTGCCTGGATTTGTTGCCGAGGTAACCGCCGTGGTGACGTTTTGCGTAGTCTTGGCTGGTGAAACCGATTTTCTTCATAAGAGTGACGACGAGGATGTCGCCGATGACGGTCATCACGGTTGTGGAAGTCGTTGGTGTGAGACCGAGAATGCATACCTCCTTTGGGTTGCCAGTCGCAAGGACGACGTCGGCCACCTCGGCGAGTTGGCTATCGGGGTTGCCTGTGATGACGATGATGGGCAGTTGGCTGTAGAGGTTCTTGGCGAGTGCGACGATCTCAACGATCTCGCGGGTCTTTCCAGAGTTGGAGATAAGGACGAGAACATCGTTGGGCTGGATGACACCGAGGTCGCCATGTTGAGCCTCGGCGGGATGGAGGAAGATGGCGGGTGAGCCTGTGGAGCAGAATGTCGTTGCCATGTTGACGGCAATCTGCCCAGCCTTGCCCATGCCGCTCATGATTATCTTACCGTTGTTTTTATGGACGTGCTCGAAAAGGATGTCGACAGCCTTGCCGAAGCCGTCGGTTATCGGGATGTTCAAGACGGCCTCTGCCTCACGGCGTAATATGTCTTTAATTAACTCAGTTTCCATTAGTTGTGATAGTTATTATGTGTGTCTGTCTGGTTTAATAGTCGTAATACTTGCTCTTGAGGCTCCATCGAAGAGCCATGTAGAAGTTGCGTGAGTATTCACTGGTTTGTTCGCTCTCTCGCGTCCTAATTCTCAATCCTGCAGACACGTTGAGCATCGACTTAGGATTTATGATGAAAGAGCCAGAGATGTCGAAGTAGTGAAGCTCGGTTTTTAGGCCTTGAAGCGTGTGTACGCCATATTGCGCATTGCGGGTGTCGGAGGCGAGAGTCGGGTTGTGACCGTAGGTGACTGTATCGCCGGGGAAATCGTCGCCATATTTCGCAATATTGACTTGCGCTCGGGCCTGTGCTCGCCCGTGATGGTAGTTGAGGATAAAGATCCCCTCTTTGAAATTGGCTCCGAGTGGGTGTGCCATACTTTGGTTGAGGTGAGTATAGCAGCCTAAGGCGTCATATTGGGAGTAGCAGAAAGGGCGCGCTTGGTTGTATTCTGCTTGGAAGTCGAGACCGTCGCATCGGAAGATGTTGAAAGTCTTGGCTCCTATTTGGAAAGCGTACTTGTTTGACCAATAGCCTGTCCCTGCCGTCAACTCTTTAAGTCTGAACTCGTTGAACATTATCTGCCCATAGAGGGTGAGCCAATCCGTACAGATGAATTTGCTTGTAAGACCGACAATCATCTTATCTGGAGAGCCAGCATTGAACTCGCCGGGACGGAATATGACGAAGGGGTTAAGATATTCCCAATCTACGCCTCGGTAGTCGCCATTCTTGCGCCAAGACGCTTGTGTTACGTTCTCAAAGATTCCAAGAGTGTAGCGGCGTCCCATGTTCCATTCGAGAAAGTGAGTGAAGCTGTATTTGGAGCGGTATCCGTTATTGACTACGGCTTGCTTACGCTCCTTCAATTGGGTCGCCATGATAGAATATTTGGCTCCGAGAAACTTGACATTCATGCGGAAAGTGGGGACTGCTACGGCGGCGTCGCCGAGGAGGAGGGAGCGGTAGCCATCTCCGATGAACGTCTTTGTCTTACCGATTAGGAAGTCGATCCAAGGGGCAACACGGAAGGCGATATAGCCAGTTGCCGTCTCAAAATCGAAGTCCGTCTTGTTGATGATCCTGTAGTTTGAGAGTCCAGGGACAACCAGAAGGGAGTCGGACAGATGATTATAGTAGTCAGCGTAGAAGGCTTGGTTTTCAGTGAGGTCGCAATAGAACCAGAACTTTTTGCCTAAGTGACCATCGACGTAGAAGCCACGGGAGTTGATCCACGTATTTGAGCTTCCGTCTTGGTTTGCGTCGCGTCCCAACTCGAAATCGAAAAGAGGATTGATGGCTACATAGACATTCTCATTTTTTGAGGCGAAGTGGATGAAGTCGCCATTAAAGAAGTCGTTGAAGAGCTTGGCGCGGGTATGGACTTGAGCCTTTACGTTGCTGTAAATGAGAGAGTCTGTATTGAAATACTTTTGAAGATCGTCGATGTTGTATGCTCGGAACGCAGTCTGGGGGCGATCCTTCCCGACGAAGTAGAGCTTACGTTGGAAAGGGTCGAATTGAGTGTTCTCATAATAGCTTGTGCCTTGCGCGTGAGCTGCTTCACAAACTAATAGGAGTAAGAACGTCAGGAGAGCGAACTTAGACATAATGATTTGGGCTAATGGCATTTAGCGCGTTCATCGATATGGAAGCCACGTAAGAGAGCGTCGGCAGACATCCTTTTTTTGCCGCTCAGCTGGAGGTCTTCAACCTCGATTGGACTGTCGCCTGTGCCGATGAGCAGAACCTTGCCGTTGACGACTTTGACCTGCCCAGGTTCGAGGGTGGCGTTGTCGCTTTTGTGGGCTTTGAATATCTTGGCTGTCACGTCGTTACCTTTCTCGTCGGTAAATGTTGTCCATGCGGCAGGGTATGGAGACAGTCCGCGAATGAGGTTTATGACGTCGGTAGCGTTGTGCGACCAATCGATTTTCATGTCCTCCTTGAAGATCTTTGGTGCCTTTTTGAGGGATGCGGGGTCGATGTTGTCTTGCTTATGGAAAGTTGCCGTGCCATGCTCTATGGCGTCGACTGTCTTGACGGCAAGTTGCGCCCCGAGGTGCATGAGGCGGTCGTGGATGGTGCCTGCGTCATCGGAGTCGAGGATGTCGGTAGACTCTTGGAAGATGATGTCGCCAGTGTCGATGTCGTGTTTCAGGAGGAAAGACGATACGCCTGTTTTCTTGTCACCATTGATGATGGCCCAGTTGATGGGGGCTGCGCCTCGGTAGTCGGGTAGGAGGGACGCATGGATATTGATGGTGCCGTATTGAGGCATTGCCCAGACGACTTCGGGGAGCATGCGGAAAGCCACAACAACTTGGATGTCAGCGTGGAGGTCTCTCAATTCGTTGAGGAAAGCCTCATCTTTAAGGGATTGAGGTTGGAGGATTTTAAGACCTTTCTGTTCTGCGAAGACTTTGACGGGCGATGGGCGAAGTTGTTGACCTCGGCCGACAGGTTTGTCTGGCATAGTGATTACGCCAACGATTTGGTGCCCAGCGTTTAAGAGGGCGTCAAGGGACTCGACGGCGAAATCGGGCGTACCCATGTATACGATTTTCATCCTTTTATGACTTGTGGGGACGTAAATATATAAAAAAAAGCGACGCCAAGGCTTTGTGACCCAGGCATCGCTATACTTATAGAACTTGTTAGGAGGTCAGCCGCCTGCGCTATTAAGCTTCTGGCTCAGGCTCGGTCTCGTCTGCGATATCGTCAAGATCGTCGGTCGGCTTCTCGACCTCGTCTTGCTCTTCCTCCTCGTCAACGTCTTCGCCACCCGTGAGGTCGAGACCGTCGTCGCCACCAAGGTCGTCAGATGGTTCGTCTTCAGGCACCTCGGATATAGGGAACTTGATGAGGTAGTAGAAATCTTCAGTCTCAAGGGGGAGAGCCGTCATGAGGCGTCCTCCACCGATGTCGAATGTCCTGATTTCAGATGCGTAGCCACCAGGAAAGCGTTCTGCTATTTCCTCACGAAGTTTCTCATCGAGTTTCTCGTAGCTCTTAATGACACGTGGTTTAGATTTTGCCATATCTCGTACCGATTTCTGTTCTTTATTGTCTTGTTACTTGTTGAATCTGTTGTGTAGAGGTTTGCCGATTGTTGGGCGACGCAGGAGCGTACCGTTGTTGTCAAGCGCGGCAAATATAAGAACATATTCTTACGTTACTATCGGCAATGAAATGAAATTAATTCAAAAAAATCTTCATGCCGTTTTGGGGTTATACGGCAATGGCAAAGTCGGGTTGTTAAAGGCAGGAAAAAAAAGGCTTGTGAGGCAAAAATGCCGTCACAAGCCTTTGAATGTCAAGCTGAAAAGTTAAGCGAACGCCTTACTTGAAAGCAGCGATGATGCCGTGGAAGTCCTCGGCCTTGAGGGAAGCGCCGCCGATGAGACCGCCGTCGATGTCGGGCTGAGCGAAGAGCTCGGGAGCGTTGGAAGCCTTGCAGCTGCCACCGTAGAGGATGGTGGTGTCGTCGGCTACCTGCTTGCCGTACTTGTCAGCAACGACGGAACGGATGTAGGCGTGGATCTCCTCAGCCTGTGCGCTGGTAGCGGTCTTGCCAGTGCCGATGGCCCAGATGGGCTCGTAGGCGAGGACGATGTTGCTGAACTGCTCAGCGGAGAGGTGGAAGAGGGCGTTCTTGACCTCAGCACCAACGACCTCATTCTGCTTGTTGGCCTCACGCTGTGCGAGATCCTCACCGATGCAGAAGATGACTTTGAGACCGTTAGCGAGTGCGAGATCTACCTTGTTCTTGAGGATCTCGTCGGTCTCGCCGTAGTACTGACGACGCTCGGAGTGGCCGAGGATGACGTACTCTGCGCCGGTGGACTTGACCATGGCTGCGGAGACCTCGCCAGTGTATGCGCCCTTCTCCTTGTCAGCGCAGTTCTCTGCGGAGACCTTGATGAGGTTGTTGTCAACGTTGCGAACGACGTCGGCAAGGTGGATGAATGGCGTGCCGAGGATGACGGTGCACTTGGGAGCCTCCTTGGTGAGGATAGCGTTTACGTCCTGAGCAAGCTTAACACCCTCCTGGAGAGTGTTGTTCATTTTCCAGTTGCCTGCGACAATTTTCTTTCTCATGATATGAAAATAATTATGTTGCTTTTGTCTTTATTGCTGTTGCGTTTGTTGCTGTTTGCGTTTGCCTCCGCGAATCAGGAGCCATACGGTGACACATGCCAACGTGAGGCAAACGATTACCATCCAATCGTAAGCGTGTTTAAGGTTGGATAGGTAGGTTGCAGCCGGTGTAGCCATGGCGTTGTCGAATGGCATATGGTTGACGTTGTATTTAGCGACGACGACACCATTTTGGAGGATTATGAGACCTGGGTTGCTGCGTGTGATGGTTTTGAGCATCGTCTCATCGGCAAAGAGGAAGTTAACGTCATTTCCGACGAGGTTTCGGATGCGTGGGAATGCGGATTCGTTGGAGGACGTTGCAATGAAAAAGTCGAAGCCATTCTTTTGTGCCAATTCGAACTGATGACCCAACTTGACGAGGTCGCTGTCTCTTGTGGCTTCGAGTTTTGGCGAGATGGCGAGGAAAATTGGGGCGTCGCTATTAAGCAGGAGGTCGGTCATCTCGTCACCATCGATTGTCGTGAACGTGAAATCGGCGATAGGCGGGACGTAGCCCTCTTTTATGACCTCGGAACGAGAGTCGCGATATACCCATGTGGAGTCGTCGTAGGGGTAGGTGTTCTCGTCAAACTCACGGAGCTCGCCATCCTTCTCGAGGATGAAGGTAGTCTTATATTCTGTAGCTGGAGCTCCTTCGGGGACTGCCATTGCCGCCTTGATGTCGGTTCCGACGGCATAGGGGCGGAAGTCGATGATAGGCTCGTCGGTTACGCCCTTGATGGTGACGAGAAGTGAGACGGCAAGACCGGTGACGGTCATGGTCAGTTGCTTCCAACGTTTCGAGGCGTTATCGTCATCGACATGTCGCCACACAAAGACGAGAATTGCTACGGCGAGGAAGAAGATGTTTTTCCCGAATGTCTGCCAGTTTGTGATCTTGAAAGCGTCGCCGAAGCAACCACAGTCGCTCACGGGATTGGCGAGAGCGATATAGAGTGTCAGCGGTGTGAAGAAAATCATGAACAGCAGCGCGATGAGCGACGAGATCTCGATGAAAGCACCGCAGAAGAGCATGAAGCCTGTAGTGAACTCGATGACGTTTTGAATGGAGGATAGAGACATGCAAAGCCACCAAGGCGCGTTGTCGAAGCCCCAAGCGACGAAATAGTCCTCAACTTTGATGGCTCCACCCGTAGGGTCGATGCATTTGGTGATGCCTGAGAAGATGAACAGAGCTCCTAAAATCAATCGGCAAACTCTGAATAGAGCTTTTTTTGTCTGATTGTCCATGAGAGTCAAAGTGTTAGTTGTTTTGCTGGTCGCTTGTTTGGATGAGGGCGAAAACGGCGTAATTGATCATGTCAAGGTAATTGGCCTCGACGCCTTCGGAAATTATTGTCTCTCCGTTGTGGCTCTCGATTTGTTTAGTGCGGTAGATCTTCATCAGGATGATGTCGGTGATGGAAGATGTGCGCATCATTCGCCACGCCTCGTCGTAGTCGTGGTTTTTAGAGAGCATGAGGTTTTTGGCGCGGTTTACTTGCTCGTCATATTCGCGGAGAGCCACGTCGTTAGTGATGTCAGCGGAGTCGGCGTAGCCTAACTTGCATTGGATGAGGGCCATGGCGGCATAGTTGACGATGCCGATAAGCTCGGGGCGGATGCCCTCGTCGACAAGGTGTTGGCCTTTTGTCTGGATGGATCGGATGCGGTTTGCCTTGATGAAAATCTGGTCGGTGAGCGACGAAGGGCGTAAAATTCGCCATGCGACGCCGTAGTCGTCCATTTTCTTTGTGAAAATGTCGCGGCATTGACCGAGTTGCTCGTTGAACTCTTTTTCTGTTTTAGCTATGTCCGCCATTTGCAATGTCTTAGTCTGCAGGTGCAAAAGTAACGTAATTTTCTTAGAAGTTGGCAATCTGTCATGATGGGCTGATTACCAATATTCTATATCAGTTTGTCCAGCAACGCAGTTACTTTTTCTCTTTCGCCGCTTCCTTTGGTTGATAGGCGTAACAAGGGGAGTCCGTATTTTTTGAGGATGCTGTCTTTGCGCAAATCCCTTCTGTGTTGCTCGGTTTCGCTGTTATGGAATGAATAACCGTCGGTCTCTATGGCAAGGACTGGTTGTTTGCTTACACGATTGATTATGAGAAAGTCGAGGTGCGTGGCGTAGTTGGAAGCATATTTTAGCTCCTCGCTTGACATAAGAGAGGTGTCTCTTACAACTTGCCTGAGCGGTATGTGGCAAAGAACTTCGAGGCTGTTGTAACGCATCTCAGACGAAATGACGTCGCATAGCAAGGCGAACGTCAGGTTTTCGGATGCAAACTCAGAAATCTGTGGATGACTCTTGAGAAATGCCATACGCTGCTCGGTGTATTGGACGTATAGATAATCGAAGATGGAGGCTAACTTGCTCTCTGTCACCATGCAATTGTTGTAAGAAATGTAGTCGAGTAGGTCCGTTATGTTGCCATGGTGTTCTTGCTCGTTGCCTGTAACTACGAGACAGAATTTCTTTTTTGCTCTTGAGACGGCTACATTTAGCATGTTCGCATCGTCGGCAAAATCAGATATTTGGTTGTCAACCACGCTTAATATGATGGCGTCCTTTTCGCGCCCCTGGTACTTGTGGATAGTTGCGGTCTCTACTTCGGGCAACTGTTTTTGAAACGCCTCGACTTGATTGTTGTATGGCGTGACGATGCCGAAACTCCCACAGCCTTGCAGCTTGGGCAAGACGCTTTCTTTCACAACGTCTATCTCGCGCTGATTGTAATGGTTGACGCAATGATTTCCCATGATTGTCTTCTCGGCGTAAAGAACATCTTTCTCGCCATTGTCCTCGGTCATGATGAGTAGGTTGCCACCGTAAAACTTCTGATTGCAGAAATTGATGATGCGTGGATGGCAGCGATAGTGTTCACGGAGTAGTGTTTCGGGCACGTCTTTCACAACAGAAAGAACGGACTGTAAGAAACTATTCTTGGCGCAGTCATACCCATCGGCAATTTTGTACCGCTCCATTATAATATTGAGTTTCAGCTTGTCATCGTTAGACACCACATTAGGCAACTGTAACGTATCTCCCACTATGACAGCATTATATGCGCAAGTCAATGCCAATGCGCCTGTCTCTATCGATACTTGTGATGCCTCGTCCATGATGATGTAGTCGAATGGCTCATCAGTAAAGAGGCACGAACGGGCGGAAAATGTCGTGCTGAGAAAAACGGGGTATTGCTCCATTAATATGTCGCCTTGCCGTTTTAAGTCTTTCAAATCAGCAAATTTAGGTCGCTCATGCTTGCCATAATGGTCGGCTAATGCGGATTTGAATAGGCTCATAGACAAGTTAGTCAGCGTGTCTATCAACCCTTTGGCGTCATAGTTCGCAAGCTCGTTTTTTAATGCAGTGATGCGTTCTTCAATCTCTGTTTTTCGGTTCGGGTAATAGAGTTTTTGCAACTCATGGATGAGTGAGGATAGGTTCGTTTTGTCAAATTCACACTCAATGTGCAGGCGATTACGGCAATTCCATTTCATCCACAGCCACTTAAAGTGTTGCCAAATCTTGACAAACATATTCTTTGCCTTTGGCGACTCTCCATCTGCCATCGACTGGTATCGCAACCAAAGAGAAATAATGTTCTTTGACTGGCTGCGGACAGAAGGTTTCATGTTCTCATCCAAGCCGTTATCCCTGCAGAAATGCTTCCATTCCAAAGAGAGGGCTTGCTGCTCTTGTAGCAAGCTTGCATTCTCGTTTTGGAGAGCGAATACTCTTTCGAGCTGCTTAAGAGTGTCGTGTACGTTGCGTTTCTTGCGAAGGGAGTCGGCAACGGATATGTCCCAATTTTTACATTCTTGAGGAACGATTGGCTGATTGGCTATGAATGACTCCTTGTTTTCCTTATTTCCAAGCGGAGCGACGATGAAAGAGACCCCATATTTTTCCAGTTTCTCCTGCACGTTGGCCGTAGCGGAATTGTTGTTCGACACGACCATTACGGTCTTGCCCAGGCGGACGATATTGGCAATGATGTTCAGGATTGTTTGCGTTTTGCCGGTTCCTGGAGGCCCTTGTATCACACTCAATTGGTGCTCGAAAGCGGCAGCCACTGCTTTCTTCTGGCTGGCATTACATCCGAACGGGTAAATCAAGTCAGCATGTTTCAGTCTGCGTGGTTCATGTTTGTCGGGATTGAGGAAACAAGCCGCAGCCGTCATGTCGTCTATGAAATTCACCTTGTCATACAGCATGGTAAGCAGGCGATTGCCCGTCTCTTCGTTGCGTAGAGAGTTGATGGAGGCAACATTCTTCAAGTAGGCGAAAGTGTCTTTGGTGCGCACTTCGCTTAGGCACGACGCCACGACGCGTATATTGCCTTTGGCGTCATCCTCTACAAAGCCGTTTTTATGAATCACACGCCAATATGTGTTTTCGCCATGGACAAATTTCCATACCTCGCAAATGTCCGTCTTTTGCGCGCCACCAATATAGATCTTACTGTTGAAAACGTCCACCCATTCTGGGTCTCGTAACCATACAACCTTGTCAATGCCATAGGTGTATGGTCGCGGATTGTTCTTAAAACGTATGTTGAAGACTTTGTCCCCCTTTCTCTCGATCGTGTCGATTTGCAACGTTTTAGCCTCTCCGTTTAGCAATATGAAGTGACGTGATAGATCCATAAGTTTTCGGTTTTTATTTTTCCTACAAGAAGCAGTATATTCCAATTTTCATCCGCAATTTACCTATAAAACCCTCATCTCCCTTCCCTCTTCTTAGTTTTTTAGACGTGGTACGGCATGGACTATATCGACCGACGAGATCGCCAAAAATCCTGAGTCTCAACCTATCATGCTCGCCAACCAGAGCCTTTGCGCAAGACGTTTTCATGTTCAGTTTTGGATGTATCTTTGCTGGCGTGAAAGACATTGAGATTTTTAAAGCTGAGCAAGGTCCTGAGCTTAACCTCAGTTACGCCGACGGAGGCATCCATGCCGGGTTCCCAAGTCCGGCGCAAGACTACATAGAGGACGGCATAGACCTGAACAAGGAGCTTATCCGCCACAAAGCCAGCACGTTCTACGGGCGCGTCGTTGGCGATTCGATGGTGGAGGCCGGCATCGACGAGGGCGACATCATTGTCATCGACAAGTCGCTTGACGCATGCGAAGGAGACCTCGTCGTGTGTTATGTGGATGGCGAGTTTGCTCTCAAATATTTGCGCATCGAGAACGGCAAGCTTATGCTTTGCGCTGGCAATAAGGCGTATGCGCCAATCGCGGTGAACGATGGCGACGATTTCCGCGTATGGGGCGTCGTGACGTATACGATAAAGAAACGCAATAGGAGGGTTTGACGCCATGCTATACGGTTTGATGGATTGCAACAATTTTTTCGTCTCGTGCGAGCGCGTTTTCCGTCCCGATTTGGACGGGAAGCCGGTTGTCGTCCTGTCAAACAACGACGGCTGTGTGGTGTCAAGGAGCAACGAGGCAAAAGAGATGGGCATCCCTATGGGGTTGCCTTTCTTCCTGTTGAAAGATCATGACCCTATGGGGAAGGTGACGGCTTTCTCGTCAAACTACGTGCTCTATGCCGATTTGTCCAAGCGCGTCATGAGCATCCTTGCCGACTTGGTTGGCGATACTATGCCATACTCAATTGATGAGTGCTTTTTCACTATCGACATGGAGCATGACAAGGCTTTGGAGTTTGCGGCGACAATCCCTGCCAAGGTGAAAAAATGGACCGGAATCCCCGTGAGCGTGGGTCTCGCGCCTACAAAGACGTTGGCCAAGATGGCATGTCGTTTTGCGAAGAAATATCGCGGCTATAAAGGTTTTTGCAGCATCGACAACGAGGAGAAGTTGCGCAAGGCAGCCCGATTGGTAAGTTTGAATGACGTATGGGGCATCGGCCGGCGATCTATAAAGACGCTCAACAAGGCTGGTTTATATACTGTTGCGGATTTCTGCGAATCGTCTGAAGATCAGATTGACAAGCTTATGGGCATTAATGGCGTAAGGACATGGAAGGAATTAAGAGGCGAGGATAGCGTCAAGTCGGAAACCGCCATGGAGTCGAAAAAGAGTATCTGTACGTCGAGGTCGTTTGCCGAGATGCTGACGGACATTGAGGACATCAGGCCCATGGTGGCGAATTTCGCCTCTATGTGCGCATCGAAACTTCGCTCCCAACACTCTGTGGCAAACATAGTTGGTGTATATGTGGCTACCAATGCGTTCCGCAATGATATGGATCAGTACAGCAACATCTGCAACGTCACATTGGCGGAAGCGAGTGCAAGCCAGATAGATATTGTAAGGGCTGCGATGCAGGGGCTTAATGCAGTTTACCGCAAGGGAATGGCGTATAAAAAGGCTGGCGTCGTCTTGAGCGGCATCTCGTCTTCGCAATCAGTGCAAATGTCGCTCTTCAATCAAGATGAGGAAAAGAATAATGAGAAGAAGGAACGTCTCTCTAAGCTCATTGACAAGATTAACGGTACGGCAGGGATGAATACCGTGCATTTGGCTTCGCAGATGCCACATAGCGAGGGCGAAACTTCAAAAAATAAAGGTGGCGACGTCTTTTTGAACAATCTGCGACGTGAGCACATAAGCCCCAAGTACACTACTGAATGGACTGACATTATGCGTGTGAAATGACGTATTTGAGGGTAGTGGAGAAATGTTAATGTCAGAAAATAGAGTACTTTTGCGATATGCTACCTTATCCGTTCAAACTTCGTAAGTTACGACAGATGGTGATCATGGCGGCTCTCGTGTCGTCCGTGATAAGTGTTCGGGCTCAGACCCGTTCTGGTGCGACGATGAACTTTCTCGACGTTCCTCAGGCAACACGACTCGTCGGAATGGGTGGCTTGCATGTCTCCCCTGGTGTTAGTGGGGCATCTTTGGTGTTTCACAACCCGTCGGCTGTCGCTGATAGCATCGCTGGCGACATGTCGTTGGGCGTGACTCCCGTGACCGAGGGAATTAAATATGCCAATGTGGCCTATGCCCATAAAGTCGATGGGGTAGGGTGCTTTTCCGTTGGACTTCTTTACGCAGGGTATGGAAATTTCGTCAGGACGGACGAGACGGGTGCTGAACTGGGGCAATTTACTGCCAATGAGGGAGCTCTGTACCTGAGTTACGCGCGGTCTTTGGCTCCGTGGCTGAGGCTTGGGGCGACTCTCAAGCCCATTTATAGCAAGATGGCCGATTACACGGCTTTTGCGTTGGCAATGGACATGGGTGCCACCGTCAGTTTCGCTGATGGACGCTTCAATGCGGCTGTTACAATCAGCAACGCTGGTGCGGTTGTCAAGAAGTATTCTGACGACGATGATAGTAAGCCGCTGCCGTTTGACGTGAAGGCTGGTCTCTCATATAAGCCTCTTCATGCTCCTTTTCGCATCCTCTTGACTGTAAAAGATTTAGCGCAATGGGATTTGTCGCCTAAACAAGATAAGAGTCTGAATGTTGGCGATAATATCTTGCGCCATATGCTTGTCGGGCTGGAGTTCATACCGGTCAAGGCGTTTTATTTCTCCATGGGCTATGACCACAGGCGCAGACGCGAGTTGACGGATAGCGACGCTGGCGGAATGGCGGGCTTCGCTTGGGGAGCCGGTTTGCATGTGGCGAAAATTGACATTCAGTATGCGCACTGCCGCTACCACGTCGCGGGGTCGCTAAATAGCATAACGCTCGCTACCAATTGGCGTAGATGGGCAAAAAGATAGCACAACACATTTTTATCAATGTCTAAAAGCATCGTCAAGAATATCAAAGCGTTGATATTCTGTTTGATCGCAAATCTTATCTTCTGGATAATTCTCTTCTTCATCCAGCGTCTCGCCTTTATGGCGGTCAATTCTGTCAAAGCCATTGAGGTAGACAGCAGTCTCTTGTCTCGTGCTCTCTTGCATGGGACGATTTTTGACATGAGTATATGGGGATACTTCGGTCTACTGACGTGTGCGATTTTTGCCGTTTTCTCCCCATTGCTCAGCATTAAGAAGATCTTGCGCACCATGAATTATGTGGTGGGCGTCGTCGGAGGCTTGTTCGCCTTTTTGTTGCCTGCCGAGGCCATAACCTACAAGGCGTGGGGACATCATGTCGATGCGGCGTCGCTCATGATGCTGGCTGATCGCCCAAGTTTAATATTCGCCTCGGCCGAGACGTGGTTCGAAGTTGTCTATGTCGTCGTGGGCATTATCGTTGCGATAGTCTTCTTCGGGTTGGCAGTCTGGTTGGGGGCAAAGGCCATTGCGCTCGCCAAGGTCAATGAGGCGGACGATAAAACGATTGTCTCTAAGGTCGTCATGTCGGTTGTCGCCCTTGTTCTTGGGGGCTTGATGATAATCCCTATTCGTGGTGGTTTAGGTCTCGCACCTCTTAACACTGGCAATGCGTATTTCTCAAATAATGTCTTTGCCAACCACGTGGCTGTCAACCCGATATGGAATTTTATCTATTCGACTAAGCGAGCCAAGCAGGCCGATGCGAAATACGAGTTCCTCCCGACTGACGAGATGGAGGCTCGCTTCGACTCTCTGATGGCATGCCAAGACACGTTCCCTCACGTCTTTACCGTCGAGCGTCCTAATGTTGTCTTCATTCTCCTCGAGAGTTTCTCCGCCCACGGCATCGAATACCTCGGTGGCTATAATGCTACGCCCAATATCGACTCTCTCCGCCATACAGGCGTCTATTTCACAAACTTCTTTGCTTCGTCCGACAGGTCGGGCAAGGGGTTGCTCTCTGTGATGAACGCCTACCCGAGCTTGCCAACCATACGTGTCATCCAATTCCCGCAAAAGACGCAAAACATACCATCTCTCGCCATGCGACTGCGCGAGAATGGCTATGCAAGTCAGACTTTCGTCTATGGCGGTGACATCAACTTCAACAATTTCAATTCTTTAGTCAATCAAGACGGCTTCGATACGACAATTACACAAGATGATTTCTCCAGCGACCAGATGGGCGACAAATGGGGGGCGCACGATGAGTATACGTTCGAACGCCTGTTGGAGACGATGGACAAGCAACCACAGCCGTTTTTCGATTTCTATTTTACGCTCAGCAGCCATGAGCCTTATACCGTTCCTATGGAAAGGCATGTTGAGAACGATTATCTCAACTCGATGTATTACACCGACATGTGCTTAGGCAATTTTATGCGTAAAGCGCGTGAGAAGAGTTGGTGGAAAAATACGGTCTTCGTGCTCGTGGCCGACCATGGCCATCCGGGACCAGACAATGTCGGCGTGACCGACAGAAAGAAATTCAATATTCCTCTTATCCTTACGGGTGGGGCTTTGGCTGTCCGCGACTCTGCCGTTACGACCTATGGTAGCCAAACCGATATTACGGCTACTCTGCTCAAACAATTGAATATAAGCACGAAAGGGTTCGATTTCAGTAAAAACTTGCTCGATCCTACCGTGCGTAACTATGCATTCTTTGATTTTAGCGATGGCTTCGGCTTCGTCACTCCAGACAATTACCAGGTCTACGATAATGAGATGAAGTCTTTCATTCGCTTAGATGACAATTCCGCAACAGCTGACACCATAAGCGGCATGGCTTATCTGCAAAAGGTGGCAGCCGACTTCCATACACGATGAAACGATCTGATTTAGAGATAATGGCCCCCGTCGGGTCATACGAGTCGCTCATGGCAGCCATACAGGGTCATGCCGATTCCGTTTATTTCGGCATCGAGAAGATGAATATGCGCTCGCGCTCGAGCAACAATTTCACGTTCGACGATCTCCGTAAAATATCCGCAATAGCCAAGGAGCATAATCTCAAAACCTATCTCACGGTAAACACTATCGTTTACGATAATGAGATGGAACTAATGAGGAAGATTATCGATGCCGCCAAGGAGAATGACATTACGGCCATTATCGCGTCGGACATAGCGGCTATCTCCTACGCACGTTCCATTGGCGTCGAGGTTCACATATCTACGCAGTGCAATGTCAGTAATTATGAGGCTCTTCGTTTTTATAGCCAGTTTGCCGATGTCGTTGTCCTGGCGCGTGAGCTGAATCTTGAGCAGGTGAAGGCAATAAGCCAACGCATTGAACGTGAGCAGCTGCGTGGTCCCAAGGGAGAACTTGTACGCATTGAGATGTTCGCTCATGGCGCACTTTGCATGGCGATTTCAGGCAAATGCTATCTGAGCCTCGACAATATGGCTTCTTCTGCAAATCGTGGAGCATGTCTGCAAGTTTGCCGACGGCGTTACACGGTTCGTGACACCGATAGCGACATAGAGTTGGAGGTGGACGGCAAATATATCATGTCGCCTAAGGATCTGAAAACCATAGGCTTCATGGACAGGATGATCGATGCCGGCGTCAAGGTCTTTAAGATTGAAGGCCGTGCGCGTTCCGCTGATTATGTGAAGACCGTCTGCGAGTGTTATGACAAGGCGGCAAATGCCGTCGCCGATGGCTCTTATTGCCAGGCTCTTGTTGACGAGTGTGACGCCAAGTTGGCCGAGGTCTTCAACCGCGGTTTTTGGGGCGGCTACTACCTGGGTCAAACCATGGGCGAGTGGAATGACATCAATGGCAACAAGGCTACGAAAAAGAAGGTCTATCTCGGCAAGGTGACCAACTTCTTCAAGAAGATTGGCGTCATGGAGCTGAAGCTCGAGACCGACGGAGTAGCTGTTGGCGAGCAAATTGTCGCCATGGGGCCAACGTCAGGTGTTGTTGAGCAAGTAGTTGAGACTATTTGCGATGATAACAGGCAAAATGTTATGAGTGCGCCAAAAGGTCAGGTCGTAGCAATACCCATGCCGTCGCGTTTGCGATTGAATGACAAAGTCTACAAAATTGTTGATTCCAATCTTGTTAACGATTAAACAAACGGGAATTTTTATATTTTTACACGACAACGTCAACTGACTTTATTTTAAGGCGTTCGCTTCTGAAAAGATATAATGGAAAATAAGAAACCAACAATACTCGTTGCGGAAGATATGGAAAGCAACTATCTGCTTGTGTCATATCTCCTTCGTGGTGACTATTCCGTCTTGTGGGCGCATGATGGGAGTGAGGCTCTCGACCTATATAGGGCAAATCGTATAGACTTAATTCTCATGGATATACGTATGCCTCGCATGAGCGGTTTGATGGCGACGGAGCAGATCCGAAAGACCGACGACAAGACGCCAATCATCGCCCTCACGGCTTTCGCTTTCGATAGCGACAGAGAGCAGGCGGTTCAAGCCGGTTGCACGGATTTTTTACCTAAGCCGATAAATGCCGAGCTCCTTCTCTCAAAAATCAAGAAATACATTCAAGCATAAACTATAAACAACATACAGAGAATATCATGGGTAAAGTTTTACAGATCGGTGCTGGCGGAGTCGGCACCGTCGTAGCCCACAAGATGGCTGGGCTGCCCGACGTATTCAGCGAGATCACTCTCGCCAGCCGCACCCAATCTAAGTGCGACGCGGTAGCCAAAGCTATCGGTGGCAATCGTATCAAGACGGCACAAGTCGACGCTGACAATGTCCAGGAGCTTGTCAAGCTCATTGAGACCGTGAAACCTGACCTCGTCGTCAATGTTGCCCTCCCTTATCAGGATCTTCCAATCATGGATGCCTGCCTTGCTACGGGTGTCTCTTATCTCGATACCGCCAACTACGAGCCTAAGGATGTCGCAAAATTCGAGTACTCGTGGCAATGGGCATACAAGGAGAAATTCGAGAAAGCTGGCATCACGGCAATCCTCGGCTGCGGCTTCGACCCGGGTGTGACGTCCGTCTTCACCGCCTATGCAGCTAAGCACCATTTCGATGAGATCAACTACCTTGATATCGTCGATTGCAACGCTGGAAACCACCATAAGGCTTTCGCAACGAACTTCAATCCCGAGATCAACATCCGCGAGATTACCCAGAAGGGTCGCTACTATCAAGATGGCAAGTGGGTTGAGACCGGAGCACTCGAGATCCACAAGGGACTTCATTACCCCGAGATTGGCGAGAAGGAGTCTTACCTCATGTACCATGAGGAGCTTGAGAGCCTTGTCAAGAATTTCCCGACAATTAAGCGTGCCCGTTTCTGGATGACTTTCGGCCAAGAATACCTCACCCACTTGCGCGTCATTCAGGATATCGGCATGGCCCGCATCGACGAGGTTGACTACAATGGCGTGAAGATCGTGCCTCTCCAATTCCTTAAAGCCGTCCTGCCTAACCCTGGTGACCTTGGTGCCAACTACGAGGGCTGGACGTCAATCGGTTGCCGCATTCGTGGCAAGAAAGATGGTAAGGAGCGCACCTACTACATCTACAACAATTGCAGCCACGAGGCAGCCTACAAGGAGACTGGCACACAAGCTGTCAGCTACACCACAGGTGTTCCTTGCGCTCTTGGTGCCGAGATGTTCATGAAGGGTATCTGGAAGAAGCCGGGTGTCTGGAACGTTGAGGATTTCGATCCTGATCCATTCTTGGCACGCCTCGGCGAGCAAGGTCTGCCATGGCACGAGAAGTTTGATGTTGACCTCGAACTTTAATAATTGTGCCAATGCGATGCGCATCGCATTGTTTTTACAATGATTGATGGCAGCGTCGACTAATTGGTAGCGCATATAAAATTATAAAGCCGCATCGGGAGTGAATGTCCCGATGCGGCTTTTTTCGCGCCATATTGCCTTTGACCCTACGAACGGTTAATCTGTATTCTGATATGTATACAAAAAAAGAGAGACACCTCTGAAAGCGTCCCTCTTCTGTGACCCGCCAGGGGGTCGAACCCTGGACCCATTGATTAAGAGTCAATTGCTCTACCAACTGAGCTAGCGAGTCATTAAGTGTCAACCAAAAAGCTTTGAGTTTGTGACCCGCCAGGGGGTCGAACCCTGGACCCATTGATTAAGAGTCAATTGCTCTACCAACTGAGCTAGCGAGTCGTTCTTTTGTGCCTCTAACCCCTTGGTTGACGATGCAAAATTACATCATTTATTTTTATCTGCAACGTTCAAAGCGCATAAAATGGAAGATTTTTTCGACACCGAGTTATCGCCATTTGCTATGTGATTGTAAATTAGCAGGGTAGTGCTTTTTAGTCCAGTTGCAATCCGAACAGCTCGATAAGTTTCTGAAGGTTTTTGTTGTCATCGACCATAGAGTGGAGCTTCTCCATCGACGTGAATGGCGTGCTTGTCGAGTTCTGCTTCGTTGTGTCGAGTACCGTTTCGATGACAATGTCCCTTCTGTTAAGCTCCTTTCGCAGGTAATGCAGTAGGTCGTCTCGCTTGCATATTGATGCTTGCGACGGGTCGGTTATGGAGGCTACGACCACATTGTCATGGCAGGTTGGCGTCTGGTCCATAAGCGACTTCATATACATCTCGTTGGCTGGCAGTTCGTTGCGGAACCGTTGCCATGCGCCTTCGAGGTGGATGTGGTCGATAGGTGGAAGCGTCGCCTGCTGGGTAGCAATGTTGGTGGCTGAGGTTGACTGTGGCTGTTGTGCCGGAGCCTCGTGTTGTTTTGTCTGGACTTGTTTTAGAGTGGCGAAAATAGAGGATGAGGCGGCTGCCGTGTTTTGCAATGTCGGCTGCCGTGTCTGTTGCGTTGATGATTGTGCGGTAGTGGTCGCTGCCTGCTGCGGTGTAGGCTGTGAAGCTTTAGCTTTGTTCTGATTGATTAGAGCTTCAAGCTGGGCTAAGACTTTTTTTTTTCGTCGCCTATCATGCAGGCGTGGAGGAGCGCAAACTCTACGTGCTGACGTTTGTCCCTTGCCGTGCGGTACGTAAGTTCGCTTTTTGACAAGGTCTCTATCAGGTCTATAATGTTTTGTGCGCCAATGGCTTGCGATTGATCTGTGTACCTCTGCGCTGTTTGCCCGCTTACGTCTAACAAGGTAGCCGTCTCGGGTTTTTGAGCTACAAGCAGGTTGCGAAGATGGTGCGTGAGTCCGTTAAGGAAGTTCAATGCGTCAAATCCTCTGCGCAGCACGTCGTCAAGCAAGAGCAACGATTTGAGGTAGTCGTGGTCTTTTATTGCGTCAATGGCCGTGAAGAATGTCTCGTAGTCGAGAATGTTAAGGTTCTCAACAACTTTCTTATACGTTACATCCTTGCCAGAGAATGCTACAATCTGGTCGAAAATGGAGAGGGCGTCGCGCATGGCGCCGTCGGCTTTCTGCCCGATGATGGTGAGTGCCTCCTCTTCTACGTTTATTCCCTCTTGCCGTGCTACGTATTTGAGGTAGTCAACGACATCCGATACCGTTATGCGATGAAAGTCAAAGACTTGGCATCGTGATATGATCGTCGGCAGAATCTTATGTTTCTCTGTTGTCGCGAGGATGAATATGGCGTGTGCGGGCGGCTCCTCAAGGGTTTTAAGGAATGCGTTGAACGCCGCTTGTGAGAGCATGTGGACCTCGTCGATGATGTACACGGAATATGACCCCACTTGAGGCGGGACGCGCACGCTGTCAATGAGTGTGCGTATGTCGTCGACCGAGTTGTTTGATGCGGCGTCAAGCTCATGGATGTTGAAGGAGCGGTTTTCGTTGAAAGCGCGGCACGACTCGCATTCGTTGCAAGGCTCGATGTCTGCCGACAGGTTTGAGCAGTTTATGGTCTTTGCGAAAATGCGCGAGCACGTCGTTTTGCCCACGCCACGCGGTCCGCAGAACAAGTATGAATGGGCTATGCGCTTCTCGCGGACTGCGTTTTTAAGCGTCTGCGTGATGCTGCCCTGTCCAACGACAGATTGGAAATTTGCCGGTCTGTATTTTCTTGCGGAAACTATGTATTCCATTACGTTATGCTCTATCAACAATCGCAAATATACGAACTCTTTTTTAATGGGGGCGGCATGTGTAAGTGCGACTGCGTATGCGCTCATGATTACGGGCTAAAGTCTCATGTTCGCCATGGTTTTTCAAGGTGAAATTAAAAATCGCTCGTTTACTTATAAATCGGAATTATCTGATTAAATTTGTCCAACGATAGATAATGTGCAATTCTGAATAGTTATGCCGTTGCTCTATGCTGCGGCCCATTTATAAACATTGGTAGTTATGGCAGAAGAAAATAATATTTCTCTTGAGTCTAATGAGGAGTTAGATCCCGAGCAGAAGTCATATAAAGGATACGATGGCGTAGCGCGTATCGACGCTCTCGACCGCAAGATTCTCAAGCTCATCATGGGTAATGCGCGTATCGCGTTCCTCGAAGTGGCAAGAATGTGCGGGGTCTCTGGCGCGGCAATCCACCAGAGGGTGCAGAGACTCATCAACATTGGTGTCATCAAGGGTTCTGAGTTCATACTCTCCCCAACGAAGATTGGCTACCAAACGTGCGCATTCATCGGCGTCTTTTTGAAAGATGCCAGCAGCTTCAATCAGGTTGTCTCGGCAATGGAGAAAATACCTGAGATTGTCGAATGTCACTATACCACAGGTCGTTACGCCATCTTCATCAAGATCTATGCGCGTAGCAATGAGCACATGAAGCATATCCTTAGCGACTGCATCCAGCAGATCCCTGGCATTGCGTCTACCGAGACCATCATTTCGCTTGAAGAGACTTTCAAGCGCCAAATCGTGATGGAGTAAAGAAACACGTCTTCGGCAAAGGCAGAATTTATAGACCATTCTTCTACGAAAGTAGTTGCATGGTCTTTTTTGTTAGTGATAATCTGTAGTTTGGTACATTCATTGCATATATTTAGGCAAATGGTTGAGCCTCGGTTTTGAGACTGAAATCCATTATTAGAATGTGTCAACAATTTAATTTTATAAGATATGAAAGCCATAAATTCCATCATTTTAGCCTCGGGAGTCGCTGCGACTCTTACCGGGTGCTCTGGGTTAAGGCTCTCTGATACAAATGCCTTGGCTGACGACGTCTACTATGACGGTTCCGCCTCCGACTCTCGTACAGCAACGGCTCCAGCGGTGTCGACGACAGTCACTGCGAACGATGCTGCATCATATGAGCGCAGGGCGGCTGCCTACTCCAGCAAGTCGTCGTCAACGTCCTACGATAGTCGAGATTTCTCACAGATCCAGCAATATTATTCCAACGCCAGCGCAACCAACGGAGCTACCGAGGATACCACAACTTACGTGCCATCGACGGTCAAGGTGACGGAGGTCAGTGCCGACTATCCTGACAACGGCTATTGGGTCGACGGCTTCAATGGCTCGGAATCCGATCAGAGCTACGCCGAGCGAATCATAAAGTTCCATAGGCCTCTCGTCTCCGTCAACTACTACTCACCATTCTTCGAGTCCGCTCGTTGGTCTGGTGATTGGAATATCTATATTGACGGAACAGGCTCCACCTATTTCGTCCCGACATGGTCAAACCCTTGGTATAGTGACTATTACTACGGCGGTCTCGCTTTCGATTGGGATTGGCGGTGGCGCCATTTCGGTTGGCGCTTCGGCTGGGGCTGGAACAGCTGGAATTGGGGCTTCGGCTGGGCTAACGGCTGGGGCTACTACGATTGGGCTTACGGCGGCTGGGGCTGGCCATATCACCATCATTATGGTCATTTCCACCATGGGCCTGGCTTCTGGGATCGCCCATATGGCGGTCATCCTGCCCATTTCGGTGACAATCGCGACGATCGTAGGAATGCGCCCGTCCATGCCTCTCGCGCCGTCACGACACAACAGTCTTATAGCGGCACACGTCAGCGCGAGTTGACTACAAATCCAAATGGTGAGGCGGCTGGGCAGCGTTACAGGTCTGCTAATTCATACAGCGGCTCAAATCGTTCCTACACAAGGACTACCGATGGTCGCTCGACAGGTACCTCGTCTTCTCGCATATCCTCTGACTACCGTAGCAACAGCCGCGTCGCCGATTCCAATGCGACCAACTCAGGCTCTACGTCAAGGACCTCGTCTTCTTACAGCACCAACACGCGTCGTAGCACCTCGGCAGTAGAGAATGGCTCCTCCCGCTCCACCTACACGCCCAACAGCCGTACGACTTCTCGCTCCTCGCAGACTACAACGTCTCAGCCTTCCAACAGAAGCTCGTCGATTTACAGCACCAACACTCGACGCTCGTCGTCCTCTTCTTCCTCCACATATACGCCGTCAAACAACAATAGGTCTACGTATAGAGGAACAGGAAGTAACAGTAGGTCGTCAAGTTCATACACAGGTACTCGTTCCAATTCTTCACGTCCGACCTACAATAACTCGAATCGTAGTTCCAGCTCTTTCTCTGGCGGACGTAGCAGCGGCAGCTTCTCTGGCGGCGGCAGGTCTGTCGGTGGCGGACATAGCACTGGCGGTTCTCGTGGTGGCGGGCGCGCTCGCTAAATTCTTATCGGCAATATTGAATCGAAGAAAAAATGAAAAGTTATCATATTATATCAAGCGCATTGTGCCTGATGGTGGTGTCGACCGCCTTTGCTCAGGACTATACCGACGCCTTGAGGTTTAACTCCAATGACCTCATAGGTACGGCACGCTCGCAGGCTATGGGGGGCGCATTTGGTGCCGTAGGTGCTGATCTCACCTCTATGGCAATAAATCCAGCTGGCATGGGCGTCTATCGTGCTACCGAGATGGGTCTCACACTCGGTGTCAATGCCATTAAGGATGACGCGAGTTTCTTCTCAACCAATTCGTCTTCCGATCGCGTGAAGGTCTCCTTTAATCAGTTAGGCGTAGGTTTCTGCATCGGCAGGATGAGGGAGAATGGCGGTGGCGCCGTGGCTCATAACATCTTTGTTGGCTATAACAGGCTCGCTGATTTCAATAATGAGCAAACCTACGAGGACTATTACTCCAAAAACTCTCTCCTCGACTACTTCTGCTTCAATGAGCAGAAGACAGGCGCATTGACTGGCGGTTTAGCCTACGACGCTTACTTGACAAACGATACTGCCATAGCCGGTCAGTCAAGCAAGTTCACTTATAATGTGTGGGAAGATTTCGTAGTCGATGGTGTCAATCCTTATTTCCGAATCGATGAGAACGGTGATGGCCTCATCGAGATTAAAAAGCGTGTCAAGGAGAATGGCTCCAAGGGCGATATCCCTGTCGGCTATGCTGTCAATATCGCCAATAAGTTCTACGTTGGCGGTTCTCTCCACCTGCGTACTCTCACCTACGAGCGTAATATTACGCATACTGAGAATTTCTGTGGCTACACAGTCTACTCTGGCGATCCCACAAGTTTCTCCTACTTCAACTACCTCAAGCAAGATGGCACGGGCGTCGGCTTCCATCTCGGAGTCATTTATCGCCCCGTCAATGCTCTTAGGATTGGCTTTGCGCTCCATTCCCCAACGTTCTATACCGTCAACGAGAGGTATTGGGCGGAGATCGACAACCCGACTCTCAAAAACACTGTACGTTCTGATACCTACGAGTACGAGTACAAGTACCGTGAGCCAAGCCGTTTCATAGCGAGCGTCGCAGGAGTATTTGGCAAAGTTGGTATGTTGTCGTTTGATTATGAGCGCACTAACAACAGCCGAAGCAAGTTCAAGGTTAGCGATGACGACGAATACGATAATTGGAACTCCGGCTCGTCAGATGCCTACGATGGTGTGAATAAGCAGATGAAAGATTATATCCTTCAGGCTTCTAACACTTTCCGTGTCGGTGGTGAGCTTAGTCTCCTGAAGCCTCTCTACATAAGGGCAGGTTATCGTTTGACGACTACCGGTGTCAAGAAACCATACTATGTCAATAAGGCTGAGAACTATTCATTTTCCGGCGGCTTAGGCTATCGCCACAACAATTTCTTCATCGACCTCACCTACGTATGCAATACGAAGAAGACCGATCATTGGGTACTTCCTGATTCTGCTGAAGAATATACTTACGAGGCAAACGCCCCAGCTTGGCTGGTTCAAAAAACGCATAGTGGCGTTATCACGGTAGGCTTCCGATTCTAACGCGTTGATAGAAAACAGAAAGCCCCGACAACCATATTGGCTGTCGGGGCTTTTCTGTTGGGTATGCTCGGCATGAGCATTGTCTAACGGGTGGAAGTCCCGAGTAAGTCCTAATAGCGGGAATTACATAGCCAAGAGCAAGGGTGTCCATCGTGAGGTGAAATCTGAAAGAAGCTGGCGGCAAACGTCTGACCTGACGTACAGAAACTTCATATTTTACGGACACCACATTATTTCCCCGTAACATATTAGACTAACATAAAATCGATACAAGACAATGAATACAACATCAGTGAAAATCAAAATCCGAGAGTCAACAATTAACGGGAAAGAAGGAACGCTCTATTATCAAGTGATTCATAACAGATTGGTTCGCCAAATAGGAACGGACTATCATCTTTATTCAGGCGAATGGCAGGAATCTGACGAAAATATCGTGTTGAGCAAAGGCAATACGAATGAGCGCAAAAACTACCTCCGCGAGTTGGCTGAGTGTATAAGAAACGACCGACTTCGCTTTGCAAGGATTGTCGGTGAATTGGACAATGGTGGCATTGGCTATACTGCCGATGATGTTGTCGCCAAGTACAATGAACTGGCCTCTCGCCAGTCTTTCCAAGTCTATATGCAGAGTATCATCAAGCAACAAATGACGCAAGGGCGAGCACGCACGTCGGAAGCATACGCCGCAACGATGAGGAGTTTCATGGCTTTCCGCGAAGGCAAAGACATTTCATGGGGTCGCGTCACGCTGGCTTTGGTCAAGTCATACGAGGTATGGCTGAAAGCAAAAGGCGTGTCACTGAATACCATTTCCTTTTATATGCGCATCCTTCGTGCAGTATATAATCGCGCCGGCAACGAAGGTTTGACCACTGACCTGCATCCGTTCGGCAAAGTCTATACTGGCGTAGCTAAGACCGCCAAGCGAGGCATATCCACCGCAGACATCGCCAAGATAATGCACCTCGACCTGTCGGCATCACCATCCAAAGCTTTTGCCCGAGACATCTTCATGTTCAGTTTCTACACCCGTGGCATGTCACTCATAGACATTGCAAAACTCAAAACGGACAATATCAAGAATGGAGTTCTCACCTATCAGCGCAGCAAGACTGGACAACGGATAATCGTGAAGTGGCGCAAGGAAATGCAGGCAATCGTAGACCGCCATCACCAGCAAGGCAGTGGCTGCCTCCTCCCAATCATCACGCAGGAAACCGACATCCGCAAGCACTACGACACGGCCCTTCATAACATCAACTACAACCTGAAAAAGATAGGCGAAACCATCGGACTTTCCATTCCTTTGACCATGTACGTTGCCCGTCACTCATGGGCAAGTGCAGCAAGCCAAAGCAACATCCCGCTTCATGTCATCAGCCAATGCTTGGGGCATGATTCCGAACATACTACGCAAATTTACCTGTCCAGCATCGATGTGAATCAGATGGACGAGGCAAACGAGAAAATTATCAGAAAACTCAAGTGGAATGTTTAGCGAAAATCTCCGTCTCTTACGCAGAGACGGAGATCTGACATTAAAACTAATAAAAAGAAGTGAAACGAAAGAATTTTTCGCATCAAATCGTCAGATTTTATGCGAAAAATCTGTAAGGTTTAGCAAATCAGCTCTGAGAAAAGTAGAACTCGTTGAATTCCATTGACTTTTACACCATCTCCGTCTCTGCGTAAGAGACGGAGAAAACTGAGAAGAAATTTACAGGGTATGTCGGTATATGGCACACAGGTATAATTTCTTTGCAATCAAAACAATCACGGCGGAGTCAATGACGATGATACAGAGCAAATTTAAAGATACGAATATGATTACAGTGCGAACAAAAGAAGAGTTAGAACAAGCCATCAAGAACAACAAAGGTGAATCAATTAGAGTGGAAGGCTATTACGCCAAGACGCTTGCGGAGAAGATTCGTTCAAAGAAGAAAATAAGCAACGTTGCTAAGGTAGGAGGATTTTTGGCCATAATTGGTGGTGCCCTTGCCGTTCCATTCACTGGAGGTGCATCATTAGCGGGATGTGCAGCAGGAGCCGCAGCCGTGGGACTTACGGTGGGATCCATCACAATTACAACTGCAGAATTAGCAATGATTATTGGTGCTTGCGTTTGTTTAGGTGGATACGCGATTTCAAAAGGTTACAAGATAAAAGTAGGAAAAGGGGACAGCTATCTTGAGTTAGACCCAAAGTAAATTTGAAAAGATTTTGACTGTGCCATCATTTGCATACATGTTGATGGTTCAACAGTGGAAATCTCACTGCCGGTTAAAGTCTTGGAATTCACCAATCAGATTGACGTTCATCTTATCGTGAATTGAATAGAGGGCACTGACCTGTTCTGGGCTTACAAGGAAGAAAGAAAAAGACGTAGTCAAATGTTTAACATCTTAAGTCATAGCAAAAAGAACAATTCTGAAATCAAAGAACGTCTCTTGGAAACCTTGAAAAAGTGTGAGGGGGAAACTTTGAAAGGGAAAAGGGATGCGGATGCATGTCTCGCCAAAGTAAAGAGCTCAATTCAATCAGCACAAAGCATTATTACTGATTGTGTGAGCGAGCTTGATAACAACAGATATTGCACAGCTGATGTCAAAAGGGTGGTAAAGGACCAACTTAGAAAAGTAAGCACTGAGTTTTATTCAATATACAATAAGGCATGTACGGATGTAGATGGCAAGTATAACGAGACCAGGACGTTCAATATCACTGTTTTCGGTCGTACCGAGGCTGGTAAGAGCACGCTCATGGAAATCTTGACTGAGGGAGACGGGAGGTCTATCGGTTCTGGTGGGCAAAGAACAACGCGAGATGTGCGTTCTTACAAATGGAATGAAATGAAGGTCGTTGATGTCCCTGGCATAGAAGCATATGGAGGTGATGCCGATGACAAATTAGCCGAGGCTTCGGCTATTTATGCAGACCTTATTCTCTTTCTTGTCAGGACTTCTAATCCTGGGGCAGAAGAGGCTCAATGGTACAAGAAACTCCAAAAGAAAGATAAGCCCATCATCTGTGTCTTCAACGTTAATCAGGCTTTGCATCTGACGTCAGAGGTGTTGTTGGAAAGGGACTTGAAGAAGGTTGCCAATATGGAGTCTGACGAAGGTACGAAGGAGGCGATAGAACAGTTCAAGAAGTTCCTTGGGCCAAATCAAAGAATCGATGACGTCAGAGTTCATCTGCTTTCGAAATTTCAAAGTCAGCGGTTGAGCAAGGAAAATCCTACTCTTTCTGCCGAATTAGAAAAAGTCAGCAATTTCTCGAAACTCAATGGCAAGATTATCAATACGGTAAGTTGCGATGCAATTCTCTACAGGCGTCGTGGATTCCTCTCCATTGTCGACGAGCCTGTCTTTCAGCAGATGAGTCAACTCTTCTTGTTCAGTGCCATGCAGTATGACCAGAGCGCGCAAGTATATGACACCTTTTGCCAGTTCAGGGATTGGAAGGACGATTTTCATAAAAGGATGCTTCCTTCTGTCCGTGAACGCGTAACAAGGGTGTTTGATGCCCTTCGTGACCAGGTCCAGGGCTTCGTGGAATACCATTCGGAGGATGAGGATGCGAGTTCTGAGTGGAATGCTCTCGTAAAACGCCAACGTTTAGAGGAGCGTTTGCGCAAAATCATGGAGGATGTTGAGTCGCAATGCCGTGAAGAGATACAATCGAGGTTTAGCACCCTTGAGAACCAAATCAAACTATCTGCAAAGATCAATCAACAGACTTTCTTCAGCTATAGAGGAAGTGGTGTTACTGATTTTAAAAATGGGTGGAAAATAGGAACAGGCATTCTGGGGGTAGGTGCAATAATAGTTGCGTGTTGGTGGAACCCAGCGGGTTGGATTGCATTAGGTATAGGTCTAATAGGTGGATTCTTTAGTTGGCTTTGTGACTCAGCAGAAGATAAAAGAAGTCGTCAGAAAGCACAGATGGAAAGGAATCTCACGAATAGTATTTATAAAATGGAGCGAAATGCGCAAGAGTCCATGTATAACTGCTATAAGGAGAGCATCTTCAAGATGCAGAACAATGCTGTTGAGATGCTCAAATCTCTGAGTACGACACTTCTCGCTCTCACAAACTCAGAGCGTCAGCTTGCTCTCGGATTATGCCGAAACCATATCACACTCTCTCAACGGCTTGTTGGGCTGATACTCGATGATTTGGGTATATCGCAAGACAAGATTCATTCTGTCGCCCGAATACCCGCCAAGCGTTGTTGCATTGTGGTTCGCGACCGCACTGAAGTGGACGGCAGGCTTGTTTCGCGTTTAGGGCAAAAACTTGGCAACGGCGAGGAAGTCCGTATTGTTGAGTATAATCCAGATGCCCCCCTAAAGGAGAGGGTGCGGAGACTTCTCAATTATTTCAAAGTCCCGACAGCCAATTGTCGTATCGCATCGGTTGACAATGACAGGCAGACTGTTATTTACATCGACAAGAAAAACTATACGGAGCAGGAACTTGACTCAATCCTCCTCATAGAACAAATTGTTTTAACTCACATAATCCCAAAATCGTATGGACGCGACTAAGTTAGAATCATTCTCCAAAGAGGCTCAATCTCTTTTTGACAGAACGCGTGCAACGTTTGCCAACTCGACAGATGCCAAGCTAAAGAGTTACGCAAATAAGGTTCCCAAATCATTTGCAGAAGGTGGGGATAAGATAAATGTTGTTTTTGCTGGCGAGTACAGCGCAGGAAAGTCGACAATATTGTCACTTCTGACAGGCAAGAAACTTGAAACAGGTGGAGGTGTTACCACTCAGACTTGTTCTACGTTCGATTGGAACGGCATAACGGTTACAGACACCCCAGGAGTTCTCAATCAGGCCCGTTCGGATCATGACAAGATAACATTTGACGCGATGGCAAAGGCTGACCTCATTATCTTTGTCACGACGGTTAATGGTTTCAGCAATCATGTAGGACGCCATTTCCGCGAGCTCATCATAGATCGCCATAAGGGGCGGGAGATGATGCTCGTGGTTAATAAGATGTCCTCTATGAACGATGGCAACACTCCAGCTCTGCAAAGCGAGGTGAGAAACAAGACGTTCCTCCCTGTCGTTGAGCCTGAGTTCAAGCCTGAGGATTTCTACATCTCATATATTGATGCCCAGTGCTATAAAGAGTCTCTCGAGGAGAGTGATGCTGAGGCTAAGCGAGAACTCGAGAATGAGAGCGGCTGGGCGAAGTTTGTTGATAACCTAAACAAGTTCGTCAAAGAAAAGAGGGTTCTCGGCAAGACGACCACGACGCTCCACAGGCTTGAGCAAATATTGTGTGATGCCAATGCCGAGTACTGCAGCGGTGACCTTTGCATAGATGGTTCAATCACGACGTTAAACAGTGCTCGCAACGTTTATTCCGAGACAAAGAGAAACATCATCCGCAAATGTCAAGATCTGGCGCACGCCCAAAGTCATGACATATACCAGGTTCGCGACTCTGTTGTCATGCAATTTCACACCAGTGAGCAACAGGCTCAGTTGAAAGAACAACTTGAAAGAGCTGACAAAGAAGCTGAAGGCATCTGCAATAGATATGTTGGTAAACTTGCACAATCTATAAATGAAGAGATTGATGCAGCAAGCAAGCAACTTGGCGACTTGGCATGTAGCCCATTCACAGGGCAACTGCGTAGTGCCATAGAAAATGAATGTAACGTCGATTTCGGCAATGCTTCTTCGCTGGGAGGCGTCAAGAATGTTGCGTCCAACGCAAGCAAATTCGGCAATTTCTTGCTTAAGATGAGCTCGAAAAACCCGAATGGCACAATTTTCCAGATTATGAGTGCGTCAAGCTCATCGGGGACTGTCGCGCATAACGTGGTGTACAATGTCGGTAAGTTCTTTGGGCACAATTTCAAGCCGTGGGGGGCTGTCAAATTCGCCCGTGGGCTTGCTGTCGGCGGCAAGATTTTGGGTGCAGTAGGACCTTTCGTGTCACTTATACTCGATTTTGTTCAAATGTCGAGAGAGAGGAAAGCTGAACAGCAGATGATGGAAGCTCGTCAGGAGATCAGTCAAAACTTCAACAAGTTCGCTGAGGCGGTAGAACTCGAGTTCGACAGTCAGGCCAACGCTTGGGTTGAGCAGAACATTGACGCCAAAATCCGTGAGATTGACGGCGAGGTCGCAGAACTCCAAAGTCTTCAGAACCGAGCCGACAACGAGTCTAAGACGTACAGTGACTTGCTATCAAAGGTGCGTCAGCTCATAGATTACGTTCAAAGGGCGTAGAGTGGAGATAGCAATGGTTGTTTTGGGGAGTGAATGCATTAAAGGTGCATTCGCTTCCCCAAGGCGGTCATGATATTTGAAAATATGCCGTCCCTCTAATTTTAGTTCTGAAGATTGTGTGGTTGCGGTCCTTTTCGCAAAAACTGAGGAGTAATGGGGAAAGTCAACTGTGCTTTAATAATATAGTTCGTTATTGCTTCGTTTTTCCTCTCTTCCGTGCACAAGTTAACGCAAACGAAATTTTGTTTCTGATTTATTCTAAATACTTATTTTTTTGACCCATAATGTTCCCCAAACACCCCAAGAGAAAAGTAATGCTGGAATTGTTATCGGCTTTTGTCATGTCGCTAACATTAATTTCTTGCGATTTCGAGTTCAAAAGACCCTTGGATTTGACTCCAGAATCTGCGATGGATTACTTTGAGAGTTTATCTCCCGAAGATGGTGCAGATTTCTATGTTGATATGCGTGGTCGTTTCCCATTTCTTGATGATTTATATATAGACAATGTAGTTCCTGCGCTCGATGAGGTTTCTTGGACTGAACTCAGACGTGTCGTCAAGAAAGTCAAGGATACTCCCGCTTTCGATGACGTGTCAGACCTCTATGAGGACTTTAGCAATGATATATTGGATAGCATTGCTATGGAACTTGACGAAAACGCCGAAATATTTAGGTCTGCTTTTGAGACGGACGTCCTGCCTATCATCCTTGTCGAGGTGGATTCTATTGTCTATACTGATTTTGCCGCAGTGATCAGTGAGTTTTCTGAAATGGTGGGAAATTCAGGTGACCTGAAGACCGATTTCCAACTCTGCTGGATAAATCATGTTGATGCCTCTAAATATGCCAAACACATCAACAATTATATGGAGATTTATAGGCAGAGCGTGCGACAAGCTGAGGATGAGTTTTACCGAAGCGTTACCGGAAAGCCCTATAAAGCCGATTTTGAGCAAGTCTCTTATCCGTCTATTAAAATAACTTATCCATACGAGGCGGAGAACAAGGTGGTTGAGTATGGATCTGAGCTTCTCGATCAGGCTTTTTGGGACGGCATCGTTGATTTGTCTGCCATGTTGCTGCCTTTCGTTCCAAAGGTCGGGAATGCTTTGTCTGACGGAGTGTCTGCCGCTAAGATAGGCTACGATATTTACACAGAAATAGATAAAGCAGGAAAGGTGACGCCAGAGGTGGAAATTGAGCTTATGGCCACAGAGCATATTAGCAACGAAATAGTGGACACTTACCTTGACTATGTTAACGATTTAGCTGATCAAATGGTTTATGCCGAAGTAGATGCATTGTATGACGCTATTGAAAATGAAATATTCAACTATGAGGATTAGTGTAATAGCCTTATTGTCGCTCCTGTGTATCTTCATGAACACGGATGTGACTTATGCTCGAGGAACCCGTGTAAGTTCTGTTTCACGATCGGTTGTGCGCAAATCGATGCGCAGTGGTGGTAGGGCGACTTCCAAGCAAACTCTGTCCAAATCCTTGGGCCGTAAATATTCGAATGCTGTCTCTCGTAAAAATATAGAGGCCAAAGCTCTGGCGGCAGGAACGAAGTCGATGCCCGACTATTGCAAACGAGGCCTTGGTGCGAGTTTTAAAAGTACGCATGCGGCTTCGCATGTCAAAATGCGAAGGACTATTGGTAAACCGGCGGCGACTAAGTCCGCATTAAAAAACAGTGGCTCTACAAATTCTTCTTATGCTACTAAATTACGAGAGACAAGGCAAAGTGGCGTTGGAAATTCTTTGGATAGCAAAATATCCAAGAGTGTCTCTGATTTTCAAAACGCCAAAACCCAAAGTCAAAAGGTTCGAGCTATAGCCCCTATTTTTAGTAAATTAAAAAGTCTTCCCAAAGATGAACAAGATGTGGCTATATCTAAAATACCACCGGATTTGCAAAAAATGTGGAAATCTTATCGCCCAAGTTATCCCAAAGAAGGTGGACACTTCGAGGGTAGTTGGTGGATTCCAAATCCTGATTTTGTACCTCAAAACAGTAAAAATAACCCTATAAACCCTTATAATTTGACGATGAGTGAGATTATGAAAATGCATGGTGTCAAGAAGGGGATTAGATTTAAACGAAATGGGGAAATAGATTTATCGCCGTATAGTAAAATGAATATAAGAATACCAGAAAGTCTGCTCAACCGCCCGGATGTAAAAAAACAACTTATGGCAGGAGACCGAACTAAGTTACATCAGGAATTAGGGAAAATGGCTGAAAAGAAATCGGGAATGACTCATGAGGAATTTGTTGCTTGGAAGAATAGCTTTAATGGTATGTGGCACGAAACTCTTGATTGTGGCACTGCTCAACTTGTTCCGCGTGAATTGCATAGTATATCTCATACAGGAGGTGTCAGTATGTTTAAGATGGTAAACGCAGAATAAGTAAGCTATGAAACTAAAGAATATTTCAAAAGTAGTAGGAGTCCTTATTTGCCTCATACTAACCTCCTGCTCCAAAAAATACGAGTGGCGTGGTGAGGAAGGACAGCGCTACTGGTTTTGTGCGAATTGTGAGTGGAGTGGCGATTATGTCTATGGTGCAATTCATGGACCTGGCTTTCTGTCTTCAGATGACGAGAACGTTCCTGCCTATGCTTACTATGGAGTACCATTTGAATCAAAGGACGAATTGGATTCTTTTGTTCATAAAGTAGCAAACCTTCCTAATGGTCAGTTAGAGTATTTCGGTGAATGCGATGATGATGGCATACAAGGTTTTTGCGCAGCCTTTTCCAATAAGAAAGTATGGATTGGGGAATATGAGGATGGTAAACCTAATGGTCATTGTGTTGTACTGGTTGACGGCTTGCTGCACTACGATGGCGAATTAAGTGATGGTAAGAAAGATGGGTACGGCAAACTCTATGAAAAAGGTGTGTTAATCTACGAAGGCGAATTTGATAACGACAAGGCGGTAAATGGAGTTTTTTATGATGGATCTGGAGCTCCACGTAACAAGAGCTCTAACACTGCCGATATGTCTGACTTGACAAACGTTATAGACTCGTACAAGTGGGACTTGGGACTCAACCTCTACAACAAGATGAATGATCAGATTGACACATTTTTGAATCACAAGGTTAAGTATTTCATATGGGGGGGCGTGTTCGTTGTGATTGTGGCCGTTATAGGACTCCTCCTGTCTGTGTCTGACGGGACTTCCGTATTTACAGCCTATTTCTGGTTTCTTATAGGTTGGCCGTTTGGCTTACATACTGCTTATTATCGAGGTGAAAGTTTCATCTTACGCTTCATTTTTTTCGTGGCCGTGCTGCTCTATTATCGAACATATGTTTGCGTCTGTCTCTTCTTCCCGTCCTCTTGGCTGCTTGTCCATCCTCCATTAGGCTTGATGGGCAAATTAATCTTTGGGGCATTCGTCCTCTGCCTTGTTGTTGACTTTTTTCGGATTCCGCATAGGCTGAAAGAGAAGGCCGCAATGATTGCAAAAGAAAAGGAAGAAAAGAAGAAATAGCAGAACTAAAAATAATTTATTTGTTTTTTACCGGAAACCTGTGTTCCGTACAACCCAATATGTAGCAGCGGACTCGTCATTAAAGTCCGCTGCCATTTGATTGTATGCTCGGCATGAGCATTGTCTAACGGGTGGAAGTCTTGAGTAAGCCCTAATAGCTGGAATTACATAGCCAAGAGCAAGGGCTTCATCGTGAGGTGAAATCTGAAAGAAGCTGGCGGCAAACATCTGGTCGGCCGTACATAAACTTCATATAAGGCATATGACCGTGGGTGAGGTTGCTACACAAACTAAAGCCCGATAGCTATTCTGGACGGTTGGTGTAAATGGAGCTGGCATAAGATGAAAGACAATGCCATTATCCGAGGAGGTCTCACGGACGCATGGGTGAAGATGAATCATTCGATGTACAATGACGGAGTAAAGTTTGCCGTGAGAAGTCAGCCGAGGTCATAGTACCCAAGGTACGTGTGCCTATAGGGGAGGACAGAATCGTGCAGTGCAATGGTAAATGAATGTTACCTTGCGAGACACCTCGTCAGGTGCCCGAAGGGAACTCTCTATCCAAGACGATAGGACGGGATCCGACAATAGGATAGAAGTGACTCTATTCAAAGGGATAACAGAAAACAACTTGCCACACATCGTGAGATGAGAAAGCTCGAAACCGCCATAGTGGTGTGTGAGGTCGGTGAATGAATAGGAGGCAAATGCCTTTTATGAATAGCATTTACCTCCTACCCGATTAGTCTACGAACTTGAATTTCGATTCGTCACGTGGCTTGGCGTCAGGTGTCTCGTCAGGATAGCCTAATGCGAGAGCGTAGACAAGCTCAGAGCCTTCTGAGAAGTCCAGTTTGTCGACGAATGGCTTAGCCTCGGGCGTGTTCTTCAAGAAGTGGATAGGTCCGCCAAGGAAGCATGAACCGATGCCCATGCCCCATGCCGCGATTACCATGTTCTCACCAAGTATGCCGCAGTCAAGAGCCGCTCCATTTTGCGCAGCTACGAAAACAACCGTATACGCGTTGCGGAACATCGTCGCCATCGTCGTGTCCTGTCCCATGCGAGGGTCGAGGCGACGGCATAGAGCCGTGATGCTGTCGATGCTGGCTTTGTCGTCGACGATGCGTATCTCCCATGGTTGCCTGTTCATTCCGCTTGGAGCGTTGATGCCGCAACGTACGATAGTCTCCACTGTGTCGCGCCCTACGGGCTGAGCTTTGTACTTGCGGATGCTTCGACGGCTCATAATAGTCTCGACAATCGCCTTCCCCTTGTCGCATGTTTGCGCCGCAGTGGGCTGTTGCTCAGGGCAAGAGCAGGCGGCGAGGCTCAAAGCTGCCATGATGCCGACTGCATAATTTCTGATGTTAATCATGTTATTGTGTGTGTGATAATGATTTATGTGGTCATCCCTTCGCTATGCAAGTGACGCCAACACATCCTAATATTGGACTCCGTAAAAATAACGCCTTGCACAATAAGATGCAATATTATTTAAAGGAGAAAAGTAAAGCCCTAACCCGTTAATCCTTATACTTTCTTATTCGCTCATAAGCATACATTCCCTCTCAATATTAGAATGTTGGCTTTCTTTATAGACTTAGTGCCATTTGAAGTTCAGCAATTGTCTAATTTTATGTTCTGTTTCTTGTGCATCTATCCATGCTTTTGGAGTAAAAAGCAAAATTATTTATTATAGAAAAGACCTCCGCTACATCCTCGACCCCGAGGACGTATGCGGCCTCAGCTGCATCAATGAGACCTTCCGTGTATTAAAAGATAATGAGATGCGCCAACTGGGAGAATACCGCACCAAACGCCTCGTGCTCGAAGCTTGGAACAACTTTGGTTTCGGCAATTAACATGATGAGTTTTAATTAAAAGGGGAAAGACGTCTTGAAGTTTATGGTTTATTCGTCATAACTTCAAGGCTCTTACTCTGTCAGTTTAAGTTGTAAGAGTAAAAAAAACAGCGGCTATCAGAACAGCTTCCCAAACATAAAAAGCCGCATCAAGACAAGTCCTGATGCGGCTTTTAATATTTAATCTTTACGCTATTGGCGTTTCAGATTAGTTGATGTAGTACTCAATCTTCTTGAGGAGGTTCTCGACAGTGACAATCTCAAGGAATGAGGTGCCACCACCGATGCCGAAGCTGCCACCGATGTACGCAACGAGGTCGCTCTTTGAGAGCTCACCCTCAGCAAGGAGCTTCTCGACAGTGCGACGAAGGATCTCGCTCTTGGTCTTGCCCTCCTCTACGATCTCAGCGAAGACGCCATAAGAAAGTGCGAGCTCGCGAGCTACACGGGGCTCGTAGGCGAGAGAGTAAACAGGTATCGGGCTGCGGAAAGCAGCGAGGTAACGAGCGGTCTTGCCAGTGAAAGAGTCGGTGATGAGGGCCTTGATAGGAAGCTCCTTGGTTGCGCCGACAGCTGCCTCAGCGAGGCAAGTGGTGACCTCACCCTTAACCTTGGGCACAGGGATGTCGTTGCGAGCATCCTTAGCGTCCTCAGAAACGCCTGCAATCTTGGCCATGGTCTGGACAGCCTCGACAGGGTACTTGCCGTAGGTGGTCTCACCACTAAGCATGATGGCGTCCGTGCGGTGGTAGATAGCGTTGGCGATATCGGTAACTTCGGCACGGGTTGGACGAGGGTTCTTGATCATGGTGTGGAGCATCTGGGTAGCCACGATGACGGGCTTCTTTGCCTCGATGCACTTGCGGATGAGCATACGCTGGATGAATGGGATGTGCTCGATAGGTACCTCGATGCCGAGGTCGCCACGTGCAACCATTACGCCATATACGCAGTCGAGAATCTCGTCGATGTTGTTGACACCCTCCTGGTTCTCGATCTTAGCGATGATCTTGATAGGGCTGTTGTGAGCGTCGAGGATGTCCTGAATCTCCTTGACGTCCTTTGCGCTACGTACGAAAGAGTGAGCGATGAAGTCGAGCTTGTGCTCGATGGCCCAGAGGACGAAGCCTTTATCCTTCTCAGTGAGGGAAGGAAGTTTGATGCTGACACCAGGGACATTGACGCTCTTGCGACCATCCTCAATACGACCATTGTTCTCAACGGTGCAGACAAGGTGGTCTGCGTGCTTCTCGTCGACATGGAGGGAGACCTCGCCGTCGTCGATAAGGATCTGCTTGCCTTCAGAGAGGTCCTCAACGAAGCCCTCGTAAGAAACGCTCAGAAGCTCGCTTGAAGAGTGCTGCTGAGGGTCGCCCTTGACGATAATCTTCTTGCCTGCCTCGAAAACGATAGGTTGGTCGCAAGGCGTGGTACGAATCTCGGGACCCTTGGTGTCGACGAGGATGGCGATCTTGTCAGAGACCTCACGGGTATTCTTGACAATGCGACCGATGCCCTCATGGTCCATGTGGGCGGTATTGCAGCGGACTACGTTCATGCCCGCCTCATGCAATTTGCGGATGAACTCAACGTCGCAACGGATATCGGAAATGGTTGTGACGATCTTTGTGAGTTTCTTATTCATCGTTAACTTGTTAATATATTGTCCTTTAGGTTGTTCGTTATTTTGATTTCGCCCTTATGGCCTCGATGCCAAGGCGGTAAGAGTCAAGCCCGAAGCCGGCAATTGTTCCTGCGCAGACTGGTGTCAGGAAAGAATGGTGGCGGAACTCCTCGCGCTTGCAGATGTTGCTTATGTGTACCTCGACTACTGGAGTCTTGATTGCCGAAATGGCATCCGCAATCGCCACGGAGGTGTGAGTGTAACCTCCTGCATTGAGTACGACACCGTCCACATCTCCGAAGCCGACCTCATGAAGCTTATCGATTATCGCTCCCTCATGATTTGATTGGAAATAATCCAACTCCATTGCCGGGAAAGCTTTGCGAAGGTCCTCAAGATAGTCAACGAAGCTGCGATTTCCGTAGATGCCTGGCTCCCTGACGCCTAAAAGATTGAGGTTCGGACCGTTGATAATGAGTATCTTCATCGTGAGGTTTATATATTTGAGGGCTATAGGTTTTGCCTATAGGAAGCCATCTCAAAAACGCTGCTAATTTACTAATGTATAGTAGAATATCGAAGAACATTAATACTAATTTCATGAATGTTAAATATAATTTTCATGACGTTAAGTAACTTTTAACGCTGCATGAAAGGATAACACAATAAATGATGGCAGAACTGCAATAAGGTGAATGTCTCCTCGTCAAAGGATGGCAGAAGCGATCGTAAGAGAGGGTGAACGGGATATTTTGTTAACTTTGAAGAACGATAATATTAGGATTTACGATGAAATGGGAAGAGGAGTTAGAGGAGTTTAAACTCTATCTAAAACTCGAAAGAGGTTTGACCGGCAATTCCGTCAAAGCCTATACTAATGACATAAACAAGTTGGTTGAGTACCTCACAGAAGAGGGAAAAGAGGATGTGAAGCCCGAGGATGTGACAGCTGAAGAGTTCCGCAACTTCATTAATTGGTTGGGAAAGAAAGGAATAGGCGCAAGGACCCAAGCCCGAATATTGAGTGGTGTGCGCTCTTTCTACAAGAATCTAATCATTGCGGAGAAGCTGGAGGCTGACCCGACGGAGTCTGTGCAAGCGCCTAAGATTGGTCGTAAACTACCTGTTGTGTTGTCGGTCGAGGAGATTGACGCATTGGAGGCAACATTCGACCAGCAAAAAGCTGAGGGCGTCCGTAACTTGGCAATCGTAGAGACATTGTATAGTTGCGGTCTTCGAGTGTCAGAACTTACCGACTTGAAGATGTCGTGCTTACACTTTGAGCAAGGGTATGTCACGGTTCTCGGAAAGGGGCAGAAGGAACGACTCGTGCCGATCGGTGGAAAGGCTAAGTCTTGTATTGAGCGGTATATCAACGAGTTCAGGGGCGAGATGAATATCGACCATGGTTGTGAGGATGTTCTGTTCTTGAATAGGTTCGGCAGGTCGCTATCGCGAATTATGGTTTTCAACATCATTAAGGAGGCGGCCGTTAACGCTGGAATAACAAAGGTGATAAGCCCACATACACTTCGCCACTCGTTTGCTACGCATCTTGTCGATGGTGGAGCGAACCTGCGTGCGGTGCAGGAGATGCTTGGTCATGAATCGATAATGACTACGGAAATTTACACCCATTTGGATAACACTTACTTGAAGTCTACGCTCATTGAGCATCACCCATACAAGGATACAGAGTAATAGGTGTATCCGACGGATAAAAAGAGGCTGCGCCCGACATCTGTTGATG
>CAVEKX010000014.1:0-57207 GCA_963616565.1 Clostridium sp. CAG:343
TTTTTATATCGTGTATTGTTAAAATTCTACTATGCTACCATTGCCTTTGATGGTCTTGGTAACTTGAGAACTATCACCAATGTACTTGATTGTGCCGCTGATGGCTTCTGCCTTTAGAGACTCTGTAAAGGTTATGATTGCTTCGGAGTCTATTGCCTTGACATCAGCATATTTGCATTCAAGATCCTCTGCGTTGTAGGTCGACTCGCCTACTGTGCCCGCGATGATGACATTTTGCTTTGTGGCTTTGCCCTCGACATTTATAACGCACGTGTTGGCATCGACATTAAGCTCTTCGACGTCGAGGTCAAGTTTCACCTCACTTTGCGCACCAACATCGAGCTTCAGCGCACCCTCACGTGCGAAGAGACAATCGGTCTCCAGAGATGCGCCTCGTTTTACGATGATATGGTCGAGATCTTTGAAGTAAACCATAACCTGCACAGCGGAGCCTGGCGTGCGCTTCTTCATCTTGACAGTGAGGGTGCCATTTTTTACTATTGTCTCGACATCGGAGGTAGGGCAGCCGTCGGTGACGACCTCTAAGGCCGTCTTGTCGCACTGGATAAGTGAGACATTTGCGCCTTTGCTGACTTCGATAGTGGTGAAGTTGTCTGACAACTTGCGATCCTCCTTGTTCTCTGCGAAGGTGGCGCAGGTGAAGGATAGAGTGGCTATTGCCACGGTTAGAAGTCTCTTTATCATGGTGTTATCTTTATTATTTTGCGTTTTTAAGAAGTTCCTTGGCGTTGGCGATAGCGGTATCGGTCAATTGCGCACCACTCAGCATCTTGGCGATCTCTGTTACACGCTCATCGGGAGTGAGGAGGGCGATGTGGGAAATTGTGCGGTCTGGCGTATCCTCTTTGTAGACGCGGTACTGACGTTCACCGCAAGCAGCTACTTGTGGAAGGTGGGTAATGGCAAGAACTTGTATGTGCTTCGCCATTTCATTCATGATGCGTCCCATCTTGCTTGCCACGTCGCCCGATACGCCCGTATCTATCTCGTCGAAGATAATGGTTGGCAGATTTTTTGTCTTAGAGAGTAATGATTTGATACTCAGCATGACACGGCTCATCTCGCCGCCAGAAGCTACACGAGCAATGTCGGTCGGTTCTCCATTCTTATTGGCAGAGAAGAGGAAGCGAATCTCATCTTGACCCGTTGGACACAAAGGGACAATCTTGTGGCTTACGACAAACTTTGCATTCGCCATGCCCATCTCGCGAAGTTGAGTGGCGACATAGTTGGTTATGGCGTCAAACACAGATTTGCGCTTCTCGGTTAACGTATCGGCAAGTTTTTGTGCCTCAGCTTTTGCCGTTTCTAATTTGGCACTCAACTCACTAAGCTGCTCGTCGAAATTATCTACCGAAGCAACTTTCTTAGCAAGGTTGTCACGAATTGAGATAAGCTCGGCTACCGTGTTAACAGAATGCTTCTGAGTGAGAGAGTTAAGCGTATTTAGGCGATTTGTGAGTCGTTCCAGCTCGTCGGCATCGAACTCTACATTCTCTGAGAAATCTTGGAGCGAGTGGCAGATATCTTCAAGGTCGATGCGTGCGGACTCGAGACGAGACGGAATGTCTGAGTCTGTCGGGAGAAATTGGGCGATGTGGTCTATGTTGCGAACCGCCTCGCTTAGTTGACTTAGAATGCCAGAGTCCTCTGTGTCGAGAGCTTTGACTGCGGTGGCAACACTTTGCTTGATGTCTTCCGCCTTGTCTTGCGCCTCTTGCTGACGTTCGAGGGTCTCAAGTTCGTCTGGATCTGAGAGCTTAGCATTCTCTAACTCCCGAAGTTGGTGACGGTCATAGTCCAGCTCTTTAGATTGCGAGGCGTTAAGAGCCTTCAGCTCGTCCAACTCTTTCTCAATGGACTTCATGGCAGAGTAAGCCAGAGAGTAGGCTTCTTGCTCTTTGGAGGTTTTCGCCATCGAGTCGACAACATCGAGGTGGAAAGAAGACTGGCTAAGCAGCATGTTTTGGTGCTGCGAGTGAATGTCTATCAGTTTGGCACCGAGCTCTTTAAGGAATGCGACGTTTGCGGGAGTCTCGTTGACGAAAGAGCGGCTTTTGCCAGAGGGGAGGATCTCGCGGCGGATTACGGTCTCGTCGGAGTAGTCAATATCGGCATCCTCAAAAAGATGCTGGAGAGCGTAGGGCGCAATGTCGAACGTTGCCTCTACGACGCACTTTTTCTCTTTATCCTGAAGGACCTGGATGTCTGTCTTCTGCCCAAGTAGAAGCCCGAGGGCTCCGAGCATGATGGACTTACCTGCACCTGTCTCGCCAGTTATTACGGACATCCCCTCTGCCAAGTCAAGCTCAGTGCGTTCGATGAGCGCATAGTTTTGTATGGTGAGCTGTTTGAGCATTGTCGTAAGGTTACAACTTGTTATACTTGCTTATGTTGGCAGGGTCGGCTATTTGGAGAACCTCCTTGATACGGGACTTTTCGATTTGCGGGGCCTCGCTGTAGATGTTAACAATCTCATCGCTCTTGGCCGTAAAGAACAGGTTGAGGAGATATGGGTTGCGAGTCACCTTGCGGCGGATGTCCTTAATCTTGTCGATGCTTTCGTAGATGGCTTGACGTGCTGTTTCAAAATTATCTGCCATCTGGTCAAGACCTTGCCTATGGTAGGTGTATAGCTGTTGGTGGAAGGCTCGGTGGTTGTCATCCATGGCATTGTTAATCAGCCAATAGCGATTGCTTGTGCCATCATAAGACTTCCAACCTGTGAAGGTGGAGCTTTGTGCTTGGTTGACGATATTCTCGGCTTGGCGGAAATAGGGTGCGCCACCATTGGGAGAGAACGTGTCGTAGTCGAGACCGAGCATGAAGTTGACGTAGAAGGCTATGAGGGGCACGAGATTGTCTTGGTCATAGACGGAAGGATTGTAGACAAGGGGTTGTCCCTCATTATAACGGAATTGGATGTCATCGTCCTCCATGTTGAGGAGCGTCGTCGTGTATGCAGAACCCCATACCGGGCGTCGGAGTTGGACGGTGAGAGTGCCTTTGAACTCGTTGCTCGAGACTTGGGACGTTATATTGAAATTCAGGCTGCACTCGATACGTTCGCGCGACTCGAACTTGTCGTTAGTCCACATTTGCGCTGAGAGGAAATCCTGGATGGCAGTACGCATATTCTCGTAAATCTGCTTGTTAGTGCCTTGCACGGAAGCGGATGTCACGCTGATGCTGCACTGAAGCTCTTGTGCAGAAGCGTCGGCAAAGAATGTGAGAATCGATAAAAGTATGGGGAAGAACTTTTTCATGGTTTCTGTGGTTTTGTGGACATGGTGCGCTCGAGGACATCTACAATGTCTATGGCCACGTCGGCTTTGCTTTTGAGAGGGTAGGGGGTGGCATTGCCGTTGCTCTCGATGATTGTGACTTTGTTGGTGTCTGTCATAAACCCTGCGCCTTTGTCTGCCAATGAGTTTAGGACGATGAAGTCCATATTCTTCTTGGTCAGTTTGCCAAGCGCATTAGTCATCTCGTTGTTTGTCTCGAGGGCGAATCCTGCTATTGTCTGATATTGGGTCTTGAGGCTGCCGAGCTCCGCTGCAATGTCGGGATTGGCAACGAGCTTGATTGTCATGTCGTTGTGCTGCTTAATCTTTTGGCAGGCCATTGTCTCGGGGGCAAAGTCTGCCACCGCGGCTGTCATGATTGCTGCATCGCACGAGACGAAAGCAGCCTTCGTCTGTTCGAGCATCTGCTTGGCACTCTCGACTTTATGAACATCAATATTTGTACTATGCGCTACCACCTTGACTGGACCAGAAACGAGAGTGACGTGCGCTCCGCGGCTTGCCAATTCTTCGGCTATCGCGTAGCCCATTTTCCCGCTGGAGTAGTTGCCGATAAAGCGCACGGGGTCAATTTTCTCGTAGGTTGGACCTGCAGTGACGAGAATCTCGCGACCTCGGAGAGAGCCATTTTTGCGAGCAAAATAAGACTCGACGTGGAACGATATGTCAACAGGCTCGGCCATACGACCTTTGCCTGATAGTCCACTTGCCAGTTCACCATCTTCCGCCTCAATGATTTCTACTCCACGCTCCTTTAATGTCTCGATATTCTTGACTGTCGCAGGATGGCACATCATGTCGAGATCCATGGCCGGAGCGATGAACACTGGACAGCGTGCGGACAGATAGGCAGTCAAAAGCAGATTGTCGGCAATGCCGTTAGCCATCTTGGCAATAGAGTTGGCCGTGGCTGGAGCAATGACGTAGGCGTCAGCCCACAGGCCGAGGCTCACATGGCTATTCCATTGCCCGTTTTCAGGGTCAAAAAAGTCGACTACGATAGGGTTGCGGCTTACGGTTGCGAGGGTGAGTGGTGTGACAAATTGGCGAGCCGTGGGTGTCATGACGACTTTGACTTCAGCACCGCTGCGGATGAACTCGCGAATGAGCATTGGGGTCTTGTAGGCGGCGATTCCGCCTGTGACACCAACGAGTATATGTTTGCCTTTTAATTGCATTGTAATGTCAGGTAACTAACTCAAAGTTAGGCAGTTTTTCTCTTGAAATTAAATGAATAGCCGATATTCCATTCGATGAAATCTGCTACTGATAGTCTATGAGCGTATATGTGGACACCGGCATGTATGTTACATGGGAGTGTGTATTTTATGCCAGCACGTTGGAAGAAAGGTTCTTTAGTTTGCTTTGGCACTACATCGGTCGGGCTGAGGAGGTAGTAGCCTATTTGCGTAACTACCGAAAGCCGAGAGATGCAGAACTCATGTGCAACCATTGTGGCGATTGCGAAGCGTTTGTGTACCGCGCCGTGCAGAAGGATGGCGTGACCATCGTCGGCGGGGCGGAGGTCTGAGCCCATGAAATCGTCGTAGAGGAAGGAGAATCCTCCGCCATATTTGCCTTTGTGGCAGTATCTGTGGAGGTATATGGCTTGGAGAGTCAGGACGTTGTAATGAATCTTGGGTTCGTACTCGTATCGGGTGCCTGGGTATTCGAGGGTGTCGATTTCAAAGCGTTTGATGCCGTATCCGATGGTAATGTCCAACTCGTTGCCTTTAATCTTATCGACTTTTGGCAGATGCGTCGGTCGTTTGACGTCGTTCAACAAGTATGCCAATTTCAGCTGTCCGCCGAAAAGGTTTATTCCCTTATTGGGCTTTCTCACGGCTCCATTTGAAAAGTGCGTGACTCCTGCGCCAAGACCGACGACGACCCTATCCGCAAAAGTGTATGAATACTCAAGATTTAACCCGACGTGGGCCGTGAGTTTGGAGCCTATTGATATGTTGTTCGGATTATTGCGGAGATTGTAGCTTTTCCAATGGAAGGCGACACCCGTCTCTATATTGTACTTAAATTCGTGATTACCCCATCGTTTGAAGACCCCGTTATAGAAGCCATAGAGCGAGATTGGTTGCCCAATTTCATCCTTGTTGTCGAGAGATACCGTTGCAACGCCTATGCCGAAAGAGGGGAGTTTGTGGGCTACTTCCCAATCTTTCCGTCCAAGAGTCTGCCAACCGAAAGCAGCCTTCGTCAACACTTGATGCCTCATAGGTTGACCTGTGGCGTTATCGCCACGTAGGAAGTCATTGGTTTGCAAGATTATACCCGGCGTTACACTTGCGGATACAAGGTGATTGTATCGCACAATCGAGTCGGTCACAAATTGTGCCGATGCGGCAAGAGTCCATGCCGTGAGAATGAGCGTCGCGGCAAGTCTAAGGATCACTTCAAGAGGGTCTGGTTGTCGTAAGCTCCTTCGTCAAGCTTCTTTTTCATCTCCGTCATGCTCTTGACAGTGTACTCGACGTTTTCGAGAGTGTGGCTTGCTGTCGGCATGAAGCGAACCATAAGCGTTCCTGGAGGGACAGCAGGGTATTTGACGATGGTGCAGAAAATGCCGTAATTCTCGCGCATGTCCATGACGAGATTGAGTGCGGCGTTAATGGCAATATCGTCTTCAGAAACGCCTGCGTTATTGTTGTCGACATCGACGGCCACTTTGGGGTGGATGTAGACTGGCGTTATGGCACTTTGAGTATTTCCGAGGTCGTAGCCTGCGTTGCGCAGCCCATTTTGGAGTGCATCAGTTACTTCCCAAAGTTTAGAACGCCGTTCGGGCTGCTGCTTTAATATCTCTAATCTCTTTTGCAGTCCGATAACCATTGCCAAGGGGAGGGACTCGTCAAATATTTGCGAGCGCATATTGTAGCGCAAATAATTGATTATCTTCTCTTTGCCGACAATGAAGCCACCGATACCAGCCATGGCTTTTGCGCATGAGCCGAAAATGAGATCTACCTTGTCGCTTACGCCAAGCATCTCTGCCGTGCCGCGTCCATTCTCGCCAAGAACACCGAAGCCATGCGCATCGTCAACAAGGAGAGAAAATTCAAACTCGGATTTTAGGGCTGCGATCTTATCGAGAGGCGCAATGTCGCCTGCTGTATCGAAAACGCCATCAGTGACGACCATAATGCCGCCCTCGTGTGTCTCTTTGGCTATATAGCTGCTGGCGAGAGAGAGCTTTTTGCGGAGGTTGTCAACATCGTTATGAGTGTAGACGAAGCACTTGCCTCCCTTGGCGCGGTGGAGAAGGATGCCGTCTGTAATGGAAGCGTTGGCGAGCGAGTCATAGACAATGACGTCGAACCTGTTGCAGAGGGTGTCAATGGCGGAAACCATTGCCTGGTAACCGAAGTTGACGACAAAGGCGTCCTCTGTGTCCATGAAGTGAGCCAAAGAGTCTTCGAGCTCCTCGTGCATGGATGTTTGACCAGAGATGATGCGCGTACCCATGGGGTAGCCGAGTCCCCATTGGCGGGCGGCTTCAGTATCTGTGCTTCGCACATCTGGGTCGTTAGCCAAACCGAGGTAGTTTTCCATGCTCCAGTTGAGCACTTTCTTGCCTCTGAATTTCATAACTGGACCAATCTCACCTTCCAGTTTGGGAAAGGCGAAATAGCCGTGCGCCACCTCTTGATACTTGCCGAGCGTGCCACCGCGAGTATCGTCGATCTTCTTAAAGAGGTCCATGGTTATACTGTCTATGATGATTTGTTTATCACAAAAATACGGTTTTTAATTGGTTGGTGGGTAAACATTGAGGAGGGAATGTTGAGAAAAAGAGAGGCGAGGTCGTGCCCTTTTGAGTAGCGACCTCGCCTGTAATAGATTTAATGAGAGAAGGTTATTTCTCTTTCTTCCAGAGTTTTGCCATGTCTTCAAGAGTCTTGCCCTTGGTCTCGGGGACAAGGCGGAAGACGAAGATTGCTGCTATGACACAGATGATGCCGTAGAGGGCGTAGGCGAAGACGTGACCGAAGTTTGGCATGCTGTCAGTCGTCATGTCATACATGGGAACGAAAGTAGACGAGACGATGAAGTTGAATGTCCATTGGAAGGCCACGGCGATTGCCATAGCGGCTCCGCGGATGGTGTTTGGGAAAATCTCAGCGATGAGCACCCAACAGATTGGCCCCCAAGAGAACATGAAGGATGCGGAGTAGACCATGATGCTTATAACAGGCAGCATGCCTGCGTCGCCAATGACGTTGCTTATAGCTACGCCCGCAGCACCGATTGCCATACCGATGGACCCCCAGATGAGAAGCGGACGACGACCAAACTTCTCGACTGTGAGGACGGCGAAGAGCGTGAATGCAAGATTGACAATGCCCATCATGACGGTTTGGCTCATAGGGTCGCCCATGCCCATGCTCTCAAAGATGCGTGGGGCAAAGTAGAGAACTGCGTTGATGCCGACGGCTTGTTGGAAGACGCTGAGCATAATGCCGACGAAAATGACGAGGTAGCCGTAAGTGAATAGAGGCTCTTTTGCTTCGTGGGCAGTAGCCTTGATGTCTGCAAGAATGGATTTAGCCTCGGTCGCTCCATTGATGCGTGTGAGGACGTCAAGAGCTTTTTGGTCGCGACCTGTCATGGCGAGGTAGCGTGGAGTCTCGGGAACGAGGAGGACAAGGAGGGAGAATAGTCCGGCCGGGAATGCCGCACTGAGGAACATGTAACGCCATCCTGTGGCGATTGTCCAGGGGTCAGAATTGGCTACATCGACGCTGTATACGCCTTCCGCGATTTTGGTGATTATCGGGTTGAGGTGGTCGCCGAGGATCATGAAGTTCACGAAATAGACGACTAACTGACCCGAGATGATGGCGAATTGATTCCAAGACACGAGTGTTCCCCTTATGCGAGCGGGTGCAATTTCTGCTATGTACATTGGGCAGAGCGCAGATGCGAGACCGATGCCTAAGCCGCCAATAATACGGTAGATGTTGAATGCGATAAGGAGACTGAAAGTTGCTTTACCATGCTCAAAAAGGAGAAATTCCGGGCAGTAGGTAAGAAGAGCCGATATGAAGAAAAGGAGACCGGCGACGAACAGTGAGTGCTTGCGACCGAATCGAGTGGCAATCATGCCAGAAATGGCACTGCCAATGATACATCCGATTAGGGCGCTGGAAGAAGTGAAGCCATGCCAGAAACCTGTGTAGACAAAGTCGGTAGCACTCAGGAAGAAAGCCTGGAGACCTTTTTCGGCTCCAGAGATAACCGCTGTGTCGTAGCCGAAGAGGAGACCGCCGAGGACGGCAACCATGACGATGCCAGTCAGGTATGCTAAGCTTCCTTTTTCGGCAGGCGATTTTGTTATAGAGTCAGTCATTATTAAGGTTTTGAATTGCTAAAAGGCTCAATACCTATTAACTTTTAGAGGGAAAAGCGAAAAAATGGCCAGTCCTCAAAAGAGAGGACCGGCCATTATGGTTAGGCGTGATTAGCAGTACATGCTAACAATCTGCTCGTAGAGCTCTTGCTTGCCGCTGGTCTGCTTAGGCTCGCCGACTTTCTTGCCATACTCGTAGACTTGCTCGAGAGTAAGCTTGCCTTCCTCGAACTCTTTGCCCTTGCCAGAGTCGAAGCTTGCATAACGCTCAGCCTTCATCTTGTTGTAGGGGCTCTTCTCGAGAAGCTCGGCAGCAGAGAGGAGTGCGCGTGCCATGGCATCCATACCGCTAACGTGAGCGATGATGATGTCGTCGAGGTCGGTGGAGTTACGACGGGTCTTGGCGTCGAAGTTGGTGCCGCCATCCTTGAAGCCACCGCCGCGGATGATCTCCATCCATGCTTGAGTGAGCTCGTAGTTGTCGATTGGGAACTGGTCGGTATCCCAGCCATTCTGATAGTCACCGCGGTTTGCGTCGATGCTGCCGAGCATGTCGGCGTCAACAGCGCAAGCGAGCTCATGCTCGAAGGTGTGACCGGCGAGGGTAGCGTGGTTAACCTCGATGTTGACCTTGAAGTCCTTGTCGAGGCCGTGAGCCTTGAGGAAGCCAACGACAGTCTCGGTGTCGACATCGTACTGGTGCTTGGAAGGCTCCATAGGCTTCGGCTCGATGAGGAATGTACCCTTGAAGCCCTTGCTACGAGCGTAGTCGCGAGCCATGCCGAGCATGGTTGCCATGTGCTCCTTCTCGCGCTTCATATCGGTGTTGAGGAGGCTCATGTAGCCCTCACGACCGCCCCAGAATACGTAGTTGGTGCCACCGAGCTCGATGGTAGCGTCGATAGCGTTCTTGATCTGGACGATGGCGCGAGCGACGACGTCGAAGTCTGGGTTGGTGGAAGCACCATTCATGTAGCGCTTGTGACCGAAGACGTTGGCGGTACCCCAGAGGAGCTTGATGCCAGTCTCCTGTTGCTTCTTTTTGAGGTAAGCAACGACCTCTTTGAGGTTGCTCTCGTACTTATCGACATTGTCATCGGGATTGACGAGGTCGACATCGTGGAAGCAGTAGTACTCGATACCAAGTTTCTGCATGATCTCGAAGCCGGCGTCTGCCTTGTCCTTAGCTGCCTGAACGGGATCGGGATTAGCGTTCCAAGGGAAAGTCTTGGTGCCGCCGCCGAACTGGTCGCCGCCCTCAGCGCAGAGGGTGTGCCACCATGCCATGGCGAACTTGAGCCAATCCTTCATCTTCTTGCCCATGACGACGCGCTCTGCGTCGTAGTAGCGGAATGCGAGAGGGTTCTTGCTGTCGGCACCCTCGAATTTGATTTTGCCAATGTTGGCGAAATACTCTTTTGCCATTTTGTTTCTTGGTTAAAGTTGAATGCAGAAGGTTCGTCACCTTGCCTGTCTGCATCGTCCTTGTTAATTATTGGTTTTCCTTGTTTAGTTTATATGTTCTTGATGAGACGTTCGCGCCACGTGGCGTAAGCATCTTGGTATTGTTGCAAGTTCTTGACGTCTGGCTCAATAACAGAAACTTTCTCGAGAGATGCGAAGGCTTCGTCATGATCCTTGTAGATGCAAGCGCCAATACCGGCACCCTTTGCTGCGCCGACGGAGCCGTCGGTATCGTAAAGCTCGATTGTGGCGCCAGATACAGACGCTAAAGTCGTACGGAAGAGCGGGCTGAGGAACATGTTCGCATTGCCAGCATGTATCTTATTGACGCTCATGCCCATCTGCTTCATGATCTCGATACCGTATTGGAACGAGAAGACGATGCCCTCTTGAACGGCACGTGCGATATGCGTGCGGTTGTGGAGGTTGAAGTTGATGCCTTGGAATTGGCAACCTACCTCTTTGTTTTGTAGCATACGCTCTGCTCCATTTCCGAATGGGAGGATGCTGAGACCTGCGCTGCCGATGGGAGCCTGTGCTGCAATATCGTTGATGCCGGCGTAGGAAACTTCTGGAAGAATGTTGCGCTTGAGCCAAGAGTTGAGAATGCCAGTGCCGTTGACGCAAAGGAGCACGCCCAAACGGGTTGCGAGGCTTGTATGGTTTACGTGGGCAAAAGTGTTAACCCTTGACTTAGGATCGTAATTGACAGTTCCGTTGACACCATAAACGACACCGGACGTGCCTGCGGTTGAAGCTATTTCGCCAGGATTGAAGACATTGAGAGAGAGGGCGTTATTGGGCTGGTCGCCAGCACGATATGTGACTGGAGTTCCCTCTTTTAAGCCGAGTTCCTTTGCCGCAGCCGAGGTGAGGACGCCTTGCTCGCCAAAGGTGGGGCAGATGTCTGCTACCAAGCTGTTGGGGATGCCGTAATAGTCGAGGAGCATATCAGCTACGTGACCTTCAGCAAAATCCCACATCATGCCTTCCGAGAGACCTGAGATCGTTGTGCGAATCTCACCTGTCATCTTCATGCCGATGTAATCACCCGGAAGCATTACCTTGTAAATCTTCTCAAAAATGGCAGGCTCATTGTCCTTGACCCATTTAAGCTTGCTGGCAGTGAAATTACCAGGCGAGTTAAGAAGATGACCAAGGCAACGCTCTTGGCCAAGGTCGGCGAAAGCCTTCTCACCGATGCCTACGGCGCGAGAGTCGCACCAAATGATTGAAGGTCGGAGGACGTTTTGATCCTTGTCTACGCATACGAGACCATGCATCTGATAGGAAATGCCAATAGCCTTGACGTCGGCAGCTTTTGCACCGCTTTCAGCCATTACGGCTGCGACGGACTGCTTTAGGTAATCCCACCAAGACTGAGGTTCTTGCTCCGCCCATCCGGGACGTTGAGCCGTTATCTTAGCCTCGCTCTTTGGAAAGAAAGCGGACGAAACGCATTTGCCGTTGTCGATGGATACAAGGCTTGTCTTGACGGAAGAACTACCGACGTCTACGCCTAACAGGTACATTGGAATTGTATTTTGAGGTTGTTTGGTTACTTATTTAGAGAGAAGACCTTACTATCATTTTAGAAGGAACGCACTCGTTAAGAGGTTTGTCTTGAGAGACGAACTGCGCGGCAAGAGAACCCATCTTTTCGAAATCGGTAGAGAAGACGGTTATGCCTTTGTCGATGAACTGCTTCATTGGCGTCTCATTGTAAGAGATGATGCCGACATCCTTGCCAGGCTCAAGACCTTTTTGGCGACACTGTGCGAGAATCTTACCTAACATCCTGTCGGACACTGATATATAAGCAATGCCTTTTTGGACGTTGAGGGCTTCGGGGTTGCGCTCGATAGTGTGAGGCAGTGAGTGGAGCTTGCAGAAACGCTCGAAACTTATCACAGATTGGAACGGGTGGTATGTGTAGTCTGGGTAGAGGAAGTGGAAAGAGTCGTACTTGGTTAGTTTATCGTACACAGTTTCCAACCCATTGCTTAGCGCAGTTCCAAAGTCCTGATATACAGTATTTGAGCCGATGGTGGTGAACAGATTCCAGTCGATGATAAGGAGCTTCTCGCGGGGGATGCGTGCGAGGAGACGTTCTGTCTCATCGGACATGAATGGCATGATGATGTACTTGCTGTAACGTCCGATGCTGTCCTCAATCAACTTGCGGAAAAGGCGAGGGTTGTAATGGTGAAAGTTGACATCGGCGATGACATCACGTGGAAGGTTGTGGAAGAAGCTATCGTAGAGAACCTCTTTATAGGCCTTGAACGTGTCGAGGAAAACGAAGACCTTAGTGATATGGTCGGCAATGTAATAACCTTTGCCTGGGTGGCTCATGACCACACCTTGTTCGCGGAGAAGACTATAAGCCTTGAATACCGTATCGCGCGAGAGGTTGAACTGCTCACAAATCAAGCTTACTGAAGGGAGACTCTCGCCAGTGTGGAGCTTACCCTCCGCAATGGCGTTTTTGACAGCCTCTGCTAAAAGCCTGAATTTCGGAGTGCTGGCCTCCTCGTCTAATTTAAGGTTTATTGTAGTCATGCCTTGCCGTTCTGTTCTGTTCGTTGCGCAAATATAAATAAGAATATCAAATGATGAAACGTTTGAGGCGTAAAATGCGATATTTTTTTGACTAAAGGATGCAAGACGGATGTGAATGGACGATATAAATAGGATATGCTGTTACTTAAGTTGTGCAGAAGAGACAGTTAGAGGGCAGAACCTTCGTAAGGAGTGTGGCAATGAAGAGAAGGCTGCTGTTGTTAGTCTGCTCATGACGTACCTATTATATATAGTTCGGTAAAATGGACAGAATCGTAAATCTACTGTGCTATAAGTCAATTTAAAAACTCTCTATTAGCATTTTATGTCTATTTTTGCGGTACCATAAACTAATCTCCATAGACCAACCTAATGTATAAGATAGGATTGGATGTCGGCTCAACGACAGCCAAGATAGTCGTCCTTGACGAAGGCGGAAAAGTTAAATATACTTCCTACAGGCGCCATCAAGCAAACGTACCGGCAGCCATTGGCGCTTTTCTTGAGGAATTGGCTACCACAATAAAAGCAGAAGATACTTTCACACTCTCGATAACAGGCTCCGTAGGTCTCGGTGTTGCCGAGCGTTATGGTATAAACTTCGTTCAGGAAGTTGTTGCAGCTGCAGAATTTACGAAGACTGTGCATCCTGACGTGTCTACTATTATAGACATTGGCGGTGAGGATGCTAAAATTGTATATCTGAAAGATGGAAAAGTTACCGACTTGCGCATGAATGGTAATTGTGCAGGCGGAACTGGTGCCTTTATTGACCAAATGGCATTGTGTCTTGGCGTCGAAGTGACCGATCTCGACGGACTTGCGCAACGCAGCACGGCGCTTTATCCCATCGCGTCGAGGTGTGGTGTGTTCTCCAAGACTGATATTCAGAATCTTATAGCTCGCAACGTGCCAAAGACTGACATTGCGGCATCGATATTCCGTGCTGTAGCAGTACAGACAGCGAGCACCCTCAGCCACGGCTGTGAAATTAAGCCTAAAGTGCTGCTTTGCGGTGGCCCGTTGACTTTCATACCTTCGCTGCGTAAGGCATTGGCTGATTATTTCGGCTACTCATTGGAAAATGACTTTGTAGTGGAAGAGCATGCCAATGTGATCCCTGCATGGGGTACGGCATTGGCAAAGAATGAGGGCGAGCCGTTTACGATGAAGTCGCTTAACGACTTATTGACTTCGCCAGCACCTGAGAAGAAAACTACAGAAAACCAGACGCACCACAATAAAACCACCATCGAGCTTGAGCCAATCTTCAAGTCGGAGGAAGATTATTTGACGTGGAAAGCAGAGAAGGCAAAGAACTACGTACCTGTTGTGGACGTGAGCCGTGCGACGAAGCGCAACTTCTTAGGAATCGACTCTGGTTCGACAACCACTAAAATTGTGGTTATCAATGAGAATGGGGAGATTGTCTTCAAGTATTACGCACATAACGGAGGCAATCCTATCGACGCAGTAAAGCATGGACTCAGCAAGCTCAGTCAACGTGCGGCAGAGGAGAAAGTAAACGTCGTCATAACCGGAGGTTGCTCAACAGGTTATGGAGAGGATCTCATAAAGGCGGCATTCTCTCTCGATCATGGAATGGTTGAGACGATGGCGCACTATGTGGCGGCTCATGCAATGTGTCCTGACGTATCGTTCATTTTGGACATTGGCGGTCAGGACATGAAGGCCACGTATGTTGACCATGGCGCATTGACACGCATGGAACTTAATGAGGCTTGCTCGTCTGGCTGCGGTTCGTTCATTGAGACATTCGCTCAGACGCTCGGGTGCGACATTGCGGACTTCGTGACGAAAGCCTGTCAAAGCCAGAAACCATCTGACCTTGGAACTCGTTGCACCGTGTTTATGAACTCGAAGGTGAAGCAGGTGCTTCGTGAGGGTGCGTCGGTCTCTGACATTGCCGCAGGTCTCGCATATTCCGTCGTCAAGAACTGCTTGTTCAAGGTGTTGAAGTTGAAGAACTATGACGAACTTGGACAAAACATTGTGTTGCAGGGTGGAACGATGCGCAACGACTCGATTGTAAAAGCGTTCGAGAACTTGACTGGTCGCACGGTATATTGCAACAACGTGCCTGAACTTATGGGCGCATATGGTTGTGCGCTTCATTCTCAGCGACTTGCTGAAGGCATTGAGAAAGAGGGTCGTCCGATAGACGATTTCCTTGTGGCAGCAAGCTTCGACCAGAAAGCGTTGACGTGCCACGGATGCGAGAATCAGTGCCGCATTACGCAATATAAGTTCAAAAATGGCGGAATCTACTTCTCGGGCAATAAGTGCGAGAAGATTTTCACCAATGGAAAAGCGTCGGAGAAAGCAGGCGTTGACATGAGTGTCTACAAGTATCACGCCTTGTTTGACCGCGCAAATGAGCCTGAGAAGAGTGTCGTATCGCCTAAATTGACGATTGGCATACCTCGCGTCCTTAATATGTACGAGGAGTTCCCATTCTGGCATACTTTCTTTACAAACTGCGGGATACGTGTCGTCCTGTCTCGTCCGTCATTATTCCTTGACTACGAGAAGAGCGTACACTCTGTAATGTCTGACAATATTTGTTTCCCTGCCAAACTGGTTCATAGCCATATATATGGACTTGCGGCAAACAAAGATGTTGACAGAATATTCTTCCCGCGCGTCGTATATGAGCGTCGTGAGGACAAGAGCGTAACTGGTAGTTTCAACTGCCCGATAATCATTGGCTACCCTGAAGTTGTAGCATCGGTTATCAAGACATCGAAGCCAGTTGACTCGCCAGTCGTATCGTTCCAAGATGACAAATTGCTGCTCAAGCAGTTAATCCGTTATATGGAGACTCTTGGCATCGACACCCAGACTGTAAAGAAGGCTCATAAGGCAGCATTGGCTGAATATGAGAAGTTTGGCAGAGAGTTGCGCCAAGCGAACATAGATGCTTACCGAGAGGCTCAGAAGGCACACAGGACAGTGATACTTTTGGCTGGTCGCCCATATCATACCGACCCTCTTATCCAACATAAAGTATCTGAGATGATATCGAAGTTGGGCGTAGACGTGCTGACTGAAGATATTGTGCGAGGGGAGAACATTGACGAGAAAGAGACGTTCATATTGAAGCAGTGGACTTTCGTCAACAGAATCCTCAATTCGGCGCAATGGACTGCAAGACAGGGAAATAACGTCCACTTTGTAGAGACTACATCATTTGGTTGCGGACCTGACGCATTCTTTACCGATGAGGCTCGAAGCGTGCTTAATCGTCATAATAAGAGCTTGACACTCTTGAAGATAGACGATATAAACAACGTAGGTTCGATGAAGCTGCGTGTACGCTCACTTATAGAGAGTCTGAAATTCGGAGGGGAGTTAAGTAGCGAGGTCAAGCCATTCATTCGCCCACGCAAGTTTGAGAATGAGGACAAGAAGCGTCGCACGATACTTGCGCCATTCTTTACCGAATATATCTCCCCATTGTTGGGAGCTGCTTTTAAGACAGAGGGTTATGACGTCATATCTTTGCCAATTTCTGACGCAGAGTCTAACGACCTTGGCTTAAAGTATTCAAACAATGAGGTATGCTATCCTGCTACGCTCATTGTAGGAGACTTTATCAAGGCATTGCAGAGTGGCAAGTACGACCTCGACAAGACGGCTGTTGCTGTTACGCAGTTGGGACAGTGCCGCGCTACGAACTACCCATCGCTCATCCGTAAGGCCATCGTAGACGCTGGTTTCCAGCAAGTTCCCGTAATTGGCATTGCGGGGACGGACAAGGAAGACCAGCCTGGCTTTAAACTTAACTTGTTCAAAGCTGCGCCAATAGTCCTTTACTCTGTCTTCTTTGGTGATTGGCTGTCGGTATTCTACCATGCGATTGCCGTAAGGGAGAAAGTCAAGGGCACGGCGCGCGCATTGCGAGATGATTTCTTGCGCAGGGCAAATCCTTTGGTAGAGAAGAAAGATCTGAATGGCATCTTGAAGCTGACGCGTAAGGCGGCAGAGGAGTTCAATGCCATTGACATATATATCGATCGCACATACCCGAAAGCTGGTGTGGCCGGTGAGATATTCTTGAAGTTCAACCCATACTCGCACAGGTATGTGCCAGATTGGCTCATGGATCATGGGATTGAGGTCGTACCTCCCATCATCCATAACTTCTTCTTGCGAGCTTTCGTGAACTTTAAGTTTAACAAGGAGAACTTTGTCAAGAAATTCAAGGTGCCCGCAGTGGTCATCGACATGGCTTACTCGTTGATTACCAAGGTTCAGCATAAGTTCGACAAAGAGGCAGAGGTTTTCAAGTTCTACCAGCCCGAGATTGACATCAAGACCCAAAGCGAGTTGGCATCGGAGATCATCTGCTTGTCTGCCCAATTTGGTGAGGGATGGCTATTGCCTGCAGAGGTTATTGCCTACATCAAACAGGGATGTACGAACGTGGTATCTATGCAGCCGTTTGGCTGTATCGCCAACCACATTGTAGTCAGGGGTATAGAGAAGAAGCTGAAGGAGGCATATCCGGAGCTTAACATGTTGGCTCTTGACTTTGATGGAGGCGTGTCTGAAGCAAATATTGCGAACAGATTGCTGCTCTTCGTCTCAAATATGACAGCGGATCAGAAGTGATTGACGCTGAACCGAAATCTTTGGCTCCATCAGACGAGGAGCGACAGTTAATCAAAGAGAATAGGGGAAAGAATCCTCTCGATGTCGCCTTGCGGTTGCGCAAGAGCGATGTCGTGAGGCCTTCTTTTGTGGCAGAACAAGTTGACGGATGGAATCGGTTGGCAGTAAAAGTGCCGTCGTGGGCTGAGAAAGAGGGACTTTATTTCCCATTCGCAGTGTCGTTGCAACAATGCTCGTCAGAATCAGTGGCTCGATGGAGAGCTCAACTCGTTGAGGGTGATAGTTTGCTGGACTTGACAGGCGGGTTGGGTGTTGACTGCTACTTTATGGGAAGTGGATGTAAGAGAGTGACGTATGTTGATGCGGACGAGAGGGCAGTATTGGCAGCCAAACATAACTATGGAATATTAGGAGCAAGCAACACAGATTTTGTATGCTCAACAGCTGAAGAGTATTTGGAGGCCACGAGAGAAGAAGGACAACATTACGGAACGATATTTATAGACCCTTCGAGACGCTCACAAAGTGGAGGGCGAGTATTCAGGATATCGGATTGTTCACCAGATGTGGAGAAGATAGCCGAGGGGATGTTGGAGGTCGCTGATACGGTGATAATAAAATTATCGCCTTTGCTCGATGTAAGCATGTTGGCAGCACAATTGCCCAAAGTGACGGATGTGTATGCCGTTGGGGCATCGGGGGAGTGTAAGGACATAATTGTTAAGTTGTCGAACGGGATTAACAGTAAAGAGCCCACGTTGCATGCTGTATCTGTTGACGCATCGGGACTTGGTGAAGATTTTAAATTCACTATGACTGAAGAGCACAATACTACATTGGATGTCAGTGAGTTAGTGGGTGGTTACATATTCGAGCCATCACCTCAATTGATGAAGATAGGTGCCTTTAAGTTGATAGGTGAAAGGTATGGAGCTAAAGCATTAGCAAAATCGACTCACATTTATACGAGCGATGAAGACGTTAATGATTTTCCCGGGAGGAAATTTAAGGTCGTCGCAACGTACGAAAACAGCAAGAAAGGAATTGCCGCATTGAAACACGAGATTGACGGAGCGTCGGTGGCGGTTAGGAACTTCCCAATTTCCGCAGAAGCATTGAGGGCAAAATTGAAAGTCAAGGAGAACGAGAAAGTCTTTGTATATGGAGTAACTATGGCGGATGGAAGTCAGAAACTGATATTATGTGACAGAGTAGGGTAGTGAATAAAGACTTATGGTAAAGAAATAAGGCATGGAGGTTTTACCTTCATGCCTTTATCAATAGTGGTTAGTGCACGCCTATAAGAAGTTAGAAAAACTTATGAAGCCCGTTCGGGCAGATAAGTCGCTCCAAGAAACTACGTTGAAATCTAAAATTAGAATGCCAGCCGTAGGAAATGCAGCAGGAAGTGGGCGGGCTGATAGATTTGACGCTTTGTAGGTTATGTCGGGATTATGCGCCACGACGAGGAGATTTTCACCGATGGCATTTGATGCAATGCAATCTATGAGCTCTTGTGTGGTGTATGAGTCATAGAGCATCGGGATGTAGACGATTGGTGCAGAAACGTTTAATCTGTCAACAATGCATTTGGTAGTCTGTCTTGTGCGTTTGGCGTCAGAGGATATGATGGAAGTCGGCGAAAAACCACATTGGGAGAGCAGAAGGGCAGCGGAATTTGCCTGAGCTATGCCTCTGTCGGTCAGTGGGCGGTCATGGTCGTCGCCATTAGAGTAGGCGGCTTCGCCGTGGCGCATTAGGGCAAGACGGAGCATTTGCGGGTTTAGAACTTATAGGTTATACCGGCCATGGCATTGAAACGGTATGAGGAGTAGCCGAGCCAACGTTGTTGGTCAGAGGCTGTTAAGTTATTGATATTGAGGAAAGCAGTCCAACGATTGGAAATGTAGTAATTACCACCGATGTTGAGATCGATAAAACCGTCGAGAGTCTTAGCCTCGTTGGCTGTCGGGTTGAACGCCTTACGCTTTCCCTCGTAAGAGAGTTTTGCCTTGAGGGCAAGTCGCTCAGTAGGCTTGCACTTGCCGGACAGAGAGAGGACGCAAGCTGGGCGATACCAGGCTTCCTCAAGGGAGTTCATATTATACTTATAGTAGTTGATTTCGAAGAGGATGTTGCTGTTGGCTGTTGGGTTTACGTTAACCTCACCATGGACATTGAAAAGCTTGCCATCATCTTGGAGAATGGCGAATTGAGAGAGGTGGGAGACATTTGTAGAGTCGTTGGCTGATGCGAAATGTCGGTTTATGAAGAAGACCTCGTCGCCGAGAGACTTGTATTTGATACCGATACCTGCTTGAACTTTCTTGGAGAAAGAGCCGCGTAGACCGAAATCGAAGACGATAGGTGCTTGGGAGTGGAGGATGTCTTGACGGGAGACGTAGCGTTTGAGGATGCCGTCGTAGATATATTTTCTGCTGTCGGGGGAGAAGTATTTGTTACGCTCGACGAGGCTACGATAGCTATTTGCTTGGTAGTCGCCAGAGAGACCTGCGTAGAGGTTGACAGAGCCGTCGCCGATAAAGAAATTAGCAAGGAGGTCGGGCTGAACGATGAAATCATCTTTGCCAACGTAGTCATCACCGAGGACGCTAATGATGCGTACGCCAAGGCGCAGGAGCATGAAATCGTAGTCGAGACGGAAGTGGGGAATGGCTTGAATGTCTGTGCCCTTGTGCTCGACATAGTTGTAAAGGTCAGCTTCGTCGCCCTCGTGAACCTTGAAATGGTTGACTGCCCAGTCGACATCGATGCCAGCCGCCTTCTTGACAGGGAAGCGAAGAGTTCCGCCGAAGAGAATATCCGACTGATGGACACCGCTCTTATTGCCGAAAATACCCATGCCAGCCATTGCCGTGAAGGTGAATTTTTGGAGAGGGTTGGCTATGGTGTTTCCGATGTTGAAGCGAATGTCTAAAGTCGTATTACGCTGTTTATCATAACCTAAGACATCGGAGCCAACAATGGATTTGGCGTCCTCTGTCAGGTAAGCGAGGGTGTCGACAATGGTATTTTGACCATAGTAGTTATAGGCGTTGTTGGCGAAATCGACATCGAAACCGAAGCGGAGATTGCCACCGAAATGGTCATAGTCCAAGCCAGCCCATGTGTCATTCTGATGGGCTTCGACTTTGGAGTCGTTCTCCATCTTGACCTTTCCTAACTGGGCTAAATGTCCTGCTTTAAGAGAGAGATGGTGGTTCTCTGAGTTTCCATTATTGTAGAGAATCTGGCCATAGAAAGATGGCAGAGTACCCACTCCAGCCTCGACTACCGCACGATAAGGGCTTTTGTAGGATGGGAAATCCATACCTGCAGCGGTAAGCGTCTCGGGCTTGGTAGTGACAGTTGAGACGCGGTTGAGGAGCTGGTATTTAAACTTGTCGGAATACTTTGCAGTGTCGTCCATGAGAGGCTCGACATTGATTTTCTTCGACTTGCGTAGGATTGGCTGGTATGCGTTTACGACATCTACTGAGCGGTCGATGGTATTGATGCTGTCATTTTGAGCAAACAAATCGCCGCAGTTGACCCATGACATTGTGGCGAGGGTCATGCAGAAGCCGAGCAATTTATTATTCATCGTCTTTTGTTTCTCTGTTGTTTATTGGGCGTTGACTACATTATCGGCATTCCAAGCGTCGAGACGTTGCGAGATCATGCTTTGGATGTCGTCGCTGTTAGTATAACTCTCTTTGAGGGTTTGGAGATACTGAACCGCTTGGAAATCATCGCCCTTGGCGTGATAGATGTCGGACAGGAGGACGAAGCTGCGGGCGAGCCAATATTGGTGAGGCGTACCTTTCTCGATATAGTCGAAAACTTCATTTTCAGCGGCCTCGTGGTTGTTGCTGTCGTAGAGATATTGCGCAACGAGGTATTTAGCCTCGGCTCCCTCTGCAGTTTTAGTGCTCTCAGCAAGTTCTTTTAGGATTGGAATTGCATCGGCCTTCTTGTTTTGGCCGAAGAGAGATTTTGCCTTGAGATATTGTGCTTCACGGAGAATGGCTGGTGAAGCTTGTGGCATGCTGATAACTTTGTCGGCTCCTGCTATGCATTGAGCCAAATCGCCAGTCTTCTCCATGCAACGCATTTGACCGATGATGGCCTCGATCTTATTGGACTCAACCTCCGCCTCTTGCTCGAGTTGGACGAAAGAGGAAAGCGCATTGGCGTAGTCTCCTGATTTATAGAGAAGTTCGCCGCTGCGGAGGAGAGCCTCCTCGGTGAAGACGCTACGAGGCTGCGCAGCCACAGTCTGATAGAGCTGCTTGGCCGTATCGAACTCTTTATCGTTGTAGTAGCAGTCGGCGAGATAGTAGTTGGACGGGGTGACATAACGTCCTGTCGGGAAAGTGTCGAGGTAGCGTTTGAAAGCGGACTTGGCATCCTCGAAATTGCCCTTGAGATAGAGGTTTGACGCACTGACGTAGAGGAGAGAATCTCGCTCACTTTCACCAACGTGGGCGAATGCGCCAAGTGTGGACGTGTAGGCAATATAACCGTCATAATCACCGAGTTCCATATAGACATTGCGAAGACCGGTGAGAGCGTCGCCAGCCTCGGGCGTTGAGGGATACTCATTAATGACGCGCTTGTAGAATGCCATGGAGTTGTCGAACTCGTTGTTATTGTAATAGAGAAGACCGAGCTGGAGCATGGCTTGAGAAGCGAGGCTGCCCTTGGGGAATTTCTCTTTTACGACCTTATAGTTGTAAATGGCGTCCTTTATTTGTCCCATGGCCACGTAGGCGCGCGCTTTCTCGAAATAGGCGTTATCCACGTAGACGGACTTGGGGTATTTGTTTATGAGATTGTCGAGTTCGGAAACCTTACCATTGTAGTTGTTTAGCAGACCGAGGCAGATGCCTTTTTGGAGCATGGAGTAGTCGCCCTGCTGGTCGGATGTTGCTTTGGCCTTGTCATAGTATTCGATGGCTCCATTGAAATCGCGGCTGGAGTAGAGACAGTCGCCAATTCGGTTATATGCGTCGGCCAAGAGGGTAGGGTACTTGTTGTCGGCAAGAGACACGTACTTAACGAACCAACGGCGAGCGTTGGCGTAGTCCTTCTTATTGTAGTAGGTGTAGGCTACATTGTAGTGGGCGGTAGGGAACTCGGAGACCTCAGCAGCCTGATAAGAGTTGATGAAAGCCAAGAACTTATCGCGGGCGGACTCGATGTTACCTTTTGAATATTGGCATTCGCCTTGCCAGAAATAGGCGCGCGCTTTAATTTTCGCATCATAGTCACCATATTTCAGCGAGTAGGCGAGGAAGTCCTCTGCGCCGTCGACATCCATATTGCTGTAAAGCTCGATTGCGTGGTAGAAAGCGATGCGTTGCATTGCCTTGTAGAGGTTAAGATCCTTGTGCTGGATCTTCTCCATTGTCTCAAGGGCTTTCTTGTAGTTCTTTGTTGAGATAAGAGCCTTGCCTATAAGGTTGTAGGTCTCGTCGCGATGGACAGTCTGAGGATAGAGGTCGAGATATTCAACGAACGAGGAGATCAGATCGTCGAACGGTGAAAAGTTGAGTTCGTAGGCGAGTTTGAGTTTGTTAAAGTGGGCATCGTCTGCAATGGCCTCATCGAAATTGTATCTTGACGCAGCGTCGAAGGCAGTGCGCGCCCTCTTCTTGTCGCCAATTTTCAGACAGCAAGCGGCGAGATTGTAGTAGGCGTTTTGCGTCATCGCATCGTCGGCGGAGGTTACTTTGGAGAGGTTGGCGGCTGCCTTGGTGTAATTCTCGACGTGAAGGTATGCGAGACCGATATGGTAATAGTCCGCACGTAGAAGTTTGCCGCCGAGAAGGGTGGAGAGCTTATCGTAGGCGGATATGGCGGCATTGTCCTCGCCGAGCATAAAGTGGCTATCGGCGACGATGCGAGTCATCTCGGCTGCCTTGTCATTCTTTTGATTGGCAAGGGGTTGGGCGTATCGGAGGGCATCTGTATAATGCCCTTGGATGTACATGATATCGGCAATGTAGTAGGCTGCGGCGGTATGGAAGCCGTCGTCTTTTTCGAGCTCGAGGAAAATGGGGAGCGCAGCGTCGTAGTTGCCGTTCTCGTAATAGACGTGGCCCCGGTAGTAGGCGACGGACTGGGCATATTCGCCCTCCTGCCCTTCGATTTTGTTGAACTGCGCGATAGCGAGATTGTGCTGACCTTGAGAGAAATAGCAATAGCCGCGCTTGAATATTAGGGGAACGCGATTTGACGGGCTGACCTTGTCCTCGTCGGCCTTTTCAAACCAAGTGAGTGCTTTCTTGTCCTTGCCGCGCGTGAGAAGGTAGTCGCCGGTATGGTATTGGGCATCAGCTCGGTAGCTGTTGTCTTGGTCGTAGCGGTCGTAGTCTTCGAGTAGGCGTTGAGCGTCGAGATTGTCGCTCATCTTGGCGGATAGGGACTCGAAGTATCGGGCGTCGGCGAGCAGGACGTCTGGTACGTCGTACTTATGGGCTTTCTGGAAATCGGCGAACTCGGTACGTGCGGCGCCGTAGAGTGCGGCGTCGTAGAGGGACATGGCGTGTTCGAATTGGAGATCTGGCTCGGTGTAGGCTTTAGTGGACTGTGCCACTACCTGTGGTGCGATGGAGAGGAGCAGTGCCAACGCCTGTATGTTGTATCTCATTAAAATAGGAGTCTGATAATTCGTGATGTAAAGATAGTAAAAATCTGTGATTCATATCGCTCGCTATCGATAGAGCTGGGCAACTTGTGAGGTGGACAGATGTGCGATTAAGAACGCTCGACGGGATGGAAGGGGCGTGAGCTTGCGTTGGAAAGAAAGTGGGGACTATGTCCCTTTGACTAATTTTGCGGCATGATAGTGTATTTCAATCCGACATGTGAGATGTCCGTCAGGCAAGACGGCATGAATTATACGCCACCTAAAACGTTGGCGAAAATGGAGATGGACTTAGCTCCGCTTATGGCGTTTTTGACAAGCGAAGGCGACAAGATTGTTGGGCGAGAGCCTGATGATGTGGTACGTGAAATGCTTGCAAGGCAAAAGAAGGGGACAAGGTTTATAGACATAGAAGAAGCGAGGAAAATGGTGGTGTCGGGTGAAGAGTTTAGACCTTGGGGAAGGAGCCGATCGACGATGGCGCAATTGGGGATGAAGGAGTTGGCAAGAGGTTGGAAATGGAGAGATTTATTGTCACGGAAGACATCTGTCATGGTGGAGAAGATTGTAAATGGTAAGCTTGGCGGAGTGGACGCGGCAGAGGCTGTTGTGACAGGTGATGTTGGAATTGTAAGCGATTATTTGAAGCGTGGTGATGTTGCGGTCAAAAGCTTGTGGAGCGCATCGGGTAGGGGAGTGCGATTTTATGGGCGAGGAGAAGAAAGTGCAGCGACGGAATATGCGGAAAAATGCATTTGTGCGGATGGGGCGGTAGTTGTGGAGCGGAAGTTGGAAAGGGTTGCGGAGTTGTCATTCTTGTTTTGGGTGGGCGAAGGTGGCGTGGAATATACTGGCGCAAATGCTTATAGGAGTGGGAATGGAGGTGCTTTTGGATGTGAGATTATTGGGGCTGAGGCATTTGATGGAATTAGCTCTGTTTGTGAGCGTTGGGAGGAGAAGTATGGAGGGGCGTTGCGTGGAGCATTGGAAGAAGCATTGATGGGAACTGGCTACCGTGGTGCGGTGGGTGTTGATGCCATGGTGTACAGAGATGGCAACGGCGGACTTGGCGTGAGAAGTTGCATGGAGGTGAATGTGAGATATTGCATGGGGCATGTGGCGAACGAGGTGAAAAAGATGATGGCGGATGGGGCGCATGGGTATTGGAGAATTGAGAAATTCGGAGCGGATGGGGAATGGGATGATTATTGTGAGAGGATGAGTAGGGAAAGGCCGTTGGAAAAGGATGGGAATGGGCTGATAACGAGTGGGTTCTTCAGATTGACTGGATTGGGAAGGGACGTCAGGTTTGGAGCATGTGGCGAGGTGAGAAAATAAAAAAGGTGGCCCGATATCCATCGGACCACCAACACTGTTAATGTAGGAAATTACACTAACCAAAAACCTATTAGAGGTGAGAATTTGTCGCTAAAAAGTGAGGCGACTTTGGTTTTTATCAGATAGTTACAAGTTAGTTACCGTAGCAAGTCTCACCATGCTCGTAGATGTCGAGACCTTCCTCCTCAACTCGTGCAGGAACGCGGAGGCCGAAGATCTTGTCAAGACCCTTGAAGACTACGAAGCCCATGAAGGCGGCCCAACAGCCAACAACGAGTACGCCAAGGATCTCTGCGCCGAGGAAGCTCCATCCGTGACCATAGAAGAGACCCTCAGAAGTTGAGAACAGACCAGTAAGGATCGTGCCGAGCGAGCCACAAACGCCGTGGACAGAGCTTGCACCGACAGGGTCGTCAATATGGAGCTTGCGATCGATGAACTCAACAGCGAAGACCATTACAGCGCCACAGATGAGACCGATGATGACAGCACCTGCGGGAGATACCATATCGCAACCAGCGGTTATGCCTACGAGACCAGCGAGGATGCCATTGAGGGTGAGGGAGAGGGATGGCTTGCCATACTTGAACCAGCTGACAACGATCGACATGAAGCCACCAGCGCATGCTGCAAGGTTCGTGGTAAGGAATACGTGAGAGATGGCGTCTTGATCGTCGGGAGTAGATGCAGCGAGCTGAGAGCCAGGGTTGAAGCCGAACCAACCGAACCAAAGGATGAAGACACCAAGGGCAGCGATTGTGAGGCTGTGACCAGGAATGGCCTTAGAAGAGCCGTCCTTATGATATTTGCCGATACGGGGACCGATGACAGCAGCACCGACGAATGCGATCCAACCACCGACAGAGTGGACAACGGTAGAACCGGCGAAGTCGTGGAATGTAGTGCCGAAGAGGTTCATCATGAATGAGCCTTCCTCACCGTTGCAAAGCCAGCCGCCACCCCATGTCCAGTGACCTGAGATCGGGTAGATGAGGACGGAGATGAAGACGGTGTAAATCAAGTACATGGAGAACTTAGTGCGCTCTGCCATTGCACCGGATACGATAGTTGCTGATGTTGCGCAGAAGACCGTCTGGAAGACCAGGAAGCCCTCTTTGGGCAGACCATTGGGATCGTGGAACATGCAGTCGAAGAAGTGTGGCATGCCGACGAAACCACCGTCACCGAACATCAGACCGAAGCCGACAAACCAGAAAAGGAGCGAGCCGAGGGTGAAGTCGATAAAGTTCTTCATCAAGATGTTAGTGGTGTTCTTCGTACGGGTGAAACCGGCCTCGACCATTGCGAAGCCAGGCTGCATGAAGAAGACGAGCATTGCTGCGAGGAGCATCCAGACGGTGTCGATGCCTCGCGCAAGATCACCGATAGAACTGATTGCCTCATCTGCCGGGGCTTCCTCAACTGCAGCGACAACAGTCTCGGTGACAGCGGTTGCGACAGGTTCAGCTGTCGTCAAGGAGTCTGCCGCCTCTTGTGCCGTAAGCGACGGCGTTATAAACAGGGCGCAGACTACAAGCAGAGCCCCGATTATGTATTTAGTGTAAAGAGTCTTCATGATTTGAGAGGTTAGGTTATCTTGCGTGAAGTCTTGTTTTTACTACTTGTCGTGGCTGTAGAGGGTCTCGTCGCCGTGCTTGCCAGTTCTGATGGAGATGGCGTCCTCGACTGGGATGACCCAGATGCGACCGTCGCCGATTTCGCCAGTCTGAGCGGCTGATACGACGGCATTTACGGTTTTCTCGACATTGCAGTCGCGTACCACAATTGAGAGCAGTGTCCTCTCGATGCAGCTGGTGTCGTAGACGACGCCGCGGTAGATGCGACCCTGGCGTGCCTTGCCGATGCCTCGTACGTCGTAGTACGAGAACCACTCGATGTCGGCGGCCAGAAGGGCATCTCGCACATCATCGAACTTGGTTTTCCTGATGATAGCTTCAATCTTTTTCATGACTATCGTTTTTATGAGTTGTTAATCGGTTAGTGTGTCGCAAGAGATTAAATCCGTTTTTGCTTTCAGTTTTTACCTTTTGCTGATGCAAACATAACTAATTGAAAGTATATAGCAATGGTTTGGTTGTGATTTAATACATAGTTACGTGTATTACTTACGATATTTCATAGCGTTTCACAATTTGAGAAATGATGTTTGCAAAAATAAGGGGTGCTTTGAGTCTGATGATGGTGTTTTTGCGATAATACCCCCATAAATTTATGGGGTATGTTAGGTGGTAAATCTTGATTTGTTCGCTTATGTTGTCTTTTGGTAGGGGTGTTGTGCGAAATTGATTTTTATTAGAAAGGTTTAGACCGAATCTTCGGTCAAAAAAAATCCTCTTTGCCGTATCAGATGTCGATGATATTATTAATTTTGCAGTGTCAAACAACGACAGAGGTTTGGTACCGTAGCACAATTGGATAATGCCTCTGGTTACGGCCCAGAAGATTGGGGGTTCGAATCCCTCCGGTATCACCAAAGAGGAGTGAAGATTAAGTCTTCGCTCCTTTTTTTCGTATATATTTGAGTGACAGTGTCTTGGCATGTGTGAGGTTTTGTTTCCAGTCAAACAATCGTCCTGTCTTCTATATCATTCCCTTTTTATTACCTTTGCTTTAGTGATTATCAATAAGATATGACATCGAATCGCAATATATTTTGGTCTCTCGTTCTGCTTGTTGCACCACTGTTGTCGCAATGCGCAAAAGAGGAAGTCGTAACGCCTGAAGTAATTGATGATGATGACACGATTAAGGTTATAAACGTTGTCAACATCACGCCCTATGGAGCAACAATACGCGGGATATTTGGAGATGGGGCTGACTCGTCAACTGTGACGGGAGTGCGATATTCGCTTCAGAACACTAAATATATCACGACGACAGGTGAATATCAGGCGGCAAAATACATTGGTAATGGGATAAGTGAGGTGACGATAGAAGGGCTTTATTCCGACACGACGTACTATTTCTCGACAAATGTTGAGAAGGATGGGCTAATCCACAATTCGCAGTTATATAAGTTTAGGACGAATAGGCTAACGGCAAAAACAGATTCGGCGATAAACGTATACTCCTTTGGCGCGCAACTCGGATTGACGCTAAGCGAAAATATTGATCCTAAAAAATTTAAGGGCACGTATGGAGTCTACTATTCTACTCGGCAGAGGGTGATACGTGAACAATCGACACTCTGCGACTCGTCTTTGATTGTCAGGGGATTGCGTTCCGATGAGACATATTATTTTAGGGCCTTTGTCTTGATGAAAACAGCGAATTTGCGTGAGGTATATTTGTGGGGTGATGTGCAATCCTTTCATACTCCAAAGGTTGGCGTCGAGACGTTGGATGCCGATGAGGTGAATACATATTCTGCCAAACTCACGGGATACGTGAATGTACAATTCTCAGACGTTGTAGATATGGGCATCCTGTTATTCGAGAGGAACAGGAATGTGACACTCGACAGCGTTGGTGTGGCATCAGATCAAAAAATCGAAAAGTTGTCGCCAACGGAGCTTGATGAACGCCAGATGGGGAATTTCTCCGTTTCACCTAAAGGTCTAAAGTCCGACAAGAAATACTACTTCCGCTCTTATGCAAAAGTTAAGGAGACTGTCGGTAACCAGACAAAAATTGTCACATATTATGGCGACGTAAAAGATTTCAGAACGTTGCAAATAAGCATCTCCACGGGTGAAGAGGTCGATCTTGGTCTTTCTGTAATATGGGCGACGAAAAATTATGGAGCCAAGAGCATGAGTGACATAGGTACAGCGATTTCCAACGAAGACGCTAAAGCGATTAATTTTGGTGGATGGCGATTGCCTACCGAGGCGGAGGCGCAGGAACTTATTGACGAATGTAACTGGAGCTGGTCTACATACGATGATGCTAATGGCGCACAGGTTGTTAACTCAGAAGGTAAAGCCGTCTTCTTGCCTGCCAATATGGCAATTGCAGGCGTATATACGTATGGAATATACATGTTGACGTCGGAGGCCAGTAAGCAAGGTTATCTGAAGTCGATTGTCTTTGTTCAAGACTCTTTCAATGCAAATCAGTGCGGCAAATCTGCCGATAATGAGGTGACGGCTACAGCCGCCATTGCTGTTCGTTTGGTGAAAGACAAGTGATTAGCGGATGGGTAAGCTGCAAAAAAAGACGGACACATTCGAGTCCGTCTTTTTTTGTAGGTGTTGGGAATTTCCTACTTTACAACATATTTCTTGAGTTTCTTGTCGCCTATCCACACAACTTCGTTGCTTTCGAGGTCAGACAACTCAAGAGATGTCTGGTAGTAAACGACTTTTTCTCTCTTGTATTGGTCAGTGATTGAGGCAATATCGCCTTGCAGCATATAATCTGCTCCGAGCTCGCGACCCCATTTCTTAGCTGTCTCTGAAGCCGCAAAGTCTTGTTGGGCGGCTCGTTCCTTGCGCAAAGCCTCACGCTTTTCGCCAGCCTGCACCAAGCGTACTTTGCCTGATTTGACGAACGCTTTCTCAACATCCTTAATGAACGTGTTAGCGTCGATGTGCTCGCTCGTGTTGTTGTAAACGAGACCCACAATCACAACAGGTTTCTGACCAGAATGGGTGCGTTGGTGGTTCGCAATCCAATCACCACTAAGCACTTGGCTCACCATCTCTTCTGCCACGAGACGACTGTCAGTGTCGTTCCAACGACCGCTGAGGTCTATCTGCTCGTCGATGTCCACGCGCTCGACGCGGTGGCGGCAACTACTTGTTGTGAAACCTACGATGAGGCACATCACAATCGCTGTCAAAGTCTTTTTCATATTGCTTATACTATTTGATTTTCAAATACCATTTCGAGGCAGCTCCTTATTTTCTTGCTTATTTGGGGCGCATCGCCATTATGTTCAATTACGAAGTTCAATACCCCTTCTTTATCAAGAATTGTGCCAGCGCAACCGACTCTTAGGCTCGCCAATGCAAATTTAGCAATGTAGTTGAGACTTACGCTCTCGCCTCTATTCACGACAATCATGATGTCGTAGCCTGCGCCGAGTGCCTCGATTAGTCTGTTGCTTTTTATCTTGAAGAAAAAGGAGAGGTCTTTTTCCGTGAAGTATTCTTCATACTTGTCGCTTATGAGACTTTCTCCCTTGTCTGCGCAATAGCCTATGGTGTGGATTTCAGCGCGTGGGCACATCTCGCGGACTTCTTTCTTGATGGCAGATATTGTCTCCTTGTCCTCAGATGACGTTATTGCACTCAGAATCAGGACTTTCTTTTTTTCAAGCAATGGTCCACGGAAGGTCTGTGAGTCACAAAGTTTTGGGTTGTACTCGTTGAGCCAATCTCCAATTCTCTGCCTGATTTTTAAAAGTATGTTAGTCATTCTTGTTAATCAATTTCATTAGATCAGCGTAGCCTATTATCGCCACGCTAAGTTTCTGGGCTTTCTCAAGTTTCGCAGGTCCCATATTCGCACCGGCGACGACGTAGTTCGTTTTCGCTGATATTGAGCTCATCACTTTTCCTCCATGAGCCGCTATCAGAGCCTTCAAGTCATCTCGTCCGATCTCTTCAAACACTCCGCTCACTACGAATTGTTTGCCCGTAAGGCTATCCGATTCAAGGACTTGCTCTTTGGCTGACATCTGAAGACCAGCCGCCCTAAGCCGTTCAATAAGTTCGAGGTTCTCCTTTTTGTCGAAAAACGACCTGACACTTGTTGCGATAACCTCGCCAATGTCTTGTGCAGCTTTTAGTTGTTCGATTGGCGCAGCTATGATGTTGTCAATGTTGCCAAATGCCGAAGCGAGACGTTTGGCGACGGTGGAGCCTACGTAACGGATGCCAATGGCGAACAGCACCCTATCAAAAGGCTGCTTCTTCGATTCCGCTATTGCCTCAACCGCCTTGTTTGCAGATTTCAACTGGAAGCCGGGCAATGCCAATAAATCCTCTGCCGTCAACTTGTAAAAGTCTGATACGTCGTGCAATAGCCCATGACGGAAGAGCAGCTCTATTTTTTCGTCGCCCAATTGCTCGATGTCCATTGCGCCACGTTCTACGAAGTGCGTCAAACGACCGACAATCTGTGGGGCGCAACCTATGTAGTTCGGGCAATAATATGCAGCCTCACCATCCATCCTGACCAATGGTGTACCGCAAACGGGACATTCTGTCGGGAATGATACGGGCAATGCGCCATCCTTTCGTTTGTTTTTGTCTACGCCAACGATTTTGGGGATTATCTCGCCTCCTTTCTCAATGACGACCATATCGTCTATATGGAGGTCTAATTCCCTGATTATACCAAGGTTGTGCAGCGAAGCTCTCTTTACGACTGTACCTGCCAATTGCACGGGGTCCATGTTGGCAACAGGAGTTACGACGCCTGTTCTGCCCACTTGAAATGTCACCTCGTGAAGTCGGCTATGCGCCTGCTCGGCCTTGAATTTATAGGCCACGGCCCATCGTGGGCTCTTCGCCGTAAGCCCAAGCTCTTCTTGTATCGCCAAGTCGTTGACCTTTAGCACGATGCCGTCAGTGTCATATGGCAGCTCATGTCGCTTGACGTCCCATTCGTCAATGAAGGAGTATATCTCTTCAAGAGAATGGCAGAGTTTATAGTTGGGCGATATGATAAATCCCCACTTTTTTGCCGCCTCAAGTCCCTCGACGTGAGTGGCATAGTGGCGTTCGTCTGTCAATACGTAGTAGAGCATGCATATGAGCGGACGCTCGGCTGCCATGCTGCTATTTTGCAATTTTAGCGAGCCAGCCGCGGCATTTCTGGGGTTGGCAAATTGCGGCTCGCCAATGTCTGCCCTCTGGCGATTAAGCTCCTCGAAACTGGCGCGAGGCATCAGCACCTCGCCGCGCATCTCAAGTAGGGTGGGGTAGTCGCCCTTCAGTCGCAAGGGAACTGTAGGAATCGTCCTGACGTTTCGCGTAACGTCGTCGCCGACAGCCCCATCTCCACGAGTGGCAGCTCTAACCAACTGACCGTTCTCATATATCAGGCTTATCGAGGTGCCATCAAATTTTAGTTCACACGAGATGTCAACTTGCTGCCTTCCTGCATCTTGGCAAACTCGCTCATAGAAATCGGCAACCTCACCGCGACTATACGTGTTGCCAAGAGACAGCATCGGGCGAGCGTGGCGAACTTGTGCAAATGAGACGTTTATGTCGCTCCCCACACGTTGCGTAGGGCTATTGGCGTCGGCCATCTCAGGATGAGCCGCCTCCAACGTCTGCAATTCGTGCATCAATTGGTCAAATTCCATATCGGAAATGACGGGCGAATTGAGAACGTAGTAGTTGTGGTTCTGCTCGTGAAGGTATTCTCGCAGATATTTAATTCTTTCTACCTCTGAGTTTTCCATCAATTGTTCCTGTGCTGTTTGTTTCGCCTACTTGTGTTTTTGCCAGAACGCCCATGCCTCGTCGGCCTGTATGTGGAGCATTTCGAGTCCGTTCTTCACTGCTGCTCCTTGTGCGGCGGCTTTCTTCAAGAAAAGCGTCTCCAGTGGGTTGTATACGAGGTCGAAGCACACGTGTTTTGACGTGATGAGCTCGTAGGGAATGCTTGGGCAGTTCTCCACCTTGGGGTACATACCGACGGGAGTGGCGTTGACAATAACCGTATACTCGTTCATAACGTCCTCATTTATATCTGTATAGCCAATTTGCCCGTCTGTCGGGTTGCGGCTCACAAGTGCGGGTTCTATTCCTAAACGGTTTCTTAGACCATATATCACGGCCTTTGACGCTCCGCCTGTTCCAAGGACCAAAGCTTTCTTGTCGGTCGGCTTTATCAGTGGCTCTATCGATTTTACAAATCCTGTGACGTCGCTATTGTGTCCAAGGAGTGAAACCGAGCCCGCCTTGTCGCACTTTACCGCAATGACGTTTACGGCACCTATGGCTCGTGCCTCGTCGTCCATTCCGTCGAGGAGCTCAAGTACGTCTTCTTTGTACGGAATTGTCACGTTGAGCCCTCGCATTCCGTCGTGTCGGTTGATTACCTCATAAATGTCTGACGCTCTGTCGATTTCGAAGAGGTCATATCGGGCGTCAATACCTTCTTTGCTGAACTTCTCTGTGAAATATTTTTGCGAAAAAGAATGGCCCAATGGCTTGCCAATCAATCCGTATCTTTCCATATATTAAAGTGTTATGTCAAATTCTTTAAGTATCTGCTTTATCTCTTTCTGCTCAAACAGCTTGGAGAGCGACGGCTCGACCGATGCTTCCCGGATGACGCTCGGCGTCTTTTGTATTGCGCTTCTTACAAGTGCCAATGCATTCTTCTTCTTTCCGTAGACGAAGTAATCTATGTATGCCTCAACCACTTGCAATGCGGCCGGTGCCTCATATTTCACTTTCATCTCTTTAATGTACTTCGCTATTTCTGCTGCCGCCCTGTCGTCCATCATGCTCAATTTTATCCTGATGACTTCAAACCACGCTAATACGTTGTTTGGCGACTTGCTGATGCCTGTCTCTATATTTCTAATGCATCCTTCTGTGTCGCCAAGGTTCAAAAGTGCCTCAGCTAAAGCATAATAGTAGTCAGAATCCTCCCAGTTAAGCATTATTGCCGTGCTGTATGCGGTAACGGCTGCTTCGTTGTCCCCTATTCCCACAAGGCAACGCCCTAAATAGTACCATCCAGAATCTGATTTCTTCATCAGCTTCTGGGTCACAAGCAAGAGGAATTTTATCGCTCTATCGTAGTTGCCCATATGTCCCCAGCACTCGCCAATTCTCTGGAATGCCATCGGGTCAACTTCTTTCAAGAAGTCGTCGCCCGACATCATGGCTTCAAGGGATATGTATTCTGTGTAACTGTCGATAGCGTCCATGTCTTTCTCCATCGCCTTATACGAGTTTCCCATGTTGAAATATGGACTCGGGTTGTTCGGGTTGGCGTCTGTCGCTTTCTGGTATGCTTCTATCGACTCTTCAAGTTTGTCTTTTTTAGCGTATTCAATGCCTAAATTGTTCCATGCGTTACCATTCCAAGGATCAAGCTCCACAACCTTTAGGTATGCCTCTGTCGCCTCGTCGTCCAGTCCAAGCCTGTCCAATGCGTAGCCATATTCAAAAGCCCACATTGGTTCCGAAAACAGCTCATCTTTACTTATTTGGGAGTAGTATATGACGGCGTCGTCGTAATACTCTGACCTGCACAATGCGGCTGCCGCATCTATCATATATGGTCCGCGCTCTTCTTCTGGCGCAAGGTCAAATGATCGGTCGAAATGTTCGAGAGCCTCTTTTTCGTTTCCGTCACGTAAGTTCAATATGCCCAAATTAAATTGATACGCAGGCATATATTCAGCTCTTTCCTCCAAATATTGCATCAACTTCCGTCCCTTGTCAAGCTCGTCATTGTCAATCAGTTGCGATGCCTGTAAGAGCAATAGTGTTGTGTTGTCGACGTGCGCCTCAAGTCCCCATCCAAGCAATGCCACAGCGTCATCTCGCCTGCCGACAGATTGCAGGTAGATGACCGAATCTTTTATGTCTTCGACATCCACATATCCCTGTGTGCCAGAGTTTATCCGTGACAGCAGCCTGTCGACAAACTCTTCTCCTATCTCCTCGTCTTCTTCGTCGTCAGAAAACATGTTTCGCTATTTAATCCTTAGCAAATATATGCATTTTTCATGCGAACCCAGTATATATCAATTGTTCCCAGTCTTCTCCTCCTCCTCATAGTTCACCAGGTACACTTTCTTTCGCGCTCGCGTCATAGCTGTGTACATCCATTGCGCAATCTGTTTGCTTGTAGCGTCTTCACCCACATAACCAAGGTCGACAAACACTGTGTCCCACTGCCCACCCTGAGCTTTATGGCATGTTATGGCGTAGGCGTATCGCACCTGCAATGCGTTAATCCACTCGTCTTTACGCACCTCTTTGGCTCTCTTCCTTTTGTCTCCCATTTCTCCATAATCTTCCATCTCCAATGTCCGTAGCAGTTCGTTTATTTGGGCTGTCGATACCTCTGTTTTCAAATGGCTCTCCTCGTCTACGACTGCTACGTCGGCAGTAAGGAAGTCCAATAAAATCTTGCAATCTACGTCTATGCTGTCCCGGTCGACAAGCCTGACCGATACGTCCGCAAAATGCAAGCCCCCCATCTCCTCATATCCATAGATGCTTACTACCTCTACAATGTCGCCATTTGCTATAAAATCCGTCTCTGCTTTTTCTGCCCACAGGTAGTTGTTCTTCGTCACTATCAGCATATCGCCCTTTGCGAGCCTCTCTTCCAAATATAGTGCCTGACCTCTAATGCCTATGTTGTACATTGTGGCGCGTTTGTTGCTCCTTGTTATTATCACGGTTTCTCTCATGCCAAATTTTTCAAAGCTCTCTTCTATTTTCTCCAACAATCCAGCTCCGCTTATATGCTCAACGTCCTCTCCCTCAATGCCTTTTATCGTTGGCTTTCCTTCTTTGCCCTCTTCCGTCTCTATCTCTTTCCTCAGTGCCATGGCATCTTCCAATATCAAGCTACCGTCCCTCTGACGCACTACGTCCGACAGCCATACTCGTCCCACCGTAAGCCCCATTCGCTTGAGGTACTCCACGTCCAATGCAGGCGACTTCTCTAATCCCACGGGGGGCAACTGGTCGGGGTCGCCTACAAGCACCAATCTGTTGCCTGGTTGCATAAATACGTATTCCGCCAAATCGCTCAAGAGCCGCCCATTCCCCCAACGCATTCCACCACCCGATGCCTCGTCACCCACCATCGATGCCTCATCAACGATGAATACGCCATCATGTATCTTGTTGTATGACAATGAGAAGCCTGAGTTCGCTTCCGCCGTTTCCTGCCTATATATGCCGCGGTGTATCGTCATAGCTGGGCGACCTGTATAGCTCGCAAGAACTTTTGCGGCTCTGCCAGTCGGGGCCAATAACACTACCGGTACGTTCGCCCCATGCAAAACGTCACAAAATGATTTCATTAGCGTCGTTTTGCCTGTTCCCGCATATCCGTTGATGACCAATGTGGGGGCGTCTTTTGTCGAGCACATCATCATCGCAAGTGCCTTGACTGCTTTACGTTGCGCTGGCGTAGGCTCAAATCCCATCTTGTCCAGCATCCCCTGTTCCAATGTCTCTATATTCATCTGCTCATCTTTTCGGGTTCGCCCCAGACGAAAATAGAAGAAAAAAATGCGCTAACATCTGTTACACGTGTGATTTTTTGTAAATTTGTCTCCGCCAAAGCGCACCAAACAACTCAGATAATAAAACAAAACTGTAAAACATAAAATGAAAAGAGCAATCCAAATCGTTCTTCTCTTGGTCATAATCGGTCTCGGCTACGCCGTCTACCGTAGTATCAATGAGCCTATCGAGTATGAGGAGCAGTTCCAAAAACGCACCAAAGCTGTCGTCAACCGTCTCAAACTCATCCGCGACGCCCAAGTTGCCTACAAGTCCATCAACGGCAAATACACTGGCAGCTTCGACACTCTCATCGATTTCGTCAAGAATGGTCAGCTCAAGATGCTCCATATGGAAGGCAGCCTTAACGACTCCCTCCTCGCTGCTGGTATGACCGAGAAAGAGGCAATCAAGCTCGGCATCATCAAGCGCGATACTGTATACATCCCTGTTAAGGATTCCATCTGCAAGAACTTCAACCCCGACTCTCTTCGTAGCGTTCCTTACGTAAATGCAGAGTTTGAGATGGGCTCTACCGTCCTCACCTCCAGCTCCAACCTCTCGATCCCTGTCTTCGAGGCTAAGGTCGCTAACAAGGTTTACCTCAAGGGTCTTGACGATCAGCAGCGCATCAACAAGGACAACCTTGCAAACAAGCTCGGTCGCTACCCTGGTCTTAAGGTAGGCTCACTTGAAGAAGCCAACAATAATGCCGGCAACTGGGAGTAACCGTCTATCGATGGACGAGACCTCGGTAGTCGCGCCACGCTTCGATTGGCGAATGACCGAATCTTACAATATGTCCATCCAGTTACGACTGGATGGACTTTCTTTTTCTATTTTAGACCCGGTCACAAATCTCTATCTCGCTCTTACTGACGTAACGCTCCCCGAGCCTGACCCCAACTTTGCTCTCCAAGAGCAATACATCCTCAACTCCCAAGCCCTCAACAAGCGTTATCGGAAGGTGTTCATCTGCGTCGACAGCCCAGCCTACACTCTCTTACCCATTTCTCTCTTTGATGAGGAGCGTGTAGGTTCCCTCTTCGCCCTCAACGGCATCAAGCTCTCCCCCGACGACAAAGTCCTTCGCAATAACATCGAGATGGCCAACTCCACGACGGCGTTCACAATCCCCAATTTCCTCTACTTCTTCCTCCGCACCCAATTCCCCAATGCGGACATCTTCCATTCGACAACGCCAGTCATCTCCTCAATGCTCCTAAAACGCCAAGGCTCCGTCCCGACAAACCAAAATGTCCACGTATGCCTCGCCGACAACTGCATGACGGTGACGGCCGTAGAAAACAACGAGCTGAAACTCTGCAACACTTTCTATTGCCGAGAAGTTCCCGACTACACCTACATGCTCCTCTACGCCGTTGAGCAACTTAATTTCAACCTCGCTAACGTCCATTTCACCATCTCTGGCAACGTTCCCGAGTCAGACAAGCGACTCGCTACCATGCGACGCTTCCTGCCCGATATGCAAATGGCTTCTCTCCCGACGTTCTTCGACTATGGCTTCATCGTCCCTGAACGCCAATATAAGTTTAACGCTCTTTTCCTCCTCCCTCTATGCGCATAGTTAGCGGTGAGCTCCGTGGACGACGTTTCGACCCTCCCGAGTCTTTCGATGCCAGGCCAACAACCGACTTTGCCAAAGAAAATATATTCAACGTCCTCGCCAATATCATTGATTTCGAGGATATTAAGGTGCTCGACCTCTTCGCAGGCTCTGGCTCCATCTCCTATGAGTTTGCCTCTCGTGGCTGCTCTGACGTCACCTCTGTCGAGAGGAACAAGATTCATCATAGGTTCATCGTCAAGACGGCTCAGCAATTCGGCATTGCAGATGCTCTCCATATCATAAACGGTGATGCCTTGAAGTTCATAAAGGGCACGACCGACACTTATGACCTCATCTTCGCTGACCCCCCATATGCCATGCCCGAAGTCGACCAACTGCCCGACCTTGTCATCAATCGAGGGCTCATCCGCCCCGAGGGCTTCTTTATTCTTGAGCATTCGGGAGCTGGTCGCTTTAACAAGCATCCCAATTTTTGGCAGACTCGAGCCTACGGGAAGGTAAATTTCACGTTCTTCAAACCCTCAACTCAAAATGCGCAGTAAGAACGTATACACCATTAATTGCAACGGTCGTATCCTCTCAACGGAACGCCCGCTTGTCATGGGCATCCTAAATGTCACTCCCGATTCCTTTTTCGATGGTGGCAAATATTTCGATCTCGCCGATAATATCCGCAATCGTGCCAATCAGATCCTCTCCGAAGGGGCTGATATTATTGATTTGGGTGCCTATTCGACGCGTCCGGGGGCTGATTTCGTCTCTCCCGATGAGGAGATGAGACGTCTTGCGGGCGCGTTGGACGTCATCCGTCGTGACCACCCCGATGCTGTCATTTCCGTCGATACCTTCCGAGGCTCTGTCGCGCGCCGCTGCGTTAGCGACTATAAGGTGGACATCATCAACGACATCTCAGCTTTTGAGATGGATGATGATATGTTCCAAGCCGTTGTCGACCTCCGTGTGCCCTATATTCTCACCCACATCCAAGGCGAGCCGCAGACCATGCAGCTTTCCCCGCACTATGAGGGTCGTGTGACGCGCGAGGTCATTCGTTCTCTAAGCAAAAAGCTCAACCTCTTGACCTCCAATGGCGTTTCCGATGTCATTATTGACCCGGGTTTCGGCTTCGGCAAGTCGGTCGATGATAATTATCAACTCATGTCCGACCTCCAAGAGTTCCAAACGCTTCGCCATCCTGTCCTTGTCGGCATCTCGCGTAAGTCGATGATCTATAAGGTCACAGGCGGCACTCCGCAGTCTTCCCTCACAGGTACTTCCGTCCTCAACGCTTTGGCACTTATTGGTGGGGCAGACATCCTTCGCGTCCACGATGTCCGCCCTTGTGTCGAGGTCTGCCAAGTAGTCTCCAAGTTCTTGGATAACAGCTTGTAAGCTTATCTCATAAGGCAATGTTCTCTTTCATCGAAATACGTATAGTCGACATCCTCGACATCGTGATCAGTGCCTATCTGATGTATGCCGTCTACCGCCTCATAAAAGGCACTATGGCGGCAAGCATCGTCATGAGCATCATTGCCTTCCTTGTCTTTTGGGTTGTTGTACGTGCGCTCGGGATGAGCATGCTCTCCGCCGTCATGGGCAGTTTTGTCAACATCGGTCTCCTTGCGCTAATCGTCATTTTCCAACAAGAGATACGAACGTTCCTCATCATCCTCAGCACTAAGCATACCATTTTCAGAAAGATAGGTCTTGACAAATATATGGTGCGTTCCGAGAAGTTCGATGATACCATCTTCTTGAACTCTATCGCCAAATCTTGTGAGAATATGTCTGCTTCCAAGACGGGTGCGCTTATCGTTGTCGTCCGCCAAGTTGGGTTGAATGACTATATCGAGACTGGCGACCAACTCTCTGCGCAATTCTCACAACTGCTCATCGAGACCATCTTTTTCAAAAACACCCCCCTCCACGATGGAGCCATGATTGTCGACAAGCGTCACATCATGGCCGCTGGCTGCATTCTCCCTGTCTCAAAGAATATGTCTCTCCCCAAATCTTTCGGTCTTCGCCACCGCTCCGCAATGGGCATTACCGAGGTGACCGATGCCGTCTCTATCGTGGTGTCTGAGGAGACTGGCGCCATAACTGTTTTCGAGCATGGCGACTATTACCCAATGGATTCGCCACAAGACCTTTACGAATACCTCAGAAGCATATAAAGTCCGCCAATGCAGCCCCTCAAGAATATTGCAATCTGTGGGACGCAAACGCCTCTCGGCAAACGTCTCCGCGAAGCCCTTATCGCGCAAGGCGTCAAAGTCATAGCCATTCGTGAGTCCGACCTCAAGATCCCTGTCCCCTCTCTTGCCGAAAAACTTGTCGGTGTCGACGGGATTATCAATCTCCATGGCGAACCCTATGTCGCCAAATGGCGCGGACGCTACGAGTTCGATATCTACTGTAGCCGCCTCCTCGCCATTAGGTCGATTGGCAATGCCATCCGTTTCATGGAGACTAAGCCCAATTTTTTCCTTACGATTTCTAACGCCATGATATACGACACCTACGAGGTGCATGACGAATACTCCAACGAGTATGGTGACTCTTTCATGGCGGAAGTCGGGCAAATGGAGACGGCTGAGGCTCTCAAGATTAAGCGACACTCCGAATCTGTGCGGCTCCTCATCGCGCGCACAGGCTACATAATGAGCCGCACGGCTGGTGCCTATCCTCTTTGGGCGGCTGTCTCGCGAATAGGGTGGGGCGGACGAATAAATGAAGGCTACCAGTGCATACCCATGATTCTTGAATCCGATGCCGTCCGAGCCATAATCTTCCTCGCCCAAAACGAGATGACTGAGGGCATATATAATCTCACAATCCCCGAAATGGCGTCAATGAACGAGATGGTCAACGCTTTCGCCAAGGCGTTGGACAAAAACCAACATCGTCTCCCAAACTTCATCATTCGCCTCATGGCCGGACGTGCCTACCATCTCCTTGAGCAAAACTGCAAAGTCCTCCCGCGCAGGCTCTCTATGGCAGGTTTCTCTTTCAACGCCCCTAATGTCGATGCCATCATAACGACACTTCAAAAGGAACGATAGGCGCAAGCGAACGCCAGACAATCCGACGCTCCTTTTTAACCCTCGTTACCACTCTTCCTCTTCATTTCCTCACCGCTTTTTCCTACATTTGCGTATACACCATGTCCTAACAACTACCCCACCATGGCACCCCAAACTCAACTAACCGCAGAAGAAAAGAAAGCTATCTGCACATCATATAAGCAACTTCTTGCCCTGACGTCCGATCTTCTCAATCCCTCTGACATTCAAGGCATAAGAGACGTTTTCCGCTATGCGAGTGAGACTGTCGATGTATCCCAATACAAAGCGCATGGTTTCTCCTCTTTGCTCCACTCCGTGCAAGTCTCCATCATTGTGGCAGACGAGATCGGTCTCGGTCGCTCGTCCGTTATTGCGGCTTTCCTCTACGATGTAATCCAGACTGCAAACATCCCGTGTGAAATAATAAAAGAGAAATTTGGCGACAGCACTGTCTCCATTTGCGAGGGTCTCGTCAAGGTTCGTCAGCTCTACGGCAAGCAGTTGGCCGTCGAGAATGACAACTTCCGCAAGTTGCTCTTCACTTTCGCCAAGGATGTCCGCGTGATTCTCATAATCCTCGCCGACCGCCTCAATGTCATGCGACACATGAAGGCCTACGACGTCGATTCCCAAAAGTCCATAAGCTCCGAGGTCGGCTATCTCTACGCTCCTCTCGCACACCGCATGGGTCTCTACGGCATCAAGTCGGAAATGGAGGATCTCTCCATGAAGTACACCAACCGCGAGGTCTATGACTCCATCGCAAAGAAGCTCAACGAGACCAAGAAGAGCCGCGAACAATATATCGACAATTTCATCGCCCCTCTCCGAAAGGCTCTCACCGAGACGGGCATGAAGTTCGAGATGAAGGGTCGTACCAAGACCATCAGCTCCATCTACAACAAGCTCAAAAAGAAGAATGTCGACCTCGAAAGCATCTACGACCTCTTCGCAATCCGCATCATCATAGATTGCCCACTCAAAGACGAGAAAGCAGAATGTTGGCGTGCCTATTCTGTCGTGACCGATATGTACAAGCCCAACCCTGCTCGCCTAAAAGATTGGATTTCAATCCCTAAGAGCAACGGCTACGAGAGTCTCCATATCACGGTCTTCGGCCCCGATCGCCGATGGGTCGAGGTTCAGATCCGCACCAAGCGTATGGATGAGGTCGCAGAGAAAGGTTTTGCCGCCCACTGGAAATACAAGGGCATCAAGACCGAGGAGAATATGGAGCTTTGGCTCGCCAATATCCGCGAGGTCCTTGAGAATCCTGAGCTCAATGGTGTTGACTTCATCGAGGATTTCAAGCTCAACCTCTACGATAAGGAGGTTTTCGCCTTTACGCCTAAGGGCGATCTCCGCCGCCTCGCCAAGGGCGCCACGATTCTCGATTTCGCCTTTGACATCCACACCAATGTGGGGCGTCACTGCACGGGTGCAATTGTCAACGATAAAAACGTCTCGCTACGTTACGTCCTCCAAAATGGCGATACCGTAGAGATTCTCACCTCGCCACACCAGGAGCCTAAGCAGGACTGGATGAACTATGTGGCCACCTCACGTGCCAAGACCAAGCTCCGCCAATCCCTCCGAGAGCAGACTTTCCGCCAAGCCGAAGTCGGCAAGGAGCTGCTCGACCGCCGCCTGAAAAACTGGAAGCTGACGCTCGATGATGCCACCCAACGACTCCTCATGAAGGAGTTCGGCTACAAGGACATCAACGTCTTCTTCTCGGCCGTCGGAGAGGAGAAGATAACAGCTGCAGAAATAAAGGATTTCATCGATAGGCTCAATAAGGAGCGTGAGGCGCAAAACACGCTCCGTCCCGCCTCCGTCGAGGATTTCCGCCCTATGGATTATGAGAAGCCCAAAGACAAGCAAGGTAGCGTTCTCGTTCTCGATAAGGGGCTGACTGACATCGAGTTCTCGCTTGCCCATTGCTGCAACCCTATCTACGGCGACCCTGTTTTCGCTTTCGTCTCGACGACTGGCGTCAAGATCCATCGCATCGGGTGCCACAACGAGGCGGAGATGCGACGCCGTTTCGGTTACAGGATCATTGATGCCAAATGGAGTGGCGAGGACGGTGTAGCCATGCCTGTCATGCTCCGCGTCAGCGGCAACGACGACATCGGCATCATGTCCAACATCTCGCAGCTCTTCGCCACGCAATCCGACGCCAAGCTCCGCAACATCAATGTCGACAGCACAGAGGGCGGTTTCGACGGCACAATAACGATTCTCGTCAACAACGCCAATGGGCTCGACTCCATAATCAAAAAACTGCGTGCCGTCAAGGGCGTGCGCAAAGTCGAACGTCTCGAGTCAGCTCACAAATAGTTTGCCCTCATCAATACGCAAAGAGCGGTCGGAATTTTGTTCCGACCGCTCTTCGCGTGTTTGTTAATTATGTCTGCTACTTCCAAATGCCTTTGGTCGTCATGACGATTGGGATTATGTTCCCCTTGCGGTCATACTTCATCTCCTCGATGCAGACCGACCTGCGGAAGCTGCCGCCGTTCACGTCTGCGCCGCCATTATGGTAGACGAAGTACCATTTCCCGTCTTTCTCGACGATTGCTTGGTGGTTCGTGTTGCAGTTGCCTGCCAATTCGTTGATTATGCCCTTAAAGGTGTAAGGTCCCCAGATGTTGTCCGCTGTGGCGTAACCTATCTTTTCAGGAAACTCCATTGCGAATGACAAGTAATATTTGCCTTTGTAGGTGTGGATCCAAGGAGCCTCAGTATATTGAGGTTTCCCGGGTTGTGGGTCGGCTGGCGTGTTGATGCCGTCAATTCTGATGGTCTTGATGTCGCCGTCAAGCTCTATCATGTTGTCTTTCAGCTTGGCAATGTAACATTGTGTGTTGCCCCAAATGAGGTATGCCGAGCCGTCCGCGTCAATCCATACCGTCGGGTCGATGTCGTCCCACCCGATTCCGGTATACTGGGTCGTCATGTTGTTCGTGACGATGGCCGAGCCCCTCGCGTCCTTAAATGGTCCAACAGGGCTGTCGCTTACTGCCACGCCTATTCCCTTGCCGCGCTTGCCGTCAACGTCCTTATGCTCGACGGTCACGTACCAGTAGTACTTGTCTCCCTTGCGGATAACCTGGCTCGCCCACGCCTCGCCAGATGCCCATGCGAAGTCCGATGCGTGAAGTGGGGTGGGATACTCGTGCCATGTCTTCATGTCTTTTGAGCCAAAGACGCTCCACTCGTCAATGCGGTAATAGTTGTGGGGTGGGGGGCAAATGTCATGTCCGGCGTAGATGTACATCGTGCCGTCGTTGTCCACGAGTGCGCCGGGGTCTGCCGTGTACTTATATCTCACAAGGGGGTTGCCGTTTGCCACAAATGTGGTGTCCTGAGCAACCGCAAGCGTCGAGGGCAAAATTGCCAATGCAGCTAAGACGATTCGTGATAGGTTGTTCGTTTTCATCTTTAAATAAGCGTTACTTTATGTACAAAAGTACTCTTGCCAACTCTCTTAGCGGTGGATTTTCGTCCTTATCTTAGGGTACTAATGGCTAACCTGCATGACTAATTGCTCAAATAGCACACTTCGACCCACAAATTTGCCTGTTCCCTACCTCATCCCACGTTTCCGCAAACCACTTTCCTTTGTATCTCCATTTCTTAAAAAGTTTAACAACTTAGCCATGCGAACAGCCCGATATGTTAATATTTTTCGTATATTTGGGTTTGCAAGAGGCTTTTGGCGCGTCATGCGTCAGCCGCCTCGTCTTCCATGAATTTATAAACGTATCTTAACTATGGAGAGTAACATACTCGAGGCCCTTAAACTTTTGGTGGTCGGCATGGGAACGGTTTTCGTCGTCCTGATCATCATCATCGAAGGGGGCAAGCTGCTAATCAAGGCAGTCAACAGGTTCGTACCCGAAGAAGAACCCGCACGGCCCGCGACACAAGCCAACCAGTCAACCGTTTCGCCTGCCGTGGCCAAAGCCATCGAGAAAGCTGTGGCTCAACTGACGGCCGATAAGGCGCAAGTCATCGACATCAAGAAATTATAATCTTCAAGCATAATTCATCCCAGGCAATTTCCCCAGTGCCTAAGAACATAACGAAAGAATGGCGAGAGAAATTAAGTTTAGCCTCGTGTTCCGCGACATGTGGCAGTCCTCAGGCAAATACGTGCCTCGTGTAGATCAACTGGTCAAGGTCGCTCCTTATATTATAAAGATGGGTTGCTTCGCCCGCGTCGAGACGAATGGCGGTGGCTTCGAGCAAGTCAACCTACTCTACGGCGAGAACCCTAACCGCGCCGTCCGCGAATGGACCAAGCCTTTCCACGAGGCCGGCATCCAGACCCACATGCTCGACCGCGCTCTCAACGGTCTCCGCATGAGCCCTGTCCCTGCCGATGTCCGCAAGCTCTTCTATAAGGTCAAGAAAAAGCAAGGTACCGACATTGCGCGCACTTTCTGCGGTCTCAACGATCCTCGCAACATCATCCCCTCTATCGGCTATGCCCACGAGGGTGGCATGATTTCCCAGTGCTGCCTCTGCATCACATACTCCCCAATCCATACCGTCGAGTACTATACCGACTTGGCTTTCAAGCTCATCGAGGCCGGTGCCGACGAGATTTGTGTCAAGGATATGGCCGGTATCGGACGCCCCGTCTCCCTTGGCAAGATCGTCGCCGCCATCAAAGCCAAATATCCTGACATCACCATCCAGTACCACAGCCACGCCGGCCCAGGTTTCAGCATGGCCTCCATCCTCGAAGTCTGCCAAGCTGGTTGCGACATTATCGATGTCGGCATGGAGCCTCTCTCTTGGGGCACCGCCCACGCCGATGTCCTCGCCGTCCAGGCCATGCTCAAAGACGCCGGCTTCATCGTCCCTGAGATCAACATGGAGGCCTATATGGAGGTTCGTTCCCTCGTACAAGGCATGATGGACGATTTCCTCGGCTACTACATCCCAAGCCGTAATCGTCTCATGAACTCCCTCCTCATCGGTCCGGGACTCCCTGGCGGCATGATGGGTTCTCTCATGACCGATCTCGAGACCAACCTCGCTTCCCTCAACGCTTGGAAAGAGAAGCACGGACAGCCTGCCCTCACCCAAGACCAGCTCCTCATCAAGCTCTTCAACGAGGTCTCCTACGTTTGGCCTATGATGGGCTACCCCTGCCTCGTAACGCCTTTCAGCCAGTATGTCAAGAATATGGCTCTCATGAACGTCATGCAGATGGAGAAGGGCAAGGAGCGTTGGAGCATGATCGCCGACGACATCTGGGATATGATGCTCGGAAAGAGTGGCAAGCTTCCTGGTGCGCTCGCTCCTGAGCTCGTCGCCAAGGCCAAGGAGCAAGGTCGTGAGTTCCACGAGGAGGATCCACAGTCCAACTATCCCGACGCTCTCGATGAGTTCCGCAAGGAGATGAAAGACAATAATTGGGAGCTCGGCGAGGATGACGAGGAACTCTTTGAACTCGCCATGCACCCGCAGCAATACCGCGCCTACAAGAGCGGCAAGGCTAAGGCCGATTTCGAGGCCGACCTCGCTAAGCGTAAGGCAGAGAAGAATAAGGGTGCTTCTTTCACCGAGCCTCAGACGATTGTCGTCGATGTCGATGGTCAGAAATATCAAGTCACCATCGGTCCTAAGGGGGCCAATGCGCCAGCAGCACCTGCTGCCCAAGCTGCCGCTCCCGCAGCTGCTGCGACACCGGGCGATGGTGCTCCTCTCGCTTCCCCTCTCGAAGGCAAGTTCTACCTCGTTAAGAACAGTGGCGACACCCCCGTCAAGGTAGGCGACGCTGTCAAGAAGGGTCAGACCGTCTGCTACATTGAGGCCATGAAGACCTTCAATGCCATCGCAGCCGAGCAAGACGGCGTAGTTACTGAAATCTGCTTCACCAGCGGTGCTTCCGTTGCTGAGGATGACGTATTGATGAAAATCAAATAACAGAGTCCGCCATGCAAGAGATCTTTGAAAAGATATATGGAATGACCGCGATCGGCTCCATCATCGATCGCCCCGAGTTCCTTATAATGTACGCGCTCGCTTTCCTCCTGCTCTACCTCGGCATCAGGAAAGAATTTGAGCCACTGCTTCTTGTCCCTATCGCTTTCGGTGTCCTTATCGCCAACTTCCCCGGTGGCGGCATGGGTGTCGTCGCGGCCGATGGTGAAGGCTTTGTCCACTTCATGAAGAATGGGCAGGAGGTCGCCAAGAATGTCTATGAGATGTCTCTCCCCGAGATCGCTCATGATCTTGGCATCATGAACTTCCTCTACTACGCTCTCATCAAGACTGGTTTCCTCCCTCCTATCATCTTCATGGGCGTTGGCGCGCTGACTGATTTCGGACCTATGCTCCGAAACCTTAAACTCGCCATCTTCGGTGCTGGCGCGCAGTTCGGCATCTTCGCCGTCCTCCTCGTCGCCTGCAACTTCTTCACCCTCCCCGAGGCTGCCTCGCTCGCCATCATTGGCGGCGCCGATGGCCCTACCGCCATCTTCACCACCATCAAGCTTGCCCCACACCTCCTCGGCCCTATCGCCATCGCGGCATACTCCTACATGGCTCTCGTGCCTGTGATTGTGCCGCTCGTCGTCAAGCTCACGTGCACTGAGAAGGAGCTGAAGATTAACATGAAGGAGCAAGATAAGCTCTATCCCAGCAAGACTGAGATTAAGAACATGAAGGCTCTCAAGATAATCTTCCCTATCGCTACAACGACTGTCGTGGCCATCATTGTCCCAGACGCTGTCTCCCTCGTCGGCATGCTCATGTTTGGTAACCTCCTCAAGGAGATTGGTTCCAATACTTCGCGCATCTACGATGCCGCCTCCAACGCCATCATGAACTCCGCCACAATCTTCCTCGGTCTCTCTGTCGGTGCAACCATGACTGTCGAGGCTTTCCTCAACTGGACTACCATTGGCATCGTCGCTGGCGGCTTCCTCGCTTTCGGCTTCTCCATCTTCGGTGGCATCATGCTCGTCAAGATCATGAACTTCTTCTCCAAGAAGAAGATCAATCCGCTTGTCGGCGCCACTGGTCTGAGTGCTGTCCCTATGGCTTCTCGTGTCGCCAATGAGATCGCTCTCAAGTACGATTCCAGAAACCATGTCCTGAATTACTGTATGTCTTCCAACGTCTCCGGTGTCATTGGCTCCGCTGTCGCTGCCGGCATCCTTATCTCGTTCCTCGGCTAAGGAGTGAGTTTCATAATTTAGTCAAGGCTCGCAGGAACTTGGTTCTCTTGCGAGCCTTGACTTTTTCACCCACTCTGTCATTTTGTCATGATTTGTCCCGTTTTCATTTAAGGCACGATATTTGACACGCCTTAATCCGTCAAGTATTTACATCCGTGCTTTAAATGCTTACCTTTGTATATCTTGACCTTCTCGCTCATGCGAGTCGTTGTTAATACGTAATATCACAATAAGAGCAACAATGGAGCAAATAACACTGTCCGACGGCGTTAAAGATGCGCTTAACCGTAGCCGCAATGTGGCTAAAAGGTTGGGGCATAACTTCATAGCCCCCGAGCATATCATCCTCAGCTTAGCCGAAGATGCCAATTGTTCGGCGTCGCTCGTGCTGAAAGCGTTGGGCATTGACCTGTCCGATGTCATTTTGGCTATGCAAGATATCCTCAAAGTCACGACAGATTCCCATAGCAATGATGACGACCCTGTCATGCCTACTAAATCCACCGAAAGGGTCATACGTTCTGTCAAATTGGAGGCTCAGTCCATGAACTGCAATATTGTCCGTACTGCACACCTCCTTCTCGCCGCCATCCGTGAGGACGATACCAAGATGAAGTCCTTCTTCGACAATAAGGGCATTAACTATAATAATGTGCGCGAGCAAGTCGAGCGCACCCTCAACGTCTTCCACGATGACGACGACGATGACGAGGGCCCTTTCGCATCGCCAAACAATAACGAGCAATCACAGCCCCAACAGGCCAAGAAGCCTTCTCAAAACTCCCCTGCCGATACCCCTGTCTTGGACAGTTTCGGCACCGATATGACCAAGGCTGCGAGCGAGGGCAAGCTAGACCCTGTTGTCGGCCGTGAGAATGAGATTGAGCGTCTCGCCCAGATCCTCAGCCGACGCAAGAAGAACAACCCTATTCTCATTGGCGAGCCTGGTGTAGGCAAGTCCGCCATAGCCGAGGGACTCGCCCTTCGCATCAATGAGAAGAAGGTCTCACGCGTCCTCTTTGACAAGCGCGTCGTCGCTCTCGACATTGCCGCCATGGTGGCTGGCACCAAATATCGTGGTCAGTTTGAGGAACGCATCAAGGCTCTTCTCAATGAGTTGAGCCAACATAAGGAGGTCATCCTCTTTATCGATGAGATTCACACCATCGTCGGCGCAGGCGGGGGCGGGGGGGCTATCGATGCCGCCAATATGCTCAAACCCGCTTTGGCGCGTGGCGAGATCCAATGCATCGGTGCCACCACGCTCGACGAGTACCGCAAGTTCATCGAGAAGGACGGCGCACTCGAGCGCAGGTTCCAAAAGGTCATGGTCGGCCCCACAACCCACGATGAGACCCTCAACATCCTCCGCAACATCAAGGAGCGGTACGAGGCCCACCATAATGTCACCTATACCGACGACGCTCTCGAAGCCTGTGTTACTCTCACTGAGCGATACATGAGCGATCGCCAACTCCCCGACAAAGCCATCGACGCTCTCGACGAGGCGGGCTCGCGCGTTCATATCGCCAACATCGTTGTCCCCGACTATATTACGGAGCTTGAGAAGAAGACCAATGACCTTAATCAGAAGAAGATTGAGGCCGTACGCTCTCAAAACTATGAGTTGGCTGCTAACTTCCGAGACAAGGTGCGCGTCGCAGAGTCTGAGCTTCAAGCGGCCAAGGAGAAGTGGCAACAGGAGCTGAGCCAGCATCGCGAGATTGTCGACGAGGCTAAGATTTCCGAGGTCATCGCCATGATGACAGGCGTGCCTGTACAGCGTGTTGCGCAAGCCGAAGGTCAACGTCTCATGAATATGGGCAAGGAGCTCCGCGGCTCCGTAGTCGGGCAAGACGATGCCATTTCCAAGGTCGTCAAGGCCATCATCCGCAATCGTGCAGGTCTCAAAGACCCTAACCGACCTATCGGCTCGTTCATCTTCCTCGGCCCCACAGGTGTCGGCAAGACCCACCTCGCCCAAGTTCTCGCCCAATATCTGTTCGACTCCCCCGATGCGCTCATCCGTGTCGACATGAGCGAGTATATGGAGAAGTTCTCAGTCTCCCGCCTCGTCGGCGCACCTCCAGGATATGTAGGCTACGATGAGGGTGGACAGCTGACCGAGAAGGTTCGTCGTAAGCCATACTCCGTCGTCCTCCTCGACGAGATCGAAAAGGCTCATCACGATGTCTTCAACATGCTCCTTCAGGTTCTCGACGAGGGTCACCTCACCGACAGCCTCGGACGTATGGTCGATTTCAAAAACACCATCATCATCATGACTTCCAATGTCGGAAGCCGTGAGCTTAGTGAGTTCGGGCGCGGTCTCGGTTTCAGCCAGTCCGCTGGGCAGTCCGAGGAGGAACGCTCCAACTCCATCCTGCAAAAAGCGCTGCGCAAGTCTTTCGCACCCGAGTTCCTCAATCGTATCGACGATGTCATCATCTTCAACGAGCTCAACCGCAATGACATCCGCCAGATTGTCGATATCGAGCTTTCGCGTCTCTTCAAGCGTGTTGAGTCCATGGGTCGCAGTGTTTCGATAACACCAGCAGCCAAGGATTTCCTGGCAGACAAGAGCTATGATTCCAAGTATGGTGCGCGTCCTCTCCGACGTACCATCCAAAAGTATGTAGAGGACGAGTTGGCCCAAAAGATTGTCGAGGGTTCCGACTCGTCATTGAAAGATTTCATGATTGATTATCACGAAGGAGACGATCATCTCGATGTCTCCTCGTGCTTCAGTTTCTAATCTTATCAAGATGCAAACCGCCGTGATGTTTCTTTCTTCACGGCGGTTTTTTTATTGTTTCTACGTGCCGTTCTGCATCATCTTTTGTGGCTCCTGCCATGTCTAATTCAATTGTTATTTCTCGGCGACAAGATCAAGCAGAAAGCCTCTTGTTTGGAATGTTCTCTTGCTTTTCACCCCTTTTTGACGTATATTTACATACTAATTATACGCCAGCAAAACAATGACTTCCCTCACCGATTCCAACAACAACACTCCCAATACCCACATCTTCACCAACCGAGGTGGAAACACACTTATTGAAGAGTTCAAAGGAATTCTGACCCACGACCACTCCATTCGGAATCTTGATGCCGTGGTGGGCTTCCTCCGTGCCTCGGGCTATTTCACTCTGAGACCCTTCCTCAACGACCTCAGCAAGGTGCGTATCCTCATCGGTATCGATGTCGACAAATACATTGCCCAAAGCGTTAACGATGGCAATCTATTCTTTAGTGCGGAGTCCGAGGTGAAAGAAGATTATCTCGATATGGTAAGGCAAGACATCGAGCAGGCAAATTACACCAAGGAGGTCGAGGATGGCATGTTCCAATTGGTTAAGGATATCATCGACGGCAAGGTCGAGCTCCGCGCCCATCCCTCAAAAAAGATTCATGCCAAGATTTATGTGCTCTACCCCGACGAGTTCAGCCAATATACCTTCGGTAAGGTCATCACGGGCTCCAGCAATCTCTCCGGCAACGGGCTCGGTTCATCTCCGGATCGCCAATACGAGTTCAACGTCAAGTTAGAGACCTACGAGGATGTCAAATTCGCCAAAGACGAGTTTGACATCCTATGGGATGAGTCACGTAATTGCGAGATCACAGCCGCCGACATCAAGTCCTCAATCGACAAGACCTACCTCAAAGGCGATGTCACGCCCTACGAGCTCTACATCAAGATGCTCATCGAGTATTTCGCTGATCGTGTCGCTACTGCCGACGACAACTTCGAGATGCCACAGGGCTACGCCAAATACGATTATCAGCTCGATGCCGTCAACGAGGGCTACCAAAAGCTCCTGCGCTACGACGGTTTCTTCCTCGCCGATGTCGTCGGTCTCGGCAAGACGGTCGTCGCAACAATGATTGCCAAGAAGTTCCTCGTCGAGAATGGTCGCGAGAATACTAAGATTCTTGTCGTCTACCCCCCTGCCGTCGAGCAGAACTGGAAGACCACGTTCAAAGATTTCGGCATCGATAAGTACACCAATTTCATTTCCAACGGCAGCCTCGAAAAGATTCTCGATGTCGACAACTTCAACTATTGGAACGCCGAGGAGTTCGACCTCATTCTCGTCGACGAGGCTCATAAGTTCAGAAACCACGACACCGGTGCCTTCCGCCATTTGCAGGATATTTGCAAGATGCCGCGCTTGGATCCCGGCAACATCCCAGGCTCCAGGAAGAAGGTGATGCTCATCTCTGCTACGCCTATGAACAATTCGCCTGCCGACCTCTACCACGAGATTCAGCTCTTCCAAGATGCTCGCCGATGCACCATCGACGGCGTGAGCAATCTCACTTCTTTTTTCGCCCCTCTCATCAAGAATTTCAAAATCCTCAAGAGAAATACTGAATCTGAAGCCAGAGACTTTAAGGAGTTGGCAGATCGTGTCCGCGATCGTATCATTAAGCCTATCACGGTCCGACGTACACGAACGGATATCGAGAGTGTCGAGAGGTATAATAAGGATGTCAACGGCTTCCCTAAAGTCGAACGCCCCTTGGAAAGCCGATACGAGCTTAACGAGCGACTCGCTAATCTCTTCGACCATACAATGCACTCTCTCGTCAACGATCTCCAATATATGCGCTATCGGGCCATTGAGTTTCTCAAGCCTGAAGCCGCTGAACGTCTCTATGAAAATGCCGTGACCATCAGTCGCAGCTTGGCTTCCATCAGCAAAATAGGAATGGTCAAACGACTCGAAAGCAGTTTCTATGCCTTCAAGGCGTCGCTGAATAGTTTTAAGAAGTCCAATCAGAATATGATCGATATGTTCGAGCGTAACAAGATTTTCATTGCGCCCGATCTCGATATAAATTCGCTCATTGAGGCCGGCTTCTCCGACGATGAGATTGAGGATAGGCTGAACGTCAAAGCTGAGGGTAATCCCAAAAACCACACATTCAAAGCTGACGATTTCAAACCCGACTTTATCGAAAATCTGCGAGCCGATAACTCTACTCTCGAAAGGCTTTGCGCGGAGTGGGAAGGAGTCACCGATCAAGACGATTCTAAGTTCGCCAAGTTCAATCAGTTGCTCAAACACGAGCTTTTCAAATCCGACCGCAATCCCGAGGGCAAGCTCGTCGTCTTCTCAGAGTCCGTCCAGACGGTCGAATACCTCAAGCAACGCATCAACCGCGATGATGTGCTCGTCGTCACTGCTGCCAATCGTGGCCAACTGTTTAAGACTATCCGTGAGAATTTTGATGCCAACTACAAGACTAAGCTCAACAATTTCAATATCCTCCTCACAACAGATGTCCTCGCCGAGGGCGTCAACCTCCATCGCTCCAACATCATCGTCAATTACGATACGCCTTGGAACAGCACACGCCTCATGCAGCGCATCGGCCGTGTAAACCGTATTGGCTCCGTCTCCAAACATATCTACAACTATGTCTTCTACCCGTCCCGAGAGGGCAATAGGGAGCTGCATCTCTATCAAATCGCTCTGAGCAAGATTCAGATGTTCCACTCCACTTTTGGCGAGGACAATGCCATTTACTCTCAGTCCGAGATCATCGACCACGATATGGGCAAGCTCTTTGATGAGACCATGAAGAGCGAGAAGGAAGATCGCGACCTCGAACTGCCTTATTATGAGGAACTCCGTGCGCTCTACATGAATGACCGACATGAGTACAACCGCATAAACAATCTCTCCATCCGTAGCAGGACGGGACGCAATCCGCGTACCATCGACGGCGTAACTCTGTCGGGCGACTCTCTCGTCTTCCTCAAGACCAATTTCCGCAAGCTCTTCTACCTCGTCTCCGAGGATGCAAAGGAAATCTCCGCCATCGATGCCATCAAATATTTCAAGGCGGAAAAAGATGAGAAGCCCGTCGAGCGCATCGAGCAGCACTTCGACCATGTCAAGAAAGCCGAGGATAAGTTCAAAGCCATCAAGTGTGTTGAGGCCGCTAACGCTGACGTGACACAAAATGACAGGTCCAGTATGGGTGCGCCGATGCTTACTGCTGTCAAGTTGCTCACTGACTTTATCAATAGTAATATAATTACCTCCCCTGAACTTCAAGCGAATGTCAGAAACCTCTGCGCTCTTGCTCAACGTGGCACCATAGCTGCTATTCCTAATCGCCTGTCTCGCATCTATAAGGATTTGACCGCTCGTCGAATTACGAGAGATGAGGCCCTCCCACAAATCATCGAGCTGGCCAATAAGTATGCGCGCCATTCTGCGTCCCAAGAGACCACGCTCAATCACGAGACCGCGCCATCTATCATCCTCTCCGAATCTTTCTGCTAAAAAACTGCCCCTGTCATGAACTACAAGGAAGTCATCGAGTCCAAATACGACCGCCAAGCCTGGCAACAGCTCCTACACGATATTTTCCACGGCAACGACACTTTCTACAATAGCCCCGCCTCCGTTGCCGTCAGCTCCCATCTCGCCAAGCAAGCACTCCTCCTCGGCAAAATCTCTCTCTCCGACGGACAGATCCTCGGTGTCTACGAGGTCGAGCTATCCGATAATGTCGACATCGAGCGCAACCGCAGTGGAATACGCAATATGCTTACCTCCGACTGGCAAGGCCGAGGCTTCGCTGGGGCTTTCATGTTCTGCTTCCGCAAAGACGAGAGCGTCCTCCGGTTCTCCTACGTCAGCGAGACTTGGGCGTTCGATAAGGATGGCTTCTATAATAAAATCTCCACCTCCACCCGACGCTATACCTACCTCCTCGGCGAGGGGCGTGGATGCCGTACCGCCATCGACCAGTTCACAGCTCTCAAGAATAGTAAGCTGACCCTGAGCGACATAACCAACGCTTTCTCCGTCGAGGCTCTCACCAAGGAGTTCTACAAGGATCTCTTCGCCTGGTATCAATGGGCGGTCGATCCCGAGTCGCATGTCACGTTCCCCAATGACCCCTCAACCGAGGATGATGACCGCGAGGATCTCGAGACAAAGGTCATACGCATGATTACACGTATCATGTTCGTCTGGTTTATTAAGCAGAAAGACCTTGTCCCCAATCGCCTTTTCGATACCGAATATCTCTCCTCCATCCTTGTCGATTTCGATCCGCTCAGCTCCACTGTCGGCAACTATTATAATGCCATCCTCCAAAATCTCTTCTTCGCCACGCTCAACCGTGCCATCGAGGATGAGAACGGCAAAAAACGTGGTTTCGCCACCAGCTCAAGCCGCGACTTTAAGACTCTCTACCGCTACGCCGAGCTCTTCAATATAAGCACCGACGAGGTCATACGCCTCTTTGCCGATGTCCCTTTCCTCAATGGTGGTCTCTTCGAGTGCCTCGACAAGACACGCAAGATCGATGGTGTCGACAACCCCATCAACTATGACGGCTTCAGCCGCAACGACCGACGTTTCTCCGATGGCCGTTATCGCTACCGCGCCGTCGTCCCCAATGTCCTCTTCTTCGAGCCCGAGCGCGGTCTCGTCTCCATCCTCAATCGCTATAACTTCACCATTCAAGAGAACTCTCCCGAGGAGCAACAGGTGGCTCTCGATCCCGAACTCCTCGGCAAGGTCTTCGAGAATCTCCTCGGTGCCTATAACCCCGAGACCAAGGAGACGGCACGCAACCAGAGCGGCTCGTTCTATACTCCCCGAGAGATCGTCAACTATATGGTCGACGAGAGCCTCATTGCCTATCTCGGCGACGACGATCTCACACGCTCTCTCTTCTCTCCCGACTTCACCCCCGATGCCGCCCATGCTGCCGACTATCGTCGCCTCGCCGAACGCCTCGCAGGCGTCAAGGTGCTCGACCCCGCATGCGGCTCTGGTGCGTTCCCAATGGGGCTTCTAAATCGTATGGTCGAGATTTTCTCTCGCCTCGATCCCGATCGCCATCCCTACGACCTCAAACTCTCCATCATCGAGAACTGTCTCTATGGCAGCGATATCCAAAATATCGCGACACAGATCACTAAGCTCCGTTTCTTCATCTCCCTCATCTGCGATTGCGAGAAAGACTCCTCCAAGCCCAATTTCGGGATGCCCACGCTCCCCAATCTCGAGACAAAGTTCGTTGCTGCAAACTCCCTCATCGCCCTCAAGGTGCAACGCCAAGGCTCGCTCTTCGATAATCGCGATGAGATAGACCCCGTTAAGGAGGAGCTCAAACGTGTCCGTAGAGATCACTTTGTCGCCAAGACCGCCAGCCGCAAGACTGCCCTTCGAGAGAAGGACCATATCCTCCGTGAGCAACTCGCTACAATCCTGACCCAAACCGCCGAGTTTGCCCCTGCCGACGCCAAGCAGCTCGCTGACTGGAATCCCTACGACCAAAATGCCGTAGCACCTTTCTTCGACGCCGATTGGATGTTTGGCGTGGCTGATGGCTTCGACATCATCATCGGCAATCCTCCCTACGTCCAGCTCCAAAATAACGGTGGTCTCCTCGCCCAACAATATGCCGATTGCGACTACAAGACCTATGCCCGCACAGGCGACATCTACTGCCTCTTCTACGAGCGTGGTCTCCAGCTCCTCAAACCTAAGGGTCACCTATGCTTCATAACTTCTAATAAGTGGATGCGCGCAGGCTATGGCGAGCGTCTCCGTGGCTTCCTCGCCAAAAACTCCGACCCGCGTCTCCTCATCGATTTCGCTGGCACCAAGATCTTCGAGAGTGCCACTGTCGACACCAATATCCTCCTCCTCGCCAAAGCTCCAAACTCCCACCACACCCTCTGTGCCGTCACCAGCAAGCAGAACCGCGATAGCGTCAAAAATATGAGCCTTTTTGTCCGTCAGGCGGGCTCCGTGTGCGACTTCCGAGGCCCCGA
>CAVEKX010000015.1:0-55975 GCA_963616565.1 Clostridium sp. CAG:343
TACTCGAACGTGGTCAGCCCGGCGTCGGGGTGGCTAACACTCGTCTTGCGTCCCAAGCCGTCGTACTCGTAGGCCGTCAGCTCCTTGTTCGGGTGGGTTACGGAGTGGAGCTCGCCTATGGCGTTGTAGTGGAACGATGTCTCCACGTCCTGCCCGTCGGCGTGGCGGACGGTCTTGCGGTCGCGTCCGCGCACGTCCTTGTAGCTGTCGGTGACGTGGCCGTTAGCGTCGGTCAGCACGGTCTTCAGGCACCCGTCGGCTATCAAGTAGGCGGAGGTCGACGCTGTGCCGTCGGGCAGGGTGACCTTCACGGGGCGGTCCTGCACGTCGTACTCTGTGAGCGTCGGGTTGAGGATGTCGCCCGTGTTGAGCGTGGTCGTGTTGTCGGTCGTCGGCTGCCCCTCCGCCACCTTGCGCCCGAATGCGTCGTACTTGACGACACCCGACGCTATCATCGTCTCGACGCCGTCCACCACGCCGCTCCTCTTGGTCTGCACCGCGCGTCCGAGCGCGTCGGTGAAGAGGTATGTGGTTATCGAGGTCTGCGTCTTGGCGTCGTAGTTTGTGGTCTTGGCGGTGTGGCTCCTGTCGTCGTACTCGATGCTTATCGTCGCCTGTCCGCCAGCCTCAATCTCGTAGGGAGCGGCGACGGAGGTCAATCGCCCACGGTGGTCGTAAGCATAGCGCATCTCGTTGCCGTTGATGTCGGTCTGCTTGGTCGGCACGCACCATTTGAGGTCGTAGTCGGTCGAGGAGTGGTAGCCGAACGCGTCGGTCACGCCCGTGACGAGCGCATGGTGGGTGTCGTCGTAGGTGTAGGTGCGGAAGAAGCGTTGCCCGCTGGCGTTCTGCGGGCGTGTGAGCCTGGTCACGTTGCCGTATTCGTCGCGCTCCATGTCGAAGTCCGCCGTCACGCCATCGGCAATCTGGCTTATCCGCATGAGGTCGCCGCGCTCGTTGACCTGTGAGGTGGCGTGGCGGAGGGTCTTGCCGCCCGCGACTACTTTCACGTCGCTCGGACGGGTGAAGATGTTTTTGCCGTCGAGCGAGTGGTACTTTATCTCGGTCGTGTAGCTGTCGCTCGGCGTGCTGCTCGTGTAGCCCGTCACGTTGCCGCGCCCGTCGTAGGCGTAGCTCTCGGAGATTGTCAGCGTCCCGTCACCGTCCGTCTCGTAGGCTGTCGTCTTTATCTGGCTGGGGGCGACGAAGAGCGACTTGCCGTCGTGGACGTTCTTCTTGACGTAGGCGTTCTCGGTCTTGCTTATGAGGCTGCCGTCGGCTGCCGACGTCCGCGTCTCGGTGACGAGGTCGCGGGTCTCGTATGTGCGGTTGTCGTAGACTTGCGAGGTCAGTCGGTATGGAGCGTCATCGTTCTCAGTGTCGAGCTGCGTGGCCGTGACCTCACCGAAGCCGAGGAAGTCGCGCTCGCGGCGTTCGTAGTAGCCGTCCTTGTACTCAAAACTCGTGGCGAAGCGTGTCGCTCCGTTGCGCCTGTCGCCGCCCTCGGTGGTGACGCGGCTCATGACCCACCGGCTCCGAGGCAGGTCGTAGGTGTTGCCCACGCGGGCGTAGTCTATGGTGGTGGTCGCGCCGAGCGGCGAGGTGAAGCCGCGGAGAAGGTTGGTTTTGCCAATCTTGCCGAGGCGGACAGTTACCTTGCTGTTCTCGTCGGACTCGACGATGTCAGCCACCCCGTCGCCGTCGATGTCCATGAGCTGGCGCTCGGTGCGGTTGAAGGAGGTGGAGCCGGAGCCCAGGTAGTTTGCCGAGACGGTGATGCTCAGCCATGGGCATACGGGGAACGCGAAGCCTCCTGAGAAATCGCCGTTGAAGACCTTGGCCACTGAGCGGCCGCGAGTCAGCAGCCCGCTGATGGTCACGGCATCCGCGTCGAAGCCCGTTCCGTTGTTGAAGTAGACCTTGTCGCCCACCACCATGTCGGGCAGCCCGTCGGAGTCCACATCCAACAGTGTGGCTGTCGTGCTATTGTCCGACCGCGAGTAGCCGACGCCCCCGCCCAGGGTGAAATATCCGCATATGGGCATGCTTACTCCGCCACCGCAGCCTTTTGTCACCGTCTCGCCCTCGCGTATGGACTGATGACCAGTGCGTATGGTGTCGCCAAATGCGTAGCCTTTGTTCAGCCTTGCAGTGCCATCGGCAAACAGCATGTCGGGCAGTCCGTCGCCATTAATGTCGACCCAGTCGTTTACCGTCTCGTCTCGGTTCACGCTCATGTTGCCGCTCACGCTCGCGCCCATGCGGGCTTCGTCGCCTTGGTGGATGGCGTATTTCGAGGTCGCAAGTTTCGTGCTCCTGCCCACAGCGAAGCCAAACGACTTGGAGCCGCCTATGGACCTTCCCTCTGAGCCGCCTTTTGCCGTGGCGATGTCGACGTCCAGCACTTGCACGGACGGGGACAGCGAGCCGTCCGCACGCGTGAACTGGCTTCCGGTCCTGCCTTTTTGGTTTGTCAGCCAGTCGGGGTAGCCGTCGCCGTTGAGGTCCATCACGGACTGGTATGTCCTGACCGTGGACTTGCTCCAGCTATGGCCGCCTTCGGCTGTTGAAGCCAACGAGCCGTTGCAGGCTTTGCCCTCGGTGTCGCTGCACGTCCGCATCCGCATGGCGTTCATGGCGTAGCCAGACAAGTCGTATGTGTAGGATTCGGCAGCAATCTCCGACTCCATCTGGCGCGACGAGCATATCTGGTCTGCGCCAACAAACACGCTGTCTTTGGCGCTAACCCAGTGGCGCTTGCCGGCGTCGTATGCCATGGTCAGGAACGGCTCCTCGGCGTTTTTCTCCAAGGAGGACATCTCATCGTCAGAGAGGTTCGAGGCGTCGACGTTTTTGTATCTCTCGTTCATGGCCTCGTATTTCTGCCGGTCGTACTCCAATTCTGTCACGTCGACAGGGGCGTCGACCGTGTCCCTCCATGCGAATTGTCCCCAACCGCGATACAGGCTCCCAAGTTCCTGATGCACGATTGTGCTTGACGCGTTGGCAGCCACCGCGCCTATCGTCACGCAATTGCGTTCTTCGCGACGGACAGCATGGACAACGTTCGTGGTGTCCGTGTAATAGTCCGTGTATATGAGGGTCTCCCATTGTGCCAGGTTCAGTTTGGCACCGCCCATGGACTTGACTTCTTCGTCAAAATACACGTCAGCATACAACGTCTTTGACAAGTATGCCGTGTCTAATTCTATGTCCTTATGTTCCGCTGTTGAGCAGGTGGAGTCCGCGAACAGCACCCTCGCCATGCCCACTCCGTTTGACACGTCGGACAGCGCGAATGTGTACCTGCTCGCCTTGACAGTGTCCAAAGCGAAGCGCACCCCGCTAAAATTAGGTGTTATGACAAAATGCTTGTCGGGTATGGCGGCGGCGACGGCCGTCGAGTCTCTACGCCACCCTGGGCCAATGACGGTTGAGTCCGCCTCCGCCGCCGTGGTCTCATGCCTCGGCATCGTGAAATCAGACATGCGGAAAGAGGGGGCGAAAAGGACCGGCTTGTTGTACATGCGCTCGATTTCGGGCGCGAGGCTTATCGTGTCCTCCTCTCCGTCGATTTCCATGACGGCCTTCAAGTCCCAATCGAGTCCGCGCCAGTCCAGCGGCACGCGGCTGCGGACATGCGCGCCGACGTATATGGTGTCCTGGCCGCTCAGGTTTAATGAGATGGCGTGACTCTCCGAGGTCGGGCTGCCGTCGTAGTCCCGACGCCACAGGACGCGCCCGTCGTGGTCTTCTATCACGAGCGACACGCTGTCGCGCAACAGCCCCATGTTGAGCGTGTGCTCTATGCGCGCATGGGGGCCGACAACAGGCACGTTCTGGCTTGCCGCGTGGATGAAGTCTGACGAGGCTCTATATTGCAGCCTGTCGCAGCCGTCGGCGTCGTACCTGGTGCCTGTCCCGACCTGCGCCGCGCTGACGTAATCTATGGACGGGTCCCAATCCGTCGCGTCATGAGAGCCGCTGTATATTGATTGAAGGCGGAAGAGTATCTTGTCGCCGGCGTTGACGTCGAGCGTCTCGTCATGCCCGGCGCTTTGGCTGTTTTTATTTAGCGTCTCCGACCACCTCAATGTGCCGCCATGCTGTATGCTGACTTTTACGCCATCGGTGCTTAATGTTGGCTTTTGTAGTCTGGCGGTGCCTGTGACGCGGATTTTGCCCTTCATAGGCGCCTGCCACAAACGGACTGCGTCCAACAGCGGGTTCCGCTTTTCTTGTTCCCTGCGCTCCGCCGCGGTGTCGACGTCAAAATCAGTGTCTGGCGTGACGCCCTCGGGCGTCCATACGGGGTTGGGCGTGTCCTCGCTGGATTTGGTAAAATAAGGTCTCCCGTCCGCGCCAATGTGGTTGAACAGGACGACACCTTTCTCAGCGATGTCGATGAGCCCGTCGCCGTTGTAGTCCTGCATGTAGGTGTGCGTCCAGTCCCATGTGCGGCTCTCGTCCTTGGCGTATCCACCGCCGAGGTTGACGTGCTTCATGCCGGAGTTGAGTCCCGCGCCAAGGTTGATTAACGTGCCGCTCGTCTTGGACTCGCTCAGCGACATCCGGCTCGCGCCCTTTATCTCCGCAGGCTCGGCGAATTTTACCTCTCCGTCATGCGAGAGGTTTTTGCGGTAGTACAGCCTGTCGCCGGCGGCGAAGACTTTGTCGGGGCGTCCGTCGCCATCGATGTCCGTCATTGTCACCTCGCTGTGCGCCCAACTGTGGCTGTAGGATTTCTGGACACCGACATTGAACGATATGAGCGAGGCTATCTTTTTTACAGGGCTTGCGCCTGCGCCAACAGTCGCGCCGCCGCCATTGGTGTTGCCCGTGCTGCGCGAACCTCCGATAGCTGACAGACCGTCCGTCATGCCTATGCGGTCTATCACCTTGCCCTCCAGGACCTCGTCGTTGCCGACCTCCCAAGTTTGAGCCTCCCCGAACAGCCCGTCTTTCACGTCGTCGTAGTAGTCGAAGCGGTGAGTGCCGACCTCTTTGCCGTCGCCATCGTACTGGGTCACGGCGGCGAGCATGGTCTTGCGCAGTTGACCATTGGAGTATGTCGGGACGTGGCGTGCGAGCAGCTCGCCCTTGTAGAATACTGATATGTCGCCCAGCAGCTCGCCGTCGGTCTGCAACAGGCCGAGTCGGCAGCTCGTCGTGATGTCGCGGCGTATGTTGGCATCGCCCTCGGCGAGTGTGATCCTCACGCTGTACGCGCCGCTCTCGCCGCCGTGGTTGGTGTAGCGTATCTCCGTCGGGTAGAGATGCCCGTTTCTCTCTGTGTATGAATATGTTATATTGTCGCCATGCGGCTCCTCGACCTTGCTGAGCCCCCAGTGGACGATGTTGCCGTCGTCGTTGCGGACGACATCTTTGTAAGTGTAGACAATGCCGTCTTTGGTCGTCACCTCCCACCAGTAGTTGGAGGGAGAGTCGCCGTGGCGGACTATTTGGGAGAATGCGTTCTCGACGCGTGGGAAGAACTCGCGGTCGCTCACTCGCTCTATCGCGTCGGGCGAACGGTGGGGCTGCATGGTGGTCTGCTCACCGTTTATGAGGTAGATTTCGGTCTCATAGTCCTTGTCGAAGTGCGGCACGCCCCAACGGGTGTCGATGTCGATGGAGGGCGTTTGCAGGCTCCAGCCGTAGCCGCACCAGCCGCTGCGCCCCTCGCTGCTGTAGACCAGCGCGAGGCTCGGCCGCATGCCGTTGCGTCCCGCGGGCGTGGCTATGGGGTAGCTGAGTGTCGCAGCTCCGCTCTGCACGGCTTGCGGAACCTGTATGCTGATGATGCCCAGCAGCGGGTCGGCAGCTTTCACGTCGCCCATGGCGGTAGGGGCGAAGCCCTGCGTCTCGGGCATCTCCGGCACCTGCTGCACGCCGGCTATCATGTCGGTGAAGTGGCTCGTCAGTGCGCGGGCGAGGGCGTTGTCGTGGTTGGAGGTGTCCTTGGCGAGGGCTGTCCACCGCTTGCGCTCCTCGTCGTAGAAGTAGACGAACACGTCGCGGTCGGTGTAGCCTCGCGGGATGGCGATGGTGTCAACGGGCAGGGATATGCGCGCGTCGCTGCCCGTGAAGTGTCTGCCGTGGGGAAGGAAGCGGAAGCCCGCCGCGCCACGCGTGACGTTGACCATGCCTTGCGGCAGCTTTGCGATGTCGGTCTCCTTCAACGCTGTTATGCTTAGCGTCAACTCCCTACCCACAGCCCCGACGGGTACGCTTAGCGTCGCGCCCATGAGCGTCACGCTCGCTGAGTCGGTCGGCGTGACGGGGAGGGTCTTGTAGGGGTGGTCGCGTTGCGAGATTGGTGAGCTTGTGTGTGCAGTTGGCAGAACGATTGCGACAGAGTCTGTTGCAATCGTATCTGTAGCGACTACATCCGCTGGTGTGTCAATTGGGCTGGCCTGACGGAAATCCGACTCCTCGCCACCGCAACTTGTGAAAAGTGCGGCGACGGCGACTGTCAGATATTTCATCAGACCCCTCATGCGCCTACTTGCTAATCAGTTTATGCGACCGCTTGTCCTTGCCGCTCTCTACGGTGGCGACCCACACGCCCTCGCTCGGGAGCGTGACCGTTATGCAGTAGAAGTCGCTGCCGCCGCCGCTCTGCACGGCGTAGCGGTGGCCGTCGAAGCTGTGCAGCCCGACTTTCACGTCAGCCACCTCGCGCAGGCGGATGCGCAGATGCACCCGTCCGTCGGTCGTAGGGTTCGGGGCGGCGGAGACGGCGTATATATTGCTGTCGTCGGCGTTAGCGTCCTCCAGTTCGGGCTGCTCATCGCCTTTGGCTGCGATGATTGTGAAAGTCATGCCTCCTCGCAGCGGCACGCCATCAAACAGTGCCTTCAACGAGCCGAGGTCGGCACTCTTCAGATATGCCGTGTCGTTTGTCGAGAGCCAATAGTGTTCATCGGCTTCGAGAGGGAACGCCTCCTCTATGCGCCCGGCATCGAAAGCGATGCTTACGGTTTCTGGCGTTTCGCCCGTCGTCGAGACCCTCCATGTGCGTCCGAGGCGTTTGGGTAGCCCCTCCTCGCGTATGTATTTTAGTGATTGGTTGTCATCGCCGAGGATGACGTAGCTCATCGGAAAGATGGTGTCGGCGGTTATTTTCAAGAGGTCTATATTCTCGACGCTTGCATTCTCATGTATGTACAGCCGCGAAGTGGTGTCGTTGCAGATGCCGAAAATATGGTGCGAAAATTCAGCGTTCTCCACCGCGTTCCATATCATGCGCCCGTCGCTGCCGATGTATGAGGAGGGGTTCGTCTGGTCGAGCGTAATGCCGTATTTCAGGGCGAGATATGTGTCAACCTTTTGTCTCTCGCGGCTGCTTAGCAACCTGTCAAATACTATGCTCTCGCAGATGCTGTCGGCGCTCGCGGTGAGTGGCAAACCCGCAGTCGACATGGTTGTCGTGTCAGATTCTGACAGTCGCTGGCGGACTGATATTACGCGCGGGATGTTTGCCGGTATGTTGTCCGCGAAGTTGATGTATTGACCGCTGTTCGGTTCGGCCACCCGTCGGGATGTTATGAGCGTCTGACCCGAGATGAGTGTCGCGCTTTCCGCATCCTCCGTGGGGATTACGACTTGGAAGGTTGTGAGGCCGATTGTGTTTTGAGGCAGGGTGTCAATCGTGTTGACTTGCTCGTTTGCCGCGCTCCACACACAAGGCTTCGACACTCCGCCCGGGAGGTGTTGCGCGCTTGCCGCGAGGCAGAGCAGCATGGCTATGTTGGTGGCAGTCGTCCTCATCTATCGCCTCCTCGAAAATCCGTTCTTGGTCAGCAGCCACCCTACGCTCATGCCCGCATACTGGCTGTCGTTGCGCTGCTCGGCGTAGCCATGGTCGTTGACGCACACTTCGAGCAGGTCGGTGAGGCATTTGCCGTAGAAGGCCTCGACGGTCAGCCCCGTCGGGAAGTCGTAGCCGAGCGAGAGGTCGGCTCGCACGAGCGTCCGCCCCTTGACCGTCTGGTTGACGTGTTCCTCCACCTGCATCTTGGCGGCGTTGGCCATGCCCGTTGCGTCGTATTTGACGCACGACGTGCCGTTGAGGCATGGACCTGCGCTTATCGCCGCCTTGACGAACGCTCCTTTCACGGGGTAGACTTTCGCGCCCGCGCCAAGCGTTATGTGGTGAAGCTTGATGTCGTAGGTCTCGGTGGTGTGCGTGGCGGTCTCCTCGACCTCGTTCCTCGTCTGAAAATAACTTACGCTCCCCTCTACAGCCACGAGGCTCGTCGGGAAGCGGTATTGTGCGACTATTGAGACTGTCGGGGTGATGTGTCGTTTCTCGCTAAGCTCGAATGTCGGCTTGCCGTCGTCGGAGCAGAATGTCTGTTTGAGGTTGGCTATCGTCACGTGGTTCGCCCCGATGCGGAGACCTGTCGTGAAAGTCCCGTCTGGGGATTGGGCTGACGAGCAAATGTCAACTGCCCCTAATAGCACTGATATACATATAGCACTGACAATTTTCATCTGCGCCTATGTTTATCTGGGTTGTCCATCGGCAAGCCCCAGCCGACGAGCATACCGAAAGAGTTCAATCGGTTGTCAGCCTCGCCGAAGTCGTGGCGGTTGGCGCGTGTGGTTACGACATCACTCAAGCCGTGACGATAGAAAGCCTCGACGTTCAAGCCGATAGGAAACTCATAGCCGAGAGCCAATGGCAGGTAGACAGAGCCGCATCCTGCGAACGCCTCCGCCAACTCGTCGGTGGTCTCCTCGTCAGTCGGGACGTGAAGGTCGCCCCAGTCCATGTCTGAAGAGTTGGAGGAATATGAGAAAATGTCCTTGGCCAGGTTCCAGCCGTAGCCTATGCCTGCCGAGAGGTAGAGCCCCTTGTACGCGTAGCCCTTGGCGTGGGCGGACGCGCCTATCGTGCGGAGTTTTGTGTCGAGGGTGTAGGTGAAGCCCTCGATGTCGTCGTATGTGGCGCGGGTGCTTACCGCGTCAAACAAGACGCGCCCCTCAAGGCCGAGGGGCGATCGTGGAATCTTGTACGAAAGAAAAATGCTTGCTGAAAACGAAGGGCGGAAATCCTCAGTGAAGCTGTACCCCGAATAATAGCCCTCGCTGACGAGCATCTCGGAAATGCCTGACATCTTGCTGACACCCGCGCCCGCCTTCACCCCATAAGTCGCGCCTGATTTGTACTGAGCGGTAGCGGAAGCGCAGGTGAGTACAAACACAAACGAGAGGATGAGGGTCTTATGAGCGGAGGTCGTTGGCACTGAGAACTGAGGGGATTGCGGCGACGAAAGTATGAAATATTGTGGTTGGGTGTAATTTATGGTGGCACTTTTTACATAAAGAACTTAAGCTCTTAAGCGTTTGTCCCATCATGACAATCACTACATGCACTCAATCACCTGGTACAGTAACTTGTTGTACTTCCCGGCGTTGTCGTTCTTTGTTATCATCAGTCGAGTGTTGTCCCACTGTTTCTCTCGTTAGCGTTGCTGATAGTGCTGCTTGACGGGCATTTGGCAAGTTGGTTCAGAAAATAGTGCGGTGCAGCGAGTTCCCGCCTACTCCACGATTTTAAACCTTATCCTAAGTATTTGCCTCTCTGCGTCATAGTCATGGCTTATGAACTTGACGTGTCCAATCTCTGACGTGTTGGTTACATGCTGACCGATGCATAGGCAACGGTCATAGTCGCCTATGCAGACGACTCTCACTGTCTCTGACGCCCCCTCGGGCAATCGCTGCAAGTCAAACTCCGCAGCCGCCTCAGACTGCGTGATGAAACTGAATGATACGTCGAGATGACGATCTATGGTCTCATTCACAATGTGTTCTACCTTGGCGACCTCCTCGTCTGTCGGTGCTGTGGGGAGGGCGTAGTCCAATTTAGATTTCTTGCGCTCGATGTGCGCCTCGACAGACCTGCCACAATGGAACACGTTGTCCATCGTGCGGTTTATTATGTGTTCTGCCGTGTGGGCTGGGCGGTATTCTTCCTTGTTGTGGGCGTTAAGCTCGCCTGGCATGTCAGTTTGTGGCATTGTCTGTGCTTTGTTGTTGAGGGTCGCTGTTATACTTTGACGGCAAGACGCCAAATTCTTCCTTGAAGTACTTCGAGAAATATTTAGGGTTGTTGAAGCCCACGGCGTACGCAACGTCCGATACGTTTTGTGCAGGGTCTTTAAGCATTTGCGCTGCGCGTTTGAGACGTATTACGCGTATGAACTCGATGGGGGGGCGACCCGTTATTGACAGCAGTTTCTTGTAGAGGTGGACGCGGCTCATGCCGAGGTGGCGGCTGAGGTCTTCGACCGACAGGTTGGGGCTGGCGATATTCTCCTCGACGTAGGTTATAGCTTTTTGGATTAGCTGCTCGTCCAGTGGGGTGATGGTTATTTGGCTTGGCTCGGGGTCTATTTGCGTCTTGAATGTCTGTTGGCGCTTCTGTCCTAACTCTATGAGTTTCTTTACTTTGAGGCGTAAGATTTGAGGGTTGAACGGCTTCGTCAGATAGTCATCAGCTCCATTTGCCAAACCCTCGATGTTGTGCTCCTCGGCTGTCTTGGCTGTCAGCATGATGAGAGGGATGTGGCTCGTGCGGATGTCGTTCTTTATCTTGGCGCAAAGCTCGTTACCATCCATGATAGGCATCATGATGTCCGTGATAATGAGGTTCGGCTCGTCCGCCACGATTTTATCGAAGGCCTCGGCCCCGTTATGAGCCTCCACTATGTCGTATTCTGATTTCAGCGTGTCGTGTAACAGAGTCAGGAAGTCGTCATTGTCATCGACAATGGCAATCTTCATGCGTCCGTCTTCTTTCTCTTCGCTATCTTTCTTTATGTCAGAAGGTTCGCTCGTTGAAGACATTTCCGCAGTGGCACCGAGCGACGTTGGTATCTCGACGGTGAATATCGTGCCACCTGTCGGGTTGTCCTCCACGCGTATGTCGCCACTGTGCATGCCGACAAATTCTTTGACGAGGTGCAGTCCGATGCCGCTGCCAACGAGCGACGTGTCTTCCTGTGGGACTTGGTAGAACCGCTCAAAAACATGTGCCTTATGTTCGTCGGCAATGCCTATTCCACTGTCGCTCACGCTGATAATCGCCTTCTTGTGATCGTCTGACAAACCTACGCTCACCGTCACGTTGCCTCCGGCAGGCGTGAATTTGTATGCGTTGGACAGCAGGTTGTCAATGACTTTGCCCATCTTGTCCTTGTCGAACTTCATGTAGATGTTCTGCTCTGAGGCGTTGAACGTGAACTTGATGTCCTTGCCCGACAGCTTGACAAAGGTATCAGAGAGATCGGAGGCAAAGCTTATCATGTCGCCCTCTGACAAATTGAGCGTCATGCCGCCTTTGTCTGCCTTGCGGAAATCCAGAAGCTGGTTGACCATGTTGAGCAACTTGAGCGCATTGCGATGGATAAGCTCAATTTGCGGGCGGTTGGGGTCTGCGCTCGGCATGGTCTCCAATATGTTCTCCAATGGCGATATGATGAGGCTCAATGGGGTTCGAAGCTCGTGCGATATGTTGGTAAAGAATCGGAGCTTCATGTCGTCGAGTTGCTTCTGCTTCTCTACCTCGCTTATCATCTGCCTCATGCGGAATTTCGCCTTGTCGCGGTCGCGTATCCACTTGATAGAGAAGAAGATGATGGACAGTACGGCAATGACGTATATCGCATACGCCCATCCCGTGCGCCATAGTGGCGGCAGGATTGAAATGTCGAGTGTCGCCTCCTTCTCCGATGCCAACCCGTCGCAATTAGCCGCTTTGACAATCAATTTGTATTGTCCTGGCGCAAGGTTGGTGTACGTGGCGTAATTGTCATGCGTCGTTATCCAACTGTTGTTGAAGCCTTCGAGCTTGTAGGTATATGTGACCTTTTCTGGCAACACGTTGCTAAGCGTCGAGAACGAGATGGTGAACATATTGACGCTATACGGCATCTCGATGCCGTCGCAGAATGGTAATGCTTTCGGCAAGCTGAATTCTTTTTTCCCGTCGCCGCCTATTTTAGCCTTGCGCCCAAAGGTGCTTAGCGATGTGAAATGTACGAACGGCTTTTCCTTGTTATAGCTGATGTCTGAAGGGTTGAAGATGTTCACACCATTGGCACCGCCTACGATTATTGAGCCGTCAGATGTGCATGCTATTGCCCTTTCGTTGACAGAGTTGCCGAGGAAGCCGTCTTGGTCGTTGTAGTTGTAAAGCTTTGTGCTGATGACGCCATTGCGCTCGTCCTTTAAGACGTCGATGCTTGTCATGCCGCTGGCTGTAGCCACCCATATGCCGCGGTTCTTGTCCTCTATGACGCTGAGGGTGGCGTCGGTAGGCAGTCCGTCTTGCCGACCGATGTGACTGAGCAATTTTAGCGTCTTGCCGTCGATGACGTTTATGCCATCGTTGCGGCAGACCCACAAAAGGTCACGAGAGTCATAATACAAGTCGGTTACGGCGCTGTTAGCCAACGTGTTGCTGTCGAGGGTCGTTATCTCGTTGTCCTTTCGGGAGTCGAGGATGCAAAGACCATTGGCAGTGCCTATGGCCATTCTGCCGTCGCGCATGGAGACGACCTTGCGCACGTAGTTGTTGGCAAGTCCCTCTTTCTCGCCAATCTGTGTCCATTTGCCGCTTTTTAAATCCAGCATCGCAAGGCCTTTGGCGAGAGAGCCTACCCACAGCTTGTCTTCCTCTTTGCAAATGGTCCATACGTTTTCTGCGGCAGCGGCCTCCGCCACATTGGGGTTTTTGTTGTAGCGTGTAAATCTGTGGCCGTCATAATGGCACAATCCGCCGAGGAACGTGCCAATCCATATTCCCCCGTCGCCATCGGGGCAGAGAGACACAACAATGTCGCTTGACAATGAGTTAGCGTCTTGCGCAGAAGTGCGGAACAATTTTTTATGTCCTGTCGAGTTGTCGACCCTCAAAAGACCACTCTCGTTTGTGCCATACCACGTCACGCCATGACCGTCGTCTGCAATGGCATTAACCTGGGCCACGAAGTCTGGGTCTATGTTGTCAATCTGCAAGTTGTCGATGCCGAACTTGAACATCGGTTCAGCAAAGTACGAGACTCCCATGCTGACGTCGCCTACCCATACGCACCCTTGCTTGTCAGCATATATGCAACTGATGCCGTTGCTCATCAGTCCGCGCGGGCTGCTCTTTTGGCTGCGTACCTCTATGGTCTTGCCCTTCCGTCGGTCTATGACGTTAATGCCACCATGGTCGCTCGCCACCCATATTCGTCCCTCAGTGTCTTCCACGACGCCGCAAATGACAAATTCAGGAGCCCTGTAAAGGTCAGACGTCTTGCTGTTTAGCCTCGTCCATCTGCCCGATTGCGCAGATTTGTGCCATACTTCGAGCCTTTTCCTAAGGACGACCCAATAGTCGCCACCACTGTCGACGAACAGCCGTGGGTCGTCATCGCCAAGAGGCGTAGATTCTGTGTTTTTCACTTGCCACGTTCCTGCCGCGTCCTTGGTGCAAATGGCTATTGTTCCGTCGGCATGGATGATGTATACGCCTCCGGTTCCTTCACATATTGACGTTATTTGCGTTGCTGAGCCTCCTGTAAGCCCCCGTTGCGTGACGACCTCTTTCTCTGTTGAATAGACGGAGCAAGTCGAGCCGTCGGACATCCAGATGTCGCCATATTGGTCGGCATATACAACGGCATCCCACGTTTTAACGTGTGCGGCGTGGAAAATATTATCCGCTGAGAGGAACGTCTCGCTACGTTTGTCGAAGATGGAGAAGGCGTGAGTAGTGCGGACAAGAAGTTTGTCATCAGCCAAGTCGCTGACCCACAATACAGTATTGTCTACAATGCTGGTGCTGTCGGTCTCGGAATGGAGGAATACAGTCATGGAGTAGCCGTCGTAACGGTTCAGTCCGCACGACGTGGAGAACCATACGAAGCCCATATTGTCGCGGTAGACATCGTTGACCTTGTTGTTCGACAGTCCGTCATGCATTGACAGGTGCTTGAACGAGATGCTGTTAGAGCTGGCTAAGGCACTTGCGGTCAAAAGAACCAACAGCAGTATGGTCGTAAGGGCTTGCTTCATGACATTAATGGAGTTTGGCTTCGGGTTTTATGGAGCGTCTACAAGTTATTGAGGATGTAGTTGAGCTTCATTGTGTAGAGATGGCTACGGCACTTGCCTCCATAGATGCCGTGGTTGCGGTTGGGGTAGGTGAACATGTCGAACTGCTTGCCGTTCTGGACAAGGGCGTCGACCATCTCCAACTGGTTTTGGCAGTGTACGTTATCGTCGGCTGTGCCGGCAATGATGAGGTATTTGCCTGTCAAGGTGGCCGCATGGCTCAGTGGGCTGTTGTCGTCATATCCGCTGGCGTTCTCCTCGGGCGTGCGCATGAAACGCTCGGTGTATACCGAATCGTAGTATCGCCAGTTGGTGACGGGCGCAACGGCTATGCCGACCTTGAAAGCGTCGCTCTTGCCAAGGCACAAGGTGCTCATGAAACCACCGAAGCTCCAGCCCCAAATGCCTATGCGAGAGGCGTCTACGTATGGAAGAGTTCCAAAATATCGAGCTGCGGAAATCTGGTCGTCGCTCTCGTAGCGACCCAATTGCAGGTATGTGCATTTACGGAACTCTGCGCCGCGTGCGCCTGTGCCGCGAGGGTCTACACAGGCGACGATATAGCCGCGGGCTGCGAGCGTCTGGCACCAGTCTATGCCCCATGAGTTGAGAACCTCTTGCGAGTTAGGTCCACTGTATTGGACCATGAGGACAGGGTATTCCTTTTTAGGGTCAAAATTTCTGGGCTTCATCATCCATGCGTTCAGCTGTGTGCCGTCTGCGGCAGGAACCGTGATAAACTCCTTTTCGGCGATGAAGTAGCCTTTCGTGCGGGACAGGAGGTCAGCGTTTGTGATGATGGTGCGCAACTCTTTGCCCTTGGCGTCACATACCGTGTAGGTCGGTACTTCCTTGGTCGACGAGTGCTGTCGTGTGAAGTATTTGCACCCCTCCGAGAATACTGCCGCGTTGGTGCCTGCCGCATTGGCAATGGCGGTCGTGATGTTCTTCTTCAAGTTGATGGCGTAAACCTCGCGCTCCATGGGGGTGCGCTTGGCTGCCTGATAGAAGATGTTGTTGCCTGTGGCGTCGATGCCGTAGAAGTCGGTGACGTCGAAGTCGCCCTCGGTGAGCTTCTTTTTGAGCGTGCCGTTCGTCTCGTAGAGGAAGAGGTGGCTCCATCCGTCGCGGTCGCTGCGGATGATGAACTGTGTGCCGCCATTGATGAAAGTCAAATCGTTATAGGCAGGCTCGTCGACGTAGCGGTCGTCAGTCTCCGTGAGGATTGTTGACGTTACCATCGAGCGCGAGTTTACAGCCACAATGTCCATCTTGTTTTGCAACCTGTTGAGTTTCAATACGGCGAGCTGGTTCTCCTGTCCTGTCCAAAGGATGCGTGGGACGTAGAAATCGCCCTTGCCGAGGTTTACTTGTTTCGTCGTGCGACTGTCGAGGTCAAAGACGTGGACGGAGACCTTGGAGTTTTTCTCACCAGCTTTGGGGTATTTGTATGTATATGCGCCAGGGTAGAGAGCCGCCTCTTCGTGGCGAGGGTGGCTGGCTGCGTAGATAGGGAACGAAAACTCAGGGACTTCCGTCTCGTCATACTTGATGTAGGCAATCTGTTTGCTGTCTGGGCTCCATGCGTATGAACGTGCGGTAGCGAACTCCTCTTCGTTAACCCAATCGGGGATGCCGTTGATGATTTTATTCTTCTCTCCGTCGGTCGTCACGTCGCTCGTGCTACGATATTTCAACTTCATCAAGTGGATGTCGTTGTTTTTCACGTAGCTGATAATGAAGCCGTTGGGGGCGAAAGCCGCCTCTTGCTCCGCACCCGTCTCCGACAATGGGAAAATTTCGTTGTGCGCAACGTCAATGACGTAGTGGTCTGCCGTGTAAGAACGTCGGTATATGGATTCTACGTTGCCCCAAACGATGATGAAGTCGCCTGTCGAGGAGAGCTCATAACCGCTTATCCTATCCAACTTGTTGTCTCCCTTTACTTTAGTGAGGTCAACAATGGTAGACTCCTTTTTGCCTGTGGAATATGAATATTGCTCGATGCTCTTGCCGTCAGGTGATATTATGGTGTAGCTGTTGCCGTCTGGTGTCGACGACAAGACATCAGGTCGTTCGGGATAGAACGCCCATTTTTCGCACAAGTCTTCAATAGATACCTCTGGTAATTGCGCATTGGCCATAGAAGCTGTGCTCAGAGCCGCTATCGTCGCAATAGATATTTTCATTATGACTGTTGTTAAATGTGTTACAATGTTGATTATCAAAGTTTCTTAGGCATCTCCAATGTGTCTTGCCTTTTGGGCTCATCGACCTGTGGCATTGGCTTGCTCAAGTGTTGTTGAGAGTTGGTGTTCACAATCGGTTCTGGCAGTTTCTCGCCACGGCTCCAACTGTGTAACGTAATGATTATCACCTCGCTTGGGGCGAAGAACCTCACAGCGCGTCTCGACGTGCCAATGCCCGTTGTCGTTATGACGGGCTGCCCTGCCGTGTTGTAATTCAATCCTTTAAGGAACCTTTGCCCATAATGTGAGGAGGTTATCGGGGCATAAGCGCCAAAGAGCGTAACCTGCCCTCCATGGGTGTGACCGGCAAGGACGAGGTCGGAATTCGTGACATCTTGATCCTCAGCATAATCGGGAGTATGCGTAAGAAGGATGACAAACTCCTTTGGCGAGAGAGGCAACGTAGGGCTTGGAGTCATCTCCTTGTCGCTAAAGGTGTTGACAGCTCCTGCGACGGTGATGTGTGAGTGACCCTTGTTGATCAAGACTGCCGTATCCTCGATGAAGGAGATGCCGTGGACTGTCATGAGGTTCTTTATTGAGTCTGTGCAACGCTCTTTGTCGTTGTTGCCAAGTATGGCATACGTTCCATATTTCGGTGCACGTCGCATCATTGTGGAGAAAAGGGGTTCGACGTAGTCGCAACCCTCTTGATAATCGCCTCCAAGCATCATGGCGTCGGGTGCAATCTCTTCAATCAATTCGCCCAAGCCCTTTAACGTCTCGTCTGTGAAGAGGCTTGGGTAGTGAGTATCAGCGATAAACAAGATTCTGAATCCTTCAAAATCTCTTGGTATGTCGACAGAAGAGACGGAATATGTCCTTACGCGACGTATTCCAGGGTGCTGACAATTTGTCGTGATGCGTCCCTTGACTATCTGCTGGGCGACACCCGACGCGTCTTGCGCAACGGCACAAAAGCAAGATGCCACAAATAGCATCAAGCCCACATATATTTTTTTCAAGCTCATCTCTCGTTGATTAATAGGCTATTGGACCAGAACATACCACTTCGTCGCCATCATAGAGGGCGGCAAACTGACCAGGCGTGATGCCTCGTTGCGCTTCGTCGAAAACGAAGAAAAGGCCATTGGCTGTTCTTATGGCTCGACCACCTTGTAGCGGTTGGCGATACCTTATGCGGCAAGAGAACCGACGTCTCTCGCCGACGGACATAGCGTTGCGAGGATTGAGCCAGTGAATCTCTTCTGTCATTATCTTCAATACGTTACGATGTAAACCAGGGTGAGAGTCTCCCATTCCGACGAACACTTGGTTGTGCTCGATGTTTGTACCTATGACAAATAAAGGCTCGGGAAAACCTCCGATGTAAAGGCCCTTGCGCTGACCGATGGTGTAGAATTGAGCCCCTTGGTGAGCGCCGACCTTCTCGCCATACTTAGGATGGAGAGGGTAGGGGAGAGCCAATGTCTCGAGGTTGTCTTCTTTAGGGTCTTCAACATAGGCTGGCGACCAGTCGCGTGAGAAGATCTCCGATTTGGGGTCTATCAGAAAGACTTTGCCCTCTTGCGCCTTGAGCTTCTGCTGTAGGAAGACCGGGAGGTCCACCTTGCCAACGAAGCAGATGCCCTGCGAGTCTTTCTTGTGAGCAGTTACCAAGTTCAGTTCCGTGGCAATCTTGCGGACTTCGGGTTTGGTAAGGTCGCCTATTGGGAACATGGCTGCGGCGAGTTGCTCTTGGTTCAATTGGCAAAGGAAGTAGCTTTGGTCTTTGTTGCCATCGCTTCCCGCCAAAAGTCCGTAAGTTGTTGTGCCATCGGCCTCTTGTGTTGTCGTCTTTCTGCAATAGTGTCCCGTGGCAACGTATTCCGCCCCTAATTGCCTTGCCGCCTTCAAGAAGCTGTCGAACTTAATCTCCCTGTTGCAAAGCACGTCGGGATTGGGTGTCCGTCCTGCCGCATATTCGGCAAACATATAATCGACGACCCTGTGGCGATATTCTTCGCTGAGGTCTACAAATTCAAATGGGATGCCCAATTTGCGGGCCACAGCCTCGGCATCAAACTTGTCGTCCATCCAAGGGCAATCGCCTTTCAGGACACCGGTTGTGTCTGTCCAATTGCGCATGAAAAGCCCGACGACGTCATAACCTTGCTCACGCAGCACGTATGCCGCGACGCTCGAGTCGACGCCGCCCGACAGACCTACAACGACCCTTGTCTTTTTATCCATCATATAGGCAAAGATAGCAAAATGCCGTCGCCTTTCGTCCTGCCGAATAGTCAATATTACTTTAGGCAGTCCTTGGCAAATAGAAAAATCGCCCCACAGGCGTTAAAGACCTGTGGGGCGATATACAATGATGACTTTATTAGTCTCTTAGTGTTGGGCAACCTCGTTGGCGATGGCCATTTTTTTGTTGAGTTGCTCCAATTCTTGGCGTGCCTTGGCAATCTTGGCGTTGAACTCGCCGACAATCTTATCAGAAGTTTTGGACTTGGCGAAGAACAGAATGTTATTCTCTAAAGTCTCAATGGCTTGCTCTGCCTGACGAACCTGAGTCTGCATGCGGATGCGCTCTTTGCGGAGCCTGTCACCGCCCTCGGCAGCCATGGCTTCCAACTTGCCGCGATACTGCTCGAGTTCTGCGTCGGCGCGGTCGATGTGCAGTGCGTCATACTGCTTGCCGATAAGGGTCGCAAACTCCTTATTTACAGCACCCTTGTCACTCGAAGGCACGAGACCGATGGCATTCCAACGAGCCACGATTTCTTTAAGCTCTTTGAGATGCTCCTCTTCGTTCTCGGGTGCTTGGTATGCTTTAAGCTCTTCGATGATAGCGCGTTTCTTAGCGAGGTTCTCGGTTTGGACGGTAAGCTCGCCCTGATGCTGGCTCTGCTTGTTGTCGAAGAACGTGTCGCACGCCTTGCGGAAGCGTTTCCAAATGGCGTCGGAATTACGATGCGAGACTGGTCCAACCTCTTTCCACTCCTTCTGGAGTGCGATGAGGAAGTCGGACGTCTGGCGCCAATCTGTGCTGTTCATGACTGATTCGGCCTTCTCGCAGAGAGCCTCTTTAAGGCGCAGGTTGCTCTCGTAACGCTCGCTCTGCTCCTTGCGGAAAGCGTGGCTGAGGTCGTACATCTTGTCAAGGCTCTGGCGGAAACGCTTGTAGATTTCGTCGTTGACGTTTTTGGGCGCAAAGCCGATAGCCCTCCAGCGAGCAGTGAAGTCTTGAGCCTTCTTTGAGAGATTTTCAACCTCTTTGGGTGTCATCTCCTTGGCGAGAAGAGCCTCGACCTCGTCGCAGATGGCGAGTTTGAGTTTGTAGTTCTCCTTCTCTTGCTCGTGGAGCTCGTCATTGGACTTGCGGAAGTTCTCTGTGATGGTCTTACTTGCAGCTTTGAACCTCTCCCAAATGGCGTCGCTTTCAGCGCGTGGAACAGGACCGACGGCTTTCCATGCGTCGCGCAGCTTCTGCAACTGGTTGAATGCCTTGCGAGTGGTGTCGACGTTGGTAAGAGCCTCGGCTTGCTCGCAGAGCTTGACTTTCTCTGCCAAGTTGTGTTTCATGTCGAGGTTGCGAAGCTCGCGGTCGATATTCAACTTGCTGAAGTATTCTTCCGTAAGACCGTGGAACAACTTGTTGAGTTGCTTGCGGTTAGAAGGAATGTGACCAATTGACTTCCACTTGGCTATGATATCTTTGACGGTGCTGAGGAGCTTGGACGGATTGTTGGTCTGCGTCTCAGCAACGACTTGTTTCATCTGCTCGAGGAGCGCGCTCTTGGCATCGGCGTTCTCCTCCATCTTTTTGCGCGCCTCTTTCTTCTCAGCGTCTACGGCAGCGTCATATTGGGCGAGCATGTCGCGCAGGGCTTTCTCCTCTGCCGTTGGCTCTTGTTGAGGAACTGCGGGAGCAGCCTCGCTCTCTTGCGTGGCGTCGGGTTGTGGCTCAGAGGCTGCCTCGGGGGCTGTTGGCATGGGAAAGCGGACGGCAACCTCGGCTCTGATGTTGTCGACTGCGCTGCGTACTTTGCGCACTGGCGTTACTTGCGCCACCTCTTTGAGATATGCCAGCAACTCCTCGTTGGTCAGAGCTTTAAGCTCGTCGGGCGTCTTGCCCTCAAAGGCGTCTTGCTCTGTCTCGTTCTCGGCGTCGGCAGACTCGGCGTTCTCGTCGTCCACCTCGACATTCTCGGGTTCAACGGGTTTCTCGTCTTCGGTGACGGGCTCTGCTACATGAGCTGCCGCCTCGGCTGCGCTTTGCGCAAGCTCGTTTTCGGGTTCTTGCTGGTTTTCCTGCAATGAGGTTTGGTTCTCTTCCATATTTTCAGAAGGTTGCGCCCCGACGGCAAAGGCTGTCGCCCGTCGTGAGAGGCTTAGAAACATTTCCGACATCACCTTTGTAGGTTCTTTATGTGGGCGATGTCAGAGGGTCAGATGCTTTGGCACTATTAATTTTGCGTGATACCGTCATTTCTTGACGGAACCGCATGGTTTAATGTGTCAAAGATATATAATATTATTTTTTATCCCGTAGGTTAATTAACGCATTATGAGAAAATTAGGCGAGATTGCCCTTCACGACGCTCACCATGTCGGCAAGCCGACGAGCCTCGTCTTTCAATGTCTCGGGAGCGTCTCCGTTTTTCCCCCATTTAAGGACAACGCCCATCCTGCGACCTGGCTTAGCAACGGGCTTGCCAAAGATTCTCACGTCGGCGTTGATGTCGTTGAGGACTTTGTCTACGCCAACGTAATCAGGGTTCTCGAATGTGTCGTTAGGAGCGAGGATAACTGCCGATGCGCCAGGACGTTGTAGCTCAATTCCAGCAATCGGTAAATGGAGAACGGCACGAGCGTGCAGCTCAAATTCTGACAGGTTGAGCGTATGACCGAGAGTTACCATGCCGGTGTCATGCGGACGGGGCGAGAGTTCTGAGAACACCACGCCGTCTGGGCAAACGAAAAATTCAACGCCGAAAAGGCCAGCTCCGCCAAGCGCGTCTGTGACCTTCTTGGCCATATCTTGCGCATCTTTCAGAAAATCCTCTCTCATCTTGGCTGGAATCCAGCTCTCGTGGTAGTCGCCATTTACCTGTCTATGGCTGATGGGCGGGCAAAATAGGGTAGGACCATTGGCCTGTTTTACAGTGAGAAGCGTTATCTCATAATCGAATTTTACGAAGCCCTCTACGATGACCTCTTTCGAGTCGCCGCGTCCGCCTTGGGCGGCTATCCATGCATCGTGAATTTGACTTTCTGTCTTGACGTACGATTGTCCTTTGCCAGACGACGACATCAAAGGTTTGACGACGCATGGGATGCCGATTTGGGCTACAGCCTTTTGCAGCTCCTCTTCCGTGCTGGCGTACTGATATTTGGCAGTGCGGAGCCCCAGCTCTTTGGCTGCGAGGTCGCGTATGGCGCGGCGGTTCATCGTGATGTTCGTAGCCTTTGCCGAGGGCACGACTTGAATGCCTTGGCGCTCGTAGTCAATCAGTCGCTCGGTGCGGATGGCCTCAATCTCAGGAACGATGATGTCTGGCTTGTGCTTTGCCACGATGGCGTCAAGCTCGTCGCCATGGAGCATGCTCGACAGGACTTCAAACTCGTCTGCCACCTGCATTGCTGGTGCGCCAGCGTAGGCATCTACCGCTATGACGTGGCATCCAAGTCGTTTCACTGCGATGACGAACTCTTTACCAAGCTCGCCAGAACCCAAGAGCATTATTTTCTTTATCATATCTCGTCTGGTCTTTTGTTTTTCTGCTATTTAGTGTAGACGGCTCTGATGCATAATCCCAATGAAGGATTGCAAGAGTGGAGTGGCGTTTTGCTGCCGTCTGATGTCATGCCGTTGCGGAAGTACATGTCCGTCACCTGTCCTAAGCCGTTTGTGCCTTCGCCACGATGCGACGTCCAGTAATATCCGATTTCACCATAGTCCTCGACTGTATCTCGCAGTTTGAAACCGCTGGCCGGCAGGAATATGCTGTTTTCGTTGTCGCTTGTTATCTCGTATCCGTAAATGTCGCCCGACTTCACCCATTTCCACGTGCATTGGCTGAAAAGCTCCTTTACCTCGTCGGGCGTTGGCATGCGCCATCCCGTGCCTAATTTTAAGGTAGCAGCGTCGTACTCTGTGCCGCCTATCTCTTTGATAGTCAGGTCTGCGCCGACAAATGTCTCTTCGTCGTAATAGTCTTTCTGGCTCACCTCGCCCCATGAATAATAGGCTCCGGCGACAGATTTGCTCCACGAGCCTACGTTTCTGTCGGCCCACTTGACCGACAACCCAAGGTCCACAGCCAATGGCGTGTAGTCTTTAGTCGAGAATGTGTATATGGTTTGTGAACAGACGGTTAGACCTCGTACAACAACATAGGCGCGGTAGAAGTACTTGGTCTTTAGGTCAAGTCCCGTAGCTGCCGTCTTATAGTGGTTGCCAGCCCATAGCTGGTCGGTCGACGCATATTTGCGGAAGGTCGTAAATTCTTCGTCGGTCGATATCTGTACACCATATTCTGACGCGTCCAATGTGTCGGATGGTAACGAGAAGTAGCTGTCGCTTATGGTTATTTTGTCATAATCGAGCACATATTTCTCCGTTGTGAACGAGCGGACGCCACTCAATGCGTTGGCTGTCAAACTTATGGTGTTCGATTTGTATTTGTCTGTCGCTACATCTTCCGCTTTTGCGCCATACTTGAACCCCATAGCGTCTTGTGGGTTGTCGGTGGCATAGTCATAGAAATCTGAGGTTATCTCCATGAATGCCAAAGCATTATAGCGTTTCCCCGGGGTTAAGTTGGCGACGTTTGCCGTATATTTCCACTCGCTGGAGGTAACGGCTTGCGCATCTTTAGTCTCGTCGTAGATTGCCTCTTCTGCAGGTACTGTGGGCGATACGATTTCTCCGTCCGAGCAGCGGAATCTTAGGCGTGCGGTTGTTCCGTAATCGCCAGTAGACAGACCGCCAATTTTTGCTGTGAGGTCGGCGTCGAAAAGTCCTATGCGCTCGGGAGGGTCGGTCATCGTGATCGTCAGGTTCAGCGTCATAAAAGCCTTGACGACTCCGTAGACCGTCTCGCCATTGCTCAATATGGCGTATGTTCTGAAGTAGAATTTTGTGAATGGCAATAGACCGTAGACTCTGGTTTTCATCGAGTTGTCGTCAGCGACCTCGTGAATCTGTATGCACTTGACGTATCCGGTGCCGTCGTTGTCGTCATCAGCATCCTTGCGTGCCGGATTGGCCTTGTCTCGTGAGATGAGGAATCCTATTTCCTTGGTGGCGACTTTGTAGCCTTCGCTCGTGTTGATATATCCTTTCAGGTCGGCCGCAATTGCCGATACCATGCTCGCGCTGCCCGTTACTGCCGTGTATGACAAGTCGTTATATGCAGAGTCGACATCCTCCCGGTCTACGTATTCTGGCACAGGCTCGCCTTTCCATCCGCATCCCGTTGCCAGGATGACGGCGCAGATGAGTGCCGCAACATTAAGCAGCGTCTTTGTCGTTAAGCGAGACATTTTCAATGCTTTCAACGCAAATATAACTACAAAATCGTATTTTTACACTCCGTGAAATGACTCAACAAATTATATTATATGCTGAAATTCAACACTCAAGTTCGCGTCCGTTATGCCGACACTGACAAGATGGGTGTAGTCTACTATTCCAATTACGCCGTTTTCTACGAGGTGGGTCGAACCGAGATGTTTCGTAGCCTTGGCGTGCCATATTCGTCGCTTGAGGAGCAAGGCATCGCGCTCCCTGTCGTCGAGCTGGTGTGCCACTACCATCGTTCCGCCCACTATGATGAACTTCTTGATGTCGAAGTCACCATTCCTGAGCGTCCGACGGCAAAAATCAAGATTGACTACAAGATCTTCAATGAGGAGGGCGTCCTGCTGAATGATGGCAGCACAACCCTCGTGTTCCTCGACATAAAATCGGGCAGGCCTATTCGCGCCCCCAAGGAAGTTCTTGACCGCATCGACGCGGCTGAAGCGTCACAGGCTCTTTAACTTGGCAATGGCGCCAATCGGGTCAGCATTGGCGAAAACGTAACTGCCAGCCACGAGAACGTCTGCACCTGCTGCTATGCATTGTGCGCCAGTTTCTGCGTTAACGCCACCGTCTATCTCGATCAAAGCATTGGCTCCGCGACTGTCAATCAGTTTGCGGAGTCTTTTTATTTTGTCAAGTGTGTTGACAATGAATTTTTGTCCGCCGAAACCTGGGTTTACTGACATGAGCAACACCATGTCGACGTCGCAAATAATGTCCTCAAGGACGCTGACGGGTGTTGCGGGATTGAGAGTGACGGCTGGTTTCATCCCGGCGTCGCGTATCTGTTGAATCACGCGGTGTAGGTGCGTACACGCCTCATAATGGACGTTCAACACGTGTGCGCCAAGCTCCTTGAACATGCCAACGTAACGCCCTGGGTCGACTATCATCAGGTGTACGTCCATCGGCTTTTTCAGTCCCTTACCAATGCTTTTTATGACGGGTGAGCCAAACGAGATGTTCGGCACGAAGACGCCGTCCATCACGTCGACGTGGAGCCAGTCCGCGTCGCTGGCGTTGATCATCTCGATTTCTTTGTCCAAATGAAGAAAGTCTGCCGCCAATACCGATGGCGAGACCATCACTTTCCTGTTGTTGTTTGACATCTGTTTAGATATTCGTGTCCAATTCTCCTTTTCCTTGACGGATGATTTCCCAATCGTCTGTGGTGCAATCCACTACAGTAGAGCCGTCGGTTCCGCCTATGCCAGCGTCTATGACGATATTTGCAAGGTAGCCGAGGCTCTCTTGTATGAGCGACGGGTCGGTTATATATTCTATTTCCTCATTCTCTTGCGCAGGGTTCTTGACCGATGCCGACAATATGGGGTTGCCGAGCTTCTCCACAAGGGCGCGGACAATTGTGTTGTCAGGCACGCGCACGCCCACGGTTTTCTTGTTCGCCTTGAATAGCTTAGGGACGTTGCTGTTCGATTCCAAGATGAAGGTGAATGGTCCCGGGGTGTTCTTTTTCAGCAACTTGAACGTGCGACTGTCGATGGGACGAAGGTATTGTGCCGCATGGCTGAGGTCGTAGCAGATGAACGAGAGGCTGTTCTTTTTCAGGTTGACATCCTTGAACCTCAATACTTTCTGCACCGCGGCTTGGTTTGTGATGTCGCATCCTATGCCGTATACTGTGTCGGTAGGGTAGACAACAATCCCACCGCGTTGGAGGCAGGCTACGACCTGCTCTATCTTCCGCTCCTCTGGCGATTCTGGGTGTATCGTTATGAGCATGTCTACTACTTATTTATCAAGTCCAGCAATTTCTGCATCTGGTCGTTGTCGCCATATACCACGATACGGTCGCCTTCGCTGAATTTGAAGTCGTCGAAGTATCGCGTCACCTGCCATGCGCTCTTGTTGCCCGAGTACATTTTGCCACCTGTCGCCTGCTGGTACTTGATCGCTATGAGCGTAAGTCCGAAATTCTTGGCGAGGTCGATCTCTTGGACCGTCTGGTTGGCAAAATATTTAGGTACGGTAATCTCGTTGATGGCAATGCGAGAAGTTATGTTATACGTGTGGACCACGCTGCGCGACACAATGCTGTTGGCAATCTCCAAGGCGGCGGTATACTCAGGATTGATAATCTCCTTGATGCCCAATCCCGTCAATACTGTCTCGTGAAGCTTTGATAATGAGCGACCTATCACGCGTTTCACGTGCATCTGTTGCAGGAGCGCGGCCGTCTGTATCGATGCTGCCCAGTCTTCGCCGATGGCCACGATGACGGCGTCAACCTCCAATACCGATTGGCTCCTCAGCGATGCCTCGTCAACCGAGTTCATGCACACCGTGCCAGTCAGCTTGTCCTTAAATTCCTCGACTATCGACTCGCGTGAGTCGATGCCAATGACCTCGTGACCAAGGTCGCAAAGGCGCAAGCCGAGGCTCGTGCCGAAGTTTCCAAGTCCTATTATAATGTATTTCATGTCGTTCGTTTTCTATATCATGATGTTCTCCGACGGATACTTGTACCGCTGTGGCGTTCCGGGCGTTATGAATATCAACAGGAATGCCATGACGCCAATGCGCCCGATGAACATGTCGACTATTATGACAAATTGCGCCGCCACGCTGAGGCTGGGCGTCAGATCCATTGTCAAGCCTACGGTGCTGATTGCCGACAGCGATTCGAAAAACAGGCGCAATGTCTCGACCTCTGGCATTATGAGTTTCAATATTATCGTGCTGAGCAATATTGCGCCAATCGATAATGCCATTGTAGCGAAGGCCTTCTGTACAGACGTCTGGGATATTCGTCTGCCGAAAATCTCTATGCTGTCCTTGCCAATCAGCACGTTGCGCAGGTTGAGTATGCATACCGCAAATGTCGTAACCTTGATGCCGCCACCAGTCGACATCGGTGCGCAGCCAATCCATACCAGCAGTATCATGACGACCATCGACGCCCCTGATGCGTTCGTCAGGTCGGTATACATGAACCCTGCCGTCCTCGAGCTTGCCGAGAGGAAGAGGGAGTCTACAGCCCTGTCGATGATAGGCTCGCCCGATTGTGTCATTCCCGCCTCCAAAGCCATGAATATCAATGCGCCTACAAGAAGCAAAATGATGTGGGTGTAGAATGTCAAGCGGTTGCTCGCGTTAATCATTCGGTGGCTGCTCGACCCGATTTGCTGTCGGCGACCTATGATTCTCATGCCAAGCCTGCGCAATCGCTCTTTAACCCAATTGATTGCGGCAGATTGCAATGGAAAGCCCAATCCGCCAAAGACAACGGTTAATGCTATGGTCAAGTGTAGCAGGCGACTGTGGATCAGAGTCGGGTTGGATAATCCACCAGGAATGTTGGAGTATCCTGCGTTGCAAAATGCTGATATTGAGTGGAATATCGATGTGAAGATGACATCATGCAGCGACGCTCCTGGCAATGTCTCGCGGAAATAGTAGAACAGCACCCACGCGGCGACTCCTTCAATGAGGAAGGTCACGTACATGATGTGTTTCAAGGTCTGAAATATGTCCGACATGTTGTCTGCCGATATTAAGTCCTTGATAAACATGCGGTTCTGCAATGATCCCTTGCCCGTTATAGAAAGCGCGAAGAAGCAAGTGAACGTCATCACGCCCAATCCTCCTATCTGTACGAGTGCGATTATTATGACGTGACCGAATGGCGTGAATTGAGTGGCAACGTCCAATACCGATAGTCCAGTAACGCAAATCGACGACGTTGATGTGAACAACGCTTGCAAGAATGTCAAGTCGTCATAGTGGCACCGCGGCATGAGCAGCAGTCCTGTGCCTATGGCGATGAATATCACGAAGCTTCCCGCGAAGAGCATCGTCGGGCTCGACTTCTTTGTCAAGAACGATATGCTCAACGACGATAACTCGTATGCCGATATGACGACAAGCACAGTGTCGACAACGTAACGATGTGACAACCAGCCTATTCCGCTGCCTTTGTCTACGCCAAGTATATATGCCCACACGGCGATCATATACGCCACCTGCCACAGCCCGACCCTCCTGTCGGCTATCAGTCCGTTCAAGAAGCGGTATATCTGCACACATCCAAACCATACAATCAACATGCTGTTGATTCTCAATAGTATAGATGCTGCGTCGCTCGATGTTACGAACCCTATCTGCCAGATGACGTCGCCAATGCCTATGATTGAAAGTGCGATGGTTATGCTGTTTACGACGTTGCGAACCCTCGTGCCGAATTTCTGCATGAACAGCAGAAATCGGTATTGAACGGGACGCATCGCGTTGACTGCGTACTCCAACAATAGGCTAATGAGTTCTCTCACTCTCTAAAAATGCATCATGTAGTCCTGGATCGAGCGATATGCCTTCTCCATCCGTATCATGTTGTCAATCATGAATCTCAGCATCTCGGGCCACTTCTCTTTGTCGTATATGTCGCCCTCAGTAGCTGTGTATACGCGTTTAACTACGTTGCCAGCCTCGCGCACAAACTCACCGTCCCATATCAACGGCTCTTCGAAGTTTTTCTCGATCAGGACTTTACATCCCTCCAGCTTCTCCCACAGCTTCTGGTCTTTGGCTTCTGAGTGTGTGTTGATTTCTATCGCCACCATCACTCTTCCGCCGCTGAGGTCGAACCGTAGGTCGAGTCCCCTGACGCCCGTTTTGTCTAACATCCAATGTATTGGTTTCCCATTTTGACCTGGTACGCGACGGGATTTACTTTCCAGCTTGTGCCAAAACTCGTGTCGGATGGCCTGAGCTTCTTCTTTGCTGTACATTGTGTTATTGATGCTGTCTGTTTGTAGTTACATTCCGTAAGTTGGGCTATAACCTCCCAATTACGATTTCAAATGTAGTCCAAAAAGCACTCTGGAGCAAAAAAATGCCTCCTCTTTGCATTTTCAGCTCCCAATTATTCTCCATCGTGTCCTCCACCTCCAGCCCCTTTTACTTTTTTTCAACCACGTCTCACTGTTTCTTTCTTCTCTTCCCGACACGATCGTTGCACGTCAAATACCATACGTGTGGCTCCATTCTATTCTCCGCTTGTCTCTATGTCCCCTAAAGGTCAAATTTTTTTGTGCCTTTAACTTTCTATCTTTCATGCGTTTCGCTCGTGCAGTGGAAAATCAAGGAATAAAAAATATCGGCAGCCCCTTGCATTTCCAAATTCTATGCCTAACTTTGCATCGCTTTCGACAAGGAGAGGTGCTCGAGTGGTTGAAGAGGCACGCCTGGAAAGCGTGTAAACGCCCAAAGCGTTTCACGAGTTCGAATCTCGTCCTCTCCGCAAAAGTCAAGGCTTGAAGTCCATCGGATTTCAAGCCTTTTTTATTTGCCATTATCTACCGATGAACCAACCTCCTACCAACGCTTCCTTTAGGGCCATGCTGCCGATAGTCGTCACCTTGGCGACGCTCCACTTCCTCAACGACCTCATGCAGTCGGTAATCGCCGCTTCCTATCCGCTCATGAAGTCAGATCTCGCCCTTTCATTTACAGAGGTTGGCATCATATCGCTCGTCTATCAGCTCGCTTCATCGGTATTCCAACCCGTCGTGGGTGTCATTTTTGACAAGCACCCGTTTGCTCGTTCCCTTCCGCTCGCCTCTTGTTTCACGATGTTCGGACTCGCCTTGGTCGCTGTCTCCAATTCAGTGCCTATGTTGTGCGTGTCCGTGTTCTTTATCGGCATCGGCTCCTCAATTCTTCATCCCGAGGCAAGTCGTGTGACGTCTCTTGCGTCGAGTGGGCATCGCGGAGCTGCGCAGTCAATTTTTCAGGTCGGTGGCAATTTCGGCTCTTCCCTCGGTCCCCTCCTCGTTGCGGCCATCGTTGCCCCATTCGGGCGCGCCAATATGGCGTGGTTCTGTCTTATTGCATTGATTGCTATTGTAATAAGTCGTCCCGTTTGCCGATGGTATGGTAGCTACCTCGCTTCGGTTCGTCAGCAGCATACTACTCTTACTCCCCATCGCGACCGTCCCCTTTCTCTTGCGATGACCATTTTCGCCATTGGGGTGATCACCATCCTCATTTTCTCTAAGTACATCTACATGGCGTCGCTGACCAACTATTTCACTTTCTACCTCATGGAGAAGTTCGGGGTTTCGGTTTCCGTGTCGCAAGTCTCTCTGTTCGTGTTCCTCTTTGCCACGGCTGCTGGCACCCTCGTCGGCGGTCCCGTGGGCGACAAGATAGGTCGCAAGTATGTCATCTGGATTTCGATTCTTGGCACGGCTCCATTTAGCCTCCTGCTGCCGCACCTCGGTTTTGCCGGTGCGTTGACAATGGCGTTCTTCGCCGGTTTCATGCTCTCTTCCGCCTTTCCCTCCATATTGCTCTACGCTCAAGAGATGTTGCCCAATCGCTTAGGGCTTATAAGTGGAATCTTCTACGGTTTCGCTTTCGGCGTGGCTGGCATAGCCGCTGCTATTCTTGGCCATTTTGTCGATGTCTATGGTCTTGATGCCGTGTTCCACTTCTGTTCCTTTACTCCACTTGCTGGTCTCGTTGCTGCATTCTTGCCAAACTTGCATGTGGTCAAAAGGGCATGATACTTTGCTGCTAAATTTTTTGGTTAAGGGAAACCCTTAATAGGGAAAAATTTCAGTAATTTTGACCCGTTTAAGAACCTAATTTTTGTGACCTGTCTTCCGTCTCTTTTTCGACGTTGGATGGCACTATCATTATTGAAAAAATGGATTTTTTAGTTGACCTGTTCACGGGTAGCGGCATCGCCTCGTCTCTGCTGTTCATCAGCTTGACGTGCGTGGTCGGTACTTTAGTCGGCAAACTCAAGGTTGCCGGTGTGAAGCTCGGCATCGCCGGCGTTCTCTTCACAGGTATTATTCTCGCCCATTTTGGGGCAAAGGTGAATCCCGAAATGCTTCATTTCGCCCAGGAGTTCGGACTCATCCTCTTCGTCTATGCGGTCGGTCTCTCTGTCGGACCTCGTTTCTTTAGCGCATTCCGCAGCGATGGCCTCCTCCTCAATGGTCTCGCCATGGGCATCATTTTCATGGGCTTCGGCATCGCCCTCTGTTTCCACTATTTCGGTGGCGTCGACGCCAACGTGATGGCTGGTGTCATGTGCGGAGCGGTAACTAACACGCCAGGTCTCGGTGCCGCCAAGCAAGTCATTTCCGATTTCAACGCTACCAACCCTGGTGCCATGATCGACGGTTCTGTCCTCGGTTCCGCCTATGCAATGGCTTACCCTCTTGGTGTGGTCGGCATCCTTCTCACCATGATTTTTATCCGACTCGTCTTCCGCATCAAGATCGACAAAGAGGTAGAGTCCTACAAAAAGGATATCAGCAAGGGCGGTCAGCTCGAGAGCGTTGTAATCAAGATTACTAATAAGAACCTCTTCAACAGGACTGTCGAGTATATCAGCAAGTTCGTTGATAAGGAGTTCACTTTCTCTCGCGTCGAGCGTGATGGCGAAATTCTCGTCCCGACTGCAAGTTTCGAGATTAAGGATGGCGACATTATCCATGGTGTCGCAAGCAGCGACAATCTCGACGACCTTCGCCTCAAACTCGGTGACATAGAGATTGGTCAGAAACGCGAGGTCGATGGCGACCTTGTCATGCAGCGTTTCTTGATCACCAATTCCCGTGTCGCAGGCCACTCTATTGACCAGATTGGCATTTTCCGTCGCTACCCGGCTAATATCACCCGCGTCTATCGCGCCGGTATCGAGATTCTTCCTACTAAGGAGACGACACTCGAGGTCGGTGATGCTGTCCGCGTCGTAGGTCGTAAGGATGTTATGAAGGAGATCAAGGCTGAGCTCGGCGACTCTATCCATGAGTGGTCGCACCCTAACATCATCGCCCTCTTCCTCGGTATCACCCTCGGTCTCCTCGTAGGCTCCATTCCTGTATTCCTCCCCGGTCTCCCAGCTCCTGCTAAGCTCGGTCTCGCTGGCGGCCCTCTTCTTGTGGCAATCCTCCTCGGTTGGAAGGGTCGTGTTGGTCAGTTCTCTTTCTATATGAACACCGCTTCCAACATGATGCTCCGAGAGCTTGGCATCTGCATGTTCCTCGGATGTGTAGGTCTCGGTGCGGGCGGAACTTTCGTCGAGACTTTCCTCAATGGTGGCTATATGTGGGTCCTCTACGGTTTTGCTATCACCGTAATCCCAATTCTCACGATTGGCATCCTTGCCCATTTCCTCAAGGTCAATTACCTCAAGATTTGCGGTTTCATCGCTGGCTCCATGACCGATCCCCCAGCCCTCGAGTTCGCCAATAGCCTCTCCCCCGTACAGGCTCAGTCTACTGCCTATGCGACGGTTTACCCCCTTACAATGTTCCTGCGAATACTATTGGGGCAAACATTAATTCTTATAACTTTGTAGCCTAATAACCCACGTCCAATCACTTCAATCCTCCATAAAACGAGGGTTGGAGTGTTGGCTGTCAAAAGGGGGCAGCCCCTCAAAAACAGTCAGAACTATCACAGATATTAAATGGGAGTAGCATACGACAACTTTTTGGCTCGCCAGAAAAAACTGGAAGAGCAGTACAACGACCAATACTACGAAAAACAACACAACCGCGGTAAGCTCACGGCCCGTGAGCGAATCCTGATGCTTTTTGACGAGGGCACTTTCGAGGAGTTCGACGCTTTCGTACCCTCCGCAGGTTCTTCTTTCGGCAAGAGCAAGTCTGCCATGGGCGACGGCGTTATCGTCGGCTATGGCACGGTTGGCGGACGTCAAGTCTTCGCCTACTCGCAAGACTTCAACATGATGGGCGGCTCTCTCGGCGCCATTCATGCGCAGAAGATCGTCAAGGTCCACGACATGGCACTCAAGACTGGTTGCCCTGTCATCGGTCTCATCGATTCAGGTGGCGCACGTATCCAGGAGGGCGTATCCAGCCTCAACGGCTATGCCAACATCTTCCGTCGTAATGTTCTCTCCTCTGGTGTCATCCCACAGATTTCTGCCATCATGGGTCCCGCCGCCGGTGGCGCAGTCTACTCCCCTGCGATGACCGACTTCATCTTCATGACCGAAGGCACGAGCTATATGTTCGTCACCGGTCCCGATGTCGTCAAGCAGGTCCTCAACGAGCAAGTCACAACCGACCAGCTCGGCGGTGCGAAGGTCCATACTTCTAAGTCCGGTGTTGCTCAGTTTGTCTACTCCGACGATGCCAACCTCATCCTCGGCATCAAGAAGCTCCTCACCTATATTCCTTCCAACAACATCGAGAACGCCCCATTCGTTCCCAATGATGATCCAACCGATCGTGTAGAGCCAAGCCTCCGCGACATTGTCCCAGAGGATCCCGATAAACCTTACGATGTACGCGATGTCGTCAAACTCGTTGTCGACAAAGGTCGCTTCTTCGAGGTAGCAGAGAATTTTGCTCAAAATATCGTTGTCGGTTTCGCTCGACTCGGTGGTTACACCATCGGTGTGATTGCCAACCAGCCTAAGGTGATGGCAGGCTCTCTCGACATCGATTCAAGTGTCAAGGGCGCACGTTTCATCAACTTCTGCGACTCCTTCAACATCCCCATAGTCACTTTCGAGGATGTCCCAGGCTTCCTCCCTGGTACCGATCAGGAGCACCTCGGCATCATTCGCAATGGTGCAAAGCTCCTATACGCCTACACCCGTGCGACTGTTCCTAAGATTACCGTCATCCTCCGTAAGAGCTACGGCGGTGCATACATTGTCATGAACTCAAAGGGCATCGGTGGCGATTACAGCTTTGCTTGGCCTACTGCCGAGATCGCTGTCATGGGTCCCGATGGTGCTATCGCAATCCTCTATCGTAAGGAGCTTGCTGAGGCTGCCGATCCCGTTGCTCTCAAGAAGGAGCTCGTGGCTAAGTATCGTAATGAGGTTACTAATCCATATATTGCCGACGAGAAGGGCTTCGTCGATGAGGTTATCGACCCCGCCCTCACGCGTGTCAAGCTCTATCGTGCGCTCAAGAGCCTCGACAAGAAGTCTGTCAGCCTCCCTCGCCGTAAGCATGGCAATATCCCTCTCTAAAAACTTATCTTTAGATGATTAAGTCTCTACTCATAGCAAACCGTGGCGAGATCGCCATCCGCATTGCGCGCACCGCAAAAAGGATGGGCATCAAAACTTTCGCCATACGTACTAAGAAGGAGCCGAACGCGGTCTACCTCCAAAAAGTCGATCAAGTAGTCGATTTCCCCGATACTGACGGCTCTGTCCCTGAGTTCCTTGACATCAAGAATCTTGTCAAGTTGGCTGTCGACAACAACATCGAGGCCATGCACCCAGGCTACGGCTACCTTTCAGAGAATCCCGATTTTGCAGCAGCATGCCGCGACGCTGGCGTTATCTTCGTCGGTCCATCTCCTGAGATTATCCATGCGATGGGCGACAAGATCGTCGCTAAGGAGATTGCCAAGAGGAGCAATGTCCCAATGCTCGGCGGAACGCTCGGCGGCATCCCTAATGCTGAGGATGCGATTGCTGAGGCTAACCGAATTGGCTATCCCGTCATCATCAAGGCTGCAACCGGTGGTGGTGGACGTGGCATGCGTATCTGCCGCAAGGAGGATGAGGTTCGTACCAACTACGAGCTCTGCACCCAGGAGGCGCGCACAGCTTTCAACGACCCTACCGTCTTCATCGAGAAATACCTTGAGAACCCTAAGCATATCGAGGTTCAGATTGTTGCCGACAAGTATGGTAATGTAATCCATCTCGGCGAGCGCGAGTGCTCCATTCAGCGTAAGCACCAGAAGCTCCTTGAGGAGGCTCCGTCACCAGCTCTCGACGAGGCTCTCCGTGAGAAGATCACGGGTGCGGCCGTACGTCTCGCCAAGGAGGCTAAATACGAGAGCCTCGGAACGGTTGAGTTCCTTCTCGACAAGGATCACAACTTCTTCTTCATGGAGATGAATACTCGTATTCAGGTCGAGCACCCTGTCACCGAGATGATCACAGGTCTCAACCTTGTCGAGTTGCAGCTCCTCATCGCCTCTGGCGAGAAGCTTCATGTCACGCAAGATGACGTTAGGCTCAATGGTTGGGCCATCGAGTGCCGCATCAATGCTGAGGATGTCCAGTCTGGCTTCACACCAAGCATCGGCATGATCAAGAATCTCCGTCTCCCGTCCGACAATAATATACGTATAGATTCCGGTGTACGCGTCGGCACAGAGATTACCCCATTCTTCGATTCCATGATCGCCAAGCTCATCGTCCATGGTGAGACACGCGACGAGGCCATCAAGAGGGCTCTCCACTCCCTCGGCCACTTCGTCGTAACAGGCGTAAAGACTACAATCCCCTTCGATAAGGCCGTGCTCCATAACGAGGTGTACCGTAAGGGCGATTTCAATACTTCTTTCATCGAGACTTGCATGGATAGTCTCGTTTGGCGTGAGGAACACGAGGAACTCATCGCAGCTCTCCTCGCAGTTTCCAACTACAACCACGACAGCGACTTCTCTGGTGATACTGCCGAGCAGCCTGAGGCTAATGTCGACCCGTGGGTTCTCCAAAAGCGCATACGCCACCTCTAAACCTCTAAGACCATCATGGACAATAATAGCGAAAACGTTCAAAACCGCACCCTTATCGCCGTTGGCGAGAACGGTGAACAGAACTATGAGTTCCAAGTAAAGAACCAGTACGAGTTCAGCTCCAAAGGCCGCAAGCTCAAGGTCGAGATGATCGAGGAGGCCGACGGCATAAACCTCTTTTCCTGCGAGGGTGTCCGTTATCCGGTCGAGGTCGTTTCTGTCAAGCAGAATACCTACGAGGTCATGGTCAATGGCGTCAGCTATCGCTACACGGTCGAGACCCCATTCTCACTCAAACGTCGTCAGATTCTCGCCGCTCAGAAGCCCGTCAATGAGAACGAGGAACTGAGGGCTCCGATGCCAGGCAAGATTAACGCTGTCCACGTCAAAGTCGGGCAGGAAGTTAATCCTGGTGATGCTCTTCTCGTCCTCGAAGCCATGAAGATGCAGAACACCCTCACCTCGACTTCCAAAGGCAAGGTGGTGTCCGTTAGCGTCCGCGAGGGGCAGAACGTAAGCAAGGACGATCTCCTGGTCGAGATCAAGAAGGCGTAATCGTCGTCTATTCCTCAAGATACCAATACGCTCGGGTGATCTTTCATCCGAGCTTTTTTATCCCTATATCTACAGTCTCCCATGGCAAAGAAAAATGTAGGAGCTCCAAATCCATCCGACTCAGTAGCGGCTATGGCTGCCCTCGGTGGCAAAATCCCGCCCCAAGCACCCGATTTCGAGGAAGCAGTCCTTGGCGCAATCCTTCTCGATAAGGATGCGCTTCAGAATGTCGTCGAGATTCTTCAACCCGAGCATTTCTATTCGGACGCCAACCAACGCATCTATGCCGCAATGCTCCGTCTTAATGGTCAGATGGCTCCAATCGATATGCTCACCATGTGCGAGGAGCTCAAGCGTACGGGTGAATTGGAGGCTGTCGGTGGACGTGTCTACATTGCCAAACTTACCAGTCTCGTCGGTGCCGCTGTCAATATCGAGTACCACGCGCGCATAATCTTCCAAAAATATCTCCAGCGGTCCTTGATACACCTCGGCGGAAACATGATTACAAGCGGTTACGACGAGTCCAAGGATGTCGACGAGCTCCTTGAGGAGGCTGAGAACGATCTCTTCACGTTGTCGCAAGGCAGCATGAAGCGCGACGTGATCCAGATTAGCTCTACCATCGACGAGGCCATTCAACAAATGGAGGCAGCCGCTAAGCGCGAGGACCAGCTCAGCGGTATCCCAAGCGGTTTCCGCAAGATCGACCAGATAACAATGGGTTGGCAACCCGCCACAATGGTCGTCATCGCCGCACGACCCGCCATGGGCAAGACGGCTTTCGTGCTTTCCATGGCGCGCAAGATGGCCATCGACCATAACATCCCCATAGCCATGTTCTCTCTCGAGATGAGCAACGTCGAGCTTGTCAAGCGTCTCATGACTGCCGAGACGGAGATCCCTTCTGAAAAGATTAAGAGCGGACGCCTTACCATGGAGGAGTGGCAGCACTTCAACGACCGTATCGGACGTCTCCGCAATGCCCCTTTCTACATCGACGACACCCCTGGCCTCTCTGTCTTCGACCTCCGTTCCAAAGCTCGCATCTTGAAGAAGAAGCACGATATAAAGTGCATCATCATAGACTACCTCCAGCTGATGACCGCGGCAGGCATGAAGCCGGGCAGCCGACAAGAGGAGGTCTCCATGATCTCGCGCTCCCTCAAAGGTCTCGCCAAGGAGCTTAATATCCCTGTAATCGCCCTTAGCCAGCTAAACCGTAATGTCGAGGGACGTACTTCCGAGAAGGGCGGTATCGACAGCAAACGTCCACAGCTCTCCGACCTCCGTGAGTCTGGTGCAATCGAGCAAGATGCCGATATGGTCTGCTTCATTCACCGTCCCGAATACTACCACATTCTCGACGACGGCAAGGGTAACTCATATGTCGGAATGGCGCAGTTCATCATCGCTAAGCACCGTAGCGGCCGCATCGACGATGTCCTCCTGCGTTTCCAAGCGGAACTCATCAGGTTCGAGGAGCTCGAGGCCGGTGCCGACCTGCTCAACCGCGACGAGCCGACCTCTTCTTCGCAGGTCATAATCTCTAAGGCTAATTCTGATTCCGATACTGCTTACTTGCCCGACATGTCCTCTATCCCGGAGGGTGATGTCCCTTTCTGATGCCATTTTAGTAGGTGACCTACTTAATGCGTTAAGTGTTTCACGTAAAAATGGTGCTTTTATTCTTCACATGATGTTTAGTTGTGTAAATTAGCATTGACAAAAGAAACAGGTAGCCTCTGGCTCTAACAGGTCAAGGGGCTTGACAAAACAATAAAAGAACAGTTATGGCAAACATTGAAGCAGAAGTCGAGGAGTTCATGGGCAAGATCATTGCCAAGAACCCTAACGAGCCAGAGTTCCATCAGGCTGTACGCGAGGTCGTTACCTCCCTCATGCCCTACATCGATGAGAACCCTCAGTACAAGACCGCTAAGATCCTTGAGCGCATGGCAGAGCCCGAGCGCACCATCATCTTCCGCGTGCCTTGGCTCGACGACAAAGGCAACATCCAGATTAACCGCGGCTTCCGCGTTGAGATGAACTCCGCTATCGGCCCCTACAAAGGCGGTCTCCGTTTCCACCCCACCGTCAACCTCGGTGTCCTCAAGTTCCTCGCTTTCGAGCAAGTTCTCAAGAATAGCCTCACCACTCTCCCTATGGGCGGTGGCAAAGGCGGTTCCGATTTCGACCCTAAAGGCAAGTCCGATGCTGAGGTCATGCGCTTCTGCCAAAGCTTCATGACAGAGCTCCAGCGCCACATCGGTCCCGATACCGACGTTCCTGCTGGCGACATCGGTGTCGGTGGTCGTGAGATCGGCTACCTCTTCGGTCAATACAAGCGTCTCCGCAACGAGTTCACTGGTGTCCTCACTGGCAAGGGTCTCGGCTGGGGCGGCTCTCTCATCCGTCCCGAGGCTACTGGCTACGGTGTCGTATACTTCTGCACCGAGATGCTCGCTACCCAAGGCAAGGATTTCAAGGGCAAGAAAGTCCTCATCTCTGGTTCCGGCAATGTCGCGCAGTTCGCTGCCGAGAAGGCTCTCCAGATGGGTGCTAAGGTTCTCACCCTCTCCGACTCCAACGGCTACATCCTCGACGAGGACGGCATCGATGCCGAGAAGCTCGCCTACGTCATGGAGCTCAAGAACGTCAAGCGCGGTCGCATCAAGGAGTACGCTACCAAGTACCCCAATGCCAAGTACTTCGAGGGCGAGCGTCCTTGGGGCGTAAAGGCCGACATCGCTCTTCCTTGCGCTACCCAAAACGAGATCAACGAGGATGACGCTAAGAAGCTCGTTGCTAACGGTGTATATTGTGTATGCGAGGGTGCCAACATGCCTTCCACCAACGAGGCTATCAACGTATTCCAAGCAGCCCACATCCTCTACTCTCCTGGCAAGGCTTCCAACGCTGGCGGCGTAGCTACTTCTGGTCTCGAGATGACCCAGAACAGCGAGCGTCTCTCTTGGACCCGCGAGGAGGTCGATGCCAAGCTCCATCAGATCATGGTCGGCATCCATGCAACCTGCGCCAAGTACGGCAAGGAGAAGGATGGCCACATCAACTACGTCAAGGGTGCCAACATCGGTGGTTTCGTCAAGGTCGCCGACGCCATGCTCGCCCAAGGCCTCGTCTAATTAGACTTTCCCGAGCGGCATTATCCGCTCTGTGATAATATCTTATGGTCCGTCGCAGTGTCTTCTGCGACGGACTTTTTGTTTTTCTTCTTTCCCTATAACCTACAAAACTCATCAATCTTAGTCCCCTCTCTCTCCCATTTTTATTTGCTAATCTCCGCCAAAGTGAGTAAATTAGAAAACGTAAAAATCGAAAAACAACCTGTAATGAAATACCTCAGCCTACTCGCAATGTTGGCGGTCGTCACCCCTTGTCTCCTTGTGGCATGTAATGATGACGACAACTCCTCCGAAGTCAATCCCGATGTGACTCCCGACGAGAAGACTTTATCCATAACACCCAATAGTGTCTCCACGTCCAAGACCGGTGGCGTCTACACGGTGGACTACGAGACTGCCGATGCCGACCAGGTCGTCACCACAGTCTCTGCCGACTGGGTGGTCGCCGAAGTTAGTGCCTCTTCCGACACGACTGGCGTTATCAACATTACAATTGCCGAATATAAGGTCGAAAACACCACGACCGACTACGACCCTCGTTCCGCCTCCATTACCGTCCATGCTGGCGACGTCACCAAGGAGATTTCCATCTATCAGTCTCCTGTCGACCTTCTCGAACCCGACGAGTCCTCCAAAATCAACTCTATTCTCCAGGAGTATAATATCAACTACGAGGGTCTCACAAGCTACAAGGTGACTTTCAATACCAATGGCGAGTTCTCGGTCTCTTCTCCTTGGTGGATTTATCTTAAAGATACCCCAGTGAAGAAGCTCGTCGAGGGCACTACTTCCCAGTATGAGGTTGAAGCCGACATCGTCGTCCTCGCAAATTATGCCGATGAGTCTCGCCTCGATAGCATCTCTTTCGACCTCGGAGAAGCCCACTTCGCCTGCAAGTTCAATCAGGAAAAGACAGGTTGGGACTTTACGGGGGTCGACCGTTCCGCTCTCGAGATTGCCCAAGACATGAAGCTCGGCTGGAACATGCTCGACGCCTACAAGACCGATGCCTCCATTGCTGCCAACACAGCCGCCCTCTCTGATTGGATGGTCGATTCCGTCGCCTCCTACAATGTCAATGTGGTTCGTTTCCCAGTCCTCGCCTACGACACTGTCGCCAAAACTCCTAACAGCTATTGGATCAATGGTGTCAATTCTATGGCGCAAGCCATTGCTGCTAAGGGCAAGTACGCTGTAATCTCTCTCGCCGATAATGGTTGGATTCTCCGCTCCATCCAAAATTCCGATACCACCGAATTCTTCAACCTCTTCGTCAATACGTGGCGCGAGATCGCTACTCTCTTCGATGAGAACGATGACCACATCCTCTTCGAGTCCTACGACGATTACTCGCTCTCAGAACTTGGTGAGTCTGCCTCACCAATAATGAAGCGCCTCAACGAGCTTTTCGTCCAGACCATCCGTCGCTCCGGCAAAAACAATTACAAGCGTTGCCTCATAATTCCGTTCGATGCGCAGAGTGGCGAGACCATTACGATGCCAACAAACGAGGTTGTCGAAGGTCGCCTCTTCACCTCATGCAAGTTCTTCAAGCCTGAGGAGTTTGTCTACGCAGATGGTGGCAAGAAACTTTGGGGCACGCCGTTCTCTTCAGCAAGCGAAGATTGGTCGTCCTCTTTCGACGAGGAAGCCGTCAACCAATATTTTTCCGACATCTACGCTAAGCTGAATCGCGAGGCTCACAACGCGCCTGCCATCCTCTCCGCCTTTGGTGCTGTCTCCCACAGCTCCGAAGCCATCTATGGCAGCTCCGAGGGCTACTACGCAAATCAGGTCGCTCTCGCCGCAAAAGCCAATGGTTTCGTCCCATTCGTATGGGATGATGCCGACACCTCCATCGGGCATTTCGGCATCTTTAACTATGCCAACCAGAACTCTTTCGTCGTCCGTCGCGAGTACATCTCCGCGCTCGCTCAGGCAGCCCAAGGCGAGAAATATGACACAGGCAGTGAGGATGAGGAGGGTAAGGAATAACCCTATTCCCTTATAGTCATCAAGAGCGCGACGGATGAACAAAATCGATGTCTCCGCCGCGCTCTCTTTCCAAAAGGTTGACTCTTGTCTAAGTCTTCAATTTGGTAATTTTGTAACCTGTTATACGACACAATAATAAATGATCAACACAGAAAACGAGAAGCCTCTTATAATGATAACGAACGATGACGGTGTCGCAGCCCCTGGCATTAAAGCACTCGCCGATGTCGCTCTTCGTTATGCCGATGTGGTCATTGTTGCCCCTGATGGCAGCAACTCAGGTAAGAGCCACTCCTTCACTGTCTGTGATGAGCTGCGAGTCCGTCGCTGCACCGGTTTCGGTAAGGCTATATGCTACGCTGTTAAGGGCACTCCCGTTGATTGTGTCAAGCTCGGTTTCTTTGGGCTCGTCCCGCGTAAGCCGGTGCTGATTCTTTCCGGCATCAACCATGGCAGCAATATCGGTGTCAGTGTCCATTATTCAGGTACGCTCGGTGCGGCTCGCGAAGCTGCCATGGTAGGCGTGCCGGGTATCGGTTTCTCTTTCGCCAATAGTGACGAGTCTGCCGACGTGACAGAAGCGGCACGTGTCGCCGATGCAGTCATCGATGCCTTCTTCCACGACCAACTTCCTAAGTCCAATTTCCTGAGTGTCAACATTCCACGAGGCACTGTCAATGGCGTTCGTATCGCTCGCATGGCAATGGGGCATTGGGTAGAACGTCCTACGCACTACCACTCCCCAGTAGGACAAGACATCTACTGGCTCGACGGAACTTTTGTTGGCGAGAAAGCCGACGATACCGACGACGCCGTAATTGCCTCTGGCTGGGCCTCCATCACGCCTCTCATGCTCGATGTAACCGATTACTCAGTCTTCAATTCTGACCCAGATTTCCACATCAACCTATAACCACATATTTAATGTCTATCAATAAGACTTGGCTCGGCTTCCTTATCGGACTTGTCTTGCCCGTTATCACGACGCTCCTCTTTTTCAAGTTCGCCTACGCTGGTATGCTCCCCTTTTTCGATTTTCTTGCCCAAATGATGGAAATCCGCGGTGTCGGCATGCTTCTCGCCGTCAGTTGTCTCCCCAATCTTGCCGTCTTCACCATCTTCACCTATATCGATAGGCTCAACATTTCTCGCGGCATCTTCCTTGCTACTCTCATCTACGCTTTCGCAATTGTCGTCGTCAAGTTCATCTGCTGACTATGAAGTATTATATCATTGCGGGTGAACCCTCGGGCGACCTTCACGGCTCCAATCTGATGAAGTCGCTCCTCCATGAGGATCCCCAAGCCGATTTCCGCTTTTGGGGTGGCGACCTCATGACAGCCGTCGGAGGCACCCTCGTCAGGCATTACCGCGATACTGCTGTAATGGGTGTTTGGGATGTGCTGACTCATCTTGGCAAGATCCGTAAGAATTTCTCTTTCTGCCGTCAGGATATTGCCGACAATGTCCCCGACGTGCTGATCCTCATTGACTATCCGGGCTTCAACCTCCCTATCGCCGAATGGGCGCATGCCCGTGGCATTAAGGTTTTCTACTATATCTCTCCCAAGGTCTGGGCGTCCAAGGAGTATAGGATTAAGAAGATGCGTACCTGCATCGACCGCCTCTACTCCATCATGCCGTTCGAGCCCGACTATTTCGCACGAAAGGAGCTACACAATGTCTTCTATTGCGGAAATCCCGTCATGGATGCCATCGCTCAACGTCCCCATGCCGATGAGTCTCCCGAGGCGTTCCGCTTGCGCTGCGGTCTCTCCTCCAAGCCCATTATTGCGCTCCTTCCGGGCAGTAGGGTAGCCGAGCTTAAATATAATCTCCCCGAGATGATGCGACTGCCCGCCGATTTCCCCGACTTTCAGTTTGTCATCGCTGGCGCACCCTCTTTCAAGGCTCCCGATTATGATAAATATACCCAAGGCAACGATATAAAGGTTCTTTTCGACGAGACATACGAGCTTGTCCGTTTTGCGCAGGCTGCTGTCGTCACTTCTGGCACGGCGACTCTCGAGACGGCTCTCTTCCGCTGTCCGCAAATTGTCATGTATCTCATGTGGGGCGGTGGCTTTAGCGACTGGATTGCCCACCTCTTCATCAAGGTGCCGTATATCAGTCTCGTAAATCTTATTCTCGGTCGCGAGTCCGTCACCGAACTCTTCCAAAAGAAATATTCCTACGGTCAACTGAAGTCCGAGCTTGCCGAGCTTGCGACTGACTCTCCTCGCCGACGCAAGATGCTTGAAGATTATGAAGAGCTCGCCTCTCGTGTTGGCGATGCCGGATGTAGCGGACGGGCCGCTGCCGATATGGTTGCCTACCTAAAAGGTAAGATCTAATGCTCGAGTTGTACAAAAAAGAGATTGCCACTTTCTTCGGCTCTGCGACAGGCTACCTCGTCGTAGGTGTCTTCCTTCTCCTCACGTGGCTGCTGCTCTGGGTCATCCCCTCCGATTTCAATATCATATACGGGGGATATGCCACTCTGACTCCATTGTTCGACATTGCACCATGGATTTACCTCTTCCTCGTCCCCGCTATCGCAATGCGCCTTATCGCCGATGAGCGTCGTGCCGGTACAATAGAGCTGCTCCTCATCCGCCCGCTTCAGCCGTGGCGCATCGTCATGGCCAAATATCTTGCAGGATTTTCGCTTGTATGCCTCTCAATCCTCCCGACGCTCGTTTATGTGACCGTCGTCTGTGCGCTCGGTTCGCCACAAGGCAATATCGATATGGGTGGGACCATAGGCTCTTACATTGCTCTCCTTTTCCTCGCTGCGACATATATGGCGGTAGGCATTTTCGCCTCGTCCATTACTGATAATCAGATTGTCGCTTTCGTGACAGGTGCTGCACTTTGCGCACTTCTCTACGTCGGTTGCGACATGATCTCCTCTCTCGCTCCCCAATCTGATTGGGCTGCTTTCACAATGGATTTAGGCATTGCGCAACACTACTCTTCCATAAGCCGAGGTGTTGTCGATAGCCGCGATGTCATATATTTCCTTGCCGTCTGTGTCATCTTTCTGACCTTCACGTCTGCTCTCATTAGTAGGTCGAGTGGACGTTTCCGTCGTCCTCTCATCTGTGTAGTCGTATGCCTGACTGTCGTCCCGTTCCTCTCGTCGCTCACTCATTTCCGTGCCGATCTGACTTCCGAGGGACGCTACACTCTGTCGCCTGTCACACGTTCCTATGCCGACAGCCTCAAAGCTACTGTAATTGTAAATCTATATCTCGATGGCGATCTTAATCCTGGATTCCGACGTCTGCGTCGTCAAGCTGTTGATATTTGCCAAGAGATTAATTCTTGTTCTTCCAAGGGGATCCGCCTCATAAGCACCGACCCTGCTGAGCTGAAACCAGATGCGGCAAAGTCTTTTGCCCAAGAGCTCGAACGTGCGGGTCTCGCTGGCGTCCCCGTCTTTGAGACAAAAGAGGACGGTCAGAAAACACGATCCATCGTCTACCCCTATGCCCGTGTCCAGTTAAGTGACAAGAGTGTATGGGTCAGCCTTCTCGAAAATGTGCCTGGTCTCTCGGGCGAGGAGTCTCTGAATCGCTCTGTCGAGGGCATAGAGTATAAGTTTACCGACGCCATCTCACGGCTTACGCGCACCGAGGTGCCAAAGGTCGCTTTTCTTGAGGGACATGGAGAACTGGATGAGCTTGATGTCAATGGTGCTACCGAGGCTCTTGCGCAGCATTTCGATGTCGACCGTGGTCAGATAGGTTCCGACCCCTCAATACTCAACCCCTACAAGGTTCTCATCATCGCCAAGCCAACCCAACGTTTCCCTGAGAAGGATAAATACGCCATCGACCAATATATCATGCGAGGCGGTCGTGTCCTTTGGCTCATCGACGCGATTAATATGACGCTCGATTCGCTCCGCCAGAGTTCACAGACGGTCGGCATTCCTTCTGATCTTAATCTCTCCGACCAACTCTTCGTCTATGGTGTCCGAATCCGTCAGTCTGTCATCGAGGATATGAGTTGCGGCATGATTCCCATAAGTGTCCCGACGCGCGACGGACAAACTTCCATTGTCCCTATGCCTTGGCTCTTCGGTCCTCTCATGGCGACTAATATGCTTAGTCCCGTGACGCGCAACGTTAGTTTCGTACATGGCGACTTCGCAAGCCCCATCGATACGGTCGGTGAGGAGCTTTCTCTCGTCAGGACGCCACTCCTCCGCTCTTCTGCCATGACGCGTGTAAGTGTGGTGCCTGTCGTTGCCCGACTCTCCACGATACATCAGGAGCCACGCCCCGAGGATTTTCCCCAACGCTATCTGACGATGGCTCTTCTCGAAGAGGGCTCTTTCCGTTCGCTTTTCTCGCATCGCCCAATCCCACAAGGCGTGACGGCAAAGTCTGGCAAACGGTCAGAGATGAGCGTCCCTACCAAGATGATTTTCGTTGGCGATGGCGATGTGATCCGCAACGATGTCCGCTTCCGTCACTCCTCAAACCCCACAATCGTCCCTCTCGGCTATGATGACATCACGCGTCAGACCTATGGAAACAAAGATTTCATAGTCAATGCCGTCCAATACCTTGCCGATGATGATGGACTCATGGCGCTCCGCAATCGTACGTTCTCCCTCCGACTGCTCGATCGCCAGCTGATTGCTGCGGGAACGACGGTCTACAAAGTTGTTGCGCTCTTCTTCCCCCTCGTTCTTGTGGCTGCTATTGGCATTGTCGTGACTCTCTTGCGCCGACGTCTCTTCGCTCGCCACCCAAAATCAGAATAGCAAAACCAAATAACACAATACATGAACAAGAAGATCTCTACCCCTAATGCCCCTGCGGCTATCGGTCCATACAGCCAAGCCATTCAGGCCGGCGACATTCTCTACGTCTCTGGCCAGCTCGGGCTTATTCCTTCAACAGGCCAGTTCCCCGAGGGCGGAATTGAGGAGCAAGCCCGTCAGTCGCTCAATAATATTAAGTCCATCCTTGAGGCCGCTGGTTTTCGGCTCTCAGATGTAGTCAAGACCACATGCCTTCTCGCCGATATCGCTGATTTCGCAGCCTTCAACAGCGTTTATGCAGAGTTCCTTGGCGATGTCGCTCCCGCTCGCTCTGCTTTTGCCGCAAAGGCTCTCCCCAAGGGTGGTCTTGTCGAGATTGAGGCCATTGCCGTCCGACACTAAGGTTAATATCCTACCATAAGGTAAGCCCGCCGTTCAATGTCCATTGAACGGCGGGCTTACCTTATTCAAACTACGCGTTATATGGTGGGAAACAATCCCTCTTCTGGGTGGGCTTCGACTGCCTTACCTGCTTTTAGCGATGCTTTGACGTCTAAAATTCTTTGGTTTGAACTGCCGCGGAACAAGAGGTCAGTGTCTCTGAGTGCCAATACAAACCTTCCGTCAACCAACGTGTCCACTTGCTCCAGCAAACTGCGCTTGGCGTCGTCAGCAATGCACTCCTCAAAAGTGTAACCGGTATAGCACCAGATGTCCTTGTTCGTCTCACTTTTGATCCGCTTAGCCAATTCCGCAAATGCCGACGCTTGATACATGGGGTCGCCTCCAGTGAAGGTGACGTTGCAGAAGTCTTCTGCCAAAATCTTACCCATTATCTCGTCGATGCTCATCAACGTCCCGTTCTTGATGTCCCAACTCTGTGGGTTGTGGCATCCAGGGCAGGCGTTGACGCATCCTGCGCAGTAGACCGATGTGCGAAGCCCAGGTCCATCGACTGTGGTTGACTCCACAATCTTTAAGACGCTAATCTTAGTCATGGGTGACGCGGTCACGCAGCTCCGCAAGTTTTGCCCTGTTCCACCTGTCAGTAGTGCCGACAAGGTAGCCTGTGATGCGCTGGAGGCGGTCAAGATGTGTGCTGCCACACTTGGGGCATTTCTCCAAGTCTGCCTCTGCGCTCTCATACCCGCAGTCCATGCAACGGTTTCTGTTGTGGTTGACCGAGCCGTAGCCCATGTTGTACTTGTCCATCAGGTCGACAAAGTTCATGACTGCCTGAGGGTTGTGTGTGGCGTCGCCATCAATCTCGATATAGAAGATGTGACCACCGCGTGTCAACTCGTGGTACGGAGCCTCGACTCGTGCCTTGTGCGCTGCGCTGCACTTGTAGTATACAGGCACGTGGTTTGAGTTGGTGTAATATTCGCGGTCGGTGATGCCGGGCAATACGCCAAAGCTCTTCTTGTCTTTCGACGTGAATTTGCCAGACAGTCCCTCTGCGGGAGTGGCAAGGACGCTATAGTTGTGGTGGTATTTCTCACTATACTCGTTAGCCTTGTCGCGCATGTGGCTGATGATGCTTATGCCAAGGTTCTGCGCCTCCTCGCTCTCGCCATGGTGGTGACCTGTCAACGCCACGAGGCACTCTGCCAAGCCGATGAAGCCAATGCCAAGCGTGCCTTGGTTGATTACGCTCTCGATGGTGTCCTCTGGCTTCAGCTTCTCACATCCGTTCCAAAGGGCGGACATGAGAAGTGGGAACTGCTTGGCGCGAGCCATCTTTTGGAAGTTGAAACGTTGGTCAAGCTGGAGGGCTGTGACGTCCAATATCTCGTCAAGACGCTTGAAGAAGTGGGCTATGCGCTCCTTCTGATCGACGAAGCCCATGCTCTCGATGGCAATGCGGACAATGTTGACTGTCGTGAACGACAAGTTGCCGCGACCTATTGAGGTCTTCTCGCCAAACCTGTTCTCGAATACGCGGGTGCGGCAACCCATTGTGGCAATCTCCCATTTGTATCGCTCTGGGTCGTCTGCCTTCCACTTCTCGTTTTGGTTGAAAGTGGCGTCGAGGTTCAAGAAGTTGGGGAAGAATCGACGTGCCGAGACCTTGCAGGCCAGGGTATATAGGTCATAGTTGCGGTCTGTCGGCAGGTAGCTGACGCCGCGCTTCTTTTTCCAAATCTGGATTGGGAAGATGGCGGTAGAGCCGTTGCCTACGCCCTGGTATGTGGATTTGAGAATCTCTCTGATGATGCAGCGTCCCTCAGCCGAGGTGTCGGTGCCATAGTTGATGGAGCTGAACACTACTTGGTTGCCACCGCGTGAGTGGATGGTATTCATGTTGTGGATGAACGCCTCCATAGATTGGTGGACGCGCCCTACGGTGCGGTTGATGGCGTGTTGACGGACTCGCTCCTTGCCTTTCAATCCGTCGAGCGGCTTGTTCTCGTAGTCGTCAATTGGCGAATTGTAAAGCTCTGAGTAGTCCTCTCCATTCATCTCTTCCATAATCTTGACCTCCTCAATGTAGCTGTTGCGTACAAAGGGGGCAAGGTAGAAGTCAAATGCTGGGATGGCCTGACCTCCGTGCATCTCGTTCTGGGCCGTCTCCATAGAGATGCAGCCTAAGATGCTGGCCGTCTCGATGCGTTTTGCTGGGCGAGACTCGCCATGTCCTGCCGAAAATCCATATTTGAGGATTTTGTCCAATGGGTGCTGCACGCAAGTGAGGCTGCGGGTAGGGTAGTAGTCCTTGTCGTGGATGTGGATGTAGCCGTGCTCTACCGCTGCGCGCACGCTCTCGTCAAGGATGAAGTCGTCGACGAAAGGCTTTGTGGTCTCCGATGCGAATTTCATCATCATGCCGGCAGGGGTGTCGGCATTCATATTTGCGTTCTCACGGGTGACGTCGTTGTTCTTCGCCTCGATGATTTCGATGAAGACGTCGCGTGTCTTTGCCTTTCGTGCGATGCTGCGCTGGTTTCGGTAGGCAATGTAGCGTTTGGCTACCTCTTGGCGAGGGCTGTTCATGAGTTCCGTCTCTACGCAATCCTGAATAGCCTCGACAGTCATCTTCTCTTTTCCTGAGACTTCAATGCGGTCCGCAATCTTACATATCAGTGCCTCGTCTTCGCCTTTCTCTGTGTGGAGCATGGCACGACGTATTGCTGCACATATCTTCTCCTTGTTAAAGCCGACAACTCGGCCGTCTCTCTTGATGACTGTCTGTATCATGGTCTGTTTTGTTTTGCATGACGAAGATAGGCAAAAAGAAGACGGTGGGAATGCTGCTTTTTTGTGGTCGGTTGGCTATTTCTATCTATCCGACGCTGTAAGTGCTGATTGTCTAAACCTTAGCGATGGGTGATAGTTTTCGACAATATTTGAACAAAAGCGAGTCAGGTGTCAGAAGGTGTAAATTGGGGTGTTTGGAGAGCGGGTGTCGCCTCGTCGTCTGCGCCAAGTGACTGATTTGCACTCGTACTTCTTACTTTGGCGCATAGTGGCAATTCGCCTCGACGCTCTGACGCTATATTAATTTTAGTCTATAAAGGAAACTGTCAAACCTGTCAGTTTCCTTTGCTGAAGCCGTATGGGGCGTTTTCATCAGACGATGTCTGCCAACTGCTGATCAGATGGTACATGTCTTGTTGGGCGCGTATCGATTTTTCTCCTTGTTTGTGAGGAACTGCCACGTTTTGTTGGTTTTCGTCGATTGTCTTGGCCCTTGTGTTGTCGCTCATCAGAAGGTTCATTATCTGCATGAGCTCCTGGCGCAATGCCGCATTGATAATAGGGGCGGCGACCTCTATCCTGTTCCGCATATTGCGGTTCAGCCAGTCGGATGATGTTATGTAGACACCGCGCTCTCCGTCAGGTCCAAAGGTCCATACGCGCCCATGTTCAAGATAGTCGTCTACAAGACGCGTGAGTCTGATGTTTTGGCTGTAGCTCTGGTTCGGCACGATGCAGCATATCCCCCTCGCCATGATTTCTATCTTGACCCCCGCAAGGCTGGCCTCGTATAAGTCGTTTATGAGTGGGCGGTATTGGATGCCGTTCATTTTCAGCATGATGCGACCATCGCCACCACGGCGTGCTATGTCAGTCTCGCGCGCTATTAGCTTGTGCAGCTCGTCCTCCATGTTGAGCCTTGAGACAAGAAGTTTTTTTAGTGTTGGAATAGGCTCGTCTTTCGGAATGGCTTTCCCTTGCTGGGTCTCAAGGAAGTTGAATACAATGCGCAGGTCGGATATGATGTCGGGGTCGGCAGTGAAAAGTCCGTGGTCCGTGTAGGTTTTTGCCGTCTGTTCGTTGAAATTGCCTGTACTGACGTATGCCACAGACCTTTTGCCACTGTCGCCGCCTCGCTCTATGAGTGCCACTTTGGCATGGACTTTCAGACCAGGGATGCTATATATGATCCTGATGCCGGCTGTTTTCATGCGGTCGGCCATCTCAAGGTTGTTCTTCTCGTCAAAACGGGCTTTCAGCTCTACAAAAACCGTTACCCTCTTGTTGGCCGCCGCCGCTGCTATAAGTGAGTTGACGACGGCGGAGTTCGTGGCGACTCGATATTGCGTGACCTTGATCTCCGTGACGTATGGGTCTTGCGCCGCCTCGTTGATAAGGCGGATGACGTAGTTGAACGACTGGTAAGGATAGTGTAGCATGAAGTCGCCTCGTGTTATGTCATCCAACATCGATGCGCAGACAATCAGGCGGCGCGGAACGACAAGCCCGAAGGCTTTAAGGTTCTGCCCACGATCTACCGGCAGGTGCGACAGGTCTTGCAGGTTGAGGTATGATCCGCAAACAGCCATCTCGCTCTCCGCAAAATTGAAGTTGTCCTTTAAGCATTTGAGGACGTCGTGCGGCATGGTGGAGTCGTGGTAGAAACCCGCAGGTGCGCCAGTCTTGCGGAGTACAAGGTTGTCGCGTATCTCTTCGGCTATGTCGCACCCGAGGGTCTCGCTAATGGCGAGGTCGGCGTCGCGCGATATCTTTATTCCCCACGCCCCGTCGACGGAGTACCCGGGGAATAGGGTGGGGAGGTTCATTCGGATGATGTCGTCAATGAAGACTATGTGCGTGAGACCGTCTCCATTGTCGGGCAGCGTCACGAATCTCGGCACGCCGCTCGTTGGTAGCTTGACAAGCGAGTAGTCTGCTTTGTTGGATAGCTTCCCGTGCCTTTTCTTGGCAAAGAGGCGCACTGCGAAGTATGGCATGTTGTCCCGTAGGAAGACGAGTGTCCCCTTCCCTAAAAGAACGGGCTGCACGTATGGGATGACCTCTCGCTCGAAGTAATTGCGCATGAAGGCGACGTGGGTCTCGTCGGTCGGCATGTTGTCAAAGTGTAGCATGACGCTCTGTTCCAATAGTTTAGGAACTAAGGAGCGTGACACGATGTCGGCAGCCTCAAGCATCTGGCGAGAGACGATGGCGTTGATGTGGTGCAACATGGCAGATGGGTTCGACACCTCGTCCATGCGGATGTCGCGACTGGCTGAACGTCTGTACTCGGCGACGCGTACGGCATAAAACTCGTCAAGGTTCGACGAGTGGAACGAGATGAAATTCAGTGCCTCGCCTACGCTCACGTCATCAGCCTCGGCTGATTCCAATACGAGCCTGTCGTATGAGAGCCAGCTGATGTCTCTGTTGAAGTATTTGTAGTACCCCTTGGCCATCTGGTATGCACTTTTACTTTTCTTAAAGTTAGTCTATTTTGCCATAGCTGTATGGATTGGGTGGTATAAAGTTTAATGTTCTTTGCAGACTTCCTAATAGCTGTTTGCCGTCATTATCTGTCTTTTCGTCGTGCCGATTGTGCTATTTGCCATGAGAAGTCGTTTTGTGGTGGTTGAAATGGCTTATTTGTGTAAAAAATGTTTTACTTTGCGTTCTGTATTAAATAAAAATTAAATGCCATAGAGCATGGAGGATTGTACTGTAAAAGGGATCCGAGGTTTGGTAGACGGTTCGTTTTTTGACGATAGGCTTGCCATAATAGATAATGTCACCGCATTTTCGCCAACTAAGGCGTCATATAAGATCTGCATGTTCGCCATCGTTTTCGTGAGAACCGGAAAGATTGAGATGACGGTCAATAGCATTGACTATGTTCTTGGTGAGAATGATATTTTCGTCTTTTCTCCCAACTTTATACTCGACAGGTTCAACGCAGGAATGCTGACTGATGTGAGTGGTCTGTGCATAGCGATTGATTATGCCACTACGTCGTCTTCCAACTACGCAAATAGAGCAGACGTGCTTCTCAATCTGAGCGTCAATCCGCATATTCAGGCGACGCATGCCGTAATCGAGAATCTGACTGGCTACGTCGATATTCTCCGTCGGAAATTCATGGAGAAGCCGACGCCCCTCAACGAACGGATTATAAACTCTCTTGTGGGAGCCGCTTTCAACGAGATGGTTGGCGCAATGTCCCATGAGGCGGATGATATGGTCGGCGGTTACTCGTCTGCCGATGCCATATTCCGCAATTTCCTTAAACTCCTTGATAGTACGACGCCGCGAGGTAGGAGGGTTGACGAGTATGCCCACAAGCTTAATATCACGCCTAAATATCTCTCAGCAATATGTCGCCGAAAGAGTGGAATGACGGCCATTCAGGTGATAAACAAGGCAGTCTTGAGTGACGCTCTTAAGATTTTGCACGACGACACAAAGAGCATCCATGACGTGGCAGAGGAACTGGGATTTCCAAACCAGTCTTTCTTCGGGACGTTCTTGAAGAAGCATACAGGCCTATCGCCCTTGCAGTTCCGCAACAGAAACTTGAAAAAGGAGGGGCGGAAGAGAAGAAGGAAAGGTGACGAATGATGCGAACTCGCTAAAAGGGTTCATTATAAAAGACGTCGGAGGGTGTGAAGTTTTTTCTTCTCGCCCTCCGACATCTTTATGCGTTGTGCCTCAACTTGTTACTCGAATGTGTCCATTGATATTTTCATGCCTCCTATGTGGAACGGCATGGCAAGCGAGGTGGATGGGGAGGCAATATAAAGGCGAATGAGCATCGTCTGCCCAGGCGTCAGGTGAATAGATGTCTTAAATGTGTCGGTACGCTGCGAGTTGTCTGCCGTCTCGTCATTCACGTCCCGTTGACCGACTGTCAAACTGCGGAAGAAGTCGTAGCCCAATGCGCAAGAAACTTTATACGTCTGGCTGGATGTTGTCGTGAGGCTAATCTCGTTAATGCGGATGGCTTTGTCCTTGTTGGTGAGTTTCAATTGGACGTACTCTCCCATGGTGGGGTCTGGCGACCATATTCCGCCGATCGGCATGACGCCTGCGTGAGTGAGTTCGAGCCCCCTTATGGCAGACAGCTTTAGGTTGATTGTCCTGTTGTCGAGTGTGGTCGTGACGTCCTTCCATTCAAATGTCTCCTTGTCGCGACGGTCGGGCATTTTGCCTTGACCTGACAACTTGATGCGCGCGACACTATTGGGTGTGCGGACGTCGAGGCTCCCTACGTCTGGCGTTGTTCCTTTCGGCGCATAGCAAATGACGACTTGGGCTGCGCCGTCTGTGAAGAACAAGAGCGAATCTTTGCTCTCTGCGCCAGGTGAGCGCGATAGCTTGTATCCCGACGGAGCCGTGACGGTTATGAGTTGTTTGTGGTTGAGTACTCGTCTTGTCGTGACGCCGTCAATGTTGACGAGGTCAATCACCTTCCACAAAGTGTCGCCCACAAAGACTTTGCCGAGGTCGATGTTGCGTTGCGAGGCGACAATAGCAGGAGAGTTGCGGTTGCCTACCCATATGTTCATCGAGTCGAGAGCCTCTGCTACGGCAATTGCCATCAGGGCTGCGCCTTTGGCGTTTGTGTTCGTGTTGTCTGAATTGACGAAAAGCTGCTCTTTTGAGCCGATAATGCCGTACGATTCGACGATTTGTTTGCTCTTTGTACACAGGTCGATCACTGGTACGCCCAAGCTGTCGGCCAGTGAGCGTATGGCGGCGGTGTAGTCCAAGCTATTGTTGTCGGGTGTGCGCCCAAAATTGTGAGATCCGCGAGGGGTGATGGTGTTGCCGTCAAATATTCTGCGAACTATCGGCTGCACAAGTATGGGGCGTGCGCCTGCTTGTCGTGTCTCGTCAATAAAGTGGGCAAGTCCTTCTTGAAATGTGCCCCATGGTGAGCTTGCGCCTTTGCCGTCGGGGTTCACTGACTTCTCGTCGTCATGGGCGAACTGGATAAGGACTACGTCGCCCGGGCAAATTGACTTTTTCGTTTCTGTCCAGCTGCCGTCTGTGTAGTACGCTTGGCAAGTGCTCCACGCTTTAGCATGGTTGAAAACTTCTACTCCAGGAGGAACAATCTGCCCGAGCATCTGTCCCCATCCGCAGGCTTGTGTGGCGTTGGCGTCAGATTCGCATACTGTCGTCCCTCCGATTATGTGGATGCGTGGTCGGTCGCTTGAGCAACTGGTTAGGGCTATTGTGGTGGCAATAACGGTGATTGCCTTTAATATTTTCATCTGCTAATATTCCTTGTTGCGTCGTTCTGGTGCCCCTTCTTTTTCCGAAATATTAAGATTACGGACAAAGGATTCTATCAGACGGCGTTTTCAAGTTTAAATTTAGAAATTTTTGGGGTACCAATAAGTTATACACTGCAACAAAGTCGGTCGAATGGCTTTTTGTTGTACGTTGAGGCGTTGCGGAATGCCTCTAAAGAGCGTAATATTGAGGTATGGAGACGGAAAAAGGCATCTCGACGTGGACTTCCATCCTATGTGTCGTAGATGCCTTTGGGAACTCTTGCCAGCATGGCGTTCACGCTTGCAAGTTGCGTACTCCTGTACGTTTGTAAGTATTGTGCAACCTGGACGTGAGCCGTAACCACCCTATATGCCACAGGTGCTCTTGCAAACGCTTGCAAGTGGAGTCCGCTTGATGCGATCGAAAGCAAACGCATCTGGACGTGGGTCGATACGCCCTATATGCCGCAGATGCATTTACTCTTATGCTGCGAAGTAAGACATTATAATTTTAAGCACCAAATAATTTCGTAATTATTTTCGAGGCGCAAGTTCATCGTCCGCTACGCTGTCGACTTCATGCGCATCATGGGCTGCCCCTACCTCATGGACGAGAAGACAGCCGACATCGTGATAGACTGCCATCGAGGCGAGCTGCCGTGCGACTTCTACGAGGAGGTGTCGCTCCGTGGCGAGCATGGTGAGCCGTTCACCCTCGCCTCAGGCTCGTTCGGCGAGGGCGACGGGCTGACATACACCATCAAGGGCGGCATCATCCACGCCTCGCTACCCTCGGGCATCGTGCAGCTGCGCTACCGAGCCATCATGGAGGACGAGGACGGCTTCCCCCTCCTGCCCGACGACTCCGTCGCCCTGCGAGCCATGGAGGCTTATATCAAGAAGCAGTGGTTCACCGTCCTCTTCGACATGTGCAAATGCACTCTCCAATCCCTCGGGCAGGCTCAGCAGGACTACGCATGGTGCGCAGGCCAGTGCGAGAGCCGCCAGCACAAGGTCTCCCTCGACAAGATGGAGTCCATCACACGCTCCCTCCGCACCCTATGGCGACGCTCGCACGAGAACGGTAGGAAGTTCAACGAACTCGGTGACGAGAGCACTGGCAGTCTCATAGCGGCTTCTAAACTGCACTCTGTCTAAATAACGGCCGAGCGTGAAAATACTCCCAGCTTTTAACAATAAAAATCCGCCACGTGCGTATAAACAAGAAAAAGAATGAAGTCATGAAAAAAGTTTTATTATTTCTCGCAATGGTCACAGTGTCCGTTGCGACGTGGGCGCAAGAAAAAACAACAGAAAGCACAACCGATGAATATGGAATTTATGCAGGTAATGGTGAAGACTTAATAAATTACAACGAATTAAAGGACAGCAGAGAAGTCCATTATTGGTTTGAACCAGAAGATAGAACTGAAGAGGTAATATTATATTATGACTTTGGAGCAGTCGTTAGCATTAAGTATATTCCCAAAGATCAGATCTACAATGATTTCCAAAAGAGACTTCTTTATGTAAAGGAAGAAGGAGAAACTATAAATATAGAAACAGAAGCTCAATCGCAGAAATAATATAATATGGAAAAGAATATTGCCGATGTAATAACA
>CAVEKX010000016.1:0-42282 GCA_963616565.1 Clostridium sp. CAG:343
TAGCCGCCACTTAAACAACGAGTTTCCCGACTTGGCTCAAGCCAGGTCGGGAAACTTTTTTATACCCAGTCCCCAATCCTCAACCATGCAGCCCTCCTGTCCCTCGCCCCACCCAGAGTGACGGAAGTTCCCTCATGAACACCCCTATTGCAAAAATCCACTTCCTCACCCCCGTCCTCCGCCCCTCCTCTTCTTCCAATCTCCACGCTCCCCCACATCACCCGCCAATCCGCAACCGCAAAAGGAAAAAGCCTCCCGCCAATGTTAAAATGTGAAGCATCCTTGCATAGTGTGATTTTTTTTTTTACGTTTGTTATAAAATAAGACAGCAGTGCAGCGGCTGCCAAAACTGGCAACTTTAGCTTGCCGCTCCTCGTCTTGTTTATCACCACAAAGGCTCCCGACTTCATCGCATAGCCCTGTCTTGGAAAATCACACGCCCCCTCATCGCTAAAAGAAAAGCTGTGCCACGTGGTACAAGTTCACATAGACAATCACTCTACTTCCACTTTTGATAACATCACTAAATTCTAATTTCTAATATGGGCTTCATTGCAGTATTAATCATCGCTATTGTTATTGGCGCATTATTCGGGTTCTTCTCTGAAGGAAATAAGGAAGGAGCACTTTCGGGTGCTTTAGCAGGTGGCTGCTTGGCAGGGGATTGCCTTTCCCGAATATTCATTTTCGGCATCATCATTATTGGCATAATTTGGCTCTTCAGCTTCCTCTTCGGTTGACAAAGAGAGAAGGTTTCTGTGGATGACAATAATCTTGACTGTTCTGTCCCCATCTCCCTTGTGCATTTCTCGAGGTATGAGAAAAAGGGGTATGACGGTTTTGAAGGTGATATTTTTTATTGGTCTTCATCTCTCGACCCTGATGGCGAATATGGTGGCAAGTTTGTCCATTTAGACGCTGGTCCAAGATTCTACGTGGGCGCTCTCCCCGTCCGTGCCGTTTGCCCTTGAAATTAATGGTTGAATGGTGTGACAAATACGTCACGAGCCTCTGCTGTGTCCTTTTCGGATGACATCTTCAAAAATCTTCTGAGGAGACGATAGCCCTCTCCCCATCACAACTTCCCGTGCTTGGCCCCCGTCAAGCACGGGAAGTTCTTTTCCCCTACGCTAAATAGCAAAATAACGCTAAAAATCTTTATGCCAATTTTAGGTGTCGTTATGCGGCTATTGAACGCATCTTGTTGGTTTTGAGAGTGATACTGTTGGCTCTGATGCAGTCTCTCTCTTGTCTTCTTTTACGTTTAATTACATTTGTCCACCCTTTATACACAGTTTTACACCGCCTGCCGTCCTCATGTGTTTAATTTTGCTTAAACAATTAAACCGTTGTTTAAAGCGACGGCGACCCACATCATCTAAAATACCACATGCGTATGAAGTTAACTTTACCATCTTTCACGGCGATTGCTTCCGCAGCAGTCCTCGCTTTCGCCTCGCTCCCCGCGCAGGCCGAAAACATCACTCTCTCCTCAACCACCATCGGCGCCACCGACAACACCACAGCGTGGTGGGGTGCTCAGTCTTCCCAAGTCGAGCTGCCCGTCGGCAAGATGATCACTTTCGAGTTCGACAACTACAATCCTTACAGCACGGGGAAATGGAAAGTGTGGAACAACTGGGTTCTCGTCCTCTCCACTACGACAGGCTACAGCAAAGATGACAATTCAAGCTACTCTGAGTACTTCGTACTGCGAGCAGATGCTTATGGTTGGGGTAACAGCGACTATTCGGGTTCCAATATTTCTTCAAACTATAATGAGATATTTACGAACTCGGGTGCGGCAGACTATAATACTTTCCTCATGTCCGAGCTGAACGGCGCCCATGTCGTCGTCGAGCTTCAACGCCTCTCGTCTGGCGTCCTCTACGTGACGGCCACTGCCACCTCCACTGCCGGCAATGTCTTTGTCATGAACTATCATCAGAACATCGCATCTTCCGCAAGCGCCTACGCCTTCCTCACTATCGACGCCTCGCACCTTGAGAACCTTACCGCTGTCCGTGCGACAGCGACCAAGGATGCCGTCACCGTAAGCTCCCTTTCTGTCGCCAATGCGTCGGGCGTAACCCACTATTTCGCAACGGGTGCTACTACGACCAAGTTCATCAAGGCTTCCGCCATTGTCACTGCCCATATGTCCGACGGCACAACCGAGGTCATCCCGACCTCTCAGATCACTTTCCCCGAGACCATCAGCAAGGACGGCAAATTCACCGCTACTTATAGCGGCAAAACCGTCAGCGGTGTCGCCAACGTCTCCTCCGAGACCGTCACTATCAGCGGCAGCGAAGATCTCACAAACGAATGGAACCAAGCCCTCACCTCCGACTTCCAAGTCAAGAAAGGCGAGACCGTGACCAAGTCTTTCCAAGTACGTGTTCCTGGCGATGTGAACTATCATTGCCCACTCGTCTTGGTGCGCAACGCCGCTCAAGATTACTATGGCGTCTTCCGCCTCGACAACTATGCGTTCATGGGTGAGACCAATAGCGCCAACTCTACCAACTTCGGCACACTCACCAGCAATTGGGACTGGAGCAACTTCCTCGTCAATATGGATGGTTCTTATTGCACCGTCTCTGTCACCAACAATGGCGACACCTACGATGTCAAGTACGACCTCGTCGACGGCGGCGGCGTCTCCCACTACCAGTATTTCACCGGCTGCCTCTCTTCCACTGTAACCCAAACCGATGAGGACGACCTCTACTTCGCTCTCTCTGCCGACCACGGCTACCTCGTCTTCCTCCAGTCCGGCACGAGCGCAATCCGCCAAATCGTCGATGGCGTCGATGTCAAGGTTCAAGGTGGCGAGATCTCCGTCTCTGGCGCCGACAGCTTCGAGGTCTATGACATCAACGGTCGCAAGGTCGCTTCCAACGGTCTCCCACGCGGTCTCTACATTGTCCGTGTCGCCGGTGTAGCCAAGACCGTCGTAGTCAAGTAAAACACGCTTGTCTCAACAATATTCTTACCGCGAGATTTTCTCACATATCATGCAGTCTTAAATTTTAGAGGTTCATTCAGAAGAATCGGCGGCAATAGGTTCCCCCTGTTGCCGCCGATTTTCTCTCTTCCAAACAAAGCAGTGTTTCACCGATTGTGAATTTTTAGCGCATTTTGTAATTTAGCTCCACCTTACAAAAGAAAAACAGTTATGGCAGATAAGAAAAGAATAGCCGTCGTAGGATACGGCAACATCGGAAAGGCAGCCGTCGAGGCACTCTCCATCGCTCCAGACCTCGAGCTCGCTGGCGTCGTCAGGCGCAATCCCGACGCCCCACAGCCCGTCGAGCTAACGGGCGTCAAGGTCGTGGCCGACATCAAGGAGCTTGGCCACGTCGACGCCGCGCTCCTCTGCACCCCGACGCGCGCCGTGCCCGATACCGCCAAGGCCATCCTCGCCCAAGGCATCGCGACCGTCGACAGTTTCGACATCCACACTCTCGTCCCCTCCCTCCGCGACGAGCTCGACCAGGTTGCCAAGGCCCACAACACGGCATCCATCATCTCCGCTGGCTGGGATCCAGGTTCCGACTCCATGATACGCGCCATCCTTGAGGCCATGGCCCCCAAGGGTCTCACCTACACCAATTTCGGACCGGGTCGCTCCATGGGTCATACCGTCTGCGTCAAGAGCAAGGAGGGCGTAAAAGATGCGCTCTCCATGACCATCCCCCTCGGAACGGGCATCCACCGCCGCATGGTCTACGTCGAGCTCAAAGACGGCTATAAACTCGATGACGTTGCCGCAGCCATCAAGGCCGACGACTACTTCGCCCACGACGAGACACACGTCATCGAGGTCCCGAGCGTCGAGGCTCTCAACAATGTTGGTCATGGTGTCAACCTCATCCGCAACGGCGTGTCTGGCACAACGGCCAACCAGAATTTCCGCTTCACTATGGAGATCAACAACCCAGCCCTCACGGGTCAGGTTCTCGTCAGCTGCGCGCGCGCCGTGCTCCGTCAACGCCCAGGCTGCTACACCATGATCGAGATCCCTCCCGTCGACCTCCTCCCGGGCGACCGCCGCGACCACGTCAAGCGTCTCGTGTAGAGTCTCTTTAGCGCATAAAAACAAGCAAAGCCCTAAGAACCCGACAAGGTTCTTAGGGCTTTGCTCTTAATGTCTACATATAAAAAAACAAAGAGACACCCAGTTCGCACCAGATGCCTCTATCGCTCTCCAAATAGGACTTGAACCTATGACCCTCTGATTAACAGTCAGATGCTCTAACCAACTGAGCTATTGGAGAAAATGGTTATATATCGAACCCCCATTGTCGGGAGTGAGCTTAAATCGGCCGCACGGAACGTGTTCCAGCTTTGCCGAAGTGCCAATCGGTGGGTCGCCCCGTCCCGAAAAGCGATGGCAAAAATATGCAACTTTCATGAAATCGCAATATCTTTGCCTCTGTTTTTCATCATTCACTTCTGATTTTCTCATGCAAGCAAAAGTCTTAGGCTTGGGCAACGCCCTCGTCGACATCCTTGTTCGTATTCCCAACGATAACATTCTCAAGGAGTTCAACCTCCTTAAAGGAGCAATGAATCTTGTCGACGAGCAACGCTCCGCCGAGATCTTCGAGGCTGTCAAGGGGCTCCATCCACAGATTGTCAGCGGCGGTAGCGCAGCCAACACCATATGCGGTCTCGCAAACCTTGGTGTCAATGCCGGCTTTATCGGCATGACCGGTACCGACGAGCTCGGCGCCAAATATGCCGACGACCTCCGCCAAAACGGCGTCGAGCCCCTCCTCCGCACCAGCGCGACCCGTACTGGCTCCTGCATCTCCCTCATAAGTTCCGACTCCGAGCGTACCATGTGCACCTGCCTCGGCGCGGCTGTCGAGATGGAGCCTGCCGATATCGAGGATTCTGCTTTCGACGGCTTCACGCATCTCTACGTCGAGGGCTATCTCGTCCAAAACCCTCAGCTCATCGAGGGCGCGCTCGCCACGGCCCACAACCGCGGTCTCAAGGTCATGCTCGACCTCGCCTCCTACAATGTCGTCGAGGATAATCAGGAGTTCATGCAGCGCATCATCTCACGCTACGTCGATGTCGTCTTCGCCAACGAGGAGGAGGCCACAGCCTTCACAGGCAAGGAGGATGACGAGGCCATCAATGAGATTGGCGAGATTGCCGAGTGCGTAGTCCTCAAGCAAGGTCGACGCGGCAGCATCGTAAAGGTGGGCAACGAGCACACCCGCGTGGGCATCATAAGCTCCAACGCCATCGACACCACAGGCGCGGGCGACCTCTACGCCGCAGGTTTCGTGTGGGCCATGATCAATGGTCTCTCCCCAAAGCAGTGCGCCACGGCTGGCGCAATCGCGAGCGGAAACGTCATCGAGGTCATCGGCTCCAAGATGGATGCCACCCGTTGGACCTCCATCCGCCAGTCTCTCAAAGATCTTTAGTCCACATTTCCAATAATCACGCGCCGTGCGTTTCGACGACCTCCGACTCCTACAACCTCAGGTCTTGGCTAATGTCAAGGACCTCGGTTTCACGCGCCCGACTAACATCCAGTTTAAGGCCATCCCCCACATCCTCGAGGGTGAGGACATTCTCGCCATCGCGCAGACTGGCACGGGTAAGACCGCCGCTTTCGCCATCCCCGTCGTCTCCAACCTCCTATCGCGCCCGCGCCGCTTCGGCTATCAGGGTGCCCGATGCGTCGTCATGGAGCCGACCCACGAGTTGGCGTCGCAGGTGGCTGGCGTCATAAAGCAGCTCGCCAAGGGGACGGGTGTCAGCGTCGTTGCCGTATATGGCGGCGTCGAGCAAGATAATCAGATCGCGCTCCTCAAGGGCAAGGCAGACATCGTCGTCGCAACGCCAGGACGTCTTTTCGACCTCGCTTCGCAAGGGTTCCTCATAACCGACCAGACGGAGACCCTCGTCGTCGATGAGGCCGACCACATGCTCGCCCTCGGTTTCTATAACGACATCCGTCAACTTGTCCGCCGTATTCCCCGCCGCAGGCAGACTCTCTTCTTCTCCGCCACCATCGACGAGAAGATCAAAGATCTCGCCTACTCGCTCGTCTACCGCGCCGTGCGCATCGAGATGAGCCAAAATAAGGTGGCAAAGAATGTCACCCATCAGGTACTGGCGGTCCCTATGGATGAGAAGCGTTTCTATCTTGAGCGCATCGCCCGAGAGAATCCCGACGGCCACATCATCGTCTTCGTCCGAACCAAGGTGCGCGCCGAGCGCGTCAAGGCTGCAATGGATCGAGTCTCCCTAACTTCCGTCTTCCTCCATGGCGGCATGGGGCAGCGCGAGAGGCAGAAGGCGCTCGACGACTTCCGCTCCCACAAGGTCCAGCTCCTCATAACGACCGACGTGTCGGCCCGTGGCATAGACATCCCGGGTGTTGATTATGTCGTCAATTATGATGTCCCCGAGGAGCCCGAGAACTACGTCCACCGAGTCGGACGTACAGGTCGCGGTATGGCTAAGGGCTACGCCCTCACTTTCGCCGACGAGTCCGAGCGTCAGCTCATCGACGCCATCCAAGATTATATGCAAGAGCAAATCCCCATCCTCCGCATGGATCGCAACGAGCGAGAGGCGACGCTCGATTTCTCCGACAACTCTTCCAACGACTGGCGAGCTCTCATCCGCGACAACTAAAAGCGGTCGATAGTAAGGCATAAATGTATCGAGGCGCAAAGGGGCAATTCTCCTTTTGCGCCTCTTGCGCTTATGTGCGTCTCCGTAATTCCCTAAAATATATTAAACTTCACGCTAAGGCTCTTTTTCGCGCTAACTTTGTAAGTAATGTAGTCTTGATATGCCCAACCAGACCAACAAGGCGGCGGCGCGCAAACTCCGCAGCTCATATTTCACCACAACCATAAGCATTGCCCTGGTGCTTTTCCTCCTCGGCATGATTGGACTCCTCATGCTGAACGCCAACCGCGTCTCAGAATACGTCAAGGAGAACCTTTGCCTCACGGTCACCTTCGCGCCCGACTCGCGCGAAGCCGAGGTGCGCCAGATCGAAAAGCAGCTCCTCGCCTCACCGCAAGTCAAGAGCGTCAAGTATATCGACAAGGAGGAGGCCGCCCGACAGATGCAGGAGAACCTCGGCGAGGATTTCGTCGCAACGCTCGACATGAACCCGCTGCTCCCTTCCATGGAGGTCAAGCTCTTCGCCGACTACGCCGACGAGCAGGGCATGGAGTCCGTCGCGCAGACCATCCGCGGTTATAAGCCCGTCCGCGAGGTCTATTTCGAGCAAGATGTCGTCAACCTCATTCACGACAATATCCGACGCATCTCCATCGTGCTGCTGATTTTCTCGGCTGTCATGCTCCTCGTCGCCGTGACGCTCATCAACAATACCGTGCGCCTCATGGTCTACAGCAAGCGTTTCCTTATCCGCACCATGCAGCTCGTCGGCGCCACCAGAGGCTTCATCCGTCGCCCTTTCCTCGCCCAGAGTGTGGCGCAAGGGCTCATCGGCGGTCTCGTCGCCAACGCCCTCCTCGCTGCCGTCATTTTCCTTGCGGCTCGCGAGCTGCCCGGTGTCATAGGCTTCTCCGATGTCACGTCGGTCGCAGCCCTCTTCGTCACGGTCTTCGCCATTGGCGTACTTATGACGATCGTCTCTACTGCGCGCTCGGTAAATAAGTACCTCAGCCTCCGCACCGCGGATCTCTACGTTTAGAGTGTTACAACCCCATCATCATATTTTTCATTATCAGCACTAATGGCAAAAGATTTAGAGAACTCTCAGAGCGACAAGGATTTCGCTCTTGGCGAGAAGAATTATAAGATGCTGGCCATAGGCTTCGGTGTCATCATCCTCGGTTTCATCCTCATGGCCGGCGGTGGCAGCGACGATCCCAATGTCTTCAATGCCGACATCTACAGTTTCCGCCGCATCACCCTTGCGCCAATCGTCGTCCTCGCGGGCTTCATCTTCGAGGTCTACGCCATAATGAAGAAATAATCAAGAAGCGCAGCCGATCATAATGGATACATTTCAAGCAATCCTCCTGGGACTCCTCCAGGGTCTCACGGAGTATCTCCCCGTCAGCAGTAGCGGTCACCTCGTCATCGCGTCAAAACTTATGGGCATCGAGGCAGAGCAAAACCTCTCTTTCACCATCGTCGTACACGTCGCGACGGTCCTCTCCACCATCGTAATCCTTTGGCGCGAGATTTGGTGGGTGCTCCGCGGTCTCTTCGAGTTCAAGATGAACGATGCCACGCGCTATGCCATCTCCATCGTCATCTCCATGATCCCTATCGGCATCGTCGGTGTCTTCTTCAAGGAGCACGTCGAGGCTGTCTTCGGCTCGGGGGTCTTTATCGTCGGTGTCATGCTCTGCGTCACGGCTCTCTTGCTCACCTTTGCCTACTACGCTCGCCCGCGCGCAAAGGAGAATGTGTCATATCTCGATGCTTTCATAATCGGTCTCTCTCAGGCCCTGGCGGTTCTCCCCGGTCTCTCGCGTAGCGGTACGACGATAGCGACAGGTCTCCTCCTTGGCAACAAGAAAGAGACTATGGCGCAATTCTCGTTCCTCATGGTTATCCCGCCCATCCTCGGCGAGGCTCTCCTCGACGGTATCAAGCTCATGGGCGATAGCGCGGAGACTATGGCCGCGTCGACAGTTTCGCCTCTGACCATGCTCGCGGGCTTTGCGGCTGCGTTCGTCTCAGGCTGTCTCGCGTGCAAGTGGATGATCAACATCGTCCGCCGCGGCAAGCTCCTCTGGTTCGCCGTCTATTGCGCTCTGGCTGGCATCCTGACCCTCATCTTCTTAGGATAACCCCACTCTCTCTTGGAAAATATTGATTTCCTGGGCGGTGCGCGTCTCGCCATCGATAAGCCGCTGACGTGGACGTCCTTCGACGCCGTCAACAAGATCCGTTTCCTCCTCAAGCGACATCTCGGCATCAAGAAAATCAAGGTAGGGCATGCTGGCACGCTCGACCCCCTGGCCACAGGTCTCATTATCGTCTGCACCGGTCGCGCCACCAAGACGCTCCAGGCGCTCATGGATCACGATAAGGAGTATGTCGCCACACTCAAGCTCGGGCAGACGACACCCTCTTTCGACGGCGAGACCGAAGTCGACGGCACATACCCGACCGACCATATCAACCGTGAGCTGATTGACAAGGTGTTGCGCGAGCAATTCACCGGTCATATCGACCAAGTGCCGCCAACGTTCTCCGCCATAAGGGTCGACGGGCACCGCGCATACGAGTACGCCCGCAAGGGTCGCCACGACGAGATAGAGCTGGCGAGCCGACCTGTCGAGATCTCTCTCTTGGAGGTGACTGGTTTCGACCCGGAAGCCATGAGCCTCACGCTCAAGATAGGGTGCAGCAAGGGAACCTACATCCGCTCCCTCGCCCGCGACATAGGCAAGGCTCTCGGCTCCGGCGCTTACCTCACGGCTTTGCGACGAACGCGCGTGGGTGACGTGACGCTCGAAGGCGCGCTGACCATGGGGCAGGTTGAAGACCTCATAAGGGCGCAAAAGCCCATAGCGCCAGCCGATGGCGCAGACAGACAACAAACAGAAGAAACGCGTTAGTTATATATGAAACTATCAGAATTCGAGTACAACTACCCCGAAGAGCAGGTTGCGCAATACCCTACGATGAATCGCGACGACGCAAGGCTCATGGTGCTCCACAAGAAGAGCGGTGAGATTGAGCATAAGTCTTTCAGCGACATCATCAACTATTTCGACGATGGCGACGTGATGGTCGTCAACAATACTCGCGTCTTCCCTGCGCGCCTCTACGGCAATAAGGAGAAGACTGGCGCGCGCATCGAGGTCTTCCTCCTCCGCGAGCTCAATCAGGAGAACCACCTGTGGGATGTCCTTGTCGACCCCGCTCGCAAAATCCGTATCGGCAATAAGCTCTACTTCGGTGAGGACAACTCGATGGTGGCCGAGGTCATCGACAACACCACCAGCCGTGGCCGCACGCTCCGCTTCCTCTTCGACGGGACGAACGAGGAGTTTCGCCAAGCACTCTTCTCCCTCGGTCAGACCCCGCTGCCCGACTGCATCCGTCGTGAGCCCGAGCCCGACGATGTCGACAACTATCAGACAATCTTCGCTACCCAGGAGGGCGCGGTAGCCTCTCCCACAGCCGCGCTCCACTTCAGCCGCCAGCTCCACAAGCGTTGCCAGATTAAGGGCATCGACTTCCCCGAGGTCACTCTCCATGTCGGTCTCGGTGGCTTCCGCGATGTCGAGGTTGAGGATCTCACCAAGCATAAGATGGATTCTGAGCAGATGGTTGTCACAGCCGACGCCGTCGAGCGCATCAACCGCGCCAAGGACGAGGGCCGACAGGTCTGCGCCGTCGGGACGACCGTCGTCCGAGCTCTTGAGACCTCTGTCTCAACGCTCGGCCACATCACCCCATATGACGGGTGGACCAACAAGTTCATCTTCCCTCCCTACGAGTTCCAAGTGCCTACCTCGCTGGTTAGCAACTTCCACCTCTCGATGTCGACCATGCTGATGCTCGTATGCGCTTTCGGTGGCTACAACAACGTCATGAAGGCCCATCGCACCGCCATCGAGGAGGGCTACCGCATCGGTCCCTATGGCGACGCCATGCTGATCATCTAAAACAAGTCCGTCTGCGGCAACATAATAACGCCAGCCGCCTTGCGCATCTCGGTGCGTAAGGCGGCTGGCGTGTTTTGCGTGGGCCCTTGTCGCGTGTGTCTCTCTTAAAAACGCCACCGCCCTCGCAATCGGCATTTTGTAGCGTCTTGCGAGGGCGGCGTTATTTATGTGTCCCTTGTCAGGGAGGGCTTATTTGCCGAGGATCTTGTCGTAGAAAGCGTTGAATGCGTGGACGTAGTCCGTGTCGCCGGGATAGTCGAGGACGGGCTTGCCCGACGCCTTGGCATACTCCACGAGCTCGGGGGTCGCGTTGGGCGAGCAGATGCTGATGCCGTCCGACAGGTCTATCGCCGTCTTCATCAGAGTGAGGTAGTCCGTAATCTTAATCTTCTTAAGCGCCTTCTCGTCGATGCCCTCCATCCACAGCTTGCGGTTCATGTTCTCCCACTCGCCCTGCCATGCCTCGTCATACAGGCTGACAACAATCTTGGAATGGGCGAAATAGGGGTCTTTCTTCGCCATGAGGCGTGTGTAGATGGGCACCATCATGGTGAACCAGCCGTTCAGGTGGATGAGGTCGGGAACCCAGCGGAGCTTCTTCGTCGTCTCCAATGCACCGCGGGCGAAGAATATGGAACGCTCGTCGTTGTCGGCGAAAAGTTCGCCTGTGGCAGGGTCAGCGGTGACGCCCTTGCGGCTGAAGAGGTCATCGTTGTCGATGAAGTAGATCTGCATGCGGGCCGCCTGGATGCTCGCCACCTTGATGAGCAGGGGGTGGTCGGTGTCGTCAATGGCGATGTTGAGGCCCGAGAGACGTATCACCTCATGAAGCTGGTTCCTGCGCTCGTTGACGCTGCCGAAACGGGGCATGAAGGTGCGTATCTCCTTGCCGCCCTCCATAATCCCTTGACTGAGGTCGCGACTCAAGACCGCGACGGGAGAATCGGGCAGGTAGGGCTTAATCTCTTGTGAAATGTAGAGGATCTTTGAGCTCTCCATAGATGTGTGTCCCTTTTTATAATTTTCAGAACTCGAGGGGTGCGGCTTCTTGACAGACTCCGCTCCTCCGCCTAATTCCGCTGCAAATTTAGTGCTTTTAGCCCGCTTTTCCTAAAGAAACTTTAACACCATGCCAATCGACCATATCTATCAAAAAGCCTATATTCGCCAACTTCACATGGCAATATTAAGAACAGATGGATAGGATATTTCAGTTTTTCGTCAAGATCCAGCGATGGGTTGAAGCCCATTGGCGCATTGTGCTCGTTACGCTCTGCATGCTCATCTTCATGCAGCAATGCACGATAAACCGCCTCCGTTGGGAAATCCAGCACATGGTGCAGGCTGGCACCTTGGCTCATGACAGCGCGGCGACGTCCGTCCCCGATCATGTCGCGTCGCCCGACACGTCGGTTGCCGATTCGCTCTTGCTCCACACCCCGACGGCCGACGAGGTGCGTCAGGCTGGCGAAAGCTCTTTCTCTTGGTGGACTTTTGCCATTATCGTTGTCGTCATTGCCGCAATAGGTTTCGGCATCTTCTATGCTTTGCGCAATGCGGTCTTCCCTATCGGCATCAGTTATAGCGGCAAGGTGAAGAGCGTTGGGGGGCAGCTGGTCTTCGCCATCAAGGTGAAGAACCGCTCCAGTAAGGAGGTCGAGCTCAGCAATGCCCAAGTAAATTTCGTCATGGGACCCTCGCAGGTGCGCAAGTTCCGCGCCAATGTCCCCTCTCTGCCCATAACCCTCCAGCCCCATACGAGCTTTGAGTCGCAGATCAACCTCACGGGTCTCATAACAGCCAATATCGAATTGGCGCAGGCCAAGGCGATTGGCATGAGCGTCGTCGCCAACGGCAAGTCGCACTCCACGCTCCCCCGTCCCGTCAAGATTCAGACGGCATAGCCCAGCTCCTGCATTCCCCTAAAACAAAGGTCATGAGTAACTTCTTCGTCCGAGCTTGGCAACGTTACCGCAGCCGTAAGCGCGTCCGGGGGGTCGTCGTGGACTTCCTGTTCCTCGTGGCTCTTATCGTGGCTCTCGTCCCTCCATTGCGACGCGGATTCATGACCTATGCCGTGCGTGCCGTACTGACGCAGCCGCGCCCATACGACAAGATAGTTTTTCTCGGTGCGGAGGACGCCTTAAGGCTCTCGACGCCGCATGGCTCCGACACCACCGTCTCGTTCCCTCCCTCACGCCCCCTGTTGATGTGCTTTGGCAGCGTGTGGAGCGCGCAGACCAGGGCGGGGCTGAGCTCGATCGCCAAATCAGCGCAGAAGTACCAGGCTTCGCTGGATTTCTTCTTCATCACGAGCGACGCGCCCGAGGATGTCGACGACTATTTCAACCGTAGGGGATATACCTCCCTGCGACCTCTTTTCTTTAAGTGTAGCGATGCGGAGCCCGAGTCGGAAGCCGACGGCTTCGTTGGGCAATTGGCCATGAGCGTGCCGTCGTCGGCCTTGATAGGAGTTGACGGACGAGTGATTGTCAAGAAGTTAGGGGCGACGCGGTGGTATGGCGCTACGGCCGATGCTGCTTTCGCCATCGCTTTGGATGCAGAAGAGCGGTAAATCAGAATGAGTAAAAATAGTCATTATTAGGTATTGCCCACCGTTCGCCACTGCCGTACCTTTGTGTCGTTGGAAGCCGGTGCCACGGCTGACAATAAAAAAGTCTTGTGTGCCCAACGGGGCCAAAGGCCTGGACGCAGGGATTGCGTCAGCCATGTATCGTTCTTTGGTTTTTAAGGCGCATCGAGAGGTTTTGTAACTCCCTCAACACGCGCCGCCCCTCAGGCTCATGGTCTGCATGCGGGCGAAATGGTTTTTTGTTAATAATGACGGCACTCGTGCCATGCGGGACGGTTCTAACCCGCAAGGCGAAATGAGACTGTCAAAAGCGGAGGTGGACGGCAGTTCATCTCCGCTTTGTCTGTTTGGCGGCGTCCCGATGCAAATGGGGCTGCGAGTGTCAATTTGCTGCTTTATGTCGGCTTGTGCTTACGTGTGTGAAGCTTGGCGATGGTTTTTATCCCACATTTTATTGTTTATGCCTAATTTTGCGTAAAACAGATAACACAGATGGACGAAACAGTCGACGCCTTAGGTAGGGCGAGGCTCTTGCTCGGTGCCGAAGCCATGGCGAGGGTCGAGAGCGCAAAGGTGATAATATTCGGCGTGGGCGGCGTAGGGTCGTGGTGCGCCGAGAGCCTCGTAAGGAGCGGGGTCAAGAATCTCACCATAGTCGACTCCGACGTCGTATGCCCCACCAACCTGAACCGGCAGATAATGGCCACGCGCGCGACGCTCGGGCAGGTCAAGGTGGATGCCATGCGCCAACGCCTCCTCTCCATAAACCCCGATGCCGACATCACCGCCATCCGCGACATATATTCTGAAGAGACGGCCGACAATTACGACTTCGACAACTACGATTTCGTCGTCGACGCCATCGACAGCCTGAAAGATAAAGCCCTCCTCATCCTTAGGGCTTGCAAGAGCAGCGCGCGGTTCGTCTCGTCGATGGGCGCGGCTTTGAAGACCGACCCGTCGCAAATCCGCATCGTCGAGTTCTGGGACGCTAAGGGATGCCCCTTGGCGCGTGCGCTGCGCAAGCGTTTCAAGCGCGACAATGTGCGCCCCGCCCGTAAGTTCAAGTGCGTCTTCAGCCCCGAGTTGCAAGAGAATAAAGACCCCGACCACGCCGTCGAGAACGGCAAGAGCGTCAACGGGACCCTGATGCACGTGACCGCGGTTTTCGGTCTCATGATTGCAGGCGAGATACTCCGCCAGTTGGCAGCCGAGCCCAAACCCTCTCAACAACCGACAGACAATAAATAGCTACCCATGATAAAAAGATCTCTTATGGCGGCAGCCATGCTGGTCTCAACGACCGTCGCCATGGCTTGTACCAACTTCATCGTGACGCCAGGCGCAAGCACCGACGGCAGCACCATCTGCACCTATAATGCCGACGACTATGGCATGTTTGGCTTCCTCTGCCATTACCCTGCGGCTCGCCACGCCAAAGGCTCCATGCGCGATATCGTAGGCTGGGATTCTGGCGAGTGGACGGGGCGAATCCCCGAAGCCGAGCAGACCTACTCCGTCATCGGCAATATCAACGAGTTCCAAGTGACGATTGGCGAGACGACCTACGGTGGTCGTGACGAGATGATTGACACCACTGGCATCATCGACTACGGGTCGCTCATCTACCTCGGACTCCAGCGCGCCAAGACGGCCCGCGAGGCAATCAAGGTCATGACGACTCTCGCCGAGACCTATGGCTACAATTCAAGCGGCGAGACCTTCTCCATCTGCGACCCCAAGGAGGCGTGGATCATGGAGATGATGGGCTGCGGTGCAGGCTCCAAGAGTGTCGTATGGGTGGCGATACGTGTCCCGGACGGCATGATTTGCGCCCATGCCAACCAGAGCCGCATCGGTAACTTCCTACAGATGGGACTCGCCAAGGAGGATCTCATGTATTCCAAGAATGTCATCTCCTACGCCCGCAAGATGGGATGGTTCAAGGGAAAGGATGCCGAGTTCTCTTGGAAGAACGCCTACGCTTTCCCCGACATGGAGGGTCGCCGCCTCTGCGACGCTCGCGTGTGGAGCTTCTTCAACCACCATGCCGACGTCAAGGCCTATGAGGCGTGGGCTCTTGGCGTCGATCCCAATGCCCAAGATATGCCCTTGTGGGTCAAGCCCGACAACAAACTCTCAGTCCACGACGTGATGATGGATATGCGCGACCACTATGAGGGCACAGCCCTCTCGCTCGCCGATACCACCAATATGGCTGGCGGCCCTTGGCTCATGCCCTACCGCCCTACGCCTCTCGTCTTCAAAGGCGACGACGGTAAGGAGTATTTTTGGGAGAGGCCTACCAGCACCCAGCAGACGGCGTTCACTTTCGTAAGCCAGATGAGGGCAAACGTCCCCGACTATGTGGGCGGTGTCCTCTGGTTTGGCAACGATGACGCCAACATGATCGCCTACACCCCGATATATTGCGCTTCGACGCGCCGCCCTACGTGCTACAACACCCCCGATGCCGACCCTACGCAATTCTCCATGGCCAACGCTTTCTGGGTATGCAACTGGGTCAGCAACATGGTCTATCCTCGCTACTCGTCTCTCTTCCCCGATTTGCAGTCCACCCGCGACGCCCTTGAGGCCAAGTTCCTCGCCCGCCAGGCTGAGGTCGAGGCTGCGGCTATGAAGATGGAGCCCGAAGCCGCCAAGCGATATCTCAACGACTACACCATCAGCGCGGCTGGCGAGATGATGCAGGCATGGCACGACCTTGCCATCCTCCTCATCGTCAAGCACAACGACATGGCAGTCCGTCCACAGAACCCCGACGGCTCGTTTAAGAACGCGAGGGTCAACCGAACAGGCTATCCTGTCGCAACTCGCCGCATCCTCATCGAGCGTGGCGATGTCAAGGCTCTCTAAGTCGAGCCGCGCAGTGCCAAAATAAAAAGCCGCTGGGCTATGGAGGTTTCGCATCTCCATAGCCCAGCGGTCGTTTTGTTTAGTACCTATGTCTTTAGATGTGGACGAGCGTGCCGACTTTGGTGTCACCGCCAAGCACTTTGGCAAGGTTGCCGACAACGTCCATGTTGAAGACGATGATAGGCATCTTGTTCTCTTTGCACATCGCCGTGGCTGTCAGGTCCATGACCTTCAGTCCGCGGTTATACACCTCGTCGTAAGAGATCTCCTCGAAGCGTGTCGCGCTCTTGTCTTTCTCGGGGTCGGCTGTGTAGACTCCGTCGACACGCGTGCCTTTGAGCATCACGTCGGCCTCAATCTCAATGGCGCGGAGCGATGAGCCCGTGTCGGTCGTGAAGTATGGGTTGCCTGTGCCGCAGGCCATGATTACGACGGTGCCCTCGGCAAGGAGCTCCATGGCGCGGGGCTTGCTGTACATCTCGCCGATGGGCTCCATGCGGATGGCTGTCAAGACGCGTGCCTTGACGCCTTGCGCCTCGATGGCTTGCTGGAGGGCGAGGGAGTTGATCGTCGTGGCGAGCATGCCCATCTGGTCGCCCTTGTAGCGGTCGAAGCCCTTGGCCGCGCCTTGCAGCCCGCGGAATATATTGCCACCGCCGATGACGATGCCGATAGCGACACCTTCGCGTGCCGCTGCCGCAATCTGGGTGGCGTATTCACCGAGACGCTCGGTGTCGATGCCATAGCCCTGATGTCCCATGAGCGACTCGCCGCTCAGCTTGAGAAGTACCCTCTTGTATTTCATGTCTTTAAGTTTATTTATCGTCTTGACTTGCGAGGCCGTATTGTTAAAGCCCCGATATGCAAATTTAATTGAAAAACGCACAGTGGGAGCGACAAGAGGCGGTGCTGCTGCATATCTTCGCGCCGTCGGGTTTTGAGACCCGCCTTCTTCCTTTTCGACTACTTGATGGACAGCAAGATTTCGCACATATTCTCGCGGCAAGACTTGTGGCGGCTGGTGTGGCCGTTGCTTGTCGAGCAGTTGTTGCAGATAACCGTCGGCATGGCGGATATTATCATGGTCTCGACCCTCGGTGAGGATGCCGTCAGCGGTGTCTCTCTTGTCGACCAGATTAACGTCCTCCTCCAGCAGTTGTTCGCCGCCTTGGCGACTGGCGGCGCTGTCGTCTGCTCGCAGTTCATCGGCAGCCGCAATGGTGCCAAGGCGTCGCTCTCGGCACGCCAGTTGCTCCATGTGAGCTTGGCTCTCAGCCTTGCGCTGCTGGTTGTCGGGTTGGTGTGCCATCGTCCGTTGTTGGCAGGTCTTTTCGGTGCTGTGACCCCCGAGGTCATGGACAATAGCCAAAGATATTTCCTCGTGACGCTCTTCGCCCTCCCGGGCGTCGGCATCTATAACGCCGCGGCGGCCCTTTTCCGCGCACAGGGCAATTCTGCCGTCAGCATGCGTACTGCCGTCTTGGCCAATGCCGTCAACGTGGCAGGCAACGCCATTTTGCTTTTCGGGCTTGGCATGGGAGTCGAGGGTGTGGCGATACCAACCGTTGTCTCGCGAACGCTCGGCGCCGCCATCCTTTTGTGGCGTCTTCGCAAGGCGAGTAGGAATGAGGACGCGATGGTTGACATCAGGGGGCTTCGTCACTCGCGCCCCGATTGGCCGATAATCAAGAAGATTCTCGCCGTAGGCATCCCCAGTGGTGTGGAGAACTCCATGTTCCAAGTGGGCAAGATTATCGTCCTCTCTCTTATCGCCAGCTATGGCACCGTCGCCGTCGCAGCCAATGCCGTCACCAACACCATCGCCTCTTTCGAGGTTCTGCCGGGCGCGTCGGTGGGTCTGGCCATGCTGACCGTCGTCGGGCGGTGTGTCGGGGCAGGTCGTCCCGACGAGGCGTCGCGCTATGTCAAGATTTTGATGATCTCGGCCTATGCCGGAATGTGGATTGTGAATGTCCCGTTGCTACTTTTTGCCGACAAGGTCATCGGCATATACGGGCTTTCGGATCAAGTGTCTGAATTGGCGTGGCTCATGGTCTTGACCCACGGCTTGTTCGGCATCCTCATCTGGCCGCTCTCTTTCACGTTGCCCAATGCGCTCAGGGCGTCAGGCCAGGCTACGTTCACCATGGTCACGTCGCTCGTGTCGATGTGGACGGTGCGCGTCGGTCTGAGTTACGTCTTTGCGGCGACGAGCATCTTCGGACTTGTCGGTTTCATGGGGTGGCCCGAGGCGTATGGGGCGGAAGGCACGTGGCTGGCGATGATGGCCGATTGGATTGTCCGCTCGATTCTCTTCGTGTGGTGTTATCGCTCAGGTCGTTGGAAATCCTACTCTGTGGGGTAGCCTAAGCTGCGAAGAGAGCCTGCTAATGTGACGTGGCTTGCATCTTCGCACTCCGTAAGCATCTCCAATATTGTTTTTTTTAGCAAGGGGTGGTGAACCTCGGACGCTATCTCGGCCAGAGGTGTCAGGGCGAAACGTCGTTTTGGCAACTTGGGGTGGGGGATGGTGAGCGTCTCGGTGTTGACAACTTTATCGTCGCACAGCAGTATGTCGAGGTCGATGGGGCGGTCGTGATACTCTCCGCCTGGCTCCGTCTTTGTCAGTCGCCCGAGTTGCCTCTCGGCATGCTTGAGGAACGATAGGAAGGCGAAAGGACCGACGGGCGTGACAACCTTTGCCGCCGCGTTGTGGTAGGGTAGGGCGGAGTCGTAGCCCCATGCGGGACTCTCGTATATGGAGGAGACGCAAACGACATGACCGTCGCCTTCGTTCATCATCTCGAGGGCGACGGCCATTTTCTCGTCAACGTCGCCTTCGTTGCCGCCAAGAAGGACGTAGTAGACCAAAATTTCTGTTACTTGATTTTACCTGCGATATGGGCGTACTCGATAATCATGTCGGCCGCCTGCTCGAGGGTTATGTCGGTGGTGTCGATGCAGAAGTTGTAGCTTGCCGCCGCGCCCCACGTCTTTTCTGTGTAGAAGTTGTAGTAGTCGGCGCGAGCCTCCTCCATGTCGGCAATCTTCTTGGCTGCCTCCTCTTCGGTGACGTTGTAGTAGTGGGCGGCGCGTTTGGCGCGTGCCTCAATGTCGGCCGTTATGAAGACGTCGACGCGGTTCTCGATGTCGCGGAGGATGTAGTCGGAGCATCGGCCGACGAAGACGGCTCCGTTGCCCTCGGTGGCGGCGGAGCGGATGGCGTCGCTTTGGAACTTGAAGAGCGACTGGGGCGAGAGGCAGTTCTCTGCGGGCAGAAGGTGGTCTGACATGAAGAAGCTGGTGAACCTCCCCCACAATGAGTTGCGCTCATCGCTCTTCTCGAAGAACTCGTCCTTTATGCCGCTCTCTTTGGCCGCAATCTGGAGTATCTCGCGGTCGTAGAAGGCGAGGTTGAGCCGTTGGGCTATTATCTTTCCGATAAGTCGACCGCCGCTGCCGACTTGACGTCCTATGGTGAATATCATGATTGTTGTGAATTACTCTTTGTTGACAAATATAATCTTTTTCACAATCAGTTTTGATGGTCGCTCGTGACTAACTTGCGGAGTGCGCGGAGTTGGTGCACCGCCATGCCTATCGCCACGGCTACTGCCACCGCGTCGGCAATAGGCAGCGCGAGCCATATTCCGGCGACACCGATGAACTTTGGCAGGAATATCAGCAGCGGCACGAGGCACAGCAGCTGGCGAGAGAGGCTCAAGATGATGGCCTTGACCGCCTTGCCGAGCGACATGAGGAAGCCCACGGTGACGATCTGCATGCCGACGAGGGGGAAGAGGGCGAACATGGTGTGGAGTGCCTTCTCTGTTATTTCCAGAAGAGTGGCGTCGTCGGTGAACCAGCCGGTGACGAAGCGAGGGAAGAACTCGCCAAGGATAAATCCGCAGGTCATGACGATAGTTCCGCCAATGGCTGCGCGGCGGTATACGCCCACGCAACGGTCGACAAGCCCGGCGCCGTAGTTAAAGCCGGAGATCGGCTGCATGCCTTGGCATATGCCCTGCGTTATCATGACGAAGATGAAGGCCACGCGGTTGGCGATGCCGTATGCGCTAATGTGGTTGTCGCCACCATAATGACCTAACCCGTTGTTTATGAGCAAGACGACGAGGCACGCGCAGCAGTTGGTGAAAAATGGTGCGCTGCCGAGCCCCAAGATGGCGCGCACAAGTTTAGGACGCCATTTGAGGATGCCCTTCTTGAAGCGGATGAACGACGTCGGGCGCGTCAGGTGGTGCAGCACGACACAGAAGGCTACGAACTGCGACAGTATGGTGCCGATGGCCGCGCCGCGGATGCCCATGCCCATCTTCATGATGAGTATGTAGTCAAAGACGATGTTGACTAAGACGGCCGTCAGGGTAGCCAACATGGCTTTCTTGGGGTAGCCCGACGAACGGACTACGTCGTTAAGGCCTAAGTATAGGTGGGTCAAGACGTTGCCGAGCAAGAGGACCTCCATATACGCCCGTGCGTAGGGCAGCGACGCGTCCGACGCTCCGAAGAAGCGGAGGATGGGGTCGAGGAATATGAGTGAGACGATGGCGAACATGGCGCCGATGAGGACGTTGAGCAATACGACGTTGCCGAGGGTGTTCTCGGCGCCCTCGACGTCGCGCTGACCAATCTTCATGGCCGTGATGGTGCCCGCGCCGATGCCGACCATTGCGCCGAACGCGCTGGAGAGGTTCATCAGTGGGAATGTGACGGTTAGGCCCGCAAGGCCGAGTGGCCCCTCTGCCTGCCCGATAAAGATGCTGTCCACCATATTGTAGAGCGAGGTGGCCGTCATGGCGATGATGCTCGGGAGGGCGTATTGCATCAGCAGTTTGCCGAGAGGGAATGTGCCAAGTTTCTCTTGGTCGGTGCCAAGGGCTTGTTTTGGTTGGGAAGACATGTATGTTGTTGTGTTATTGTTGGTTGTAAGAGAGAGGTTAGTTGTGGGGAACGCATAGCCTTGCCCGTGGCTATTTGTAGCGGTCGGGCTTGACGATGATGGCTGTTGCGACGTTGCGGCGCATGACGTTTGGCTGTTAGTCGGCTTGGTGCTTGTCCGCAGCGTTTCTCCTCTCGTCTCTGAACTCGCTGACTACCATCAACGCCTCGTCGCGCACCTCGGCAGGCGGCTCGACGCGGCGGAGGTTGAGGCTTCGCAGCCATCCGGCAACCTCGTGGGGCTGGAGGGTGAGAAGTACCTCGCGAAACTCGTCGGTCTGGGCTTCGTCATAGTCGTCGGGCCCGAGACCACGGAAGCGGTCGAGCTCTTCGTCGTCGTAGTAAATGATTTTGTCTGTAAGCGTGAGGAGCGTCTCCGCCTCGCACACCTCGTGGGCTCCGCAGCATGTGGCGGGCGGCACGTGAGCCTTGCCGTTGTCGGTCTCCTTCTGTTCGTCGGTCGACTCGGTCTCTTCCGCGCGTCCCCATTTTACGAGGATGATGATGAGGGCGACGACGATGACGCCGGCGGCAATGAGTACGTATTCCATTCTTTCTGTTGCTGTCTTTTGCTTTGCTCTTACTTTTTCATGGCGACCTTCCTGTCAAGGACGATGGAAGCGACCACGCAAACCCCTAAGAGCATGGGGTAGTAGAGGTGTGGGAGAATGTCGAGGGGCGTGCAGCCTGCCAGTCGCGCGGCAATGAGCATCTGGACTCCGTAGGGTAGGAGCCCCTGCACGCAGCAAGATATGGTGTCGAGGATGGAGGCGGCGCGGCGCGGATCGACGCCAAACTTGTCGGCGATGTCGCGAGCTATGCGCCCTACGGTGATGATGGCCACGGTGTTGTTCGCTGTGCAGAGGTTGGCCATAGCCACGAGGCCGCCAATCGCCACCTGCGCCCCGCGCCTGCCACGGACGCCGCGGCTCAGCAAGGCTATGATGAGTCGTAGACCTCCATTGGCACGGATAAGCTCCAGCATGCCGCCGGCGAGCATCGCCACGACGATGAGGTCGCCCATCCCGCTGATGCCCTTGCCCATGGCGTCAATGAAGTCCCAGAATGGCATCCTTCCTCCGATGCACCCGATGAGCCCCGTCATGGCTATGCCCACGACAAGGACCACCATGACGTTGATGCCCACGACCGCAAGGCCGATGACCATGGCGTATGGTATTACAAGCCCGAAGTTTATCGCACCCAATGTCTCGGGGGCGTAATCAGTCCCGAGACCCTTGATGATGCTATATATCAGCATGATAGCCACGGCGGGCCATACGATTTTGATGTTCATCTTGAACTTGTCCGCCATCTTGACCCCTTGAGTCTGTGTGGCAGCGATGGTCGTGTCGGAGATGAAAGACAGGTTGTCTCCAAAATACGCGCCTCCGACGACGAGGGCCGCAAGCTCCGCCACGGGTTGACCCAACTGACTTGCCACGCCTGCCGCTATGGGCGTGAGGGCGACAATGGTGCCGACCGACGTGCCGATGGCCAGCGACACGAAAGCCGCTGCGGCGAAGAGGGCCACGTAGACCATCGACGACGGCAACGCCCTGAGTGCCAAGGCGACGGTGGCGTCGACGGCTCCAAGTTTATTGGCCGTGTAGGCGAACGCTCCGGCAAGAATGTATATCCATACCATGAGGAGTATGTTCTTGTCGCCGGCGCCTGCCGAGAAACGTGCTATGCGCTTGTTAATCTTGCCACGGCTGACCGCTATGGCAATGCATGAGGAGAGGAGGAACGCTACTGTTATGGGGAATTTATAGAAGTCGCCCATCAGGGCCGACCCTCCAAGGTAGGCTATAAGGAAGAAAGCCAAGGGCGCCAGGGAGATGGCGCTACGATGTGCGGTTAGGAAGTTTGTGGCGTTGTTCTCCATTAATCTAATGAGGATTAGGCATCTTTTCGCGAAGTTACTTAATGTGTGGCTACATTTACGGCTGGGGATGATTTCTTCTAATAATTACTACTTTTGCGTATGCCGATGCATAATCGGCTAAACAACAGAATTTTTCAATGAAAAGAGTATTATTCTTCTCGGCCGTCATGGCCGCTGTCGCCGCTCTAAGCTCATGCGGCGGATCGGGCAGCAAGCCATCTCTGTCCGACCAGTCGATATCCGTAGACTCGCTTTTCAATGTCGCGGAAGCCCATGTGGGCGACACCCTCGCCGTGAGTGGCGTGGTGCGCCATACGTGCAAGCATAGCGGCCGTCGCTGCTTCGTCTCCGACAAGGATTCAGAGTCTGACAACAAGCTCCGTATCGAGGCTCCAGAGGGCAATGGCTTCGACGCCAAGCTCATCGGGCAGCAGATAGCAGTCCGCGGCGTCGTCCGTGAGAACCGCATCCCCGCCGCGAAGGTGGACAGCCTCCTTGCCGACCTTGATGTCAAGGAACAGAGCGGTGAGGTCGAGTCGAGCCACTGCGAGTCTTCGCGCAACAATCTTGCCGCCATGAAGGCTTACATGGAGTTGCAAGGGCGCGACTACTACTCGGTCATCTATGTCGATGGTCTTGAGTACGAGGTCGTTAGCCAAGAGGAGTAGAGTTGCTTACTTTCCCGAAATAGACAAATAGAAAGTTTGGAAAACGAGCAGATTTTGACGGCCGTCGTCGTCATTGCCGTACTGGCTGTCGTCGCGAGGGTCATCATCAACCGCCAGCAGAAAGGCGGCATCAATTGGCTAAAGCTGGGTTCCATTGTCGCCCTGGCTGTCGTCTTCGTGGTCTCTATGCTCTCGATTGACGCCTATCGGTTTGAGACATGGGTTGGCGGTCAGGTCGAAGCGGATGAGTTGTCCGCCTCCGCCTCGCACGTCGTGGGGCGCACGCCTTCCGACTGCACGCCTACGCTAAATGGCCTTGAGGGGCAGGTCGTGCCCATGTTCTTCGCACTCCGTGCCGACAGCGTAGCCCGCACGGGCTATTGGAAGAAGAAACGCAAGGAGGCTGACTCCACAGTTCGCGAGGAGATGGTGAGCAAGTCCGATTCGAGCCGCACGGCAATAAAGCACACGACGCGAGGTTTTGACATCATGCGCCATCCAGATGACGAGAGCCAATATGTCGGCATATACCGCCTCTCGACGCCCTCGGGCGAGAAAGTCCTTGCCCTCATGACCGACTATGACGCCCACGCTGGCGAGACGCCCGTCGGCACGGCTGTTGCCCTGGATGGCAAGATGGCCCAGATTGCTGCTGCCGATTCGACGCTCAACCAAAATGTCTACGTGTCGTTTTTCGATACGGCGCATTACACCAACGGACGCACCGTCCTGCTGGCCATCGCTGCGGTCTTCGCCCTTGTGGTGACGGCTGTCGTTGGAGGGCTGGGGCGTTTGGCGTTTTACCTTTGGAAGAAAAGACAATAACAGATGAAGACAACAAAAAATATAGTCATTGCCGTAGATGGTCACTCGTCGTGCGGCAAAAGCACTGTGGCTAAGGAAGTTGCCAAGGCCATTGGCATCGCGTATATCGACACTGGGGCCATGTACAGGGCCGTGACCCTCGCTGCCCTGCGTCGCGGTCTCGTCAAGAGTGACGGACTTAATGCTGAAGCCATTGCCGCACTCCTGCCATCGATAACCATAACCTTCGATTTCGACAAAGAGAAGGGACGCAACACCACATTCCTCAACGGAGAGAACGTCGAGGACGAGATTCGCTCCATGCCTGTCAGCCAGAGCGTTAGCGCGGTAAGCGCATTGCCAGCCGTCCGAATGAAGCTGACAGAGTGGCAGCGTCAGATGGGACAGACGCAGAGCGTCATCATGGACGGGCGCGACATCGGTACGGCCGTATTCCCCAATGCCGACCTCAAGATCTTCATGACCGCAAGCCCCGAGGTGCGCGCCAAGCGTCGTTTTGACGAGATGGTCGCCAAGGGGCAGACCCCCGTCTACGAGGAGGTTCTCGCCAACGTCGTCGAGCGTGACCGTCAAGACAGCACCCGCGCCCTCAACCCTCTGCGCAAGGCGGACGATGCCGTCGTGCTTGACAACAGTAATATGACCCGTGCTGAGCAATACGACTTCATTATCAATCTTTTGGCAGAGCGCGGCTTGGTAGAGAAGTGATTGTAGAGATAGATCCACACTCAGGTTTTTGCTTCGGCGTCCGCCGAGCCATCGCCACTCTTGAGGCGCGCCTCGACAGCGGTGAGCAGGTCTACTGCGTAGGCGACATCGTCCACAACGGGCAGGAGATCGACCGCCTCCGAGCCAAGGGACTGAAGGTCATCGAGGCGCAAGACCTCGGCAGCCTTCACGACGCTAACGTCCTCTTCCGAGCGCATGGCGAGCCTCCTTTGAGCTACGACATCGTCAAAGCCAACGGCTTGCGGCTGACTGACGCCACATGCCCCGTCGTCTTGAAACTCCAAGAGCGCATCCGTCAGGCCGATGTGCGCATGAAGGAGATTGGAGGGCAAGTCGTCATATTCGGCAAGAAGGGTCATGCCGAGGTGATTGGACTTATGGGGCAGATTGCCGGCAAGGGCATCCTCATTGAGAACGAGGAGCAGGTGTCGATGGTTGACCCCTCCGCACCTGTCGAGTTGTTTGCCCAGACGACAAAGAACCCTGCCGACTACGCCCGCGTGGCCAGTATCATCCGCTCTCGCTCACAGTCTGAGGTGACCGTCCACGAGACCATCTGCCAACAGATGGCGTCGCGAGCCGAGAAGATGGGAAACTTCGCTCGCGAGCACGAGCTCGTCCTCTTCGTCGGAGGTGCTAAAAGCTCGAATTCCAAGGTGCTGTTCGACATCTGCAAGGGCTTCAACCCCAATAGCCACTTTGTGATTTCAGAGGACGACGTCATGCCAAGCTGGCTGGACGGGTTCACGGGCAAGGTCGGAATCATGGGTGCCACGTCAACACCACTATGGCTAATGGAGAGGGTGAAAGACAGGGTTGAAGAAATAGGAAAATAAGAGACTATGGAGAAATTTCTTTCGACGTTATTCGTAATACTTATTGTCCTCTTCATTCTCAAATGGATGGCGAGGCTCTTGCTCCCGTGGCTCTTGACGCTTTTCGCAAAGCGCATGATGAAGAAAGCGGGTTTCCAAATGCCGCAGCAAGAGGAGCCGGAGGAGCAGGATAAAAAAGACCGCTCATGGTGGGGTGGGGGAGGCGATTCCGACTCGCTCAAACCACGAATGCGCGACGGAGAGACGGTATCCGACGTCCTCGGTGGCGAATATGTGGACTATGAGGAAGTCCAAACAGACGAAACAAAATAACACTCAAATTATGAAACAATTTCTGTTGACGTTTGCAGCCGTCATCTTGGCTGCTATCTTGTTGACGCTGCTGCCTCTTGTGATTATTTCCGCAATTGCAGCGTCGTCAATGAGCGAGCCGGTGGTCATGGCCAAGCCCCATACCGTCATGACGCTCGACCTCTCCGAGCCTATCACCGATAGGGACATGGATTCCCCTGCTTTCCGCTTGCGCAATGCCATGAGCGGTGCCGAGTGCACTCATGGACTCAATACTCTTGCCAAGAAACTCAAGGCTGTCGCATCTGACGATAATGTCGTCGCCCTCTATCTGAAGGGAACGAGCGCAAACGTAGATGCCGCAAACATGCGCCGCCTGCGTGCCTTGATCTCCAAGTTTAAGGAGGAGAGCGGCAAACCCGTCTACTTCTACGACGAGGTCATTGGCTCTGACAAGCTGCTTTATGTGGCAAGCGCGGGCGACTCCATATTCATCAGCCCCGAAGGTTCCGTGGCGATGTATGGCGCAATCGTCTCCAAGCTCTATTTCAAGAGGATAGCCGACAAGTTTGGCGTCGGCTTCGACGTCCTCAAGCATGGCAGGTATAAGAGTGCCGTCGAGCCGTTCTTCCGCACCTCCATGAGCGACGATGACAAGGCACAGAGCCAGAGGATCGTCGACGTCATCTGGGCTGAGGTCCGCGACTCTATTGCGGCGTCGCGCAATGTAGCCCCCGAGCGCATCGACGAGTTTGTCGACAACCTCCAGTCGCTCACGACACGCGCCGAGGATCTCAAGCAGGTCGGCCTCGTCGACAATGGTCTCTACTTTGACCAGTTTGAGCAGATGCTGGCGACTTTGGACGACTGCGAAGTCAACGAGCTTAACTTCATGAACATCTACGACTTCATCCCTTCTGACGATAACAATGGCAAAAAGCAGATTGCCGTGGTCTATGCTGAGGGTCAGATTTTCGACGGCTCGTCAGAGTCTGACGACGAGAACATCTACGCCGACGACCTCGCTAAAACGCTCCGCGAATTGCGCAATGACGACAACGTGGCTTCTGTCGTTCTTCGCGTCAACTCTCCTGGCGGCTCAGCTCTCGCTTCTGACATCATTTGGCGCGAGGTGGAACTCCTTTCCAAGGAAAAGAGCGTCGTCGTCAGCATGGGCGGCTATGCAGCGTCGGGCGGCTACTATATCTCCTGCGCTGCCAACTATATCTATGCCGAGCCTACGACCCTCACAGGCTCTATCGGTGTCTACGGCATGGTGCCAAACGTTGAGAAGGCGGCAGACAACCTCGGTGTCGATCTCGATGTCGTAGGTAGCTCCAAGGCTCCTGTTGTCACGGGTGTTCGTGCTCTTACCGATGGCGAGAAGGCTGTTCTTATGAACTCTATCGAGCGTACGTATAAGACGTTCGTAACCCGAGTATCCGACGGCCGCATCATGTCCTATGAGACTGTCGACAGCATCGGTCAAGGTCGCGTATGGATGGGCGCGGACGCTGTGAAAAATGGTCTTGTCGACGCGATTGGCAGCCTTGATGACGCAATCGAGCATGCAGCTTCGATAGCTGAACTTGACGAACACGATGTCGTGGAGTACCCCCAGATTGACGACTCGCCACTGGCAGTCTTGAAGTCTTTGGGTCTGTCGGTCCGCGCTTCCGTGGGTCACTATCTCTTAGGTTCCGATTTCGACAAGTTCGACCGAGTCCGCTCTCAGCTCCAGTCCTCGCCTACCAGCGTATGGGCAATTTGCGACACTGAGGTGCGATAGGTAAAAAAAACTACTGCCGCTCTGTGAATAACCAGGGCGTTAGACACACCCAAAGGCTGGCTCCTCTCATGAGGCGCCAGCCTTTTTGCTACATTAGGCATCAACAAAAAATCTACTGGCTATGGAATTGGGAGCATTGGTGATTGTCAACTTCGTGGCTGCCTGCCTATGCGCAATCTCGTTGAGCGTCAAGCGGCATCCCATATTCGCCACAATAGCGTGGCTGCTGACGTGCGTCTATGGCTATGGCGTCTATCTTAAGCGATGGGCTTGTATGTCGGCTTGCCTACAGATTTGCGAAAAGAAAGTTCTCAGCATAATTGTACCTCGCAAGGGTTCGATAGTACGAGAAAAGCAACAAGCCCAGCCGTATCTTTCATGACGCGACTGGGCTTGTTTTTTTACCCTCAAAGCGAAGCCAATCTGTTGGCAATCATTGGTTTTGCCTGTCCAGGTGGTTGACGGTGCATACATAAAAAATAGACGCCCAGCAACCCGAAGGTTACCAGACGTCTTTCTCCCCGCTCTCCAAATAGGACTTGAACCTATGACCCTCTGATTAACAGTCAGATGCTCTAACCAACTGAGCTATTGGAGAATGTGGCTCTCGGTGTTTTTCTTCCCGATTGCGATGCAAAATTAGGCAACATATTCTGAACTTGCAAGACCTCTGGCAGAAAAAAATCATGCCAAGTCGCTTTTTCTTCGCCCGTCGCTCTTTTTGAATATCCTTAGGATTTATTAATTCTCTTTTCCGTGCCTATTTTCTAATCATGACTAATTTAGCATCCCAACATCCCGAAGTATGCTTTCCGTTCTGATCCCTACATACAACCACGATTGCGTCGTGCTTGTTGACGAGCTGGCGCGCCAGATCGACGACTATGGTCTCGACGCTGAGGTCGTTGTTGTCGATGACGGATCGACAGACATGAGCATACTCGCCGAGAATGCGTCCATCGAGGATATGGACCATTGCCGCTATATCGTCTCGCCCAATAATTTCGGCATCGCCAGGACGCGCAACCGCCTCATGGACGAGGCGCGTGGCGACAGCCTCCTCTTTCTCGATTCCGACGTCTTCCCCGTCCGAGAGGATTTCCTGAAGGTCTATGCCGACGCTGCGTCCAAGTCCGACGTCGTTGTTGGTGGTCTCGACTATCGCCGTGGCGCCGAAGCCGTTGCCAACCCCCTCCGTCTCCACTATGGGCTGACTCACGAGGTGCGCAAGGCGAGTGCGAGGAACAAGAGGCCTTATGCGGCTTTCCTCTCCTCGTCATTCCTCATCTCGCGCAAGGTGGCCTCTTCCGTCCGTTTCGACGAGACCTTCGACCGCTACGGCCATGAGGACACGCTTTTTGGTGCTGACCTGAAGAAATCGGGTTTCTCCATCCTCCATATTGACAACCCCGTCTACCACGACGATACCGATACTTCCGAGGGCTACCTCTCCAAGGTCCGCATTGCAATACAGAGCCTCAACATGCATGCCGACAAGCTCAACGGCTCGTCGCGCCTCTTGTCGCTATACTATAAGCTCGACGCCATCCACGCCACAGGATTGTGCGGTTCTTTCTTCAGGATTTTCCGTGAGCGCATGGAGTCCAATCTCCTTGGCAAGCATCCTTCCATGCTGATCCTCGGGTTTTACAAGATCTCCTACCTCTGCTGTGTGATGAAGCTCTGAGGCTTTTCCCTCCCGAGAACGATATAACGAAGCCGCCCTGCGCAATATGACTTGCGCAGGGCGGCTTGTTTTGTCGTGTATGCTATGGTGTCAAACCTCCCCGATGACTGGGAACTCATATCCCTCTCGGGTCAGCATCTCCAACGTGCCTTCCAGTGCGTAGCGCATCCGCTCGCCTGCCTTTATCGAGTCGTGGAAGACGATCACCGACCCCGGGCGAACGTATCTCTTGACGTTGTCCATGACATCCTCTTTCGTGAGCCTGTTGTCATAATCTTTGGGCATCACGTCCCAGAAGACTATGCGGTCAAATCGGTTGCCATGGGTCAGTCGCCATGCGTGCCATGGTGTGATGTGTCCATGTGGCGCGCGAAACAATCTGGCCTTGTGTCCCTCGATGTCGTCGCATTTGTCGATGTTCTCCGAGAATGTCTTCCACCCCACGCGGAACAGTGGCAAGTGGTTGAACGTGTGGTTGCCGACCTTGTGTCCGCGGCGCAGGATTTCCTCAAAAATCTCATGGTGCTTCCTCACGTTGTCGCCAACGCAGAAGAACGTCCCTTTCGCGCCATACTTGTCCAAGAGGTCGAGCACCCAAGGTGTCTGTTCGGGAACAGGCCCGTCGTCAAAGGAGATGTATACCCTTTTTGCCTGATGATCCTCGTCTCGCCAAAATGAATGGGGGAAAAGCCGACGCAAGAATGTCGGCGGCTGAATGACCCAACTTTTCATATGTATATCAACCATGCCGCCGCGGCGGTCATGACGAGAGGTATCGCCTCGCGCACTCTGTCGTTGCGGATGCCACTGACGAAACGGGGCAGCAACATCGACGCCCCGATGGCCACGAGTATCTGTATCTCGCAAGAGAAGCCTGGCAGCAGGATCAGCAGGATGGAGTAGAACAGCATCCACTCTGCCGCCCTCACCTTGCGACTTGCCGTGATGCTCATCTCCAGCAAGTGCCTCTGCGACGACATTACGGCAAACAGCGTGATGCCAAGCTCTATGACGAGGTATGTTATCGACACTGGTCCCAGACGCCAATACGGCTGCATGGCAAGTCCCGAGCGCACGTATGCGCGCCATACCTCCAACGGGCTGTCGGTCAATAGTGCCAACGTCAATGCCACTACCGCCACGCCAGCCACGCCGACGAAGGCAGCCGTGTACGACCGCCCACCCCCAATGCGCAAGAGCGACATCAAGATCAGCAGGAACGGCAGGAAGCACAAGCCTTTAGCCCAAAACAGGCAGCCGATGCTGACGATGCCGAAGCCCCATGCCACGCTGGCGTAGGGTCTCGTCTTGTTGGTCGCCGAGAAGAGGCGGTCGACGCCCCAGATGAGCGCCAACGCGAACAAGACGCACGGCTGGAAGGCGAGGCTCAGACGGAAGCCTCCGCACAAGATTATGAAAAAAAGCCCGCCCAAGGCTCCTCGCTCTTGAGACAGGCTATATCGGTTCACTATGTTGTTGACAATCAGTGCGCAGAGAAATGTCACAGTTATGACCATAACAAGCGACAGCGTGCTGCCTGGCACGATATGCCCCATGACGGCCGTCCATAGCGGCGAGAAGAGGTCGGGCGTGTCTGCCACGACAAACCGCGCCGGGTCATATATCATGCGCCCGCGCAATCCTATGAGGATCAGCAGCATGGCAGCGTAGGCCAGTGGCGTGTTGCGCGAGAATAGTCTGTACATTATTTCCGTGCGTCGCGGATCTTTATCATGTCCTGGCCGATGTCCTTACGGTAGAACGCGCCTTCGAAGCTGATCTTGGCGACGTTGGCGTAGCTCTTGCCGATGGCGTCCTCGATGCTCTCGCCAAGCGAGCTGACGGCTATGACGCGTCCGCCGCTGGTGACGATGCCGCCCTTGCCGTCCTCTTTCGTGCCGGCGTGGAAGGCTATGCTGTTGCTGTCGACGTCGGCGAGTCCCTTCATCAGCTTGCCCTTCTCGTAAGAGCCCGGGTAGCCGCCCGATACCATCATGACGGTGGTGCACGTGCGAGGGTCGGCTTCCGCCTTCATCTTGCTGAGTGTGCCGTTGGCTGTCGCCTCCAAGAGGTCTATGAGGTCGGTCTTCAGACGCGGCATGACGACTTCGGTCTCGGGGTCGCCCATGCGGACGTTATATTCGATGACCATAGGCTCGCCGTCGCAATTCATCAGACCAAGGAAGATGAAGCCCTTGTAGGGGATGCCGTCTTTTTTCAGACCCTCGACGGTCGGGCGGACGATGCGCTCCTCGACTTTGCTCATAAATGCAGCGTCGGCGAACGGGACGGGCGATACGGCGCCCATGCCGCCTGTGTTGGGACCCTCGTCGTTGTCGCCGATGCGCTTGTAGTCTTTCGCCTCGGGGAGGATGACGTAGCCATCACCGTCGGTCAAGACGAAGACCGAAAGTTCGACGCCGCTAAGGAACTCCTCGATGACGACTGTCGACGACGCCTGTCCGAACATTCCGCCCAACATGGCGCGCAACTCTTTCTTCGCCTCGCTCAAGTCGTTGATTATCAGTACGCCTTTGCCTGCTGCCAATCCGTCGGCTTTGAGGACGTAGGGCGGACGAAGCTCTTCAAGGAATTTCTCGCCCTCGGCAATGTCGTTTGCCGTGAAGCTCTTGTAGCGGGCCGTGGGGATAGCGTGGCGCGTCATGAACGCTTTGGCGAAATCTTTGCTTCCCTCAAGTGCCGCGCCTTTTGACTGCGGGCCGATGACGGGGATGCTCTTCGTGCGCTGGTCGGCTATGATGGCGTCGTGGAGGCCTTTGACGAGCGGCTCCTCGGGTCCGACGACGACCATGTCGATGCTGTTGGCTACGATGAAGTCGCAAACTTTGGCGTGGTCGTTAGGGTCGAGGGCCACGTTCTGCCCAAGAGATGCCGTGCCGCCGTTGCCGGGCGCGATGTAGAGGTTGCTCAGGCGAGGGCTCTGTTTCAGTTTCCATGCTATTGCACTCTCGCGGCCGCCGCCGCCAATCAGCAGAATGTTCATGTTTTTGTGTCTCTTTGTGTTCTTTTGTCGCAAAGATAATGATTCTCACGTTTGCCCACTCTTTTTTCACGCCGTGTGGGATGCCGTGCCACTTTACGGGGCTGCCACACTTCTTCAGAAAGAAATTAACCCTAAATTCGCGACAGCCGTTTTCTCCGGCGCGTTGTCGCATATCCCGTGACGTGACACGACAGTCCGTTGCGCCTTTACCATACAAATGAAGCGTTACAACCTTATCAACAATCTTATGGGATGGCTGGCGTTCCTCGTCTCCGCCGTCACATACATCTTGACGACCGAGGCGTCGGCAAGTTTCTGGGATTGTGGCGAGTTTATCTCCACAGCCGACAAACTTCTCGTAGGACACCCTCCCGGAGCGCCGCTCTTCATGATCATCGCGAGGATGTTCGCCATCGCCGCCCCCGACGTCACTCTCGTGGCCAAGTTCATCAACATCATGTCCGCGTTGGCCAGCGCGTTCACCATCCTCTTCCTCTTCTGGACGATTACCCACCTCGCCCGCAAGATTCTCATCGACGGGCAGGAGACTACGGCCGATGGCGAGCCTGAGCAGTGGCGCACGTGGGCTGTCATGGGCGCAGGTCTCGTTGGCGCTCTCGCCTACACCTTCTCCGACACCTTTTGGTTCTCGGCCGTCGAGGGCGAGGTCTATGGCATGTCGTCCTTCTTCACGGCCATCGTCTTCTGGTGCATCCTCAAATGGGAGAATGTAGCCGACGAGCCCCATGCCAACCGATGGATTATCCTCATCGCCTACCTCATGGGTCTCTCCATCGGTGTCCACCTCCTCAACCTCCTGTGCATCCCCGCCATCGGACTGGTCTACTATTTCCGCAAGTTCGAGCCCACAACCAAGGGGGCGTTCATCGCGCTCGCCATCTCTTGCGTCGTCCTGGGTGTCATCCTCTATGGCATCATCCCCGGTCTCGTCAAGATCGCCGGCTATTTCGACCTCTTCTTCGTCAATAGCCTCGGCTTCGGTCTCAATAGCGGCGCCATCTTCTGGATGCTCCTGCTCATCGCCGGTCTCATCTGGGCCATCATCTTCACATTCCGTCGCCGTAAGGCTCTGGCCAACACTGTCGTAGCGGCAATCGCCGTCATCGTCCTTGGCTACTCCTCTTTCGCGATGGTTGTCATCCGCTCGGCTGCTGACCCCACCATGGATCAGAATAGCCCCGACAACGTCTTCGCCCTCATCGACTACCTCAATCGTGAGCAATATGGCGACCGACCCCTCTTCTACGGTCAGACCTTCGCCTCGCCTCTCGACCGCGCCGCATCCTCCAAGCTCGAGGGCGAGCCGGTCTACATGGTCAAGGACGGCAAGTATGTCGAGGTTGAGCACAAGCCCGTCTACAAGTACCAAGCCTCCGTCCTCTTCCCGCGCATGTACAGCTCTCAGCAGAGCCACGTCGAGCAATACAAGTCTTGGTCGCACTTCAAGGGCAAGCAAGTTCCCATCGTCGACGAGGACGGCAACCGCTCCACAGTCACCATCCCCACCTTCGGCGAGAACCTCCGTTTCTTCTTCGCCTATCAGGTCAACTTCATGTACCTACGCTACTTCCTATGGAATTTCAGCGGCAGGCAGAATGACATCCAAGGTCATGGTGAGCTGACCCACGGCAACTGGATTACGGGCATCCCCGTCATCGACAACTGGATGCTCGGCGACCAGTCGCTCATGCCCGACACCCTGAAGAACAACAAGGGGCACAATACCTATTTCATGCTCCCCCTCCTCCTCGGTCTCGCAGGTCTCTTCTTCCACGCAGGTCGCCACAAGCGCGACTTCTGGATCGTCATGCTCCTTTTCTTCATGACGGGTCTCGCCATCGTCCTCTATCTTAATCAGACGCCCCTCCAGCCTCGCGAGCGCGACTACGCCTACGCCGGCTCCTTCTACGCTTTCGCCATCTGGATCGGTCTCGGCGTCATTCAGGTGATCGACTGGCTCGCCAAGGTCCGCATGCCACGTATGGTTGCCACCATCGTCGCCTCTGTCGTCTGCCTCATTGCCGTCCCTGGCATCATGGCGCAGCAAAACTGGGACGACCACGACCGCTCCGGCTGCACCATTGCGCGCGACATCGCCTACAACTACCTCTACTCCTGCGACGAGAACGCCATCATCTTCACCAATGGCGATAACGACACCTTCCCCCTCTGGTACGCCCAGGAGGTCGAGGGCTGCCGACCCGACGTCCGCATCTGCAACCTCTCCTACCTCCAGACCGAGTGGTATTGTGACCAGATGAAGCGCAAGGCCTACGACAGCGACCCTGTGCCCATCAGCTTCACCCACGACCAGTATACCCACGACCGCGATGTCATCTACCTCGTCGACATCAGCAAGGACGCCATGAACCTCAACGACGTCATCAATTTCGTACGTTCTGACGACCCCCGCACCAAGTCGCTCCCGCAAACTTCCGAGCGCATCTGCTACATCCCTGGTCATAAGTTCTCCCTCCCCATCGATACCGCCGTCGTCCTCGCCAATGGCACCGTCACGAAGGCCAATGCCTCGAAGATTGTCCCAAGGATGGACTTCAAGCTCTCTGGCAACTACATTCTCAAGAACCAGCTCATGGTTCTCGACATGCTCGCAACCAGCAGGTGGACGCGTCCTCTCTACTACGCTGTCACTGTCGGTCGGGAGAACTATTGCGGTCTCGACAACTACTTCCAACTCGAAGGTCTCGCTCAGCGCATCGCGCCCGTCTACGGCAAGACCGACAGGCAGGGCATGAGCGGAACGGTCGACACTGACAGGATGTATGAAAACGTCATGCACAAGTTCCGTTGGGGCTTCTACAACGCCCCGGGTCTCTACCTCGACGAGAATAAGTCGCGCATGGGATCCAACCTCCGCCTCCACCTGACGCGCCTCGCCACGGCTCTCCTCGACGAGGTCGATGCCAACGATCATGATGCCCTCATCAAACGCCAGCGCGCCATCGAGGTGCTCGACAAGATCCAATTCGAGGTGCCCTCTTCTGCCGTCCCCCACAACTACTTCAGCATCGCCATGGCCGACGACTACTACCGCGCCGGTGGCGACTCCTGCCTCGCCAAGGGTGACCAGATCCTCCGCGAGTACGCTCTCGACAACTGGCAAGAGCTCAACTACTACCTCAGTCTCGATCCCGAGAAACTCGCGGGCTCTTTCGATGGCGTCCGCCGTACGATGGCCATTTTCTACGAGATTCTCAACTGCTGCAACCGCGGCGATCGTAAGGATCTCGCGTCCGAGTTCGAGTCCCAATACGCTGACCTCGAAGCCTTCGCGACCGAGCTTTTCCAGTAAAGCACTCCATTTTTTCATAATGCCGTTGGCGCAAATGTCTTTCGACGTTTACGCCAACGGCATGCTTTTTGTAACCTTTTAGCCTCGCAGTCCGTTACACTCCGCAGTTAGGAGTGTGCGCTGTTGTGAACACTTTTAAACATTGTTTTTTTTCTATTTAACTGAACATTAAGCCCTTATCCACGATTCTGCATGAATTGTGCCCTTCCTCACACAGCTAACGCTGCTATCTTTGCATATGTCATAATACGCCACCATATATGATGAACATGTACCTGTTTTCTGCCGACTTTCACCATAAGGCTACTCGTTTCTTTTCGAAACTTCTGGTAGCCGCCCTCCTTGCCCTCCACTTCTCGCCCGCCATGGCCGAGGGCTCTAAGGATTTGTACCCGCAGAGTTACTCGAACGGGCTTGATATGGCAGACCTCGACTGGCGCTGCCGTGCGATGCTCGTTTCGGCATCCTCGGCTGTTGACCGGCCTTTCTCTACGCACGGCACGTTCCGTGTGTATGCCAAGGCTGGCGAGCATCTCCGTTTCGCCTCATCTGCCCTCAATGCAGCCACTGCGGACGACTGTACGGGCAGCATCGTGTGGCGTGCTCCGAATGGCGAGTCTGGTACTATCGTCAATAACTCCGAAGGTGGTTACATCGCCGACCGCGACCAAGAGCTCGCAGGTCCTAACTATGGTGCGTTCAATGGTGGTTACGATGCCTACAAGATAGATGTCACTGCGGCAACCGAAGGCGTTTGGGAGATTGAGTTCCACGGCAAGGACGACAATCAGACTGCTGTGCCGACAGGAAAGCTCACCAGTATCTATGACTTCAACACCCCACACTCTACGCTCGTATATCCATCGATGACGAGCGAAAACGAGTGGGGTAACACTATTACTTACAACGCGGATTGGCATACCAACGTTTGGGTGGAAAACGAGGAAGCCAACACTCCTGGTACGGGTAAGACCTACGACATCCGCGATGGCGCTACAAATGGCTACTACAACGGAGCCAACGTCAGCAACGTCTTCATATCCGCGTTCGACATAACCGTCACCGATGCCTCCGACATGAACGTCATCGAGGGCCGTATGTACACCAACGTCCTCAACCTCGCAGCTTGGGGCCCTAAGGAATCAACATCCCGTTGGTATGGCACCCTCTACGTACTCAACCACAACGGAAGTATCGCCGTCTTCACTCCCAACGGCATGTGTGGAGACAACATATCCCTCTTCGCCAACAACAAGGGCATAACCAGCGGTGGCAAGGCTTCCTACAAGAGTGCGACAAGCCTCACGACTCATGACCCTCGCACCACCGATGTCGTCTCGCAGATGACCGATGCCGACGGCAAAAAGGTCGATGTCTATGAGGATGTCACCTACAAGATCTTCTTCAACAAGCCCGCCTCCGATCTCCCAACCGTAGCCACGAAGTGCGTCTACGGCTCTTCCGTCTCCAAGACTTGGCTCCGCAAGGAGACCGTCGACTCCGATCCCAAGATTACCGATTTCAATATCGTTGGCAAGGGCGGCGTCGAGGGCGGCTCGAGCAGCAAAGGGGCCGACATCGTCTTCACCTCCCCAATGCAGGGAACTTATTCTATTCGGCTCAGATTCAATAAAAATCTATATAAGTCTCTAACTCTTACTGGTAATTTCTTCGCTGGCGACAATGTCGTCGAGTGGGATGGCAAGGATGGCAGCGGCAAAACTGTCCCCACTGGCCAGAAAGTCACCGCTGATGGCGAATTCACATTCTCCGAGTTCCACTTCCCTCTCTACGACGTGGCTCGCAATGTCAGTGGCTTCAGCATCAACATTAAGGACGCTACCGCTTCCAACAATCTCGAAAAGACTATCTATTGGAATGATAGTGACGTAACGACCGTTTCTACTAAATCTATTAGCGCAGGAAACTCTAAAGCAGATGGAACAAAAGGTGAAGATTCCCCATCCCACAAGTGGGGAAATACGTGGACGGAGAGGGGGACTACTAACTATGACGACCGCGGAGAGAACACTGCCATCGACACTTGGGCTTACCAGTCTGCTACGGCGGAAACGGAAGTAACCCTCACGGACGAGCAACTCGACATAGCCCTCACAGCCGCTACGGGCGGTGCCGATTGCGCAGCCATTGGTGACGAGGTGACGTACTCACTTACCGTTCAGAACGTTTCAAGCAAAATTACCAATGCAAACGCCAAGGGCGCGAAGCTTGGCCTCATCACCTACGATGCCGATGGCAACAGGCTCGACGGCTTCACCATCTCTTCCATAACAACAACTGCCGCAGCTTCCGACGCCTACGTCATCTCCCCCTCCGAAGGCACCATATTCGTCAAGAACGGCAAGACCGCCACTTTCACCGTCGTCGGCTCTTTTACCTCTTCCGTAGCCCATAAGACCATCTCCGTCAAGGCCTACGTAATGCACCCGACCCAACTCGTCGAGGTCGACGCCAACAACGCTGACGACCCAACCGACCCGATCGAGGAGTACGACGGCGTCACCAACAACAACTTCCAAGATCTCGCCACCCAGACTTTCATAACCAACAACGCCCCTGTCGCCAACGACGATAGCTACTCCCTCATCGAGAGCCAGACCCTCGTTGGCAATGTCCTCGACAATGACGTTGACCCCGATGGCGACCCTATCAAAGTTAGCCGCTTCTGGATCGACGGCGACGAGTACCAAGCTGGCGAGACCGCAAGTGTCAACGAGGGCACACGCGATTCCTATTACACCGTCGGCTCCATCACCGTCGCCAAGGATGGTACGCTCACCTTCATCGCCACGAATCTCTTCGCCGAGTCTTCTAACTTCAGCATAACCTACGAGGTCGCTGAGGATTATACTGCCGATGCTTCCGCCAAATGCCCCGACCCCGATGCGCAGTCCGTCCAAGCCAATGTCACTTTTTCCTATGGCATGAACTACGCTCCTGATATTGAGCCTACTACGTTCAATATCAAGGGTCGCAAGAATCCCGTCAAGATACCTATCCTCATCTTCGACCGCGACAACGATCCCCTGACACTCTCCCTCTCTGGTGCCGATGCCTCTAAGTTCCGTTTCGACTATTCCGATTCCGACACCACCCTCTACTATATCGGTGGTCCCCTCAAGGAAGATGCTACCTACCATATCAACATCTCCGCCTACGACGGCAGCGTCAAGACTACCGAGCCCGTCACCGTCAATGTTAGCAAGATTGCTACGCCCTACTTCAAGCACGATGGTGATCTGTGGTTGGGTGTGCCTCAGTGTACTAACAGTAATGCTGCGACGCGCTATGATGCCGTCCGCACTGCGCTTATCTTGGACGAGGATGTCGCCATTCCCCAAGATATCAATATCAACAGTAGTGACTTCGCTTTCTTCGATGGCCAGCTCTACTTTGTCTGGAATTACAATACAGCAAAACGAGTTGGAACAAAAACGTACAATCTAACTGTTAGCTTCACAGACAGTGAGGGACTCGATTGGTCTATCGATCTTAAGGTATTTCTGAATTGTAATGGTAAATTCTACGATGTTTACACTACGGTGTCTGCTGAGGATGGCTATTACGGCTCGACTCTCAAAGACCTTTTGACTTATCACGCATACTATGAGGGGACAACACCTCACTCTGATATAACTTCTGGTGGTCCTTGGACTTTCTCCGAAGATGGCATCCCGTATCAGCTAACAGACATCCTCTCCGCTGGCGCTCATACTGTTAAAGTGGCCTACTCGCCAAGAGACCAAGCAGGAGCCTTTGCCGACAAAGACAATATTGTCAAATCTGTCTCCTTCACCATAAACAAGCGTAACGTCACCATCACTTCCGACTCCAAGACGCGTGTTTATAATAAGGAGCCGCTCGAAGCAAAGTCTGTAACCTCCACCGCCTTCACTTCCGTATCCGATGGCAATGGCTTCATCGGTGACGAGGGGGTTGTGTGCGACAATTTCGCCTACATCATCGAGGTCGGTTCAAAACCAAATGACTTCACTTGCGAGGCTAAGGACAATACCGACCTCAACAACTATAATATCACCACCAAGTCTGGTACGCTTACCGTCACAAAGCGTGTGGTCGATCTCTCTGAAATCGAGATCAGTGCGCCCAATTGTACCTATAATGGTAAGCCACAGACTCCGACGATAAAACTTCTCGTCGACGGCAAGGTTGTTACCCCCTCCGCCTACGATGTCACTTTCTCCGATAACGTCAACGCCGGCACGGCCACCATCGTCATCAAGGATAAGGGTGTAAACAAAAATTACTCTATCCCCGACTACACTGGTCATTTCACCATCGCCCAGCGTGAGGTCAAACTCGATTGGGGCACAACTACCTTCACCTACAATGCACGAGAGCAGTCCGTCAAGGCGACACTCTCCAATGTTATCGATGGCGACGTCGTCAAGGTCAGCTCCTATGAGGATAATGTCAAGACCGATGTCGGAACATACTTCGCTAAAGCCCTCACTCTCAGCAACGCTAACTACAAACTCCCTAAGGGCAACGGCACGTATTGGTATATCGAGACTCTCGATCTCGACGACTACACCATAACTCTCGCTCCCAAGGAGTTCACCTATGACGCTACTGCCCACGAGCCTAAGGTGACAATCACGGCTACCGTCGACGGTGAGAAGGTTACCATCCCCTCCTCCGAATATATTGTCACCTACTATCAGAATGTTAATGCCTCAACGACGGCTCCGACGGTCACCATAACCGATGCTGCCGACGGCAACTACAATCTCGCTGAGAAGTCCGCGACGTTCGTCATCAATCCTGCCGAGCTTCAAGTCGTTTGGGACTATACTGCCCCATTTACCTACGACGGCACCGTTAAGCGTGTGGCAGTCAAGGAGTTCTCAGGTCTCCAAGGCTCTGACGTTATTGAGAGCGATGACATAACATATTCCGGTAAGACGTCAGCTACCGCTGCCAACAATGCCGATGTTCCAAGCTACTCGGCTTCCGTCTCCATTAACAGTATAAACTATACGCTCGACGCCGCAACGACCTCTCTCACTTGGAAGATCAACAAGGCGACGATTGATCCCTACGTTACATACTCTAACGACTTCACTTTCAACGGTAAAGCCCAAAAGCCGACCGATGTCGTTGTCATGACTGCCGAGGGTGGTGAGACCCTCCTCGAAGGCACCGACTACGAGATTACTTGGTCTGCTGAGTCCACTACGGCTGGCGATAAGTCGTTCAATATCAAGTCACTGGACGCAAGCAACTACTCTTTCGATGTCGATAAGGTCTATACCATAAAGAAGAAGCCTGTTTCTCTCACTTGGGTTGGCGATTCTGAGTATACCTACGACGCTACCGAGAAGTCTGTCTCCGCAACAATAGCTACCGCTGCGACTGGCTACCCATGCACTGCCGTGCTCACCAACGCCGCCAAGACCAATGCCGGCTCCTATCAGGCCAAGGCCACTCTCTCCGATGCCGACAACTACGAGTTCGATGCCGCGTCTGTAACAACTTTCGATTGGGTCATCAAGCAAAGCGAGCTTACTGCCGAATGGGATGGCGTTTCCGTGTTCACCTACGACGGCAAGTCTAAGTCCGTGAGCGTCAAGCTCTCGCCTATCCATGGCTCCGATGTTTGCAAGCCTGTCGGCACCGGTACTCTCTCTGCGACCGAGGCTGGCTCCTATACTTATACCGTCACTGGCGTAAGCAATTCTAATTACGTCCTCACCCCTGCTACCCAGGAGCTTACATGGACGATCAACAAGAAGACCACTACTGCTACTGTCACTGTCTCTCCTGTCGAGGCCGTCTACGATGGTACCACTCACACCCCGATAGTGACAGTTACCGATGACGACGATAACGTCATCGCTCTCTCCGAGTACACCGCCACGTGGTCCGGTACCCTCAAGGATGCCGACACCTATACCGTGACCGTCGTCTCCAATGATGTCAACTACTCTTTTGCTGATGTGACTGCGACTTACACCATCACCAAGCGTAGTGTCATCCTCACCTCCGCATCCGACTCCAAGTCCTACGACGGTACCGCGCTCACCAACAGCAAGGTATCTGTCTCGGGCGTGGGCTTCGCAACCGGCGAGGGTGTCGCGTCCTACAACGTCACAGGCACCATCACCA
>CAVEKX010000017.1:0-516 GCA_963616565.1 Clostridium sp. CAG:343
CACCCGAAAGGGCATAAAGGCGGGGCGCAGCAGCGTTCCGCCTTTTTTAGTGCCTCATCGCCACGCTCAACAGGCGTTATAAATAAGGTAATTCATTACTTTACTATGACCATTGCACAGGGTAGATCACCCCTGAGCAAGACGGGAATGGCGCAAGACAAAACATTTTAAAGCACTGTATATAACTACTTGGTTTGACCATATTTAAGTTGCGGGCAGTTTATACTGCCATCTCAATCCATTGAGGATTTGATACCTTTGGATTGCCCGTAAACGTAAGATACATCCCAGATTTTATTCACCGTAAATTCAGAAACGATGCAAATACGACAAACCAACACACTTTGGCCAGAAGATGAAGACTTATTCAGCCGCATGAAGGGTCATTATGTATCAGACAGCGAAAAGGAGTTCTTTGAAACGCAAGAAAACAAGCAGAAACATCTCATGACTGTTTCCAATGATCTTGTAATGTCAGAACGCAGAAATGAAGACCACCTGTATATAATACGTTGC
>CAVEKX010000017.1:526-39979 GCA_963616565.1 Clostridium sp. CAG:343
GGGCATATTGAAAAAAGATGAAACCATTTTCCAATGGTTAAGACACAGAGATTACCAAGGCATAGAATATGGCAAAAACTTTGACGACTTATAGCATATGGGAAATGAACGACAATATGTTCTGGCGATTGAAATAAATATCGGTGGATTAAAGCGTTGACTACCAGAAAAACCCAGACCCAGACTTAGCGCACTATCAAACAAAAAACAGCATAACTTGTTGACTCGCAACTCGCTACGCTGACTTTTGCGGAGAGGCAGGGATTCGAACCCTGGATACAGTCACCTGTATGCCGCATTTCGAGTGCGGTACAATCGACCACTCTGCCACCTCTCCAATAAACAATTAACTCTAAAGAGTGGGAGGTGAAGGATTCGAACCTACGAAGCCGAAGCAGCAGATTTACAGTCTGTCCCATTTGACCACTCTGGAAACCTCCCATGCCATAGAGTGCAAGACCGTTCGTCTATGCTCCTCTTTGCGGGTGCAAATATCGTACTTTTTAGCTTGCCAGCCAATAGGCACGGTTAGAAAATTTAAATGTTTGGCGGTCTGAAAACGGATGAGCAATATAAAGGGGCTTCCTCGTCAGTCTTTGTACAACATGGTCAATGATTGCGCAAGATTGCGCATATCGTTACGGAGGCTCTGTGGCTCAAGCACTTCCACCTGGTCGCCGTATCGCATGATGAGCTGCATAAAGTCGTAAGTCAGCTTCACGTCATAAGTGAATGTCGTGACACCATTTTCGTCACCTTCAATTTCTTTCTGCGACTCGTGCAAGGGCAACGTACGGAGATAGTCTGCCGCCCTGTCATAAGCTATTAACACGACATGCTCGGTCGGCGCATCTGTCGTGATGACGCCCACACATCCTTCGTAGAACTTCTTGACATCGAAATCCTCCTTCATCACGAAAGACTTGTCAAGAAGCGTGGCGTTGGTGATGCGGTCTAATCCGTACGCCAATATCTCTTTTTGCGGGACATAGCCTTTCTCGCCTTTGTGGATCTTGTTTTTCTCAACGTAGTGGGGACTATTGGCGATGACGTACCAACGTCGATTTACGACCTTCAGGTAATAGGGCTCAATCTCGAAAGAATATGGTTTCTTGCCACCGAAACCCCGGTGCGTCACCTGCATGACCTTGTTTTCGCGCATAGCCTGCATAAAGACGGTCAGCCATGTGTGGCCAGAAGGGATATCTTCAAACTCGATACGTTTGCTCAGCTTATTGTCGACCTGAATCTGGTTGAGAGTGGCAAAAGAATCGACGAGCCAACTGCGCAACCTGTCCCCTTCAAGCTCTTGCGGGTTTGTTATATGGTACTTATACCCTTTGACATCAGGGTCAATATCGATAACGACATTAAATATGTCAAGAATGGCCTTACGGTGGTTGTGGAAAGTTCGAAGAGGCAGGTTATCGCCCTCCCCATAGCTCAGACCGCTCTTTTGCCATGTGTCTATGAGCCACACGTATCGCCCAAATTTACTTGCTGACATGATTGACTTATTAGCAAGCAACAAGATAGCATTATTTTCCATAAGGCAAGTTGGCATGGTAGGGTTATCCGCATTGCCGTCAGACGACAATTATTTGCTTTTCGTCGGGAACATCCTGTGTATCAGTTCGCAACGAACTCAGACGCTGCTCTTTGGTCAACGGGTGTCGATGGCAAATATTTCGCGCCTCAACTTCACCAGCCAGCCGCAAGTATCTGCTTGTCGAGTCTGCGCTTCCTCCGCGCGCAAAGCCTTCCTCCGCTTGGATAAGGTGCTGAACCTCATGTAACAAAACGCCCTCGGACTGGAACTCGAATGGAGAATTGGCTGTACCCATACAAACCACCATGCCATAACGTCTCGGATCGAAATATCCAGCGACTCCACGATGGTGTGTATACGAGCCATAGAGTCGCAAACGGCTGAATGCCGGATATGCTATAAGGAGCGCAGTGTCGCGCATGAAATAGCGGATGTCGAGCGGCTCGCCAAAATGCATTTTTATATGGTCTTCGATCTCGGCTGTTGTGCGAAAAGCATCATCGACCTCATATTTCCATTTCTTGTCGATGCCAAGCTCCCACCCGGTTTGACACTTGATCATATGCATATCCGCACCTTCACTAAAGAGTTTGACCGCTTTCTTTTGACATGCAAGCAAGCCAAGAGAGCTATCAGCCTCATCAAGCCTTCCTGCACCAATTACACCAATATAGCTCATACTACCATTTATCTGGAGAGTTTATAACATCCGTTTTCCCGTCCACATAGTCTTGCACGCACTTTCTAATGTCATCGAGCCTCGGAGAGCATGGCATACTATCGAGAAACGCTTGAGCTTGGGCTTTGTCTGGCGACAGGAAAAGCAACTCGTCATCAAACCTTGCCAGGAACAGATCGCCGGGTTCAAGATACTCACTATCAAGAATTGTCTGCAAAACCTTTTGCGTATCGGGACTGAAGCAGACGGCGTGCGCCTTGCTCTTATTCTCAGCAACGACCAACTGCTCAAGGCATAAGTCACGCACCTCAGACATTGTACAATACCCTTGGCACCAAATTTGACTTCTTGTATTGTAGAAAATTTTCCATGCCTGGTACACTCTACGCAAATTGTCCGTCGTAGTGCGCACATTCAAGGGCTGCCCATTCAGGACCATTGCTTTTTCTGCAAGAGTATATATTTCAGAATGTTTGGAGACGGGTTGTCCTTTCTGGGCCTTTTGTACGATTGGAGCAGATATTCGCAAAAGAATTGATTTCTTGACGGGCGGCGTAGCGACCTCGCTCCCATTCTTCCAATCGAGAAACTCCCATGGCTATCATCATTACGCTCGGAACGCGAAGAGAAACCTTCAACGTCAGCATAGCTCATCTGGTCGCGAGGTATTATGATTACGGCATTATGCTGCGAGAGGGTCTGAATAATCTGCTGCAACTGCTCAGAATCAAAGGTCAATTGCTCTGTCTGATAGTGCATCAACGTCTTTCGTTTCACTTTTCCTGGCTGCTCTTTTTCATAAATAGATTTTATCGGAGAGCCGACGAACAACGGACGTATGGCACCAAAACGGGCATCTTGCTCAAAATCGCTCGAATGCTTATCAGCCACACCTATGACAAATTTCACGCATGTGTCTGACATTCGGAGAGGTAAAAAGGTGAAATCGACGCCCAAACCGGCTATGGTATAGCAAGTGTTCGTATTGGTCGCATATCTGACCCCTTCATGTAGCGGAATGGAGACAGTATTAATGGCCGAACGGATTTTCGACTCGTCCATAGGGAGGAGCAAGCCATTTTGCACTTTGACGCCACCTCCATCGTCACCTTTCAGGGAGAAAGTTATGAAACGCGGCTTCAATTGGGCAATTGCAGGGTGAACGTAAGCTCCAAGAATATTGCCGGTTATAATCTTGCGCTCTACGACTTTGTTATTGTAGCGAGCGCACTCACTATCCCAATCATCGGCACTCGGTTTCCATTGTTTTGAATTTAAAATCGCCAAGAGCCGCTCATAATTGCTCCATTTCTTATTATGCACCAAGTTGATACGGATCTCCTTGAATACGGCACTCAGAGCGAAGACAAATTCCACTTGGCTGGGCATAAATCTGTTTCTTTCCTCCTTGCCGAAACGGATGTCGCGCAATACGGCGACAACCCTATATGGGCACTCCTCGTTTGCCAATTGAGCACTGATATTATCGTAGCCCTTGCCGATTTCGGATTTTGTGAGCACTTCCTCCAAACGTCTCCTCTCTGCTGCGTATTTCTTGATCTCATTCTTTTCGCGTTCAAGCAAATTATTGTGCTCATTAGAGAATGAGACGAGTTTTCGCATGATCTGCTTTGCCATCTGAAGAGCGTTCACGTCTTCAAAATACGCATCTGACCAACCGGCGGACGGCATAGCGGCCCTCTGCAACCAACCAGCTACGGCACTCTCATCATCGATGAAACTTAAAAGTATCCGCCTTGCATTGTCCTCCAACAACTTATGACGTTCAGCAAATTGGGCACGGACCGATTTGTTGCGACGAGAGTAGTAGTCATGAATCTGACATCAGCATCTTCCGTTGACGGACTTGGCTTTCAGGGACTTCAGCAGTAGATATGGCATGCGCACTTGCACCAATGGCACCACAAGCATTGATGAGAATAACGTCCAACTTATTATTTTGGAAATCATTGAATATATGATTGGAATGACGCCTGACGCGTGACACGATATGCGCATTTACAAAATCGTCATCACCTTCGGGCGACAGATACTCAAGCTGGTGAGCACGCCCCGTACACTCTTCGAAACGAATGTTACGGAACACCCCATCGGGAGCCTCAAACCGCTCTCTTGTAACTAATTGGCGTATGACATCAATTGGGGACATAGGGAGATGAAAGACACAATCGTTGACATTGTTCTTTATGTTCATGTAGAGGTCCTTCACCTCAACGATGTAAGGCGTTAATTCCTCAACCTCCTCACCACATTCCGTGAGTAACTCAAAAACAGTGAGATTGCCATCGGTTTGCACATCTGAGTTGCATATCGTCTTATCCGCAAGCCGCCTAAGCACTGTCGACATGTCGCCCCTCACGGAGCCGTCATCCATCGCCTCCACATCTTGCAACACACATTCAAGCGTGTCGCTCAGTCCAATGACCACACTTCTACCCTTTTTCACCTCGTAGACTGCAATCTGCGCAACACTTTGAGCCTTAAGAGAAAGCAACAGGACTTTGTTTACATAAAAGAGCTGCGCCCTCGTAGGATAGCATTTGAAATCCAGCAACTTGCCCAACACTTGCGCTTGGCAGACCAAGTCCTTTACCATGGCTGACAATTTGACGATTTCCCTAAAGAAATACATTACTTTGTCGAAAAGCACGCCATGCACCACCTGCTCATCTTCGAGATAGTTATAGACAGGCGCAGGTATGCCATTGGGCGAATGCTCTCTTCTGATCATCTGCCCCTCGGCTGCCAAACTTGAAGAGACATACTCTTGCATCGGGACGCCACCCGAATGCAAGGCCACGACCAGCGTGCTTTCCGTAGCCAATGCGCTTAGAGCCGTCCTGCGCATGAACGTGATGAGACTCTCGGGACGCTTAGCGAACGTTGCGGAAAGAAACAGGCATTGGGTCTCAGGTGCTTCTGTAAGGATACTGTTGATGCACTGTGTGATGACAGAAACCTTTCCGGCACTTACACTACTGCAGCGATGAGCCTCGTCAAAGATGAACAGCACACGATGTTTTTTGCATAAAGTCGTGAGGAAGTCGAGACGCATCAAGTCTCGCTTGGCATCTTTAAGTTGCGAGTATGTTATCATCAGATAGTCGTATGAATCTGATGGAATGTCTCCGCTTTCAAATATCTTTTGCAGAACGCTCTTTTTCGGGGCTTTATATACTACCTCATACTGCTTTTGGTAGACATCCATGAGCTTAGCCTCATAGGCGGCATCATCATCGTTATCTTTCACAGGCGACCATATCTCATCTTGACCATCCTTACCATCCGCCTCAACCTCTACGACATTGTCAAAATCAACCACGGCAACACCTGAGTTTACGACCAAAGGGCGAGCATCTTTGATTCCCAACGCTTTACAATCCCTATACATATCACTGAAGAGAGTATATCTGTCAGTGAAAAATATAGGAAGGTAACCATTCAACAAACCATAGCGAACCATTGCGGCCGCCTGCCTACCCTTGCCCACTCCTGTCTGGTCTCCAATGATTAACGACTGCGCCCTCTTCTCAATGTTGTACATTGCCAAGGCCACACTGTCTACTTGCTCGGCCAACAAAGCGTCGTTGAGCTCACCTACGCTCATGCGAAGACGCTTGGAGACATATCCGCAAACGTCTCAATCTAAGGCGTTATTCAACTTAAACAATGCCTTAGACGTGCATGCGGCGAGTTGCTTGGGCACTATTGAGCCTAATGATTTTACTTGGCTTGCGACGCTTTGATACTTGCTTTCGACCTCCATAACGTTATGATTTACTTTCGCAAGACAAAGCTACTGCGCATGGTATGCCAAAACAATGCATAGGTTCAGGAATCCTTAACAGACTCTCACGTTCAACCAAAACATTCTCGTTTCCGCCTTAAAATCAATAAAATAACCCCGAGTGACGGATGTCGTCACTCGGGGTTATTGCTTTTCGTTATACGTCGAACCTAAATGCCTAAGCAAGCATCAAGCTCTTCAGTAATCTTCTTCTTGTCGAGGTTTTGACCAATGATGCACAACTTTATCATGCGGTCGCCATAGAGGTCATCCCAATCGGCCTCGATATTTGGATTCTCTCGGAGGAGTTTCTCCATCTCGCCCTTGGGAGCCGAGGCAATCCACTTGCCAGTAACCTGGAGCTGGACTTGCTGACCAGAGGTCTCGAAGAGAAGAGCCATGTCGCGGTCATCCTCAAACCAGATGATGCCTTTGCAACGGATAATGTTGCGAGGCCACTTGCGGACAAAATAGTCGAGTTTGTTGCGGTCGAAAGGCTTACGACGATGGTAGATCATCGTGCCGATGCCGTACTCGTCTTCCTCTTCGCCCTCATGGCGATGCTCGTGATGGTGCTCGTGGTCATGGTCATGATGGTGGTGCTCCTCATGCTCGTGGTCATGATCATCGTCGTCGTCATCATCATCGTGGTCTTCCTCGGAGCCTTCAAGCGCCTTGCACCAGCCTGCGCTGGAGTAGACTGTTGCGAAATCGAAACTGCCTGTGGCGAGCATGTCGGCGACATCGACCTTGCCATGGTCGGTCTCGATGACCTTGACATCAGGGTGAATGGCGTTGATGACGGCACGTACCTTCTTGAATTGCTCCTCGGTGACGAGATCTTTCTTGTTGATTACGAGCGTAGAGCAGAACTCGATCTGCTGGACGAGGAGGCTCTCGATGTCTTCTTCGTCCTTCTCCTTCAAGAGGGCGTCTCCGCCAGCGAACTCGTCGACAAGACGCTTGGCATCGACTACGCCTACAACATTGTCGAGGACACCATTTTGGATGGTCTCCAACTCTTGAGCGATAGGCATAGGCTCGCAGACGCCCGACGCCTCGATGAGAATGTAGTCATACTTGCCCGAGGCGATAAGCTTCTCGATGTCTTGCGCAAGCTGGGTCTTGAGAGTGCAGCAGATGCAGCCGTTGGTGAGCGGCACGATGCTGGACGTATCTGTGATGTTGGCTCCCTTGGCGATGAGAGTCTCATCGATATTGACCTCGCCAATGTCATTGACGATTACGGCAACCTTAAAGCCCTTCTGATTGTTGAGGACTTGGTTCAGCAATGTGGTCTTTCCTGCGCCGAGGTAGCCACAAAGGAGCGTTATGGGTGTTCTTTTCATAACCTAAATTTGTTTCTCGCTATTTGCGCAAGTTGGCGAGGCTCTCCTCAAGGGCAGCGATCTTCTGAACCGCATCGGCCTCTTTTTTGCGCTCGATGTCAACGACCTGTTGTGGTGCGTTGGCGACAAACTTCTCGTTAGACAGTTTCTTGCGTACGCTTACGAGGAAACCTTTGAGGTGCTCAAGGGCGGCCTCCTCCTTGGCAATCTCGGCATCCTTGTCGATGAGGTCTCCGATGGGGACAGCGTACTCCGTCGTACCGACCATGAACGAGACTGCGCTCGCTGGCTTGACGTCGACAGACTTGACACCAGAGATGAATCCCAACCACTTGGCGAGACCTTCGAGGTCGGCAATAGGATCAGTGCCGAGGACAACAAGGTCGAGCTCCTTCTTCGGGGGGAGGTTCTTCTGGTTGCGAACCATTCGGACAGACGAGACGACATTCTTAAGATGCTCGAAACGTTCGATAATCTTGTCGTCGCCAGGCTGAATCTCGGGCGTAGAGATCTGCGCGACCATGATGCTTTCGCCAGCCTTGCGCTCAAAGATGTTCTGCCAGAGCTCTTCAGTGATGAACGGCATGAAGGGGTGGAGAAGCAAGAGGAGCTGCTCGAAGAAGTCGAGGGTGGCTGCAAGGGTCTTGCGGTCGATGGGCTTGCCATATTCGGGCTTGACCATCTCGAGATACCATGCAGAGAACTCGTCCCAGAAGAGCTTGTAGATGGCCATGAGGGCCTCGCTAAGACGATATTTTGAGAAGAGGTCTGCTACCTCGACCTGCGTACGGCGAAGAACTGCGCCGAACCACTCGATGGCTTGGCGAGCGTGGACAGGCTGCTCGTCATCAGACTGTTGCCAACCCTTGACGAGACGGAACGCATTCCAAATCTTGTTGTTGAAATTGCGACCTTGCTCACAAAGAGAGTCGTCAAAGAGGATGTCGTTTCCGGCAGGAGCGGAGAGCATCATGCCCATGCGCACACCATCAGCGCCATATTGGGCAATGAGTTCAAGAGGGTCGGGCGAGTTGCCGAGCTGCTTACTCATCTTACGACCGAGCTTATCACGTACGATGCCTGTGAAGTACACATTGCGGAACGGCATCTTGCCCTCATACTCGTAGCCAGCCATAATCATGCGGGCTACCCAAAAGAAGATGATGTCGGGACCCGTTACGAGGTCAGACGTCGGGTAGTAGTACTTAATCTCCTCATTGCCAGGATTGTTGATGCCGTCGAACAAGGAAATAGGCCACAACCAAGATGAGAACCATGTATCGAGACAATCCTCATCTTGTCGGAGGTCGGAAGCCTCGATTGGGTAGTCGGCTTTTGCACGGGCGAGCTCAAGAGCCTTCTCGGCATTCTCAGCGACTACGAAACCGCCTTTAGGAAGGTAGTATGCAGGGATACGATGCCCCCACCAAAGCTGGCGGCTGATGCACCAGTCCTTGATGTTCTCCATCCAGTAGCGGTAGGTGTTCTTATATTTTGCAGGGTAGAATTTGATGTCATCGTTCATGACGGCCTCGAGGGCTGGCTTTGCAAGGTGCTCCATCTTGAGGAACCACTGCATCGAGAGCTTTGGCTCGATGGGCACGTTGGTGCGCTCGGAGACGCCGACTTTATTGACGTAGTCCTCAACCTTTTCGAGAAGGTTGGCGTTGCGGAGATCCTCCTCAATTTGCTTGCGGACATCGAAACGATCCATGCCGACATAGAGACCGGCCGCCTCGCTGATGGTGCCGTTGTCGTTGAAGATGTCGATGGTCTGGAGGTTGTATTTCTCGCCGAGCATATAGTCGTTGACATCGTGCGCAGGCGTGACTTTCAAGCAGCCAGTACCGAACTCGATATCGACGTACTCATCTTCAATGACAGGGATTACACGTCCTACGAGAGGGACGATAACCTTCTTGCCCTTGAGCCACTGGTTCTTAGGGTCGTTGGGGTTGATACACATGGCCGTATCGCCCATGATGGTCTCAGGACGGGTCGTGGCGACGACAGCGTACTTGCCAGGCTCGCCCTCCACACGGTAGCGCAGGTAATAGAGTTTGCCCTGGTGCTCCTTGTAGATAACCTCCTCGTCAGAAAGTGCGGTGAGAGCCTTAGGATCCCAGTTCACCATGCGCACGCCTCGGTAGATGAGGCCTTTATTGTAGAGGTCGCAGAACACCTTGACGACGCTCTTGGAGCGCACCTCGTCCATTGTGAAGGCTGTACGATCCCAGTCGCAAGATGCACCAAGCTTGCGCAACTGCTTGAGTATGATACCGCCATGCTCGTTGGTCCACTCCCATACGTGGCCAAGGAACTCATCGCGGGTGAGGTCGGTCTTCTTGATGCCCTGCTGCGCAAGTTTGTTGACGACCTTGGCCTCTGTGGCGATGGAGGCATGGTCGGTGCCAGGAACCCAGAGGGCGTTGTAGCCCGTCATGCGGGCACGGCGTACGAGGATATCCTGAATGGTGTTGTTCAGCATGTGACCCATGTGGAGCACGCCCGTGACGTTGGGTGGTGGGATCACCACGGTATAAGGCTTGCGCGTGTCTGGTTTTGACTTGAATAGGCCGTTGTCGAGCCAATACTGATACCAGCGGGCCTCAATCTCGTTTGGGCTGTACTTTGCTGAAATCTCCATTTTAGATATGAATAGTTGTTTTTATCGTTTATAGCAATTCGCGAATGTAGGCATTTTTATTGAGAGATAGGCTCAGTTGCCTCATTGTCAGAAGCCTTGATGTCCGCTCGGCTCTTACTCCTCATGACCAATGCCACGCCCACGAAAATCATGGCGATAGAGAGAATCTTGACAGGTCCAAAGCTGCCAGCCGTTCCCATTATCGTGGCAAGGATGGCGGACACCACCGGTTGTGCATAGAAATACATGCTTACAACCGTCGGTCGCAAATTCTTCTGACCAATAGGGGCGAGCATGTAGCAGAGGAACGTGGCAAAGACGATGACAAAAACTATCGCCAAAACAACGTCGATGGTGAGGGCATTGAAATCTACCGCCACGACATCGCGGAAAGTAAACGGCAGGACGCAAACTGACGACCACGTGAACATCCACTTCATGACCGTCAACGGAGAGTAACGACTTATCAAACCCTTGAAAAACACAAGGTAACAGGCAAAACACAACTCGGCAAATATGCACAGCAGGTTACCTGCAACGTTGCCGCCCAGCCCACCTTCAGCTCCACTCAAGATGAGCATCACGGCACCAGCTGCTCCAAGGAAGACGCCCGATACCTTCTTGAACGTCATCGGCTCTCGAAGGTACAAAGCGGCGATAAGCATTGTGAAAATTGGCGTACTCGTTGAGATGACCGACGCATCAACAGGCGACGTCAATCCCAATCCTATGGTGTACACGCCTTGGTTGAAAACGACACCCAAGATGGCAGCCAAGAAGAACAGCATCTTGTCGCGACGTGTGACATGCTCGCCCCCGGTTATGAACGACAGAATCCAGAACAAAACTGCGGCACCTGCCACTCGGAAGCTAACCAACACAAGGGGCGTTATAAGCCCACACGCAAAAATGTACTTGACAATGGGGCTCATCGCCCCCCATACGAAATTGGCACTGAAAATCGCGCAGTGCCCTGCTAATACACCTTTTTTCATGATGCCGCGAAAATAGAAAGAATACCCTGCCATTATCCTAAAAGACACGACGTTTTCAGTAGGTCAGAACAACAAAATGGGCGACCCTTTCGAGCCGCCCATCATATTCGTTACGTAACGTTATGCCGATGTTATACGATGCCAGAGAATCCGACAAACGCCATGGCCATGAGACCTGCAGTCAAGAGCGCGATAGGCGTGCCCTTCATGGCCTCAGGTACGTTCATCAGTTCGAGGTGCTCACGCAAGACAGAGAAGAGGATCAATGCCAATGCGTAGCCCAGAGCCGTGGCGATTGCATAAACGACACCTTTCAGAAGGTCGTAGCTGCCGTCGGCAACACCATTGCCAACAATGATTGCCACGCCCAAGATACAGCAGTTCGTCGTAATCAGCGGCAAGAACACGCCCAATGCGGAGTAAAGCGACGGTGACATCTTCTTCAAGATGATCTCCACCATCTGCACGAGGGCGGCGATGACGAGAATGAAGAGGATTGTCTGCATATACTCGATGTGGAATGCGTTAAGCACATATTTCTGAAGTAGATACGTCACGATTGTCGCAAGCGTGAGGACGAACGTAACGGCCGCTCCCATGCCTGCCGCAGTCGACATCTTCTTGGAAACGCCCAAGAATGGGCATATTCCAAGGAACTGTGACAACACTACGTTGTTCACAAAGATGGCCGATATGGCCAGAAGAATATATTCCATACTTATGCCTTCTTAGTGAGTTTATTAACAAGCACGATGAGGTAGGCCAGCACGAAGAACGCGCCCGGAGCCAGCACGAACGCCAACACGCCGTATTCCTCACCCCACAACGGCATGCCGAATATCATGCCAGAGCCCAATATCTCGCGCACTGCACCAAGCAACGTCAACGCCAACGCGAAGCCCAAACCGATGCCCACGCCATCGCAAAACGAGTCGAAAGGAGTGTTTTTTGCGGCAAACGACTCAGCGCGTCCCAAGACGATGCAGTTCACGACGATAAGAGGGATGAACAAGCCAAGCGACGCATACAGTGCAGGTACGTATGCCTTCATCAGCATCTCAAGGACGGTCACGAACGTCGCGATGATGACGATGAACGACGGGATGCGGACCATGTCCGGAATCAGGTTCTTCACGAGCGAGATTACGGTGTTGCTGCACATGAGGACCACCATCGTGGCAAGCCCCATGCCCAGGCCGTTGGCTGCCGACGTCGTAGTGCCGAGCGTCGGACACATGCCAAGAAGAAGAACAAACGTAGGGTTCTCCTTCGTTATGCCATTAAGAATTATCTTTAGTTTATTCATATCACACAGATTATGAAGTCAATACCCTACTCCACCACAGGTTTAGGGGCTTCGACCTTTGCCGTAGCGCCCGAATTGGCGTCAGATGGTGCCATGCCTGCCAATGCGCCATACTCGAGGTTTATCGCCTTGAGGAACGCCCGGCTCGTTATCGTCGATGCGGTAATGGCGTCGACGTCGCCACCATCTTTCTTGACAGCCAATGGCTTGTCGCCAGGGTTCATCCCGATGATGCAGCCCTTGCCGTCCTTTTGGAACCACTGACCTGCTTTTGCGCCAAGACCTGGGGTCTCCGCAGTTGCCAAAATCTCGTATCCCAAGATTTCGCCATCGTTATTGAAACCTGCGAGGACGGTCAAGCCTGGGGAGAAGCCCGTTACGGTCGTCTTGACTGCTTTGCCTATGACCTCGCCACCGACTTCGGCCGTGTAGACGATAAACTCTTGATTGTCATTGCTTATGGTGTCGGTCTTGCTGACGCTCAATTCGCCAGCTGCACCAGCAAGCATGACCTTCTTGATGCCATCCTCAAGCGTCTTGCGCTCGATCTGGGCAATAGGGTCCTTTGTCAACTGCTGCATTACGCCCAAAAGCGCCGCCGAGATGAGCGACACGGCTGTCAGCACGATGACCATATTTGGTAATGTAGATTCTAACTTTTTCATTTCGCAATCTCCCCAAATCGTTTAGGTTTGCAGAATCTGTTGATAAGAGGCGTGACCAAGTTCATGATAAGGATGGCGAACGACATGCCCTCAGGATATGAACCAAAGTCACGTATCAAAATCGTCAGCACGCCAATGCCGCATCCGTAGATTATCATGCCCTTATGCGTCATTGGAGACGTCACGTAGTCCGTCGCCATGAACACTGCGCCAAGCAATGCGCCTCCAGTCAACAAAGTGAATAACGGCGATGCAAATCCGTCAGGGTTAGCAACATAGAAAATACCCTGAAGGACGGCCATCGAGCCAAGGACGGCAACAGGAATGTGCCACGTGATGATCCGCCCGATGAGCAATATAGCCAGGCCTATCAATATCGCCAAAGCCGAGACCTCACCGAGAGATCCGCCAATGCTGCCAAAGAACAAGTCGGCTCCCGAAGGCAGGTCGACAATCTCACTTACGGTCTTGCCACTCTTCAGACCCTCTTTCAAAAGGCCGAGTGGCGTTGCGCCAGTCTGCCCGTCGACCGACGTGGGGTCAATCCACGACGTCATCTGAGCAGGGAACGACATCAAGAGGAACACGCGTCCACCGATTGCGGGGTTCACAATGTTCTGTCCCAAACCACCAAACGTCATCTTACAAACGCCAATAGCGAATATCGCGCCAATCACGACAATCCACAAAGGCAATGACGACGGCAAGTTGAACGCCAAGATGAGACCCGTGACGACAGCAGAGCCGTCAGAGATCGTCGTAGGCACTTTCAACAAAAATTTCTGCACGAGGAACTCGACTACCACGCACGCCACTATCGATGTCAAGATGACAGCCAGCGACTGCAAGCCGAAGAACCAAAGGGACGTGGCCAACGATGGTATCAAGGCAATAACCACGCCATACATATTGCGCTTCACCGAGTCGCCCGAATGGACGTGTGGCGATGGCGCTATGGTCAACTTATTCATTTACTTTCTGTTATAAAGCTTTACCAGTAAAAGTTCTACTTAGCTTCGGCCTCTTTGGCCTTCGCAGCCTCGGCGGCAGCCTTCTTGGCCGCAGCCTCAGCCCTCAGCTGGGCACCTACTCGCGCCTTGCCTGCCCTGATGTAGTCAAGCAGAGGACGGCAACTCGGGCACGTGTATATGCAGCAGCCACACTCGATGCAGTCCATCACGTGGGCATCGCGCAAGTCGTCATATCGCCCAAGCTTGGACAATGTCGCCATCAAATACGGCTCAAGTCCCATCGGGCAGACGCCTACGCACTTTGCGCAACGTATGCAATTCCTGCTCTCACGACGCTTCGAGTCCTCAACGTTCATCAGCGTGATGCCAGATGTTCCCTTGACGACAGGCACGTCAAGACGAGTGTATGGACGTCCCATCATAGGACCGCCACCTATAACCTTGCCACAATCCTCAGGCATGCCGCCTGCAGCCTCAATCAGGCTCTCCACAGGCGTGCCGATTCTTACCAAGAAATTGCTCGGCTCACGAAGCGGCTTGCCCGTGACGCACACGATGCGCTCAATCAACGGCTTATTCTTCTGGACAGCCTCATAAATGGCGTATACAGTGCCAACATTCTGAACGACAGCGCCAACGTCAATAGGCAACTTGCCACTTGGCACCTGACGACCGATGATGGCGTCAATAAGCTGCTTCTCACCACCCTGAGGATAACGGAGCTTCAACGGCTCAACAGAGACACCCTCAAAGCTCGTCGCCAACCTCTTCAAGTTGTCAATGGCGTCAGGCTTATTGTTCTCAATGCCGATATATGCCTTCTCGACGCCAAGAGCCCTCATCAAGATCTTCACGCCAATCAAGACCTCCTCGCCATGCTCCAACATCAACCTGTGGTCCGATGTCAAATAAGGCTCGCACTCGACGCCATTGATAATCAACGCCTCGCACTTCTTCCCTGGAGGGACGGACAACTTCACGTGAGCAGGGAACGTCGCTCCGCCCATGCCGACAATGCCCATCTCCTGGATGCGCTTGATAATGTCAGCTGGCTCCATAGTGATCTCCCTGCGAATGGCATCCGAACGATCGATCGTCTCGACCCATTCGTCACCCTCCGTCGCAATGACGATGCCCAACTTCTTATATCCGTTAGCATCGACAAACTCCTCAATCTTCTTAACCTTGCCCGACACCGACGAGTGTATGTTCGCCGAGACGAACCCGCCCGCCTGGGCAATCAACTGACCAACCTTTACGACGTCGCCCACGGCCACAACAGGCTGAGCTGGCGCGCCAATATGTTGGCTGACAGGTATCTTGACTTCGGCTGGCACCGGGAGTACCCGGATAGAGCTACCCGCCGACAACTTCATGTCGTTGGGGTGGATGCCGCCTATCTTAAATGTCTTCAACACTTTAAGTATTTTAATATGTTGTGTCTTCTTTGGTTTATCACTTCACATCAGCCGAGCCAGATGCCTGACCCTCGGCGACAGGCGCAGCCGCAGGCTTAGGAGCCTCTGGCTTGGCTGCGGGACGTGGAGGGAAGTTCATCTCATGGATCGCATGCGTCGGGCATACGGCAGCGCACTTGCGGCACAAGCGGCACTTCATGTAGTCAATGTATGCCACATTGCCCTCTACCGTAATCGCGCCAAATTGGCACTCCTTAGCACACTTGCCACAGCCGATGCAAGCATTCTTACATGCCTTCATCGCCACTGCGCCCTTGTCCTTATTCACGCAAGAGACGAACAACCTGCGACCCTTCGGCCCCTTGTTCCTCAACTCGATAATGTTCTTCGGGCAAGCCTTCACGCAAGCTCCACAAGCGACGCACTTCTCCTCGTCAACCTCAGGAAGCCCAGTCGACCCGTTCATCTTGATAGCGCCAAACTGACATGCGCTCACGCAATCGCCACAGCCCAGGCAGCCAAACGAGCAATTCGTCTCGCCACCAAAGTTAGCCGACAATATAGCGCAACTGCGAGCGCCGTCATACTCGACAGTCCTGGGCCTCACGTCGCATGTGCCATTGCAACGGACCACAGCTACCTTAGGAGCCGCCTCGACGACCTCCTTGCCCAATATAGCCGCAACCTTCGACATCACAGGCTGACCTCCAACAGGGCACATCAGCTTGCTCAAATCGTCAGCCTTGACCAAGGCGCACGCCATTCCATGGCAGCCCGGAAATCCGCAACCACCACAATTGGCGCCAGGCAGCACAGACTCCACATCAGCAATGCGGGAGTCCTCGACCACCTTAAACTTCTGCGACACGAAGTAAAGGATCACCGCCGCAACGAGTCCTGTTACTGCCAATGTCGCGACAGTTATCATGATAAAAGTAAAATCCATGTATCTGAATGAAATTTGGTTTATAGGTTTCTCGCTCTAAATACAAAGCTCCGGTCCAACTTATGTCTAAGCAAACTCAGAACAATGTAGTACGGCACCAAAGGCAACAGGCCAGCCAACGCGCTCGCGCCATCCCCACATCCAGCCATGTGGGCCGACACGAGCCCTCCCACGACAAGCAACGTCGGGATGACGTACGCTATCACGACCGCCTTCACGCCCATGCTCTCCTCTCCGACAAACTTGATCACGTCGCCAACGGCGTACTCAACCCCATCCGACGGAAGCACATCGACTACCTTGCGCCGCTTCTCCGAGGCCGAGCATATCTGTGCGGCACCACACGCGCCACAAGCCGAGCTGTTCAATATCTCGACCTTCAACACGCCTTTTTCGACACCTATTACGGTCCCGCTATGCTCTATCTGTCTCGTTCTTTCAGCCATTTCTGTAGATGCCACTACTCTCCCTCTCATGAAGGGCGATAACCACGCGGCAAATACGTAGTTACCGACTTCAAAAATAAGATTCTTAACGTTTTCACATACCCCACAATCACAATTTTTAGATATTTCAAATAACATGAATTTCCTCTAATTTCTGCAACCCACTATACCTCACCATCTTACCACCCTAACCCCCACTTTCCCCAACAACCCCCAACCCCAATAATCACCCCATTTTGCTATCGACGTTTTAAATAATCACCCCACTTTACCCAACGTCAGATTACATAATACCTCCGTTTTTGACCATTCCACTTTACAATCACGACACACCATTGACACGCACACTTTCCAATCCTCCTCTCCCGACACCCCGACAACAAAAAGCCCGACGACATCTATTCCGATGCCGCCGGGCCATATCTTTCCGGTCAGTCCCCTACCCTAAAATGGATAAAGGTTGAAATATCCGTCCCTTACCTCAAGCTCGCGCTCAGCGTCAAAAGGAATGGCGTCCATAGCGTCTGCGTCAGTGCTATAAATCCAGACGTCATAATCAGGGAAGTTGTGAGACAAATAATACGTCGCCTCCTTATAGAAATCGGGCAATCCGCGACGCGTCTGCTCAGGGTCCGTCGGCGGACAAGTGATGACCACGCCCTCCTGGGTCATGCGAGACTGCTCCCTTACGCTCCTGCGGCTAATCCTCACGTCCGTCGTGAGCTTCATGTCCAAAGTCGACGTCTTAGCGATATCCGTGGCGTCAGTGTCAACGTCGCTGCCGACGATGCTCAACCTCACGTTGTTACGCATCCCGTCAGCCTCAACCTTCACCTTCTCCCACAACTTCGCGTCGAAGTCCTTGAAGTTCTCAAAGCAAAACGAATACTTACGATAATATGCCGCCGGTATGTTTCGAGCCTTCATAGCGGCCTCGATGCAAATAGTACCTGCGCCACACATCGGGTCTACAAGCGTCTGCGATGGCTCCCAGCCCGACAAGTCGACAAGGGCGGCCGCCAACACCTCGTTCGTGGCCGCGTCAATGCCGTCAGGCCTGTAACCGCGACGATCCAGTGGCGCGCCCGTAGCGTCGAGGCTCACCGACACGCGCTCGTCCGTAACGTGGACGTTAACCATGTAATCAGGATCCTCCGCGTTAGCGTACGCCTGCTCGCCGACGGCCTCCATCATCTCGTCGATGATGGCCTCCTTGACTTTCTGTGCCACATACTGCGAGTCGCTCATGGCCTGGCTGAACGTCACGTGGTCAACGCAAAATGTCGACCCCGTGCGCAAATACTCGTGCCACGCTATCGTGCGGACATTCTTATAAACCTCATTCTCGTCAGCCGCAGCGAACTCTTTGAGAGAAACCATCACGCGCACGGCCAGACGAGACCGGTAACATATCTTATAAAGAGTCTCCTGGTCGCCTTCGCATGCGACAAGTCGTCGCTGCTCCTCGATATTCGTGGCGCCAAGCTGCTCCAATTCTTTCGCCAACAACGGCTCAATGCCGATGAAGGTCTTGACTATCAGTTTCAAAAGTGAATAGTTTTGTTTGAGGAAAATATGGTATATTGTGCAATATCTGCTTGCTTAACCTTGGGGTACGCGAACCTACATAGCGACTCTCGCGTCTTCTCTCGCCCTCCTGCGGGACCTCTCAGCGGTCTGCGCCGCCCATCATATCTCATCGTCGTCATCTAAGTGAAGACCCCGACCGCTCTCTACGGTCGGAATTGAGCGGTAAACGGGACTCGAACCCGCGACCCTCGGCTTGGGAAGCCAATGCTCTACCAACTGAGCTATTACCGCGTTACGCTCTATTCGACCGCAAATTTATGCATTGTTTCTGGTTGACAATGGATACAATAACGAAAAAATGCATCCTCGACAATCTCTCCCGACTATTTCTCACTCTCCTTCCTCGCCACCACACCACTTTATAAGTTGATTATCACCAATAGTTTTGTACCTTAGCGCATATTTTCGCCTTGCACCAATGCAAAGAACGACAACAACACTCCACGCCATCGCGCTCCTGTCGATGACCATCGCCTGCGCCTCCATGCCAGCCGACGCCTCCGCCCAAAAGCTCACGGCGACAGGCTACGCCACACATCTCCAGTCCCAGGGCCAGACCATATACCTCTTCCAAGACGCCACATCCCCCTACATGTCCATCTCCTCCGCGTCTTCCAACGTCACATGGTCCTACGCCGCCTCCGACTCCGCCACGCCCATAGTCCTCAAGACATCCACCACTCCCTCCGACACCCTCAACGTCCGCGCCCCGGGCCTATACTCCATTTCCACCGATGGGCTCGACGAGTCCATATGGTGGCTCTCCCCAATGCCGCAATCCGTCTCCCTCGCCATCGACTCCATGGACTGCTACGCCGTCTACGCCCGCTCCTCCGCCACGGCCCCAGATTTCTCAATAGGCGACGCCTCTTTCCAGCAGAGCATCACATACCAGTGGGAAGTCGCCGACAGCGTCATCCTCACAACCCGCGACACCATCGCCGCCATCGAGGGCCTCTACGACCCCGCGCTACTCACCGTCCGAGCCGTCAACCAAGCCTTCAACGACGTCACCGACACCATATCCGTCTCCCCCGTCGCCGTCAAGGCGGCTTTCTCCTTCACCAACCGCAAGGAGGATGCCGACAATGAGGCCACATCTACCGACCAGACGCTCTCCGCGCCCGCCGAGGTCGTCTTCACCAACAACTCCAAAGGCCAATATACCTCTTCCGAATGGGCCATGGGCTCCGTCACCAGGCTCTATGACACCAACCCAGTCTACCAGTTCCAACAGCCCGGAACCTACTCCATCTCTCTGACCGTTACCAACGAGATCTCAGGATGCGCCAGCACCGACTCGTCAGCCACTATTTCCGTCTCCGACGCCGCCCTCGAGTTCCCCAACGCCTTCACACCCAACGGCGACGGCGTCAACGATGTCTTCCTCCCCGCCTTCCGTTCCCTCAAATCCTATGAGCTCACCATCTACAACCGGTGGGGACGACGCATCTTCACATCATCAGACCCAACGTCCGGATGGGACGGCACCGAGAACGGCAAAAAAGCAGCCGCTGGAACCTATTTCTTCATCGCAAAAGCCGAAGGCTACCAACGCGGCGTCTCCTTCTACCGCAAAGGCTCCATAACTCTCGTACGGTAACGTTTAGCCACAGACAGTCAACCATGAGCGAAGAAAACAGCAACACAGAGAAAGACGAGGAACTGGCCAGAAGCATGGTTCAAGACATCATCGTCCGCAACCCCCTCTGCCACAAGAACGAGGAAAGCGTCCAGATGATACGCAAAGCCTTCGAGCTCGCCAACGATGCCCACCGTGGCATGCGCCGACGTAGCGGAGAGCTATACATCTTCCACCCCGTGGCCGTCGCACGCATCGTCGCCGAGGAAATCGGAATGGGAGCCACAAGCGTCACCGCCGCCCTCCTCCACGATGTCGTCGAGGATACCGAACTCACGCTCCAAGACCTCGAGCAAATCTTCAACCCAAAGGTCGCGCAAATCGTCGACGGGCTAACTAAGCTCGACGTCGTCATGGATCAGCAGGAGTCCCTACAAGCCGAGAATTTCCGAAAGCTCCTCATGAGCATGATCGAAGACGTCCGGGTAATCCTCATCAAGCTCGCCGACCGACTCCATAATATGAGGACTCTCAACTCCATGCCCGACCACAAAAGGTACCGCATATCTGCTGAGACACTCTACATCTACGCTCCCGTCGCCTACCGACTCGGACTCTACGCCATAAAGACCGAACTCGAGGATCTTAGCCTCAAAAATGAGCAACCTGGCGTATACCAACAGATATACGACCGCCTCCAAGCCTTCAAGAAAGACTTCCAGTCCGTCATAGACAGCGTCCAGGAGCCTGTCCGCAAAGCCCTCGACACCCACGGCTACACTTATTCCATCAAGGCGCGCTCCAAATCCATATACTCCATCTGGCGCAAGATGCAGACCAAGGGCGTCCAGTTCGAGGAAATCTACGACATCATCGCCATGCGAATCGTCTTCGAGCCGCGTGCCGATATGCCCGAAAAGACGCAATGCTGGGACATTTACAGCATGGTGACCGAACTCTTCCGACCAAACCCCGACCGTCTCCGCGACTGGGTCAGCACGCCTAAGAGCAACGGCTACGAGGCTCTCCATACCACCGTCATGAGCCCCGAGGGCCGTTGGGTCGAGGTGCAAATCCGTTCCCGCAGAATGGACGAGGTCGCCGAGCGCGGCCTCGCCGCACACTGGAAATACAAGGGCGACCGCGCCGACAGCGAGGTCGACTCTTGGCTCGAAGGCATCCGCAAGATGCTCGACTCCGCTTCACAAAGCTCCATGGAGTTCCTCGACGCCTTCAAGCTCAACCTCTTCTCACAAGAGCTCACCATCTTCACCCCACAAGGCGACCGCCGCGTCATGCCCGTCGGCTCCACGGCACTCGACTTCGCCTTCGAGATCCACTCCAAGATCGGCTTCCACTGCATCGGCGCCAAGGTCAACTACAAGCTCGAACCTCTCAGCTACACTCTCAAGAGCGGCGATCAGGTCGAGATCATCACCAGCGAGAACCAAAAACCTAAATACGAGTGGATTAATTTCTGCACCACTGCCAAAGCCAAGACGTGCATCCGAGAGGCCTTCAAGGATGAGAGGCGCAAGGCCATCGAGAAAGGTGGTGAAATGGTCGCCGACGAGCTCGCCAAGGTCAAGCTCTCCATCAACGCGCGCATCCTCCACAAGATGCTCACTCACTACCATTTCGAGAACCGCGACGACCTCTATTACAGCGTAGGCTGCGGAACAACCGACATCTCCGACCTCGAACAAGCCCTCCGCCAAAAGTCCTCTAATAAATGGATCAAGATTTGGCACCTCAACTTCGGCAATAGCAAATCCGATGACGATACCGACGAAAACGGCGCCGCAAAACTCCCTAAAGGCAAGAAAGTCGTCATCTCCGACGACGAGGAGGATAAGCAACGCTACGCCATAGCCCCCTGCTGCAAACCAATCCCCGGCGACGATGTCGTGGCCTACATCGACGAGGGCGGAACCATGGTCATCCACTCACGTGCCTGCCCCTGCGCCATGAAGCTCATGAGCAGCCGCGGCGACCGCATCGTCTCCGCCAAGTGGGAGAGCCACAAAGTCCTCTCCTACCTCGTCGAGATCGTCATCAACGGCATAGACCGAATGGGCATCGTGTCCGAGATCACCGGCCTCATTTCCCAAGAGCTGCACGTCAAGATGCGATCCCTCAATTTCGAGGAGCACGACGGCATCTTCGTCGGAACAATCTTCCTCTACACCTACAACACCGACGACCTCCAGCAGCTCCTCGCCGCACTCCGACAAATCAAGGGCATCAACCAAGTGACCCGCAAAGAGCCGGCCGACGAATCTACAAACAATTAACCCTCATCATGAAGTTCGAACTCCAATATACCGATCCCCAATCCTCCGCCCGTGCAGGTGTCATCACGACCGACCACGGACAAATCCTCACGCCCATCTTCATGCCCGTCGGAACCGTCGGCTCCGTCAAAGGTCTCCACTTCCGCGATGTCGCCGACGACGCCAAGGCGCAAATCATTCTCGGCAACACATACCACCTCTACCTCCGACCCGGCCGCGAGGTTCTCAAAGCCGCCGGCGGTCTCCACAAGTTCAACGGCTGGAACAAGCCCATCCTCACCGATAGCGGCGGCTTCCAAGTCTTCTCACTCAGCCAAAACCGCAAGTTCTCCGAGGAGGGCGTCACTTTCCGCTCGCATATCGACGGCTCAAAACATCTCTTCACACCAGAAAATGTCGTCGACACACAACGAATCATCGGCTCCGACATCATGATGGCGCTCGACGAGTGCCCCCCGGGCGAGGCCGATTTCAACTACGCCAAGAAGTCACTCGACATGACCATGGCGTGGCTCCGCCGGGGTGTCCGCCATTTCGACGAGACCGAGCCACTCTACGGCCATAGCCAGACTTTCTTCCCCATCGTCCAAGGCGCCGCCCACCGCGAACTCCGCACCCGCGCCGCCAACGAGGTAGCCGCCCTCAACCGCGAGGGCAACGCCATCGGCGGCCTCGCCGTAGGTGAGCCAACCGAGAAAATGTACGAGATGGTCGAGCTCGTCAACTCCATCCTCCCTAAAGACAAACCGCGATACCTCATGGGCGTCGGAACGCCTGTCAACATTCTCGAGAATATCGCCCTCGGCGTCGATATGTTCGACTGCGTCATGCCCACTCGCAATGGCAGAAACGGCATGATTTTCACAAGCGAAGGCATCATCAACCTCCGCAATGAAAAATGGAAGATGGATTTCTCCCCTCTCGACCCCAATGGCACGTCTTTTGTAGACTCTTCTTACACCCGCGCCTACGTCCGTCACCTCTTCGTCGCGGGCGAGATGCTCGGTGCGCTCATCGCGTCTGAGCACAATATCGCCTTCTACCTCAATCTCGTCACCCAAGCTCGACAGCACATCATCGCTGGCGACTTCCGAGACTGGAAAGAGGCCATGGTAAAAAAGCTCGTCGTCAGGCTCTAAACCCCATGCTGCTAAGGGCGGCAGCCTGCCTCTCGGGCACAAACCGTTTCCATCATGCAAAAATTCCATTCACGGCTCCTGCCACAACTCTTCGCTCTGATCTGCGTCAGTGCCCTGACCAGTTGCGCCTCCGTATCCTATAAGGCCGTCTCGTTCGACGTCCTCCGACCCGCCACATACACCCTCCCCGCGTGGGCCGACACTGTCTTCATCGCCGACGGTTCTCTCTACCCCACCGTCATCGACTCCACTGTCCCGCCCGAAGACCAGGCTGCTGCAATCAATGGCCGAGCCGAGCTGCTCAGCCAGCAGTCCTGCCAAGCCATGATGAACTCTTTCAACAAGAGTAAATTCCTCAAGGCCCGACTCTGGCTCCCGCAAAAAGACAAACGTGGACTCTCCGTCTCCGACATCTCTAACATCCTCGACGGTACGTCCCACACCATCATCCTCTCTCTCGCCGAGCTCAGATCTGTCTCCTCTATCCACTCCTATGTCGGTCAAGACGACGAAGGAGGAGCTATGCTCTGCGGCACGATAGTCTCCGCCACCTCTTCCCGCATCGAGCTTATCACGTCACCGTCAAGTGTCTACCCCCTCGACGAGAGAAACGATACGGTCATCTTCTCCGCCTGCGACTATACCCCACAAGCCGTAGCCGACCAACTGCCCTCCATCAGCCGACGATACCTCACTCAAGGCAACACTATCGGTCAGAAAAACGCCGATGCCTTCATCCCCGTCTGGCAGACCGTCTACCGTTCCGTCTACGTCACGGCCGACCCCGATCTCCTCGCTGCCTACTCTTGGATCAATAAAGACAATTGGGACGAAGCCATAAACCTCTGGAACAGAGCCGCTTCCAACGCACGCCATACCGCCGACAGGGTTCGTGCTATGCTCAACATCGCTCTCGCCTACGAGCGCACCGACGATCCCACTCTAGCGGCCATATGGTGCTCCAGAGCCCTCGACACCATCGAGGCTCTCGATGCCAAGAAAGCACAAAAGCTCGAAGACGAGAAAAACCGTGCCTCCTCCATGTTCGCCTACCTCATGGAACGGCAAAAACAAAAAGAGCAACTCGACGCCCAAATGCAATGACACTCCGCAAAGCTCTCTTTCTCCCCTCCCTCCTCGCTCTTCTTGCCCTTTTCCCCTCTCTCTCCATAGCCCAAGGCGACAACACTCTTTCCCTCGGTCTCGCTCCAGGAGCCTCCGTCTCTGCCCTTGCCGTCCGTCTTAGCGACGGCAAGGGCATCGCCCAATACGATGCCGACCGTCGTCTCGTCCCTGCCTCCGTCACCAAGACGTTCACCACAGCCGCCGCGCTCCGCATCCTCGGTCCCGATGCGCGCATCGCCACCAAGTTCGGCATCTCACAAGACAGGCGGTCTCTCTTTGTCCATGGGGCTTTCGACCCCACCGTCGGCTCGCAATATTTCAAGCGCAACTCCATCGACAATATTGCAGCCAATCTCGCCAAAGATCTCCTTTCCATCGGTGTCGACTCCCTCGACCTTTTGTCCATCGACACATCCCTAACGCCCGAGTCCGAATACAACGGATGCCGCCTGTGGGAAGACATGGGCTCTTTCTTCGGTGCCACGCCCTCCGTCGTCATGGATCGCGATAATGAGCTGAGCCTCTATTTCAACGCCCCCAAAGGTGTCGGTCAGCCCTGCCGCCTCGACTCCGTCGTGCCAAATATCTGCGGGCGTTTGCCTCGCACTGCCGTCACCACATACAACGGCTACGCCGACCACTGCCTCGTCTATCTCCTCGACACGACATACTGGCTCGCCGCCGGTCAAATCCCACAAAACCGAAAGGCTTTCCGTGTCAAGGTCGCGGCTCCCACGCCCGAGCTCAACTACGCCAACCATCTCGCCCTCCAACTCGCCAAGAGGGGTGTCCACGTAGCCAAGGTCAATAAGGATGCCTGCCCTCCGCCCGACTCCACCATCTTCACCTCCTTCTCCCCAACCATCACCGAGATAGCCCGACAGACCAACATCCACAGCGTCAACCTCTTCGCCGACGCCCTCGCTCTCTACCTCAGCACCAACAACACAACGACGCGCGCCTCTTGGGACGATGCCGCCAATGCCGTAGTCTCCTTTTGGGAAAAGCAATTGAACATTCACCCCAATCTCCGCGACGGCTCAGGTCTCGCCCCACAAAATGATGTCACCGCGACCGATGTCGTCGCCATGCTCCAAGACATGAGAAGCTCCTCCGTCTGGAACCAATTCCAACAGTCACTGCCGCGCATGGGCATTGAAGGCACGTGGGCAAACATGGGCAGACAGACACCTCTCGCAGGACGTGTCCGCGCCAAGAGCGGCTCCATGACGGGCGTAATCGCCTTCGCTGGATACATGACGCTCGCCGATGGCGAGGAGGTCGCCTTCTGCGTCATCACGAACCACAACAGCGAATCTTCATCCATCGTAAAGAATAAAATCGTCAACTGGCTCCTCAAGATCTACAACACCTCAACAAAATGAAACCCAAGACTGCACGCGTCCTCCGCAATATAGTCATCTCCATAGTCTCCATCCTGGCGTTCCTCATCATCGCCATCGTAGCCGTGGTCAATCTCGTCCTCACCAACGGACGTCTGATGCCAATCATCAAAGACTACGCCCATGAGTACCTCGATGCCGATGTCCATATCGGGCACGCCGAAGGCACGTTCTTCCGCTCTTTCCCCTACATCGGCGTGGCTCTCGACTCGTGCGTCGTCGTGACCAACTCTTTCCACCACGCTCCCGCGCTTCTCTCCGACAGCATAACCCCCGTCCCCGACAGCCTCAGGATGAGACGCGACACCCTCGCACAAATCGACCGCGTCATCGTCGGTGTCGATATCGTCCGCTACCTCCTCAACGATAGCAACGAGCTCCGCCTCGGTCTCGTTGCCCTCGAACGCCCGCGTGTCGCGCTCATAACCGACTCCGCAGGCCGCCAAGGGTGGGACATCGTCCGCCCTACGCCTCCCGACGAGCCGCAAGATTCATCTTCCTCCTCTCTCCGTCTCTCCGTCGGCAACATCGTCATAAATAATGCCCGCATCGCCTATTTCAACCGACCCGATGAGGTGGGCCTCTTCGCCGACAGCCTCTCTCTAAAGGTGGGCGGCAACCTCGCACTCGACAAGTTCAACGCCAAGATCGATTTCGATACCCGAAGCCTCTCAGCTGGCCATAAGGCAACACGTTTCCTCCAGCATAAGCCCCTACGCATCGTCGGCTCCCTCGCCTACGATCCCGATTCCGCACGCTTCGACCTGAGCAACCTCTCCCTACACCTCAAGAATGTCAATCTCAATCTCGACGGCTGGCTCCGTCCCGACTCCACAGGTGCCGACGTCGATGTCCGCTACGCTGTCGACTCCCCAAGCGCCGACAAGCTCTTCGAGGCTATCCCCAAGAGCCTCGTCAGCTCCGACATCGTCATCAAGCAAGGCGCCGTAGACCTCAAAGGCTACGCCCGTGGTCGCGCCTCAGCCACCGAGCTGCCCGTCATAAGCGGCAAGGCGTATATCGACAAGGTCAGAGCGCAATATGTCGGGCAACCCGATGAGATAGAAGACCTTACGGCCGATTTCAATCTCCTCATAGACAAGAGCGTCCCAGACTCCTCATACGTTAGCCTCGACATCTTCCACTTCAAAGGTGGCGAGAGCGAAGTGACTGCCGTCATCCGTGTCACCCGTCTTCTCGCCCAAGCTCTCCTCGAGTGCCAACTCAATGCCCATGTCGACCTCGACAATCTCCAACGCGTCATCCCCTTCGACGATACCAAGATGAGCGGTATTGTCGATGCCAATTTCCAAGCGCGCGTCTCTCTCGCCGATGTCTACCGCAAGAATTTCGGTGCGGCAAGGCTCAACGGCAAGGTCAATGTCGATAATCTCTGCATAACCAATGACTCCACAGGTCTCGACATCGATGTCAACGCCAATCTCAAAATGGAGACCGACCAAGTCATCAAGGTCAGCAGCTCCCTCTCAAGCCTGAAGGTCAAAGCCGGCGCCATGGATCTCGATGTCCGCGACGGCAAGGCAATACTGTCCTCCGCCTTCCGCAAGGATACGACCCATGTCGCGCCTCTTGCTGGCGACATCAAGGTCTCCCGTGCCTTCTTCAAAGCCGATAGCATCGTCGTCTTCGCCAAGAATATCCACGCCGTCGACCATATCGACCCGCAACCTTCCGACCCCACCCTCCCCATGGCAGGCCACGACCTCAAAATCGACACCATCTTCGCTGGCATCATCGGCAACCGCGCTTTCCTCAATGGGCTACACCTCTCTGCCGACCAAGTCGTCGTAAATGATACCACCTGGCGCACCAAGGCTCTCGCCGAATATGCACACCTCGGTGTCCGTTCCCCTTATTTCAACATTCCCGTCAAGACGTCCAACCTGCGCCTCACTCTCGACAACGACTCCGTCGCCCTCATCAACTGCAATGTCCAGGCTGGCCGCTCCTCGTTCAAGGCCTCTGGTCACGTCAACCATCTTTTCAGCTCGATCCGCAACCGTAAGCCGCTGACCGTGAGCCTCTCCACCGATGCCGACACCATCGACTGCAACGAGATTCTCGCTGCCATAGTCGTGGACTCTACCACCATCGCCAACACAAGCTCCATCGCCATCGACACGACGACTGTCTCCGTCAACCAAGATACTCTCAACATCATGGGGCCCGACATCCCCCAGTCCATGATTCTCGTCCCGAGGCACGTCTCCCTCAATGTCCAGACACGAGCCAAGGCTCTCATCTGGGATCAACTGACGCTCACCAACATCCGCGGCGGTGTCAGGACCCAAGGCGGCGCAGCCCACATGACCAACCTCACTTTCAATATCAATGACGCCAAGGTCATAACGACTCTCGCCTACAAGGCTTGGCCTTTCGCCCGCAAGGCGCGCGCCAACATCTTCTCGCGTTGGGAAGATGCCGACATCGCCACGCTCGCCTCTGCCCTACACCTCGATACTCTCGTCCCCGCCATCAAACCCATGCGCGGAAAACTTATGTGCGCCATGGCTGCCGAGGTCGAGCTCGACAGCCTCATGAATGTCGTCCCGTCAACGGCTCGCGCCGCCATCCACCTCAGCGGACAAAAACTGACCCTCATGGACTCCGAGAGTTTCAAGAAGATTGGCAAGAAGCTCATGTTCAAGAACAAGGAGCGCAATGTCATCGACACGCTAACTCTCAACGTCCTCCTCGATTCGGGGCGCGTGCAAGTTCTCCCGACGGTCATCAATATCGACCGTTACCGTATGGCCGTCGGTGGCACACAAGATCTCGATATGAACATGAATTACCATGTCTCCATCCTCAAAAGCCCTCTGCCCTTCAAGGCCGGCGTCAATATCACAGGCACGCCCGAGGATTTCGATGTCGACATCACTACTGCCAAGCTCAAAAAACAAGTGACGCCCGAGAAGCTCGCCAAGAACGACACCATCTCGCTCATGATGCGAATGACCGTCTTGCGCAATTCCTACCTCCTCTCGGGGCTCCCCGTCCCCAAACCCATTAGCGACCTCGTTGGCAACGACACCAACACCAACTTCGCCGTGCAAATAAGTCTCGACGAGGCTACCGAGGAGGAGAAACTCGAAGCCGAACGCGCCCGACGTGAACAGATGCGCCAATCTTCCACCTCCGACTCCACAGCCGTCGCCACACCCGACTCGCTCGTCACAACAACCGACTCTACAACGACATCACCTTTGCCATGAACGTAAATATTTCGCCCGAGTGGCAAAAGCTTCTGCAACCCGAATTTGACGCGCCCTACTTCAAGCAGCTTACAGATTTCGTCCGCCTCGAATATCAGACCCGACAAATATTCCCCCCAGCCAAGCTGATTTTCAACGCTTTCGACAATTGCCAACCGCAAGATGTCAAAGTCGTCATCCTCGGGCAAGATCCCTACCATAACGATGGTCAGGCCATGGGGCTCTCGTTCTCCGTCCCACAAGGCATCGCCATCCCCCCCTCCCTCGTCAACATCTACAAGGAGATAGCCCAAGAGACAGGCCGCCCGACACCTCCCGACGGTGACCTAACCCGATGGGCGCGCCAAGGGGTCCTACTCCTCAACGCCACGCTAACGGTTCGCGCACACCAGGCCGCCTCACACCAAGGCCACGGCTGGGAGACTTTCACCGACAATGTCATCTCGCGCATCTCTAACTCCCTCAATGGCGTCGTCTTCATGCTCTGGGGCTCCTACGCCATCCGCAAATCGTCTCTCATCGACCATTCCCGACATCTCGTGCTGACCGCGCCTCACCCCTCCCCCCTTTCCGCCTACCGCGGTTTCTTCGGGTGCGGTCACTTCCTCCGAGCCAACGAATATCTTGCCTCCACTGGTCGTCAACCCATCGAGTGGTAACGCCACGCCACAATCTTCAATGCTTCAAGCCACAATAATCGGAGCCGGCGCGGCTGGCTTCTTCCTCGCCATTCGCCTCAAGGCTCTCCATCCTTCCGCCCGTGTCGTCATCCTCGAGCGCACTCAGCATACGCTCGCCAAGGTTCGCGTCTCGGGCGGCGGTCGATGCAACTGCACCAATACTTTCGAGGGCGTCGCCGATCTCGCCAACGTCTACCCGCGCGGTCACCGTCTCCTCCGCAAGCTGTTCCACAATTTCAGCCCTGCCGACGCCTTCCAATGGTTCGAGTCCCATGGTGTCAAACTCGCCATCATGCCCGACAATTGCGTCTTCCCGGCTTCGCAAAACTCCGGGTCCATTATCGACTGCCTCTCGCTCCAAGCCCGTCGTCTCGGTGTCGAGGTCATCACTAACCAAAAGGATATCGACCTCGACGATCTCCTCTCCCGCGGCGACGTCGTGGCGGTCTGCACAGGTGGTGCGCCCAAACGCGATATGTACGATTGGCTCAACCTCCCCGACGATCAGATTGTCCCTCCCGTCCCCTCCCTCTTCACTTTCTCCATAAAGGACGCCAATCTCAACGCCCTCATGGGCACTGTCGCCGACAATGCCACTCTCTCCTTAGCAGGCACTCCCTTTAAAGCCAACGGACCTCTCCTCATAACCCACTGGGGCGTGAGCGGTCCCGCCACGCTTCGCCTCAGCAGCTACGCCGCACGCCATCTCGCCGACACATCCTACCGCGCCACACTCCTCGTCAACTGGATGTCCATGTCCGAAGACGATGCCCGTGCGCAACTCTCCACTCTCGCCAAGCGCAATGCGCAGAAGTTCATCACCAACGCCCACCCCGAAGCACTCTCCTCGCGCCTCTGGCAATATCTCGCATCCCGCTCGCTTCCCGATGCCGACAGCCGACGTTGGGCGGATTTGGGCAAAAAAGAGTTCAACAAGCTCGTCGCTACGCTCACAACCGACCCCTACGCCATAGCAGGCCGCGCGCCTTTCAAAGATGAGTTCGTCACCGCCGGCGGCGTCGCCCTCGCTGCCGTCAACTCCAAATCTCTTGAGAGCAAAACCCGCCCCAACCTTTTCTTCGCTGGCGAAGTCCTCGACATCGATGGCGTGACGGGCGGTTTTAACTTCCAAGCCGCTTGGACTACGGCTTGGACCGCAGCCAATGCCATGTCTCTAAAAATGACTGAACTGGAATCTTTATAAACTTCCCGCCCACAATAACCTTATCACCAAAATTGCCGTATCAGTCAGTGTCTAACAAAAAAGTCGCTGATATTTGCTAATTTTGACATACCACAGAAATTACCTTATCAGCCTCAGATCTCTTTATGAAAGTATCGCTCATAACAACATGCTACAACCGTGCGTCCACCATTAAGGGCTGCATAGAGAGCGTCATGGGGCAGGACTACCCCGACATCGAGTATATCGTTGTTGATGGAGCTTCTTCTGACGGCACCTTAGAGGTCGTCAACCAATACAAAGACAAGATCACCACCTTTATATCCGAACCCGACAAAGGCATGTACGAGGCCATCAACAAAGGTCTGCGAACTGCCACGGGCGACATCATCGGTCTCGTTCACTCCGACGATTGGCTCTTCTCCCCATCCGTCATCTCTCATGTCGTCGAGTGCTTCAACAATACTGGTGCCGACTTCCTCTATGGCGATGGCATCTTCGTCAATCCCGACGACAATACCACCGTCGTCAGAAAATGGATCGGTGGCGCATATCGACTCTGGAAAGTGAAACATGGCTGGCTGCCTCTCCACCCAACTTGCTACATCAAACGAGACATCCTCGGGCGCAAAGGTTTCTACAACGAGACCTATAAGATAGCTGCCGACTCCGATTTCCTCCTCCGACTCCTCCTCCCTGGAGACCTCAACGTCGTCTACCTGCAAGAGAACATCATCAAGATGCGAATGGGCGGTCTCAGCACAAACAGTGAGAAACGCAGGCAGATGTGGCGCGAAGATGAGTGCATATACAACTCCCACGGTCTCAGCCCGCGTCTCTCGAAAATCGAGAAAGTCCTCTGGAAACTCCCACAATACATTCGAGCCAAATTCTAAAAACACTACATATCAATGAAATCATTCTCTCCAAAACCATGGCTCGCCCCGCAGCCCGTCCTCATCATCGGAACTTTCGACAAAGACGGCAAGCCTAACGCCATGAACGCCGCTTGGGGCGGCACGTGGGATGCCAACGAGATCATCATCTCTCTCGGCAAGCACGCCACGACCGAGAATCTCGAAGCCATTCCTGAGTTCACTGTCGCCCTCGCGACGACCGACACCCTCATCGCGGCCGATTTCGTCGGCATCGTCAGCGGCAAAAACGACCCCGACAAAATCAAAAAGACAGGTTGGGATGTCATCAAAGCCCCAAACGTCAACGCCCCCGTATTCACCAACTTCCCCCTCACTTTCGAGTGCCAAGTTGTCAAGAAAATCGATGAGTCCGACCACGGCTACTGCCTCATTGGCAAGATCGTCAACATCCTTTGCGACGAGAACTTCATCGCCGAAGACGGCAAGCCCGACATCCAAAAGATGAACCTCATCACCTACGACGGCATCCACCAGTCCTACATCCAGTTAGGTCACAAGGTCGGTCAAGCCTTCTCCGACGGCCAAAAACTCAAATAGAGTCTTTTACGTCCCGACGGGACAACCATCATACAAGCGGCAGGCGAGCCCCAAGCTCTCCTGTCGCTTTCTTTTCCGCCCTTCCAACACCACCCTCCCTCTTGCTCCTTTCACGCAAAATCACTATCTTTAATAAAAATCCACACCCGAACCAATGACACGCATCGGCCTCATTTCCGATACCCACGGTTTTCTCGACCCGCGACTTTTCGACCTCCTCGCCGATGTCGATGAGGTATGGCACGCTGGCGACATTGGCTCTCTCGACGTCCTCGCTCGTCTCCAAGCCTTCAAACCAACCAGAGCCGTGTGGGGCAATGCCGATAGCCACGACATTCAGATAGCCGTCGACCCGCGCCCACGCTTCGTCTTCAATGCCGATGGCACGCCCGATGCAAGTGCCGAAGACGCCCGACAAGGCATCCTCCAATTCTCCGTCGAGAACGTCAACATCCTCATGACGCACATCGGAGGATTCCCTGGTCACTACGCCTCAAAAGTCCTCGCACGTATCAAATCCTCACACCCGCAAGTCGTCGTCGCTGGCCACAGCCACATCCTCCGCGTCATATATGACAAGAAATACCAATGCCTACACCTCAACCCCGGAGCCTGCGGCCTCTACGGCATTCAAACCGTCAGAACTGCCCTCCGCTTCTCCATCGACGGCTCCGACATCCGCAATATGCAGATAATAGAACTCCCAAGAACTTCTCAATCAGCGTAACATCCCCACCACAAACCACTTAATTGCAGCAAAAGGGCTTGCCTCCTGACAGCTTTTCAAGAAAGGAAAGACATCCTATGGAAGACATTATCGAGTACTTCACAGACATTTTCCACCTCGAACGCCACGCCGAGCTCCCCCTCGGCATCGTCGAGAAACTCAACGCCCTCGACCGCGCCCAACGTGGCGAACTCAAAAGCCGTCTGTTCACCGAAGCCAAACGCCTCGGCGTCGGTGGCGACGGTCTACGCGCCATCAGATGGCTCGAATCCACTTTCGACCAGATTGAGAAATACTCGTTCCGCCTCCACGAGGTTCTCTTCAGCCCGGGACAAGACATCCCCGAGAATCTCGCCTTCTACCTCTCACAAGCCAAGTCGAGCATCGACCTGTGCGTATTCACCATCTCCGACGATGTCCTATCCGGCTGCCTCAAAGCCCTCCACGAGAGAGGGGTCAAGATCCGCATCATTACAGACAATAACAAGATGCGCGACGCTGGCTCGCAAGTCAAGGAGCTCGCCCGGTGCGGCATCGACGTCAAGGTCGACAACTCCCGATACCATATGCACAATAAGTTCGGCATCATCGACAACCGTATCGCCTTCACTGGCAGCTACAATTGGACCTATACCGCCAAGCTCCATAACCAGGAGAACCTCCTCCTCACGACCAACTTCACCATCGTCCACCGTTTCGTCGACGAGTTTACCATGCTCTGGGAACAGATGTTCCGCCTCGATGTCAAGGCCACGCACGACGGGCAACTCAAAGCCCGCGTCCGTCTCGGCAAGGCTGCCCAGAAAGACCAAGACCAGACCCGTCCCGACCGACATCCCTCCCGACCCGCCTACAATGACGACGAGGACGAAGACCAAGATTTCTCCCCTAAACCCAAACGTCAAAACAACAAAAACAACTCCTCCTCCCCCAACCAGCCCTCCTCCCGTCGCAACAAAAAACGCAACAACCGATGGCGTCAAAGGTAAGGTGGTATGGTGCACAACCAATAGAACTCTAAACAACTTTCCCTTTTGCGTATCACACACTAAGAGCAACGAATTGGCATACCTACATTCATGCTCGGCAAGTAACTGATATTGCATAGGAAGAAATAAGGTGGTAACTTACCACCTTGAAAAGTGGTAACAGGCAAGTGTAGAACGTCTATGACATTAGATATGACAAAGGCTACTATTGCCTATCAGAACCCGATTTCGTCACCCTGTGCGATAGTAATTTCACCATTTGTTACCAACGTTTCGAGAATGCCAATGTTTTCATAGAAACGTTCGAGATTGAAGGCAAAAAGCTTATCGACATCATAGACGACCTCGACTATGCGGAGCCCGAATAACCCACCTCCCCCCTCCACAAGATATTTTATTAGCTGATGTGGAAAGGATAACTAACTTTGCACCAGAAACATCTCAACTTATACTTTATAATGAAAGCATACGTTTTCCCTGGCCAAGGCTCACAATTCGTCGGCATGGGCAAGGACCTCTATGAAAACAACGCCGAAGCTAAGGCCCTCTTCGACCAGGCCGATGCCATCCTCGGCTTCAAGATCACTGATATCATGTTCGCCGGCACCGACGAGCAACTCCGCCAAACCAAGGTCACACAACCGGCCATCTTCCTCCACTCCGTCATCCTCGCCAAGGTTCTCGGCGATGCCTTCAAACCCGACATGGTTGCAGGCCACTCCCTCGGCGAGTTCTCTGCTCTCGTTGCCGCTGGCGCAATGTCTTTCGCCGACGGTCTCAAACTCGTCTCCCAACGCGCCATGGCCATGCAGAAAGCCTGCGAAGCCGCCCCTTCAACCATGGCCGCCATCGTAGGTCTCGATGACGCTACCGTCGAGAGCGTCTGCGCTTCCATCGACGGCGTCGTTCCTGCCAACTACAACTGCCCAGGCCAGCTCGTCATCTCTGGCTCCGTCGAGGGCATCGACAAAGCATGCGAGGCTCTCACCGAGAAAGGTGCCAAGCGCGCCATAAAGCTCTCTGTCAGCGGCGCATTCCACTCTCCTTTCATGGAGCCCGCGCGCGCCGAACTCGCTAAAGCCATCGAGGAGACCAACTTCACGGCTCCCGTTTGCCCTGTCTACCAGAACGTCACGGCAAGCGCCGAGACCGATCCCGCAACAATCAAGAAGAACCTCGTAGCGCAACTCACCTCCTCCGTCCGTTGGACTCAAACCCTCCAGAACATGATCGCCGCAGGCGCGCAAGAGTTCGTCGAGGTCGGACCTGGCAAGGTGCTCCAAGGCCTCATCCGCAAGACCGACCGCTCCGTAGCGGCTTCTGGCATCTCCTCTCTCGCCGACATCCAACAATAGGAACAAGAGACAAGACATAACAATTAACGAGGGGGAGACGCGCGAAAAATCTTTTTGACGCTTCTCCCCCTTTCCCTGTAAACTCTTTCACCCCAATGGCGACGGATCTTCTCTCCATGGTCGATATGCCTTCCGACTCATGGTGCAAGAAATATATCTGCGACGGCAACTATCTGCCCGTCACAGACTCGCTTTGGGGCATCCGCTCGTCAACAGCCTCCGGTCTCTCCGTGCGCCAAGTCGTCGCCTTGCGAGCCGGCGAGCCTTACATAACACTCTGGCCTTGGCACTGGAAACTCATCATCGCCCAACTGCCACGCTTAGGTGCCAGCGAGATTGAGTTCACCACATCCGAAAGCCTCCGACGCGAGATTTGGCTCCTGGCGACGCGAAACCGCTATCCCGCCCACTCCCTCGCGCATATCGTCATCTGGCTTGAAGATATGCCCTACGGACGACAACTACGCCACGCCATCTTCCAAAGCCGACTTCCCAAGTCCATCTTCGACATCTCTGCCGACCTCCCGCTGAACCTCATGCCTCCGTCGAGGCTCTCCGTCGTCAACGAGACAGCAGGAGCCTGGGCCGACACCGCAGTCGAGACTCTCGCCTCCAACCGCGCCAAGTCACAGCAATGCGACGGCGCTTGCCTCACTCTCCCCAACGGCAACCTCGCACGCACAACTCTCGGCAACATCTTCTTCTTCCTCCCTGGCGGACGCGTCATTGGCTCCAACCGTGGCACACGCCACGACGCCCTCTGCCAATTCGTGCAAGACAAAGACCTCTTCGGGCATTTCAACTTCAAATACGAGGAGGTCGAAGGCTTCTCGCAACCCATCATAACCGATGCAGTCGAATGTTTCATCTGCGACGCCACCATCGGTCTGCAACCCGTCATGTCGCTCGGAACGACAAAACGTTTCCGACGCACAGCCACCTCCGCCATGGCCGAGGAGCTGCGACGCCTCGTCACCCTATGACTTTTCTGAACCTCTAACTTCTATAACGTATATGAATTTTCTAAGACTTCTCCCCATGGTCGCCTTGGCTCTTTGCTCGTGCGCCAACCCCGCGTCCAACCCTGCCGACCTCCCCAAGTTCTCCCCCGAGGCTGAGCGCGTCATGGCTTTCCTCGACAGCATCTATGGACAGAAGACCCTCTCCTCAACCATGGCCAATGTATCATGGAACACCGCCGAGGCCGACCTCATCGACTCCACTTTCGGCAAACATCCAGCCATCATAGGTCTCGACTATATCGACATCTACACCGACCTCGACACAGCCGCCAATGCCTACCGCCCCTACGACGATTTTTCCGTCCCACAATCTTGGTGGGATGCCGGTGGCCTCGTCTCCGTATGCTGGCACTGGTTCGTCCCCAAGTCTCCAACCTCCTCCGAGCGCACCTTCCGACCCGATACGCAGTTCCGAGTCTCCAATATGCTGTCTGACAGCACTTGGGAGAACGCCATCATGCTCCGAGACCTCGATCTCATAGCCAACCGCCTCGCCCAATTCCGCGACGCCAACATTCCCGTCCTCTGGCGACCTCTCCACGAGGCGGCAGGCAACACCGTCATCGGTGGCGAGCCATGGTTTTGGTGGGGCAACAGCGGCGCCGAGAGCTACGTCGCCCTGTGGCGTTTCATGCACGACTATTTCCGCTCCAAGGGGCTCAATAACCTCATTTGGATATGGAGCACCGAGACTGGCATCCACGGCGACTCGCTCGCCTGCGACTCCACATGGTACCCAGGCGACGAGTATGTCGACATCATCGGTCGCGACTCATATCATAAAGACGCATCCCAGTGCCTCGCCGAGTACGATGCCATCCGCAAGACGTTCCCATCCAAGACCTTGGCTCTCAGCGAGTGCGGCGATGTGGCCTCCGTCACCGGGCAATGGGTGGCAGGTGCCCGTTGGGCATGGTTCATGCCTTGGTATCAATACAACGCCCAGTCGCTCTATTGGCATGAATGGGCCAATGTCGATTGGTGGCAAGATGCCGTAAATTCCGACCTCGTCCTTTGGCGCGACGATCTCCCCAATTTCAAGTAGCAAAGTCTCATTGCGACATACAAAAGCAGGCGCGGCTCCCAACTTCGGGTGCCGCGCCTGTTTTGTCATATGATGTCTCTTTTCTTGCTATTCCTTGAATATCTTACCCCACAGCTCCTCTATACGATCTGCTATCTTAAACGCCAGCACGGGCGGCACGGCGTTGCCAATCACCTTATACGCGCCCGACGAGCTAAGGCGACGCTCCGGCAATACGAACGGATAGTCAGGTGGGAATGTCTGGATAAGCGCGCACTCGCGAGGCGTCAATCTGCGCTCTTTCAATCCATTAGCCAACTCGTCTTCATGACGTCCCCCATGCTCTGCTGACAATCTGCGGAACTCTATGTTCCCATGATGCTCCGACCTTATCGTCGGTCCTATGCCTTGCTTGTGTATCTCCGTCTGCCCCTGTCCCTTGGCAAGATACTTGGCCTTCGAGTACACGTTCTGTGCGGCGTCGACGCTCTCCCCTGGCTCCCTCAACCCGTGCAACACGTCGTCCGTCGTCACGGGTGCCAAAAGTCCCTCTTCTTCTGTCGTATATGCGTGCGTCGCCTTCGGGTATGGGTCATACTCGCCAACCTCGCCTCGCTCAAACGCCTCCAATATCTCCGGCCGCAATGCGTCACGTCGCAACCCTATGAATATCACGCGCTCACGGTTCTCCGGAACGCCATAGTCGGCAGCATGAAGCACCCGTGGTGTCATGACGACGTAGCCGCCACCACCCGCACTCGCGAAGTCGTGCTGGATTATCTCCTTAGCGTCACCAAGGCTCACAAGTCCCTTCACGTTCTCCGCCACGAACACCTTAGGACGTGTAGCGTCTATCACCTGCTTCATCCAAAAATACAACTTGCCGCGCGTCTCCTCACTCGGTTCTTCGTCCGTACGCAATTTGCCGTTGTGACTCTTACCCGAATTGAAACCCATGCGTTTCCCAGCCACGCTGAAATCCTGACATGGAAATCCACCCGTCACAATATCTACATTCTCCGGAAACACCCTCTCGCCAGCAGCCTCGCGCTTCACAAGGTCCACGACGCTCTCTTGCGAGTATGCGCTCCCGTCACGACCAAACCTGCTCATATATGCCGTCCACGCCACACGCGCCTCGGGCAATATGTCGTTCGCGAATACCGTCTCCATCCGAGTCCGCCTCACCAATACCCAGTCGTCATTCAGCACACTGGCCACCGACGGCGAGCCTTCAGCAAACGACCGCCTCGGGGCGATAAAGCCGCCCTCAAGACCCAAGTCCATGCCTCCGCACCCCGAGAATAAAGACAGCACCCTCAGCCTCCTCGCGCCACCCGGGCTCTCAAGCTGGCTATAGTCGGGAATCTCGTCCTCTCCCAATAGGTCTGACGACGTGCTAACATACTGTCTCATATTCTCTATCCTTTCTTTTCTATCCGCTAAATTAGCTCATTTCCACCAATTACCCCCATGCGCCCTCCCCTCTGCCACCCCCTCAGCCACCATCGGCTCGCCAATGCGGATATTATACAGCAAAGCCCACATTATTAAAAATCACAAGCAACTACTACCCCACTCCCCTTGCCTCCCTAAATAAAAATCACTATCTTTATATTCTGAATCACAACACATTACACCATTGATAGTTAACTATTTATGCCCGATGGTTAAAGGTCGGGACGACCTTCTGAGTGCCTGACTGAGTTTTTTCTTCCCATCGGCATTCTCTTCCGCCGTTGTTGCACCCCCAACGGCACCAAGGTTCTTGAACATGACTCAATAGACACCGGAAGAAGAAGATATGAATGGTTAGTCGCTTTATCCAAGTGTAACGATAAAAACAAACT
>CAVEKX010000018.1:0-39163 GCA_963616565.1 Clostridium sp. CAG:343
GGGGTGTTTGGTGGGGAGTGAGTAAACAAACGTAAACCGTAAGAAACTACGAGGACGGAAAACTAAGGTAGCATTTTACATTCATAGCCTCAAGACCAGCTGTATTTCATTCGTTCCATTTCTTCCTGTCATCACTCTGCCCAACCGATTACGTACTTGTAAAAGATGACTACCTTGATGAAATGTAGTACTTGAGTAATTCCCGCCATGGTATTGTTGCCATGCCCCGCATGACCTTAGCCATTGTAATAATGGCTCTGCCAATCCACACCATGGCTTTTTTCCCCTCTCAGCCGACCAACAAAAAACTTTTTAGCAGATTTCTTGCTTTTTACTTGGGAAAAGCTTTAATTTGCAATGTCGAAAGGCAAAAAAAGCAGTGGAACAGGGATGCGCTTGCACGCGGAGTTCCACTGCTTTTTTTGTACACTAAAGAAGCGTGCCGCAGCTGGAAAAGTATAGTCAATTAAAGACAGCACATTATTTGCCAATAATAACGTTGACGGTTTGGAACGTAGGGGGGCTGCTCCCACCTTTGAAATGCAGTGCTTTCCTAACAAATCCGTATGTGGGATGTGGAGGCGGGGTCCGTTCCCGTCACGTCAACGATTTTGTTTATTTCCCCAACTTACATAGTATCTTACCTTTACAGCTTCTCTAACCAGCTGTCTTTCATTCGCTCCGATACTCTCCTGGCGTCATGCCCGCCAACCGCTTAAAGTACTTGCAGAAGAAGCTTACATTGGTGAAATGTAAAGCCTCTGTAATTTCCGCTATTGTATTGTTGCCATGCCGCAGCATGACCTTAGCCGTGGTAATAATGGCTCTGTCAATCCACTCCTTGGCTGTTTTCCCACTCTGCTGACGCACCAAAGTTCCAAGGTATCGTTCGCTCATACACATTTTATCGGCATAGAAACTAAGCTGGTGCTGCTCTCTATAGTGCTGATTTACAAGGGCTATAAAGCGGTCAAACACAGAAGGGTAGGAGTCGGGCTCTGCAACGTCGCCTGCATGAATGGAAAACAGATGCTGATAGAGGTTTGTAATTGTCGACACCATGGCAAGTGTTGTCGGCATGCTCATCGGCTTTGTCTTTACAATTCTAAAAAGGGTATGAAATAGGTTGTCCACAAGCTCCACTTCCTCGTTTGACACAACAAGTTGACCGTCACGCCGCTGCCCGTTGAATAATTCAGGCAAATGGTCGTGGTGCGCAAGCCGAAAAAGGTCAGCCGGAAACCCTAATCCGTCAATCTCAAAATCCTCACTGCACCAAATAGGTTCGCCTATGGTGCCAGGTGTCACGAATATCAGCGTTCCCGCACTAACATCCAACTCCTTCAAATTCACCATTACACAAAACCTCCCTCGTTTCACCATGCCTATTCTGTAATCTTCGATCGAGAATGGCGTCTTGCGCGCTATGAATGGCTTAAAAAAATCCTTAGCATCAACAATCACACCATACCCTTTCTCATAAAAGATATTGTTGTTGATTAGACCTTGCGACATCAGATGCCTGAATGCTTCTTCAAGTGTCAATGTTTGTGGCTCGTTCATGGTCATTACGTTAGATATTAGTACATAAAGATAATAACATTTCCTTTTTGTACTCTACTATCGTATTATTTTCTTACAAAAAGAACATAATACGATAATAGAAGGTAATGCCTCTCTCTTCTGCTCACGTTAAGTTTGCAATCGAAAGAAATGAGATTCAAATAACATGAAAATAAGAGCATTACTCGTCACTTTGCTGTTATCCATGACAGCATTGGCACAAGACGCGGCACTTACCCTTGGCGACTGTCGTCAGTTGGCGCACGACAACTATCCAGCCATCCGCCAGCGTGACATAATTCAGCAAAGCAAGGATTTCTCCATTGCCAACATCTCCAAAGGTTGGCTACCACAGATTAGCGTAAGCGCAGGAGCCTCAGCTTTCACCGACATCATAGATAGCGATAGCCGTGCAGCTCAAATGGGCGTCGATATGAAGAATTATATGCTAAATGCCGCCGTGACAATCCAGCAAAACATCTATGATGGTGGCAAGATGCGCGCCAAACGCTTAGCAGAGGAGGCAAGATCGGAAAGTGACGCTGCACAACTCGAAGTCTCTCTCTACGAGGTTAATGAGCGTGTCGAACAACTATTTTTCGGCATCCTCCTGGCCGACGAGAAGTCGCAGATCAACGCTCTTGTTCTGACGGACCTCTCCACGACCGAGAAGACTATTGTTAGCATGATTAAGGGCGGCTTGGCTGACAATGGCGATTTAGAGGCCATTCAAGTAGAGAGACTTAAAATAGAACAACAACAAGAAAGTCTCACGACAGCACGAGCCGCTTATCTCGAAATGCTCGGCATCTTTATCGGCAGAGAGTTGGACAATACAACAGTCTTGGAAAAACCGGCAACCTCAGAGACGCAAAGTGATTATCATTGCGCACGTCCAGAACTTCAATATTTTTCCGCTCAACAAAAAATGCTGGATAGCCAAACTCAGCAACTTAATTCTCTGCTCCGTCCAACTTTAAAATTCATCGGTGCTGGTATTGTGCACTCCGATGTTACGCCGCTCGTTAACAACAATATGCTCGTTGGCAGTATCCAATTTTCTTGGAGTATCGGGGCTCTTTACACGAGAAAAAATGACTTGCGCCAAATCCACCTAAAACAGCTCACTGTAGATTCCCAACGGGAGACGTTTCTCTTCAACACTCGCCTTCAAACGAGTAATGTGAATGGAACGATTGCATCCCTCAAAAAACAAATGGATCATGACTCAGAAATAGTTCGCCTTAGGGAAAGTATTATGCAGAGAACGAATAGGAAGGTCGAGGCTGGCACTGAGAGCGTCAATGAATTAGTTCGTAACATTAATGCAGTTGCTTTGGCACGCCAGCAGATGGCTCTTCACGAGATTGAGCTTCTTCAAGAAACTTACAGACTCAAGAACATAAACAACAACTATTAAACCTTTGAAAATGAAAAGAATACCTATCATAGCAGCAGCATTGGCATTGACCGCCTGTGGCAACAGCAAGAATGATTTTGATGCCACTGGCACTTTCGAAGCCACAGAGGTAACCGTCTCTTCCGAGCAGAATGGCAAGATCCTCAGTCTCAACATCAACGAGGGCGATAGGGTAGCCGAGGGGCAGGAAGTTGGACTTACCGATACAGTCCAACTCTATCTACACGCTCGACAGATTGGTGCCACAAAACTTGTCTATGCCACTCAACGCCCCGATACTGAGAAACAAGTTGCGGCAATCCGCCAACAGCTCGCCAAGGCAGAACAAGAATATCAACGTTTTAACGGGCTGTGGCAAGATGGTGCTGCAAATCGCAAGCAAGTAGATGATGCAAGTAGCCAAGTCGATGTGCTGCGAAAGCAATTAGATGCGCAGCTCTCTACACTCAAGAGCTCCACGCAAAGCCTTAATGCACAAATGGAGACCGCTGATGTTCAGTGCCTCCAAGTTGCCGACCAACTCCGCAAATGCCATATTTCGTCACCTATATCTGGCACCATTCTGAGTAAGTATGCCGAGGCTGGCGAGTTCGCTGCCGTTGGAAAACCGCTTTTCAAAGTAGCAGACCTCTACAATATGTATTTGCGAGCCTACGTCACTTCTGCCCAGCTAAGCAATGTCAAAATAGGTCAAGACGTTAAGGTCTATGCCGATTTCGGATCTGGCGATCGCAAGGAATATGATGGTAAGGTTACGTGGATTTCTGCCAAGTCGGAGTTTACGCCCAAGACCATTTTGACCGATGACGAGAGGGCTGATATCGTCTATGCCGTGAAGATTGCCGTCAAAAACGATGGCTATGTGAAAATAGGCATGTATGGTGAGGTTAAATTCTGATGCTGATGGCTGCAATTGAGGTATGTGGCGTCTCCAAGCGTTATGGCTCTGTCGAGGCTTTGCGAGATGTCTCTTTCAATGTCGAGCAAGGTGAAATTTTTGGCATCATAGGTCCTGACGGGGCCGGCAAGACGTCTCTCTATCGAATTATGGCGACGTTGCTCCTTCCTGACGCAGGTAGCGCAAAAATCATTGGCAACGACGTGATTTCTGATATGATGGAGATTAGGCGAAACGTCGGCTACATGCCAGGCAAATTCTCTCTCTATCAGGATCTTACAGTCGAGGAGAATATAAAGTTCTTTGCTACTCTCTTCGGCACCACACTTGAGGCTGCCTACGATGACATCAAGGCGATTTATGGCCAAATAGAACCTTTCAAAGATCGCAAGGCAGTCGCACTTTCTGGTGGCATGAAGCAGAAACTCGCCCTATCATGCACCTTGGTTCATAAGCCTTCTGTCCTCTTCCTCGATGAACCGACTACAGGTGTTGATCCTGTGAGCCGCAAGGAGTTATGGGCAATGTTGTGCCAATTGCGAAGTCAAGGGATGACCATTGTCGCATCTACTCCATATCTCGATGAGGTGCGTCTTTGCGACAGGATCGCTTTCATTAATGAGGGCTCTATCGAGGGCATCGGTACTCCCGACGAGATTCTTAACCAGTTTCGCGACATCTTTTGCCCTCCTATGCCACAGCACACGGAAGACATCACAGAAAAGGGTGGGGGAGACGACTCCCGCAAGGAGGATAATGTCATCGAAGTAAGCCACCTTGTCAAGGCGTTCGGCTCTTTCCGCGCCGTTGACGACATCTCTTTCTCCGTTCGTCGAGGTGAAATCTTCGGCTTCCTGGGCGCAAACGGAGCAGGCAAAACAACGGCGATGCACATTCTCACAGGTCTTAACCAACCAACCGAAGGCAGTGGAAGAGTGGCAGGCTGCGACATCCGCACAGAATTTGAGCAAATCAAGAAACATATCGGCTACATGAGCCAAAAGTTCTCTCTCTACGATGATCTTACAATCCGTGAGAACATACGTCTGTTCGGTGGTATCTATGGAATGAGCAGCAAAAATATAAAACGAAAGACGGAAGAGCTTTTGCGGCATCTCGACTTGACTATCCATGGTGATGACATTGTCGCAAGCCTTCCTCTCGGTTGGAAACAGAAACTGGCGTTCTCCGTCAGCATCTTCCATGAACCTGAAGTCGTTTTCCTCGATGAGCCTACTGGTGGCGTAGACCCGGCAACAAGGCGACAATTTTGGCAACTGATATACGAAGCGGTCGACCGAGGCATCACTGTTTTCGTGACGACACACTACATGGATGAGGCTGAATATTGCGACAGGATCTCTATCATGGTTGATGGCAAGATTCGCGCCATTGGCACACCAGACGAGCTTAAACGTTCGCTCAACCAACCAGATATGGACCATGTCTTCACTCTCTTGGCGCGCCAAAGCGTCAGACATTAACTTATAACACAACTGATTATGACTCAGTTCGTATCTTTCATAATAAAAGAGACGCGTCACATCTTTCGCGACAAGAGGACGATGCTGATTCTCTTTGGCATGCCCGTGGTGATGATGCTCCTTCTCGGATTCGCACTCTCCACAGAGGTCAGAAATGTCAGAACGATTGTTGTTACGTCAAGTTCCGACAATAAAACACAAGAGTTGGTCGAGGCGCTCAATGCCAATGAATATTTCAACGTCACGCACGTCGTCAATACTTCCCAATCGGCCGAGTTGCTTATCCGTGAGCAGAAAGCCGACATCGCCATTGTTTTCTGCCAAAGGTTCTCTTCTGCGACATTGTCTGAAAATACGCCGCTGGTACAGATAATAACCGACGGTACAGACCCCAATATGGCCCAGATGTACGCCAACTATGCCACACAAATTATCTCGTCACATCTGATGCCAGAGGCGCAACCGTCATTCGACATCAGTTCTTCCCTACTCTACAATCCTCAGATGAAGAGCTGCTACAATTTTGTGCCTGGCATCATGGGCATGCTGCTAATGCTTATTTGCGCCATGATGACGAGTATAAGCATCGTGCGAGAGAAAGAGCGTGGAACAATGGAGGTCCTTCTCGTAAGCCCTGTGCGCCCACTTACCATCATCATCTCAAAGGTTATTCCATATCTCGTTCTCGCATTTGGAATACTCACGGCCATTTTGCTCATCTCGCACTTCATCTTAGATGTCCCTATCGCATGCAACGTTTTATACATCTACATTATCTCGGGCGTCTACGTGATGGTCTCGCTTTCACTTGGAATGCTTATCAGCACTGTCGCTAAAACCCAACTTGTTGCGCTACTGATGTCTTCCATGATGCTAATCCTCCCTTGCCTGCTTCTTAGCGGTATGATTTTCCCTGTTGAGACAATGCCCAAAGTGCTCCAATGGGTCTCCGCCATAATGCCGCCAAGCTACTATATTGAGGCTATCCGCAAGTTAATGATCATGGGTGTAGGTCTCGACAAGGTAGCTTATGAGATGGCTATTCTCGGGTTCATGGCGGCTTTTCTTCTAACTGCTGCTTTAAAGAAGTTCAACAAACGACTTGCATAAGACAATGGTTCTCAAATATTTAATACAAAAAGAGTTTCTCCAGATACGACGCAACTCGTTCGTCCCGCGTCTTATAATCATGTTCCCTATAATAGTCATGTGCGTAATGCCATGGGTCATGAACATGGAAGTGAAGAATGTCGTTGTGAGTATTGTCGACAATGATCGGTCAACTCTTTCCGAGCAACTTGTCCACCGCATCGAGGCAAGCAAATACTTTGTCTTCGGAGGACAAAAGAATTCATACAAGGAGGCCATGGACGACATTGAGGCCTCACGCTCCGACATTATCATTGATATTCCTCCCCATTTTGAGCGAGATTTGCAACGGGGTGAGAATCCGCAAATTCTATTAGCCACGAATGCCGTAAATGGTACAAAAGGCAACATGGGTAGCCAGTACGCCAAACAGATTATTACGCATCATGTCGCCCCAAACATCTCAGCTCTCGAAGCTAAGATATCGGTTCTCTTCCTGTACAACCGCAATCTTGATTACAAACTCTTTATGATTCCGGCGCTTATGGCAATTTTGGTTCTGCTCTTATGTGGTTTTCTCCCTGCGCTTAACATTGTTGCCGAGAAGGAGAAAGGCACCATCGAGGCCATAAACGTGACTCCTGTAAGTAAGGCGTCTTTTATCTTGGCAAAACTTATTCCCTACTGGCTTATTGCAATGGTTGTGATGTCGATAAGTTTCTTCTTGGCATGGCTCGTCTATGGCATCACGTCTGAGGGTAATCTCGCTCTTGCATACTTGTTAGCAATGCTTTTGGCTTTGATTTTCAGTGGTTTAGGACTTGTGATATCAAACTACAATGACACTATGCAACAAGCCGTCTTTGTTATGTGGTTCACAGTCGTCTGTGTAATGCTGCTTAGCGGACTCTTCACGCCCGTCCGTAGTATGCCCGATTGGGCCTATATGACCACCTACGTCAATCCCGTCCACTATTTCATCGACGGGATAAGGACTGTCTTCATTCGTGGAGGTGATTTCTCCTGCATCAGCCACCAAGTTTTCGATCTTGCGACCTTTGCTCTTGTTATGAATAGTTGGGCTGTGTGGAGCTATAAAAAGAACTCCTGATTTTAGAATCCCCTGAAGTACAATACCAATGTCTTACCCTCTTTCACCTCAATTTTAGAGCTCTCGGTTGCGCATGATGTATAGTTTAACTCATAGGTTCCTGGTTCCAATTCCATGTCGACAATACGTATTTTTGCCGGGAGGGACATCCAGCACCTCGTGTCTGCTTTCTCTGTCACCGCATTGGCAATCCCTACAAACAAGCCAACGTAGTCGTTTTTGCTCGATGCCGCTTGATACATGGCTTCTTTCGCGGCTGCTCTTAGTATCATCTTGCCGACCTCGCGCCATATCCTGTCTTTCAAGCTTTGGTGGGCTATCTGCTCTATGTCCTCGACTGTTTCTGCTTTCGCTTTACTTCCGTTTATGGTAAGTGTACCATCGCATCTTGACCCTCTGTTTACATACTGAGGCAATGCTAATCTTGTAAACGACAATGATTTAAGGGAGTTCCTCTCCGATTGAGTGCATCCGTCAAGGAATATAGGTATCTGTAAACTTCCGTCATTACTTGTAAAGCTTACGACTCCAGATCCTCCTGCTTTTACAAATTCTATTGACTTCTCCACTTTAATTGGCGACATTCCGTCCATCAGAAATGCCACGACCCTGCCTTTCCCTTGCGAAGACATTGCGTCGTAGTTTATCCCGTATCTCTTCTCGTAGTTTCGCCCCTCTCCGGCAAGGCCAGTCATGTAGGCTGTTCTTACGACACCTCGTTTTAATGCGTCTGGCACGCTCGTCCCATACATTCCCGAATAGTCATCTTCATAAATCTCTATTGCGTTACGATATGCAACAAAAGCGTTGTTGTTGTCCCCCGACATCTCGTAAAGTACCCCCATCAATAGGTGACCAAAAGCATCCCTGCTATACCTTTTGCCGTCATGCTTCTTAAATGCGTCACTCTGTTGTTCAAGTACCAGATTCATTCTGCGACACTCCACCAATGCGTCTTCCATGTTCCCTTCTTTCAAGTAGTTGATAGCCTGAAAGTAGTGCAACATGACACACTCAAAATACTCAAGTTCGTATGGTCGTACAGTCGGGTTGGATATTAACGCCAAAGCCTCGTACGCATAGTTTTTCGTGAAATCTTCTTGGTATTTGTCCGCTGTGTCGAAACTTGCTATGCTTTTCTCGGTATCATCCATCCAAAAGGACGATGTGGCATAGTTTAGGTCATACAACACTTTCCCGCTCTTTTTTTTCAACTTCTTTTGAGATGACAAGTATTTCCTTGCGCCTTCATAATCGCCATTCTCAAACTTTTCATTGAAAACCAATGTCTTATGGTAGTATGTTTGGCAACTCGACACAATTACAGCCACTGCCAAACTTACAGTAGCGAAAAGCCATCTCTTCATGAAACTCGTCAATTTAAGCATATAATCAAAAGTAACATAAAAACTCTCACGTCTAATGCTTTGTTGAGCAAAAAACACCTCGCTCATATCTTCACTAACGCCAACCTCCTTTTGCCAATCTTCCATCCTGTCTTTTGCGTTTCAACCCTCCAAATATTCTATCTTTGCAGTAGAAACCTAACCAAAGGAAACTGATGAAACGCACTTCAATCCTAATCATTTATACGGGTGGTACTATCGGCATGATTCAAAATCACGAGACAGGGGCGCTCGAAAGTTTCAATTTCGACCATCTCCTGTCCCACGTCCCAGAGATTCGTCAGTTCAACCTTGAAATCGACTCTATCACGTTCTCCCAACCTATCGATTCTTCTGACATTGAGCCTCTCCATTGGCGCAAGATTGTCCACCTCATTGAGGAGAACTATGAGGATTATGACGGGTTCGTCATTCTCCATGGCACAGATACTATGGCGTTTACGTCATCCGCTCTCAGTTTCATGCTCGAGGGGTTAACAAAGCCTGTCATCCTTACGGGTAGCCAACTCCCGATTGGTGCTTTGCGCACCGACGGAAAGGCAAATCTCATAACGGCCATAGAAATAGCAGCCGCAAAGAAGCCTGATGGCACACCTATTGTTCCCGAAGTGTGCGTTGTTTTCCACGAGAAGCTGTTCCGAGGAAACCGCGTCACTAAAATCGATACTGACAATTTTGACGCTTTCAACTCACCCAACTATCCCCCCTTAGCTACCTCAGGTACTGAGATTAAATATAACTATGCCGCCATCGGGACGCCTCACCCAGACATTCCTTTTACCCCACATGACGACATGGACACGAACCTCATCATTTTCTCCCTTTTCCCTGGTCTTCGTCCTGAAATTGTGGATAATGTCCTCAATTCCCCCGATCTGAAAGGTATAATTTTCCGCACTTTTGGCTCTGGCAATGCCCCTCGAAATAAGAGACTTATTGATGCCCTCACGGCTGCCACTGCCAGCGGCAAAGTAATAGTCAACATCTCACAATGCCATTCCGGCTACGTCCACCAGGAACGTTATGGCACAGGTCTTCAATTGGCCGATGTCGGTATCGTAAGCGGTAGAGACATGACCCTCGAGGCCGCCCTTACCAAGCTAATGTACCTCTTCGGAAAGGGACTCTCATCCGATGAAGTCATTGCAGCCATGAAAACTTCAATAGCTGGCGAGGTTACCGTAACAAATTAGCGGGATATAAAGGAGTATACCTTTTCAAGGAGTCTGAGTCTTTTGAGGATGCCGTGCCCGAACTGTCTCATTTGGAGGCGATTCCGATACTTTAGGCACCGTCGTTGGTAGTCTTGCTGAAGCCTACTATGGCGTAGCAGAAAAGCAACGCCAAGACCATGCAACAAGGAAAGAAGCGTTAGCTCTCTCTTCGCGTACATATTAAGAAAGGCTCTCTTCGGAGGGTCTTTTTATTTGAAAATCAGTATAAATAGCGGTATGATGTGTAAATGCTACGCATAACATTTTGCAAGTTGTCGGAAAAAGCATTATCCTTGCGTTGTGTTTACGCATTGCAATTATGGAGAGACAAGAATATTGCTACAAATACCCGCATCCGAGCGTCACGACGGACTGCGTGATATTCGGGTTTGACGGAAACAAACTGAAGGTGTTGCTCATTGAACGAGGCATAGAACCGTTCAAAGGAAAATGGGCGTTTCCGGGAGGCTTTATAAAGATGGACGAGTCGGCAGAAGAAGGAGCATTACGTGAATTGCAAGAAGAGACGGGACTGACAGGAGCATACATCCGCCAGTTTCACGCATTCACAGCACCAGACCGCGACCCGCGCGAGCGAGTCATCACCATTGCCTACTACGCGTTAGTGCGGTTGCAAGACGTCACGGGCGGCGACGATGCAGCCAAGGCTCAATGGTTCTCGCTCGACGAGGTGCCCTCACTGGCGTTCGACCACGACCAGATACTGCGCATAGCAGAACATTCATTGCGCAAGCAGATTCATTTCGAGCCGATAGGATTTGAGTTGCTGCCGGAGAAATTTACGATGAAAGCCCTCCAGCAACTCTATGAGGCCATCCTGAATGTGAAGTTCGACCGCCGCAACTTCTACAACAAGATGTTGCACCTTGGACTGCTGAACCAATTGGACGAGACCGTGAAGCAACCGGCAAAAAAGGATGCTTATCTCTACACTTTCAATCACGACATGTATGAGGAGATGAAGCAGAAAGGATTCAGACTAGAGTTTTAACACTAAATCAACGATGATATGGAACAGAATACTTCAAATTTAAGGAACTTGTTGTTGAGCGAAGCCATCGGAGACATCGCAGGACGGCCCTACGAGGTTCGCAACCGCACAAAGGACTACGACAAGGTGAATCTGTTGCGTCGGGACAACGACTATACGGACGACACAGTATGCACATTCGCCTGTGCTGAAGCTTTGTTACACCATGACGACATTGCCGAAACGCTTTGGAAAAGAGGTCGCAGTGATTTTCACCGCGGTTTTGGTGGACGTTACAAAAAATGGCTCAAATCGCCTGAAGTCACACCTGCATACAATTCGTTTGGCAACGGCAGTGCCATGCGATGCTCAGCTGCAGGTTTTATGGCCAGGACGAAGGATGAATGCGTCGACTTAGCTACTCAGACGGCAATGCCGACACACAATCACCCCGAAGGCATCAAGGGAGCAGTGGCCACAGCACTTGCCATTCATTATGCCCTGCGAGGTGAGAGCAAGGACTTCATTTGCAAGAATGTGCTGGGGGCGTATTACCCTGATTGGAGCGACAAAACTTATGATGAGATAAAGCCTGCCTATTATTTCGACGCGACTTGTCAGCGAACAGTCCCGGCAGCTCTGATATGTTTCCTCGAAAGCAAAGACTATGCTGACTGCTTGAAACTGGCCATCGCTCTTGGCGGCGATGCCGACACACTTGCCGCCATCGCCGGTCCTATGGCATACGCATTCTATCGGGTAATGCCTGAAGAACTTATAGAGAATGCCAAACGGAAATTGCCCCAATGGATGCTTGACATCAACGAAGAGTTAGACGAGTATTGCAGAACTATTAAACACGAATGATATGGCAAGTACAGATGTAGAAAGATTCATCGAAATACAAGATGAATCCAACCATTATGACATAGCCAGCCCGAATGTTTGGGCAAACGTGAATACCGCGGCATCATACGCCCTGATTACACACCTGACAAGTTGTCAGACCTGAAACCTGACGAGGTATTTGTTTTTGGAAGCAACCTAAATGGCCATCATGGTGGCGGAGCAGCACGCGTAGCTATGAACCATTTTGGAGCACAATGGGGAAATGGAGTTGGCATACAAGGGCAAAGTTATGCCATACCAACCATGCAAGGTGGTGTGGACACCATCAGACCTTATGTGACCGAGTTCATTGATTTCGCCAAACAGCATGAGGAAAAGTTCTTCTATGTCACAAGGATTGGCTGCGGCATAGCCGGATTCAAGGACGAAGATATTGCACCATTGTTTCAGGATGCGCAGTTTGTTGAGAACATCTGTCTTCCAGAAAGTTTTGCGAATATCATAAAGCCTTCTCTTCCAAAGTAAATGCGCCAAATCATGTATGGCCCAATGTGTACACTTGTGGATTTGCTTAAAGCCTTCAATAAACAAAAGCCAGAAGCCTTCGAAAGCCAATATGGTAACAAAATAAAGGAGTAATGGAGTAGGGTAGTGCTATAAACAATTTCTCAGGCACATACAAAAGCGCCCAAGGAAGTATTTTCCTTGGGCGCTTCGATTTCTTATTCAGTAGGACTACTATTTTAACGAATCCTCTATAGTTTGTACGGACTCTGCAAATTTAGGATCTGTCTCTATCAAACCCTCCACGGCACGACATGCGTAAACAACAGTTGAGTGGTTCCTGTTTCCGAGAAACTTTCCTATAGTTGCCAGGCTGTCATTCGTCAATTTCTTGCACAGATACATTGCTACTTGACGAGCAACTACTATCTCCCTCTTTTTCGTGTTCTTCTGGATGCTATCCTCCTCGATTTTGAAAAATTCGCATACCGCAGCCACGACACTCTCTTTATTTATCAACTCCTTCCGTGGTCTTGACGCATGTTCGGAGACAATCGTTTGTGCCAAATCAAGAGTGAGTTCTGTCTTTGTCACAGTCGAATATGCCAATAGAGACACCAATGCACCCTGCAACTCTCTCGCATTGCCGCTCACATTTGCTGCCACATATTGAGCTACATCGTCCGGCAAATCCAATCCATCTGCCTCTGCTTTTGCTTTTACTATGCCGAGACGGGTAGACTTATCTGGCTGCCGAACTTCAACAATAAGACCCGACTTGAAACGAGATAGCAGACGCTCTTCCAAGCCAGTCAAGTCCATCGGCTTCTTATCTGATGCCAACACAACTTGGCGACCGTTCTGCAACAAATGGTTGAATATTTGGAAGAAGGCGTCACAAGTCCCCACTTTGCCTGCAAGACCTTGGACGTCATCAAGTATCAGAAGTTCAATGCGTTGGTAGAAGTGCATGAATCCGTTGACATTCTTGCCCGCATTTGCATCCATATATTGACGCATGAATCGGTCTGCTGACAAGTACGCCACATTCATGTTCGGGTTGTCCTTTTTAGCCTTCGCGCCAATAGCTTGAATCAAGTGCGTTTTTCCAACACCTGGGCCACCATATACAAACAACGGGTTAAATGATGTCTTTCCAGGAGCCATTGCCACCTGTTCCGCAACGGAGACAGCCATCTTGTTACTCTCACCAACCACATAAGAGTCAAATGTATAAGCACTATTCAGCTGAGGATCGACGACCAAACCCCTCATGGCTACAACCTTGAATGGGTCATAAGAAGGTGGATTTGCAACAAAACCACCATTCATCTCACTTCCTGGATTCTTATGCTGTGAAAGCGAACTTAATCCTCCCGTCGACACCGAATATTGCAATCGAGCCTTCTCTCCGACAGCAATCTTCAATGCGCTTGTAAGCTCTGTAATGTACTTATTTTCAATTGTTTCAACGAAAAACGCCGAGGGCACGCCGACAGTTAACCTACTGCCGTCAAAAGAAATTGCTCCAATTGGTTCAAACCACTTGGCAAAATCAGCTGCCGTGACATGCTTCTTTATCTCGTCCAGGCATGCGTCCCAGACCGCCTGAGGCGTCGAGTTCGTCTCCATCATCAAAAATTTACCAACAAAGTTAACCCAAAAAAATCAGAATTGATAGGGTAGGGCTTACACTCATTTCAACATCTTGCAATGCGTAAAAGTGTACGCCAGTCATGAGGGAGAAGAACGTGATACTGTCCATCCTCCGCTACCGCCGTCCCGACATTGACTGGGACGGCTTCGATGTCTCCTTCCAATTCGCCGAGCCTTTCTTTTCCACTTGTTGACGAGATATTCTAATTTCCTCGCCTATATCAATTGAGAGATGTTGCGCTCCTGAAAGAACTTAAATAAGTAATGTTTAGCCGAGGACCACATATAGATTTTCTCTCTCAGCAGTGAAACCTTGTATGTTTGATAATTTGTATTATGTTAAGAATACGACATAAAAACCCAGTATCTCACAGGGTCTTTATAGATTCACACGCCATCTCAATTGCGGCATTGGTGGCTTGCTTTATAACACTTCCTCGATCACCAATAAATTCAAAACGTCTTACCTCTGTGCTCAAACCATTTGCGGCGGCGATATATACAGTTCCAACGGGCTTGCCTGGCAAGGCTCCTGTTGGTCCTGCTATTCCTGTCGTTGAAACGGCTATATCGGTATGCATTAATCGCCTTACTCCCTCCGCCATTTCTTTTGCAACAATGTCGCTTACTTCAGTTTCTTTCTCTATTGATTCTCGTTTCACTCCCAAAACGTTCATTTTGACCTCATTGCAGTAGCTTACGACACTTCCTTTATAATAGGCAGAACTTCCTTGCTGAAGCGTGATTGCGTGTGCAATATTTCCTCCTGTGCAACTTTCTGCGGTAGAGATTGATAGCCCGAACTTTTTAAGTTTATCTGTTAATGCCGGCAGAAATTGATATTCTGAACCTTGCTCCATAATTATGAGTTTTTACTTCTTAGTTCATCTTTTTGTACGCTTGCCATCGAAGGTCATCCTCCAAGAGGTCATAATCTGGCCATATTGAGACCCGATTAATAATCTCGTTCATCTTATTTGTAAGAAATACAGCCAGATTAGGCCCCAGGCTATTTGAACTATTGAAAATCGCAGCAAAACATATACCGTCAGGACGACGACATAATGCTGCGGATGTTGCAGACAACGTCCCTGTTCGAAACCATGCATCCCCTATCACCTTACGCCAGCCTAAAGGGTCGAATCGGGAATTTGGATCTGTCATTTGCCCTATTGAGCTGTTTGATAGTTGATTAGGCACTGTGCCGAAGCCATCTATGCTCATCATCAGTTTTACAAGGTCAGTAGCGCTTATCACCCACCCCCCTGCAGACCCGAGAGTGTGGATGTCCGAACCTCCGTATGCCCTTCGTGACAATTTACTTCGATCTGCATAGTCGCCTGTCCTGTAGGCGGTATCTGGCTCATAATAAACAACTTCGTTCTCCAACTTGTCTTCAATGTGCGAGTATCCAAGGTGGGCGTCGAAAATTCCTAATGGAGCAAAAACTTCACTTCTTACATAATCTTCATATGGCATGCCAGCTGCCTTCGACACTACTTCTCCAAGGATTCCATATCCAAAATTAGAATACGAGGAGTAGGCACCAGGGGTAAAGTGCATAGATTTGCCTTGCATATAGCGGATTATGTCCTCCATCGATACTGGCAGGTCGCGCCCCATTCCGTCAGCAATTATATGTGGCATGAACATGGGATCACCATATCGAGTCGTCCATCCACCTGAATGGTCTAAAAGATTTCGAACTGATACATTGGACATCCGCTTGTCCTTCATTGCCAAGTATACATTGTCATTCAGTATTCCCGTCGGACCGAAAACTTTCTGGTCAAGCAGCAACTTGCCACTGTCGACAAGTCTCATCACAGCCACAGCGGTAATGAGTTTTGACACACTTGCGACACGCATCACATTGTAAGGCTGCATCTCAACACTATCCGCTATGTTGCTGTAACCGAAACCTTTAGCGAATACTAACCGTCCTCCTTTGCTTATTGCGACACTGATGCCTCCACGCAAACCTTCTTTGCGCATTAATCGCAGCAATTGGGATTGAAAGACATTAACAAGAGAGTCAGGGCTTGATGTGTTTAATAATCTGTAAGACTGAAGTTTATGCTGTTGGCTTTGGGCGGAACTGAATTTTACGTCACTCTTTAAAGATAAGTCAGAGTGTGACATCCAGAGTCCCAATGGTAAAATAGCAACACCTGCCAACAATGATTTATGCCATAAGTTCAGTCTCATTTGATTGATCTCGAACGATATACTATAGCTACATTCCTAAGTATCAGGCAGAAAGCGGAAGCTATGGCAATTGAAGGGGCAAACTGCACCCCACAAATAGTTACAACCAAATAAATAAAAAGTAGCACAAGGTTTACGATCGCCAATCTTTTTACAATTGTGCTTTGCCTCCTCAACATTCCTATTATCAATGGGATATAGAGGATAGAAGCCCACAAAACATTGACGTTGTATGTGGTTATTTTGATTTCAGATATGACCCACAAGAACCAAAACAGCAAGGCGAGTAAGGACATAACCACAAACAAAATATAATCAACCCACTTTAACCATATTCCTTTTTTCGCTTCGTAAACGGTCAAGGCAAGTATAGCTATCGACATTATGACAGATATCGAAATGGGCGTTGCCTGGGGGCCTGTAGGCTTGGCGGAATTAGCACGTTCAAGGATGACATGCGGCTCCCCCACCAAATTTTCATTTACCAAGAGCTCTTCCAAAAAGTCTGGAAGCATAGCTTTGTCGTAGGCGGAAATATATTTATCCGTCCGAACACCAAGGATAAGGTCAATGCCTGCACCATACCACTCGTTTTGAGTGACATAATAGTGCAAACAATCCCTAAAAGTCTCGGTATCGCTCAACTTTTTGCTTTTCTGTGAATCCTTGTTTGTGATGCGGAAGGCGATGTCCCTAATCCTCGTGGCGCAGTTGTCGAAAAAGAAGTCATACCTGTAGAATCGATTCTCAGGCTGGAGATTAAAGAACAAGAATTGTTCCATCTCCTCTTTCTGGCTTGTTGACAATATGAACTCTCGTTCAACAACACCACGCTGTTCTCGTTGGTACGTAGCAATAAATCTTTTGAAATTTGAGGCGGACAACATATAGTCCAACGTGCCACGTAAGAACTTAGGGACGAAAAATGGCGTACCAAAATCGAAGGTGCCGTAATTGAACACTACATCGAAGCCATTGCGCATATCTTGAACTCTGATGGCACTATGACCATAAGAATTGTAAATCTCATCACCAGGGGAGCAAGTAAGTAAAGATATACGTAACGAGTCCTGTATGTTTACAGAGCTTGCTTTTGTGTGTAAATTTACGACAAGAGTAAGCAGTAAAACTATGACTATACGGCACTTAGTCACCATTGTTATGTGTGTAAATTTACAAGATTAAGCCACCTATCAGTTTTTTTACATCACTGATACCATGCCTTTCCATATATTCTTCGATTCCGTTTACAACCTTAATGGAAGTTGTCGGGTCAAGAAAGTTTGCTGTGCCTATCTGTATCGCGCTCGCTCCTGCCAATAGAAACTCGATGGCGTCAGACGCATTAGTAATGCCACCCAATCCAACAATAGGGATCTTTACGACCTTACTTACTTGCCATACCATCCTGAGAGCTACAGGCTTAACGGCAGGTCCAGATAAGCCTGCCGTTACTGTTGATATGACGGGTCTACGCTTTTCTGCGTCGATTGCCATACCCAACATCGTATTTATAAGCGACACGGAGTCAGCACCCGCATCCTCAACGGCCTTAGCAATTGACGTAATATCCGTGACGTTTGGAGTTAGCTTGACCATCAAATGCTTAGGGTAGGCATTTCTTACTGCACTCACAACTTTAGCAGCTTGCGAACAATCGGAACCAAACGCCATGCCACCTTGTTTTACGTTGGGGCATGAGATATTGAGCTCGATAGCCGGTATATGATCTAACGTGGCAATACGCTCAGCTGTTTTTACATAATCATCTATGGATGCTCCTGATACATTGACGATTACGTTATTAGTATACTTCTTAAGCTGTGGATATATATGCTCGCAGAAATAGTCAACGCCCTTATTTTGAAGGCCTACGGCATTTAACATGCCCGACGGAGTCTCCGCCAAACGGGGATATGGATTTCCCTCTCTGGGCTTAAGAGTCGTTCCTTTAACAATGAAGCCTCCGAGGGCAGAGACATCGAAAAAATCATCGTACTCCAAACCATATCCGAAAGTACCAGATGCTGTGAGTACGGGATTCTTTAGTTCAAGGCCATTGCCTAAGTTTACATGCGTATTTACCATTTCAGCTCGTTTACATTGAAAACAGGTCCATCAGCGCAGACCCTCATATTGCCATTTACAGTATCTGTGACGCAGCATAAGCAAACGCCAAAGCCGCATGCCATCATATTCTCAAGGCTTGCGAAACAAGGAACGCCAGCCTCCTGCGCACGCTTAGCCACGGCCTTCATCATAGGTGTCGGGCCGCACTGCATAACAGAGGAAAAAGCCTTCAGCCTTTCGGGAGAAAGGTCGCTATGGTCTGTCACGAAACCCTTGACGCCCTCGGAACCATCCTCGGTAGCTACATCAACATTCGCAACTTTCTCATATACGTCCCTGCGGAGCAGTGCCTTGGACGTGCGAGCGCCAAACAAAAAAGTGGGCTTAGAGCCAACCTTTTTAAGCTCCTTTGCGAGCATGAGAAGAGGTGCTACACCCACGCCACCACCAACTAAAAGCGGACGCTCACCGGCCATAGATAGGTCGAAACCATTACCTAAAGGGAAAACTACATCCAACTTGTCGCCAGCCTGGCAGCGAGCAAGGCACCTTGTACCATTACCAGCCTTACGCACAAGGAGTTCCATAATATTGGAATCCTCATTGTAGTCATGAATCGAGATAGGACGACGCAACATGACTCCATCAGCGCCTTTAATGCGAATTTCAACAAACTGACCAGGCTTTATTTCAGGACGAATATCGTCGATTTTGAGCCTGAGCAGGTAAAAGTCCTCACCTTGTACGCTGTTGGACAGCACTGTAAGGTTAGAAAGATTCTTCTTTGGCATACTATGCGAGCAATAAATCTAACTGCAAATTTAAAAATAGTTTGTGGGCTTTGTGCCATTACATTATCCAGTGTATAGGAAATGGATGTGAACCATGTCAACATCCTGGTAAATGACAACCCCTCATGCGCCAACCAAAGGTTTAACGATGAGGGGTAAAAAAGAGGAAGTATCTTGAAATGTATCAGAAAGTCAGTTACTTCTGAGGACGATACTCGACAAATGTACCATCCGAGTAAAACATTACGATACGTTCCAACTCTCGTCTTGGAGGACATTCGTCAATGCCTCCGGGAGTTTCTTCGCCATTATCGATTGGCTTTGAAGAAAGTACACGTCGTTCAGTAGCATTTTTTACTGGTTCTGCTGGCAACGATTGTTCAACAGGCCGAGATCCATCTGCATTTACAATGGAAGATTGCTGTGGTTTTACTGGTTCTGGAATAGGTTTTACAGGCTCCTCACGGCTTTCGACTATTGAAGGTGTTGGAGTGTCAAACAAAGTCGGCTGTGGTTGAGGAGTTTGATTGTACATCGAACCGGAACCATTCATCAGCCAATCGTAAGAGATGTTCAACTCTGGGAAACTCTGCACAATACGGTATGCGATATTCTCTGTCATTTCGGCCTTACGACCCGTAGGGGATGTAATGTGCGAGATGGCACCATTGCTGACGCCGATCTTGCTGGCAAATTCATATTGCTTAAGGCCTGTCAAATGGATGATGGCCTCAATCCTGTCACGCGCATTAGACTCGTTTTCCATAGTAAAACTACTTTACAAGCACGAATTTACTAATTATTCAGGAAGTAAAAGTAATACAAAGGACAATATTTTACTAAAACATTCTATTTTTACTACATGTAAGCCATTATAAGACAAACAGAGAAATGCTTTTACTATAAAACAAGATTGTAAACTTTTGAGCAAATAAAATGAAATTGTAATTGTATTATACACTGATAATCAACGTAATAGAATTAACCACTCAAAGCTTTTGATTAAAATGCTGTTTATTTAGTGCTATTACTTAAATTATAGCTTTATACTACATATTATAATAGCTTAAAAGTGAGTACATTATATACATCTGCATAAAGCATTAAAGCAAGTAAAAAAGCGGTCATAAAGAGTAAAAACAAAGTGGACATTAAATAGCCAGCAAGACGGCGATACTCCTAATAAAATCTTAGGAACTAAGATGAATTTTAAGCCTAACCTTTGTGTAAATCAAGATATTGCACTTTGTTTTACTTGATAGTAAAACGATAAACACCTGTTTAGTTGGTTGTTTTTACAACTAAACAGGTGTTTATTTACTTACAAAAACTAATTTACGGAGATTTTACTGTAAACCCAGTTAAAAAGAGCATCCTCCCCTACCCCACGTTCCTCTATTTTGCTATCCTCATCGACAATGATGAAATATGGCAAAGAAGTAATCCCATACTCTTGGACGAAAAGAGCATTTGAATCGGCAACCATTGTCCATTCGAGGTTGAAACGCTGCATTATCTTCTTTACAATATCTTCACCTACATATTCGCCTACGCTTATGAAGTTTATATGGTTATGGTGAGAAATAGTTTTTGAGGAGGCTGCATTTGAATTATTATCGGCTTGACGTTCGAGACGCTTGACTTCATTTTTGATCTGCGAGATAAGATGCAGAGTTTTGGGCGTCGAGTTATTGTATGGGTTAAAAACATGGATGACATTTATAGCACCCGTATCGATTAAACTTGTCAGTTGAGACGGTATGCCATCCGACGTGACTACTGAGACATCTTTTATGTTGCAACCTGCGTTTGTTTCAACAGCGTTATGGAGCATGGTCGTTGCAGAATGGACAGGAGGAAACTCGGAGACCTTAGGACCAGCCTTGACTAAGAACTTATCATAATCTTCTGCGCTTACGAGAGAATTTTTTGCGATGCCGAATAGGAAGGCGAATTGACCGAAGGCGTTGTCTTTATTATTAAGAACCTGCATCATTACATAGTCGGTGATGCGCCTCGCTTCACGATTTGAAAGTTGAGCAAGCTCTGCATTCTTATCGTCAAGGGAAATACCTGAAAGCATTGCTACTGAGTCATATTTTGCAGAAGCAGAACTTAACAGTTTATTATAGGTCGCCTCGAATTGGAGCTTGGCATCGTTCAGGGGTGTGCCATGTACTTTCCCCTCCTTAAAATCAATTGTAACAGCTCCTTTCTCAGCTATAAAATATATGGGCGAACCATTTATAGATAGGATGAGAAGCTGATTTTCATTGCATTGGATTACATGGACACTATCGGAAGGTAAGATGCTGTCGACTTGTGACGCATAGCCGCATTCACCATAGCTTAGGATCGATATTGGTTTGGAAGGTCTTGTCCCAACAAGATGAAGTGTACAGCCAGATTCTGCAGGAGAAGAGCAACCTATGGTTGATAGAAAATAAAAAGAGGCCAGTGCCGCATTTACAACACTAAGCCCCTTTGACCTTAAAGTAGAAAATCTATTTGAAACCATTAACTACTTTTCTTATTGCGATGAGCCTCTCCATAAGCGGCTCAAAAAGATCTAGTTTGAGCATATTTGCACCATCGGACTTTGCTATGGACGGGTCAAAATGGGTCTCAAGGAAAAGTCCATCGACACCAACAGCCACTCCAGCTCTGGCGATTGTCTCAATCATTGCGGGGCGACCGCCCGTCACGCCTGAAGCCTGATTGGGCTGTTGAAGTGAGTGCGTAATGTCAAGAACAACAGGGGCATACTGCCTCATAACAGGGAGACCACGGAAATCTACAACAAGATCGTAGTAGCCCATCATGGTACCACGATCGGTGATAAAGATGTTGGAATTGCCGCTGTCGACAACCTTTTTTACCGCATGGGCCATAGCCTCTGGAGCGAGGAATTGACCTTTTTTGATATTGATGACCTTACCAGTATGGGCTGCAGCGACAAGAATATCGGTTTGGCGGCAGAGGAAAGCAGGAACTTGTAGAACATCAACGTACTCGGCAGCCATCTCGGCCTCGTTAGCGGCATGAAAATCGGTGACGACGGGTATACCGAACTCCGATCTTACCTTAGCAAGGATTTTGAGAGCTTTCTCATCGCCAATGCCTGAGAAAGAATCGATACGTGAACGGTTGGCCTTACGATAAGAGCCTTTGAAGATGAGAGGCACTTGAAGGCGGTCGCACACCTTGGCGAGATGCTCGGCAATTCGCATGGCCATCTCTTCGCCCTCGATAACGCAAGGACCTGCCATGACGAAGAAGTTGCCACTATCTGTATTTCTGATTAATGGGATATTCTTGAGATTCATAGAGTAACAATGTTTTGTCTCGACAATAAAGCTGCCACGACAATTCATAATAGTGCAAAAGTATTGATTTTATAGCGAAATGGCAATTGTTGGCAGTCCGGCTTGTTGAACTGATGAGTTGAGAGGTCGCAGCTGTAGATGATGCCCCAATCACATTTAAATTTATATCGGGATGTGACAAACATTTATCCATATCGTCGTTGTCAATGCCTTTTACGATGCTGACAGCCACCCTCTTGATAGGCTCCGTTGTACGATAGTTGATCTTCAACTTCTTGCTCCTCACACCACGCACATTGATACATGCCACTCCGAAATTAATTTTGCACCCTGTGTATATTCGTTGCATAGGGTCGCCTGTGAGGAAGCAATGGTTTTATTGCTAAAATAAGGAATTTTTCCGAAACGGGCTAATGGTCGCTCTAAAATAGCACAAAACAACAATAATATTTATTATATAGACATACTGAATTAGAAAAAACAAAAAACGCCTCCATTGTTGAATGAAGGCGTTGGGAGGTATGGGACGGATGGTTAAGAGTTAACCTTTTCGTGGTTCTTGTCATCGTTTTTTAGCCTCTTCTCTCGTCTTGCCCTAAGCTCGTCCATGTAGCCAGCTGTAATGATGCCTGACGGCAGAGCGATGATGGCCACACCAACGATGGCGGAGACCATGCTTATCAGCCTACCGACCTCAGACACCGGATAAATGTCGCCGTAGCCTACTGTCGTGAGCGTGCAGGCAGACCAATAGATGGCGTCGAAGATGTTGCCAAACATGACCTTACCGCCATCGAGTTCGTTCTCGTACTCGACATTGAACATGATGAGAGCGGTAACAAAAATGTAGCTCAGCGCAAGCCCCACGACAGCTAACAGCGTCCTACCCTCCTTTTTCAGAACTGCAAGCACGATTTGTAGCGGCTCGTAATAACGGACGAAGCGGAAGAATCTCAGTATCTTCAAAAGTCTTGACAGACGGAAGAGCTTGAGCGACGGGTTCAACACCTTCAGGAACGACGGGAGAATGGAGAGCAGATCGATTATGGCATTCAACGTGAATGGATAAAAAACGAAAGCTTTCCAGCCTCGCAACTTACCTCGCATGTCGGCAGTGAGCCACCTTAGAACATAGTCGACAAGGAACCACACAAGCGAGATCATGTCGATACCCACCAAGAAACTGTCTTGCTTCTTGAACATCAGCGGTATTATGCCAAAGCAGATTGCCACAACCATTATGATGTCATAGGCGAATGACAGCTTGTCACCTTTAGGGTCGTGGGTGGGCTCGATTATATCATAAACACGCTCTCTGAACTTCTGAAACTTGTTCATTACCATTCAAATAAAGCGCCACTCGACATGGTGATTTGTCGAGTGGCGCTTGAGTATTTAAACTTATTTTCCGCCGGCGTAGATTGTCTCGTCGGGTTTAGACTTGAAGGCGTAGATGAGACTTACAATACCGATGATGACGTATGGAATGCTGAGCAGCTGTCCCATATTGAGCACCATATCGTTTTCGAAAGCCTCTTGATTCTCTTTCAGACCCTCTATAAGGATTCTGAAGCCGAAAACGCAGACCATGAAGACACCGAATAGCGCACCATGCCTGACAATCAGGTGCTTTCGCCAGTAGAGGAACCACAACAGACCGAAAACACAGAGGTAGAACATAGCCTCATAGATTTGTGTCGGGTGACGTGGAATCATGGCATCTTCGGGGCGGAGCCTCAAGAAGCGGAAAGCCCAGGGAACATCGGTCGGCATGCCTACAATTTCTGAGTTCATCAAGTTGCCCATCCTTATGAAAAAGGCGGCCAAGGCAATGGGGACGCAGACGCAATCGACGAGCCAGAGGAAGTTCTTCTTGTATTTCTTGCAGAAATAGAGCAGTGCGATGATGATGCCAAGCGTGCCACCATGACTGGCGAGACCACCTTTCCAAACCTGAAAAATCTCCAACGGATGCGCAGAATAGTAATCCCAAGCGTAGAAGATGCAATGTCCAAGTCGGGAACCGATGATTGTCGCTACGACGATGTATATAAACACCTTGTCGACCAGATTGTCAGGCAACTTCTGCTCTTCAAACATCTTGGCGGTAATCACGTAGCCCAACCAGAACGCTATCGCAAAAAATAGGCTGTAATAGCGCAACTCGAACGAGCCGAGATGGAACATCACAGGGTCAACGTTCCAGTCTATGAAGCACAATGACGTCAGCATACTCAAAGTCATTTATTCGGGCAGCCCTTTACCGCAGCAGTTCTTATATTTCTTGCCGCTGCCGCATGGGCATGGATCGTTCCTACCGACCTTCTTTTCTGCCACGATAGGCTGCGTATGCTGTGGACGCTGAGGAGCGTCGGGCATACGTTGCGGACCAGTGACGACATCGCTCTCATGTTGAATGCGGAGACGCTCCATTTCCAACCTGCGCTTTGCCTCGAGAGCCATCATCTCACGCTGACGCTGCGCCTGAATGGCGGCTTCCTCCTCGGGGGAGCGTTGCTGGATGGGGATAGAGATGCGCGAGAGAGCGCGAACGATAGACGAATTGATGGTCTCGATCATGCTCTTGAACAAGTTGAACGACTCGAACTTGTAGATGAGGAGCGGGTCTTTCTGCTCGTAGGACGCGTTCTGAACAGACTTGCGCAACTCGTCGATCTGGCGAAGATGCTCGCGCCAAGCGTCGTCGATGGTGATGAGCATGATGACCTTCTCGAACGACTTGATGAGATCCTTGCCCTTGGTATCGTATGCGTCCTTCAAGTTGGTAGGAATCTGGAAGATACGCTTGCCATCGGAGATAGGGATGACGATGTTCTTGAATCTCTCGCCATTCTTCTCATAGACGTCGGTAATGACAGGCTGGGCCTGCGCAATGATGGACTCGCAGTGCTTCGTGAACGACTCGTAAGCAGTAGAGTAGAGCTTCATGGCCAAATCATCAACCTTGCCCTTGGCAAATTCCTCTTCGGTAAAAGGAGCGGCGATGGCGAAATTCTTGAGGATGTCGAGTCGAAGAGCCTCGAAGTCGACCTCGGGGGCCTGCTTGGCATCGGATACGAGCGAATATGCAGAGTCCTGCATCATGTTGACAATCTCGATGTCCATGCGCTCGCCATAGAGGGCGTGGCGACGTTTCGTGTAGATGACCTCGCGTTGTGAGTTCATGACATCGTCGTACTCGAGGAGTCGCTTACGGATACCGAAGTTGTTCTCCTCCACCTTACGTTGCGCACGCTCGATAGCCTTGGTCATCCAAGGGTGCTGGATAGGCTCATTCTCCTTGATGCCAGCACGGTCGACAATCTTGATCATTCGATCACTACCGAAGAGACGCATCAGGTTATCTTCAAGTGAGACGAAAAACTGTGAAGAACCCGGATCTCCTTGGCGACCTGCACGACCTCTCAGCTGACGGTCAACGCGGCGGCTCTCGTGTCTCTCGGTACCGATGATGGCCAAACCGCCTGCGGCCTTGACCTCGTCGGAGAGCTTGATATCAGTACCACGACCTGCCATGTTGGTTGCAATCGTGACAGCACCTTTCTGACCAGCCAAGGCAACAATCTCCGCCTCCATCTGGTGTTTCTTGGCGTTCAGGACATTATGCTTGATGCCGCGCAGCTTCAGCATGCGGCTGAGGAGCTCAGAGATGTCGACTGATGTCGTACCGACGAGCACTGGTCTGCCAGCCTCGGTCAGACGGACGATCTCCTCGATGACGGCCGTGTACTTCTCTTTGGTAGTCTTGTAGATGATGTCGTCATGGTCGACACGGGCGATTGGGCGGTTTGTTGGGATGACGACGACATCGAGCTTGTAGATGTTCCAAAACTCGCCAGCCTCGGTTTCTGCAGTACCTGTCATACCCGAGAGCTTGTGGTACATGCGGAAATAGTTCTGGAGGGTAATGGTGGCGTAGGTCTGCGTAGGAGCCTCGATCTTGACGTTCTCCTTGGCTTCAAGGGCCTGATGGAGACCATCGGAGTAACGGCGACCATCCATGATACGACCCGTCTGCTCGTCGACGATGAGCACCTTGTTGTCCATAACAACGTACTCCTTGTCCCTCTCGAAAAGTGTATAGGCCTTCAGAAGCTGAGTTATGGTGTGGATGCGCTCACTCTTGATTGCGAAATTCTGCATCAGCTCGTTATTCTTCGCGAGCTTCTCCTCATCAGACAAGTTGGACGCCTCGATATTGGCCTTTTCTGTGCCGACGTCGGGAAGGACGAAGAATTGAGGGTCGTCGGAGGCCGAAGTTAGCACATCGATACCCTTGTCAGTCAACTCGATAGTGTTATTCTTCTCGTCAATAACGAAGAACAGAGGATCTGTAGCTATATGCATGTTCTTGTTGTTCTCCTGCATATAGAAGTTCTCCGTTTTCCTCATCTGAGCCTTAATGCCATCCTCGCTGAGGAACTTGATGAGAGGCCTGTTCTTTGGAAGACCCTTATAGGCGCGGAAGAGGGAAAGAACACCATCCTCGCGCTCCTTAGGATCCTCGCTCTTCATCTTGGTCTTAGCTTCGGCGAGCAACTTGGTAACGAAGGTGCGCTGCGCCTCGACAAGTTTCTCAACCCTTGGCTTCAGCTCGTCGAACTGCTGATCTTGGCTCTTCTGTACGGGACCAGAGATGATGAGAGGCGTACGGGCATCGTCGATAAGGACGGAGTCGACCTCATCGACGATGGCGTAGTTATGCTTGCGCTGCACGAGTTCCTCGGGCCTCGTTGCACCATTGTCGCGCAGGTAGTCGAAGCCGAACTCGTTGTTCGTACCGAAGGTGATGTCCGCAGCGTAGGCCTTCCTGCGCTCGGGGGAATTGGGGCGGTGCTTATCGATACAATCGACTCGGAGACCGTGGAACTCGTAGAGGGGGCCCATCCACTCGGAGTCACGACGTGCGAGGTAGTCGTTGACGGTGACGACGTGGACGCCGCGACCAGAGAGAGCGTTGAGGAATACAGGCAGGGTGGCCACGAGGGTCTTACCTTCGCCTGTCGCCATCTCCGCGATCTTGCCTTGGTGGAGAACGACGCCACCGATAAGCTGGACATCGTAGTGGACCATCTCCCACTTGATTGGGGAACCGCCGGCCATCCAAGTGTTCTTGTAGATGGCCTTGTCGCCGTCGATGCTGACGAAATCGGCATGGAGGGCAAGCTCACGGTCAAAATCCGACGCAGCGACCTCGACGGTCTCGTTTTGGGCGAAACGGCGTGCGGTGTCCTTCATTATGGCGAACGCTTCTGGCAAAATCTCGTTGAGTTGCTCCTCGACAATCTTGTCGACCTCTTTCTCCAAGTCGTCGACCTTCTTATAGTTGGCCTCCTTGGTATCAATAGGGCAGTCGAGAGCCTCGGCCTCGGCTTTGAGGGCAGCTATTTTGTCCAAGTCTTCCTTTATTGCGGCCTGGATCTTGTCTCTGAGCGCTTGGCTTCTTGCGCGCAACTCGTCGTTGCTCAACGCCTCGAGCGTAGGGTAAACAGCTTTGATTTGGGAAATGATAGGAGCAATCTCCTTCATATCCTTCTCTGATTTGCTTCCGAAAATCTTGGTCAGAAGCGAATTTAATATTGACATTTTAAATTAGTTTTCCACGTTAACATGCGTCATACCCCAAGAGGGCGACGTCTGGAGATAAAGAAAATTAGATGTGGGGATTGCGCTTACTACGCAACAATAAAAAAGCCCTAAACATTCATAGCAGGACCAGCCCTACACTTCAACGCAAGTGGCTGCCATTGTGAACGGAGAATGAAGCCCTCTCTTGACCTAAAAAGATGCGTCGACGACTGCTCAAAAAAGCGGAGAGCGTCGTCACTGACATCACAAATAGCTTCAGTATCAATAAATTGAGGCGCATGACCATTGTCATCACCTCCTACATTCGGTTTCCAAGAAGCAAGCCTCTCCGTAATTCCAGAGAGAAAAGACTTTAGCCTATTCAGAGCCGTGAAACCCCGCGATGGCGACGATACAGCCTCACGAACGCCCTCAAAATTGACATCTTGGCTACGGCCGCCACAAGTTCCAGGCGACGAGAGAGCCTCTAAAATAACAGCAGACACCTCACCACACGGTGAAATCACTCCAGCCCCACAGAGCGAGAGTAATATCGACACGCTTAACAGCTTGGCGTACACCTTATCCATCAGCTCAATATAAAATTGGTAGTCTCAATCTTTACAAAACCTACGAGACCAAGCGCAAAATTAATCATTTTTCTCACTATACAAACCGGCGGAACCCAATAGGTGCCATTCCACGCCCCACTGCCCAATGCCCAAACCTGCATCGCAGACATTCTCCTCCATCACAATACTTTCCCTTCAAAAATATCAACGCCTGAGCGTCGCATTCGTCCTCGCCCACTATTCCTACATTTTTCCATCCATCCAGCACTGAATTTTGCTCAATATCCATTCCCCTCAACATGTCTACAGCCATCGCCTTCTTCTTTTCGTCGCCATATCTTTCGCTCTCCGCCACGGCGAACGGCACAATGCAGTTAACGACAATAAGTCTTCGCATTGCAGATCCGAGTGCCTTTCGCCTCAAAAGCCCAGATTTCAAACCGAGCCTGTAATGCGTATCCCAATACTCCGACGGACCAACTGCCAAGATTTTATCCAACGCCATTCCCAAATAGCCACCAAAATTTCCTCTCATTGCCCGTACGACAGCCGCCAATTGTACAATCCTTACATCTGGGAAATTCTGCGGTCGCAACCTTGCATATTTCCATACGCATCCATCCATTGCCTCCAACCCGAATTTTATACTCAAAAAATCATATTCCCTCTGCAATTTTGCAACGTACTCGTCCTCGCTCTTTGCAATTGACAGCAAACCAGCCTGCCCCAACAAGACAGCCTCAGTCTGTAGCTCACTCGAGTGCTTCAACAATACTTTGAGTGGCGTACGTCGTGCCAACGCCTCCATCGGCTCACCATTCACTTTGCCACCTAACGCCCTTGCCAACAAGCAGAAAAACACTTGATCTACGTCGCCACCATACAAATCCAACAATTCCAACGCCCTACCGCTCTTAACAGCAAGCCTTTCAACCAACAAAGCATCTAACCATGCACGTTTCTCGACCTCTGGCACATCGCCAACAACATCGGCGCAACGGACAAAACCGACTCCCCCACGCTCCATAAGATCCTCGTACCTTGACAACAACACCTCATCATAGTCCAACACGACCTCCGGTATCAACTCACCTTTGCTCGTGAAAATCTCACGTCCTGTCGATCGCCCAACAACATGCAGAACCACATTATCATAGGCAGCATCCTTGTCATGCCCGTGGCGGTACCAATCGTCAGAGGTCAGGTGAATCTCGATATTGCCGGCCCAAGTCATCCCCCCTACCCTAATTTGGGCATTGAAAAAATCGGGACCAGAGTCCGCATTAAGCCGACCCGGGTTAACAACCTCAATAGCAACGCCTTGAGTGGTAGTCTGCATTGCCGACTTATACAGACGTTGCCCCCACACGTATTGCAGAAACTCCTCTTTCATAACGTCAATCTTTCGAGGACGGCCTGCACCTTCGCCCTATAGCCGTCGCCTATTGGCAAACGTACCGACCCGACATAGATGCCAGCCCTCTCGACACCACTTATCATCTTGACATTCACGATGTATGACCTATGAATTCTGACGAAAGAGAACCTTTCGAGGCGGCTCTCCAGCTGCTTCATAGTCGACAAAGTTAGAACAGCCTTTGGCCTATCGGTCATGTAAATTTTCACATAGTCTTTAAGTCCCTCAACGTAACATATCTTCTCATATTCGATCTTGACGAGCTTATAGTCACTCCTGACGAAAAAGAACGTCTCGTCACCCGTGACGGCATCGTTTTCCGCACCTTCTACCTCCACTGCCCTCTCAAGCTCAATTTGCTTCTTAGCTTTATTGGCAGCCTTAGTAAACTCCTCCAAATCAAATGGTTTAAGTAGATAGTCAATGGCATCACACTTAAATCCATCGATGGCGTACTCGCTATACGCCGTCGTGAAAACAATCTTAGGACGCTCGTCACCCTGTAAAGATTTTGCGAACGTCAAACCAGACACACCAGGCATCTGTATGTCGATAAACATCAAGTCGATATGCGTCGAACGCAACACCTCATCTGCTTCGGCTGCCGTGGAGCAACATCCCGCCAACTCTAAAAAAGGGACCTTTCGCACATAGCCTGCAACAAGTTCTTGAGCCAATGGCTCATCGTCAACAATCAGTACCTTAAGCTCTTGAGCCATTCTACCTAAATTTATTTATGAGTTTCTTCAACGGGGATTTCTACGCAAGCAACAAACTTATTCCCTTCATCGTTCTTTTTAGCATAAAACGAACAGCGGCCCCCATAAATGATAGACAATCGCTTCTCCAAATTGGCTAATCCGATTCCAGAGTGCGCACCATCTTTCTCATTCAAAGTTCCAAACACTGCATTTTCCACAACAAATTTAAGCCGTCCGCTATCCAAAATCATCTTGCACTGGATATCCGCCTCGCCATGTGCTCCGACTCCATGCTTGAAGGCATTCTCAATCAACGGAATGAACAACAGCGACGGAATCTCAACATCCGTACTTTCTTCTGGGAAGTCAATCTCCACCCGAGCGTCTTGCCGCAAACGCAAACGCATCAGCGAAATATAGTTTCGAAGAAAATCCACTTCTTGAGACAACACAACGGTCTGATTACTACCATCATACAAGATAAACCTCATCATCCTGCTCAAACTATGGACTGCCTTTTGAGCCGACTCAGGAGATATTCCAATCAGAGAGTAGATGTTGTTCAGACAATTGAAAAAGAAATGAGGTCGTATCTGGTATCTCAAAAGTTTCAGTTCGGAGTTAAGCGTCTCATTCTCAATCTTTTTGCGCTCAATCTCCAATTTGTGCAAACTGCTGAGATGCCTTATACCGAGCGACGCACCTATTGCCAACAGAGTGAATATGAAATCGTTAAACATGAACAGGGGGCGCATTCCGTCATGTTTATGCACCTCCCTTGGAATGTTCTCCAAATTATCAAAAATGCTATTCAGCCATGAACGCTCCACATTCACCACAGCAAACAACGCCAAGTTGAACAACAAAAACCACACGTACCTTTTCTTGAACAGCAATTTGTCTATCGCCCATAGCAGGTTGGCGTAAAACGTTATCAGCAACCCTATGAGCATAGCGCAGTTACGACGTGCGAACCTAAGCGCACCTTCACTCTCAGACCCATAAATCATCGGCAGTCCGAACAGTACAACCCATACGAGCACATGGATAATCACCACATGCCATGACCGCAATAATTCCTGCACCTTCATATTATGTCCTTTTAACGACGTATATCACAAAGATATAACAAGCCGTCAAAAAATAACTCAACCACTACCCCACTCGACAGCCTATCACCTTTTATTCAGCATTTTAATAAAAACATATCGCCAGTCGCTTGTTGTGGCGATTGGCGATATGCTGTCACTACCAATCAGGTCCTTGGCAGTGGTTTTATTTGGCTTCCATATTGTCGTGGTACTCTTGTATTGCCTCAACTAATTGTTTAATGACGCTATTATTGATATGTTGTCTTGCAAGTGTAAGCTCAATATTTTTTTTGCCCATAGGGTTGTTTCTTTTGTCAGGAAGAACCTTCATCTGTCCTCTATAAAAGCCACCATTTTTATCTTTATTTAATTGGTCTTCCCATTCTTCAAAAAAAAGACTTTTATATCTGTTTATGTCTTCTTCGGTGTATATGCCATCAAGTTTATTAACTATTTTGTTTATTGTTTTGTTACTTAGCTCCTTCTCATCAAGGAACTTTTCAAAAATTTCCCTATAAGTAACTGCGTTGCCAGTCGGTACTGACGGTGCGGCGGCAGTAGTCTTGGGAGTCACTTGTGGCTTACGCACACCCTTAGTGCGACCTCCCGTCGAGGATTTCTTCTTGCGCTTCCCCGCTTTCACCTCATTCTCGACCATGTCGTCGTAAGCTCTTGTCTCTCTGAAGGTGATAACAGGGGACAGCTTTTTAAGGCTATTCTTGTCGATGACCGAACTTGAAGTGATGCACTTGCGATACTCTTCTTTCAACCACTCATTGTTCCACAACTCAACTTCGTCACCAGCCGCCAAACGACACAACCGCATCGTGTAGGGCGACGTACCATTCTTCTTGTCGCGCTTATAGGTTATATTCTGAAGCCACAATTGGTTATATGTCGAATTGGGCTGGTTGCAGAGCTTCTCATAGACTTTGTTTATGATGTCCATCTTCTCTTCCTCGTCCTTAAACGAGTCCACCATACGACTCAGTACGCGCAGCGCATAATGACAACTTCCCACGTTTTCCAACGCAATCTGAGTGCAAACTGCAGACATGGCACGAACGCTGCCCCCCGTAAGCTGACGCTGCTTCATTACTTTCTTTATCCCGCCCCCATTGTCTTTCAGGCTGATCCAAAGTTCCTCAACCTCATAGGGTTTCAGATGTTCAGCAATTCTCTTGTCTATATCAGAAAGCATGGTTCTTATAGAGCCACTATCTGGATATTGACGAGCAAACATGAGAATGTAGAGGAGATGTTTCTCAAAGCTGTCAAAGTCCACACCTTTCTTGTTGAAAATAGGGGTGTTATATATGTAGAACAGCTTATCGGGCTTAATAGAGTCGGTCACGATGCTCTCACTTATTCTCGTCTTCTTGCTGTTCATGCGAAAGTTAAGTCCTTCGAGCACATGTTGCAAGATGTATGAGATTCGTTCAAGAGCGCATTTGTCGTTGCAAAAAACTCGATAGTCGTCACGATAGCGGATTATCTCATATTGCGTATTGATGCCCTCTCTCTCGATGGCCTCGTGCAAGAGAAGATCGGAATAGCCAAGAATAATCTCGCTGGCAAAGTCGAAAATTGCACTACCTTGCGGAATGCCAATGTTACGCCCTTGTTGGAACGCACGGAGATATTTCTGCACATTCCTCGCAATTGGGAAATCGGACTTTCTCTCATACTGCGTGTTTTTCAAGTCGAAAGCCCAATCGAACGCTTGCGGATTGATAGAACCATAGCAGTTTGTAATATCAGTCACAAACATGTAGTGATACTCGAGCGACAACTCCACGCTACGTTGTTCCATTGCGTTCCACCAATTTAGAATTGTGGCAGACTTGTGAAAAGGCTCTTTCTTGGTGGCAATAACAGGCAAAGCGCAAGATGTCACATGTGGAACTGTGAACTTCGTAAAGAGATCCTTCACTACAGCCCAACCTGTCGTATCACACAACTCCCTCACCATGAAGTAGTAGAGAAATGGATTGGGCAAGACGATAGGCCTAACCGCATATCGACCATCCTTGTTGAGCAGAATATCGAGGTTGACATCGGCAAAGTCGTCTGGCAACATTCCAGTCGCAAGACACTCCTCATAAGACTTATCGCCGATAGAGTTTTTTACCGACTCGAGCAAATCGTCAAAAACAAAGTACTCAGGCAGTTCAAAGCCATGATACTGGTCGGCTCTCATGAAAAAGTCTATCGCCTCATTGGATTTGAGGCTCAATATGTTTTGCGAAGTTTTTTTCTGCATACTGAAGGTAGTGGTATTACGAGCTTATTACGCAACGTTCGGCATTTTATTGCCTCAAAAATAAAAGGAGCGAGTCGCCATTGTTGACGATCCGCTCCCTTTGTTTCACTTGAAAAGAAGGCTTACAGGGTCGTGATCTGCTTATCGATACCTTCTTTGATAGCCTTGGCGTTAGCGTCGTCGGGGTTGATCTCCAACGCCTGCTCGATGATGGGCTTCGCCTCACTGAACTTAGCCTTTGCGTCAGCTTTCAACTGGTCGACCTTGTCAGCCTTGGCTGTCTGCATGGCTTTCGTGATGTCGACACCTTCGTTGTAGATCTTAAAAGCCTTGTCGCGGAACTGCTTGGCGTAATCCTTCTTGAACAGAGAGCCGGTCTTGCCGTTAGGGTACTTCTCATATCCAGCCTTCAGAGCTGCCTCGTACTCCTCGGATTTGCCTTGAGCCTTCAAAATCTGAGTCATGCGGTAAGCGGACTCAGCATCTTTATATCCAAGCTCCTCTGACTTTGCGTAATAGGTCAACGCAGCATCGTAATTCTTAGTCTTCTGTGCACAAAGCGCAGCATTGAAGGCCGTAGGAGCGTCAACGGAGTCGCCCCACAACTTCAAGGCCTGTTCGTAGGAGGCAAAAGCTGCTGCGAAATTCTTCTCGCGGACAAAGTCGTTGCCCTCATTTTTAAAATCATCTGCGCTCTTGTCCTGCGCCGATGCAATTGCGGCCGTAGCCAACATTACCATGAAAAGTCCAAACTTCTTCATTTCGTTATGTTTTAGTTACTTACGGCAAGACCTTTAATTTGATTGACTTTTCAATCGGCCTCGCCAACTGGGTTTATGCCCACCTAATAATACGTTGATACAAACAACTTGCCAAACTCCTATTTCAGGGAAGACAAAATGTTGTGGTAATCGTTCTCGATAACAACGGACTTCTTAGTCCCATTCAAGAACTTAGCCAGCCTTGCAGGGATTTCCACCTTCTTGCCGATGAACTTCTCAACGGTATCGATGAACTTGGCAGGATGGGCAGTCTCAAGGAACAAGCCTGTCTCTCCGTCCGCAAGACTGTCCTCCAGTGCTGCGAAACCTACTGCACCGTGAGGGTCGCAAGTATAGCCAAATCTCTCACTGACGCTGGCAATCGTCTTGCCGATCAAATCATCGGAGTAGCTGTAGCTCGACACAACCTTCTTGAGCTCCTCGACACTGCGTCCGAAGAGTTCATAGACGCGCGCAAAGTTGCTCGGGTCACCGACATCCATCGCATTAGCCAACGTATGGATAGACGCCTGAGGCTTATACTCACCACTCTTCAAAAATTCGGGGAACACCTTATTGGCATTGACGGCAGCGATGAACCTCTTGACTGGCATTCCCATCTTGTAGGCAACGAGACCTGCAGTTATATCGCCGAAGTTGCCGCTCGGGACGCAGACGACCAGATCTTTCCACTTCTCTTGTGGAATTTGCGCCAAGGCGTGGACATAGTAGACACTCTGCGGCAAGAAGCGTGCAAGGTTGATGGAGTTAGCCGACGTCAAGATCTTGTGAGCATTGACATCAGCGTCCATGAACGCCTCCTTAACCATTCGTTGGCAATCGTCAAACACGCCCTTCACCTCGTAGGCACTCACGTTCTGTCCGAGCGTTGTGAACTGAAGCTCTTGAAGTTTGCTGACAAGTCCGGATGGGTACAAGATGTGGACATATACGTTGGGCACACCCAAGAAGCCATTGGCTACCGCACTGCCCGTGTCACCACTCGTGGCGGCAAGTACGTTTATGGGTTTGCCACCGAAGTCGGCGAAATAAGACATCACGCGAGCCAAGAACCTTGCGCCTACGTCTTTAAACGCAAGCGTAGGACCATGGAACAACTCCAAAGAAGAGATACGGTCATTGACCTTGACGACAGGAACAGGGAAGTTGAACGCATCTTCAACCATTGCCTTGAACTTGTCCTCTGGGATATCAGGGCAGAAGAAATGCTTCAAAATCTCGAAGCCAATCTCGCCCATGCTCTTTCCTGGCACCCAATCCCAAAAAGACTTGGGCAGTACAGGAATGCTTTCGGGCATATACAATCCCTTGTCGGGAGCCAAACCCTTCAAGACGGCCGTTTTCAAGTCAGCCGTATGATTCTTGTTGTTTGTGCTGTAAAATCTCATTTTGTACTTGTGTTTTCCTTATTGAGTGAAACCTTAGGACAAGTTGGCCACACGAATGACGTCAGCAAAGACGCCTGCAGCAGTGACATCAGCCCCTGCACCATAGCCCTTGATCTCGAGCGGGTGCTCCTTATAGTTGTCTGAGTTGATGAGGACGATGTTGTTCGTATCATCAAGGAAGTAGAGAGGATCGTTCTCCTCGACATCCTTGAACCCGACCTTCACCTTCCCATTCTCAAACGTCGCGACGTAACGGCGAATCTTGCCTTGAGCAGCAAGCTCCTTGCTCGTCTTGGCGTACTGATCATCCAGTTCAGTGAGTTTCTTCATGAACGTCTCGACATTGGGGGTGTCCAAAACCTCCTGTGGAACAAAAGGCGTGCACTCAATGTCCGACATCTCGAGTCCATAGCCAGCCTCGCGAGCCAAGATTAATATCTTGCGAGCTACATCGATACCAGACAAGTCAACTCTTGGATCGGGCTCGCTATAGCCTTTCGCCTTAGCCTCTGCCACTACCTCGGAGAGTTTACGACCTTGCGCCAAAGCATTGGATATAAAGTTCAACGTGCCAGATAACACTGCCTCCATCTTAACGATGCGGTCGCCACTACGGATGAGGTCATTGATTGGGGCGATGATAGGCAGTGCGGCACCGACGTTCGTCTCGTAGTGGAACTTGACGCCCTTCTCGCGAGCAGTAGTTTTCAGATGCAAGTAATGCTCGTAGGCGGATGAGGACGCAATCTTGTTGGCCGTTACGACGTTGACGTTGTTCTCGAGCATGAGGTCGTATAGCGATGCGACTTCGGCACTGGCTGTGCAGTCTACAAAGACGCAACCTGCTAAGTTCAGACGCTTGATCTCCTCCGCAAAATCAGAGTTGGCAAGAGGTTTGCCCTCTTTCTCCAACCTATCCTTGGCTGTTGCAGGATCGATACCCTGCTCGTCAATGAGGGTGAGGCGAGAATTAGCTACGCCAACAACGCGAATGATGAGCTTGTACTCGTCACGCAGTTTGTCGGCCTGAGCTGCCAATTTTTCGAGCAACTTGCCGCCGACGGTACCCAGACCAGTCTGGAAGATTTGCAACACTTGGCAACGGCTCAGGAAGAATGCGTCATGAACAGTGTTCAACGCCTTCCTCAAGTCATCTTCCTTGATGACAAATGAGATGTTGACCTCGCTTGCGCCCTGGGCTATAGCATAGATGTTTATGCCGCTCTTGCCGACAGCGTCGAATAGACGACCAGAGACACCAGTGTTATGCTTCATACGGTCACCGACAACAGCGACAACCGCCATCTGATTCTTCACGTGAGTCGGCTGCGCATGACCTGCACGAATCTCTTCACCGAACTCTTCATTAATCACCTCTGCTGCACGCTCGGCATCCTTAGTCTCGACGACAAAAGAGACCGTAAGCTCAGAAGAAGCCTGAGAAATGAGAATGACGTTGACGAATGCAGACGCTAAAGCCTTGAAGATTCTCATCGACACACCCGAAATGCCAACCATACCAACCATTTGGAAGGTCAGGAGGCTAACGTTCTTGATCGACGAGATGCCACGGATCTTGCCGTTGTTCTTATCGGTGCTCTCTACGTCGTCAATCCTTGTGCCTTTGTAGGAAGCGTTGAAAGTATTCTTGATGTAAATGGGGATCCTCTTGCGAAGAACGGGCAGAATTGTGGGCGGATAGATGACCTTTGCGCCAAAGTGCGACAACTCCATGGCCTCCTCATACGTCAGATGATCGAGTACGTATGCACGGCTGATAATTCTTGGGTCGGCAGACATGAAACCGTCAACGTCTGTCCAAATTTCCAACACCTCGGCATCGACAGCCGCAGCAACAAGTGCCGCCGTGTAGTCAGAGCCACCGCGACCGAGTGTCGTTGGCTCGCCCTTCTCGTTTGTCGAGATAAAGCCCGGCATTATGGTATAGTCGCCAATTTTCTCAAAAGCCTTGGCGATGTTAGACGCAGTCAGCTCTTCCAACACGAGGTTACGGCGTCCAGCCCTGTACGTCTTGATAAGAGGGCGAGAATCGACAAGGTGCGAACCTTGCATAAGCTCACTGAGAATCAGCGACGAGCAACGCTCTCCAAATCCAGAAATAGTCTCTAAAGACCTGTCGCTAAGCTCTTTCAGCAAAGACACGCCTTTAAGCAGGCTGCCGAGGTCAGCAAAGATAGGCATCAGCTGAGACTCGACTCTCTCAGGGTCGTCAAACAGCTCTGCGACGATAGCCTTGTGCTTGTCAACGATTGCTGACAGGTTACCGGTGAAGTCCTCACCACTTGCCGCCTTGTGTGCTGCGGCCAGAAGCATATCGGTAACGCCGCTGACAGCCGAAACTACTGCGATTGTAGGAGCCGGATGGCTAAGAATGATGCGTTTCACCTCCCGCATGCTCTTTGCGGTGCCCATGGAGGTGCCTCCGAATTTAAGGACTTGTATCATTTCGTTTGGTAACGTGTTAAACAGATAACTGACGTGTTAAACACTCATTGTGTTGATTATTCTGCGTACGAAATTAACTAAATAATGCCGAAAATCTTCACAATGTTCCAAAATTTCACTCACACAACTAAGTTGCCCAACTTGCAGACACTAGCGTATTTCAATATTGGCATAGTTTGGAGATAGAACTCGCAACTTGTCCATGAACCACAAAACCAAAAGCAGTGTCAACCCCAAAGATTGACACTGCTTAAAATTGGCGGTGAGGACGAGGCTCGAACTCGCGACCCCATGCGTGACAGGCATGTATTCTA
>CAVEKX010000019.1:0-37604 GCA_963616565.1 Clostridium sp. CAG:343
TTTCCCCCTTTCCCACAACCTCTGCAACAGTTTGGCATACCACGCCCGTAACTTTGCGGTGTAAACGTAAAATAAGGGAATTATGGAAAAGACAAGCATTCAGTACATCAAGGAAGCCGTAAAGAAACTTGTTGGTTGCAAGATGAGAGGGCTTGACGCAGCCGAGGCGCAAGAGGCGTTCGACGGCGTCATGCAGACGGTTGGGCTCGCCACGAGGGAGGAGGCCTGCCTCTTCACTGCGCTCTTCGACCTCACGCTCAAAGACAAGTCCTCCAACATGGACGACTTGTCTTCCTACTTCATGTGCTCATATCTCGACGTTATCGAGTACGTCCCCGCGCTCAAGTCTCTCGAGTCAAAGGGGCTGATCGTGCGTCGCGGCAAGAGGATGAGCAGCATCATCAAGCAAGATTTCATCGTGAGCGAAGCCGCAATGGAAGCTGTCATCGGCAATCAGCCCGTCAGCATCCATCAGGTGACGGTCGAAGATGAGAAAATCGACAAGTACGACTTATGCCGCGGCGTGGTGGAAAAAGTCAATGATGGTGACGTGCAGACAAGCGAGCTGACCTTATACGTCGAGGAGATGGAGAACGCCTGTCCGCACCTGACCTTCGTCGAGGGGTTGAAGAATGACGAGGTGGGCGTCCACGACAGAATCCTTTTCTACTGCATATGCTTTGAACACTTCAATTCTGAAGGTGTGGCGGATGCTGAGCTCGATAGCCTGTTGAAGAAAATATTCTCCAACTATGGTCAGCGTTTTGCCGCGAGAATGTCTGTCATGGATGGCGAGAACGTACTGATTAAACGAGATTACATTGAGCTCGACGAAGTTGGATGACGAGGAGGAGGTCCGCCTGACGGAGAAGGGCAAGGAGTTCTTCTATGGCGACGAAGTGCAGGCTTTCGGCAAGTCGTATAAGTGCCGCGATATGTACGGTTTCCTTAGGATGGTTTACAACACCTTCCATGACAAGGCCCAAAGAAACGATTGTGGCATCCCTGTCCCCTTCATTAAACAGCTGCTTTCGACAGTCGAATACCGCAATAGGCATATCCCGGATCTGAGCAGGGTGCGCTGCCTCATTCCTGACGAATGCGAACGCGTGCTTTTCTATTGCGTAGGGAGCAACCTCACATCTGGCAGACGTGCATCTTTGTCCATTGAGATGCTGATTTTCCCGCGCGACTTGAGCAAACGATGGCTTGAAGAGTTTAAGAATAAAACGCACCATCTGCAAGTGCAAAAACTGGCCGATGTCGAGAAAAGGGCTTCGATGTTTGGTGAGGAGACGCAATTGTTCCTGACCGACATCGGCATCGAACAACTGCTCGGTGAAGATGCTTCGCTGTTCATCGATGAGGCGTCCGACAAGTCGATGCTCTCGCCCGACAAGATTGAGGAGAAACGCCTCTTCTTCTCTCCCGACCTTGAGAGGCAGCTGTCGCTCCTGCGCAACAGTCTCGACCAGTCGTTCTACCCGGATCTTCGCGCAAGGCTTGAGGAGAAGCACATGTCCAAGGGCGTAGCGGTTCTGTTCTACGGCGAGCCGGGAACGGGCAAGACCGAGAGCGCGATGCAGATTGCCAAGGCCACGGGGCGAGCCGTCATGCACGTCGACATCAGCGCAACCAAGACGTGCTGGTTCGGAGAGAGCGAGAAGCTGATCAAGAAGGTCTTCACCGACTATCGCCGCCTATGCGAGAAAAGCCAAGTGGCGCCAATCCTGCTCTTCAACGAGGCCGATGCCGTGTTCTCAAAACGCAAGGATGTCAACAGTGGTAATGTGGCGCAGACCGAGAACGCCATTCAGAACATCATCCTTGAGGAGATGGAAAATCTCGACGGCATTCTCATCGCCACGACCAACCTCGCCGATAACCTCGATGCCGCTTTCGAGCGACGTTTCCTCTTCAAGGTGCGTTTCGACAAGCCCACTGTCGAGGCGAAGACCAATATATGGAGAGACAAAGTCCCCTCTCTCTCAATAGCCGACGCCGAGACCCTGGCCTCAAGCTTCGATTTCAGCGGTGGTCAGATAGACAACATTGTCCGCAAGACGCTCATGAAGGAAGTCGTCGAGGGCGTCAAACCGACGCTGTGCAACTTGCAAGCATTGTGCAGGGAGGAGAAGATCTCGAAAAACTCGTCTAAAAGGGTCGGCTTCAATAACTAACAACGCACCGTTTTTTTGTCTCTTAGAGTATATATTCCGAGGCGAGCCGTCTGAGTCCTAAGTCTCTGACGGCTCGCCCTTTTTCTCTGACGGACTCCATTCCCCCTTACTCGAACCGCAGCAAGAATGCCGTCTTGAAACGCCCTTCAGCATCGCGCCTCAACGTCAGCGACCCGTGCGATAGGCGCATAATCTGGCGCGACACGCTGAGCCCTATGCCGCTGCCGCCTGCCTTGGTCGTGAAGAATGGCACGAAGATCTGTTGCGCCACGTCGTCGGCTATTGACGGGCCGTCGTTGACCACCTCTATCGTCACGACGTCACCTTCGGTCCATGCCTTTATGCGGACCTCAGTCCCCTCCCCCGATTGCATTATCGCCTGGCGGGCGTTCTTTACGACGTTCGTCAGCACTTGGCGGATGAGGGCTGGGTCGGCGTATATCATCAAGTCGTCTGGCTCGACTGCGCTGCTCAATTTCGGGCCGTCACCCTCAGCCTCAAAGAGTTTCGTGACGTCCTCCACGAGGTCGCCTACGCCTATCAGCTGTGGCGCGGGTGTCGGCAACGACGTGAACCTTCTGAACGACTCGACAAACCGCACGAGTCCGCCTGCCGTGTCGTGGATGACGCTCAGACCGTCGCGCACCTTGTCCGCCGATGCGTCGCCTTCGCATGCCGACATCAATGTCTGCGACAGTGAGACCATGGGTGCCATCGAGTTCATTATCTCGTGGGTCAAGACGTGCGACAACCTTATCCACGAGTCCAACTCCTGGGCGTCGAGCGAGGAGCGTATGTTGTCTATGGCGAAAATCTTCACCTCTTTGCCGCGGAGCGATGCCGATGCCGCACGGATCAGCAGGTGAGCCTCCTGCTCGTCGCGGCTGAAGCTGATGTGCCGGCTCTCTCCGTCGACCATCTGCATCAGCTCCGCGTCCATGCCCTCAACGATGTTGCCCATCTGCTTTATGTGGGTCAAGACCCCAAGTCCCAACGTCCGCAACGCCTCGGCATTCACCTGACGCACGAAGCCGTCGGTCGTCACCGCCACGATGCCCGTGCGGACAACGTCCAAGACCAGCGCGTGGTAGTAGTCCTGTTGCGCCACGGCCAGCTTCTCGGCCCTCATGACGTCGGCCAGTTTGCTGAGCGACTCGTTGAATGTCCTTTCGTCGCCCATGGCCCACCGACCGCCGAAGCGCATCGTGTAGTCGTTGTTGCCTATCGCCTCAATCATCAAGGCGAGCCTCCGCGTAAGCCGCCTCTCGATATTCCAAACCACCCATGCGCCATAAATCACTGCAAATGCCGATGCCGTCCCACACCAGAACAGCGAGTTGAGGATTGACAATGTCAACCCCACGGCCCCGATTCCTATGAGCAGGATGCCTGCCACGGGGCGGCGCAAAAGCGACCCTATGAGGCTATATGCCATAACGTTTCATCTTGTTATATAATGTCTGGCGCGATATGCCCAGCCTCTGTGCCACGAGGCTCATGTTAGCCCCCGATGCCTCTATGGCGCGGCGGATGGCGTCGGCCTCCATCTCGTCAAGTGTCGTGAGGGCTGGTGCCGATGCCTGCGCTTTGTGGGCGGCGAGGCTTAGGCTCTCGATGCCTATGTTGTCGCCGTCGGTCATGATGACCGCTTTCTCCATGGCGTGCTCAAGCTCGCGCACGTTGCCCGGCCACGCATATTCCTCCACCGCCCTCTTGGCGTCGTCCGTCAGGCGGCTCGCTGTGCGCCCATATCGTGTCGCGAGGCGGCGGATGAACATCTCCGCCATCGGGACGATGTCCTCTCTCCTCTTGCGCAGTGGCGGTATCTCAAGGTGTATGGTGTTGACGCGGTAGAGCAGGTCTTCGCGAAATTGCCCGTCGCTCACCATCTGCCACAAGTCGCGGTTCGTGGCGCAGATGAGGCGTATGTCGATGTCGATAGGTCTGTTTGTCCCGAGTCGCGTCACTTGCCGCCGTTGCAGCGCGGTGAGTAGTTTCGCTTGGAGCGTCAGCGGCAGGTTGCCTATCTCGTCAAGAAATAGCGTCGCCCCGTTGGCCGCTTCGAATCGTCCCTCGCGCTCGGTGTCCGCTCCCGTAAACGCCCCTTTGGCATGACCGAAAAGTTCGCTCTCAAAGAGGGTCTCGCTGACGGCGCCCATGTCGACGCTCACAAGTGGGCGGTTGGCGCGCAGCGAGTGGCTGTGGACGTATCGCGCCAAGACGTCTTTGCCCGTGCCGTTCTCGCCCGTTATGAGTACGTTGGCGTCGGTCATGGCGACGCGGTCGGCTGCTCTGAGCAGTGCCGTCATGGCAGGGCTCGTGCCCCAAAATATGTTGCTGTCGGCTGCGGCTTTCGTCTCACCGCTGCTTTTGGCCTCTCGCCCCTCGGTCAACGCCTCAATAAGTCTGTCGTTGTCCCACGGCTTGACCACGAAGTCGGCTGCGCCGTCTTTTAGCCCCCTGACAGCGAGCTCCACGTCGGCGTAGGCCGTGAAGAGGACAATCCGCGTCGTAGCCCATCTCTCGCGAAATGTGTGGAGCCAGTATAGACCTTCGTTGCCATTGTTGACGCCTGCGTGGAAGTTCATGTCGAGGAGTATGACGTCGGGCGTCGATGTCCCTAATGCCGACGCGGCGTTGTCGGGACTCGTGGCGCACGTGATGTTCTTGAACCATGGCTCCATGAGCATTTTGACGCTTTGGAGGATGGCCTTGTTGTCGTCGATAACCAGCAGCGTGCCGATCGGCTTTGATGGTGAATGGCTTGTGGACATTGAGTGCGTCTTTTTTATTTGGCGTGCAGGGTGGGGGAGGATGGGGGCTTTATGACGGGAAAGGTAGAAAAAAGAAAGAAGTCAGACAACTCATACGAGCTATCTGACTTCTTTAGTGGTTAGTCGGGGTGACTGGATTCGAACCAGCGACAACACGCCCCCCAGACGTGTACTCTAACCGGGCTGAGCTACACCCCGAAGATTTCAACCGTCCTTTTTGTAAGACGGTGCAAAGGTATGCCTTTTTGTTTAAATGGCAAGGGCTGACGTGTGTTTTTTATCCTCCGAGCCTCTCTTTTCACTGTGCCGTGTGCCTGGCCATTGTCCACTCTTTTTACAACAGTGTCAAAATATTGGACACTTTGCGGACTTTGCGTTTTAGTTATATTCTTGAATGATAGTGTGTTATGCGTTTTGGCACGCCTTTGGCAATATATGATGGTCGGATAATGATGACGATAATGCACAACATCAAGATATATGCGGCATTCACGGCTTTTATGGCTTCCGCCTCGCCCCTCATGGCCCAACAGTCATGGACGGCAGACGACTGCATGCGCTACGCCGTCCACCACAACCACGATGTCCGCCAAGCTGAGATAACGGCCGACAACTACCGCGCCTCGCGCACTGCCGCCATAGGCACCTTCCTCCCGACGGTCTCTGTCGCCACCAATGCGCAACTCAACTCCGGACGCACCATCGACAACGAGACCAATACCTACGGCGACTACTCCCAATTCTACAACGGCTACAGCCTCCAGGCCGACCTCCCTCTCTTCGACGGATGCGCCACCATCAACCGCCTCCGCGCTGCCAACAGCAACAGGCGCATGGGCGAGAGTGCCATAGCCCGTACGCAAGATCAGGCTGCCATCGACGTCCTCCAAGCCTACGCCGATGCCGTCTACTACGAGGGGCTCGCCCAAGTCTCCCGACAGAAACTCGCGGCCTCCGACAGCACCCACATCCAGACCGTCCGCTACGTCGAGCTCGGGCTGAAGAGCGATGCCGATGTCGCGCAGACGGCTCAGCAGGTCGCAGCCGATGCCTACGACCTTTCGCACAACGAGGGTCTCGCCCAAATGTCGCTGCTCAAGCTCCGCCAACTCATGAATCTCCCCGATTCCGTCGTGCTGACTCTTGCGCTCCCCGCCGCAGCCGATGCGGAACCCGCCACGCCCGATGCCGCCCAGGTCTTCGATGCCGCCCGAGTCTCCAACCCTTCTGTCGCCGAGGCGCGCCACGCCCAAGAGGCTGCCAACTTCTCGCGCAAGGCCGCCATAGGCGATGCCATGCCGAGCCTATCTATCCAAGCCGGCATCGGCACCTACTATTACAAGTACCTCAATTCCGATGCCTCCGCCACAGCCGAGTTCCATGATCAGATGAAAGGCAACCGTAGCCAATATGTCCAAGCGAGGCTGGTGATCCCCATCTTCAACGGTCTTCAGTCCTCAACGTCCATCCGCAAGGCGCGCAACGAGATGCGCTCCGCACAAGAGAAGTATCTCCAATCGCTTGACAATCTGCGCAATGAGGCGCTCACGGCCACGACCGACTGCCGTCAGGCTTTTGCCGATCTCTCGCAGTCCGACGCCAAGGTCATTGCCGACAGCATTGCCTACCACGTGGCCCGACGTCAGTATGAGGAGGGGCTTACAGACCCTCTCGAACTGAAGACTGCCGCCAACTCGCTGGCTCTCAGCCGCGCGCAAAATCTTCAATGCCGTCTGACGCTCTTCCTTAAACAGAGGTACCTCAACTACCTGATGGGCAATCCCATGATTAACGAATAAAAAAACATACACCATCCCAATGGACATCATAATAGAGAAAAAGAAAGGGCCTACGGGCAAGCAATTACTGAAGCTCATCCTCCCAATACTCGCTGTCGTACTGATTGTCTGGGCCATCGTCAGCGGTAGCCGCGGCACGCTGAGTGTCGAGCGCAGTCAGATGACGGTCGCCGAAGTCAAGGTCGCCGAGTTCAACGACTATATCCGCGTAAATGGTCAAGTGGCGCCAATCCAGATGGTACAGATAAGCCCCGAGGAGGGCGGTATCGTCCGTGAGCGTGTCGTCGAGGAGGGCGCGAAGGTCAATGAGGGCGATGTCATAATCCGTCTCTCCAACTCCAGTCTTGACCTGCAAATTCTCAATGCCGAAGCCGAGCTTGCCGAGAAGCAGAACCTCTTACGCAACACGCAAGTCCAGATGCAGCAAGACAAGCTGACCAATGAGCAAGACAAGTTGCAGCTCGACATGGATACCGAGCGCAAGCGTCGCACGGCTGGGCAATACGAACGTCTCTATGCCGAGAAGCTTATCAGCCGCGAGAAATATCTTGAGGCGAAAGAGGATTACGAACTCGCGCGCCGCAAGCTCTCCCTTGTGGGCGAGCGTCTCCGCCAAGATTCCATCTACCGCTCCGTCCAGATGGCGCAGATGGAGGACAATCTCGCCAATATGCGTCGCAACGTCCTGCTAATCCGTGAGCGCAAGGCGAAACTCGAGGTGCGCGCGCCCATAAGCGGTGAGCTCGGACTGCTCGACGCGGAGCTCGGGCAAAACGTCCCGGCTGGCGCCCTTGTCGGGCAAATCAATGATTTGAGGGATTATAAGGTCGTTGCGAATATCGATGAGCACTATATCGACCGCGTCATGAGTGGTCAGCCAGCCCAGTTCGAGAGGCAAGACGCCAAATTCGCCCTCAAGGTGCGTAAGGTCTATCCCGAGGTGCGCGACGGTCGCTTCCGTACGGATTTCGTCTTCACGGGTTCGCACCCCGACAATATCCGCGCAGGGCAGACTTTCTACGTCGACCTCCAACTCGGCGAGCCGTCTACGGCCGTCATGATTCCTAAGGGCTCTTTCTTCCAATCGACGGGCGGGCAGTGGGTCTTCGTCCTCTCGCCCGACGGTTCGAGAGCCTATCGACGCAAGATTCGCATTGGTCGCCAAAATCCGCAGTCCTACGAGGTGCTTGAAGGTCTTGAGGCTGGCGAGAAGGTCATAACCTCTGGCTATGAAGCCTTTGGCGATAACGAAGAACTGGATATTAAAGATTAATCAGATAAAAAACACATACTACGATGATAAAGATTGAGAATCTAAGCAAGTGCTTTACGACGGACGAGGTGCAGACAATAGCCCTCAACAAGGTCTCCCTCGAGGTCGCCGACCATGAGTTTGTCGCCGTAATGGGTCCGTCGGGTTGCGGCAAGTCAACCCTACTCAACATTCTCGGTCTCCTTGACAACCCCACCGACGGCAAGTATTTTCTCGACGGTAAGGAGGTCGGCTCTCTTGGCGAGTCCGAGCGCACGAAGCTGCGCAAGGGGACTATCGGTTTCGTCTTCCAAAGTTTCAACCTTATCGAGGAGCTGAACGTCTTCGAGAATGTCGAGCTTCCGCTCATCTACATGAAGGTTCCTGCCGCTGAGCGCAAGGAGCGCGTCACCGAGGCTCTCAAGCAGATGAGCATCAGCCACCGCTCCAGCCACTTCCCTCAGCAACTCTCTGGCGGTCAGCAGCAGAGGGTCGCCATAGCGCGAGCCATAGTGGGCCGACCCAAGCTCATCCTCGCCGACGAGCCTACTGGCAATCTCGACAGCCACAATGGCGAGGAGGTCATGAACCTCCTGACGCAGCTCAACCGCGAGGGGGCTACGATAGTCATGGTCACCCACAGCCAGCGCGACGCCTCGTACGCCATGAGGACCATCAACCTCTTCGATGGTCAGATAGTCAGCAAGTAATCCTTAACCGCTTTTAAGACAATGATTTGGTTCAGAAATTTCGTCCATACGCTCCGCCGGTTCCTTCTGGCGAGCGTCACGAACCTCCTCGGTCTCGCTGTGGCGTTCGGGGCTTTCTATGTCATCATGACGCAGGTCGACTACGACTTCAATTATGACAAGGGCTACGACGGCTATCAGAACATCATCCGCATCGACCTCCAGACGGGCTCCGATGTCAGCAGCCGCCAATTATGGATTTGCCTCCCGATGGCCAACGTAATTGCCGAGTGCTCGCCTCATATCGTGGCCCATAGCTGCCTCCAGGGGTATAATCAGGATGACGAGCTTTGGATCGGCGACAAGAAGATTGGCATGGTCGATATCGTCGGGGGCTTCGATGACTTCTTAGCCGCTTTCCGCCCCAAGATGATTGTGGGCGAGACGTCCGCACTGCTTGGTCATAAGGTTCTTATCCCTTACAGTCTCGCCATGCGCTGCTTCGGGCGTGTCGACTGTGTAGGTGAGTCCTTACACATCGGCGAAAAGAGCGCGGGCGAGGATGTCGAGGTCGGTGGAGTCTTCCAAGATTTTCCCTCCAACAGTACCCTCCGCAATGGCGTATATTTCAGCTATTCGAGTGAACAAGTCAAGAGCGAGGACAATTGGCAGCAATACAACTACAATCTCTACCTGCGTCTTGACGATGCCGATGCTGCCGACGATGTCGTAAAAGTCGCGTATGACTGCGTCGTCAAAGCCGCCCCGCACAGTGTCGTGGGAGACGACGGCGACGTCGAGGGGGCTATCTGCTACACGCGCATGGAGGATGTCCACTTCTCCAATATTGGCGGTCCTGCCGAGTCAAGCCCTACGACGCTCTTCCTGCTCCTCATAATCTCCATCACCGTGGTGGGCGTCGCCGCCATAAACTTCATGAATTTCAGCCTCGCCGAGACGCCTATGCGTATCCGCAGCATCAATACGCAAAAGGTGCTTGGGGCTTCCGTCGCATCGCTTAGAGCGAACCTTATTCTTGAGAGCGTGGTCGTATGCCTTGTGGCCGTGGTCTTGGGTGGTGTGGTCGTCATGGCGTGCCGCAATCTTGGTCTGCAAGATATTGTGCAGGGCGACATCTCTTTCTCCCAACATCCGCTGCTCGTAGCCCTCACTGCCGGCGTGGCTGTCGTGGCTGGTCTCCTGGCTGGTCTCTATCCGGCTTTCTACGCCACCTCCATTCCTCCGGCTGTGGCTCTCAAGGGCGATTCCGGTCTCTCTAAGAGCGGTCGCTCGCTCCGCACGCTGCTCCTCGGTGTCCAGTTCATTGTGGCTTTCGCCCTCGTAGTCTGCATATCGATCATGTACGCCCAGATGCGTCATGTCTCGACAACCAACTATGGTCTCGACAAGGATTCTATAATCATGGGTGTCACGACGCGGCAGATCTACCAACATCGCGATGCGGTGCGCTCCGAGCTGATGTCCATCTCCGGTATCGAGAATGTCAGCTTCTCTGGTTTCTCCATGGGTAGCGATTTCTATCCGGCCTGGGGGCGCGGCAAGGACGACCATGTCATTCACTTCTTCTGCCTGCGCTGCGATTGCCACTTCCTCGAGACCATGGGCATCAAGATTGTCGAAGGCCGCGATTTCAACGAGACCGACAATGGTGCCTGCATTTTCAACAAGGCGGCTATGGACGAGTACCCATGGCTCGCTGTGGGTCAGGCGCCATGGCAAGATGGGGATGATGATTTTTGGCCAATTGTCGGCGTGTGCGATAACATTCGCTACCGCTCGTTGCGCTACGACAACAACGCCCCTATGGCCTTCTGCGTTTACCCTAAGGAAGCGGACTGGTTCATGGGCAAGTACAATATCCGCGTCGCTAAAGGAGTGGACATGAAGGAGATAATGGATACGCTTCACAAGACGCTCGACAAGTATTATGATGATGGCAATGCCGAACTCAAGTTCATGAACGACCGTCTCGACCTTCTCTACAAGAGCGAGACCCGCTTTAGTAGCCAGATTCTCCTCTTCTCCGTCATCGCCATCATCATCAGCCTCATGGGTGTCATGGGCATCTCGATGTTCGAGGCGGAATACAGGCGCAAGGAGATTGCAGTGCGCAAGGTGCTCGGCTGCGACACTCGCGAGGTCGTCATGATGTTCGTCCGCCGATATGTCTTGATTCTTGCCGTATGCTTTGTCATCGGCGCGCCCCTCGGCTACATCCTCAGTCAGCACTGGATGTCGGGCTTCGCCGACCGTGTAGACATTTCGCCTCTCGTCTTCCTGCTCTCGCTCGTCTCCGTCAGCGTCCTGACGCTCGTCACGGTGACGCTCCAGGTATGGCGTGCCGCCAGTGCCAATCCCGTCGACGCCATAAAAGGTTGATCTCCTCTTCATAATCACAGTTGTAAAAATTTGATTTCCGTCCCGCCCGGCGCTCAGACCTGAACTCTGACGCCCGCGGCGGGACGCTTTGTCTCTCTTTGTTCCATTAAGGGCTAAAAATGAGTAGCTTCGCGCCATCATGACAAACGATTTCAAAGAGACGCTGGACCTCGCTCAGGTCCCGTCGCCATGCTACGTCCTCGAAGCCGACAAGCTCCGCGCTAACCTCCGCCTCATACGCGATGTCCAAGACCGCAGCGGCGCCAAGATAATCCTCGCTTTCAAGGCCTTCGCCCTCTGGGACGCTTTCCCCATCATCCGCGAGCAGTTCGACAGCGCCACGGCAAGCTCCCTCGCCGAGGCAAGGCTCGCCGCCGAGGAGCTCGGCAGCCCGGCCTACACCTATGCTCCCGTATACTCCCCTTCCGAAATCGACCAAATTCTCGCCAACAGCAGGCACATAACTTTCAATTCCCTCGCCCAGGTAGATCGCTTCACGCCAAACGTCATGGCGACGAGCCACCACGTCAGCGTGGGCATCCGCGTCAATCCCGAACTGGCGCAGGTCGAGACCGACCTCTACAACCCTTGCGTACCGGGCTCGCGCCTCGGCATCCTCTCCGCCGACCTCCCCGACCGCCTCCCGCAAATCATCGAGGGGCTACACTGCCACGCCCTCTGTGAGAGCAGTGCGGAGCAGACGGCCAACCTCGTCCACACCTTCGAGGCGCGCTTCGCCCCTTGGCTCGACCAAGTGAAGTGGGTCAACTTCGGCGGCGGTCATCTCATGACCCGCAAGGGCTACGGTGTCGAGCTCCTCGTCAAGACGATAGCCGATTTCCGCAGCCGCCACCCACACCTTCAAGTAATTCTTGAGCCAGGTTCCGCATTCGCTTGGCAGACGGGTTTTCTCCTCTCGACGGTCGAGGATGTTGTCGAGAACGCTGGCATCAAGACCGCAATGCTCAACGTCTCTTTCGCTTGCCATATGCCCGATTGTCTCGAGATGCCCTATAAGCCCGTCATCCGTGGCGCCCATTTCGACCCCGTCGACGGTCTCCCCACATACCGCATGGGCGGTAACTCGTGCCTCTCCGGCGACTATGTCGGCTCTTGGTCGTTCGACAAGCCGCTCGCCGTCGGCGACACTATCATCTTCGAGGACATGATCCACTACACCACCGTCAAGACCACCATGTTCAATGGAGTCTCGCACCCCTCCATCGCCATTTTCGACCCCTCCAATGGCGGCCTCCGCGTAGTCCGCAAGTTCTCCTATGAGGACTACCGCAACCGAATGGGCTGATTTTGTAAACTCCACATTGCATTTCCGCCCCTATTCTTTGCACCACACGTGCTAATTCCTTAATTTTGCCAGCGGCGCAACAATGAAGTCAAGCCTACGTAAAATGCGCTTGGCGCAAAAGCTTGCGCACTCTCTCTGAGCGACACCCACCCCCTGCGACAACAACGATACAAGGAGCGAAGCCGCCCGCACAAGACCGAGCAAAAAACAAAAAACTTCACACACATACACAACAATGGGTTTCGTTGAGAATCTGAAACAGAAAGCGGCACAGAACAAGAAGCGTATCGTGCTGCCCGAAGGCTACGAAGAGCGCACTCTCCGCGCTGCCGACCAAGTACTTGCTGAAGGCTTCGCCGACATCATCATCATCGATGACGAGGATAACGTCCGCGCCAACGTCGAGAAGTGGGGCCTCAAGAACATCAGCAAGGCCACCATCGTCGACCCTAAGAAGAACCCCAAGAAGGCCGACTACGCCAACCTCCTTTTCGAACTCCGTAAGAATAAGGGCATGACCATCGAGAAGGCCACAGCCCTCGCTGAGAACAACCTCTACCTCGGCTGCCTCATGATTAAGGCTGGCGATGCCGACGGCGAGGTCAGCGGTGCCGACAGCGCAACAGGCGATGTCCTCCGCCCAGCTTTCCAGATCATCAAGACCAAGCCCGGCATCAGCGTCGTAAGCGGTGCTTTCCTCATGTTCCTCCAAGACAAGAGCTATGGCGAGAATGGTGTCATGGTTTTCGCCGATTGCGCCGTAAACCCTGTCGTCAACGCTGCCCAGCTTGCCGAGATCGCCGTTGCGACCGGCAAGACCGCACGCGTCCTCGGTGGCTTCGAGCCACGCATCGCAATGCTCAGCTTCTCTACCAAGGGCAGCGCGAAGAACGAGGTCGTCGATAAGGTCATCGAGGCAACCAACCTCGCCAAGGAGCTTGCGCCCGACATGCAGATCGACGGCGAGCTTCAAGCTGACGCGGCAATCGTCGCCACCGTCGCTGCCAAGAAGGCTCCCGGCAGCGACATCGCTGGCAAGGCTAACGTCCTCATCTTCCCCTCCCTCGAGGTCGGCAACATCGCCTACAAGCTCGTCCAGCGTCTCGGCGGCGCAGAGGCCATCGGCCCCGTCCTCCAAGGCATCGCGCGCCCTGTCAACGACCTCTCCCGCGGCTGCTCCGTATCCGACATCGTCAAGATGATTGCCATCACGGCCAACCAGGCGCAAGACAACTAAACAAAGTTTTTTCCCAACCGAAGGGCCGACGCCGACGTCTGGCAAACGACGCCGTGCCGGCCCTTTGGCTTTTTAATAACAATACAATCCCTGAAAGATGAAAAATATACTGGTCCTGAACTGCGGCAGCTCTTCCATCAAGTACAAGCTCTTCGAGTTCCCCGCCAAGAAGGTCGTCGCAAGCGGCGGCATTGAGAAGATCGGAATGCCAGGCTCCTTCATCAAGTTCTCAACCCCAAGCGGCGAGAAGCAGATTGAGGAGATCCTTATCCCCGAGCACACCAAGGGCGTCGAGGTCATCTTCGGCAAGCTCACCGACCCCAAGGTAGGTGTCCTCAAGAGCCTCAACGAGCTCGATGCCGTAGGTCACCGCATGCTCCATGGCGGTCAGAAGATCACCAAGAGCTCCATCCTCACCAAGGAGGTTCTCGATATCTTCGAGGCCTGCTCCGACATGGGGCCCCTCCACAACCCCGCCAACCTCAAGGGCGTCAACGCTGTCAAGTCCCTCCTCCCCGACATCCCTCAGGTAGGCGTCTTCGATACCGCGTTCCACCAGACCATGCCGCCTAAGGCCTACATGTACGCGCTCCCCTACGAGTACTACGAGAAGTACGGCATCCGTCGCTACGGCTTCCACGGCACCAGCCATAAGTACGTCTCTCGCCGCGTATGCGAGTTCCTCGGCATCAGCCCCATCGGCAAGAAGATCATCACCTGCCACATCGGCAACGGCGGCTCCATCTCCGCCATCGTCGACGGCAAATGTGTCGACACCAGCATGGGTCTCACCCCTCTTGAGGGTCTCATGATGGGCACCCGCTGCGGCGACATCGATCCAGCCATCATCCCATTCCTCGTTCACCACAAGGGTCTGACCGTCGATGAGATAGACACCATCATGAACAAGAAGTCTGGTCTCCTCGGCATCTCCGGCACCACCTCCGACATGCGCGAGATTCAGGCCGCACGCGACAATGGCGACGAGCGCGCAGCTCTCGCTCAAGATATGTACTACTACCGCGTCCGCAAGTATATCGGCACCTATGCAGCCGCAATGGGTGGTGTCGATGTCATCCTCTTCACTGGCGGTGTCGGTGAGAATAAGTGGAACTGCCGCGAGGCCGCTTGCGAGGGTCTCGAGTTCATGGGCGTCGAGCTCGATAAGGAGAAGAACAAAGAGGTCTTCGGTACCGAGGCCATCATCTCCAAGCCTTCCAGCAAGGTCACCGTATGCGTCATCCCGACCGACGAGGAGCTCATGATCGCCATGGACACCGACGAGCTTACCAAGTAAGACATCCCGTCCTCGATAGATAAAAATCCCGTCTTGCCATTCAATTTCAAATTTTAGTGGCATGACGGGTTTTCTATATCGGGTTTTGGCACGGTTGTTGCTATTCTTTTTCCAGAACAACCCTAATACGCAAAAACATTATGCAATTTTTCAAGTCTATCCTCGTCGCGCTCTTGGCGACCTTCTGTTTTTCCTCTTGCTCTTCAAACAGGGAGCCTTTGTGCGGAGGTTATTCTGATTACGAGAAGGTGACCGCCGAAGACATCGAGTTCTTCAACCAAAACTACAAAGGAGAGGTCGCCCTCACGCCCAAGAAAGTAGCCAAGCAGGTAGTTGGTGGTCTCAACTACTCTTTCAAATGCAAGGGTCAGGACGGCAAGTATGAGGTCATAATCTACGAGCCTCTCCCAGGACAAGGTGAGCCTACGACCACCTCAGTAACAAAACTTTAAGCAATAAGAGTAATCCAGACATGGATAAGAAAGCCTACGCCATAGCAAACACCAAGTGGCTGGAAAAGAAGGCTAAAGAGGAGGGCGTCATGCCTCTCGACGGCGGCGTCTACTATAAGGTCATCTCCGAAGGTCGTGCCGATGGCGTACACCCGTCACCCAACAGCGTCATCTCCGCGCACTATACAGGTCGCCTGACTGACGGACGGCAGTTCGACTCCAGTATCGGCGGCGCGCCTCTCGCCATCCGCCCACGCGACCTCATAAAGGGCTGGATTGTAGCCCTCGAGAAGATGTGCATCGGCGACAAGTGGGAGGTCTACATCCCTGCCGGCATGGGCTATGGCAAGTTCTCTCAACCCGGCATCCCCGGCGGCTCGACGCTTATTTTCGAAATCGAGTTGCTCCGAATCGACTAAGTGGGTCGCAATGACACGTGTCGAGAGAGAAAAGCAGGCTGTGGAGGTCATGATATGGCTCTATTGCCGCCACCGACTGAAAACAGAGGTCTTGCCTTCCGAATATGCGGAGCTCCTGACCTACGCCCATAAACGGTTGGACTGCTGCAAGTTCGGTGAGAACAAGACAAGCTGCAAGAAATGCCCTGTCCACTGCTACGCGCCGGCTAAGCGCGAACTCATTAGGCAAGTCATGCGCTGGGCAGGTCCGCGAATGATATTCTACCACCCTCTAATCGCCATCCGCCATCTCTTAGGCAAATAGCGGTTAAAGGTAAAAGAATCGCCCCCTGCTGATTTTGGTTGGCCAGCGAGGGGGCGATCTTTTTTATGCTCTATACTTATCTGTGTGCATTGGCCGCAAGCTCGGCATTTTGATGCTTGCGCTGCTTCCAGAGCTGATAGCTGTTGACGATGTTCTGCCACAAGACGTATGCTCCGGGCGCCACGCTCGACAACGGGTTCAAATATGTCTGCGCCATCCAGATGGCCAAGACCGTGTTCTTCTGCCCGAGTGCCTGACCTCCACTGATGCGCTCGTCATAATGCCCGCCGACGACCTTGCCGAAGAGGAACTGGGCGGCGCACGTCGCAAGGCTCACAAGGGCGAGGCTGATGACAAGCATTGCGTCTTCCGAGTCGTCGACGATGCTCTTGACCGTCTTGCCCATCACCATCGCCAACGCCACGCCCCATATATAGAACGCCATGCCCGAATGGTCGCGCAGCCACCCGTGGACGCGAGGCAGCGTTAGTCGGAATATCTGCGAAAGAAGGAACGGGAAGATGAGCAATGGGAACACTTTACTCAAGATGAGCAAGAACGCCTCGATGAACGCCACGCCACCCTGTGTGTAGATAAGAGGGAAGACCAGTGGGGCGTATATGGCCGCCAAGATGTTGATCATCAGCGTGTAGGTTATCAGCGTCTCCGCGCTGCCGCCCAATTTGGCGGTGATGACCGCCCCAGCCGTGGCGGTAGGGCAGATGAGGCATATCATGGCTCCCTGCGCAAGGGTGGGCGACAATGGGGCAAGGATGAAATACGTTGCCGTGCAGCCCACGACTTGAAACAGCAGCAGCCACACGTGCCAACGCTTCAGGCGAAACTCGCGAGGGTCTACGCGGCAGAACGTCAGTAGCAGCTGGATGAAGATGAGGCTTGGCGTCAATACCGCGTCCAGCGACCATACGTACGGGTGCAGCGGCATAAGGAAGTCAAGGCAATGGAAGGCAGCGTAGAACAAGACGCCAGCAAGCATCGCTATCGGCAGCGTCCAGTTTCGCAAGAAAGAAACTACTTTAGACATCTTAGAGGCTAAAAAGCTATATTACTTGAGTTTATTTCGCAGATGGTCAATCTCTATCCCGCGCTTGCCCATCTCGTACGCCTCTTCGACATACTTTCTCGCAAGCGCGTTGTCTCCTTTGTGATAATAGGCCACGCCAATGGCGAACTTCACCTCCGACCTTGGAAGTCCCATAGGGGCGAGTCCCTTCTTGTCAACCATGAGCATGAACTGGGCCATGTTTTCGAAGTCGTGACGCATCATGGCGTTTACGCCCCTTTGCCACAACTCGTTAGGGTCGGTCGTCTGGCGTTTGAACCACATCGTGTGTACCCTGTTGCCGCTATGCTTGCTGTCAAGGCAGAAGTGTCCCTCTTTCTCCGTAAATCCGCATGCGCTCGCCACGGCGGCTGAGGCCACGTTGGTCGTCAGGATGCTAAGGTGTACGGCATCGTAGCCGCCCACGTGTTCCAATATGTATTCGCTCAATACGTAGAGTGACAAGCTGGTCAGTCCCTTCCTTCGCATCATGGGGTGCATGGCATATGATACCTCGATGACCTCCATCTGCTCATTGGGGTCGGAATAGGGTCGCCCCTTGCAGTCGATGAAGCCTATCGTCAGTGGGGCTGCATTTTCGTCGGTGCGTATCTCTATGACGTAGTGTGCGCCAATGTAATATACTCCGCCGCCTATCTCCAACATGCCACCTGCCTTGTTCTTCGCCAAGGAGAACGAAAAGTATTCTTCAAATTTCTCCCTTCCCCCCTCGGTTATGAGGAACTCATATCTTATGTCTTCGATGCAGAAGAGCCTGTATAAGTCACGCAGGTCGTCCTTGGTCGTCATCCTTAATCGGACATCGGGACATGGGATGACGGGTATGGTTTCTGGAAACAAATGGATCTCTTCCATATTCCTAAAACAGATAGTTCATGTTGACATAGAATCCGCCATTGCCGTCGTCGGTGTTGAGTGCCTTGCCGTAGTCGACTGAGACGATGAAGTTGGCGTTCATATGGACTTTCAGACCCAGTCCCGCGCTCGTGTGCAGATGGTCGGCACCGCTACGGAAATATTGGTCTTTGACATCCTGGGGGACGGCAGATGTGTCGACGTCATACTCTTGCGTCGTGATGCCCATGTCGGTGAACGCGTTGACGCCCACCGCCCATTGCTGCTTCAACAGCCCGAATCGGACGAAGAGCCACCGCGCCTCTATGTTCGCCATGGCGATGCCGTCTGCCGTTATCCTGTTGCGCATGACGCCCCTCAATGTCTTAGAGCCTCCGAGCCCTTGCGATGTCGACGAGGTCAGCGTGTTGGTTGTGATGTGGGGCAGGAGGTAGTAGGGCACTCGTCCCGCCAATCTGTTCTGAGCCGTCAGGCGGTATGCAAGCACGAGGTCGGGCGTCCCGAGGGCGAAGTACTGCCGATGGTTGACCGTCAGGCGCAGAAATCCTGTCGAGTGTGACGTGAAGCAGCTTGGCTCAGCCGCAATGAGTATCTCGCTCCACAATCCGTGTGTCGGGAAGGCTTGGTTGTCGCGGCTGTCATACCCGATGCCGAGGCGGATGAATATGTCCGTGCCGCCCGTAGACTCGTCGCTCCTTATCGCTCCCCACTCGCGGTAGAGGTCGTAGAGCGTCGGTTCGTCTGGCGTGTCATGGCGCAATTCCGACCTGCGGACGCTGCCGCACTCCATGTTGAAAGCCGTGACGCCTAATTGGGCGAAGAGGTTGGTTTGCGGGATGTCGTGGCGAACGCCGGCCATGAGCCTTATCATCCGCCTGTGTTGGGCGTAGAAGTCCGTGGTGCGATATTCGTCGTCATCCTTATCGACCCACCTGTCGTTATAGACCGCCTTGCGACCATTGAAGCCGTAGAAGTCCATCAGCAAGTCGCGGAAGAGGGTGAAGTCGGCTGTGAACCTGAGGGTGGGGGAGAGGCGGCGCAACGCCATGGGAGAGTCGTAGTATGCACGGAAGAGCATCGTCCCTGCCACGTAACGGCTACACTCCAGGTACAGCGAATGGTCGTATGCCGGGTAGCGGCTGCCGTCGCCATACCAATAGAGGTTGGAGAGGACGCCATATTGGAAGCCGAGGTCAGAGTCGTAAGACACGGCTGGCAACGCCCCGAACGAGAAGCCTTTCTTGACGAAAGTCGAGTCGGTGTCGGAACCCACGGCGGTCTGGCAGACGGCGGCGGCAAAAAGAGATGCCGCGGCGTGGAGCCTGAAATGCCACATGCCGCAGCTTCCCTAAAGGGCTTTAAGTATTTGGTCGATCTTGGGGGTCAAGACGATCTCCGTACGGCGGTTCTTGCATCTGCCCTCGTCGGTCGAGTTGTCCGCAACGGGAGCCGTGTCGGCGCGACCGACAGCCTGTACGCGCTCTTGCGCTACGCCGCCAGCCACGAGGATGCGGAGGACCGATGTCGCGCGCTTGGCTGAGAGATCCCAGTTGTCCTCGATGACCTGTCCGTGGAGAGGCACGTTGTCCGTATGCCCCTCGACGGTGATGTCGATGTCGGAGTTCACGTCTTTAAGGACGGAGGCAATCTTGCGTATGGCGCCGACGCCCTTGTTGTTGACGTTATATTGTCCCGAGGCGAAGAGCAGTTTCTCTTCGAGAGAGACGTAGACCTTGCCGTCTTTATGGACGACGGTCAGCTCGTCGGGGCTGAAGCCTACGAGAGCCGACGATATGGTGTTTTTCAGTTGCGCCATGGCCTCGTCCTTGGCTTTCAGCTGGCTCTCCAGCTCGCGAAGCTGTGCGGCTTGGCGTTCCAGCTCGGCTTGCTGCTCAGCAAGTTGGCGGTTCTTGTCGGCGAGGCTCTGTTTCTGGCTTTCAATCTCGCGGCTCTTGTCTGCCAAGGCGGCGTTGCTGTGTTGCAGTTGCTCCTCGCTGTCAGCCAATGCTTTATTGGCTTCAGCCAACTTGGCTTTCTTCTCTTCGAGGCTCTTCTCGGAGTCGATGAGCTTGTCGTTGCTCGAGACCAGCTCGTCTTGCATCTGCGAGAGGTGGCTCATCAATGAGCGATATTCAGGCACGTCGCCCATCTTTGCGGCGAGGGCGGCGAGGTCGTTTTGGAGAACGTCAAGCCGGTTGGAGAGGGTGCGGTTGCGGACACCGGCGAGGGCCGTGTCTTGCGCCAGCTTGTCTGCCTCGTTCTTCCACTGGTCAATCTTGCCTTGCAACTCATCGATCTGCGTTTTAAGCTGGTCGATGGTGACGTCGCGCTCCTCTACCTTGCGCTGATTTTCGGCGGTAGCCTTCTGCGCCTTTTGGAATTGGCTTGTGGGGACGCAAGCGGTTGCCGCAAGAGCCAATATGGCGAGAGTTATTGCTGTTCTTTTCATTGGCAGTCTCTTCTATTTCTCCATTGGTGGGATGTTCTTGAGCGTCTCGCGGAGCAGGTCCCAGAAGAGTGATACGCTCTTGATGTCGACGCTCTCGGCAGGCGAGTGAGGGTGGCTGATGGTCGGGCCGAATGAGACCATGTCCCAATTGGGGTACGTCTCGCCCATGATGCCGCACTCGAGACCTGCGTGGACTGCGGTTACTTCGGGTTCCGTGCCGAACAGCTTCTCGTAAGAGGACTTGACGGCGGCAAGCGACTTGCTCGTGACGTCGGGCTTCCACCCTGGGTACTCGCCAGATGTCTCGACCTCTGCGCCTGCGAGGCGGAAGATGCTGTCGAGAGATGAGGTGACGTCCTCGCGTTCCGACTCCATTGAGCTGCGTACCAAGAACTTGACCGTTATGATATCGCCCTCGCTCTTGACGATTGCCATGTTGGACGATGTCTCGACGAGACCTGGCAGGTCGGCATTCATCTTGAGGGGGCCGTTGGGTGCGCCTTGGAGGGCGTTGATGAGGTCGTCGGCTGTCATCTCGTCGATGACGGTGGCGGGCAGGTCGACCTTTTGTGCTGTAAATGAGAGCTGTGGCTCGGTTGTGGAGAACTCGGAGCGGAACATGTCTTCAAACTCGTCGACAGCCTCCATGAAGTCGTCATAGTCCTCCTCGTCGATGGTGAGGACTACGGATGCCGTGCGCGGGATGGCGTTGCGCATGTTGCCGCCGTCGATGTCGGCGAGCATGCTCTCATAGTTGGCGGCTGCGAATTTGAGGAAGCGCGCCATGAGTTTGTTGGCGTTGGCGCGTCCGAGGTTGATGTCCATTCCAGAGTGTCCGCCTTTGAGACCTGTGAGGGTGACGCGGACTGCGACGTCGGTGTCGGCCGTCTCGACGCGCGTGCCCTTGAATGTGGCTGTCACGTCGATGCCGCTTGCGCAGCCAATGCATATCTCGCCCCACGACTCGGTGTCGAGGTTCAAGAGCATGAGACCTTTGAGGACGTCAGGCTCGAGAGCCGATGCTCCGCCCATGCTTGTCTCCTCCTCTCGCGTGGCGAGAATCTCCAGAGGACCGTGCTCGACGGTAGGGTCGGCTATTACGGCGAGGGCGGCTGCGAGACCAATGCCGTTATCGGCGCCGAGGGTCGTGCCATTGGCTGTAACCTTGCCGTCGGCCACGATTGTCTCGATGGGGTCTTTGGTGAAGTCGTGGTCGGAGTCGTTCTCCTTCTGTGGCACCATGTCGGAGTGCCCTTGGAGGATTACCGGAGTGAGGTTCTCGTAGCCGGGTGTCGCCTTGACGCGGATGATGACGTTGCCGCCATTGCGGATGACCTCGTGACCGAGCGACTTGCCGACTTCGGCAATGTGGTCGAGGGCTGCCGCCTCATGTCCTGACGGGCGTGGGATGAGCGTCAGTTGGCGGAACTGCTCCCAAAGGACTTTTGGCTCAAGGGCTTGCAGATTTTTGTTGTCTATTATCTTTGTCATGGCTATGTCGTTTTAAGTTATTTTGCCGCAGGCGCAATGGAGATGAGCGCACCGGTGGCAGGGTCGAATGTTAAGGCGTTGGTAAGTATCTGGTTGGCTGGCAGGTTGGCTACTTGACCATTTTGCGTGCAACGGATTGTCTTTTGTGTAAGGAGGATGTTGCGGTCCATCACTTTGATGGAGACGTTGCCCGGAATCATGTAGAAGAGACCTGTCAGAGGCTCGGACTGGCGCTGTTTGGAGGTCGCGGCATACTCGTTGACCTTGGCGGAGTCGTCAAACTCGAGGTCTACGTATATGGGCTTTCCGCTGAGGTCCATGGCGTCTACGAAGCCGTTGCTCTCTGAGAATCGGGCGGGTACGATGTTATTGGCACCGTTGTAGTCTGGCGTTACCTCAATAATCTTGGTCACTGTTATTGTGTCGCGGCGTCCTGCGAACAGCTCGACGTGCTGACGCTCAAGTTTGTCGATGTTGGCAAGGGCTTGGCTCATGCTGCCAGCGTCGGCGAGGCGGTTGTCAACCTGTCCTGTGACGATCCCGACACGAGCGGCGCGGAGCGAGTATATCGTCTGTGCGCACTCCTCGGCCATGGCGGCTTTTGACGTGCGAGCCAGGACTGATTGAGAGAGAGGCACTTCGGCGAATGTGGCGTATTTGATTTCGGGGGTTGCGGACTCCGTAACGGCGACAGGTGTCGCGACGCATGTGTTGATGGCGGATATTACTCCGTCGGGTGTGAGGGCGATGGAGGGGAGCGCAGTGTTGGCGGATGAGGAAATCTTATAACGGCGTGAGAAATCTATGCGTCCGACGGGGATGATGTCAGCCGACGTGAGTTTCCATTTTGTGGAGTTCTCCGTGACGACGTCGGTAAGGTTAAGGAACCTTGTGGAGTATTGGTAGTAAGGACCGACGGACGAGACGACGACTTGCGCTGTCAGCTTGATTTGTACTACGGTTCTTGGGAGGGCGTATATGACGCCCCCATTGGCGGCGTCAGCATCTTGGGCGACGGGGGTGACTTTTATTGTCTGGTTATCGCCAGCCAAGGCGGGCAGAGCCATCATGGCGGCCATCATGAGAGCCGCTATTTTGCGTGAGCCTTTCATCTTGTGGGTGTGTGTCAATTTTGTCTATTACGAAGTTAGCTAAATTTATCGGTATGCGTGTCATGCCATTGCCTCCAGTTGCGCCTGGAGCGCGCGCATCTCGTCGCGAAATTGGGCGGCCTCGATGAAGTTCATCTCCTTAGACGCTTTCTTCATGTTTTTCTTCGCTTTGTCAATCGCCTTTGTCAACTCGTCGCGCGTCTTGGGGGCGGTGGCTTGCACTCCGTATGGCGTGGCAGGTTCGGCTGCCGAGGTGAGCTGTTGGTCGTCGGAGTCCGACGTGGTTGGCGCGGCGTTGGAGAGGAGGTCGCTCTTGACGACAGCTTTGTTCAATCCGCGCGGGGTGATATGGTGCTCAGCGTTGAAAGCCATCTGTTTGGCTCGTCGGGCGTTTGTCGAGTCGATTGTGGCTTGCATGGAGGGCGTTATCTTGTCGGCATACATGATGGCGAGTCCGTTCAGGTTGCGCGCCGCACGTCCGACGGTCTGCGTAAGGGAACGCTCGTTGCGCAGGAACCCTTCTTTGTCGGCATCGAGAATCGCCACGAGCGAGACCTCGGGCATGTCCAGACCCTCGCGGAGCATGTTGACACCGATAAGCACGTCGAACACGCCCTCGCGGAGCTTCTGCATGATCTCTATGCGCTCCAGAGTGTCGACGTCGGAGTGGATGTAGGCGCAGCTGATGCCCATTCGGGTCATGTATTCGCTCAGCTCCTCGGCCATTCGTTTGGTGAGTGTCGTCACTAAAGTCCTCTCGTTTAGGGCTATGCGCTTGTTGACCTCGCCCATGAGGTCGTCTATCTGGTTCAGGCTGGGGCGTACCTCGATGGCCGGGTCGAGAAGTCCCGTCGGGCGCACGACTTGCTCGACGACGACGCCGCCCGACAGGCGCAGCTCATAGTCGGCAGGCGTGGCACTGACGTAAATCACCTGATTTGTCATCTGCTCGAACTCCTCAAACTTGAGGGGGCGGTTGTCGCGTGCCGACTTGAGGCGGAAGCCGAAGTCGACGAGCGACTCCTTGCGCGAGCGGTCGCCGCCGTACATGGCGTGGATTTGCGGCACGGTGACGTGGCTCTCGTCGATGACGAGGAGGAAGTCTTTCGGGAAATAGTCCAACAGGCAGTATGGGCGTTCGCCCTCATTGCGCCCGTCGAAATAGCGCGAGTAGTTTTCGATGCCAGGGCAGTAGCCTATCTCCTTGATCATCTCCATGTCGTATGTGACGCGCTGCTCCAAACGCTTGGCCTCCATCTCCTTACCGCAGTCGCGGAAGGCTTGGGCTTCGCGGACGAGGTCGTCTTGGATGTGGCGGATGGCGTCGTGCACCTTGTCTTTTGGTGTGATGAAGAGGTTGGCTGGGAAGAGCGTCACCGCCTCCTGTTCCGCTATGGTGTCAGATGTCGTGGGGTCTATCGTCTCGATGCTCTCCACCTCGTCGCCGAAGAAGATGAAGCGGTAGGCGAAGTCCTCATAGGCTACGTAGACATCTATGGTGTCGCCCTTGACGCGGAAGTTGCCTCGTTCAAAAGCGACTTCGTTGCGCGAGTATAGGGAGTCTTGGAGTTGGCGCATGAAGCTGGTGGACGACATCTGCTGCCCGACTTTCACTTTTATGACGCCGGAGTAGAAGTCGTCGGGGTTGCCGAGTCCGTAGAGGCAAGAGACGGAGGAGACGACGACAATGTCGCGGCGCCCGCTCATGAGGGCCATTGTCGAGCTGAGGCGCAACTTGTCAAGGTCTTGGTTTATGGCGAGGTCTTTCTCGATGTAGGTGTCGGTGGCAGCGATGTAGGCCTCTGGCTGGTAGTAGTCGTAGTAGGAGACGAAATATTCTACGGCGTTCTCGGGGAAGAAGGCTTGGAACTCGTTGTAGAGCTGTGCAGCGAGCGTCTTGTTGTGGCTGAGGACGAGCGTCGGGCGGTGTGTCTGGGCGATGACGTTGGCTATTGTGAACGTCTTGCCCGAGCCTGTCACGCCAAGCAGGGTCTGGTGCTTGTCGCCATTGTTGACGCCTTCGACCAGTTGGCGTATCGCCTCGGGCTGGTCGCCTGTCGGTTTATATGGCGAGACGAGTTTGAAGTCGGCCATTGTTGTCGTGGGGTTATGTGTTGAGTGGTGTTGCGAGGGGAGAAGACGCAAGGGGCAGACCATGGCTTATGCGCCGTCGGCCTGCCCCTTGCGGTATGCGTTGTTATGTGTCGTGAAGCTTCGTAGGGACGTGTGTTGACCTAAAGACGCCTCATCCTCTTAGCGTTACGCTCGTAGATCTTGCGAGTTTTGAGGTAGTTCTTGCGAGAGTACTTGGAGGAAGTCCTGTATTTCGACTGGCTGTAGAACCTGTATTGGATGCCTGCGGAGATGGTCCAGAGAGCGTCGAACTTCTTTTCGCTGTCAACCCAGTTGCCTGCATTGTCGGGCCAGCCTTGGTGACCGTCGAAGTTATCGGTGAAGAGCAAATCGCCTTTTGCTTCGAGCGTAGCCCAGAGCTTTTCGTTTATCTGATAGCGTACGCCGACGAGTCCTGTCGCCACTCCGGTGATTTCCATTCCGCCGTCGTAGTACATCCATTTGTTGGCAAGCTCCTCATTGCCGACGTTGGCGATATATTCGTCAATGTCGAGAGCGGGACCTGGCTCCTTCTTGCACTTGTAAGCCATTCCTCCCGCGCCGATGGCGAAGTATGGGTTGAAGAGTCGTTGATCGTTATAACCTTGGATAAGGTCGAGAAAGTGACACTTGAGCATCAGCTCGAGGTCGAAGAACGTCGTGTTGAACTCTATGTTGTTGTTCTGCCCGCCCTTGCATTGTCCGGCATCAAGCTCGGCACGACAGCTGAGCCAACTGCTGAGAGTCTTTTCTGTGTAGACCCCGAAGGTCCACTTGGCGCGTCCTCCGTCAACGAGGTCGCCGAAGTATAGTGTAGTTCCTGCTTTTACGCCGATTGAGAAACCCAACATTCCTTTTGGGGGTCTGCCAGTCGGGTTGTTGTATTGCGCCCAAGAGACTTGGACGGTCAACGCGGTAAGGAACAAAAGTGATAGTAATCTTTTTAGCATTTTCTCTATCTATCTGTTGTCTAGCTAGCGACAAAATGAGATATCCATCGCAAAGATTGTAAAAATATCTGACAATCAGGTAATACCAAATGCTAAAAATAGATAGAGAAGCGTATGGGTGTGATGCTCTGTTCGGCAGTCTCGTTTTTTTCGCCTATTTAGGTCTTTTTGTGTGTCTTACGGTGTCATGGCCACTCGTGGAAAAATGTTAACTTAGCCACGTAATAGCCACCAAAAATATGGAGATAAGGGAGAATATATCGCTCAAACCATTCAATACGTTTAACATAGACGCTCGTGCGGCGATGATGATTGATTGCCACACGACGGATGACGTCCACGAGGCGACCAAGATTGTAGCCGGAAAGAAGCATTATGTTCTTGGTGGAGGCAGCAACGTCTTGTTCCTCAATGATTTTGATGGTGTCATTATCCGTCCTCTAATCAACTCAGTCGAGATTGTGGAGGATGCCGCAGACCATGTCGATGTCGTCGTCGGGGCTGGCGTCACGTGGGACGATTTCGTCGCATGGTGCGTAGACCGAAACCTCTACGGGGCAGAGAACCTCTCGGGCATCCCTGGCAACGTGGGGGCTGCGCCCGTGCAGAATATTGGGGCGTATGGTGCGGAGGCGAAAGACGTCATAAGCTCCGTCGATTGCGTGCGGATTGCTGATGGCAGCGTTTTCAGCCTTACGGCGGCAGAGTGCAAGTTTGGCTATCGCAGCAGCATCTTCAAACAAGAGTTGCGCAATGCGGCGATAATCACGCACGTGCATTTCCGCCTTTCCAAGTCGCCTGATTTCCACCTCGACTATGGCGCACTGAGGGCAGCCGTTGAGGCTCTTGGCGAGCCGACGGGAGCTAATGTCCGCAAGGCAGTCATCTCCACGCGCGACTCAAAACTGCCTGATCCTAAGGTGCTTGGCAATGCGGGCAGCTTCTTTAAGAACCCTGAGGTTGAGGGTTGTGTGGCGGATGCTCTAACAAAGGAATACCCTGCGATGCCACGTTACGCATTGACCGACGGGAGGGTGAAAATACCTGCTGGGTGGCTCATTGAGCAAAGCGGGTGGAAGGGTAGGAGCCTCGGTCCTGCGGCAGTCCATGAGCGTCAGGCACTTGTGCTTGTAAACAAAGGAGGGGCGAGGGCGGCTGATATTGTGGCATTGTGTGACGCGGTGCGCGCTGATGTGAAGTCGCGTTTCGGGATAGACCTCTCGCCCGAGGTCAATTTTGTCGGTTAGAAGCCGCCGGGAGGCGGTGGTGGAGGACCTCCACCTGGGCGACCGCCAAACCCTCTTCGTCCTCCTTCTCCACTAAATTCCTTGAACTTATAGACAAAAGTGAGCATGCCGTAGCGCCCCACGACGCTTTGGGTGCTTGTCGTGACGCTTGCCGTCCCGACGCCTCGGTTGCGGCTTTGCGCCTGGTTGAGCACGTCGGACACGCGGAGACGCACCTCGCCTCTCTTGCCCTTGAGGAAACGTCCGCCAAGGGCGGTGTCCCACGTCATGTTGTTTGTGTCGAAATCGTCGCCCATGCCGTTGGTCATGTTGTGGCGCACGACATTGTTGAAGAAGAGGTGTTGGTTGAAAAAGTTGAGGCGCAAGTCCGCCGCTATGGAATGACGATAATAGTTATAGTTGCTCTCCGACGCTTGGCTGTTGCGTAAGATGTTGTAGGTCATGTCATAACCTATGTTGAAATCGACATTCTCGCTCAGATTGCTGACGACATTCAGCCCACCGCCGAGAGAGCATGAGCGGCTCTGCATCTTTACGCCCTTGTAGATTCCTGGAACTTTCTTCATGTCGGCGCGCATGGTTAGGTTCAGCGTGCTGCCCAGCCACTTGACTGGCGACGAAGCGTTGAGCATGACGCCCGCGTTGACCATCCCGTCCATATTGATGGGCTTGGTGTATTGAGTTCCTGCGGGCAGGGTGATGCCGTGCTCGATGACGCTGTCGACCTCCGACATGTAGCTTGCCGTGGCGATGTAGTCGTTGGTCAAGCGGATGTTGGCGTGGAGGAATACGATGCGTCCGGCCTCGCGGTCGTTGGCGGAGCCTGAAACGCGGATGGCGTGGGTGTAGCTTTGGCGCAGGTTTGCATCGCCGCTGCTGTAGCTGCGGATGTTGCTGACATCGACGACATCTTGTAATTGGTTGATTGTCGGCGCACTGGTGCTCGTGCGGTATGAGACCATCAGGTTGTTGCGTCTCCTGCGTCCTACACGGAAATCGACGTGCGGCATGAGGCTTGTGAACGTGCGACGGGTGTCAATCTCCAAGGGGTACGTCTGCTCGCCGTCGAGAATAGCATCTTGAAAATCGATGCCCAGTCTGGCCAGCAAGAGGCTGCTCTTACGGATGTTGAGGCTCAGCCCTGCGCGGTGCGTGGTGTAGCGGCTGTCCTTGACGTTGCTCAATATGGCGGAGAAACGGTAATTGCCGAGCGTCGGGGTTAGAGATGCTTCCGTCGTGCTGTCTGCGGAGACTGATTTGTCGTTGGAGCTGTATGTGACGCGAGGGAAGTAGGAGACAATCAAGGCCATAAGGTTGTTGATTGGCTCCGTATATGTTATTTGGGCTTCGGCACCCGTCTGTTGGCTCTTGCTGTCGGTTACTTGTCCCGTCGTGAGACTGCTTGTCGGGTTGGCGTTCGTTTGGCTGTTGAGGCTTGAGGCGTCGGCCGTCGAGCGGTCGGTGGTGTAGCGAAGTCGCAGAGCGACAGTGCGTTGTGGCTTGTTGAATTTGTGCTTTATGGTGGCATCTATGCCGATGCGGTATTGCTTGCCGTTGTTGTATGCTTGGCGCATTGTGGAGCGCAGGGTGTCGGCTCCTCGTGAATCTTGACCTCCGTTCTCGTTCTCGCTGTCGCTCTGCTTCCAGCTCCATTCGGGGACGAGGACGACGGAGTTCATGGTGTCGGCATCCCAACGGAGGCGGAGGTTTATCCCGTGCCCGAAGTCGGTATTCTCGCTCGTGCTTTGGCTGTCGTAGGTGCGCGGGGTCTCGCCCTCATGCTCGACGAAATACTCTTGGTGGCTTTCGCTGTCGTTCTCGCTCTTGGTGCGGTTGAAAGAGTAGCTCGATTCTATGCTTATGCCCTTCTTTTTATCGAGGACGTAGTTGATGCCCGCCTCGGCTGTGGCTCTTTTGCCGACGGCGGAGCCTCCTCCGGGCGCATTGCCGTCCTCGTAGCCGCGTTGCCCGATGTCGTTGGCCTGCGCGATGATTGACACCCTGTTTTGCTGCCCCATCATGTTGACCGATGCGCCAGCCTCATAGTGCTTGTCCGTGCCGCCGCCGACGTAGCCTTGTCCGAACGAGCCGCCCGTTATCTTGGTCTTAGTCAATATGTTGATGGTGCGCTCCTCGTTGCCGTCGCTGATGCCGGTGAACTCGCTTTGCTCGCTCTGCTTGTCGAAAACCTCGATCTTGTCCACCATGTCGGCGTCTATGTTGCGGATTGCGGCACTGGTGTTCGATCCGAAGAACTCCTTGCCGTCGACAAGAACTTTTTTCACCTCCTCGCCGCCATGCGTGATGGTGCCATTTTTGACCTGCATACCGGGGAGCTTTTTGATCAGATCCTCGGTCGTGGCGTCGGGCGACATTTTGTATGCCGCGGCGTTGAAGATTGTCGTGTCGCCGCGCTGCTCTTGACGTTGGACGATGGCGTTGGCGCGTACCTCGTCAAGTTCTTTGCTTGAGATTTTAAGGGCTATCGTACCAACGTTGATGTCTTTGCCTTTGATTTCCAGACTCTTGGACGCTTTCTCATAGCCCATGAAGTTGACGCTCAGCTCATACCGGCCTTGGCTGACGCCCTCCAGCACGAAACCGCCATCTTTGCCACTCGCCACGGCACGCTGCCGCCCATCGCCATCGGGTGTGATGACGATGGTTGCGCCAACCATAGCCGTCTTGTCGGCAGCGTCGACAACCTTGCCCTCCACACGACATTGCGCCGCCGCCAAAGACGGCAACAGGCTCAATGCCAATATGATGAGCGTTAGAATGGATATCCTATGGCGAAGTTCCATGCAATCTCGTCACCACTAAAACGGTTTTTGACCACCCACTTGTCGCCATCGGCATGGGGATCGTGGAGTTTATAGCCCGCATCGACGCGGAAGATGAAGTAGTCGAAGTTCAACCTCACGCCCAATCCTGCGCCCAACGCCACTTGCTCATAAAAACGCTTGCCGAAGTTGCCCTCTGTCGCGCCGTCGCCGTGGTCGAGCGTCCAGATGTTGCCCGCGTCGACAAACGCCGCGCCCTCGAAGACGGATATGATCTTAAACCTGTATTCGGCATTCGCCTCAAGACGGATGTCTCCAATCTGGTTATGGTAGCGAAGCGAGACGGGCAGCGAGATGGTTCCTGGTCCCAGACCACGAACCGGCCATGCGCGGATCGAGTTGGCGCCACCGACGAAGAAGCTCTTCTCGTAGGGCAGCGATTTTGAGTTGCCGTATGGCACGCCGATGCCGCCAAAGAAGCGGAAGACGGTGCTGTTGCCAAGCATGTCGACTGCGCAATAGCGGAATTCGGCCTCCGTCCTTACGTATTGTGAGAAACGTATGCTCCACAATGTCTTATAGCCATTGGCCGCGCTCTGCTTGCTCGTGCAAAGATCCATGAGGTTGCCTGCCGTCTCGACATTCCAACGCAGGTATGCGCCACTCTGGTTGAGCCTTACTTTCTGCTGATTGTAGACGAAAGTGTAGCCCAAGGACATGATAAAGTGGTCAGTATAAGCGTGTTGCAGATACGTGCCGTTGATATATTGGGCGAAGGTCTCGTCGAGGCTCGGGATGCGGACGATGTTGAACTCTACGGGCGTCAGCGAGTGTTGCGTATATTTCGAGCCTCGCCACGTGTAGGTCATGCGCGTGGCCAGCACGTTGCGCGTGAACTCGGGGCGTCGCTGGTAGTCGTATGATACGCTGACGAGCGTCTTAGGGTTGTGGTGTTTATAGAAATGTAGAGACGAGATGGGCGCGATCATGAAAGGGAAGGTGAGCGTGGCCTCGGCACCCGTCTCAAGGGTTGAGAAACTGCCCTTGCCGCTCGTTGCGGTCTGGTTCTGCATGGCGAAGCGGGTCTTGAAGCTCAACGCCTCGGCACCGCGGAAGATGTTGGCGTGAGTGTAGCGCAGCGAAACAGCCGCGCCAAGGTTGCCGCTCGAGTTGGTGCCATCGATGTCGAAACCGAAGCTCTGCCGCTTGTTCGTCGTGATGCGCCCGACGCAGTTGATGTGGATGACGCTATCGACAGCGTTGCGTGCCGAGTCAACCTCCATGAATTGGAAAGACGCTTGGCGGACAGCCTTGAGCGACATGAGGCGCGAGCGCGTCAGCTCGACATCCGACAGGCAGTATGTCGAGTCGGGCAAGATGAAACAAGAGTTGCGGATCAGATCCTCGCGGAATTGTGGGCGACCGGTGTATGTGGCTGTCATGCCGTCTTTTACGCTCGTGACCGTGGCAGTGTCGGACGGCTCGACGCCAAGCGGTTGGTCGACAAGCAGTGACACATTGTCCACCACAGCCTTGCGGTGTGGGATTTGCGTGCGGCGGTCGTCGCCACCGAGGGCGTTGACTACGATGAGGCTGTCGCGCACGGCATGGTCGAGACCAGAGCTGTCGGCAACGAAATAGACATAGTCCTTGCCGAAAAAGTAGAAGCCGCGCTCTTGCATCCGTCGGGTGATGCGCTCTCGCTCCTCATCGTGGACGTTGGAGTCGAACGGCTGCCCGACTTTCAGGAGCGAGTTGACCGTGTCGCCAAGTACGATGCGCCCAACTTCGCCGTCGGGCACGGAGTAGCCTATGGAGTGGATTTTATATACTTGACCTGCGTCGATGCGGTATGTCACTTCGCATCGTTTGCGTTTGGTGTTGATGACGGTGTCGGATACTGTGGCGTCAAAATAGCCGCGCGAGATGAGGTATAGGCGCAGCTGCTCGACGCTCTTGTTTGTCAGATCTTGGTCGTAGGTTACGGGTTCTTGGCCGATCCTGCGGAGCCATCGGTTGAAACGGCTATCGTCCTCGCCCGAGAGAGAGTATACGCCAAGGCTTATGCGCCAAAGGTGCAAGAAACGCGAGTTGGGCTGCTGGCGCACATACGATTGCAAGTCGGAAGCCGACACTCCGCCCCTGTCTCCCTCGATGTGGATCTTGTCGACAAGCATCTCGTCATCAGCCACATAGCGAGTGAGTGAGCACGACGTGACGCCAACGGTCGCAATGACCGTCGCGACGAGGCGCATCGCCCGTCCGCATAGCTTCTTATATGTCACGTTATTGCGCACGCAGTGCAAAGTTAATTATTCGATATTTCATATTCGGCGGTAAGCGACTAACTTAGCGCATCGTTTAAAAATAACTATTTCGTCACGTGATAAGCCAAAACAAACGTAAGATATTCCGCCAGCTGGAGCTGAAGAAACGCCGCGACGCCGAGGGTCTTTTCGTGGCCGAGGGACGCAAGACCGTCGGCGACCTCTTGAGGGGTGGCATGAGTTGCACGTATCTCGCCGCCACGGCGGAGCGGTTGCGTGAGTTAGGCACCCTCACGGCAGGCATCGAAGTTGCGGAGGCTGAGGTCGACGAGATTGCCGAGGTCTCCGCCCTCCAGACGCGCTCTGAGGTCATAGCCATTTTCCGAAAGCCCGTCGCCACTGTCCCGTCGCCCAATGCCGACACGCTCGTCCTCGCTCTTGACGAGGTGCAGGATCCTGGCAACCTTGGCACAATCATCCGCACGGCCGACTGGTTTGGCGTCCGTCAGATTGTCTGCTCGTCGCGATGCGCCGACGCTTTCGGACCTAAGGCCGTGCAGGCCACTATGGGCGCACTATGCCGCGTCAAGGTGGCATACACCGATTTGGGACTTTGGCTCAGACAGAATGTCGAGGGCGTCGCCGTCCCCGTGTTCGGCACATACCTTGAGGGCGACAACATCTATAAGACAGACATTCCGAGTGGTGGTGTCGTGCTGATGGGCAACGAGGGGCATGGGATAGACCCTCGCCTCTCAGGATTCGTCACTCGCAAGCTCTACATCCCTAATTTTCCTGTCGGTTCACCGACGAGCGAGAGTCTTAACGTCTCCACCGCTACGGCAGTGGTACTCAGTGAGTTCCGTCGTAGGATGATGTAAGAGCAAAGAAATAAAGTTCAAGAGGGGAGGCGGAAGTCTCCCTTTTTTTGTTGCCCGATTCGAGAAATTCTATATTTTATAGCAACATTGGCGGTCTCCTTTCGTATAAAGGGACGTTGTAGAGCCACAAGAAAATCACCGTGCATCAATCGGCATCAGCAATTGCCGACTAAGGTGGTATCGGTGTACCCTTGTCCCCCCCAATGTAAAATTTTACGTGTCATAATGAGGCAACTAAAGATTAATCAGTCCATTACGAATCGTGATAGCGCTTCGCTTGACAAATATCTGCAAGATATAGGTCGCGAAGAGCTAATAAGTGCGGAAGAGGAAGTCGAACTCGCCCAGCGAATTAAGCAAGGCGACCAAGCAGCCCTCGACAAGCTTGTCAGAGCCAACCTCCGATTCGCATTTTCCGTTGCAAAACAGTATCAAGGACAGGGCCTTAGCCTCCCCGACCTCACAAATGAGGGCAATTTGGGACTTATCAAGGCGGCAGAGAAATTCGACGAGACGCGTGGCTTCAAGTTCATATCTTACGCCGTATGGTGGATACGCCAGTCCATCCTTCAGGCCCTTGCGGAGCAGAGCCGCATTGTCCGCTTGCCACTCAACCAGGTAGGCTCGCTCAACAAGATCAACAAGGCATTTTCCGAGTTTGAGCAGGAGAACCAGCGCAGACCGTCGACCGAGGAGTTGGCGGACAAGCTCGACCTGCCGGCCGACAAGGTTCAAGACACGCTCCGCGTCTCGGGTCGCAGCGTCTCTGTCGACGCGCCGTTTAACGACGGCGAGGACAACAGCCTCCTCGACGTCATGGTGAACCAGGACTCCCCGAGTGCCGACAACTCGCTCCTCCATGAGAGCCTCTCGCGCGAGGTGGAGCGCGCCCTCAGCACCCTTTCGGAGCGCGAGAGCGACATCATCAAGTCCTTCTTCGGCATCGGCAGTCAGGAAATGACGCTTGAGGAGATTGGCGAGAAGTTCGACCTCACGCGCGAGCGCGTCCGTCAGATAAAGGAGAAGGCGATCCGCAAGTTGCGCCAAAACTCGCGCAACAAGCTCTTGAAGAGCTACCTCGGCTAAGGCGGAGGAGTTTAGATAAAAGACCAGCGGGGCGACGAATATATTTATTCGTCGCCCCGCTGACTTTTTTATCCCTTTGGAGATTGTTGTTGGCTGATTCTGTCTAAGAAAGGCTGATAAACTTTCTCAATGAAAGAGTTTGCCCACTCCTCGTAGTTCTCTTTGGTGACCTCTTCTCCCTTGTCGTTGGTGAGGGAGCCGAAGGCACCATTGTTTGTAAGAGAAAATCTACGTTGTTGCTCGCAGTTCACGGAAAAGTCATTCGTGCACTTTTCCCCGTTCTTGTCAAGGATGTAGCCTACTACCACATCCTCTTCGATAAGTACGTAGTCGCCAGTTTTTAAGGAATGACTGAATTTCCATTGAGGAACTCTAACTGAATATTTTATTTCTTCGCCTGTTTTTGGGTCTGTACGTTCTTTTGGTACCTGAATAAGGACACCTGCGTCAGCTCTTGACCACGATTTCCCTTCCACAGCTGAAACGGATGCTGTCACGTACCTGTCGCCGATCTCGATAACATCTCCGCCCTCGAAAATATTGCCGTCCATGTCGCAACGGCTAAGAACGGCGCGTATATGCGCATCATCACGATATATGTCGGTGAGACATACCATCCACGGGCCATTAAGAAGAACACTTGCGCCTTTATTCATGGAAAATGCACCACCACCGAGACGAATGCCGTTATTTGTCTTTATGCTTGGCTTTATCATAGAAAAAAGTTTTAGTTAGTTATCCCTGTTCTTTAATAGCGGAGGCAAGGGCAAAAGTTGGAATCATTGACCTTGCACCCCGTAGCGGCTTAGCTAAGCAATGCAAAGGTATATTTTATTTTAACAATTACCCCCCGAGTGTTAAATAGAGTTAATTGAGCGGTGTGGAACTAACTACATGTTTGAGCCGATCTGAATAACGAGTAAGGTGTATGCCTTTGTTATTTTATTTCCTTGCTTTGGAGGGATTGACTATATGGGGGTGCGAAAAATGCTACTATTAGCAAATAATGTACCCTAACAAAAGTTGCCATTGGTGATGAGTAGCAGGTTGGTCACGGTGGCGCAGCAGCCAGAGAGCCTGCCACCCATTTAGGGCGACAGGCTCTTTCCGCGTGTTGGGTGAGCGTATCTGTTTACTTCATGTTGAGGGCTGCGAGAGCATCGGCAGCTATGGTCTCGGGCGTAAGGTGGCTCTCGGCGAGGAGGGCGGAATAGGAGTAACGGTCATAGAGCCCCTTGCGTACGCCATTGCAGACGACGCGCATGGGCGACGTGCCGTAGAAAGCGGCAATCTTCTGACCATATCCTCCCTCGACGGACCCGTCCTCGGCGACGACGACGACGCAATGATCTGCCTTGAGGCTCTCGAGCAGGTCGGCATCAAGCTCGGAGAGGAACGTCTGCGAGATGATTGTCGGCTCGACACCGCTCTTCTTGAGAATGTCGGCAGCAGCCTCGATCCACGCCACGGATGCGCCAGAGCCTATGAGGGCTACTCGTGAGCCACGACGTATGACGCGGGCGCGGCTTGCTGTGGCATAATCTGTCGGGAACGCCTCCGACGAGTGGACCACCTGTCCGCCAGGGACACGGATGGCTACGGGGCAAGCCGTCTGCGCAAGCGCCCAACGCTCCATGGCGAGGAACTCCTCCCACGACGACGGGGCGAGGTAGGTGAGGTTAGGGATGTTGGCGAGCATCGGGATGTCGTAGAAGCCGATATGCGTTATGTCATTCAAACCCAAGACGCTGCCGAAGAAAACATTGATGACGGCGGGCTGATTGTTGATGCAGAGATCTTGTGCCAGTTGGTCGTAGGTGCGTTGGATGAACGTGCTGTAGACATTCCACACGGAGCGTGCGCCAGCCTTGGCGAGACCTGAGATCATGGCTACGGCCTCCTCCTCGGCGATGCCGACATCGACATGCTGAAGCCCGGCTGCCTTCCTGCGCTCGGGGGTGAAGCCTGCCACTGTGGGGGTGCCGGAGGTGACGGTCACGAGAGAGGGGTCCTTCTTGATCTCGTCGAGCAGAAAAGCTCCGATAAGGTTGCCATAGTCCTCAGCGTCGGAGGGGTTGCGCACCTCGCCCGTCTCGATGTTGAAAGGCATCGACCAGTGCCAACGCTCCTTGTTCTCGACGGCTGGGGCGTAGCCATTGCCCTTGAGAGTGTGGATATGGACAACGACGGGGTGGTCGATGTCCTTCACCTTATTGAAAGCGTCGATGAGGGAATCTATGTCATTGCCGTTCTCGACGTAGAGGTAGTCGAGCCCCATGGCTCGGAAGAAGTTGCACTCAGCCTTGCCGCCCGTCTTGCGGAGGAGGGCGAGATTGTCGTAGAGACCGCCATGGTTTTCGGCGATAGACATCTCATTATCATTTACGACGATGATGATGTTGGTGCCTGTCTCGGCAGCCGTATCGAGCCCCTCGAAGGCCTCGCCGCCGCTCAGGGAGCCGTCGCCGATGACGGCTATGACGTTCTCGTGGCGACCCATGATGTCGCGACCCTTTTGGAGGCCTGTGGCGAGAGCTATGGAAGTTGACGTATGGCCGAGCTCGAAAGTATCATACTCGGGCGACTCGGCAGGGCTGCTGTAGCCCGAGACCTCGTTGAGACGTGACGCGTCGAGAAATCCGAAGGCTCGACCCGTGAGGAGCTTGTGAGGGTAGCTCTGGTGGCTGACGTCGAAAACGAACTTATCTGTCGGGGCGTTGAAGACGCGGTGGAGCGCGATGGTTGCCTCGACGAAACCGAGGTTGGGGCCCACGTGACCGCCATGTAAGGAAACGCGGGCGAGAATGGCATTTCGCATCTCGTCGGCGAGGGTTGGCAGTTGGTCGCTGGCGAGAGCCTTGACATCGGCTGGGGAGTTGATATGCTCTAACAACATGATTACATGATTACTTGGTTACGGGGGCAAAGGTATTGGAAGCGGTTGGCACAGCCGTTACACATTTTACTGATGTTGGCGATGGGGAATAAAAAAAGAGGTTAGCGCTAAGAAGCGCAAACCTCTGATGGAGCCGATGACGGGACTTGAACCCGTGACCTCTTCCTTACCAAGGAAGTGCTCTACCACTGAGCTACATTGGCAAGAGAGCGGAAAACGAGACTCGAACTCGCGACCCCAACCTTGGCAAGGTTGTGCTCTACCAACTGAGCTATTTCCGCA
>CAVEKX010000020.1:0-30464 GCA_963616565.1 Clostridium sp. CAG:343
CGTGCCGTCGTAGACCTTGGAGGTTGAGGAGAATTGGGGAGTGGTGACGGAGAGCTGCTTGGGCGAGATGGTGGCTTGGCAAGAGAGGGAGGTTGTGGGGAGGGAGTAGTTATTGGCGTCGGAGCCTGTGAGGGAGAGATAAGCCTTTATGACGTTGTCCCCCGCGTTTTTGGAGGCGAAAGAGACGCTGTCCACATTGAGACGGACTTCATCGTCATCGAACACGCCCGAAATGGAGGGGAGGACAAAGGAAGAGTCGGTTACGGAAGACGTGCCGTCATAAACCTTGCCGTTGGCGGAGAAAGAGCCGACGAGCGAAAGGGTGACGGGGTTGACGGAGATGGAAATTGTAGAATCGGCTATCGCATAGAGGATCGTGTCTTGCGGAGTGAAGACGAGATGGACGAGATTGTCGCCAGCGGGGAGAGCTATGCCGCTGTCATGAGAATTGACGGAGAGAGAGCCGTTGACTATGGGGTCGGTATCGACGAAAATGTCGGCATCGGGGATTGCCCCGATGGTTGAGTTGCCGTAGGTGAGAGGCCGTGAGCCGCGGAGGACGAAGCGGACGGGCGTCTTGTCGAGCTGCGTTATGGTGACAGGGGCTGTGACGGACGTATTGTCACCGAGAGTATAGTTGGCGGCATCGGGGCCAACGAGGGCGAGGGAGATGGTGGCAACCCGCAGACCCGGTGCGGGATTGTCGACCTCTGCGCTCACGACCATGGCGGAGACGCTGTCGGTTGGGACGACATTGTTGAGGGTTGGTGGCGTGACGGAGCGACGCTCTATGGCCGTTGTGGCGTCATAAACTCGTGAGGCGACGACGGCATCGGCATTGGGGGAGACGTGGCGTTGGGTGATTGTGCCTTTGGTGGGGAAGGGAACGTTGGAAAGAGAGGAGACACCACCTTGGAGGGTGTAGTTGGCATCGGCAGCGATGTCAACTACAATGGATTGAGAGCCTGCCTTGGGTGAGGAGAAACGGGCGGCAGTAATATGGGCGTGGGTGTTGGGAATGGGGATGCTGTCGGATGTGAGGGGGAGGTCGGTCGTGCCGTCGTAGACCTTGGAAGTTGACGGAAGTTCATTTCCTGAAAGAGAAACGGACGATGCCTCGGAAGGCGTGATGGTGAACGGGACGGAGAAGACGGAGTCGGAGAGAGAGTAGTTGGGGTTGGAGAGATGGGCGAGGAAGAGAACTTGATAAGTTCCGACGGAAGGGCGTACGGCAGAAGAATCGACGGAGAAAAAGAGAGAGGCGGTGTCGGACTTTATAAGATTGGATCCGTCGAGGGTAGGGAGCGTGACCTTTCCGAGATTGGCAGTGGTGTCGTAGGGACGTGAGGCGATAGATGGTTGACCATTGATGGAGAGCGAGATAGGCAGAACCGTCACGTTGAAGCTTTTGACCGTCTTGGAATGACCAGATCCTGTGGCTACGCCCGTAACAACATGAGTGCCAACGGGGAGAGGTGCTTTTTGTTGAGCCTTGATAAGACCTGTGCCTGTGCCCGTTTGTGGGTCGTAGTTGATATAACCGCTTATTGCATAGGACTTGGCCCCTTTTACGTCTACGGAGATGATTGTGCCGTAATCGACAATGGTATCGGGCGAGACGTAAATGTCGAAGTAGGGGAGGATGACAGAGCCGCAATTGGAGCAATAGGAGAGTTGGGAGACGGAGAGCTTGTAGTTGTCGTTGCCGACAAGGGTCAGCACGAGAATTATCTCGCGACCGCTGCCAACTATCGTAGGTTTAGAAATTATACCTTTTGTGGCGTAGACCGTGAAACCTTCGTGGCTTTGATAGATGGCGACAGAATCAGAGCGCAGGGGATAGTAGCCTAAGGAAGATTCGATGATCTTTGTTGAGACGTTTATCTCGCTATCAATCAGCTTGAAATTCTCAAAGGCTTTTCGGAACGCGACGGCCTCTGGCTGGTCGGAGGACTTGAGGTCTTGTGGCGTGATGGAGGAGGGTATGCTGACCGACGGGTTGGTTATATGGTATTTGTCGGCATCGTCGCCCGAGAGTGAGAGGGACAGAAGGAGCTGCGTTGTTGTGGCGACATCGGAAGAGGGGTTGCCGTCGGCATCGGCATAGAAACCAGAGAAAGAGACGGAAACATCGTCGCCACTGTCAACCTGACCGTCGGCGAGAAAGGGACGGGCGTTGGTGTTGTTGTTGAGTTTCTGAAATTGCCACTCGCTAATGGAGGAAGAACCGGTATACTCCCTCTCCTTGAGAATGTTGGTGAAGCTGGTGGGTAGAGAGGCAGTGACGTCGCGGGCTGACTGACATAGAGCCGCTGAAGAAAAGAGGAGGGTGAGTGTGGCAGTCAGCAGGGCTTTCATTCGGCAAAACGGGCTTTGTTGATGGCGGAAATGATGTTGGCGGTCTTCTCCTCGATGCTTTGGGCGCGGAGGATTTCACCGCTCAGGGCGATGCCGTCGGGACCGGCGTTGAGGACATCGGGGATGTCGGACTCGGTGATGCCGCCGATGGCGACAATGGGGATGTTGATGCCTTGACTTCGGCAATCCCACGTTATCTGGCGATAGCCGTCGAGCCCGAGCGTCGGGGCGAGATTCTTTTTCGTCGTGGTGAAGCGGAACGGGCCGCAGCCGATATAGTCGACATGGTCTTTGACGGCCAGGATGTCATTGAAAGTATTGCACGTGCCGCCTATGATGAACTTGTCGCCAAGGATATTGCGCGCCTCGGCGGGGTGCATATCATTCTTGCCGAGATGGACACCCGACGCCCCTACGCGTTGGCATACGAGGACATGGTCGTCGATTATGAGGGTGGCCTCGGCCTTGTCGGTGATGAGCTTTATGGCCTTGGCTGTCTTTTCAACCTCGTATTCCGAAGCCCCTTTCATGCGAAGTTGCACCCACAGGCATCCGCCGTCGATGACCCTTTTGGCTTGCTCTATGCACTCGTCGCCGTCGCGGCCGTTGGTTATGAATTGGAGGGGAAAATGATTGAAATTCAGTGACATTGGTCGGGATTATATTTTTCTGCTGGTGTTGTATTGGACGAGTTGCTCAAGTGATGTTCGGGCGTCGGAGGCGGGGATCTGCTCCAAGTCTTTTATGGCGAGGTTGGCGAAATGCGCCATTTGTTGGTTGGCGTAGTCCATGCCGCCATAGGAGGTCACGAGACGCAGCGCGGCGTTGGCCGTCTCGTCGGCTTTGGGGTGTCTGCGGATTTGCCGGACGAGGTCGTCGCGCTCGGTTTTAGGGGCGTTGCGCATGGCGGCGAGGAGAGGGAGCGTTATTTTTTGCTCCTTGACATCGTTGAGGGCGGGCTTGCCGAAAGAGCCACCGGGGGAGTAATCGAACATATCGTCGCGGATTTGGAAGGCGAGGCCGAGGTTGTTGCCGTAGTTGGCGAGGGCATTGACCGTTGCCGTGTCGCCGCCTGCGCTTGTGGCTCCGGCACGTGTGCATGCCTCGATGAGTGTTGCCGTCTTTTGTCGGATTATCTCGTAGTAGGCGTCTTCGGTGATGTCGAGTCGTCGGGCGTGCTCCATTTGGCTCAGCTCTCCTTCGCTGAGGTCGCGTACGGCTTTGCTGACGATGGCGAGAATGTCGTAGTGTCCGCCATCGAGGGCGAGGCTCATGCCGCGGCTGAGGAAGAAGTCTCCGACGAGGACGGCGACCTTGCTGCCCCACAGTCCCATGAGGCTCCATTGTGAGCGTCGGGTGTAGGTCTCGTCGACGACGTCGTCGTGGACGAGCGAGGCGTTGTGGAGTAGCTCGATGAGGGCGGCCGCGGCATAGGTGGCATCTTTCACGCCTCCTGCCGCCATGGCGGAGAGGAAGACGAGGAGAGGTCTCATCCTCTTGCCCTTACGCCTGAAGACATAGTTTGTGGCGAGAGAGAGCAGAGCGTTCGGGCTATGCAGTTTTTTTTGGAAATAAGGCTCGAAGCGTTCCAGGTGGTCTGCTACGGGTCGTTGTATTTCTTTGAGGTCCATCGGGTTTGTAGAGCCGTCTGGCTGTTTTTCTCTGTTATGAAAATATGGGCTAACTTAGCCGTTGTTATGAACAAAGAGTTTTCACACCCAATAATTCGCGTCACGAAAGAGTTCGGATTCGAGATGGCGCATAGGCTTGACGGGTATGACGGCTTGTGCCGCAACATACATGGTCATTCGTATAAACTTGCCGTGACGGTCAAAGGTCGGGCGTCGACTGACGAGACGTCGCCGAAGTTGGGGATGGTCATCGACTTCTCGGTACTCAAGAAGATTGTCGGTGAGGAGATCGTCGGCAAGATGGACCACGCCTTGATGGTTCGTCGCGGCTCAAGCCTTGAGGCACAGGCGCGCGGCATCACGGAGAGGATAGAGGTCGTCGACTATCAGCCTACTTGTGAGAACATGGTTGCCGACTTTGCGGGTCGCATAGCAGGCAGGTTGCCCGAGGGGCTGGAGCTTGTGAGTGTGCGCCTTCACGAGACGGCGACGTCGTTTGCCGAGTGGGTGGCGTCGGACAACGTTTAGTCTCGTTCGCGCGGTCGCATCTGGAGCTGGCTGGCGATGGCGTCGATGACCTTGGCTCGGTCGTCGGGGTTGCCAACGAAATCGGTATTGTCGATGTCGATGGGGAGGCTGTCTCCGCGGTATGAGGCGAACCACGTCTCGTAGCGGTCGTTGAGCATTGTGAGATACTCACGGCTGATGGCGGACTCGTAGGGGATGCCTCGCTGGTGGATGTGGCTCATGAGCTTGGGGACGGAGGCGCGCAGATAAATGAGCAGGCGCGGTTGCGCGAGGAAAGACTCCATGACGTCGAAGAGCTCGCGGTAGGTCTTGTAGTCGCGCTCGGTCATTATCTGCATGTTGCGGAGGTTCTCTACGAAGACGTGGACGTCCTCGTAGATTGTGCGGTCTTGGACGACGACATCGGGGCCCCACATGGCGCGTTGGGTGACCTTGAAGCGTTTTATGAGGAAAGAGACTTGCAGGTTGAGAGCCCAACGGGGCATATCGGAGTAGAAATCGGCGAGGTATGGGTTCTCCTCTCCTTTCTCGCTGAACGTGTCGAAGCCGAACTCGTCTGCCAGAAGTTTTGCCATGGCGCTCTTGCCGCTGCCAATGTTTCCCGCTATGCCTATGTACATGGTGTCTCCTCCGTTTAAGTTGTTTTATATGGGAGAGCTGTTCATTTGGAGCAGCTCGTCGATTATCTGGCGGTCGTTGCGCAGGCGCGGCACCTTGTTTTGCCCACCCATCTTGCCATGGGCGGCGAGCCAACCCTCAAAGAGACCGGGGCGCGCCACCGTGAGCCGCAGAGAGGCGAGCGTGATGTCTTTGTATCGTTTGGCCTCGTAGTCGGAGTTGACGCTTTGCAGCGCGACGTCGAGCTCATGGGCGAAGGCGTCGGCATCGGCAGGGGCTGTCTCGAACTCGACGAGCCACTGGTGGCATCCGCGGGTCTGCTGGTCCATGAAGACCGGGGCGGCCGTATAGTCCTTGACAACGGCTCCCGTGGCGGCGCATGCTTTCGCCATGGCGGCTTCGGCGTTGCTGATCATGAGCTCCTCGCCGAAAGCGTTGATGTAGAGCTTAGTGCGTCCGCTGATGACTATTTTCCAAGGCTTTGTTTGCGTGAAGCGCACGGTGTCGCCTATCATGTAGCGCCATAAACCTCCGTTGGTCGTTATGACGACGGCATAGTCGACACCCGTCGTGACACCTTCGAGCGGCACGATGCCGGCAGGGTGGGGCTGCCCGACTTGGTCGAGTGGCACGAACTCGTAGAAGACGCCATAGTCAAGCATGAGTTGCATCCCGCGGTCGGTGGGGTCTGTCTGTATGGCGAAAAATCCCTCGCTGGCGTTGTATGTCTCAAGGAAGTTGATGCCATTGGGGGCTAACGCCTTGTATTGCTCCCTGTATGGTTCGAAATTGATGCCACCATGGATGAAGAGCTCGAGGTTTGGCCACACGTCTTGGAGGGTCTTGGCTCCCTTGCGATCCATGATGTACTTGATGAGGACGAGGAACCAGCTTGGGACGCCGGCGAGTGACGTGATGTTTTGCCCAATGGTGGCGTTGGTTATCTTCTCGAGTTTCTCCTCCCAATGGGCGATGAGGGCGATGTTCTTCTTGGGCGCACGGAACAGGTCTGACCATGCGGGGGCGGAGCCGATGAGAATTGCCGAGAGGTCGCCCGTCTGGCTGCCAGTGCCTGTCGAGGTGAGCTGTTTGCTGCCGCCGAGGGTGAGGCACTTGCCTTTCCAAATGTTGGTGTCGGGGTGTTGGCGGAAGTAGTTGGCTATGACGTCGTGGTTGCCGCGCATGTGGCAACGGCGGAGAGCGTCGTCGGTCACGGGGATGAACTTGCTCTTGCTGCCCGACGTGCCGCTGCTCTTGGCGAACCAGTGCACCTTTCCTGGCCAAGTGACGTCGTTTTCGCCTTGGAGCATCCGTTCGACATAGGGTCGGAAAGACTCGTAGTCGCCGACGGGTACTTGACGATTGAACTCGGCGTAGCTCATTTGCGGCTTGAGCCCCAAGTCGCGTCCGATGGCCGTCTCGGCACCACGGGTGGTGAGGGCGTCAAGCTGCGCAGCCTGTATGGCCGCCCCGTCAGTAGCCATGCGGTCGAACTGGCGGTAGCGGCCATTGTAGGCGGCCAATATGAGTTTATTAATCAGCGACATTGTGAAGATTCGCTAAAAGAATTTCTCAGGAGCCTCGCGTCCCTTGACTTTAAGGATCTGTGCGAGCAGGGCGTTTGCCAGACGGCTGGCGCCGATGCGGAAGCGCGTGTTGACGAGCCACTCGTCGCCAAGGATGGACTTGACGATCTCGTAGTAGAGGCAAGCCTCGGCAGCCGTCGATACGCCACCTGCGGGCTTGAAGCCAACTTTGCGGCCGGACTTCTTGACATATTCCTTGATTGCCTCGCACATGACGATGGCGGCTTCGGGCGTTGCGCCGCCGCAGTTCTTGCCTGTGCTGGTCTTGATGAAGTCGGCGCCCGCCTCCATGGCGATGACGCTGGCCTTCCATATTTGCTCAAAAGTGGGGATGGCGCCAGTCTCGAGGATCACCTTCAGGCGGGCGTCCTTGCAAGCCTCGCGGATGGCGACAAGCTCCTCGTAGACAAGCTGATACTCACCGTCGAGGAACTCGCCGACGGATATTACGACGTCAACCTCGGTGGCTCCTGCCTCGACAGCCTTACGAACCTCGGCTGCCTTGATGTCGGCAAAGGCTTGTGAGGAGGGGAAGCAAGCAGCGACGACGGCGCGGTGCACGCCATCGACTTTGAGCTTGGAGCGGAGCACTGGCGCGAAGACGGAGTAGACGCATATGCCGCCGACGTTTTTGAGGTCGGGGAACTCTGTGGCGAACTTGTTGACTTTCTCGACGAAAGCTGTTACGCTCTTGTTGGAATCTGTGTGGCTGAGGGTTGTGAGGTCGATGCTGTTGAACATGGTCTGCAGGGCGTCGGCGTCGTTGAGATATTTCTCAGAGCTGGCGCGATAGGCGTCGATTGTTGCTTGCATGTCGGTCTCGTGCGCGCCGTTGTATGGCATGCTGTCGAGGACCTCTACGATGTTGTTCATGGTTTCGTATGTGATAATTTCGGATTCTGTTTGTGCCGCATGGCGTCGCGGCTGTTTTTCTTGTCGAGACTCTGTCGGAGCGCGTCGGTGAGGTCGACGCCTGTCTGGTTGGCGAGGCAGATGAGCACCCATAGGACGTCTGCCATCTCCTCGCCGAGGTCGTGGCTCTCGCCGGGCTTGAAACTCTGGTCGCCGTAGGTGCGAGACATGACGCGCGCCAATTCGCCTACCTCCTCCGTGAGGCACGCCATGTTGGTCAGCTCGCTGAAGTATCTGACTCCGACGGTGCGGATCCAGTTGTCGACCATTTGCTGGGCGTCGCGGATGGTTATGTCGTCGTTCGTCATTGCTTGTCCCTTGTGTCGATGATGATTGTCACGGGTCCGTCGGCCTCCATGTCGATTTTCATGTCGGCGCCGAAGACACCGGTGGGGACCTCTCGCCCCGTAGCGTCGCGGAGGGCTTTGACGAACGCCTCGTAGTAGGGTATGGCGACGTCGGGTCGGGCTGCGTCGATGAAAGACGGGCGGTTGCCTTTTTTCGTTTTGGCGAATAGGGTAAACTGGCTGACTACGAGAATGTCTCCATCGACATCGGACACCGAGAGGTTCATTTGCCCAGCCTCGTCGGAGAAGATCCTCATCTGCGCCACCTTCTTGGCGAGCCATTCTACTTCGGCGGCGTCGACGTCAGGTCCGTCGGCTGTCTCGACGCCCAGAAGGACCATGAGCCCTTTACCAATTTTCCCCGTCTGGATGCCGTCGGCCACGACGCTTGCGCGGCTGACTCTCTGTATCACGGCTTTCATTGTCGGAAGATGAGCCTGTCTTGTTCAAGTTAATCTCGTGAAGATACTACTTATCTTTGCCAAAGCAAAAAAATGTTTCCTATGGACACGCCACTCATGAACCGACGGCTCACCGATGCGGAGGTGACTTACGTGTTCGACAATCTGAGGCAATTCGTCAAAACCGACGCGCAGATTGAGACCATTGTCGAATGGCCGCGGACGAGTGTGCCGATATGTGAGGACTTTGCCATAGACGGCATCCCCATTCTTTGTCCAAACGAGGCCCGAAGCCCCGAGGTCTACGGTGTTGAGGGCGACAAGGTCATCGTGCGCCACGACCTCGTCCGCAGCGCGTTCATATTGCTATCGGGATGGCAGGAGTGGGCGACGGACAAGCGCGACAAGTGGGGGCGTTTCCCGTATGCGGGGTCGTTGCAAGAGAGGCTCGGCGTGGTGCGCAAGCCGATTGTAAATTACTATTTCGAGTGGATGGTTGACGCCATTTGCCGACAATGCGAGATGTTGGGCGTCGCTTGCGAGAGGGTCGACCCCTTGGGTGGCGCATCGCTGCACCTGTCGCACGACATCGACCTCGCGCGATACTACACGTGGCGCAAGTCGTTCTTCCGCGTGGCGCAAGTTGTTGGACTGAGGAGGTGCGACACCAGCCGCGCGAGGATGGCTAAGGCGGCATTGCGCTCGTTGCTCAACATGGCGCGTTTGCGTCACGACGACGACCCCTATTGGAGCTTCGACACCATTCAGGACAATGAGGCGTACATTGGTTTCAAATCCGATTGGTTCTTCCTCCCCAATGACGGAGGTCCTTTCCCTCCCGATTATGACCTCTCGACCGACGAGGACATCCGCTCCGTCATGGCGCAACTCGCCCGGCGAGGCAATAGGGTAGGGCCTCATGCGCCGATAAATTGCAAGGATGCGGGTGGTTACGCTGCAGCGTTGAAGTCCGTGGCTGACGCTTGCCCAGGCGTGGTCCGCAACGTGCGCCAGCATTTCCTCTCCATCGAGCCTCGCCAATCCTATCGGGCGATGGCGGATGCCGGTTTGGAGGTCGACTTCTCCTACGGCTATTCAGAGCATGAGGGGTTCCGCAACAGCTACTGTCTGCCATTCCACCCCTTCGACCATGGGGCGCAACGCCCGTTGCCGCTGACGGTCGTGCCATTGGCGATGATGGACGTGACGGTGTTGGCGCACAGGGCTTTGTCGTTTGACGACATATTCCTCTCCGTCGGCGAGATGCTCGACGAGGTGCGCCGTTTCGGTGGTGTCTTCAGCATGTTGTGGCACAACAGCACGTTCGACGAGACGTACTACCCCGGTGTCGGCAAGTTCTATGAGGACCTACACCTGCTTTTCAGCCAATACCAAATGAGAGATTTTACCGCCCGAGGGTGACGTAGTGCCACCGCTTCAACGCGTTGATTAAGCGGCGGATGGCGGACGTGTCATAAAAGCGGCGGAATTGGGCCACGATCCTGTGGTCTGGGGCCACACCCGTGGCGAAGTTCTGGAGCCCGACGTTGGCCGCCAGTGGGGCGTCGTATCTGTGCGAGAGCCTCATGTTCGTGCCGCTGCCATCGGCTCCGCCGTTGCGGACGAGGCTCTTGCGCGGGTAGACCGTCGGCTCGCCGCGGAGGAAGGCGGCGTAGCAAAAACGGATGCTCCATGAGCTTATCTCGCCTATCTTCCATCGTAGCAGCATGGGGCTGAGGTCGTTGCCGCACTCGTTGAACGCACTCCTGCGTCGGCTGTCGCGGATGAAGGTGTCGAATGTCGGGACTTCCCAGTCGACTTTTTCCCATTGGCTGCGCCACGTGGCCCATCCCCATGAGCAGTTGCGGTGCATCATGTAGGTCGATGCGCTGTAATCTTTGGGGATGTCGATGTCGGGAGAATAGCCGGAGACGGAAAATACGCCACGCCCCTCGTAATAGTCGAGCGCGGCGTTCATGTAACGCAGGAAGAAAGGCGAGACGGTGAGGTCGTCCTCAAGGACTATGGCGCGTCCGCAATTTTTGATGACCATGCCGACGCCGTCGATGATGTTGGCCGCCAAGCCCATGTTGCGGTCCCGCTCGATGACGTTGGTCGAGGCGAAACCTTTTGCCTCGTCATGGCACAATTGGCGCACTTGCGCTGTGCGCTCAGCGTCGCCCGGAGTCTCTTTTGCTCCGTCGCAGAAGATGAAAAGCTCGGTCGTTTTGGCCAAGTCGGCCGCGGCGAGGCTCTTTAGCGCACGTGCCGTGTGCTCGGGGCGGTTATATGTGAAGAGGATTACTGGTGCGGGCATGGAAGTTCCTTTTTATAAGCAAAATTAAGATTTTCGCTTGCAAAAGCAACAAGATGTCGCACTTGGAGGGTCAGATGGAAAGTAAAAAAGGGAGAGATGGTTGGCCACCCCTTCGACCTAACTGATGTGGTAGCGGGCGTTGCGCCTTGCCTTGCGCGATGCCGATAGGACGATCCACGTTTGGAGACCTACGGACAAGAGGATTAGCGCGAGACCGCACACGAACGAGATGTTGAGCTCCTTGGCCTCGTCGAAGAAGAGGATGGCCAAGATGATGCTGTATACGGGTTCGAGGTTGTTGGTCAGGTTGACGGTGAAAGCCGAGACGCCGCGGAGTGCCTGGATTTGCAAGAGATAGAGGAAGATGGTGCTGCAAACGGCACAGACGACGAGCCATCCCATGTCGCCAAGCCCCGGGATGAGGTCCTCGACGCCAAAAGATATTCCGAAAAGCGAAGTCAAGAGGGCGAGAACCATTGTGCCGCCCGTCATCTCATAAAGGAGCATGGTGTGTGAGCCATATTCCATCTTGCCGTTGAGCCGCTTGTTGCTGACGGTGTATATGGCGCCAAAGAGCGACGACGCCACGCCGAGCAAGATGCCCGTGCGGTAGCGAGTGTCGAGATGGAAGATGAGTGAGACGCCAAGAAGGGCGATTCCGCTGACCAGCACCTCGCGCATCGACACTTTGCCATGCGTGAGCCACGGCTCCAGAAATGCCGTGAAGAACCCGACGAGCGTGAAGCACACTACGCCGATAGATATGTTGGAGGCCTGGATGGAGGCGTAGAACAGGGCCCAGTGGATTCCCAACGCGCCGCCGACAAGGAACATGCGCCACACGTCGGCCTTGCGGACCGACTCGATTTTGTGGCAAAGGGCGAACGCCACCCACATGATGACGGCTGCGAGTGCCATGCGGTAGCACGACAAAGCCAAGCCGTTCAACTCGACAATACGACCGTAAAGTCCTGTGGTTCCGGCAATTAAAACCGAGAGGTGGAGCTTTATGAGGGATTCTGACGTGCCCGTCTGTTCCATTTTTCTGTTATTTTAACCGGCGAAATTACTCTTGTGTGCTGATTTTCACAACACTTGACCCGTAAAAGTTGTGATATTTAACAATGCCAATGTCGCAGTCTTCCGAAAACAAAAAAGCCCGACAGCCACAAGTGGCTGCCAGGCTATTCTCCCCAGTACCCCGACCCGGGCTCGAACCGGGACGGATCGCTCCATTGGTGTTTGAGACCAACGCGTCTACCAATTCCGCCATCGGGGCTTTTCGGATGCGCGAAGATAGCAAGAATTATATTATGCGCAAGCGATGAACAAAAAGTAGGGAGGCTCGACCATGATGTCCGATGTGTAAAAAGCCCCGTTTTGCGACGGGACGCCCTCCCGAGCTCGCTAAATTTGGAATAGACCGCTTTCAAATAAAGAAATATTTCTTTATTGCTTCAACGCCATTAGTAACCTTATCTTACTTTTGTGGGTAAAAATCGGAAGTCGGGCAGGCGCCGAGGCCTCTGTGTGTCTTCCGACCTCCACGCAACTACACATACAAATAAATTTTTCAATACAGTTTTATGAGCTCAATCTTCCAATCGTCCATTGGTAAGAAGTTGATTATGAGCGTGACGGGTATACTCCTCGTGCTCTTCCTTCTTTTCCACATGTGCATGAACCTTGTAGCCGCGTTCTCGGGCCCGGCCTACAACGCCGTATGCGAATTCCTCGGCACCAACTGGTACGCCCTCGCTGGCACCGCCGTCCTCGCCCTCGGCTTCCTCATCCACATCATCTACGCCTTCATTCTGACAATCCAGAACCGCAAGGCGCGTGGCAATGACCGCTACGCTGTAGTCGACAAGCCGGCTCATGTCGAGTGGGCTTCGCAGAACATGCTCGTCCTCGGCATCGTCGTCGTTCTCGGCATCGTTCTCCACCTCTGCAACTTCTGGTACAACATGATGTTCGCCGAGCTCGTCGGCCATGAAGGTCAGTTCGGTGCAGCCGACGGCGCTGCTTGGGTAGCCTACTACCTCGGCCAGTGGCCCGTTGCCATCTGCTACATCATCTGGATCGTAGCCCTCTGGTTCCACCTCTCCCACGGTTTCTGGAGCATGCTCCAGACCCTCGGCTGGAACAACCTCGTATGGCTCGAGCGTTGGAAGTGCGTCGCCAAGTGGTACGCCACCATCGTATGCCTCGGCTTCGCCATCGTCGTCCTCGGCTTCGCGCTCAAGGTGTTCCCTCTCTGCCACTGCTGCTGCCAATAAGCTTCTCCCTCATTTGAAACAATAACCATTTCGACTATCATGGCAAACACTATAGATTCCAAAATCCCACAGGGCCCTTTGGCCCAGAAATGGACTAACTACAAGGCTCACCAGAAACTCGTCAACCCAGCCAACAAGCGCAAGCTCGACATCATCGTCGTTGGCACTGGTCTCGCAGGCGCGTCTGCCGCAGCGACCCTCGGCGAGATGGGCTTCAACGTCCTCAACTTCTGCATCCAGGACAGCCCGCGCCGCGCTCACTCCATCGCTGCGCAGGGTGGCATCAATGCCGCAAAGAACTATCAGAACGACGGCGACTCTGTCTACCGCCTCTTCTACGACACCATCAAGGGCGGTGACTACCGCGCTCGCGAGGCCAACGTCTACCGCCTCGCCGAGGTGTCCAACAACATCATCGACCAGTGCGTAGCCCAGGGCGTTCCTTTCGCACGTGAGTACGGCGGCCTCCTCGCCAACCGTTCTTTCGGTGGCGCTCAGGTGTCCCGTACCTTCTACGCTAAGGGTCAGACCGGTCAGCAGCTCCTCCTCGGTGCCTACTCTTCTCTCTCTAAGGAGATTAAGAACGGCACCGTCAAAATGTATACCCGTCGCGAGATGCTCGACGTCGTCATCATCGACGGTCGCGCACGCGGCATCATCGTCCGTAACCTCATCACCGGCGCCATCGAGCGTTACTTCGCTCACGCTGTCGTAATCGGCACTGGCGGCTACGGCAACACATACTTCCTCTCCACCAACGCCATGGGCTCCAACGGCTCTGCCGCAATGCAGATCTACCGCAAGGGCGCCTACTTCGCAAACCCCTGCTACTGCCAGATCCACCCGACCTGTATTCCTGTCCACGGCGACATCCAGTCCAAGCTGACCCTCATGTCCGAGTCTCTCCGTAACGACGGCCGCATCTGGGTTCCTAAGAAAAAAGAGGACGCTGAGGCAATACGCAAGGGCGAGAAGACCGCCAACGACATCCCCGACGAGGATCGCGACTTCTACCTCGAGCGCCGCTACCCGGCATTCGGCAACCTCGTTCCTCGCGATGTCGCATCCCGCGCTGCCAAGGAGCGTTGCGACGCTGGCTTCGGTGTCAACGAGACCGGTCTCGCAGTCTTCCTCGACTTCAAATACGCTATCCAGCGTCTCGGTGAGGACCGCGTACGCGACCGCTACGGCAACCTCTTCGAGATGTACGAGAAGATCATGGCCGAGAACCCGTACAAGACCCCTATGAAGATATTCCCCGCCATCCACTACACCATGGGCGGCATCTGGGTCGACTACGAGCTTCAGACCTCCATCCCTGGTCTCTTCTGCATCGGTGAGGCCAACTTCTCCGACCACGGCGCTAACCGCCTCGGCGCTTCCGCCCTCATGCAGGGTCTTGCCGATGGCTACTTCGTCCTTCCCTACACCATCCAGAACTACCTCGCCGACCAGATCCAGGTAGCCCGCATCCCGACCACCGCCCCCGAGTTCGACGAGGCAGAGAAGGGAGTCAAGGACAAGATCGCCAAGATCATGAGCATCCAAGGCACCGAGAGCGTCGACACCATCCACAAGAAACTCGGCCACGTCATGTGGGAGTACGTCGGCATGGGTCGTACAAAGGAAGGCCTCACCAAGGCACTCGGCCTCATCAAGGAGATCAAGAAGGAGTTCTGGTCCAACGTCTACGTCCCTGGCACGGCCGACGACCTCAACACCGAGCTTGAGAAGGCGCTCCGCCTCTCCGACTTCATCGACATCGGCTACCTCATCGCCATCGACGCGCTCAACCGCGAGGAGAGCTGCGGCGGTCACTTCCGCGAGGAGCACCAGACCGAAGACGGTGAGGCCCTCCGCCATGACGACAAGTTCAGCTACGCAGCCTGCTGGCACTACCTCGGCGAAGACCAAGACCCCGAGATGCTCAAAGAGGAGCTCATCTACGAGGAGACCGAGCGCAAGACGCGTAACTACAAGAACTAATGTAGTCCAGGCCAAGTGTTATAACTTCATTTTTAGAGACATTCCCAATGGATAAAACTATAAACGTCACGCTCAAGGTCTGGCGTCAGAAGGGCCCCAAGGAGAAAGGCCATTTCGAGACCTACAACTTGCAGAACATCTCCACCAACATGTCTTTCCTCGAGATGCTCGACACTCTCAACGAGCAGCTCATCGCGAAGCATGAGGCTCCCGTCGTCTTCGACCACGACTGCCGCGAGGGCATCTGCGGTATGTGCTCACTCTACATCAACGGCCACCCACACGGCCGCGACGGGCACACCACCACCTGCCAGCTCCACATGCGCCGCTTCAGCGACGGCGAGACCATCACCATCGAGCCATGGCGTTCCGCTGGCTTCCCTGTCATCCGCGACCTCATGGTAGACCGCTCCGCCTACGACAAGATCATGCAGGCTGGCGGCTACACCTCCATCCGTTGCGGCGCCGCTCAAGACGCCAATGCGCTCCCAATCGCAAAGGAGGCTGCCGACGAGGCAATGGACGCCGCAAGCTGCATCGGCTGTGGCGCATGCGCTGCCGCTTGTAAGAACGGTTCCGCAATGCTCTTCGTCTCCGCCAAGGTCAGCCAGTTCGCCCTCCTCCCACAGGGTCGTGTCGAGGCTGCCCGCCGCGCAAAGGCCATGGTCGCAAAGATGGACGAGCTCGGCTTCGGCAACTGCACCAACACCGGCGCTTGCGAGGCAGAGTGCCCCAAAGGCGTCTCCATCGCCAACATCGCTCGCCTCAACCGCGAGTTCCTCAAGGCTAAGCTCAAAGACTAAGACGGCAAACGCCGCTTAGGTCCGCGATAAATATTGCCGCCGTCCCGATGTCTCGGGGCGGCGGCTTTTTTATGTGGTTGCCGCATGCTCTGTCTGTTCAAATAATATCATGAAGAGATAAGAAACTACAGCTGTTCGTAAAAAGAGTCTTTTAAGCGAACGGATGGTTGTCTAATACCTGCGCATTGTCTCTTTTCGCACGCCTAACGAAAAGAGCAACTCTGGATTCTCATCTTGTGAATGAGTTCACCGCTACACTTTTCTTGACGTGAAACTTTACCTGACACTTAAATTGTTCTTATGCGCCTTTCTGCAACTACACTTATCGCATTCTGATTTCTTCACAACAACACATGAAACACCTAACAAATTTGATGGTTGCCTGCGTCGCCCTTGCGATGTGCGCAACTGCGTCTGTCGCCCAAGACTCGTACAACAAAGTCACTCTCGGCTTCGAGTCTCTCCACACGACCTACGATTTTGAGCCGACCGACGTCTCCAAGGGTCTCTCGCTCGGCTACGCCCACGGCTTCTTTTTCTCCCAAAGGGTGCCTCTGTCCCTTGAGACGGGAGCAAAGCTCGCATGGACGCACAGCGTATACCAGCAGGAGGAGTTTATCGGTTATTCAACGACGAGGCTCGATTTCCTCAATGCCCAGATTCCTGTCGATTTTGGATACAAGTTCAGCCTCTTCAACGACAACTTGTGCCTTGCCTCATTCACGGGTCCCAATTTCAAGTTCAACATCATCGGCCGCAGACAAAAGACCATAGGTCAAGAAGAGAAACACTACGACTCGGAGAACTTTATGAGCCGCGACGTAAGATACCCGGCCAACGTTTTCCAATTCGGCTGGAGGGTTGGCGCGGTGGCCTCACGCGGGCGTTTCAGCGTCGGCTACGCCTTTACGTATGATTTTACCGACTACCGCGACATCATGTCCGCAAACGCCTCTACGGCGCATTTCGGCGAGCAGAAGACGGCTTCGCACTCTCTGACCGTCGGCTACTCTTTCTGACAAACGACGCGTAAGAATACGGCAATCCCTTCCGTCACGGATGTTATGTGGCGGAAGGGATTGCTTTTTATGAGGGGCTTTCTTCCGAAGTCTACTTGTCGCTTTCGAGGATCGATTCGCACTTCGCGAGGTCGGAGGGGCGGATTATGGCCCTTGCCTGGTCGCCCTGTTGGAGCGCGTACATATATTCGACGGATATGTCGTTGGCGGCAATCTTGTCAAGAAGACCTGCCAGTGCGCCTGTCTCGTTGGGGCATACGACGCTCACCACGTCGGTCACGATGGTGGCGAAGCCAGCCTCTTTAAGAACCTCTTGCGCCTTGCCGACCTCGTTGACGACGATTCGCAGCACGCCAAATTCTATCATGTCCGCCGTGCTGAAGGCCAGGATGTCGATGCCTGCCTTGGCCAAGACGGACGTCACCTCTTTCGTTCGGCCGACCCTGTTCTCAAGGAATACCGATAGCTGCTTGATTATCATAAGCTTAATCTCTTTTCTTGTTTTTCCGTTATCTCTTATTTCAAGACGCGCTTGTCGATGACGCGGTTCGACTTGCCTTGGCTGCGCTCGATAGAGCCCGGCTCGACAAGCTGCACGTTGGCGTTGATTGATAGAACGCTCTTCAGCTTGTCGTGCAGCTCCTTTTTCAAGCCCACCATGTCGGCGAGGTTGTCTGAGTAATAGCCCTCTTTGACCTCCACGAGGACGTCCAGCGTGTCGAGGTTGTCCTTGCGGTCGACAATGAGCTGATATTGAGGCTCGAAGGCGTTGAGGTCAAGAATGACGCTCTCGATTTGCGACGGGAAGACGTTGATGCCGCGGATGATGAGCATGTCGTCGCTGCGTCCCATGATGGGGTCGATCCTCACCTCCGTGCGACCGCAGGCGCAAGTGCCGTGGTGGAGTGCCGTGAGGTCGCGGGTCCTGTACCTGATGAGGGGGATGCCCTCCTTCGTGAGGGTCGTGATGACAAGCTCGCCCTTCTCGCCGTCGGGCAATACTTCCAACGTCTGAGGGTCGATGATCTCGGGGTAGAAATGATCCTCGTTGAAGTGCGACCCTTTCTGGCATTCGCACTCATACGCCACGCCCGGACCCATTATCTCGCTAAGGCCATACATGTTGTATCCCTTGATGCCCATGTTGGTCTCAATCTCGCGCCTCATGCTCTCTGTCCATGGTTCGCCGCCGAAGCAGCCAATGCGGAGGGCGAACTCGTCCATCGAGTAGCCCATCTTCTTTATCGTCTCATACAGGTGGAGGGCGTAAGACGGCGTGCAGGCCAAGACGGTCACTTGAAGGTCGCGCAAGAGGCGGATGTGCTTCTCGGTGTTGCCCGTCGATGTCGGCAATACCGTCGCCCCGAGGTGCTGCGCTCCGTCGTGGAAGCCCAGTCCGCCAGTGAAGAGTCCGTAGCCATAGGCGACGCTGACGATGTCCGTGTTGCGCACGCCCCACGCGTAGAGGCTCCTCGCGATGCATTCTGACCAGACGGCAAGGTCCTTGCGCGTGTAGCCTACGATGGTTGGCTTGCCCGTCGTGCCGCTCGACGCGTGGATGCGGATGATCTCTGTCTTTGGCACGGCGAAAAGACCGCATGGGTAGTTGTCCCTCATGTCCTTTTTCGTCGTGAAGGGCAGCTTGGTTATGTCGTCGATGCTCCTGATGTCGCTCGGCAAGATGTCGAGCTCCTGCAACTTCTGTCGGTAGAAGGGGACGTTGTGATACAGTCGCTCTACGAGTTTTTGAAGCCTCGCGCCTTGAAGGTCGCGCCTTGCCTCGGGGTCCATGCCCTCTTTCGTCTTATTCCACATTGTCTGTCTTGTGTTTCTTGTTCTTGCGCCTCCCCATCTGTGGGGTGGCGTGATTGCTTATTTTTTAATAGGGTGATCTTCGCGGAACTGCCACAGTCTCTCGCGCAAAGCGTCATACTGTTCTGGCCCGACGAACGATACGCAGACCCTGAGGCCTTGCTCGTGGCTGCCTGTCGTGTCGAGGCTTATGATGCTGATGCCGTAATACAGCAGTTCCTCCATCAGGGCGGCTCCGCTCATGCCGGGGTAGCCTACGGTGAAGTAGAAGCCGTCGGCCACGGGCTCGCCCATGTCGTCGGCGTAGACGAGGCTGAAGCCGTTGTCCATGAATATCGATTTGATGGTTTCAGCGCGACGCCCGTACTCGCGTGCCGCCTCCAGGAAGTTATACTTGCCGTCGGCCGCAGCCCCGAGCATAGCCGCAAGGGCGTATTGGGCGGAATGCGCCGTGCCGCTCGACAGGCAGTAGAGGATCCTGTTGACGAAGACCGAGCCGAAGCTCCCGACGCCATATCTCTTGGCGAGAGGCTCATACCTGCGGTCGTACTGCGCCGTGCTCATGACGGCCACGCCAATCCTCTGACCCGCGTAGCTGAACGCCTTGGAGCCGGAAATCAGCATGACGAAGCGGTCGGTATATTTCCCCACCGATGGTTGGAACGGTGCTACGCCCGGATGGCTGATGTCCTTGCGGAAGTCCATGCCGAAATATGCGAGATCCTCGACGATGATGACGTCATACTTGTCTGCCAATGCGGCAAGTCCGCGTATCTCATCGTCCGTCAGGCACATCCACGACGGGTTGTTGGGATTGGCGAAGAGCATTGCCGAAATCTTGCCACCCTTCAAGAACTCCTCCACCTTGGCGAGCAATGCCGCTCCGCGAGTGTGGTGGATGTCGAACGCCACGTGCTTCAACCCGATGATGTCCAGCTGCGTCTTCTGTACAGGAAATCCGGGGTCGATGAACAATACCGTGTCGCGCTCGGGGACGGCGTGGCATATCGTCATGAACGTGGCGTAAGCCCCTTGCATCGAGCCGCTTACGGGGATGCAGCAACGAGGCTCGACGCTGACGTCGGTAAACGCCTTGACGAACCTTGCCGCCGCGTCTTTCAGTGCGGGGTGCCCGTCCAGCATGGGGTAGCGTGCTGCGCAACCTGCTTTCAACGCCTCAATCTCGGCAGCCGTGCCGATGGCGTCGGGCTTCAAGCCGGGGACGCCCATCTCCATGCGGACGTATTTTTGCCCAGTGGCGGCCTCGACCTTGTTGGCCACGCTCACTATCTCGCGGATGTTGGCCTTGGCGAAGTCGGCAAGCCCGAGCGACGCCTTGGCTTTGTCCACCACGTCGCGGGGCATGGGTGTGGGCTTGCTCATCGGGCTGCGCCCTCCTCGGCACTGGCGGCTCCCAACTTGAGCGCGGCTATGTTGCTCGCCACGACGCTGTCGCCCTTGCTGGCGAATATGTGGCGGACGCTCTGGCTGAGCGTCTCGATGTCAAGCTCCAAGACTCCCGACGCTGCGCCGAGGAGTATCATGTTGACGCCGCGGGGCATGCTGTTGTCTTTCGCCATCTTGTCGGCATCGATGAGGATCGTCTTGCCGAAAGAGCGCAGCTCGGTGCGGATGGCTTCGATGTCGGGGTAGTTGGGGATGTTGACGAATGGTTGCGAGCAGCACACGATCCACCCGTCGGGGCGCAGGCTCGCCTTGTAGCGCAAAGCCTCCATGGGCTCCATGGCGATTACGATGTCCGCGCCGCCCTGGGGGATGAGGTCTGACGCTATCGGGGCGTCTGATATGCGGAGGTGGCTGTGGACGTCGCCGCCGCGCTGGCTCATGCCGTGGACCTCCGCCTGCTTGATGTTCATTCCGCGGCTCATGGCGGCATCGCCTATGATGGTGGCTATCGACAAGATGCCCTGTCCGCCGACGCCTGCTAATATTATGTCCTTCTTCATCGGGTTACTTGTTCTCTTCTTTCTGTTTGGCTTTCTGCTTGGCCTTGCGGCTGAGCGTCTGGATGCACTCGCGGCGCGGGATGATGACCGACAGTCCGCGGTAGTCCATCTCCTGCTTTATCGTCGCTGCTATCGACTCAAGGTTCTTCGGCAGCGGCTCGACGACGAAGAGGTGCGAGCGGTCGAGCCCCAAGCCGAGGCATATGGCCTCATACTTGTTCAGTCCGGCTGAGTCTTGTCCGCCGGTCATGGCCGTCGTCAAGTTGTCTGATATGATGACCGTCATGGGGGCGTTGGCGTTGATGGCGTCCAAGAGTCCCGTCATGCCCGAGTGGGTGAATGTCGAGTCGCCGATGACGGCCACGACGTGCTCCATGCCGGCGTCGGCCGCTCCTTTAGCCATGGTGATGCTCGCTCCCATGTCGACGCAGCTGTTCAATGCCCTGAATGGGGGCAGCGCTCCAAGAGTGTAGCAGCCGATGTCGCCAAAGACCTTGGTGTCGGGATACGTGTTGCGGATCACCTCGTTGAGGGCGTCATATACGCTCCTGTGTCCGCATCCCTGGCAGAGGGCTGGCGGACGTGCGGCCACGTTGGCGCTCGCCTCGTGCAGCTCGTGGGCTTTGAGCCCCAATGCCGCGCGCACGTTGTCGGGGTTCAGCTCGCCCGTGCGGGGCAGCTCGCCGCTTAGTCGACCCATTATCTCTACGCCCGAGGGCAATATTCCGCGCAGTTGCTCCTCGACGAATGGCTGTCCGTCTTCGACAATAAGCAGTCGACCCGTCTTCTTCGCCATCTTGCGGAGCGTCTCGGCAGGAAGAGGGTAGTGTTGGACTTGCAGCAGCTCGTAGTCGGTCATCTCGCCAATGTTCTCACTGACGTAGTTGAAGCCGATGCCGCATGCCACGATGCCGACCTTGGGCTCGCCCTTGACAGTCAACCTGTTAAGTGGCGACATCTCCGACATCTCGACAAGCTCGGGCTGCCGAGCCGTCAGAGCGTCGTTGCGGCGGCGGGCAATGGCCGGCAGTAGCACCCAGTTGTCTTCCGCGGGGTGGATGGCATTCTCGGCGCGGGCTTCCGTGCGGACGGTGACGACGGCGCGAGAGTGGGCCATTCGGGTGACAATTCTCAAGAGGATCGGCAGCTTCAGCTCCTCTGACATGGCGAAGGCTACGCTCATCATGTCGTACGCCTCCTGCTGGCTGCTCGGCTCGAAGATGGGCACCATGGCGAATTTGCCATAGAATCGAGAGTCCTGCTCGTTCTGCGACGAGTGCATCGAGGGGTCGTCTGCCGCCACGACGACGATGCCGCCATTGACGCCAGTCATCGCGCTGTTGACGAAGGCGTCTGCGCACACGTTCATGCCGACGTGCTTCATGCACACCATGGCTCTCTTGCCGGCATACGACATTCCGAGGGCGGCCTCCATGGCGGTCTTCTCGTTGGTGCACCATCGGCTCTTGACGCCTCGCTCTTTCGCGAGCGGTGACTCTTGTATGTATTCTGTAATCTCGGTGGACGGCGTGCCCGGATAGGCATAGACGCCGCTCAGACCCGCATGGAGCGCGCCCAGTGCCACGGCGTGGTCGCCCAGCAGCAGCCTCCTCTCTTGTTGGCTCATTGTCTTGTTGCTTATGTTGTTTCTTGTTTTTTGTCTTGTGGCAGGGGAGTCTCTTTGACGTAGAATATGGCGGTCGATATGAATATCACCCGACCCGCCTCGTCGGTTATCTCGACGGCGTATGATGGCATCTTCTTGCTTGGAGCGGCTTCGCGCGCCTTTGCCGTGAGCCGCCCGTGGCTGATGCCGCGGACGTATTGGCAGTTGGTCTGGATGGTGACGGCCATTGGGCCGCGGCTGTTGGCTGCCGCCGCCGCCACGGTGTCGGCGAGGGTGAACAGGATGCCGCCTTGCGCGCTGCCTGCCGCGTTGAGGTGGTGGGCGGCGAGGTCCACGTGGCCGCTGGCTGTTCCGTCGGCTGCCGTGTCGATGACTATGCCGCACATTTTGGCAAATTTGTCTCTCTCGCCAAATGTCTCTTTCAAGGCCGCTTCTTCCATGTTCGCAAGTATTCTTTGTTATACAAAATTCACAATTATTTAATTAATATCAAAACAACAGCCGCTGTTCTTCAACGTGCCATTAATATTCGCTCGCAACGATGCGCCTTTTCTGTACTTTTGTGAAAAATATATCTCCGGAAACAAAATAAACCATGCGTCTGACAATCCTCCAGTCCGACATCATAGCCTCCGACTTTCGCGCCAATCTCTCCGCCGCCAAGTCGCTCGTCTCCGAAAACCAAGGTTCCGACCTCTACATCTTGCCCGAGATGTTCGCCACGGGCTTCGTCGAGCGTCCCACGACCTCCGACGCGGGTGTCGGTGCTGAGGTCGTCGAGTGGATGCGTGGCGTCGCGAGCCGATTCTCTTGCCATATTGGCGGTTCCGTCCTCATAGCCGAGGGGGGCAAGTTCTTCAATCGTTTCGTCGTCGCCACCCCCGATGGGCGCGTGGTCTGTGCCGATAAGCGTCACCTGTTCTCTATGGGCGGCGAGGGCAAGGCCTATTCGCGTGGCGACGGGCGCGTCGTCGTCACCATTGGTGGCGTGCGATTCCTGCTCCTCGTGTGCTACGATCTCCGTTTCCCCGTATGGAGCCGCGTCACGCCTTCCGCCTCCTACGACGCTATCGTCTACGTGGCCAACTGGCCCGCCACGAGGATGCTCTCGTGGGACACTCTGCTCCGCGCCCGCGCCATCGAGAACCAGGCGTATGTTGTAGGCGTCAATCGTGTCGGCGTGGCTGGCAATATCGCCTACGTGGGGCATAGTGTCGTCTTCGACCCTTGGGGCAACGACCTCGTCCGCTGTCCCGATGCCGAGGTGGCGGCTGCCTTTGCCGATGTCTCTGCCGATCGCGTCGCCGAGGTGCGCCGAAAGTTTCCCGCCCTTGCCGATGCCGACGCCTTCTCGCTTGGCTGAGAGGGTAGGGGAGGGGAAAAAACAAAAGCGGTGCAAAGACTTCTGATCTTTGCACCGCTTTTGTTTTTATATGTTCTTTTCTCCTTAGCCTTTGAGTTCAATCCTGAAAGTCGTGCCCTTGCCAATTTTGCTGCTCAGCACGAAGACTTTGCCGTTGTGATATGTGTTGACGATTCTCTTCACAAGGGCCAGCCCCATGCCCCAGCCTCGCGACTTTGTCGTGTAGCCGGCGTCGAAGATGTGCCGCTGCGTATCTGCGCTCATGCCCTTGCCGTTGTCGACGATGTCTATCGTCGCGCCGCCATTCTTCCCGTTGCGCAAGATGACGGTTATGTTTCCGGGCTCCGCCCCTATGGCGTCGGCGGCGTTCTTGCATATGTTTTCAACAGACCAGCCTATCAGGGTGGGGTCGTGTGTCGCCACGACCTCCCCGTCTTGATCGTTCAGCCTGACGGTTATTACCTTCGACGTCCTGTGGTCAATATACTCCACCACTTTACGGAGGGTGCCGTTTAGGGCGGACTTCTCCATTTTCGGTTTCGACCCGATATGTTCGAACCTGTGCGAGACGCTATCCAGTCGCTCGATGTCTTTCTCCATCTCTGTCGCAATGGTGTGGGTGTCGAAACCTCCAGTCTCCAGCAGGTCGCGCCATGCTTTAAGTCCGGTTATCGGCGTGCCGAGCTGATGGGCAGTCTCTAATGCCAAGCCCTTCCATAGGTTGTCGCGCTCGAGCATCTGGCGGCGGCGCACAACCCAGTAGGCAAAAACAAGGAAGATGATGGCGGCTGCGAATGGCAGCAGGCTCACTACGCCTACGTATGACTGCAGTTTGCTGTCGGCGTAATAGACAGTCTGATAGCTTTTCCCATCGTTGTCTAAATATACCCTCACAGGGTGTCCGTGTTTCTTAAGCCATTTCCATTTCGCCAACTGCTTCGAGTAGGCCAGATGCCCATTGGCGTCCTCGCCTATGTTGCGGAATGCAAACTCGTTAGGCTTCTTCGGGTCTCGGTTGTGCGGGGTCGTGCAATACATTATGGGGATGGCGTCGTTCCCTTTAAATATGTCTAATGCAAAGTTCAACGCGTCGGGGTCTGATGTCCTGTTGAGTAGTTCCGTCGTCTTGACGAACGTCATCGCCATAGACTCGCTCTCTTTCTTGATCTCGTCGGTCATCTTGTTGCTGAACCATACGACGCCAGCCACCATTGCCAGTCCGACCAGCAAGACCAGTAGGGTAGGTCCCCAAAATTTGATTTTCTCTGCCACGGTTTGATTGTTTGGTTTATCGGTAAAAGCGGTGGTGAGGACCAGATGTTCAGAACCTCCCCCTTGTTATCCAGAACCAGAAGAACTTGACGGCTATCGGGATGTGGTGCGCAATGGTGGTCATCGTCCCGAAGTGGTGGCACATGATGGAGAAACGCTCCTTGAGTGCCGTCGGGATGTTCTGTTTCGTGACGCCCCCGTCAAGGAAGCGTACCAGCGTCAGTCGCGTGTTGACGGTCTTGCGGCTCTTCTCCAAAATCTTGAGGCACCAGTCGAAGTCGGCCGACAGCCTGTATTGCGTGTCATACGATGGGCATATCGTCCGGCGCGCCACGAAGGCCTGATGGCATACCAGCATGCCGTTCTTGAAGCTCTCCGCCGTCAACTTGTCGGGCGGGCAGAGCCTGCGACGCCCAACTTCGCTGCCGTCCATTTTCGTTATCACCGTGTCGCCATAGAAGACGTCTGTGTCGCGCCCTCCGGTCTCTATCATTCGGCTCACGATGTCGGCGTCGCGCAGCTCGTCGCCGGCGTTCAGAAACCAGACGTACTCGCCCGTGGCCATCCTGAGACCCTTGTTCATCGCGAAATACAGTCCGTCGTCAGGCTCCGAGACGTATTTGCTGACGGTCGTGACGTGCCGCCCGACGATCTCCATGGTGCCGTCGGTCGACGCCCCGTCGACGACAATGTACTCTATCGCCGCATAGTCCTGTTTCTCGACCGACTCTATGGTGCGTTCCAGCGTGTCGGCTGCATTGTATGTTATGGTGATGATGCTCACCGTCGGGATCCGCTCACTTGCCATCGCCTCGCAATGCTTTTTCGTAAACGCCGATATATTGTTTTGCGATGACTTCCTCGCCAAAGATGGCTTTTGCGTGTTCCACCACGTAGTCGCGTTGTCGTGCAGGGTCGAAAAACATCATGGAGTATATGCCGTTGGCGAGCGACAGGGAGTTTTTCGCCTCCGCCAAGAAGCCTGTCTTGCCGTGCTCCACCATCTCGGGTACGCCGCCGATGCGGAATCCCACGACGGGCGTGCCGCACGCCTGGCTCTCGACGACGGTGTTAGGTAAGTTGTCTTGCAATGACGGCAAGACGAAGGTGTCTGCCGCGTTGTAAAGTTTGACGAGCATCGCCGTGTCGCTGATGAAGTTCATCGGGTGGACGTTGAAGCTCGTGCCAAGCTCGTCAAGCTCCTTCCCCATCTTGCCGAAGACCACAAGCTCCAACTGATGGGCTATGGCAGGAAAACTGTCGGATATAATGCGCAGAGCCTCAATGAGGTAGCGGTAGCCTTTGCGGATGTCGCCCACCTTGGCGGCTCCAAAGAGCAGCAGTTTCTTGTCGGTCGGCAGCCCAAGCTCGCGACGGCACGCCATCTTGTCGAGTGGCGCGAAGACGTCAGTGTCGATAGGGTTGGGGATGTTCACGCAAAATTTCTTGTGGAAGAGCGCGCTGCTTCGGGCCAGCGTGTCGAGCCATTGGCTGCAACTGACGACGCTGATGTTCATCTTGCCATACAGGGCGCGCTTCTGTCGGAACGCCTGGGCCGAGAGGTCGTTCTTGCCCGGCTTGCGCAAGTAGGGGCAGAAGCCGCAATGCTCGTTGAACTCCAGGCACGTCCCGGCGTAATGGCATCCGCCAGTGAAGGGCCACATGTCGTGCAGCGTCCAGACGAACGGCTTGCCAAGTGCCGCCAGCTTCTCAAGCCCTTCCATCGACAGGAAGCCCTGGTTTATCCAGTGGAGGTGGATTATGTCGGCGTCGCGCACCAGCGGATGCTCCGAGATGTCGCGCCCGTCGCTCGCGATAGAGAAGTTGTAGCGCATCGAACTGTGTCGCTCGTGGGGCAAGATTCTCAGCCGCTCCATTACAAAGTTCATGAAGTCAATGGCTTTGCCCTGCGAGCCTTTGCTTACGGCGACGATGTCGGGGTCGCCCGTCGTTTGGCTCTCCGCCACCAACATCGACGATTCGATGCCCGATTTGCGCAGAGCGTTGTGGATTCTCCTGACGGCCACCGAGGCTCCGCCTCCGGCGTCAGTTTTGTTTATGTGCACAACTTTCATATCCACAAATTTAGACTTTTTTCCACATCCCTCGCGCCGTCATCGCTCGATGACGGTTATCGTCTCTTTCCTTCTTTCGCTCTTTCCGCCCGCCTCCCACGTCTCGACAAGTACGATGTACGTCCGCGGGGCGACGATGCGTCCGTCGCCGTCGCGCCCGTCCCATGTCATGGTCTCCGCCCCCGTCGCCACGGGCATGTTGTCCGCGGGGCGTGCAACGAGCCGCCCTTCAGCGTCGAATATCGTCATGCTCGCGGCGGCAATGTCGTGTCCGCTCTTTATTGTGACCTTCATCGTCGTGGGGGCTTTGCTGCCGTCGCCTCGCGGGCATATCGTGCGGCTCGCTATGCTGATTTGAGCACTGCCGCTTGCGCTCCCGTTCCCCGTGTGCGCCACTGAGTTGCGGCTTGTGGGTGTCGCGTGTCCCGCGCTTGTCAGGGCAGATGTCCAGTTGCTCGCGTCGTTAGATGGGCCATCGGCGTCGATGCGCTCCAGTGCCACGTCTTTGTGGCTCGTCAGGAGTGGGTGGTGCCATGCTTCTTTATAGGCCACGCTGTCCATGCCGATGCTGTCGGCGTCCAGTAAGACGACTGTCCCTTCGGCCGCGAGGGTGGGGAAGTGGTCGCTCTCGCCGATGGCCGTCTCGTCGGCTGGCGAGAAGGCTTCGCTCACGGCGTCGGCGTCGCGGGTGATTACGTAATAGCCGCCAGGCATGATGATTCGGCTCTCGTCGCTCATGCTCGTCGTTCGCGTCTTGCCCGTGCTGGCAATGTAGCCAAGTCTCAGTGTGCTGAGGTCTATGGCGATGTCGCCGCGGTTGTATATCTCGACGTAGTCGGCCCGCTGGCTTGTCGCCGTTGACATTATCTCGTTGATGATGATGTCAGATGCCGCCTCTTGCGCCTCTGTTGTTAGTGTATTAAACGAAAACAACAGAAAAATAACAGCCAACTCTACTTTTATCACTCCAATTCGTTCTTTTTTCATACTTTTGAGCCGTCCATCGCATCGTTGCCCCTTGGGGGGCATATAATATGCTGGCGCAGGTCGTAAATAGTTGGGCGATAGCCTTATGCCGCATGGTCTTTGGCGCGCCACACAAATATAAACCTAAATATTTCATATTTCTAAGAAGATGAGAGTCGCTATCGTTGGCACAAGTGGTGCCGTCGGTCAGGAGTTCCTCCGAATCCTCGAACAAAGAAATTTCCCTCTCGACGAGCTGGTCCTTTTCGGTTCTGAGCGCAGCGCAGGCAAAAAATACACTTTCCGCGGCAAGGAGCTCACCGTCAAGGAGCTCAAGCACAACGACGATTTCAAGGGTATCGATATCGTCCTCGCTTCCGCAGGCGCCGGCGTATCCAAGGAGTTCGCTGAAGACATCACCAAGTACGGTGCCGTCATGATCGACAATTCCAGCGCGTTCCGAATGGACGACGATGTGCCCCTCGTTGTCCCCGAGTGCAACGCCGAGGACGCGCTCAACCGCCCACGCGGCATCATCGCCAACCCCAACTGCACCACCATCATGATGGTTGTAGTCCTCCAGCCTATCGAGAAACTCTCCCACATCAAGAAGATCCATATCTCCAGCTACCAGAGCGCAAGCGGCGCAGGCGCGGCAGCCATGGCCGAGCTCCAGCAGCAGTACAAGGAGCTTGTCGAGACCGGCGAGGCAAAGACCATCAGCAAGTTCCCTCACCAGTTGGCCTACAACGTCATCCCGCAGATCGACAAGATGACCCCCAACGACTACACCAAGGAGGAAATGAAGATGTTCAACGAGACACGCAAGATCATGCACTCCGATGTCCGCACTTCCGCCACCTGCGTCCGCGTCTCCTCCCTCCGCTCACATTCCGAGAGCGTTTGGATCGAGACCGAGCAGCCTCTCTCCGTCGAGCGGGTCCGCACGGCTCTCACCTCCGCCCCTGGCGTGACCCTCGTCGACGACCCGCAGAACTACGTCTACCCCATGCCTCTTGAGTCCGCCGGCAAAGATGATGTCTACGTAGGCCGCGTCCGCAAGGATCTCGCCGACGACAACGGCATCACCCTCTGGCTCACAGGCGATCAGATCCGCAAGGGTGCGGCCCTCAACGCCGTCCAGATTGCCGAGTACCTCATCAAGGTCGGCAACATCAAATAGTCGCAAGATAACGTTTCGCTATATCGCAGCCCCGCGGCCACAAAGCCGTGGGGCTTTTTGTTTCATGCCCGCCAGTCTGTGTGTGGGGGGGGTGAGAGTGAGGTTCGGCAACGTGCCAAATGTTAATCCGTTCAATTCTCTTTGTTGGCGTTTTTTTTTTTTACACCTTGCGTTGCCACAAGGTCTTTTGGTGCCAAAAGCTCCTCAGCCGCCGTTGTTTGGGTCAAGCAATTAAATCTATCTCCATATATGAAAATCAAACATATTCTTTCCGCCATCGTGGCTTTCTGTTTTGCCGCCTGTGCAATGGCTCAGCAACGTCCGCAGGTTGTCTATCTGAAAAACGGCACGATTATTCATGGCGACGTCATCGAATACAATTTGGGCGGCATCATTAAGATTAAAAATGTTGTCGGCGACGTTTTTGTCTACCCGGCCGACGAGGTGGAACGAATAATGAAGAAAGAAGTAGACCCGACCGACACTCCCTCGCGCACTCCCATTATGAAGGGGGTGGGGAGCCCGGCCCGTGGCTATCGCGGCTTCCTCGATTGCAGCCTGAATTTTGGCAAGGTGAAAGCCGACGACCTCGAATTTAGCTGGGATCGTTTTGGTGTGATGACCTCCCACGGCTTCCAGTTCAACCCCCACGTATTCCTTGGCTTGGGTTGGGGCTTGCAGTTTAAGACAGACGACGAGGCCGGCTATTTGTACGATGCCATTTTCCCTTTCTTCGTTGACGCCCGTTTTGACCTTGCAGACAAGAGGGTGTCGCCTTTCTTCGACATCAGGAGCGGCGGCTTTGCCTCTCTGACGCCAAAAGAAAAAGGCGAGTCCCTCGCTGGCTTGTATGACAACATCAACTTTGGCGTCCGTGTGAGGAGGTTCAACGTCTCCGTCGGCTACGAGTTGATGGTTGCTACGGCTTTTTTCGCCTATAAATACAGAATTTACGACATCAGCACGACGGCTAACTCTTTCGTGGTTCGTTTGGGCGTAGACTTCGGAAGACGCAATTAATCAGGATTTTCGCTCGCCAACGAGTCCGGCGGTCTACTCTGGTCGCGGGGCTTCTTCCCTGCCTGTTTTATGCGTAATCTTTACAAACAAGCTCGCCCCCTCTTGCTTTCTCCAAAAACTCTCCCTACCTTTGCACCCGCTTTCAGGAACGCCGGAGGGCGTCGGTCGAAAAGACATGAAAAAAAGATTTGGAAAGTTCAGACGAACCTCCTAACTTTGCCCCTCGGTTCGCCACTCTTCGGAGAGGCGTCCAAGCAAACAAACGCACATTGACATGTTGAGGTAGCACCAGGCAGCGAGCCGCCGCCCGCGAGGGCGAGACGGGACTCGGTGCCTTGAAAGAAACAAGCAAAAATAAAAGTCATACAACGAAGAGTTTGATCCTGGCTCAGGA
>CAVEKX010000021.1:0-23651 GCA_963616565.1 Clostridium sp. CAG:343
CCCGCCGCTTTGAACTCGCTGGCTATAATGCCCTTTTAATTTCTACTATTGTAGATCGCCACAGACCCGAGTAATTTTTGGCTGGCTATAATGCCCTTTTAATTTCTACTATTGTAGATTTTGGGCGGTGTTGATGTCCGCCACCGTGGCTATAATGCCCTTTTAATTTCTACTATTGTAGATAAAAAGCAAAGTTCACTTTCGATGATGGCGGCTATAATGCCCTTTTAATTTCTACTATTGTAGATGCCGCCATCGAGAGCATAAGGGAGCGAGGGGGGCTATAATGCCCTTTTAATTTCTACTATTGTAGATTTTTTCCCCTTTCGGGGCGGTGGGATGGCTATAATGCCCTTTTAATTTCTACTATTGTAGGTCTATTGTAAGTTGATCTGATATATAAACCATTAACGAGTTCGCCGCCCCGAAAGGAAAGCATTTCCTTTCGGGGCGGCGAACTCGTTTTTAGGGTTCAGCCCTTTTCTTCTCTAAAGCAGCCCCTCGACAATTTGGGCAAGCTGCTCTTTCGACTTCAGGCCGATGCTCTTCTGGGCGATCTGACCGCCCTTGAAGAACAATACCGTCGGGACGGACATGATGCCCAGGTTGGCTGCCGTCTCCTGTGCCTCGTCGATGTCCACCTTGTAGAATTTAGCCTTGCCCTCGTAGGCCTCGGACAATGCCTCGTATTGTGGCGCCAACGCGCGGCAAGGGCCGCACCATGCTGCGCCAAAGTCTACTACTACAAGCCCACCGTCGTTGATGGCGCTTGCGAATGTCTCGTCTGTAAGTTGCTGTGTCATTTTAGGTAGTGTTTGTTTTTGTGTGTTGATATTTATAGGGTGCCGACCGCCATGCGGTCCTTGCCCAAGTAGTCTTTCTTTATCTCGACGCCGCGGAAGCCTGCCGACTCCATCATCGACTTCATCGCGCCCCCCAACGCCTCGTTGATCTCGAAGAACAACCCGCCGCCACAGGCAAGAAGCCCACAACGGCAAAGCTCCGTTATCCTGCGGTAGAAGACCAGAGGGTCGTCGTCGGGCACGAACAACGCCCTTCCCGGCTCATAGTCCAAGACGTTTCGCTCCATCGACGCCTTCTCGCGCTCCATGACGTAGGGAGGGTTGCTCACCACGATGTCGAACGTCCCGATGTCGCCTGCCTCAGCCGTCAGTATGTCCACCTTGCGCAACTCTATGCCGCGCCCCTCGACATTACGTCGCGCCACGGCGAGTGCCTCGTCCGACACGTCGATGCCGACGACCTCCGCACCATCAAGCTTCTCGCTTAGGGCCACGGCGATACATCCGCTGCCAGTGCCGATGTCCAGCACCTTGAGCCCCATTCGCCCTCTTGCCCATTCGCACACGGTGTCGACGAGCTGCTCCGTCTCCGGTCGGGGGATTAAAGCCCCGCGGGCCGTGGCTATCTCGATGCCGCAAAAGTCGCAATGTCCGGTGACGTATTGCAACGGCTCATGCCGCGCCATGCGCTCCGCCATCGCCAAGAGCCGCTCCGCCTCAGTCGCCTCGACGCTCTCTTGTTGCCTGAGAGCCAAGTCGGTAAGGCTCCAACGCCACGTGTCGCATATCAAGGCGCGGGCTGCCGCCTCTGCGTCGTCGCCCAACGTCGTCCGCAATGTGCCGACCATCTGCCTGCGCAGTTCCATGACGCTGAAGTGAGCCATATCTCTCTTCTTTTCCTTATTTTTACCTCCGATTTTCTTATCGTAAGCGATGGCAAATATACTCACTCCTAATCACCTCTCCAACGACGAGGTCTTCATGTCGCGTTGCATCCAGCTGGCCCTCAATGCCGAGGGCATGACCTACCCTAACCCGATGGTCGGGGCCGTCGTCGTGTGCGATGGTCGTATTATCGGTGAGGGGTTGCACCATAAGGCTGGCGAGCCGCATGCCGAGGTCAATGCCATTCGCTCCGTCGCCAATCCCGACGACCTCACCCGATCGACCATCTACGTAAGCCTTGAGCCATGCGCCCACCAGGGACGCACGCCGCCATGTGCCGACCTCATCATCCGCTCACGCATCCCACGCGTCGTCGTCGGATGCCGCGACTCTTTCGCCAAGGTCGACGGGCGCGGCATAGCTAAACTACGCGACGCTGGCATTGACGTCACTGTCGGAGTCCTTGAGGACGAGTGCCGATGGCTCAACCGTCGCTTTTTCACCATCCAGGAGAAGAAACGCCCCTACGTGATCCTCAAATGGGCGCAGACGGCCGACGGCTTTATGGGCGACATTGTCGACGGACAACCCTCGCCTCTCTCCGTTTCAGGCTGGCAAGCCCTCACCATTGAGCACCGACGCCGCACGACAGAAGACGCCATACTCGTCGGGGCGCAAACGGTCCGAGCCGACAACCCCAGCCTTACGCCACGCTTCGTCGACGGGCCATCCCCCGTCCGCTTCGTTCTCGCCCCCAACCTTGGCATTCAGCCCGACGCTCATATCCTTACCGACGGAGGTCGCACCGTCATTGTCAATCGCTCTAAATCAGCCGATTGCGGCAACGTCAAATATGTCTCTCGCCCCCTTGCCGAAGGCTCTGTGGCATCCGATGTCCTCTCCGCCGCCATGGAAGAGGGCGTTACCTCAATCATTGTCGAGGGTGGCGCACGGACTCTCTCGACGTTCATCGCCGAGGGGCTTTGGGATGAGGCATTCGTCTACACGGGTTCGAACCCTCTTGGGCATGCCGGCGTAGCCGCTCCTGCCATCTTTGGAGAACAGATGGAGGCTGCCAATGTTGGTTCCTGTCTGTTGCGCCACTTGCGAAACGCTTAGTAGCTTCACTGCATAAAAAAGTCCGACCTCTTCTCGACTGGCGTTGCCAGTTCCGAAGAGGTCGGTTCTTTTCATCTGTCGGATGTGCGTCCTTACATCTTCACTTTGTCCAATACGCTGACTTTCACACACTCGCTCGTTGGCGTGCCTTCGGGGCCGACGTAGTCAAGCACCACCACTTCGTTCGCCCCTTTGCGTAGCCAACAGCCTGGCAGATAGAGGGTCTGCTGCGGACCGATGTTCCAAAACCTTCCGAGATGATGTCCGTTGACGTAGACGTGCCCTTTGCCGAACGCCTCAAGGCTGATGAACGTGTCGCCAATCTTCTTGACTTCGAAAGTCGCCCTGTAATATCCTGCCTTGCCAAAGGCTGATCTGCTCGCCGGATGCTCTAACGCCTTGATGGCCACGGAGTAATCGTCGGGTATCGCCATGCTCTCCCACGCCTTGGGCGTGACGTCTATTCGGCTGCCGTCCGCCTCTCTCGTCAATACGACGTCGCCGACAATTCCCTTGTAGTCCATGATGTCGCGCCCGTAGTTGATGCGCCCCATGCCGTCGACGACAATCTCCAGTCGTGAGCCGCGGCGTGTGGAGGGGATGCGGATGGTTGTCTCTCCCTTGACGCGGTTTATTGCGCCAACATATTGTCCGTCAAGGTATACGAGTCCGTAGTCATGCACCTGTGCGGTCATGGTCGACGAGTCGGCAATTTCGGGAAGTGTCGTGGCGTAGACCATAGCCCCCCATCCCATGTCGGCATCCTCGAACGTCGTTGGGGCTTCAGCTTTCAGCGTGTCCCTTATGCCCGACGCCAAGGGTGCGAACTCCGTGAATTTGAATGTCGGGATGCTGATGGTTGGCATAGGCATCTTAGGTACGCGTGGCAGCTTCGTCTTCGAGTGTTTCTGCATCACGTCGCGCAGGGCGTAGTACTTTGGGGTCGCCATGCCGCTCTCGCATATGGGAGCGTCGTAGTCGTAGCTCGTGACGTCGGGCAGGTAGCCTGGCGTATTGGCTCCTGCCCAGTGGCCGAAGCTCGTGCCGCCGTGGGTCATGTAGAGCGAGAAGCTGATGCCCTTCTCCGCCATCGTCTCAATGCCGCGGGTCATGTCGTCGACCGGGCGTGTCTCGTGAGCTGCGCCCCACTTGTCGAACCATCCGCTCCAGTACTCGCTGCACATAAGTGGCGAGTCGGGTCTCATGGCCTTGAGGTTCTTAAATTCCTCTTCCGGGTCGGCCCATGTTCCGAAGTTCATTGTCCATACGAGGTCATCAAGTCCGTTGACCGAGAAGTTCGACGACCAGTCGCACTGGAACATCGTGACGTTCTCAAATCCTGAGTGACGCAAGGTGTCGCGTATCGCGCTGACGTATTCTTTATCCTCTCCGTACGCCCCATACTCATTCTCCACCTGCACCATGATGATCGGTCCTCCCTTGTCGATGGTGAGCCCGCCAAGCTGACGCCCAACCTCCGCCTCGAACTGCGAGACTTTCTCCATGAAATATGGGTCTTGCTTTCGCAGCTGGACGTCTTTCTTCTTCAGCAGCCACCATGGCAGTCCGCCCATGTCCCATTCCGCGCAAACGTAAGGACCTGGGCGCAAGATGACGTACAGCCCCTCGCTCTGCGCCATGCGGCAGAACTCCGCGACGTCGAGGTTGCCCGAGAAGTCATATTTCCCCTCCAGCTGCTCGTGGGCGTTCCAAAAGACGTAGAGGCATACGGCGTTCATCCCCAATGCTTTGCACATCTGGAGTCTGTGACGCCAATAGGGGCGTGGGATTCGCGGGTAGTGGAGTTCGGCGGCGTGGACAACGAACGGCTCGCCGTTGAGGAGGAATGTCTTGTCGCCAGTGGTGAATGTGCCTGCCTCATTTTTTTGCGCTGATGCCGTAAGGGGGCTGAGCGTGGCTGCCGCAGCCAACAATATGATGCCTAAGTGGTTCATTTGCTTCACTTTTTCTCAAAGATGCTCTTTTTTTGTCGCACGTCTCCCCTCTCTTCGTGCGTCAATGGTGCACGAATCTTTCTTTGCAATATTTGTGACCCCACATTTATCCAATTGTATTTAATTGAGTAATTTAGTTACCGATTGCAATACCACAAAAATCGCAACTCTTTTGAATAAGATTTATTCCTCTGCACTGCTCTTCTCCCTCTGCTCAACCTGCTTAGCCCAAGAAGTGACCGTCCGCCCTCTCGATATGTCCGACGGTCTCTCATGCAACTATACGACCGACCTTGCGAAAGACAAGTTCGGGCTCATATGGGTGGCCACCGAGGAGGGGCTCTGCCGTTTCGACGGCATCAACTTCACGTGCCTGTGTGGTGAAAATTCCGACCTCTCAAGTTGCGACCTCAACTGCATCCTCGACTCCCCCGACGGCAAGACCGCCCTATGGATCGGCACAAAGGCCGACGGCGTCAACCTCCTCGACTATGCGACAGGCAAGGTGACCGTCATCCGCCACGACCCTGACGACCCCAACAGCCTCGCCAATGACGAGATAACCAGCTTCGCCCAGGCGTCCGATGGTGGCGTATGGGTCGCTACATACCAAGGTGGCGTGACCCACGTCGCCCCTTCCTCCCTCGCCCTTACGCATTATGGTACGTCCAACGTCGAGGGTCTCCCCGGCGACATGCTTTGGAGCGTCCACGAGACTTGCGACGGACGAGTCCTCGTCGGTCATGTCGGGCAAGGCATGAGCCTTATCGACCCTAAAACCCGTAAGGCGATAAACTATCGCCACGATGCCGTGCGCCCAAACTCCATTTCCGACGACAATGTGTGGTGCTTCATGACGAGCAACGACGGCATGATATGGGTCGGCACGAGTAATGGTGTCGATGTCTTCGACCTTGCGACTGGCTCCTTTACCCATGTGGCCCCAGCCATCCTCACAGGGCGCATCTTCCGTATAAGCCAGCTCTCCGACGGGCGCATCTGGCTCGCCACGGAGGATCATGGTGTCGCCATCCTCACACAAAGCGAGGTCGAGGGGCTTAAAACCGAGCCGCATGTCGATTTCATCAAGGAGGGCGACAGCACATCCGACCTCTCGGGCATGAGCACCCGCGCCATTGCTGAGGACGGCTACGGCAATGTATGGGTCTCTCTCTACGGCTGTGGTGTCAATATCATTGGCAATTTCAAACCTCCATTCTCGTCTATTGCCCTGGGCTACGAGCGTAACAGCCACATCCTCAAGGGGCAAAGCGTCCTTAGCGTCCTCCCGTTGCGCAATGGCTCCGTATGGCTCGGTCATGATGGCGACGGCATCCAATGCCTAAACTCCAAATTCGAACATTCAGCTTTCTTCCGTGACCAAGCGGGTCTTTATGTCCAAACACTTATGGAAGATCGCCATGGGCGCATATGGGCAGGCTCGTTTGACGGCGGCGCATGCATCGTCTCACCCGACGGCTCCGTGCGTCGCGTAGCCCTTGGCAATGGCGATGATGTCCGACAAATCGTTGAGGACAAGGGCGGCTTCGTTTGGGTGATTACGAACAAGGCGATTTATAAAGTCGACGACGCTTCGCTGACGGTCGTCGCGCATTTTGTTCTTGGAAACCATTTGGGTCGTACCCTCGCTTTCGACAAGAGCGGCAACTTGTGGGCTGGCTTCTATGGCGACGGAATCCGCGTCTTCTCGCCAGACATGAAGCAGCTGTGGACTTTTAGTCGCAAAGACTCTTCTTTGCCAAGTAATAACATTAAGCACATCATGTGCGACACTAAGGGCCGTGTGTGGGCTTCGACGGGCGAGGGTCTTACGCGCTTCGTCATGCGTGCGGACATGGAAGAACCGGAAGTTCGCACATATTCGCGAGCCGATGGGCTGGAAAACACTCATGTCCGCGCCACGGTCGAGGACGCTCGTGGAAACATCTGGCTCAGTACGAATAACGGGCTGGCGTGCGTCCGTGGTGGCGACAGCAATGTGATTTTCTACAACACTAAGGATAACGTCCCGCGTTGCAATTTCAACGATGGCAGCGGATGCCTCCTCAGCGACGGGCGCATCATGTTCGGCTCCACGCAGGGTGTCTGCATCTTCTCCCCCTCCGACGTGCTCCGCACCCGTATGACGCCTCAGCCGCTCATCACTATGGCGCGCGTCAATACTGCCACGACCGACAGCACCATAAGTCTCATCGGCGTAAACAAGTTGACCCTCAGTTATGACGAGAATACGCTCTCTTTGGCGTTCAACACTCTCGACCCGGCCGTAAACCCTTATGTCATCTATGGTTACACCATCGACGGTCTACAAGATCGCATCCTCATAACCGATGAGGGCAAGATCGAGATGCGCGGCCTGGCTCCAGGCTCCTATACCTTCCGTGTCCGTTCGCAGCTCCACAATCAACCATGGTCGGCTGGTGAGGCCTCTTTGACGCTCAACGTCCTCCCCCCATGGTGGAGGACGTGGTGGGCAAAGGCAATCTACGTCATGGTCGTCATCGCCATCGTCTTCTTTCTTTTCGCGGCCTATCGCCGTCGAATGAGGCTCCGCTACGAGTTGCAAATGGTTAAGCGTGAGCGCGAGCGAGAGGAGAAGACCAATGACGAGCGCATGAAGTTCTTCTCTAATATCACCCACGAGCTTCGCACACCTCTGACCTTGATTGTCGACCCTATCAACAACCTCGCCTCGGCAACCGACATTGGCGTCACGTCAAAGCGCAAGCTCGCCCTCATCCGCATGAGCGCATTGCGCCTAAGCTACTTGATTCAGCAGATTAGGGAGTTCACCAAGACCGAGGTGCGCACCCGTCGTCTCACTGTCTCGCACGGCAACCTTACCGAGACTGTCCGCGCGTCCGCTGTAAGGTTCCAAGAGCTCGCTCCGCGCAAGGGTCTCGAGATCCGTCTCGAAGCCGAGGAGCCCGACATATTCACCGATTTCGACCCCGACGCCCTCACGACAATCCTCGACAATCTCATCAGCAACGCCATAAAATATACCCCCCAAGGCGTCATCACCATCGGCATCCATCGACGTGAGCATGACGGGCGCCACCTCGCCGACATCTCTGTCGCCGACACGGGCTGCGGCATATCGCCCGATGCCTTGCCTCACATTTTCGAGAGGTACTATCAGGAGGATGGACCACATCAGGCGTCAGGCATGGGCATTGGTCTCGCTCTTGCCAAGAGCATGGCCGACCTCCACGAGGCGTCCCTCTCCGTCGACAGTAAGCCGGGCTCAGGCACTAAACTGACACTTACGCTCGACATCGATGCTGCATATCCCGAAGCTAAGCACTTCGACAGCAACGAACTCGACCACGATGTCGATAACGAGGAAGAGCCGCAAGACGACAACCAGCCGTCTTCTTGCCCCGAATCCGAGAGTCAAGAGCCTCATGCGGAGGCGGGCGGTTCGGAGAAGAAGGTGGTTCTCGTCGTGGAGGACGACGACGCCATCCGTTCCTATGTGGCCGATTCTTTCGGTGCCGACTACTCCGTCGTCACAGCTATCGACGGCGTCGACGCTCTCGAGAAGATAAATGACAACATGCCCGACATCGTAATCGCCGACATCATGATGCCGCGCATGGATGGTCTCCAGCTTACTCGCAACATCCGAACCAATGTCGCCACAAGCCACATCCCCGTAATCCTCCTCACCGCCAAGGATACCGACAAGGACAAGGAGGACGGATATGACTCCGGCGCCGACTCTTATATCACTAAGCCGTTCTCTTCCAGTCTTTTACATAGCCGAGTCGAGAACCTCCTCGCACGCCGCAAGCGTGAGGCCGACCTTACCGCGTCTGCGCAGACCGACGCCAAGCGCGAGCTGCTCCAAGAGTCGCTCTCGCAAATCGACCAGGAGTTCTTCAGCCGACTTAATTCCCTCATCGAGAAAGGCATAAGTGGCGAGGCGGATGTCGTCTCCATAGCGTCCGACATGGCCATGAGCCCAAGCAACCTCTATCGCAAGATGAAGGCTATGACGGGACTCTCGACCGTCGAGTATATCCGGCGCTTCAAGATGCATTATGCTGAGAAGCAGCTCCTTGAAGGGCGATATTCCATTGGCGAGGTCGCTTTCATGGTCGGCATGAACAGCACTGCCTATTTCCGTCGTTGCTTCAAGGCGGAATTTGGCGACATCCCCTCAGAATACATCCGTAAGCTCAAAGAGAAAAAGGCTGTCGACGACACCATCTAAGCTGATTAATATAAACGAGCGAGGCGGAGGGACTTGAGTCTCTCCGCCTCGCGTTTTGTATGTCTTGACGTGTCTATTTCCCTTTGACAATGGCCACGCTGCCGTACATGTCTGGCAGTGGGACGATGCCCTCGGGCGCGCCCGCCATGAATTGGTCTACCGCCTTGCGGACGCCATCCCAACTGTGGTTGTAGCTGTGGATTATCATGATGCCGCCGGCTGGCAGTAACGGGTAAAGGGCTTTCATTGATGCCATTACGCCCTCATATTCAACGCTGTCGATAAGTGCCAACGCCACAGCCCCTTTCACGTTGCCGACGCCCTCGACGACGCTGCCCTTCACCACGTGGTTCAGCGGCCCGTCGGGCATCAGCCGTCTGACCTCTTCCTCCGCCGCGAAGTCTACGTTGACGGTCTCTTCCGTCACCTCGCCTTGGCAATTCTCATGCACCACCGTGACGCTCGATGCCTCCAATGGCCCTATGGCCCACATCTCCCTCTCGGGACACTGGCTGCGCAATAGCCCTACGAGGTCGGCCTCCTCGACGCCCGCCATGACGAACTGCCCTGCGACTTCCTGCCGCTCGACTTGCTCCATGGCGAAGAATATCGAGTAGTAGCGCGCGCGGTCTTTAAATCTTCGCTCGCGGCTCTCAACATCTTTGGCAATCATGCCGCGCTTCTTCAGCTCCAACCATTGCCACGGCTTGAAAAGCCTATGGGTCCAAAAGCTCCAGAAATAGCTGAGCCCGACCCATATTATGATGTTGATTATTACGATGTTGATTATTGTCATTATGCCCATGGCCGTCTTCCTTTTTTCTGTTGCCGACTATCGTCCTTTCTTCACGAGTGTGAGCCTGTGGTCCACGTTGGACGGGATCTCTTCGACGTAGTGCGTCACGTAGACCAGCGTCACGCGCGGGTCCGCGCAATAGCTCTCGATCATCAGTTTCGCCAGGTTCTTCTTTCCCGCGTCAAGGCCATGGAGCGGCTCGTCCAAAATCACGAGGCATGGACGCTTGACGAATACGCGCGTCAGCATCACGAGCCTCTGCTCGCCATACGACACTTTCAAAAACGACCTCTGAGCCAGCTCTTCACAATGGAACGCCTTCATCCACTCAAGAGCCTTGGCCCTTTGTGCGTCATCGGGCTTGCGGAAGAGGCCTACGGTGTCGAAGAATCCCGAAGCCACGACGTCCAGGCATGGGATGTCGGCTTGGTAAAACGTGTGCATGTCTGGTGATATGTAGCCAATGTGGCTCTTGATGTCCCAGATGCTCTCGCCCGTGCCGCGCTTGCGCCCGAAGAGGGTGATGTCGTTGGCGTAGCCCTGTGGGTTGTCTCCGCATACGAGGCTCAGAAGGGTGCTCTTGCCCGAGCCGTTCCGACCAAGCAATGCCCATTTCTCGCCTCGACCGACGGTCCAATCCACGCTGTCAAGTATCGTTATCGGTCCATATGCCACGCGCACTTTGTTCATCACGACTGCCGCGTCATATTCTCCGTCGTCGGCAGCGCGCATCTCTTCAGGCAATTGTGGCAGCGTCTCTGCCGTAAGCCCCTCCTCTTTAAAGAGATGGCTGCGCAACGCCTTGTCGGCAAGGAATGCCTCGCGTGTCGTGACTCCGACGACGTCGCCTCCCGCCATGCATATTACTTTCTCCACCCACTCGGGCAAGTCTTTCGGGTGCGAGATGAGCAGCAAGACTTTTACGCCCGTCCGCTGCGCAGCTTCCTCAAGCACTTGGTTTACCGTCTGCCGACTCTCTGCGTCGAGGCCTATATATGGGTTGTCGACAATCAACACCTCTGGCGATTGCATCAAGCTGCGGACTATCATCAACTTGCGAAGCTCGCCACTTGAGAGGAAAAGTATGCGCTTCTCCAACAACGGCTCTACGCCAATGGCTTTCAGCAGCTCCATGCTGCGCTCGACGGAGGCTCGTCCCAACGCGTCGGCCACGAATGGGCTCTCCTCGTTCTCCGTAGCCTGCCACCTCTTCTGATAGTAGTTGTCGTTCGACGCTCCTCCAAGACGGTATATGTCGCGAAACGAGAGCGACGCTATTTTCATGCGCGGAACCTCAGTGCCGTCGGCGCGCAATACCGACACTTTGCCCGCTTTAAGGCTCACGCCGCCAGCTATATACGTGCCAAGCAACGATTTGCCCGACCCGTTAGGTCCTATGATGACGGCATTCTCGCCCTCTCCAATCGTCAATTTTATCTTTCCGCCCAAGGCTTGGTTCTCATATCGCGCCTCTGGGGCGTCTATCTCTATGTGGCTCATCGTCTTGCCTGTTTCTCTGTTTTAATTGTCGCAAATTTAGCAATACGCACTTACAAGCGTCTCCCTCTATTCCCGATATTTCTTGCGCCACTCTGTTGGCGTCGTCGACGTCACCCTGCGGAAGAATCGCGTGAAAACCGACTGGTCGGCAAACCCGAGGTCGGTCGCCACCTCTTGTATCGTCGCGTCCGTGCTATACAAAATCTCTTTTGCTGTGAAGCATAGGCTCTCGTCGATGACCTCCTTGGGAGACATCTGTCGCTGGCGGCACACTTGACTCAAGTATCGTGGCGTGATTGACAATCGGTCGGCGTAATACTCGACGTCGCGATGGACTGCCGACTCTTCGCGCACAAGTCTAAGGAACATTCCGAATAGCGTTTTCTGCCTGTCCGATGTCGGCTGCGGAGCCTCCGCCCACTCCTGACTGCTGTTGTCGCTGATGTCCGCAAGGTAGAAATACAACAGGGAGTGCATCTTCTGCCTCCTGCGCTCGTCTCCTTCTCGTGCCACGACGGCGGCCGCAAGCTCATAGACGTGGTTGATTATGATGTCATACTCTTCGTTGTGATGACTGACAGGGTTGAATTTCAAGAATTTAAGGAGGTCGAGGTCAAGTCTCGTACCCATGCTCTCCATAAAGTCGGGGGCCATGCTGATAAATGAGCACTGAAAATCCGGTGTCGCCCCGAGTACCCGCGTCAGAGTGTCGAAAACAAGAATGACCTGCGTACGGGGCCTTATCTCATAGGTCCTCATGTCAACCTCCATGACGGCTGCTCCTCTTGTGCAAAGCAAGAAGACCATGTCGCCCGATCGCTCAGCTTTTTCCATCGTCTCAAGGTGTTCGCCTGTCCCCGCGTCGAACTCCATTCCATGGGGCATCTGAAAACTATTTATCATATTGTAGTTTTTAGAAAATTTCGCATTTCGTCTAACGAAAGCCTATTTGTTGACATTTTTTATAATCTTTAGTTCCTGTTATGCACAAAAGTACCAACATTTCGTTATTCCCACTTCGCTTTTTCTTGGCAACTTTGCAATCGTAAATAAAGATAACAACACACAGATACGAGATATGAAAAGCGTTTTGATCAGCGGCCTTGCTGCCGCCGCTCTGACAATGACAACAACAGCATGCCAAGAGGCAGCCGTTCAACAACAAGCACGCGAGTACCCTGTACTTACGGCGGGTCTCTCCAATGAGACCGTCTCCGACTCCTACCCTGCATCTATTAAGGGACGCCAAGACGTCAGCGTCATGCCACAAGTCTCTGGCACACTCACCGAGCTCCGAGTAGCTGAGGGCGACCGCGTCCACCGTGGTCAGGTCATGTTCATCATCGACCAGGTCCCCTACCGCGCGGCTCTCGAAACAGCCAAGGCTAACGTCGAGGCCGCTAAGGCGCAACTCGCTCAGGCTCAGCTCTCTTACGACAGCAAGAAGACCCTCCGCGAGAAGAACGTCGTCTCCGACTACGATCTCATGACCGCCGAGAACACTCTCCTCTCCGCCAAGGCCTCCCTCGCGCAGGCCAATGCGCAGCTCGTTAACGCCCAAAACAGCCTCTCCTATACCGAGGTCAAGAGCCCTGCCGACGGCGTCGTTGGCACTCTCCCCTACCGCGTTGGCGCTCTCGTAGGTCCATCAATGCCTACCCCACTTACCACCGTCTCCGACAACAACCAGATGTACGTCTACTTCTCAATGAACGAGAAGCAGATCATGGCCCTCACTCGTCAATATGGTAGCACCGCTGCTGCCGTCAAGAACATGCCCGACGTCGCTCTTCGCCTCTCCGACGATAGCCTCTACGCTCATCCAGGCCGCATCGAGACCATCTCCGGCGTCGTCGACCAGGCTACTGGCACCGCGCAGCTCCGCGCCGTGTTCCCTAACAATGAGGGGCTCCTCCTCAGCGGCACTTCTGGCAACGTCATCATCACGCGCGACCTCAAGAACGTCATCGTCATCCCGCAAGCCGCAACCTTCGAGGTTCAGAACAAGACCTTCGTCTACGGCATCGTCGATGGCCGCGCCTCCGCTAAGCAGGTCAGCGTCAGCCGCCTCCAAGATGGCGACCGCTACGTCGTAAATTCAGGTCTTAAAGAGGGCGAAGTCATCGTGTCCGAGGGAGCTGGCCTCCTCCGCGAGGGTACTCCTATCGTAGCAAAGTCGCAGTCCGCTCCCGAGGCGCAAGCCACAGCGCAAGCAGCTGCCAACTAATCCCCACCGCCACATAAGGCGTTTCCCGTAAGCAGTTTTTGGTTAATGTATAGCGGGAGAACGGCGGAGCCCTCGCGGCGACGCCCTACTCCCCACCACCACGACTTTATAAACAAATGAATCTTAGGACATTCACAGAGCGCCCCATCCTCTCGTCGGTGATCTCCATAGTCATCGTCATCGTGGGCGTCATCGGACTGTTCTCGCTCCCCGTCGAGCAGTTCCCTAACATCGCGCCTCCTACCGTCATGGTCTCCACGACCTACTACGGCGCCAATGCCGAGACTATCCAGAAGAGCGTCATCGCCCCTCTTGAGGAGTCCATCAACGGTGTCGAGAACATGACCTACATGACCAGCCAGTCCTCTAACAACGGCTACGTCTCCATCACCGTCTACTTCAAACAAGGTACCGACCCCGATATGGCTGCGGTCAACGTCCAAAACCGCGTCTCCAAGGCCACTTCTCAGCTCCCTTCCGCCGTTACGCAGGTCGGCGTGCAGACCATCAAGCGACAGACGTCAATGCTTCAGGTCTTCGCGCTCTCCAGCCCCACCGACGAGTACGACGAGAATTTCATCTCCAACTACATCAATATCAACATCAAGCCTGAGGTCTCACGTATCTCTGGTGTAGGCGATCTTACCGTCCTTGGTGGCGACTACTCCATACGTATATGGATGGACCCCGCCAAAATGGCGCAGCACAATCTCGTCCCTTCCGACGTGACTGCAGTCCTCGGCGAGCAGAACATCGAGGCTCCTACAGGCTCCATCGGTGAAAATTCTCCCGAGACCTACCAGTACACCATGCGCTACAAAGGTCGTAAGGTTACAGAGGAGGAGTTCTCCAACATCGTCATCAGCTCCACCACCGACGGCAACGTCCTCCGTCTCAAAGATGTAGCCCGTGTAGAGCTCGGTCAGGATTCCTACTCCTACGAGGGTAAGGTCAACGGCCACCCTGGTTGCGCAGTCCTCGTCTTCCAGACCGCTGGATCCAACGCAACCGAGGTCAACAACGAGATCGATGCCTTCCTCGACGAAGCTTCAAAAACTCTCCCTAAAGGTCTTCAGATCGATAAGATCAACAACACCAACGACTTCCTCTACGCCTCTATCCACGAGGTCGTCAAGACCCTCTTCGAGGCCATCGTCCTCGTCATCATCATCATCTTCATCTTCCTCCAGAGCCCGCGTGCCGCGTTCATCCCTCTCGTCGGCATCATCGTCTCCCTTATCGGTACTTTCGCCTTCATGTATGTGGCGGGCTTCTCGCTGAACCTTATCACTCTCTTCGCGCTCGTCCTTGTCATCGGTACGGTCGTCGATGACGCCATCATCGTCGTCGAGGCTGTCGAGGCGAAGTTCGATATCGGCTACAACTCCAGCCACCATGCCGCCAACGACGCCATCAAGGGCATCTCTGGCGCCGTCATCACCTCCTCGCTGGTCTTCATGTCGGTCTTCATCCCCGTCTCTTTCATGGGCGGCACCTCCGGCACCTTCTACCGCCAGTTCGGTCTTACCATGGCAGCCGCCGTCGGCATCTCTGCCATACAGGCTCTTACCATGACCCCTGCGCTCTGCGCCATGTTGCTCAAGCCCCACAGCGTCGAAGGCGAGGAACGCCAAGGCTTCTGGGCGCGTTTCGCCAAGGTCTTCAATACCGCCTTCAACTCCCTTCAAAACAAATACGCCAAGGCTGTACAGTTCTTCATTCAGCGCAAGAAGATCACTGTCCTCATCATCCTCTGCACTTTCGGTGGCCTCGTCTACCTCATGAACAACACCAAGACGGGTCTCGTCCCCAATGAGGACCAGGGCATGATCATGGTCAACGTCTCCACTCAGCCTGGTAGCTCACTCCACCACACCAGCGAGGTCATGGACGAGGTCGGCAAGCGAATCCTCCAAATCCCAGGTGTCGAGAAAGTCAACCAGACTGCGGGCTACGGCCTTATCTCTGGTGCCTCCTCTTCCGCAGGTATGTTCATCGTCCGTCTCTACAACTGGGAGCAACGTAAAGATCCATCCCTCAGCGCGACGGCCATCATCGGACAAATCTATGGTCGCACGGCCGACATCAAGGGAGCTTCCATCTTCGCCATGTCGCCTGGTATGATTCCTGGCTACGGCACCGGCAATAGCGTCGAGCTACACCTCCAAGACCGCGCAGGTGGCGACATCACCGACTTCTTCAACCAGGCGCAGCAGTATATTGGCGTCCTCAACCAGCGTCCCGAGGTCTCCATGGCCTACTCCACTTTCTCCCTCTCCTACCCGCAGTGGGAGGTCGATGTCGACGCTGCCAAGTGTAAGCGTGCTGGCGTATCGCCCGCCACGGTTCTCAGCTGCCTCGGCAGCTACTACGGCGGCTCCTACGTCTCCGACTTCAACCGATTCTCCAAGATCTACAAGGTCATGATTCAGGCCGAGCCTTCCACCCGCCGCGACGAGGAGTCTCTCAACACGATGTACGTCCGCATGAACGACGGTCAGATGGCGCCTCTTAGCCAGTTCGTCTCTCTCCGACGTGTCTACGGAGCCGAGGTCCTCTCTCGCTTCAACATGTACAACTCCATCGCCGTCAACGTCATGCCTGCCGATGGATACTCTTCTGGCGAGGCCCTCAAAGCCATTCAGGAGACCTCCGACCAAGTCCTTCCACAGGGCTACGGCTTCGACCTTGCCGGCATGAGCCGTGAGGAACGCAACCAGAGCGGTCAGACGGGCATCATCTTCGGCATCGCCATCGTCATGATCTACCTCCTCCTCTCCGCGCTCTATGAGAGCTTCCTCATCCCGTTCTCCGTCATCCTCGCTGTCCCTGCTGGCCTTATGGGCTCCTTCATATTCGCCAACATCGCAGGCCTTGAGAACAATATCTACCTCCAGACGGGTCTCATCATGCTCATCGGTCTTCTCTCCAAGACCGCCATCCTTATCACCGAGTATGCTGTCGAGCGTCGCCGAGCTGGCATGAGCCTCATCTCTGCCGCCATGAGCGCAGCTAAAGACCGTCTCCGACCAATCCTTATGACCGTCCTCGCCATGGTCTTCGGTCTTCTCCCTCTCGTCGTGGCACACGGCGTAGGTGCCAATGGCAACAGGTCCCTCGGTACGGGTGTCGTCGGCGGCCTCCTTGTCGGTACGCTCGCCCTCCTCGTCTTCGTCCCCGTCCTCTTCGTCATCTTCCAGTGGTTCCAAGAGCGTCTGACCCCCAACCAGCCCGAGCGTTCTCAAGACTGGCAAGTACAAGACGAGACCGAGCAGGCCAAGATAGAGCGTGAGCAATATCTTGCCGAGAAAAAACAAAAAGAGGAAGAAGGTAAATAACACCATCTCACGGTAAGCAAATGAAATACACCATAAAACTCCATAGCCTGGCTCTGATGTCAGCCACTGCGCTGACGCTCTCCAGCTGCGGCATTTACTCCACCTACGAGGCTAAAAACGAGGTCCCCGACGGGCTCTTCGGCGACACCCCTGCCGAAGCACAGACCGCCGACTCCTCCTCCCTCGCCAAGGTGCCATGGCGCGACGTCTTCACCGACCCGCAGCTCCAAAACCTCATAACGGAGGTCCTCAATAACAACATCGACCTCCAGACCGCGCAACTCAACATCGAGCAGGCGCAAGCGCAATTCAAGGCTTCACGCCTTGCTTTCGCCCCCTCCCTCTCCTTCGCTCCCAATGGCGCGTTGAGCAAGTATAATATCGATGGCGCCGAGGTCTCCAAGACCTACACCATCCCAGTCTCCCTCCAGTGGCAGATCGACGCCTTCGGCTCCCTCCGCAACCAAAAGCGAGCTTCCAAGGCTTCTCTCCAAGCTACTGAGGATGCCCTCCAGGCCACACAGACTGCTCTCGTGGCCAATACCGCCTCCCTCTACTACTCTCTCCTCATGCTCGACCGCCAACTCGAGATTGCCGACTCGACAGCCGAGTCTTGGAAGGAGACCGTCGAGACCATGAAGGCCATGATGGATGCCGGCATGACCAACGAGGCTTCCGTAGCTCAGATGGAAGGCACTTACTACTCCATCGTCGCCCAAGTAGCTGACATCAAGGACAATATCGTCACTGTCCAAAACTCTCTCTGCCTCCTCATGGCGAAACCATCTCAGCACATCGACCGAGGACGACTTGACGAGCAGCACATCGATGTCAACCTCTCCGCAGGCCTCCCTCTCGACATCATCAGCAACCGCCCCGATGTCAGAGCCCAAGAACGCCAGCTTGAGACGTGCTTCTACTCCGCAAATGCTTCTCGCTCCGCTTATTACCCGACGATAACCCTCAGTGGTCAGGCCGGTTGGACCAATCTCATCGGCTCGACCATCATGAACCCGGGCAAGTTCTTCTGGCAAGCAGCGGCAAGCCTCGTACAGCCTATCTTCCAAAACGGTCAAATCCGCGCACGTGTCAAGATTGCAGAGGCTCAACAGAAGCAAGCCGAACTCGCTTGGACAAAGGCTGTCCTCTCCGCAGGCAATGAGGTAAACGAGGCTCTCGTCTCCTACCAGACGGCCAAGGAGAAACGCGACCTCTACCAGAACCAAGTCGAGGCTCTCACACGAGCCTACGAGGCTACAGATCTTATGATGAAGCACGGCAGCACGACCTATCTCGAGGTCCTCACTGCCAAGCAGACTCTCCTCTCTGCCCAGCTTTCTCAAACAGCAAACACCTACTCCGAGCTTTCCGCCATCATCACCCTCTACCAGGCTGTAGGCGGCGGAACTCTCTAAGCGTGTTTATCTTTCTATCTTGTGTTTTTTCTTCTCAGCCGACTCGCATAGAGCCGGCTGAGTTGTTTGTTCTAATGGTGTCCTCTTTTTCCCTACCTTTGCCGGCAAAGTACTCCTCACTCTACACCTCAATAACTTTGCCTCTCGTAAATCACGATGGACCAACGATATAAGCTCATCCGTCCCCTTCTCGCCCAGCGCGTCCTCCTCCTCGATGGAGCCATGGGCTCCCTCATCCAGCAAGTAGGGCTTTCCGAGGAGGATTTCCGCGGCGACCTCTTTAAGGATCACCCATGCCCGCTCAAGGGCGATAACGATGTCCTCGCCATCACGAGACCCGACGTCATCCGCGACATCCACCGCCAATATCTTGAGGCTGGCTCTGACATCATCGAGACCAACTCCTTCAATGCCACCACAATATCGCAGGCCGACTACCAGATGGAGCCCCACGTCTACGATATCAATGTCGCCGCCGCTCGTTGCGCCAAGGAGATGGCGCTCGCCTACTCCACCCCCGAACGCCCACGCTTCGCCGCAGGCTCCATGGGCCCGACAAACAAGACGGCCTCCATGTCGCCCGATGTCAATAACCCTGGCTTCCGCGCCATAACCTTCGACCAGCTCGCCGAGGCCTATGCCGAGCAGGCGCGCGGTCTCCTCGACGGTGGTGTCGATATCTTCCTTGTCGAGACGGTCTTCGATGGTCTCAACGCCAAGGCCGCCCTCTACGCCATCGAGAGCGAGCTGAAGAAACGCGGCGTCTCCGACTTCCCCGTCATGGTCTCCGCCACTGTCGCCGACAAGAGCGGACGCATCCTCTCTGGCCAGACGCTCGACGCTTTCCTCTATTCCGTCTCGCACATCGACCTCCTCACTTTCGGTCTCAACTGTTCTTTCGGCGCGCACGACATGATGCCCTACCTCACCGAGATAGGACGCAAAAGCCCATTCTTCGTCAGTGCCTACCCCAACGCCGGTCTCCCAAACCAGTTCGGTCAATATGACGAGTCCCCCGAGGTCATGGCTTCCAAAATCCAAGACTTCCTCGACCAGGGTCTCGTCAACATCCTTGGCGGATGCTGTGGCACGACGCCCGCCCACATTGCGGCCATGTCCACCCGGCTCAAGGATTACAAGATCCACCGCCCCGACGCTCCTGCCCACCTTATGCGACTCTCGGGTATCGATGGCGAGGTGGTCTCTAAGGAGATTAAGCCTTTCTACAAGGTCGGTGAGCGTACCAATGTCGCAGGTTCGCGCAAGTTCCTTCGCCTCATTCAAGAGAAGAAATATGACGAGGCTCTCGACATCGCCCGCTCCGAGGCGCAAGCAGGTGCCGATGTCATCGATGTCAATATGGACGACGGCATGCTCGACGCGCAAGCCGAGATGACCACCTTTCTCAACCTCATGGCCGCCGAGCCCGACGTGGCGCGTCTGCCCGTCATGATCGACTCCTCAAAATGGGAGGTCATAGAGGCAGGTCTCAAATGTCTGCAAGGCAAGGCGATAGTCAACTCCATAAGCCTCAAAAAGGGCGAGGAGGAGTTCCTCCGCGAGGCCGCCATCATCCAACGCTATGGTGCTGCCGTCGTCGTCATGGCGTTCGACGAGCAGGGACAGGCCACGACCTTCGACCGCCGTGTCGAGATTTGCGCCCGAGCCTACCGCCTCCTCACAGAGAAGCTCAATTTCGAGCCCGCCGACATCATTTTCGACCCCAATGTCCTTGCGATAGCTACGGGCCTCCCCGAGCACGATAATTATGCGGTCGATTTCATCCATACTGTCGAGTGGATTAAAGCCAACCTCCCCTACGCCAAGATTAGCGGTGGCGTCTCCAATATATCGTTCTCTTTCCGCGGCAACACCCACGTCCGCGAGAGCATCCACTCTGTCTTCCTCCACTACGCCGTAGCCAAGGGCATGGACATGGGCATCGTCAACCCCGCCGCCATGATTGCCTATGACGACATCGAGCCCGAGCTCCGCGACAAGATCGAGGATCTCGTCCTCAACCGACGCCCAGACGCAACCGACATCATGCTCGCCGCGGCCGAGCAGTTCAAGTCCACAGGAAAGACCGCTGCCTCAGCCCCCTCCGACGAATGGCGCAAGGATACGGTCCAAGAGCGTCTCGCCTATGCCCTCCAAAAGGGCGTCACAGAGCATCTCGAAGCCGATCTTGCAGAAGCCCGCCCTCTATACCCACGCGCTCTCGACATCATCGAGAAACCCCTTATGGACGGCATGAACCGCGTCGGCAAGCTCTTCGGTGAGGGCAAGATGTTCCTTCCGCAGGTCGTCAAGACCGCCCGCGTCATGAAGCGTGCCGTCGAGATTCTCCAACCCCTAATCGAGGAGGAGAAGAAAGCGGCTGGCCAGTCGGGTACTTCCGCTGGGCGTGTCGTCATGGCCACCGTCAAGGGCGATGTCCACGACATCGGAAAGAACATCGTCTGCGTCGTCCTGGCGTGCAATAATTTTGAAATCATCGACTTGGGTGTCATGGTCGAGACCGACGCCATCGTCAATGCCGCCATCGAGCAACACGCTGACGCCATCGGTCTTAGCGGTCTCATCACCCCGTCGCTCGACGAGATGATAGTCGTCGTCAAAGCCCTTGAGGCTAAGGGGCTCAAGATCCCTGTCATGATTGGCGGTGCTACGACTTCAGCAGTCCATACGGCTGTCAAGATCGCCCCCTGCTACAGTGGCCCCGTTATCTACGTCAAGGACGCTTCTCAAAACGCCTACGTCCTCAATGCCATTTTCTCCCACGATGAGCGTTTCCTCGCCCAACTGAAGGAGGAACAGCAACGCCTACGCGACGAAAATTCCTCTGCCCGACACGCTGAGATGTCCGATGCCGAGGCTCGCAAATACGCTCCCTCGCGCGACTGGTCCAAGGTCACGATGGTTGCCCCTCCCGTCCCGGGCGTCACTACGCTCCACCGTGTCGACCTCGCAAACCTCGTACCTTTCATCAATTGGCGTATGTTCCTCATGGCGTGGAAGATAGGTGCCAATTTTGCCGATGCCGCAAACCTCCATTCCGATGCCGAGCGTCAGGCGTGGATTGACTCTTTCTCTGGCTCCGACCGAGACAAAGCTGCCGAGGCCGTACGTCTCATTGCCGATGCTCGCCGCAATCTCGACATCATGATCTCCCAAGGGCTCACCGAGGCTCACGCCGTCATAGGTCTCTATCCTGCCAACAATGTCGGTAACGACGATATTGCCATCTTCTCCGACGAGTCCCGATCCTCCGAAGTCGCCCGCTTCCGTTTCATGAGGCAGCATAAGGTCTCCGACGACGGCACGACTCTCTCCCTCGCCGATTTCATCGCCCCAGCCCCCTATGCCGACCATCTCGGGCTTTTCGCGGCAACAGCTGGCGCAGGTCTCAAACGTCATACCGACAAGATGAAAGCCGACGGCGACGACTATTCCGCCATCATGTGCCAACTCCTTGCCGACCGACTTGTCGAGGCTCTCTCCGAATGGCTCCACCACTGCGTCCGCACGCGCCTCTGGGCCTACGACCCCAATGAGGAGCTTAACCCCACCGAGTTCCTCCGCGGTCATTACCAAGGCATACGTCCAGCCATCGGCTACCCCATCTCCCCCGACCATTCCCACAAGAGGCAGCTTTTCGACCTCCTCGATGTCGAGGCTCGCGTCCCTATGGTTCTCAACGATGCGCTCATCATGGAGCCTGCCTCCTCTGTCTGTGGTTTCTACTTCGCCCATCCCTTCGCACGCTATTTCTCCGTCGGGAGGGATGCCCCGCAAGAGGTCTGACGCTACATATGAGTATAAAACGAGCAATCTCGGAATTGGCATGGCGACCAATTCCGAGATTGCTTGTCTTTTAAAGTGTTATGCTATGCGTACAGCTCCCGAGCTACGGAGCATACCGTGTCGACGGCGCCGAGGGTGTAGAAGTGGACGCATGGGACGCCATGTTCTTTGAGATCCGCAGCCTGAGCCAGTAGCCAGTCGCGCCCTATCTTCTTCACGTCGTCGTCGTTTGCGCTGACAACTTTGTCCACAAGCTCCTGAGGGATCTCCGTATTGAATATCCTCGGCAAGATGCTCATCTGAGCCTTTCTGCTGAGGGGCTTCAACCCGGGAATAATGGGTACGTCGATGCCGGCCGCGCGAGCGGCGTCTACAAATCGGTAGAAATGCTCGTTGTTGTAGAATAGTTGGGTGATGATGTACTCCGCTCCCATGTCGACTTTGCGCTTCAAAAAATCTATGTCCGTCTTGAAGTTGGGAGCCTCGGCGTGTTTCTCGGGGTATCCTGCCACGCCAAATGAGAATGGCTGCGATGGCGGCTCCACTTGCGCCCCGTCAATCGTGACGCCCTTGTTGAAGTCCACCACCTGGGCAATGAGGTCGGTCGCATGGGCGTGCGACTCCGCCACGGGCACTAAGGTGTCCTTGTCCGTGTCACCGCGGAGCAGAAATAGGTCGCTTATACCCAAGAAGTCGAGGTCTATGAGGACGTATTCGGTCTCCTCGGGCGAGAATCCGCGGCAAATGATATGGGGGACGGTCGGGATGTTATATCGGTTGTGGATGGCCGCCGCCACAGCTACCGTGCCTGGGCGTTTGCGAACAAAGGTCTTGCGCAGGTTGCCTCCCTCGGCAGGCTGGTATACGGGCTCTGAGTGGTGGGTCGTTATGTTGACAAATAGCGGGTGGTGCTCTGTCAATTTATCAAGGTCGGCAAAGAGGCGTGTTATCCCCTTGCCTTTCAATGGCGGCAAAACCTCTATTGAAAAGCCTGTCGTCTGGCGGTTTCGGAGTATCTGGGCAACGGATGGCATGCTGTAATAGGTCTGGTTATCTCGTTTCTCTTGCGAAGTTAGGCAAAAAGCCGTCTCGCAATGGTAGGCATACTTTCTGAAAACCCGTGACTTTTCCCCCTCTGGCAGAATATTTTTCTTGATAATCTGCTGATTGCTCACAAGTGACAGGTTGTCGATGTCTATTGTGTTAGTAAAGGGCATGAGAGACAAACGAGAAACAAGAATTGCATTAAACCCGAAAAGGAAAGCAAGAGAAAACAAAAATTAACACGGAAACGAACGGCAATTTTCCGATTTTGGGATTTGAAGGGAGATTTGTCTTTCCTGTCGTGAACTAAGAAGTAGGTGAAAACTGGGGGTGACATATTCTGACGAGAACTACTCGCTTCAAAGAGCGACATTTACAGAAGAGTAACACTATTTTGTGTTATAAAACATCTTTTTGAAGAAAATATTGGTAGAAATGAACATTTCTCCTTGATTTTCTTGGTGGTTTATCGAAAAATGTTTATATTTGCGGAAAAAGTTCAAGAAAACGATTACTCATAAT
>CAVEKX010000021.1:23661-25192 GCA_963616565.1 Clostridium sp. CAG:343
CTGGGATGGTGAAGCTATATTGTTTCTTGGAAAGTCTGCTTAATTGGATTTTTTATAAATAGCCACGCCTAAAGTTAGTTTTTTCCGACAACATTCGCTAATCCCATTAGAATTTAATACCCTTGCATCAGAATTAAATAAATTATCCTACTATGGCAGATTTGAATAGGCTAAAAGTCGTACTAGTTGAGCAAAAGAAGACAGGCAAATGGCTAGCTGACCAACTAGGAAAATCAACATGTACTGTAAGTAAATGGTGCAGTAACACTGTTCAACCAGATTTACAGACGCTAGAAAGTATTGCTCAATTATTAAACGTAGATAAGAGAGAGTTGCTCACTCCGTCTGAATTAAAATAGAACATAATATGACAAAAGAAGAATTTTTCAATCTCTTAACAGAAGAAGTCAAGGGCTATAAGGCTTTTCTTGAAACTGACAGCCAAGATTGGATTGTTAAAGGTTTTATCGACATCGACAAAAATGTTTATACGATAACCAATGATACTAAAGTAGTATCAAAGATTATAGAAATTCTGCTTATCCCCAAATTGGATAAATTTGCACGTGACCACGAACTGGAATTAGAACTACCGTCAAAACAAAATTTTTATCCCGACTTAACTTTTAAAGACAAAGAAGGGCATCTTTTTGCTGTAGATTTTAAATCTAGCTACTATGATGGTGAATCGGTTAATGGTTTGACCCTAGGTTCATATTGGGGCTATTTTAGAGAACGAGATACTGTTAAAAGTATGGATTATACCTACAATTCATACAGTTCTCACACTGTGTTAGGAATGCTTTACAAGCAGAGCGTGATTGATGCAACAGAAAAGAATGTATACTCGGTCGATGAGCTCTCTGCAATTCATTCGGTCATAGAAAAGTTTATTTTCTTTGTTCAACCCAAGTGGAAAATTGCCAATGACATACCTGGTAGCGGAAATACACGTAACATCGGTGGCATAACAAATATTCAGAAGCTCCTTAATGGTCAAGGTCCATTTGCTGAACTTGGTGAAGATGTCTTTGATGACTATTGGAAAGGATATTTCAATAAGGTTGATGCCAGAACCGCAGGGATTGGTACTCCTCACTATCATAATTTGAAAACATATAAGGAATATCTTAAGTCTCAAGCTCAAAAATTATCCAAACTTTAACTATGTCAGTAATAGTTCCTCCAATAAAATCACAAGGAATAAAGACCAAACTCGTTCCTTGGATAAATGATTTGATTATGCAGTCTGGATTGGACCTACCCAACACTAATTGGGTTGAGCCTTTCTTTGGGACTGGCGTGGTTGGTCTCAATGCTCCAGTTGGCGGCAATAGGTATGTTGCGGACAGCAACCCACATATTATCAACTTCTATAATGGAGTTCTGAATGGAGATATTACTCCGCAAAATATGCGTGAATACTTACAATATGAGGGGGCTTTACTGGCTGCCGCTGACGAGGATGGCTATGTGCATTATCGGGCTGTCAAAGACCGTTTTAATGCAGATCATAATTCGTTCGATTTCA
>CAVEKX010000021.1:25202-26046 GCA_963616565.1 Clostridium sp. CAG:343
ATGGAATATTCCCTTTTGCAAAAAGCCAGAACGCTTTGCGCCAGCCTATATTACGAAGATTTGCAACCAAATAGCTGCAGCCCAGCGTGTCATTCAAGCAAATCATTGGGAATTTTATAATCAAAATTTCATAGAAACAATTAATCATGCCCAAGCTGGTGATTTGATATATTGTGACCCACCATATTTTGGTAGGTACGTAGATTATTACAATGGATGGACAGAAAATGACGAAGAAGCTTTATACAATGCTCTTTTGAATACACCTGCTCATTTCATTATGTCGACATGGCATCATAATGAATTTAGAGCAAATGAAATGATGGACAGATTTTGGAATCACTTTAATGTTGAGACACAAGAGCATTTCTATCATGGCGGGGGCAGAATTGAAAATAGACATGCTATGATAGAGGCACTTGTGTTTAATTTTGATTTACATGAGCCTGCACATATGAATCCAGTTGGGGCTCATCAAGAAGTAGTCCAGTTAGAATTAGAATTTGCATAAATGACACCTTTATATCAGACAGGAAATGAGGAATTCACATTGTTTCATGGGGACACTATGGAACTTATAGGCAATATCGGCAAGAAAGTCGATATGATATTTGCTGACCCTCCCTATTTCCTGTCAAAAAAAGGAACAAGACAAATAAATGGAACATGGAAATCCTTTGACAAGGGAGATTGGGATAGGGCTACTACTCAAGACAATATCAACACATTTAATAAGAAGTGGCTGTCTGCTTGTCGTAATGCACTTAAGGAAAATGGTACTATTTTTGTGACAGGAACCTATCACAATATATTTTCCGTTGCAACTTGCATGGTAGAATTGGGC
>CAVEKX010000022.1:0-26002 GCA_963616565.1 Clostridium sp. CAG:343
AGAGGGGGAGGGGAAGTTTTTGCGTGTTTATAGTTTTTTTAGGATTGGAAGGGGGTACAACAAAATATTTACCTTTAGATAATAATATTGTTTGGACTCTATCGTTTTATAAATCAAGTCCCCAGACGTGGATCCTTTCCTCCTCGTTCTCCGTCTCTTGTGAAGAGACAGAGAACGATTGAAACCCCATGAGTTTCAATGTAATGCATTCACAAGTCGCTGGTTTTGCTAAACTTTTGCGTGCTTTTCATACCAATTCCTAAAATTCCAACGCAAAGAACTACTTAATTTTTATTAACTTGCGTGTGGTTCTCTGTCTCTTCACAAGAGACGGAGAATGGCAAAACAGGAGAAACTGCCTAAGAAACAAGGCGTTTCATAAGAGAAAAAACCGCCGCCTATGAAGCAGACAGAGAAAGCCAGCATCATGAGAATTGTAACAGATTTGATTGAAGCAGATGGCATAATAGACACACGAGAAATCATATTTCTTGAAAGCATTCGAAAGAAATATGGGATCAAAAAGGAGGATGAGATTTTGGCTTCATCCTATACTCTTGCAATGGCATTGAATGAATTGTCGGCATCGGACAATAGCCTCAAACATGATTTGTTGGGAGATTTCGTAAACGTTGCAATGTCCGACGACTTTTGCGCACGCGAAGAAGCGTTACTGATCCTTGCCATAAGACACTGCTTGACAATAGATACCGGCGGCATGGTATCGGTACTTTCCGTCAACACACCAAACCTCAACTTCGAAGAATCACAAATAATATATGTAGAGAGCGAGTACGATAAAGAAATAAACAAGCAGATAGAAGAGCATCATCGTGAAATATGCGCTGAAATCCGCTTGGCAGGCTTTGATTTCGTTTACATTCCTAAACTGTCGGAACACTACAGGAGTGTATCGAAGACAGACTTGCTGTACATGTCAAAATTCTTATACCCCAAGGTAAGAGACGAAAGGCTATTGCTCATTACCGACCAACTGCGTAATTTGACGACAGAGCAGTTTTGCAAAGACATGTTGGCAGCCAAACTCAACGTGAGGGAAATGGAGTTCATTTCGCCATCAGTCATGATCAAAATAGGCGATTCTTGGCTTGACGGGCAAAAAACAGGTAATTTCCTTTGCGTCGAGATAGATGATACGTTTGAAAAAAGCATAAGAGGTATACTTGATTTATTTTCCGAGAGTTTTCGCAACTATCGTCTAAACTACTTACAAGAAGAGAAAGGACGATTCGTCTTCAAAGGTATCCACAAGCAGATTTTTGACATTCTCATGCTGCGCAAGGGGATAAAGAGCACCGTCGTGGTTGACGCTTTACGCGAGCAGATATATTTTCCGGAAGCGGACGTCAAGCTTGACGGGATACATCGCAGGGAGAAAGCTCTTTACGCATTGTTCCTCTTAGAGTCAAGAAGCGGTGGAATCAACTTCAACACACCAACCACACCAAAGCAGATAGAACGACACAAATATCGCATGGGCAAGACACAGGAAAAATACAGGACAATATACAGAATGTTCGGCGGTGACGGAGACAAAGCGCCCAACATTGAAACACCAGAGATCCGCCTTCCTATGATCAGCCTACTCAAGAGGCAACTTCAGAAACTGGGAGACGTATTGTATCACATTGATGACTACACCATACAGCGCAACAAATTCGGTAATTATGGAGTGCGCATCCCTTCTGACTTGTGTTACTATTGCGAGGATGCCGAAGACGGCTACAAGTTGATTTTCGACCCAGATAGCGACAAGAAGAATAAGTGGGAGAGCATTGCCGCCCTGTAATGTTGCAACAGCAGGAAGCTGATTCGCATCTCTATTGACTGTAACGTTTGCGAATCCCCAACTGCATTAGGAATGCAAGGTATGTTTGCTATACAGTTAAACTTGGATACAAACAAAAGTTCTCAATTATGATTAATCTTGAAAAAGGCCAGCGCATCAGCATGGAAAAGAGTCTCACGCTGGTGGGTGTCGGACTCGGTTGGGACCCTAATGAAGGAACCGGCTTCGATTTCGACTTGGACGCATCTGCATTTATGTTAGGAGCGTCTGGCAAGCTCCCCAGCGACGACTACTTCGTGTTCTACAACAATCAGAAGTCACCAGACGGATCTGTCGAGTCAACAGGTGATGATCTTACCGGAGGAAACAGCGACGGAGGAGATGACGAGACCATAAATGTCGACTTGACAAAGGTTAGCGAAAAGGTTGAAGAGATAATCTTCACAGCGACAATATATAAGGCGGAGGAACGCAATCAAAACTTTGGGCAAGTTCGCAACTCTTACATCCGCATCTACGACGCCAAGACCGGCACGGAGATTGCCCGTTACGACCTCGACGAAGACTTCTCCTCCGTCACGGCCGTCGAGTTCGGTCGTCTCTACCGCCGCAACGGTGACTGGAAGTTTGAGGCAATAGGCAACGGAAGCAAAGGCGGGCTCCAAGGGCTCGTAAACAAATACGCATAACACATAAGACCATGGCAATAAACCTGACAAAAGGACAGCGAGTAGAAATCGCATCCGGCTTAACCCGTTTGAAGGTCGAGATGGGGTGGAAAGTTAACCCCAATGCCAACCCTCCATACGACTTGGACGCCTCGGTATTCTTGCTTGGCAATAGCGGCCAAATAGAAAATGAATACGACTTTGTATACTACAACTCGCCCAACAGGGTAGAAATCAATGGCAAGATGCACCCTTGCTCCGTTGACAAGAGCGTTATTGGCTCCGTTGACGACCTCGGCAATGATGACAATGATACTGGTGAAGGGAATGAGGAAATAGAAGTGAACCTGACAAAGACGACCTCTAATGTCAACGAAATTCTTTTCACCGTAAGTATTTACTGGTCTCCATCTGACGTCGACGACCCGAGGTTAGCCCCAAGGGTAAAATATAATTTTGGGCAGGTACGTGACGCTTTCATCCAAATCAAGAATTCCATCTCGGGTGAGACGATATGTCGTTATGACCTTGACGAAGATTTCTCGACCGACAAAGGTGTAGAATTTGGACGTCTGTACCGAAGGGGGAGCGAATGGAAATTCCAGGCTGTCGGCGAAGCTCACAAGGACGGGCTCGAACCAATATGCCGCAAATATGCTTCTAAGCTCATGTAACTATGGCAATTATACTGGAAAAAGGAGGTGATACCCACCGAATCAATTTGGAGAAAGGTCAAGCAGGCAAGCAGTTGACTGGCGAGATTGTCATCAATCTTGATTGGGACAAAGGTGGTTTCTTCAAGAGCCTGTTTGGCAATGCTATCGACCTGGACCTTGGCTGTTTCTACGAACTGCGAGACGGCAATAAGATGCTTATCGACGGTTTGCAGTTCTCTCATGGTCGGGGTGGCAACCGCCATCGAGCAACTCGCCAAGGATGCTATGACCGGGCTCCGTACATCTGGCATCAGGGGGACGATCGCGGCAGCGGAGCGTCCTCTGGCGAGACTATCCTTGTAAATCCAAACGGAGCCGACAAAATCAAGCGCATTATCGTCTACACCTTTATATTCGAAGGTGTTGCAAAATGGTCTGACACCAACGCCGTAGTAAAGGTACACGTCCCAGGCTGCGAGGACGTTATCGTTGAAATGGGGCAGCAGACCAGCAATAAGAGATTCTGCGCCATTGCCCAACTTGACTTCGATACAGACAACTCTATCACCATAAAAAAACTTGTCACGTTCCACGACAGCCATAGCGATTGCGACAAGGCTTATGGTTGGGGCTTTAACTATTCACCAGGAAGCAAAGACTAACTAAATCACAGATTATGGCAATACGATTAGAAAAAGGGCAACGCATAAATCTTGAAAAAGAGAGAGGCTCAAAACTGACCAACTTTTGCGTTGGTTGCAACTGGGGGGCGATCATAGAGAAACGCTTCATGGGTCTTTCCACTCACGTCGTAGATGTCGACTTAGATTTAAGCTGCATAATGTTCGACGTCGAAGGAAAGCCCATAGACTACATTTGGTCTCCGCTCTACCGATTCGGAGATCATAATGTTGGACTTCCAAACGGGAAGTTGGATTCGGCAGACCGCGCCTTGCACCACACCGGAGACGATTTGACTGGCGACCAAAATGGTGATGATGGCCTTGACAATGAGATCATCACCGTTGATTTAAACCGTGTGAGTCCACAAGTCAACTCTATCGTGTTCTTCCTGAACATTTACAACAATGCAGAATACCGAGGCGACTTCTCTGGCATCCCTTACGCCTCAATAAGAATGTTTGAGGGTACACCATCAAGACCACCAAGGCAAGTGTTTGCCCAGTACAATGTCGCGACAAAGACAGAATGCATTGGCATGCGCGGCTTGGTCATGGGCAAACTTTACAGGCGCGATGGAAACTGGAAGTTTGCCGCAATTGGCGACGCCCACCCTGACCCTTCGATCGTAAACACCATTGTTCGTGTGATGAACGACTATTCAAAATAATAAAAACAACTCATATGAGAAGACTACCTGTATATCTGCTCCTCGACACATCAGGCTCAATGTTTGGCGAACCAATCGAGGCTGTAAAGAACGGAGTTCAGACACTCATCTCCACTTTAAGAAGCGACCCTTACGCTCTTGAGACTGCGTACATCAGCATCATAACCTTTGACTCGACCGCTCAACAAGTGGCTCCACTCACTGAATTGGCCGCATTCCAACAGCCTAACATTGAAGCAAGTGGCTGCACCGCCTTAGGTGAAGCTTTGGAGTTGCTGTCGCAGAAGATTGACAGCGAGATCACGAAGACGACGGCCGAAGCGAAGGGAGATTGGCGCCCCATAGTTTTCATCATGACAGATGGAGCGCCAACGGACTCCATAACCAAAGGTCTTGAAGAGTTCAAGAAGCGCAAGTGCGGCATGGTCGTGGCTTGTGCGGCAGGACAAGGCGCAAACACCAACGTATTGATGAAAATCACAGAAAACGTGGTTCAGCTTGACACCGCAGACAGCGCAACCATCAAGGCCTTCTTCAAGTGGGTCTCCGCCTCCATCAGCACAAGCAGCAAGTCGGTCGCCTCAACAGGCGCCGAAGCGACATCATTGAGCGAGCTGCCTCCCCCTCCTCCTGAAGTAAACATTGTGGTATAAGAACATTCCTTTTTGCAGAGACCGGCCGATGTCTGACACAAAGGGCAAAAGCCGGTCTTTTTTTAATCATCAAGATGAGTAGAAGATTACCCGTTTACATACTTATCGACACAAGTGGCTCCATGAAAGGCGAACCAATAGAGTCGGTAAAAGTGGGACTCTCTGACATGATAGCCTCCTTGCGGCTTGACCCTTACGCCTTAGAGACGGCTTGCATCAGCATCATTACGTACGACAAGGATGTAAAGCAGCTCTTACCATTGACAGAATTGGAGAACCTCCAATTACCTGAAATTGAGTGTCCAGAATCTGGACCGACCCACACTGGCGCAGCCCTAAACAAGCTTTGCGACTGCTATGACCAAGAGGTAAACATGGGGAATGAGGAGCAGAAGGGAGATTGGATGCCACTATTGTTCGTGCTCACTGATGGCAAACCTTCTGACTTGCAAACATACGAGGAGTCCATTAAAAGGGTCAAACGCCACCAGTTCACCAATATCGTGGCCTGCGCTGCTGGTCCGAAAGCAAGGACAGAGCCATTGAAAAAGCTCACAGACAATGTGTTTACGCTCGACACGATGGATTGCAGCACATTCAAAAAGTTCTTCCAATGGGTAACAATTAACGTGCAGCAAGGTGGGCGCACAATGGGAGTTTCAAACAGTGTGGAACTACCGCCACCTCCCACTGAGGTTAATGTTGTCATCTGAAAAACCGCAGACCAAGCAACATAAGCTAAACTAAAACTCGCTTAACATGAGAAGACTACCAGTATATTTCCTCGTCGACGTATCAGAGTCGATGGTAGGAGATCAGATCAAACAAGTGGAGGACGGCATGCGCCAAATCATCCAGGAACTGCGCACCGACCCTTACGCTCTCGAAACCGCATTCGTTTCCATTATAGCCTTTGCGGGAAAGGCTAAAAGTTTATCACCGCTGACTGAGCTGTATAAGTTCTACCCTCCAACGTTCCCTGTCGGAGGAGGAACGTCGCTCGGGGCGGCACTCAACTTCCTGATGGACGACATCGACAAGAACGTAGTGAAAACGACGGCAGAAGTAAAAGGAGACTGGAAGCCCATCATCTTTCTTTTTACCGATGGCACACCGACAGACGATCCTTCTGCCGCCATCACGAAATGGAGACAAAAGTATAGCCGCAAAGCCAATATCGTCGCCATATCTATCGGAGACAATGCAGACCCGCAGCTGCTCGGCCAAATTTCTGACAACGTACTCCGCCTAAACGAGACTGACGAGATGTCGTTCAAGGCGTTCTTCAAATGGGTAACAGCATCAATCAAGGCTACAAGCGTCTCTGTTTCCGACATGGGTGACGACTCTTTGGTTTTAGCGTCGACATCAGGCATCAACTTAGAAAAAGTAGACACGGGAAAACCTTGCGTTACTGATGAGAATTTCACCGTGCTTATCGGCAAGTGCTCGAACACGAAGAAGACATATCTTGTCAAATATGCTAAGCATATAAGCGAGTTCAAGCCATTGGAATACAGCACCCTCGGGATCCGTAAGGACGACTTTAAATTGGTCGGGGCATACCCCATCGATGAAGAAAGTTACAATGACATGTGTGATGGCAAGCCGAATCAAACAGTCAACACGTCGTCGTTGGTTGGTGTTCCCACATGCCCTTGCTGCGGTTCACAATTTGGCGTTGTAATTTGCAGCTGCGGGAACATCATGTGCTCAGACGGACAAACAAATACATGCCCTTGGTGTGGAGAGGAAGGTTCGCTTGGCGAAATAGCAGATGGCGGCATGGATATAACACGAGGCAGAGGATAATATATGAATATAGATAAGATTTCACAACTCATCATTGGAACAGATGACGAGAAAAAGGCTGAGGGGTTTCTCCGATTCCTATCGAAGAAACTATGGGGTCTATACAACGAATACATTATGGACAAAGTAAAAATGGCAGAGAACGAGATCAAGTGGAATCTCAACATCCCCAATGCCAAAGAAAATCAAGAATACACTTTGACTGTAGAAATGCCTAAGTTGGAGTCTAAAGCCTTGCCAGGCGTTGAAATCCAGCTTGAAGAAGTCAAAGGCCTGGACGAAGACACGCATGGGCTACACCTGGCAATCGCACAAGATCGAAAGAGTTTCTCCATAACTGGCACTCCTTCGTTGGAAGCTTTCCGCAAGGAAGGCGCAACGGCAGAATCTACGTACGAATTGACCCTGACGTATTCTTTCAAGGGGCTTGACATGCCAGAAAGCAAACCTGTCCTTGAAAAGAGAATCCCTTTTATAATCAACCAAGACCCACGCAAGTTGTGGAAGAACCTCCCTGTTAATTGGGACAACATGCCCGAACCGAAATACAGGAAAAACGACACCGAGACGGCTTATGTGAAGGTTGAGGCTTTGCCCGACGGCACACCCCAAAAGGATATCGTCGCTGCCAGTAAGCGCGGCCGCGATCATGCACAAAAAGCAACGCCGAGAGACGATCATTTTCGGATGGAGTACATGGACAATGGTTGGTATATCATGGCGGTGGCAGATGGCGCGGGAAGTGCAAAGTTCTCACGAGAAGGATCACGCATTGCTTGTTACAAATCTGTAGAAACTTGTTTGGCAAAACTGGGGCAATGCAAACCCTTCGAAGAAGCCATCGCCAAATATGTCGAGTATAAGAAAGAAGGGAACGAGAAAGACGCTCGTAAAGAAGTTGGAGACTTTATCTACAACATTATTGGCACTGCTGCATTTGAAGCCCACAAGGCAATCAATTCCGAGGCGGCTACGAAGAACAAAGAACCTAATCGATATGCAACGACTCTTCTCTTGTCCATCTGCAAGAAGTTCAGTTTCGGTTGGTTCGTTGCTTCCTTCTGGGTGGGCGACGGTGCCATTTGTCTTTACGATCGCAAGGCGCATACGGCAAAGATCCTTGGAGTCCCTGATGAAGGGAGTTTTAGCGGAGAGACACGGTTCCTGACCATGCCTGAGATATTCAAAGACACCACCGCACTTTTCAATCGCCTTCGTTTCTGCATCGTTGAAGACTTCACCGCTCTCTTCCTTATGACTGATGGCGTTAGCGACCCGAAATTCGAGACAGACGCAAATCTCAACAATCCAGACAAATGGGATGATCTTTGGGATGACCTCAAGGAGAATGGAGTTGAGCTGATCGACAACAATGAAAACGCACAAAACCAACTCCTTGACTGGTTGGACTTCTGGTCTTCAGGCAACCATGACGACCGCACGATAGCCATCCTCTACGAAGGAGAAGCCCCTATGAAGAAAGATGGCGTTTCAGACACTAACGAAGCTGATGCTCCAAAGTCTGATTTAGAGGACACGACAATTCCCCAAAGCGAGGATGCTGAAGCAACTGCTGCTGAGAGTCATTCGGTATTACCTCCTGTAGAGGATAACATAGAAATTTCCAACGACGAAATTAAAGGGTGAACTTATGGCAAATAGAGTAACACTTACAGCAACCGACGGCAGCACCATTGAGTTCTTTGATGAAATCAAAGCTCAAGGTGGCATGAAAGATGTTTACTTCTCGACCGACAAAACCTATGTCGTTGCTTTTTATCGCAAACAAATAAATGCAAACGACAAGGCGCGTATCAATGACATAGTAACCATCCATCGAACAAAAATATTCACCCCAGACGGCATCGGTGATTATTGGAAGCAATTCTTCGCATGGCCTACGAAGATTGTGGAGTGGAAGGGGCTCACGGGCATCGTCATCCCATTCTACGACAAGAAGTTCTTCTTCAGCGGCGTCGCCGACTCCTGGCCTTTCATAAAAAATGGACAAGAGAAAAATGGCAAATGGTTTTCTTCTGCCAAGCTAATCAACAAGTTCGTCCCGGCAGATCAAAAAGGCACGTTCCTTGACCGCTTGCACATGTGCCTAAAAATCGCCCGTGCCATGCGCCGCCTACATGCCGCTGGTCTCGCACATTCTGACCTGTCGTACAACAACGTGCTGGTTGACCCGCTAAGCGGAAACGCCTGCATCATTGACTGCGACGGACTGGTGGTGCCTCAAAAATTCCCACCAGAAGTGGTTGGCACTCCAGGCTTTATAGCCCCCGAAGTCCTTGCCTCCAAGTCACTCAAAATTGGCGATCCTAAAAAGAATCTCCCAAAGATCGAGACGGATCGCCACGCCCTTGCCGTGCTCATCTACACTTTCCTTCTCAACCGTCATCCACTTGACGGAGGAAAAGTTTGGGACATTGATGACCCACAGAAAGACGATGACATGCGCTATGGTTCACATGCCTTGTTCATCGAACACCCTACTGACAAGACCAATCGTGTAAAAGCGGATCAACTGGCAAAGGCGCAACTACCACAAGGAGACCCGGCTAAAATGCCTTATACAATATGCGGCCCTTATTTGAAGGAACTTTTCGACAAGGCATTTATTGATGGCATACACAATCCGTCGGTTCGTCCGACCGCATTGCAGTGGGAGGAAGCTCTCGTGAAGACTTGCGACTTAGTACAACCTTGCCAAAATCCGAGATGCGAGGCACACTGGTATGTGTTCAACAACACAACGAAGCCACGTTGCCCGTTTTGCGGAACAGAGTACGTAGGTCAGTTGCCAATATTAAATTTCTACTATGCGCCGTCGCACGGCAAATTCATATCCGAACGTTACCGACTAATGGTATATGACAAGCAAACTCTATACCGTTGGCACTCCAATAATCTTGTAGCCGCCAATGAGAAGACGCTCCCGGAAGACCGAAAGCCAGTAGGCGACTTCCACTTCCACAATGGACAATGGATTCTAATCAACCGCCGGTTGCCAGACATGTACGATTTTACAGACAACATGCCTATTCCTATTGGCAAATTCGTCCCTCTGACCGAAGGCAGGAAAATTCTTCTTGACAAGAGTCAAGGAGGGAGGTTGATCGTTGTCCAACTTGTAAACGGCTGATGACCTATAGTATATATTCAAGACACTCGAAAACGGCGAAGTGGGCTCCTTTTCTTAATCACACTATATAACGGGATGAAATTCCACCAAACATGGCAAGAGCAAGAGGCATTTTTCAACTCATCCAGCATTTGTCACATCTTACTCCTGTAGGATGGGGCTACTTAGCATGTTCTGTTTTATGCTCGGCATTAGTCTACCAATCCAGCAAAAGGATCACACCTTTTGTGGTTCGAAAGCAGGCAAAACATTCTTATCCGTCTTTCGAATGGATTGTAGTCCCTCAATATGGAATGCCGTTGTCTCTTGCCCTTCTCCCTATCGCATTTTTTTTCTTGGGATATTTCTGCGACTCTGGCGCCCCTGAAGACGACATCTACTTTTTCAAGATTTTGTCCGGAATATTCATACTGTTCTTATCAGTTCCCACATTCTTCGATCTACTAAATATCAAATGTTTTATGCGGAACAACGGAATAATTTACATTTCTCGCTTTGCGCCACTTGGGCTATACGAACGTATTTCTATTAACTATCTCTCTGTAATCGAAGATAGCCCGGAAAAAGAAAACAGCGATGAGCATTTTGTCTCATTCCAATACAACAAAGGCAAGTTCTGCAGGTTAAATTTAAAACTATATTCCTCTGAGGGACAGGTTATTATTAAAAAGATACTACACCTGACGACTTAAAGTCATGACGTATATGCCGCAAGAAACCATCAAATACTCGACCATCAGAAGAACGTATATCAACCTTACGCACAATAAATCTACGGATTTTCAATGCTCGATAAGCCGATTGCAGGCTCAATAACAAGGGGAATACGTCCATTTACTGCCTCATAAGTCTTACATGGCGCAGACCCCCTCTAAACAAAGCCATGATTATCAGCCAAAACCGAACAGAAAAAGATCTTGTTATAACCTTGCAACGACGTTACCATAAAACCGATTGATAAAAGGGTGCAACGTTATGGAATCTTAAATGGCAACAAACAATCGCCATATCTTTGTTTCACCAACCGAAAGAAACGACATAATATCTTAACGCCAATGGGATTCTCTCCTTAAAAAAAGAAGAGCAGTAACTAAATAATCATAAGAAACAACTTGAACTTTTGGGGAAAGCAAGGCGAATGAGGCTTTGATTCCTCCTCTGTCAAAGATACAGGGAAATGCCCCCATTCCTCCATAACCAGCTATAATCTCTTGTTCATATGAAACAGATAACATACATCCTACTCTTTTGTTTGACGGCTGCCTTTTCGTCCGCAATCAAAGCACAAAGCATTTCGCAGTTATACTCGCCAATACATTACGCCACTATGACTTTTTCCAACCAATCGGATTACTCGTTGGTAGTAAAGATTATAGATTACCACGAGGGTGGCCTATACAAAACTGTATATCTTTCTCCGCACTCTTGTGACATTGTGTGTTTCTCTGAAAGTGCTACATACATAACAAAAATCAAAGCTACTCACCATGGATTTTCCTCATATCACAAAGGAAGTTCTTTCTCGGTTACTTGTACGGATAAAGAATATTCAGAAGGCAAACTGACATTTCAGATGTCCACATACGGCTCCGGTTTAGGACCGAGCATCTCGTCAGAGGAATTTGAGAGAAACTATTAAAAATCATAAAGGTACATATCCTTGCTCAAAAATGCCTCCCCGCTGCAATCTAAATAACTCATGAGGAGGCAACCATCTACAGAAAGACAAATATAATTTCTACTAACTGATTATGGAGCAAAAACACCACAACAAAGGCTTGACTGATGCCGAAGTCCTCGAAAGCCGCAAAAAACATGGTGCCAATATTCTGACACCACCAGAGGAGGAGTCCGTATGGGACAAGATCAAGGACTGCATGCATTTCTGGTTGCTTAAAGTCGATTTGGCAATTTTTGTCATCGCAGCGTTGGCTGCAATCATCCTACCCATTGTCGGCATATATCAGCATGATGGTCTTTGGATCGCTCCTGCGTTGTCATTCATCCTCTTTGCATTGACCTACCTCGTAACTTATCTCGGAGGAGAATGGAACGAAGAAGAAAAATCTTTTGACATAGACTCTTTGTTCACCATTCTTCTTTTCGCCCTGTTGCTTTCTGGCTCCATTGCTTTCTACAATGGAGTCTTCGGTGGTGTTGAGGGATGGGCTCCGTATCTTGAACTGATAGGCATTGCGGCTGCCGTCCTGTTGGCGACGACAGTAGCACATATCCTTGAAGCCCAAAACGAGAAGACATTCAAGAGTCTAAATGAGGTAAATGACGACACTCCCGTAAAAGTCATTCGCAACAACAACGTTTGCCAAGTGCCGCGCAAAGACATCGTCGTGGGCGACATCATCCTTCTTGAAGCAGGAGAAGAGGTCCCTGCCGATGCTGAAGTGTTGAGCTGCATGAACCTCACGATGAACGAGTCTTCTCTTACAGGTGAACCGCAATGCGCCAAGACTACCGATTCCACACAGTTCGACAAGGACGCCACCTATCCTTCAAACCACGTGATGAAAGGCTGTACTGTCATGGAAGGAGATTGCGTGGCACGCGTGTTCGCCGTTGGCGACGCCACGGCCTGTGGCAAGGTGTTCGTTGCCGCACAAGTAAAGGATGGTGAAGCAACTCCTTTGAGTGAAAAACTCGACGAATTGGCCGGGCTTATAACCAAGACGAGTTATGGACTTGCCATATTGATTGTGCTCGGTCGTTTGGTTCGCCATGCCGTTATGTTGCCGGCACCCAACTATGGCACACTGGCAGGGTGCCTTGTTGCTTCTCTTGCTTTGGCCGCTATTATTTTCTTTGTTCTCAATAGAAAGAAGAATGAGGACAATGAGGAGAGCATTGAGCTCTGGCAAGTCCTCGCCTTCATGATTCTGCCCATAATTGGCATCATCGGCTATTTTGCAGGGGGCACTACTACTGAAACAAATTGGCCAGTCCTCATCCAGTATGCACTCGACTCGGTTATGATTGCAGTCACGCTCATAGTCGTGGCAGTTCCTGAAGGTCTGCCTATGGCAGTCACATTGAGCCTCGCGTTCAGCATGAAACGACTGATGAAACAGAACACTCTGCCTCGTACAATGCACGCTTGCGAAACAATGGGCGCAGTCTCAGTCATCTGCTCAGATAAGACAGGCACACTGACACAGAACCAAATGACTGTCGTAGATACGGCTTTTGCCAGACTCGACAACCAACGCCTCGGCGACGGCCGGACCTCTTCTCTCCTAAAAGAGTGTATTGCCATCAACACGACAGCTAACCTTGACTTCTCGGAAACAAACGACAAGGCTAACGGAAGAATCAAGACTATCGGCAATCCGACAGAGGGAGCTTTGCTTCTGTGGCTCAATGCGCAAGGCGTGAAGTATCTTGACTTGCGCGAATCGCTTGAAGTCCTTGACCGTATTCAGTTCACAACCGAACTCAAATATATGGCGACCATTGTCAAGTCTGCCGTCACAGGCAAACCAGTAGTCTACGTCAAGGGTGCGCCAGACATCCTGATGGAGATGTGCTCAATGACTGACTCTGAGAAGAAGGCGTACAACGACAAACTTGTTGAGTATCAAAGCCACGCCAACCGTACGCTTGCCTTTGCATTCAAAGAGCTTGGGACTGTCGACGGAGTCTTTAAAGATGGGAAATTGGGCATCAATGATCTCACCATGATGGGTATCGTCGGCATTGAAGACCCCGTACGCACCGAAGTTCCTGCGGCTATCGCAGATTGCCTCAATGCCGGCATTCAAGTGAAGATTGTAACTGGCGACGCACCAGGAACAGCCAAGGAAATTGGCCGTCAACTTGGTCTCTGGAAAGAGACTGATACTGACGAGAACATCCTTATCGGGACAGATCTCGCAGCCATGAGTGATGACGACTTCAAGGTCCGTTTGCCTAAGGTGAAAATCATCTCCCGCGCCCGCCCCAATGACAAAGAGCGTGCCGTTCGCATTTTAAAATCGCTTGACTATGTCGTTGCGGTAACAGGAGATGGAACAAACGATGCTCCGGCCCTCAACGCTGCCAATGTTGGACTTTCAATGGGAGATGGCACAGCTGTAGCAAAGGAAGCCAGCGATATGACCATCATCGACAACTCTTTCTCTACCATTGCCAATGCTGTAATGTGGGGGCGTTCTCTCTATAAGAACATCAAGCGTTTCATCCTGTTCCAGATGACTGTGAACGTCGCCGCATGTCTCATCGTTGCCATCGGTGCCTTCATCGGAGAAGAGTCGCCTCTCACAGTTACCCAGATGCTGTGGGTCAACCTCATTATGGACACGTTCGCAGCTCTTGCTTTAGCCTCATTACCTCCAACTAAGACAGTAATGGCAGAAAAACCACGCCCTGTCAACGAACACATTTTGAAGGGTATGGGCGCAGGCATCCTCGGAGTGGGAAGCATATTCACTGTGCTTCTGCTTGGACTCTGCATCTACTTTCAACATACTGACATCACTTGCCTGACAGACATCTTCGACGGCACTGCTGTATGGGGCGAAAATAACGGGCTTTCTCCATATGAGCTCGGCCTGTTCTTCACTATTTTCGTGATGTTGCAGTTCTGGAATATGTTCAACGCCAAGGCTTTCATGACTTCAGACTCTGCATTCAAGGGTATCTCATGGAAAGAAACCAAGTGGTTTATCACCATCGCTCTTGTTATTTTCGTAGGCCAGGTGCTTATGACAGAATGCCCTGGTCTTCAAGAAATGTTCAATGTAGCTGAAGGTGGCGTTAAGTTTATCGACTGGGTAATCATCACAATAGTTACATCTTTCGTGCTTTGGATTGGAGAAGTTATCAGATTATTTAAGAAATAACTTGATTTATAATTTGGATAGTGCCAGTATACGCTGGCACTATCCTTTCCATTTCAAGCACATGTCTGTGTTCGATACGGACTAAATGAGCTACAAGTTGGCTTCTTAAGCTCTTAAGAGACATATCACCCCCCCAAAAAAGTCTCCACCATGGAAAACAGCAAATCAAACACCGGAATCCCGGGAGTGTCCTTCTCTTGGAAAAGGGCACTGGGAATAACGCAAGCCAAACAGAAGTTCGCCAGAGAGACGGGCATTCCAACATCTAAAGCAGGTTGGCAACGCAAAATCGGCGAGGCATTCCTAAAATTGCTGTTTGGAAAACGTCAATAACATCCCCCCCAGCCAATATTTCCGCCCCTCCCTCGTTATAACCATAGGAAGCCCACGGAAATGCGACGCCCCCACCCCTCTCTTGCAAAGAGAATCACATAATGTAACAAACAACTAAAACCAAGCAGAAATGAAAAAGCTACTCTTGGCATTGATCGCCCTCGCGTCGACGTCAACCGTCACCCTCGCCCAGTCGTTCAACTTCAACAGCAACAGCCTGAGCTCCACGACGTCATTCAGCTACGACGTCAACAACTCCACCACCAACGTAAGCGGATACACCCGCAGCAACGGGACGTACGTGGACAGCTACACGCGCACGATGCCCAACTCGACCAACCACGACAACTTCTCGACCTACGGCAACGTCAACCCCTATACGGAAACCATAGGCTCCCGCGCCCGCGACTACTCGACCGAGTCCTACAACTACGGCGCTGGCCACACCATCCAGACTGGCCCGCGCGGCGGCCAATACTACATAAACGACAAAGGCAACAAGGTCTACGTCCCCAAACGCTAAGCAACCTCTTTAAAATCCACAATCCTATGAGACAGATATTGTTTTCCATCCTGCTCATATGGTCGTCCGTAATCTACGCGGGAGACATCAAGCGACCAGACAGCTACAACTTCACAAGGGCGCTCGAGGCCATCCAAAATAATGACATGTACGAGGCACTCGAATACCTGAACAAGGAAATCAAAGACCATCCGGACAACGGCTATGCTTTTGCCTGGATAGCTCAACTGAAACTCTACACAGAAGAGTATGGACGCGCCCTCACCGCAAGCAACATCGCCGTGAAGAAAGTACCCGCCAAGGACAAGGAATACAAGTCTTTTGCATACCACACGCGCGCCAACGTCTATCTGAATCTTGGCGACACGATCCAGGCTCTAAAAGATTTCTCACAAGCAACATCCATTACACCTGACGAACAAGAGCTATACGAAGAAAGGGCTCAAATCTACTACGAACAAGGAAAGTACGACCTTGCCGATAAAGACTATCAGAAATTGGTCGCCTTGGACGAAGGCAGCGTCATGGGATATATGGGATTAGGTCGCAACGCCAATGACCAAGGAAGATATGAGGACGCGATAAAGCAGTTCGACTTCGTCAATAAACTTGCGCCAGACTACTCTTCCGCCTATTCTTTCAGAGCGGAAAGCTACATGGGACTCAAGAAATACAACGAGGCGATCGATGATGCAATAACAGCAATAAGGATAGACTACGACAGCAAAGCATGCCTCCTCATTGAGGAGTTGGCCGATTCCGCCTTTGACCAGACCGCAGCCAAGTTGAAAGCCCAAAAGATAAGAGATCCTCATAATGATTATTGGCTTTTTACACTTGGCTGTGTATATAAGCGAGCCCAAAAGTATCCCTCAGCCATTGCGTACTATAAGGAGTATATGGCACATGATCAAAGTTCGAAGAAAGACACACACATTGCTTATTGCGCTTCTTGCATTGCTTATAGCTATGCACAAATGGGTAATTACACCAAGGCTCTTGATTATTACAACAAAGCAATAGCCATCGACTCGACGGATACGTATTACTTGGCTTATAAGGCTGACGTATTAAATTCATCAGGAAGAAACGCCGAGGCTATCGAGACAATGAGTGAATATATCGCTTTGAAGCCAGGTAAAAGTTTCCCATACCTCAAGAGAGGCTTGTACAAAGAAGATTCCGGCGACATTGACGGGGCAATTGAAGATTATACGGTGGGCATTACTCTTTTCCCTCAATATGCCCCAAGCCACATGCGCCGAGGCATCCTGTATCTTCTGAAAGGAGACAAAAATGCCGCCGACGAAGATTTCAAACAGGCTATAAAGATCGAATCCGACCTCGACCAAGCCGAGTGCACACGTTTTGCATACTTTTACCTTGGCAACACGGAAAAGGCCATTGAGCTCCTCAATAAAGCCTTAGAGAATAACGAGATAGATTATTATAACGCAGCCTGTCTTTACTCATTGATGGGCGAAAAAGAGAAGGCGATTTCTTTCTTGCGCAAATCTCTTGAAGACGGGTACAGGGATTTCGCTCACATAAAATGCGACCGCGACTTGAACAACATTCGTTCCTCTGAGGAGTTCGTGTCTCTGATAAAAGAGTATGAGGATAAGCTTCAAGCAGAAATAGCTGAAGAAGATGAGGATGAGGACGACGAATCCGAATATGAACAGAAGTCAGAAGAAATCCCATTTACACAAGAGGGCGGCGTATGCAAGGTAAAATGCAGCGTCAACAACCTCCCCCTCCATTTCGTTTTCGACACTGGCGCGTCAGACGTGTCGATGTCATCCGTAGAGGCTAATTTCATGTTGAAAAACGGCTATCTGTCTCATTCCGACATAATTGGCACGCAAAGCTATTTAACAGCAGACGGCAACATCTCCGAGGGAACCATCGTCAACTTGCGCGATGTTAAATTTGGTGATCTGCACCTTAGAGGCGTCAAGGCATCCATCGTCAGCAACCAGTCCGCCCCTCTGCTGCTCGGGCAAAGCGTCTTGTCAAAACTCGGCAACATCGAGATCGACAACAGCAACAAGGTTCTGCGTGTGACCTACAAGCAGAAGGTGAAATGAAATAACCCGATTTGATCCGTCGAGCAGCCTTTCTGCCTTTCTCTTAACATGAGCCGGGACTCCCCTCCCGGCTCATGTTTTTTTTATCCTTTCGCCCCCCTCTGAGAACACCTTTTCTTCCCGCTACGGGGCGACAACTCGTGCGTATTTTCTATACTCGCATACAGAGACTCATGACAAGACCCTGATTTTCAACAGAAACCGTTTCGACAGGGGCTCTGTTACAACCTTGCAACTCCCAGACCGCATTATGAGACGCAAGAAGGTGCAACATTTCGGAATGTCAAAAACACTATTTCAAAACTCACATATTTGTAATGTCAATCATGCGCAGAAATAATGCGCATTAATATTTCCACCAAAGAATATGATGCACTTTATTCCTAATCATCTTCTCACTGTCACCCATATTCACTCACCTATGACTCTGATTCTCAAATATTCCATCCTTTTGGCAATATTTCATTTAGTCATACGTTCTTTCTATCATAAAGCTTGATGAAACACCAACACAAACAAGTCGATCCAAGCTCTACGATAAATAAATCCATTTGAAGCAAACTAAAATTAAAAAGTAAAGATTATGTTAAGCATTGTATCAACCAGAGACTCCTCTCTCGACCTCGTTGCCGATAAGGCACTCCCAGCCCTCTCGGGCAGCTCCCTCACCTACAACCCAGCCAAGAACGTGTATCTGACACTCGGCTACACCAGCGAGGCCGGCAACACCTACTACCGCGCCATCCGCTTTTCCGAAAGGCTCGCCGTCTTCTACCATATCGGCGAAGGTTACGCGCACACCTTCCTCAACGGCATCACTCTTTTCCGCTGGGATGGCACAAAAGCGAAGATCATCGCCCAGAAGCTCTGGGGCGGCGACAACTGGAGAATTTTCTCCGAATGCTTCGCCAAAGAGCAAAGCATCCTCATGCTAAAAGATTTCCTCACAGGACAGGCCAAAGCCGTCGGCGAGTATGTCAGCGAGCAGGATTTGCTCTCATTCTCTCGCGACCTGATCGAGGAGACACAATGCAAGAGAATCGCCTAAGTGCCTGCATCTCAACCTAAAACGACATTTCCCAATAACACTTAAATAAAAACATCATGGTATCAATTGAAAAAGCAATCAGCAATGATTTGATCGGCTCTCTCTTACCGAAATACGGAGACCAGCCAGGAGCTCAGCTCCAGATCCCCGCTTGGGACAACAGTCAAAAAATGTTCATCTGCGACGAGTACGAGAGCAAGAGTGGACACCGCTACTATCGAGGCATCCGCTTCTGCGACAGGATAGTCATCGTCGAGAAGGTCGGTCTCTATCACAACTGGACCTACATCGACGGCATCGAGCTCTACGCCTTTAACGGCGAGAAACCCAAGCTCATCCAAAAGCGCGACTATGACAAGGTTTTCAGAAATGAAGAGTTCATCCGCGCCGAGTCCGAGACCATGGTCAAAGATTACATCTCCGGCATGGCGAAAGCGCAAGGCGTCTCAATTCTGGCCAAGGAAGTTGAAAACAACGCAAAAGAGCTCATCGACGGATGCTACAAGAGCTTCCTCGACAGCGATTTCAACACTCGTCTCACTCAAATCATCCCAGCAATAGAACAAAAACAAGATTAGACATGATAAACATCGAATTAATCGGCATCGACACCCAGAACCCGCAGCAGGTTCTCGCCTACGAGCTCATCGCAAACACCAATAGCTGTTTCTTCCTCACTGGACGAGCTGGAACAGGTAAAACCACCTTCTTGCGAAATGTGCAAACGATGGTCAACAAGCAGTTCATCACCCTCGCGCCCACAGGCGTCGCCGCCATCCTCGCAGGAGGTGACACCATACACTCCTTCTTCGGCCTTCCACTGGAGGCCTGCTCGCCCAACACCTGCGGAAAGATCAATGAAGCTCGCTTTCAGACCATTCGCCACGCCGACACCATCATTATCGATGAGGTCTCAATGGTCAGGTGCGACATCGTGGACGCCATCGACAACACCCTACGCGAGGTAATGCGCACGACCCAGCCTTTCGGAGGGAAACAGGTGATTTTCGTTGGCGACATGTTCCAGCTGCCGCCCGTCGTACGCCAAAATGAGGAGCGCGACATGCTCCGCGACAACTATAACACCGACGACTTTTTCTTCTACAAGGCCAATGTCTTCAATCACGTTCGACTCGTGAAGATCGAGTTCCAAAAGGTGTATCGCCAGGATGACGACAAGCAGTTCCTGCACATCCTCGAGGATGTCCGAATGAACAGAGTGGCTCCAGAGGATCTCACGCTCCTCAACCGTCGTGTCGTCAAGCCGCAGAAAGAAGACGGAATGGTCATAACCCTCGCTTCGCGAAACGACACTGCCAATACGATCAATCAGCAACGATTGGATGAGATTGACGCTGAGGAGTTTGTCTACGAGGGCAAGATCACCGGAAATTTTGAGGACAAAAAATTGCCCGTCGAGCGCAACCTCCGCCTCAAAGTCGGCACGCAGGTCATGTTCACTCGCAACGACATGCAAAAACGATGGGCCAACGGCACGCTCGCAAAGGTCGTCAAGCTGACGGATGACGAAATCCGTGTGGCTCTGAACAACGGCGACGCATACTCCGTGCCGCGCGAATCATGGGACTCCGTCAAATACGAGTATGACCGCGAATCCAGAAAACTGAAAAAAGAGGTCACCGGCACCTTCTCTCAATATCCTCTGAAGCTGGCGTGGGCAATCACCATCCACAAGAGCCAAGGCATGACATTCGAGAAGATGTTTCTCGACCTGAGCCGTGGCATTTTCGCCGCAGGGCAGCTCTACGTGGCTCTGAGCCGCGTGCGGTCGCTGGACGGACTCTTCCTCTCCAAGCCCATCATACCACAATACGCCCGCACAAACCCGGAGATCATAACCTACGCAAGTGGATACAACGACGAGAGGCTCATCAACAATGAGATAGAGAGCGGCAAGGCCGTTTATCAGGCTCTCCTGGAGAATGACTATGACGAGGCCGCCAAACAGTATCTCCTCCTGGTCCACAAAAGAGCTCTCGACGGCGACATCAAGGAGGCCATGCTCTTAGCCAAACGTTTTCTCGACACTGTCGTGTGCGACGACTCTTTGATGGGATGCATCGAGTCGGTGCCAGCAAAGCTGAAGTCCGCCGACCATTGGGAGCCGAGATTCTTGGCCGCGCTCCTCTCTCTCTACGCTGGTCAATATGAGGACGCGCTGCAATATGCCGATGACGTGTTGGCAGCCAACGAGTGCCCAGAGGCTCTCTACTTGAAGACTCGCGCTCTCACCATGCTGGGTCGATACCAGGAAGCAGACGGCGTCAACGACCTTATAGCCAGTGACTTTAACTGGAAGACGCCAGACTTGAAGGTTCTGTACTCGACGGCAATGCTCTACGAGGTGCGGCTTGGCGGCCCCGGTCTTCCCTGGTTGAAGGATTTGGTTATAAATCGCCCCATGTACGACCACGGCATCCATGCCATGCGTTTCTTGATGAAACGTAAAAACCTGATGCTCGACTCTCAAGACGAGAGCGAATTGGTCGATGCATTCAACTCGGATATGTCAGAGGATGATTTCGACGCCCAACTTAAAGAGTGCCGCGCCAATGATCACATGGCCGTCAACAGCCTGATCAAGTGTATCAAGGCGCAAAAGTTCCACGATTAGGAAGCCCCCAAAAAAACATTGTCGTCATGGCACGCTCCGAGCCATGACGACGTTGTTTTCTCTCTTGCACAACTGCGTAGCCTCTATTGATATCTTAGACAATATCTCATGCGGTTTTTCGTTATATTTACAAGTCCACTAATTATCAAACTGCTAAACGAATATTCGCAATGTTCTATTCTGCAATTACAGCGTTACTCACAGCGTTACTCCTAATCCTTTGCTTCTTTGCCTATAATAAATACCAAGAGCGCAAAGAGAAATCGAGCAACACCGCCAGTGAGCCTAAAGCGCCCAAAGCCCAGCACACAAATGACAGCAGCGGCACAAACGAGTACCTCGGTCTGAACACGAGAGAATTGTGCATGAAGGTTTTAGAAAAACTGAATTGCCAAACAATACTACACGACGAAGCTATCTACTTCTCATTCCAAAGTGAAAATTTCATCATCACTACCCCCGAAAATGGTGCCTGGATTAGAGTTTATGACCGCGTGTGGATAGAATCCAGTTTGGACGACCTTGATGACGTTTGCAACATCCGTACAGCTGTCAACACGGCGAACATCCATCAGCCCCTGAACTTATTGTATCAAATAGACCAGGAGAACAAAAACATCTCTGTCAGCACATGGGGGCAGTTCTTACTTGTTCCGCAAATTCCCAATATAGAGGCTTATATGTCTTCTGTTCTGTCAGGCTTCTTTGACGCCCATCGTGTATTTTTGTACGAGTATGACAAGCTGAAAAAGAAAGAGACTTCTGCTAATGACCAATCTGCTTGATTTCTGATGGCGCAAAACACGGTCCCATTGAAGAAAAACCTGCAAGCCCACCACCCCTCTCTTCTAAGATAGAATCGAACAAAAAACAATCCTTATAATACTAACAAGCGCAACAATACTTGCTGTGGTAGCCATAGTGGGTTTCGTTTTTAGTATTCTATGGTCAGCTAAGGAGTCCAAGTTGAAGAGGCGTCCCCTGCCCACCACTCGGGCAAGGGACGCCTCCTCTTTTTTTTCACGTCTATGCGGTCATGCCATATCCAGCGGCCAGTAGCCACCTGTCTTCGGAGCCCCACGAAACTCTATTTTGCCCTTGTCCGCAAGCCCCTTCAAGTAACGTTGGACAGTGCGCAGACTCTTTTGCACAATCTTTGATAATGTTGGCGCATTACTTCCTGGATGCTCTACTACCGCTCTCAACAAAACCTCCTCTAAATTTACACCGCCACATACACCGCCATTTTCATCTTTTACACCGCCATCTTCTGTTCTCACCATTCCCTGACTTCCCCACTTCCCCGCAGCTTCAATATGAAGGTAACGGTTCTTCAAGTCCCATTTCTCGCCAAGAAGCAAGTTGCGAAAGAAGCGCACAAGGTAGATTGGCGCATAGTCAATGTCTTTCTGCACATTGCGGTAATTGGCTCTAACTAAGGCGTTTCGAAAGTACCATGAGTGCAGTGCGAACATGCGGTTGTCCACTTTAAAGCCCAGCGTGCGAAGATATTGTATGGCAAAAACCGCCGTGGTTCGGGTGTTGCCCTCACAGAAGGCATGTATCTGCCAAATGCCAGATACGAACTTGGCTATGTGCTCGATTTTCTCGTCCTCCGTCAAGCCGAGGTAAGAAAATCCCTTCTCCTGCTCAATGTCCCAATCAAGAGCTTGGCGCAAGTCCTCCCAATTGAAGATAGTTGACCGGATCTCCCGCAAGCACCCATTCGCGCTTTGTAATGTCATATTCGCGTATCTCCCCAGCATGTTTAAACACCCCGTCGAAGATGCGACGGTGGAGCGAGACGTAGCCATTAGTATTGAATGCGAAGGTGCGCGATTTCAAGATGTGCGCAATATTGGCTGCCACCTTGTCGGCCTCTTCTTCCTCGTCTTCCTTCGGCGTGCGTGCGGTTTTGCTCTTGTAATAGGAGTCTATGAGGCGACGGCTCTCTTCAAGAGTTATCTCACCCTCAATGTTCCGTCCTGCCACTTCAAGCAGATACGCTGAGGGTCGCAACCCGTCTACAGCCTGCAACCCGATGGCAGCCTGCCAGTTGGCTACGCTCTCCATCTTAGACGGCTCCCCTTGCCGGAGATACTCGTCAAAAGACGACATGTAATCTTTCTCGACCCCCATTCTCCCTACATCCTTTCCTGTATCGCCTCCAACTCCATGAGCATCATCTCGACCTTCCACATAGGAGAGCCTGCCGCACGCGCCATCTCCACAGGCCGACGATACAGGTACTCTATCTCCATCTCCCTCCTGTTGTCAAAATCCACCCTCATGCTCGGTGAGTAGGCGGGCATCTTCCGCGTCATCTCCATCATTTTGTCGCACTCCTCCTCACCGATGCACCATTTGCCTTCCTTGTTCTTCACGCCCAATGCGTGCGACGCCTCCATCACCTCGCCCATGACAGCCCTGCTGATCTCCGCTGCCTTTCCTCCCGTCAGCCCGTCCGTCTGAAGTCCCAATATCACCGACAGTCCGTTGAACGGGATGTTCCACAATGCCTTTTTCCACCGCGCCTCCTCATATTCCATGATCCGCGCAGGCACGTTCGACTCGTTCAAATCCTCGGCTATCCCCTCAACTTCCTCACGCCCAATGTTATACGGTGCAAGGTTGATATTCCCGAAAAACTGGTGCCATATCTCGCCAGGACCCTCTTTCGTCGAGCATATAAACGCCAATCCCCCAACGAGCCTGATGCCGGGCAACATCGCCTCGACGTCAGCCTCCACGCCTATCCCGTTCTGTATCAGCAAGACAACGGTCTTCTCACCAAGCATCGGCGGCAAGATCTCCCTAAGCAAGTTCTCTCTCGTCGTCTTCAAGCACACCACCACAACGTCCACAACGCCTATCTCCTCCGCACTCTTATACGCCTGCACCTTCGGCAAGGCGAAGTCCCCCATGTGGGAGCGTATCTTCAACCCATGCTCGCGCACGTGCTCATAGTCGCTATGGAGCAAAAACCTTACGTCATGCCCAGCCTGCGCCAGCCTGCCGCCAAAATAGCCGCCTACTCCGCCTACGCCCACAATGGCGTAACTCCTTCCTTTTTCGTTCATTGTCAATATGTTGTCTTGTCTGCACAGCCTGTCCTGTGCGCCTATTCTCACAAATGTATGCAAAAAAACGACCGACTCTGAAGATTCAGAGTCGGTCGTAATGCTTGAGGGTGAGTAACCGGGATCGAACCGGCGACCTCCAGAGCCACAATCTGGCGCTCTAACCAAGCTGAGCTACACCCACCATCTTTTGTTTTGCGAGTGCAAAGTTGAGGCTTTTCCACTACATTTGCAATACCAGTGCCAATTTTTTTTCACCTCAAATCGCATTTTTATCCCAACGCCACAAATGGACCAAGACAAGCTCCGTGAACTAAAGATTCAGCTCCGTCGCCACATGAACGGCACGACGGCCTCCATCATGAAGAGCCTCGACAATGCCTATGCCGCCAACTACGGACTCTCACTCCAGCACGCTCGCGACGTCGCGGCTTCCATCCCACTCTCGCCAGACGAGTGCGACTACCTCTGGTCCACTCGTTGGCGCGACTTCATGCTCATCGCCGCCGCAGCCATGGCTCCCCACGACCCCGCCCCCGAACGCATGCTCCCATGGGCTGCCTCCATCCCGTCCGTCGAGATGGCCGAGATGCTGCCCTTCCTCCTGACCGGTAAGATCTCCCGCGCGGCCGACCTCGCTCTCGCTCTCGCCGAGCGCGCCGAGTCCTACGACCTCGCCGTGGCGTTCGGCACTCTCGCCCGCCACATCCAGAATGGCCATGCCGCCGACGATGCCTCAACCGCACAGTCGCTCTTCGCCACAGCCCTCTCCCACCCCTCATGGTCGAAGCCCGAGGCCTCAGCCCTCAGCCTCCTCGCGCGCCAATGCCTCCGCCATGGCGTCGCGCTCCCTTCCGTCGAGAGCGTCAAGACGGCTGCCACAACCCGCAATGATGCCCCATCACGACTTCTCGCCCAAGAAATCGACGACGAACAGCAATTTTTAAATGCCTGATAACCCTACATATAGCTTCACGAAGCGAATATTATCAGCAAAAAATAAGGCTACACCCCTTGCGGTTTTCAAAACTATCCCTAACTTTGCATCGCTTTCGAAAAGGATTGCGGAGTAAGCTTGACAAATGAGCTTGTCTCAGGGAGAGATGGGTGAGTGGCTTAAACCAGTAGTTTGCTAAACTGCCGAACGCGATTAGTGTTCCGGGGGTTCGAATCCCCCTCTCTCCGCAAACTCCTTTATCGAAATCGGGGTGTAGCGCAGTCCGGTTAGCGCATCTGCTTTGGGAGCAGAGGGTCCCCGGTTCGAATCCGGGTACCCCGACATATTGCGGAAATAGCTCAGTTGGTAGAGCACAACCTTGCCAAGGTTGGGGTCGCGAGT
>CAVEKX010000023.1:0-25721 GCA_963616565.1 Clostridium sp. CAG:343
TTCTCCTTGTCCTTGAACAGCTCCGTCAGCTGGTCGACAGCCGCATTGTGCTGGGTGCGGGGAACGTATCCGAGGGTGTCGCCAATCGGGGCTCCTCCTCCATTGTTATGCCCGTCCCTGATAATGAAATGGCTGTCTTTCATCAGCCATGTGTTGTTTTCCACGTCAACTTGGTTAGCCGCAATGCTGAGGCGGTTGTTGATTGTGTCTATGGCACAATTTCCGAGACCGGTTATAGTGAAAAAGGATGAGCCGCAACTGCCGTCCGCAAACTGCTCCAGCATTTCGAGGCTGTCGAAACGGCAAATCGCAGCGACAGACATTGCCTCCGTGATGGTTGCCGTCTTGTTAGTCCTGTCTTGACCATTGATGTATATCTTGACGTTATCGGGAAGCTTTCCGTTATCGTCGTCTTTGCATGAGAAGAGAAACGCTGCGGAAGCGAGAACGGCTGCGGTGAAGAGAAGCAGGTTTTTCATGTTTTTTGTTTTTAGTCAGCTCCAAATATATGGAAAAATCCATACCAAGGAGCTGACCATTGCTTTTTTAACTATAAGTTCCGTAGTCGTAGAAGAATATCATGGCGTAGTCCACGTCGCCCGTGTTCTTAGGGTCGTAGTGGTCGTTGCCAGTCATGAAGTGTACTCGCATATTGTCTGCCTCCACGTTGTCGAACATCAGCGTTCGCGCGTACTCCGTCGTGCCTGTGCAATAGTACGTTCCTTGCGCGGCGTATTTCGTGACTCCCGTATTGGTCTTCAAGTAGTGGTATAGTATCACGTTACCTTCCGCCTCACGTTTGGTGGAGGGGGCGGTGCTGCCTGCTACACGGTATAGATAGGTAGCGGTGTATCCGTTTTCCGCCGCCGCTTTATACGACAGCTTGATGATGGCCACGAGCGGGTTGACCCTGAAGAAAGTGCTTCCGTTGAGGGACTGGAGCAGCCCGTTGGCGTTGAACTTGAAGATGGCGGAGCCTGACCTCGCCTGCAGGATGGCTGTCGCCGTCGAGCTGGAGTTGGCGGCTATGTACTTCTTGTCGGACGACGAGAGGAGCAGGCCGTTGGCGTAGTACATGTTGTTGTAGTTCTCGCTCGTTGCCGTCCACGAGAGGGTTATGGATGCCGCCGTCGACTTCGTGTAGCTGACGTTGCTGCCCCTGGGGATGGTGGACGTGGAGTAGGTGATGACGGTCTCGGTGAGGAGACCTATCACGTCGCCGGGGGCGAACTTGACCGCCACGGAGGTGGAGATGGCTGCACTCTTCGAGCCGCTCGCGCTGAGGGTGATGTAGCGGGAGGACGACGACGAGTTTAGCTCCTCGTCTGCGCTGTCCGATGCCGATATGCTCTCGACGAGCTTCGTCTTGCGCACCCCGTTGACGAGCACCTTGCCGCGATAAAAAAGGAGGTCGTGGAGATACGAAAGACCACGGACACATTGTAATGTCGTGGTTATTCCGTATATTCGTGCCATCATTTTATCATTTATTTTTCCCGCCCGCAGTGATGCGGACGGTTTTTTTATTTCCCCTTAGGCACTAAAAAAGGCGGAACGCTGCTGCGCCCCGCCTTTATGCCCTTTCGGGTGTGGGAAGTGTAAGGATGTCAGTTCTGGTCTGTATACTTGATTTGCTTGAACTCCTCGCCGGTGCAGGGGATGAACTTGAATGCGTTCTGCACAATCTCGTTAATAGCCTCATAGTTCTTCTCCCATCCGCCGTTTGAGGAGTCGAAGAGGCTTGTCAGCGTGTCAATCGCTGCGAGACGTGCGGAGTTGGGAATGTAGGCTACGGTGTCGAAATCACCACAAATGGTGTCTAAGTGACAGACTATCCATTGTAGCTCCCTTTCGAACAAGACACTGTTCAGCGCATTGCTTACATGCAAAACACGGAGACCTATCCTGTTATTAATAGTGTCTTGGAGGGCGAAGTTCTCGTTGTCCGAATTGAGCTTGCATTCAATGTCCCCACCGTATGTTGCGTCATCGTTACGCCCAGACAAAAAGAGGAAAGTATCAATTCTGCACACCTGTGCGGCTGTCAAAGCGTGGGAACGGTACTCGCAAAGAGATTTGTTTTCCGACTTGTCCTGCCCCGAAATCCATATCGTGCAGGAGTTGTCAGGCACGGAGTCGTTCTTTTCGCAAGAGGAGAGGGCAAGCATTGAACTCACAAACCCGAGGAAAAGCAGTGTATTTTTCATGTCCCTATTGTTTTTAGTTGGCGCAATTTAGCTAAAACTGCTCAAATCATACAACAGTATCTCGCAAATTCCGTCATAATTAACGTGGTCGAGGTTCATGACGACCTCAAAATATGTCGCTGCCTTGGTAATCATATAGACGTACCTGTTGCCGCCCGTCGCCGCCGTTCCGCTGTTAGGGCCGAAACCATGAGCCGCTATCGTGTAGTTGGTATGGTTAAGGTCGTGTGTAATTCTAATTCTTCCTGTGTCAGTTCGTCCCGCTTTAATTGATTTACCTAATGGGTTGTATATAACAGACAGGCTTACTGACGATCCGCTTTCCGTGGAGACCTTGGCGACCCAGATGAGCGGGTTGACCCTGAAGAAAGTGCTTCCGTTGAGGGACTGGAGCAGCCCGTTGGCGTTGAACTTGAAGATGGCGGAGCCTGACCTCGCCTGCAGGATGGCTGTCGCCGTCGAGCTGGAGTTGGCGGCTATGTACTTCTTGTCGGACGACGAGAGGAGCAGGCCGTTGGCGTAGTACATGTTGTTGTAGTTCTCGCTCGTTGCCGTCCACGAGAGGGTTATGGATGCCGCCGTCGACTTCGTGTAGCTGACGTTGCTGCCCCTGGGGATGGTGGACGTGGAGTAGGTGATGACGGTCTCGGTGAGGAGACCTATCACGTCGCCGGGGGCGAACTTGACCGCCACGGAGGTGGAGATGGCTGCACTCTTCGAGCCGCTCGCGCTGAGGGTGATGTAGCGGGAGGACGACGACGAGTTTAGCTCCTCGTCTGCGCTGTCCGATGCCGATATGCTCTCGACGAGCTTCGTCTTGCGCACCCCGTTGACGGTGACGTAGAAGACCATGGAGACGCTCGCCGTGCCTACCTCGGGGAAGTTGTATCTCGCTATGCTGGTGTCCGGATTGTCGGCAGAGAGGAGTCCGTTCTGCGTGCCTGTGAGGATTGCGCTGACGCTCATGGAGGCTTTCGAGATGGTGAGCGTCATCGTGCCGCTCGGGACGTTGGAGGGGATGGGTCAGTCAGCAGGGAGGATTAGGCTAAAACCCAGCGGACAAAGAAGAAACCTCCGATGATGTAGACAGCAAAGAGGATTATCCACTCAACAGTAGAATATGGGATATTGCTTGCCTTACTGCCTTGACGAATGGATTTTGCGAGATTAAGAATAAGAGCAGGGACCGTCAGAAGAAGAATAAGAACGACAGCCTTGCCGATGAAACCGAGTACTATGTCTGCATTCATAGAAAATTGATTTAGTGGCGACTAAATTAACACTAAAAATGGAACTGGGGTCAAAAACGATGAGTTAATGTGATATATGTCAACTATCGAGTGCAAATTTAGCTTCCACATCACTAACATAAGCATATAACTCACGGAAAAATTTATTGTGAGCCAGAGTATCCCTATTACCGACTATGATGAGCTTTGATTTTGCACGTGTCATAGCCACATTCATACGTCGTAAATCGCTGAGAAAACCGATCTCGCCCTTATCGTTAGAGCGAACCATGCTCACGATTATCATGTCACGCTCTTGACCTTGGAAGCCATCTACCGTATTGACAGAAATGGATTTACGTAACGGCTTAAAAAAAGAGTCGGACGCTATCATTTGGCGGAGCAGTTGCACTTGCATTCGGTATGGCGAGATTATGCCGACATCGATACGATCTTCAATAAATTGCTCAACGCCAATAGACTCGACACAATGGCGCAGACGCCTTATTACAGTACGAGCCTCGGCTTTATTTATACGACCGAAGTTAGCACCAATGAACTCTTCTGTTGAGTCATCTGCAACTTGTGACGTGATGTTTAGCCATTCAATAGGACACTCGAAATCGAGAAAAGAGCCTCGCTCGGCTATTTCGCCCGCCGCACGCAACTTGCCATCATAGAACCAGTTGCTTGAGAACTGCATAATATCCTCATTCATACGGTATTGAGTCGTGAGGAGAGAGACCGTATTTTTTTGAGACTCAGCGACACTCTCCATAAGCGATTTGGCAAGTCCGGCACGCTTTGCCTCCATGCTCTTGACTGTCGGGGGAAGCTGCATGTGGTCACCAGCAAGAATTACCCTACCAGCTTTGGCGATTGCCACCCAACACGCAGGTTCCATAGCCTGAGCGGCCTCGTCGATAAAAAGAGTAGAGAACTTGCGCCCCGTAAGAACTTTATTTGCAGCACCGACAAGCGTGGAGGCGACAACACGAGAATTGTCCATGATGTCATTGTTGATGCGGATCTCCAACTCAATGGCACGCTCGGTTAGACGGGCTAAGCTCTGATGACTTCGCTCATTGCCACGGCTGCGACGCATCCGACGAATGGACTGGCGCAACGACCAAAGTTGACCATAATCGGGGTGGCTTGCGAAACGACGTTCATAAGTATGCTCAAGCATATTGTCGGTCACACGTTTCGGGTTGCCGATGCGCACCAGACTTATGCCTCTTGCTGAGAGGATCTCACAGATCCAATCGACAGCCATATTGCTTTGAGCACACACAAGGACTTGGCTTTCACGACGTAAGGTCTCGCTTATAGCCTCAACAAGTGTCGTTGTCTTGCCTGTACCTGGAGGACCATGGACGATTGCCACATCCTTTGCCGCAATGACCTTGTTAACAGCCGCCTCTTGATCCTTATTCAGCCAAGGGAAAGAGGACGGAACGATGTGCGCAAACTTAGCAGGAGTGAGCCCATGAAGAATGGAACGTAATTCAGGCAGTCTTCCCGAATCTGCATTTATGACACGGTCGAGCGCCTCAAACATGAGACGATAGCTTGTCTCATCGAGGAAAAGTTGGACACCCAGACCATTGGCATGGAGAAGAGCGGAAGCATCATTAGGAGTGGGAACGGTTATCACCATTCGTTTGTCATCCGCATAGGTTACCGACGACGTGTAGGAGACTGGCTTGCGCGGCTCACCTGGCGCAGCTGACGAAAAGAGACGCACTGTATTTCCACTTTCGATGGATGAGTCGACATCATCATCACTTGCTTGCCTCCACAGCTCTACAACAAACTGATTAAGAGAATTGTAATAACAGCGACCGACCCTTATGGGAAACCATGCGACACCACGACTAACAAGCCTCTCGATTGGCATCTTTTGGTTTGTCACGAGAAACTCTTCACGCTCGCCATCCCGCTCCAACTCAAGTAAAGACTTGAGTCTTTTGAGTTCTTCAATTGCCTTGTCCATGCACAGAAAAGAGACAGGCGGATAGCTGTGATGCCTCCGCCTGTCATTGTATTTAAGAGTAAAACTCTCTCAAACTATTACTGCTGAGCATCAAGCTCGTCAATTTGACTCTTGACCTCCTGGCTCTTGGTGTACTCCTGGATGGTGTAGTAAGTGCGCTGGAGATTGGAGAGAACCTCACGCTTCTGAGTCTTGTCGGGAGCAATCTCGGCCGCCTTGATGAAATAAGGAACAGCCTTCTTGAAAGTCTCATTGGACTCATTGATCATGGCGTTGTACTTGACGTTGTCGCGCTCACCGCTGGCAGCTGTCTTCTTCTGGAGAGCCTCGTTGTAGTAAACGACACCGAGATTGTAAGTAGCACCGAAGTTCTCGGGGCTTATCTCAATGGCCTTTTGGTAGTCGGCAATGGCAGCCTTGCTGTCATAACGCTCCATGAGGCAACCACGAGCGAAGAAATATTGAGCATTGTTTGGGTCGCGCTTGATAGCATCATTGAGGTAGCCGAGCGCCTCTTCATTCTTCTGAGCCTGAATGTAGTAGTTGATGAGGGTATTGATCATGTCAGTAACCTCAGGGTAGGTCTCGAAGCCCTCTTTGAGAGACTTCTCGATGTTGGCGGAGTCGTTGAGCTGCTCGTAGCAGTACTTTGCGCGAATGAAAGACATTGCACCACCGACCTTCATGCGACCAGCCTTGAGGAAGTACTCAGCACCGGTATTCCAATCCTCAGCCTGCATGCTGGCGAGACCGACATTGATGATGATAGAGGAGTCGGCGATGTCCTGGTGGTCAGGAAGTTGGGAACCAGCCCAGATGTCGAAGATGAAAGCGTCGCGGCTGGCAGCGTAATTCTTAGCATTGTATGCATTGGCAGCCTCCTGCTCGGACGTCAGGACAAGCTTTTTGTATGTCTCTACGAGATCCTTAGTGAACTTACCGATGGCTTTGCCTTTGGAATTGCCTACCTTATTGAGCCTCTCAGCCTCGAGCATGAACTCCTTGGCTTTCTTGAGGTTGTTGATGTCGGAGCTCATCAAACGGGTGTAGACATCTGCCGCAACGATGTAAGTCTTGGCGTAGTCCTTGGTCTTCTCATTCTCGAGCGCTTGATCAATGCTCTCCTTAGCCTTGTCGTACTGTTGGAGGATGATAGCGTTCTCGGCTGCGCTGACATTAGCCTTTTGTGCGGAAGCCGAAGCAGCGGTCAAAGCCGCAGCTGCTACAAAAAGTATTTTCTTCATTAGTGTATTATAGTTTTAGACCTTTATTTATGGACTTGAGAGGTTTATTCTTGATTGTCATCCCCTTGCTGTCCTTCGTCACTGTTGTTTGGTTCTATTTCTGCACCTTCAGCTTGTTCGTCATCGACATGAGGGACGACGGTACCCGAGGCGATTTGGTCGCCCTTCTTGCTGAGGTTGATAAGGCTGAGACCCTGAGTAGCTCGACCGATAACCTTGATGTCGGTAGCCTTGATACGGATAGTTATTCCGCTTCGGTTGATGATCATCAAGTCATCGTCGTCGGTTATGGTGTCGATAGTCACGAGGCTGCCCGTCTTGTCGGATACTTTAAGGGTTCGGATGCCCTTACAGCCACGACCTTGGATGCTGTATTCTTCGAGCTTAGAACGTTTGCCGAAACCGCGTTCAGAGAGGACGAAGATGTCCTTGGTATCATCAGGATCGACAGACACGAAGCCGACCGTTGTGTTGTCCTCACCAACGTTGATGCCCTTGACACCCATACCTGAACGACCTACGCAGCGGACGGTATCCTCCTTGAAGCGGAGAGCCCTGCCGTCGGAAGTCGCAAGTATGAGATGTTGCGAGCCATCGGTAAGAACAGCCTTGAGGAGCTCGTCACCCTCACGAACAGTGATGGCTATGACGCCATTTGCGCGAGGACGAGAGTACTCGGAGAGGCTGGTACGCTTGACGATGCCATTACGCGTCGCCATGATTATGTAGTGGCTCTGAGTGTATTCCTTATCATCGAGACCACGGACATTGATGAACGCACGCACCTTATCGTCGCTCTCGATATTGAGAAGGTTCTGAATGGCACGTCCCTTGTTCGTCTTATTGCCTTCGGGAATGTCGTAGACCTTGTACCAGAAGCAACGACCTTTGCTGGTGAAGAACATCATGGTATCGTGCATACGCGCATAATACATGTGCTCGATGAAATCCTGGTCGCGTGTGCTGGAGCCACGGGAACCGATGCCACCGCGGTTTTGCGTCTTGAACTCGTTGAGGAAAGTACGCTTGATGTAGCCCATGTGTGAAACAGTGACTACAACATCGTCGTCGGCATAGAAATCTTCGGGATTGAACTCGCCGTCGGAATACTCTATGTCGGTACGACGCTCGTCGGCATATTTGTCACGAACTTCGATGAGCTCCTGCTTGATGACATCCATCTGCATTGCGACATCGGCGAGGAGGCGTGTGAGATAATCGATGTAGTCAGTAACTTTCTTGAACTCATCGCGCAGCCTATCCTGCTCCAGTCCTGTCAACTGACCGAGACGCATCTCGACGATTGCGCGTGCTTGAACATCAGACAAACTGAAACGTTCGATAAGTTTGGCTCTCGCCTCGTCACGACTATTTGCGGCACGTATGATGCTTATTACCTCATCGATATTATCGCTGGCGATGATGAGACCTTCGAGGATATGCGCACGCTCCTCCGCCTTGCGTTTCTCGTATTGAGAACGACGGATTATGACGTTGTGCCTATGGTCGATGAAGCACTTGATGATATCCTTCAAGTTGAGAAGGCGCGGGTGCCCATCGACGATTGCGATGTTATTTACGCAGAAGCTTGACTGAAGAGGGGTATTCTTGAAGAGATGATTGAGGACGACATTGGGGATGCAATCCTTGCGGATCTCGATGACGATGCGAATGCCGCGCTCAAGGCTCGACTCGTCGCGTACGTCGATGATGCCATCGATCTTCTTTGTCGTTGCCATCTCGGCGATCTTGGTGACCATATCGGCCTTGATGACCATATATGGGATCTCCTTGATGACGATACACTCATGACCATCGATTGTCTCGATCTCGTACTTGGAGCGGATGACAATACGGCCACGGCCTGTGAGATATGCGTCGCGGACACCGGAGTAGCCTACGATGGTGGCGCCTGTCGGGAAGTCAGGAGCCTTGATGACCTTGATAAGCTCTTCGATGTCAATATTCTCGTTCTCGACATAGGCGATACAGGCATCGATGGCATCCTTAATATTGTGTGGAGCCATGAGAGTCGCCATACCTACGGCGATACCAGAAGAGCCATTGATAAGAAGACTCGGGACACGCGTCGGGAGGACAGTCGGCTCGTCGAGGGACTCGTCGAAGTTCTTCTGCATATCGACCGTATCCTTGTCGATGTCGACGAGAAGGTCTTCGGAGATCTTCTGCATGCGGGCCTCGGTGTAACGCATAGCCGCTGCGCTATCGCCGTCAATGGAACCGAAGTTACCGTGACCATCGACGAGCGGGTAACGGAGAGCCCAGCTTTGCGCCATATGCACCATGGCATCGTAGACTGAAGAGTCGCCGTGCGGGTGATACTTACCGAGAACGTCACCGACGATTCTGGCTGATTTCTTATACTCTTTATCGGGGGTCAGACCCAACTCGCTCATGCCGAAGAGGATACGGCGATGGACGGGCTTGAAGCCGTCGCGGGCGTCGGGGAGGGCACGTGCGACGATGACCGACATCGAATAATCGATGTAGGCCTGTTTCATTTGCTCCTCTATTTTGACAGGAATTATCTGTTCTCCTTCTGCCATTATAAATTAGTGATATTCATACTAACACACGAGATCGACGGGGGTTGGACGAGACGCAATCCGTCGAGCACTGGTGCACACATTTTCAAGTGTACTAAATTAGTACTTTTTCGGGAGAGGAGCAAGGCGCAGCTCCATTTTATTCGATTTGAGGGGCTTTTCTTGGATTAAGGGGGACGGGGCAAGGGGGCTGCCGAAACTGAGGCGCGAAGCGAGAAATAAGGCTTAGAAGACGAAAAAGGCGTCGACTCACGTCGGCGCCTTGTCCTAACCTAACCCAAATTCATGAAAAAACTCGAGAGGAGCCATAAGGCGCTTGCTCTCAAGCCGTTACAAAAAATAGGGAACAAAATCGGGGATTTTGTTTGCTTACAAATATATGAAATAATTAGTCACGTTGTTCATACTAATTAATGAAACGCACTTGGGGAGGCCTACCAAACCAGCCGCTTCGGAGGCTTTGAGCTTGTGCGGTTGCAACATTGCTTTGATAAGTGACTTTGGTAATTGTTTGTTCCACCGATGCGGCAGTTACCGCCCGTATCTAATTCGGGAGGGTACTCCTGACAAATGACCTTCTGATGGTGACATGTTATGTGATTGTTCCGGCGGCTAATTTTAAAAAATAAAATTGGAGCAGGCAAACGTCTGCTCCAATAATCTTTTAAAGTTCATTATGGCAGCGATTTACTGATTGCTAATCGTCCTTTCTTATTGCTTTATCATTTTTTCCTTTCCTGTAGTCCCTATACCACCTCAACAGAGGATCTGTCGTTCTACTTAAGTAGTCCTCAACAAAATCGAACTCTTTTTCCTCCTCCTCTTCTTCTTTTTCTTCTTTAGCAGACAAATGAACAGCAATGACTATTTTAATCTTCTTGCGCTCATCCTCTCTCTCTTTTATCTCGTCAAGGAGTTCTTTAAATTCTCTTCTGTACTTTTCAGCTAACTCTTTATCAGTCATAATATTATATTATTATGTTTCGTCTAATATAACAATAAGACTTGACAAATGCAAATAAAAATAGAGCGGTAGTGCATTGCGCCAACCACTCTATTAGTTATAAATAATTGACTAACCTATCTATTTTTTCTGATTGGCGTCGGACGTTGAGCATGACGCCTCCAAATCAGAAAGAATCCGCATGGCATCGGCATCGGTATCGCCGCAGAACTCAGGTTCAGCCATGAAGCCACCACACACGCGTGGGCGATCTGGAGTGCCAAAAAGTTTACAGAGATTACGATCGTCAAGATTGACGCAACGTACGCCAGCAGGTTTGCCATTTGGCATCCCAGGAATAGGCGAGCTTATTGAAATTGCTATGCAGCATGCGCCACAACCGACACGGCACTCGAAGTGTGATTTTGGCGACATTCCGCAAATTTATTTATCAAACATCTTGCTAATCAGAGGGATAGACGCAGCCTCGTACTGGTCGGCTGAGTGCGCCTTACGAATTGCCTTGAGGTCGCGGCGGAAGTCTTCATCTTGGCAGAAATAATCCCAATAAGGCTTCATGTGCTCAGCGACTTGGCGAGGCTCCGTCATGCGGGCTTGAGCATCGGAAAGCATTCCATCGTGAAGTTGGCGGAACGCAGACGCAAAATCTGCAACCTCTTCACCACGCAGCTTGCGAGCGAGCGACATGTCGGCAAGAAGACCTCGACCAATCATGACGCCACGGAGAGATGGCCATCGGCTTATAGTGTCCTCTACATCCTTGACAGTAAGGAGGTCGCCATTGTATATGACAGGGTGCTTGCACGCCGCAAAGAAACTATCGAACGCTTCAAGGTCACACTCACCGCGATATTGTTGTTTAGCGATACGGGCATGCATGGTGACATGACGAAGCGGCGTATCGTTTATGGAGTCAATTATGGACTCCCATTGCGCAGAATCTGAATACCCCAGACGCATCTTGAGGCTGAACTCAATATTGGAACTCAACTTGGCTATGCCTGTGAGAACATCAGCGAGCGCATCGGGATTATTTATCAAAGCAGCTCCGCGACCATGAGCCATGACGGGAGGAAATGGGCAACCGATATTGACATCCACACGCCGGAGTCCCTTCGAAATAATAGGCTCGCACAATCTTTCCAGCTCTTCCGCAGAACCAGGAAGAACCTGTGGAACAAGATTTTCGAGAGTATCATCGGCAAGATCGCGAAGGTCACGTTTGCGGAACAGACCTCGCTCGATGCGGATGAAAGGCGTATAATAGAAATCGACACCTCCAAAAAGTTGCGCATGCAGACGACGGAAAGAGACGTCGGTCAACCCTTGAAGAGGAGCGAAATGGATTTCGTAGTTTTTATCTAACATAATAGGGGTGCTAAAAACAAAAATGAGGTCTACTCTTGAAGAGAGACCTCACCAGATTTAAGCCAGTGCCCAAAACAGGACTCGAACCTGCACGACATTGCTGCCACTAGTCCCTGAAACTAGCGCGTCTACCAATTCCGCCATTTGGGCGTAAGAGACACGGCACTCAAATCGGGTACAAAATTATAAAAAACTTTGGAACACAAAGCCTTTTACCTATTTTTTCTGCCGAGGAATGAAAGGATTCCATTGATGAAGGTCAACGGATGCACAGGGTTGCCCGGAACATAGAGATCGACATGCAAATCATCAAGAACACTACGACGGAGGGCAGGACTGCCATCGAAAATGCCACCACTAATGGCATCAGTGCCCGCCAAGATGAGCATCTTAGGGTCTGGTACGGCATTGTATGCTTCGAGGAAAGGATCTGCCATATTCTCAGATATGGGACCTGTGAGGACGATACCATCTGCATGACGTGGCGAAGCGACGAAGCTAATGCCGAAACGCCCGATATCGAAATTGACATTGCCTGTGGCATTAAGCTCCATCTCGCAACTGCCGTCGCCGCCAGCAGACACCTCACGCAACTTTAACGAGCGTCCGAAAAGGCGGCGGATCTCGCCACGCACCTTATCGGGATCGATAACGATTGGACGCTCCTCGCCTGCCCTAACGACAAGAGCACCGCGATCATTGGAGGAGATGTGGTAATCTTTTGTGAAGGAAACCTTTTCGGGACATGCAAACATACATTCCCCACAGAAGACACAACGACCAAGATCGATGCTTAGCGGTGAAGAAGAGATGGCTCCTGTAGGGCAAAGGTCAACAAGAGCAGCCTCGTCGACAACAGCATTTGAGATTACTGGACGACCACGGAAAACGCCAGGAACATCGGTTGTCGTGACATCGGGTATATATTGCTTTCCCTGATGGAACAGGATTTTCAAAGACTCCAGCACGAATGATATGATTGGAAGTGAACGACTTGAGGGTTTAAAGATCGTGACCGCAATAGCTGAGGTCGAAGCTCTTGTTGCAAATCGGGAAATCTGAGATGCCATTGTTACGGACGGCCATTGCGAGCCCCATCCAATTATGGACGGAAGGATCAACAACCTTGTAGGTCTCAATCTCGCCGTCGGCAGAGGTCTGAACCACGTGGCACAGAACACCTCGCCATCCTTCGACAAGAGATACGACAGTCCTGCCTGGTCGAAGAGTGAGATAGTCGCCATGAGGAGTTTCAGTCGTAGCGGGCTTCGATGCTATGAGCTTACGGATGTTGGCAAGCGACTGGAGGACTTCCTCGTAACGGACTCTGGCTCGCGCGTAAACATCGCCACTTTGCTTGACGACTGGTTTCACGTCGAGGGAGGCGTAGTTCAGATAGGCATGCGAGGCACGGACATCGCGGGCGAGACCAGAAGCCTTGGCTGGCATTCCGACGAGCCCAAGGCGTGTAGCCGTCTCAGTGGAGACCACACCTGTACGCTCGATACGAGAGAGAACGGAAGGGAGGTCGAACATCTGCTCCGCCATCTCGATAAAATCTGGTTCAAAGGCATCGGCCGTCTTTTGCCACTCGGCAGCCAAAGCGTCGGTGAAGTGGAAATTTGTATAGCCCGGGCGAATGAGACTCTTGGCGAAACGGCTTCCGCACCACTTTTGGAAGAAATTAATCATCGGGGTGCGCAGACGACCGAAAACGGCACTGCCCAACTGATAAGCGATATCTGTGCAGATGGCACTCAAATCGCCTGTATGAACGGCAATGCGCTCTTGTTCAAGAGCTAAAGTTCGCTCAAAAGAGATGGACTCGTTGGGCTCGGCACCAGCAAGAGCCTCATAGGCGAGAGCGAAAGCGCATGCATTACCTACGACGGTATCGCCAGCGATATTCTCTGAAAGGACAGCACGTTGCAGCATCTTCTTCTTGGTGAGCATAAGATGCTCCCAGCCGCGGTGCTGCCAACCGAGTTGAATCTCGAGATGGTGGATCTTCTCGCCCTCGCATATGAAACGGAAATGTCCAGGCTCTATGATACCAGCATGGATTGGTCCGACACCGACACGGTGGAACTCCTCGCTCTCTATATTGAAGAATGGGTAGTCGTAGATATCACCACCAGCCTTACGGTCGTGTGGGAAACGAAGAGGCTTGAGCCAAGGGTGGCCAGAGAACTCTATTCCGAGGGACTCATGGATATCACGCTCAAAGACATGTAGTTCTGGGCGCTCGGCAGTCATGGAAGGCAACACGTCGGATGCGTAGGCTTCGGCAGACAAAGCCTCGATGGCGGCGCACTCATCGAGCGCGACAAAAGCGAAGAGACGCAACGAGTCGCCATTTTGCTTAGCGAAATAGCTTAGGCAATGATGGGTCTCGGACTCGAGAAGCACCATCATGCGGTCGTAGAAAGCAGGGTAGCTAAGCACCTCAATGTCAGAGGTATTGAAAGCCTCCCCGTTCTTAATCTGCATAATGAAGTGATGTTTTTCGGAGCCGCAAATTTACACTTTTCGGGCGACAAAAAGGCAACTGAGCGTCAGTGAGTGGACAATCTAACTATTTGTTTTTTCAGCCGGCATAGACAGGCTCTTACTTCATACAATGCCCCACCCATTCAATTTGCACAAGCTATTTCCTTATGCAAAAACCTTTCGTGGCGAGATATGTTGCAAATGCCTCATCATTCTCTTGTTAGAGGGACAAAGAAGGAAAGCGACAAGCCTTATATCTTGAGAATCAGACCGTCATGTGCAGGTATTTCAACCTCGAGACCACTCTCCTTGATGTTGTTGACGGAATCGCGGGCGAGGAATAGAGCGTTTCCGAGCATGTCGTATGGGGTTATGCACTCATTCCAAGTGCTGCCCATAAGACGCCAAGCATCGTCGGGGATGCGGAGACGCTGGCGTCGGGGATGCGCCGCAAAATTTAGGACCACGAGGAACCTATCGTTCTCATTATAGCGCAGATAGGCGTAGACATTGGCGGAATCGACCCAGATATGCTGGTTAATCCAAAGGAGGTCATAAAACTCGCCATTCGCAAGAGCCTCGTAGCGTTGAGCGAGGTTGTTAACCTTGGCATACCAGTCACGGAGGCTGCGCTCCTCGGGCAAGAGGCTTGAGCCGTCGAACTTGAAGCCGCTAACGTTACGGCGGAGAGACGGGACACTCCAATAATCGAAGATCGAGGTACGACCATCCCTGCCACTATAGCCTTCCTCGTCCATACCCTTCTCACCGAGCTCCTGGCCTGCATAGAGCATCGTGGCCCCACGCCCCATAGTGAGTGCTAAAAGGTAAGCCGGGCGTCCCTTAAGGGAATCGGAGGCGAAAAATGTTGAGGCGATACGTTGCTCATCATGGTTCTCCAAGAAATAGAGCATATTAGCCCCTACCCTATCGGTGCGTCGCCAGATATTTGTGATGCAACTTGCAGGGCTGCGCTCGGCCGTCACGCTACGGACGACATCGTAGAAATTCACCTTATCGTAGAGGATGTTGAAACCGGCCTGGATGTAATCGGCGTAGCGATCGACATCATATATCTCACCGACAAATATGACTTGAGGATGGCGTGCGACAATTTGTGCGATAACCCATCGCCAGAACTCAACAGGCACCATGTGCGTCATGTCGACACGGAAACCGTCGACACCTGTTTGAATCCAGTAGAGCAAGATGTCGCGCATCTTAGTCCACGTGTTGGGACGTGGAGAAAAATGCTCTTCACCGCTTGGTGAGTAATCGCGACCATAGTTGAGCTTGACCGTCTCATACCAGTCGAAAATTGAGGGGCGAGCCGTAAAGGCATCATTACCAGAGGCTTTGGCAGGAGACTCGACATAAGGGACATCGAGATTGGAGACAGGGGAGACAAAATCTTGCCCATGGATATAGTAGAAATTGTTTTGAGGGGAGAAAGTGACTGACGTATCGTCATCCTTGCCGAGGTCGGTCTCTGGCTTAACATCAGAATGATAGCCTCTTGCGACATGGTTTGGGACAAAATCCATCAGAACTTTAAGGCCATGGCGATGGGTACGTTCGACAAGCTCCTTCCATTCGTCCATGCGATTATCGACATTCTCGGCCAGATCGGGATTGACGTCATAATAATCGGCTATTGCGTATGGGCTTCCCGCATTGCCTTTCACGACATTGGCATTTGCAGGGTGGGAGATGTAAGAGTACTTGGTTGTGGAGGCATGTCGGATTATGCCTGTGTACCAAACGTGTGACACGCCAAGCTTCGCTATACTATCGAGCGCAGCATCGTTAATCTCATTCAATTTGCCACAACCATTCTCGGTTATTGTACCGTTCTTCTTGTTGACACCACGAGTATTGGTGAAAAGGCGCGGCAACAGCTGGTATATAATTGTCTTAGACATTTTTTTGGGGGTATAAAGTTCAAAGCATTGGGGCATCGCCCATGCTAATCTAAATTACTAATATTTGTTGACAAATCGGCTATTGCCAAGGGGAAAAAGAGCGCCAGCGAAGAGAAGCTCTCTTGCTGGCGTTCATTATATGAGGACATGCGTATGACTACTCAGCAGTTGTCGGCTTTACTGGAGAAGGGGATGCACTCACTGTCTCTTTTTTCGTCGAGGGAGCAGACTTTACATATGACTTAGACACCTTCTTAGACGGTTCGTCAATGAAACCACGATGGCGCATGAGATAATCCATGTTAGGACGAGCGCCACGGAAACGGACATATTGCCCCATAAGGTCGCCATCGCCCACCTCGCTGAGGCAATTCTTGCGGAAACTTGCCGCTAAAGTCTGATTGAAAATGTCGCCCGACTCCTCGAATGCCGCGAACGCATCGCATACAAGCATTTCCGCCCAATCGTAGACGTAGTAGCCAGCAGCATAGCCGCCATCGAAAATGTGGGAGAAATAGGTGGTATGGTAACGAGGCTCAATCTCGCTGATAAGACCTATTTCGGAGAATACATTCTTCTCGAAACCGTCGACATCGGGGACATTGTTTTGATCGGTGAGGAGATGCCATTTCATATCGAGGAGGGCTGCCGCAAGGAACTCGGTAGAGGCAAAACCTTGGCTGAAGTTGGCAGCACGATCGATCTTATCGAGGAGAGCGTCTGGAATGACCTCGCCTGTCTTGTAGTGGCGAGCAAAAGACTTGATGACATTGCGATCGGCAGCCCATCGCTCATTGATCTGTGATGGCATCTCGACATAATCGCCAGGGACATTGCCTGCGGTGCGGACATACTTGCCTCGGGTAAAGAGAGCTTGGAGGGCATGTCCGAACTCATGGAACATGGTGAGATACTCATCGTATGTGAGCAAGTCGGGCTGACCGGCGGCACCTTTAGTGAAATTGCAGACGATGGATATTTGTCCTTGGGTATGAGTGCCGTCGAAATTGTCGATAGGATTGCGGAATGAGGTGCACCAAGCACCACCACCCTTTGATGCGCGCGGATGCCAGTCGAAATATACGACACCTAAGCTTTGACCATCAGTATCGATAACTTGCCAAACCTCGTTGTCTTCCTTATTGTACAGAGGAGCGTCCGTCACTTTCTTGAAAGAAATGCCATAGAGCTTATGGACGGTGGCGAACATACCTTGGAGAGAGTTGTTCAACTCAAAATATTGGGAAATCTCAGCCTCATCGACATCGTATTCGGCTTTGCGGAGACGCTCTGCCCAATAACGCCAATCGCACGCCTCGATGTTGGTTACCTTTTCCTCTTTATATGCGAACTTGCGGATCTCAGACAATTCATCTTTTGCCTTACGGAGAGCAGGAGCCCATATTTTGGCGAGGAAAGAATCGACAGCCTCGGGTGTTGCCGCCATATTCTCCTCAATTGCATAATGGGCGAAAGTCTTATAACCAAGGAGTTGCGCCTTCTCGATGCGGAGGGCTACCATCTGACGGACAATCTCGCGGTTATCATGCTCACCACCATTACGACCGCGTCGGCAATAGGCATCGAAGAGCGACTTGCGGAGCTCATGGCGAGCTGAACTTTGGAGGAACGGCATGATAGAGGCGTTGTGGAGGGTGAAGACCCATTTGCCTTTCATCCCCAACTCCTTAGCCTTATCAGCAGCTGCGGCGACGAGATTGTCTGGGAGACCTTCGAGGTCGGACGCAGAATCGACAATCAGCTTGTAGCTGTCGTTGGTCTCAGCAAGAAGGTTGGTACCAAACGAATGGGAGAGGAGAGACAGTTTGGAATTAATCTCACGGAGACGAGCCTTGCCCTTAGCGTCGAGAAGTGCGCCATTGCGGATAAAATCCTTATAGTAAAGCCCTAAGACACGAAGCTGCACGCTATCGAGGTTAGCGTTTTGGCGATTGTCATATACTTGCTTGATGCGTGCGAACAGAGCATCGTTGAAAGAGACATCATCATTATGAGCAGAGAGCATAGGGAGAATGGTCTCCGCCATGACATTCATAGTGTCCGTGACATCGGTCTCAAGGAGGTTGAAGAAAATCGCAGAGACACGTGAGAGGTGCTGCTCGGCACGATCGAGAGGGAGAATGGTATTTTCGAAAGTTGGAGTCGCACTATTCTGGATTATCAGCTCGACAGTCTGCTCACTCTCACGAATGGCAGCCTCGAAAGCGGGGACATAATGCTTATTCTCAATCTGCTCAAAAGGAGGCAGATTGAACGGAGTATTGAACTCCTTGTCCAACAACGGGTTTACGGAACCAGAGCAACCAGACAGAAGAGTAGCCGTTGCCATTAAGGTGTATAGCTTAGAGTGTTTCATTTAGATACGAAAACGTTTTGTTATGTCGCCATAATCCTCAATGCGCCTGTCGCGCAAGAAAGGCCAAATACGGCGAACGGACTCAGATCGATCAAGATTGACATCGATAATATCAACGACCTCCTGGTTTGACGGAGCTCTGAAAAGAAGCTCACCTTGCGGACCTGCGACAAAACTATTGCCCCAGAAATAAGCACCCTTGGAAACGCCAGAAGGATCTGCCTCATGCCCCACCCTATTCACTGTCACGACAGGGAGTCCATTGGCGACGGCATGACCACGCTGGACAGTCATCCACGCATTGAGCTGACGCTCACGCTCGTCATCCTCGTCGGAGAGATCCCAACCTATGGCGGTAGGATAAATGAGCATCTCGGCACCTGCGAGAGCCATGAGCCTTGCGGCTTCCGGGTACCACTGATCCCAGCAGACCATGACACCGAGGCGTCCGATGGAGGTATCGATCGGTTGGAAACCGAGATCACCTGGCGTAAAATAGAACTTCTCGTAATAGCCAGGATCATCGGGGATGTGCATCTTGCGATATATGCCTGCTATGGAGCCATCGGCATCTAACACAACCGCTGTATTGTGATATAGCCCTTGCGCCCTCTTCTCAAAGAGAGAGGATACGATGACAATGCCAAACTGCTTAGCAATGGCAGAGAAAAAGTCAGTCGACGGACCGGGAATAGGTTCGGCGAGATCGAACATATTGACATCCTCCGTCTGGCAGAAATACGGTGTATTGTGAAGTTCTTGCAAGACGACAAGCTGCGCGCCATTTCCCGCAAGGGCACAAATCTTCTCCCCAAGCTTTTTCAAGTTGGAGTTGATGGAGGCGTCGGCAGCCTGTTGAATGACACCTACTCTGATTATTCTGGACATTGGTTGTGAAAAGGAGAGAAACTAAATATTAATCTTGACGCACTTAGGGAATTGCATCGTTGAGCAATGAAGAGAGCCGTGCTGTCGGATCAAGGCTTGGCAATCGACACCGACGATTTGGTAATCGGGGAAGGCTTTGGACATGATGGAGATAGCTTCGGCATCGGTCTCGACATTATAGGTCGGGAGGAGTATGGCACCATTGACGAAATAAAAATTCGCATAGGTGGCAGGAAGGCGCGACCCGTCGTCCTTATCATGAACGGGCGGCACACATGGCAGTGCAACGAGTCTATAAGGCGTGCCATCGGCTTTGCGAAGAGCCTTGACATCAGCCTCCATTGCGACAAGCTCCTCATACTGCTCATCGGCAGAAGAAACAGGAGGAGCTACGTAAACTATCGTGTCGGACGGGGCAAAGCGGGCAAGCGTGTCGACATGGCCATCGGTATCATCACCGACAAGGAGACCATGGTCGACCCATAGGATTCGGTCACAATGGAGCGAGTCTTTCAGAACAGCCTCAGCCTCGGTTTTAGAGCGGAACCAGTTGCGATTGTCCGCCATAAGGCAATTCGTCGTAGTGAGAATGGTGCCGCACCCGTCACTTTCTACACTACCGCCCTCAAGGACCACCTTCAATGAATCTTGATAGGCATTGTCCTTCAGAGGGCCGCAATAGAGATTGCTGTTGATTAGATTATCCTTGTCGGCAGCGAACTTCAGACCCCATCCATTAAACTGAAAATCGGCAAGAGTGGCGTTGCCATTGGCATCAACGAGGGAGAGAAAAGCGTGATCGCGCGCCCAAGTATCATTGACAGGGCAGACGAAGAAACGTACCTTTTCAGACAGCACCTTACCCAAAATATGGCGAACACGAGGCTCATCATCAGTTACAATGACGAGAGGCTCGAAACGTGTTATTGCCTCAACCAGAGAGACATAGCATTTTTCGACCTGCTCCATCATGTATGCCCAATCAGAATCGACGCTGGGCCATGTGATTTGGGTAAAAGCATGCACTTCCCACTCGGACGGAAGGCGAAGATTATCCTGTCGCATCATTTTTACTTGTCGAAATTTTTCAGAATGGCAGCAGCTTCAGTGATGCCGAGTGCTTGCGCCTCGGCGTAACAAGCCTTGGCAAGAGAGATGTTCTTTGGAGTTGGCTCAGCTTGCGCATAGAAGTTGCCCATGAACAAATAAGCCAAACCGCTGCCATTATTGGCGGCCTCCGTCACAAGGTCAAGCCCTTTAGACGCATCTGCCTCGACGCCATAGCCGTAGAGAAGCATATAGCCAGCCATGGCCTTTGCCTCAGTCACGCCGTTATCAGCGAGAGAGATGTAGAGCTGGAACGCCATACGACGATTGGGCACGGCACCTGCTATACCGTAAGAATACATCTGGGCGAGAAGGAAAGAGGCATCTAAATTTCCGTCATGGGAGGCATCAATGATGTCTTGACCAAAGATGTAGCCCTTGGAACGGAAGATACTATCCATCTTTCCGTCGGTATCAGATAGGAGAGGCGTATAGTTTAAAGAATCGAAGGCAACGGATGCAGAATCAGGGTTCGGAACGCAAGTACCTGTTTTTCCCCCGCCCGAAGAGCAAGAGGAAAAACAGGTTGCAAATATTGCGAATACGAGAAACAAGGTCGCCCTCATTTACATTCGCTTTAGGAGATCAAGCATGAAGACCCAGAACTTCTCAACACTTGCGATGTCGACAGCCTCGTCGGGCGAGTGAACGGCACGAAGGGTCGGGCCGATAGAGATCATGTCGAGACCCTTCTTCTTGTCGAGGAAGAGACCACACTCGAGACCGGCATGGATTGCGAGAACCTCCGCCTCGGAAGAAAAGAGTTCGCGGTAGGACTGGCATGCGATATTGACGAGCGCAGAGTCGGGATTTGGAGTCCAGCTTGGGTATCCCTCAGCCTCCTCGACCTTAGCACCAGCGAGTTCGAAAGTGGAAGCGACCATGGCTTGTGCGAAAGTTTTACCACTCTCAACAGAGCTACGTTGTGAAGTCAGGAAGTCGACAGAAGCCTCGTTAGTGCGAACGGAAGCGAGGTTAGTAGAGGTTTGGACGAGATTATCCATTGTATGGGACATCTCAAGAACGCCGTGAGGGCAAGCGAGAATGGCGTTGAGGACAGTATGTTGAAGAGCCTCAGAGAAAAGCGACTCGGGTGCATTGGCAGTCTCAAGCGTGAAAGAGATGCTCGGCTCGACGTTGCGGAACTCCTCTTCCATGTCGGCAATGAAGCAATTAAGCTCAACACGAATATCCTCCTTATGCGCCATAGGGATAGCGCAAACAGCGGAAGCCTCACGGGCTATAGCATTGTGGAGATTGCCACCATTAATTGCAGCTATTCGGAGACCACATTTTTCTTGCGCGATATGAAGGAAACGCGCCATGAGCTTGTTGGCGTTGGCGCGACCAAGGTGGATATCACCACCAGAGTGACCGCCAAGAAGACCGGTGAGCTTGATGTTGACACCGAGCATACCAGCGGGAGTAGCGACACGAGAGGCAGGGATGGAGGCACGTGTTGTGCATCCGCCTGCGCAACCGATGAAAATCTGTCCCTCATCTTCGGAATCGAGATTTATGAGGCGAGCAGCGGGGAGAAAATCAGCCTCGACATTGTATGCGCCTGTGAGACCTGTCTCCTCATCAACAGTGAAGAGGCAGAAGAGTGGGCCATGCTCGATAGTGCCTTTGAGGCCACCGTCTGCGATGGCGAGACCGAGGGCCACACCGATACCATCATCAGCGCCAAGGGTTGTGCCTTGAGCACGAACCCAACCGTCTTTTACGTAGTACTCGATAGGGTCTTTTGAGAAATCGATGTTGCGCCCCTCATTCTGCTCGCAAACCATATCGACATGGGCCTGCAAGATGACCGGCTCTTTGGACTCGCAGCCTTTAGTAGCGGGAACGGTCATGAGAATATCGCCCACCTTGTCTTGCTTGGTAGCGAAACCACGCTTTGCGGCGAAATCGAGAAGGAAAGCAATGATATGCTCCTCGTGCTTAGAAGGGCGAGGGATGCGCGTGATCTCATCGAAGAAAGCCCACACAGGGTTGCTTACGATGAGAGCCTGTTTGTTGTCTATCATGATGGTGTGGTTAGGACTATAAGTTATTCAGAACATGCTCGACAAGAGCCTTGACGACTGGTTTATAATCTTTGGAGTATTGACCAGCGAGACGATTTGCGATAATGGCGCAGACGGTCGCCGGCTTGTGACCGAGAAGAAGGGAGAGGCCGTAGATGCAAGAACACTCCATCTCGTAATTAGTTACACGGCGACCATTGTATCGGAAAGTATTTACCCGCTCATTAAGATCGGGGGAGGCGAGAGGAAGGCGCACTACCCTACCTTGAGGACCATAGAAGCCAGGTGCGGAAATCGTGGTGCCGATATGGATGCGGGAATCGTGGCGGAGTCGGTCTACCAGTTCAGAAGAGCCATTGACAACGTATGGCTTGGCGAGAAGAGGATTCCAATCGACATGGGCCTCGAAAGCATGCTCGAAATCGAGGTCGGAAACCTCGTTACGCCTTGCGTAATAGTTGAGCACACCGTCAAAGCCGATGGCAGCCTCGGAGAGGAGCCAAGAATCGACTGGGAGATCGGCTTGGAGGGAGCCAGAAGTACCGATACGGACTATCTCGAGAGTGGTATGCTCGTCTTTAGGAGTACGGGTCTTGAAATCGATATTGACAAGGGCATCCAACTCGGTCATGACGATGTCGATATTGTCGGTGCCGATGCCAGTGGAGAGAACGGAAATGCGCTTGCCCTTATAGGTGCCGGTGAAGCTGATGAACTCACGATTTGCGTTCTCGCACTCGATGGTGTCGAAGAACTCCTTAATCATCGCAACACGGCCAGGATCGCCGACGAGGATAACTTTATTGGCGAGTTGTCCGGGCTTGATATGGAGGTGGAAAATAGAGCCGTCGGCATTGATAATGAGCTCCGAATCGGCGATAGGGGTTTTATTCATTGTAAGCTTATATTTTTACTACTGGGGATGTAAAAATAGCGATTTTGGGCGAGAAAGAGAAGTTATGGAGTGAAAAAAAGCCACACTTTAGGGCGTGGCTCGAAGATTTTTAACGACGTGGCGAACGTTTGTTGTCATTACGTTGAGGCTTACCCCCTTTGGCAAAAGGTTTGGATGACGAACCTTGCTGATAGGGTTTGGGAGACGCAGACTGCTTGTATGGTTTTGGACCTTGCTTGAAGCTTTGACGGTTGTCTCGCCCTTGTCGGGAGTTGTGTTCCGACCGTTGAACAGGAGCCGCATACGGGCAGCCGTGGGAGGGAGTGAAAAGCCTTTCTTCAAGATCCTCACGATGCATCTTACGCAACTCGTCACATATAGCCCTTTTTTCCTCGGGCTTGTACCAAAAGAAAAACATACGTTGCTTACGCTTGTCTTCGGGGGACGTGGCAGTAAAGACCGGATTCCGCGTATAGGGGTGGACCCCAGATCGGTAGATGACCGTCGAGACCGTCATTGGCGTCGGGGTGAAATCTTGAACTTGCTCAAGCTTAAAATCCAAATCGTGCGTCTCTGCCGCAAGGAGAGCCATATCCTCCTCTTTGCACCCCGGGTGGCTTGACATGAAATATGGGATGAGCTGCTGATTGAGACCATACTTGCGGTTGACCTCATCGAACTTCTTCTTGAACTTGTAGAAGAGCGAGAAAGAGGGTTTGCGCATGACATTTAGGACAGCATCGGAAGTGTGCTCGGGAGCGACCTTGAGGCGTCCGGAGACATGATGGGCAATAAGTTCCTCGATATATGCGCGATGGCTTTTCTGCTCCTCTGGCGTAGCATCGTCGTTGAGCAGCATGTCGTATCGGACGCCGCTGCCGATGAAAGATTTCTTGATGGCTGGCAGCGCATCGACCTTCTTGTAGAGATTGAGAAGGCGAGTATGGTCGGTATTCATATTCTTGCACACCTTGGGAAAAATGCAAGAGGGGCGGGCGCACACCTTACACAACTCGACTTTGCGACCACGCATGCCGTACATGTTGGCGGACGGGCCACCGAGATCTGACAAGTAACCCTTGAAGCCGGGCAATTTAGTGACGAGCTCGACCTCGCGGAGGATGGACTCCTCGGAACGCGAAGCTATGAACTTACCCTGGTGGGCAGAGATGGTACAGAAACTGCAACCTCCGAAACAGCCGCGATGGAGATTGATTGAGTTCTTAATCATCTCGTAGGCAGGGATTTCGCCTTTGCCATCATAACGCGGGTGTGGAAGATGCGTATATGGCAGATCGAAAGAGTGGTCGACCTGCTCGGGCGTCATTGGCTCGTATTGCGGATTTACGACTATGTATTTATCGCCCACTTGTTGGACGAGACGCTTAGCATACCATTTGTTGCTCTCCTCCTCAATGTGGTGAAAATTGTCGGCATAGAGGGTCGGATCCTTGAGGCAGTCCTCATGGCTATTGAGCATGATGGTCTCCCATCGTTTATTTTTAGGGAGTGGCTCGTCAGCACTCTGCATGAATGCCACTTGAGGAACCGTGCGAAGGGAACTAAAAGGAACACCACGACGAAGAAGATCTGCAATCTCGATGAGCGGGTTCTCACCCATGCCGTAGACGAGGAGGTCGGCACCACTCTCGACAAGAATTCCCGGGCGAAGTCGATCCTCCCAATAATCGTAGTGGGTAAGGCGACGGAGACTGGCCTCAATGCCTCCGAGAAGGACTGGAACATCGGGGAAAAGCTCCTTAAGAATCTTGGTGTAGACGATAGAGGGCATATCGGGGCGACGACCTGACATGCCACCGGGCGTAAAAGCGTCATCGTGGCGACGTCGGCGGCTTGCCGTGTAGTGATTAACCATGGAATCCATGGCACCAGGAGAAATGCCGAAGAAATATTTGGGTGCGCCGAACTTCTTGAAATCGCGGAGATCATCTTGCCAGTTGGGCTGTGGGACGATTGCGACTTTGAGACCTTCGGCTTCGAGGATACGACCTATAACGGCAGCCCCGAAAGATGGATGGTCAACGTAGGCATCGCCACTGAAAAGCACAACATCCATCTCGTCCCACCCACGAAGCTCTGCCTCTTTTACCGTCGTTGGCAGCCATAGGCGAAGATCCTTACGTTCAGGCTTGGGCGATTGAGGCTTGGCGTCGGAAGATTGGGGGCGGACTGGTTGCGCCTTTTGAGCTTGCTGCTTTTGCTTGTTGGCATCAGACTTAGACACCCGTTGGTCGGCAGAGGACCTCTTATCGGAAAAGTGATTGTTTTTGGAGGGTGTCATAAACTGTGGGAATGTTGAAGCATTAACGGAAATGGGGAGTTATGGGCAAAAAAAAAGCCCGATTGAACAATCGGGCTTCAAAGTGCGCAGGATGAGACTCGAACTCACACGATCTTGCGACCACTACCCCCTCAA
>CAVEKX010000024.1:0-21839 GCA_963616565.1 Clostridium sp. CAG:343
GGCCCGTTCGTCTATCGGTTAGGACGAGAGATTTTCATTCTCTAAAGAGGAGTTCGACTCTCCTACGGGCTACGGCTTGCCCCGGTTACTCGATGAGTAGCCGGGGCAGGTCGGTTTATATGGGTTGGTGTGCTTGTGGGGCGGCGGGGGGAGTGGATAAAAAGAGCCGCGGCTGCATGGGGAAATCCTGTGCAGCCGCGGCTTTATGTTGTGGCTCTTGTCGCCGTTATTTGGCGAGGTTGAGAGTGGCGGTCTGTCCGCCTTGGAGGGTGACGTTGAGGGTGACGGGCGTTTTACCTGTCGTGCCGCGGAGGATTATCTGAGCGTGACCCATGAAGGCGTTGAGCTCGGCGCGGGTCTTGTCGGCAGTCTGTGGGCGTTCGTCGGTCTTGTAGCCTGGGTCACCGTTGCCCCATCCGAGGATTTCGGCGTCGCCGGAGAGGGTGAGGGTGAGCTTGTCGCAAGCGTCGGGGACGTAGCGTCCTTTCTTGTCGCGGAGCGTGACGTCGATTATTACGCAGTCTTGCGTGCCGCCGATGGTGTTTCGGCTTGCGTCGAGGGAGAGGGACGTGGCGGCTCCTGTGGTCTCGTTTTTGGTGACGATTTTGCGTTTGCCGTTTTGGAAGCCGCGAGCCTCAAGGCGACCGGGCTTGTAGGTGGTCTTCCAAGAGAGGTATCCGTCTTTCTCTATTTTCTGGCGGCCGAGGCTCTTGCCGTCTTGTAGGAGCTCGACCTCGTCCATGTTGGTGTATACCCATACGTCGACCTCTTTGCCCTCGCTGTCTTTGCCGAGGTTCCAGTGGGGGAGGATGTGTAGGACTGGCTGGGATGTCCAAGCGGCTTGGAGGTAGAAGGCTTCATCTTTAGGGAAGCCGCAGTAGTCGAGGATTCCGAATTGGGAGCCTGTGGCGGGCCACTTCATTGGGTTGGGCTCGCCGCGGTAGTCGAAGCCCGTCCAGTAGAAGATGCCAGCCGCCCATTTGTTGTCGCGGTAGAACTTCCAACCGCGGGCGATGACGTTTTTCTCACCGTCGGAGCGTTTCTCGCCTGCTTGGTTTATGCTTTCCATCCAGCCTCGGACGCTGTCGGTCTGGTAGACGTTGCGGGTTCCGCATCCGCTTGTCTCCTCTGTCCCGACGACGACCCAGTCGGGGTAGTCGCGGTGGCGGTTCCTCACGTCGTTTTGGACGATGTAGTTATAGCCGTGGATGTCGACTTGTTTGGTGAGGCCGAAGCCGCCCGAGTTGCCGTAGGTGTAGAGGCGCGTGTTGTCGATGGTCCGGGCGTAGTCGATCATGGTGCGCGCTATTTTCTCGCCCTTGTCGGAGCTCTCTATCCACCACTCTTCGTTGCCGATGCTCCATAGTATTACGGATGGGTGGTTTCGGTCGCGCTCAATCATGGTGCGGAGGAGGCGTAGGTGCTCGTCGTTGGTGCCCATGAGTCGGTTCTCGTCGATGACGAACATGCCGAGGGAGTCGCATACGTCGAGCATGGCGGGAGTGCCAGGGTTGTGGCTTAGGCGTATGGCGTTCATGCCGAGGGCTTTGAGCTTTTTGACCTTGTATGCCCAGAGCTCTTTGAGGACTGCTACGCCGACGCCGGCATGGTCGAGGTGGAGGTCGGAGCCGAGCAGCTCGACCTCTTTGCCGTTGACTTTAAGGCCGTTGTCGACAGACCAGTCGAGGGTTCGGAGACCGACCTTGGTGGTGACGGCGTCGTGGTCGGCGATTGAGGATTTGAGGGTGTAGAGGTAGGGGGAGTCGGTGTCCCAAAGGTGAGGGGTGGGGACGGAGAGGTCGCCATCGGGACCTTGAGCTACGACGTTGCCGTCGGCATCGATGAGCTGGTGGAGGACGGGGTCGGTTGCTTGTGACTTGACGGAGAGCTTATTGCCGTCCCACGTGGCGAAGACATCGTCGATGTGGTGATTCTTGTCGCGGATGGTGAGCCACACGTCGCGGTATATGCCTGCGCCCTCGTAGTACCAGCCCTCTTCGGTCATGGCGTCGCAGCGGACGGTGAGGACATTGTCGGCTCCGTAGTTGAGGTATTCGGAGAGGTTGTAGGTCTGTCGGGCGTAGCCGCTGGGTTCGTGCCCGAGGTAGAAGCCGTTGCAGAAGACTTGTGCGTTGCGGAAGATGCCCTCGAAGGTGACGTAGATGTCGCGCCCCTCGTCTTCCTTATTAATAGAGAAGTGGTGTCGGTACCATCCGATGCTGGTGTGGGGGTATCGCCACCCTACTTGCTTGTAGCCATGGGAGTGGCTGGCTTCGGCAGCGTAGGGGAGGTCTACGACCCAGTCGTGGGGGAGCGTGACGTTTTGCCAGGTGGAGTCGTTGAACTGAGGGTTGGCGGGACCTTGGTTCTGCCCTATGGCTTTGGTGAGGTAGGTGAAATATTCGGTGCCGTGAGTGAAGTCGGCCTCCATGTTTGCGGCGTCGCCGAGGTGGAAGGTCCAGTCGTCGTTGATGAGCGTCGTGTGGCGTTGCGCTGATGAGAGGGCAGGCGTCAAGGCGAGCGCGGCGAGCGTCAGCAGTCGAAGGTGTTTTATCGTCATGTCTTGTCTTTTTACGTTTTATGGCGCAAGTTTAACTCTTTGTTACTACGAAGAGGGGGCGCGGATGTTAACAAGAAGTGGCGTAATTATTTGCCGAGGTTCATGAGGCGGACGGCCGATGCCATGAAGGCCTGGAGCTCAGGGCAGTCTGAGTTGAGGATTGTGTCTTTGTCTCCGTCCCACAGTTTGCGTCCGCCCTCGATGAAGGCTATGTGCTGCCCGATGGTGAAGACGGAGTTCATGTCGTGGGTGTTGATGATGGTCGTAATGCCGCTCTCGTGAGTGATTTCGGAGATGAGGGAGTCGATGACGCTGGCGGTTGTGGGGTCGAGACCGGAGTTGGGCTCGTCGCAGAAGAGGTAGCGCGGGTTTTGGACTATGGCGCGCGCTATGGCGACACGTTTCTGCATGCCGCCGGATATTTCGGCTGGGAAGAGATTGTCGGCTGCGGCGTCGAGGTTGACCCTTCGGAGGCATTGTTGGGCTCGGTGTTTGCGTTCGGCAGGGGTGAGGTTGGTGAACATGTCGAGTGGGAAACGGACGTTCTCAAGGACGGTCATGTAGTCGAAGAGAGCGGAGCCTTGGAAGATCATTCCGATTTCCTGTCGGAGTTGCTGGCGGTCGCGGCGTGACATTCGTGTTACGTCGCGTCCGTCGTAGAGGATGGAGCCGCGGTCGACGTTGTAGAGGCCGACGAGGCTTTTGAGGAGTACGGTTTTGCCGCTGCCGCTCTTGCCTATTATGAGGTTGGTCTTGCCGTTCTCGAAGGTGCAAGAGACGCCGTGCATGACGGTTTTGTCTCCGAAGGACTTGTATATCTCGCAGGCCTGTATCATAGTGTGTGTCAGAGGAGGATTTGTGTGACGAGCAGGTTGACCATGAGGATGACGACGCAGCTTATGACGACGCTCTTGGTGCTGGCACGTCCGACATCGAGTGCTCCGCCATGGACGTAGTATCCGAAGAAAGAGGAGACGGAGGCTATGATGAAGGCGAAGAGTGAGCTTTTGAAGATGGAGTAGAAGATGTAGTATTGCTTGAAGGCGAAGTGGAGTCCTCGGATGAAGTCGTCGGAGGGGACCATTCCCGTTGAGAAGCCAGAGACCCATCCGCCGATGATGCCGACGCACATGCTGTACATGACGAGCAGTGGGACGCTGATGACCATGGCTATGACCTTGGGGGCGGCGAGGTAGGCGGCGGAGTTGATGCCCATGATGTCGAGGGCGTCTATTTGCTCTGTTATCCTCATGGTACCGATCTCGGATGATATGTTGCTGCCCACTTTGCCGGCGAGGATGAGGCACACGATGGTGCTTGAAAATTCGAGGACGATGGTCTCTCGGGCGGCATAGCCGATGGTGTATGTTGGGATGAAGGGGTTGTCGAGGTTGTTGGCGAGCTGTATTGTGACGACTGCTCCGACGAAGAAGGAGATGATGGTGACGATGCCGAGGGAGTCGACACCGAGCTTGTAGATTTCCTGTAGAATCCTTTTGCCGAAGACGTTCCACTTCTCGGGCTTACCTGCGACGAGGGCCATGAAGCGGCAGTAACGTCCGATGAGGGCGAAGCCAGAGCCGAGGATCATGCGTCGCCTCCTTTCTCGATGGCTGCCGGGGCTTCGGGGAGGGCTTTGAACTCGGTTGAGACGGGGCGTGCGGGGTTGACGGCTGCTGTGTGTCCGTTGGCGACCTGGTAGGGGCGGAGCCCGAATATGGCGAGCGATGCTACCATGTGGTCAACGAGTTGTGAGATTACGACCTCGTGCTCGACCCAGACTTTGGTTTTCGTGAAGCAGTACATCTCGACGGGGAGGCCGTATTGCGTAGGTTGAAGGTATCGGACCATGACTTTCATGCCAGTGGTCTCGTCGGGGTCTTGGATGAGCGGGTTGCGGAGCAGGTAGGCGAGGATGTATTCGCGGAAGAGGGTGAGGTTTGTCAGCTCGTCTTTTGTCTGGTCGGCATTGTTTTGTCGGCGTTCGAAGAAGTAGTAGAGTTCGGGCATCTCTTTGAATCGCTGGGCTTCCTCGTCGGTCATGAAGTGGATTGTTGTCATGTCGATGAGGATGGAGCGGTTGAGTCGTCGGCCGGCGCCTTCGCTCATGCCCTTCCAGTTGGTGAAGGCGTCGCTGAGGAGAGTGGAGGGCGGGACGGTTGTTATGGTGTTGTCCCAGTTTCGGATTTTTACGGTGTTGAGGTTCATCTCGACGACCACGCCGTTGGCGCTGGCTTTTGGGACGACGATCCAGTCGCCGACGGAGACCATGTTGTTGGCGGAGAGCTGTATGCCCGACACGAGGCTCTGTATGGTCTCTTTGAAGACGAGGGACATGATGGCGGCGGAGGCTCCGAGGCCTGCGAGGAGTGTGGAGGGGCTGCGGTCGATGACGATGGAAATCATCACGATGGCGATGAGGACGAAGATGACGTAGGTGAGGAGCTGCTTGATGCTCTTGAGGGACTTGATCTTCGGGTAGTTGTGAGTGAGGAGGTCGAAGACGGCGTCGATGATGGCCATGACGAAGCGTCCGATGCTGAAGGTCATGTAGAGGTAGACGACCTTCATGTAGATGGTGTTGAGCCAGTTGTCGGTGTGCATGGCGAGGCCGAAAGCCATCATGGAGAAGATGGAGGGGAGGAAGGCGGCGCGTTTGAGGACGCGGTCGTTGAGGATGAAGTCGTCCCACTTGACGGTTGTCCGCTCGACGATGGGTTTGACGATGCGGAAAAGGATGGCTTTAGCTATCCAGTAGAAAGAGATGGATATGGCGGTGGAGAGGATGATCATGATGAGCGTGGCGACGATCTCGGAGGTGTTGTCGACGCCGCACATCTTGAGGAGCCATCGGGCGATGTCGATGAACATGCCGTTGGCGTCTTGAACCGCTTTTGCAGTGTGCTCGTTCATTGGTGTTTGAGGTGGTGGGGGGTGAGTTGTTATAGTGTTTTTAGTCGGAAGGTCAGGGTTGGCTGATGACTTCCATGGTGCAGTTTATGACGCCGGCTTTTATCATGTCGAGTTTTTCGGCCGCTGCACGGCTGACGTCGACTATGCGCCCTGCTTTGAAGGGACCTCGGTCGTTTATCCTGACGTCTACGCTTTTGCCGTTGGCGGTGTTTGTGACTCGGACGATGGTGCCGAAGGGGAGTGTCCGGTGCGCGCCCGTGAGTTTTTTCTTGTCGTATTTCTCGCCGCTGGCCGTGGCGCGTCCGTGGAATTTGTCGGCGTAGTAGGAGGCTTGCCCTTTTTCGGTTTTGCCTGTCGTCTTTTTGGCAGACGTCTTGCCGCTGTTGGTTTTGGCGGTTGTCTTGGATGAGGTGTTGCCCTTGGCGGTGTTGCTGGTCTTCTTGGATGACTGCGCGGAGCTTGTTACTGCCCTGTGGGTTGTCTGCTTAGAGGTGCTTTTTTCGGAGGAGCATCCTGTGGCGAGGGAGAGGGCGGTGATGGCGATCGCGGTGAGGAAGAGGTTTTTGCATCGGCTTAGTCTCATGTGTCAGTCTTTGAAGCTGTTCATTTTGCAGATGTACTTGCCGATGATGTCGAACTCGATGTTGACGACTGAGCCTTTGGCGATGTGGGCGAAGTTGGTGTGGTCGTGGGTGAAGGGGATTATGGCGACGGAGAAGGCGTCGGGCTGGCTGTTGACGACGGTGAGGCTTACGCCGTTGACGCAAACGGAGCCTTTCTCGACGGTGAAGTAGCCTTTGCGGGCGAGTTGTGCAGGGACGTCGTATTTGAAGGTGTAGTACCAGCTGCCGTCGGCTTGCTGGACGTCTTGGCAGACGGCAGTGCAGTCGACGTGGCCTTGGACGATGTGTCCGTCGAGCCTTCCGTTCATTATCATGCTGCGCTCGACGTTGACGGAGTCGCCTGGCTTGAGGAGCCCGAGGTTGCTGCGTCGGAGGGTCTCCTCGACGGCAGTGACTTCGTAGTTGTCGCCGTCGATGGCGACGACGGTGAGGCATACGCCGTTGTGTGCGACGCTTTGGTCTATTTTGAGTTCGTGGCCGAAAGAGCAGTTGAGTCGGAGGGTGACGTTGGAGCCTTCGGGTCGGACGGCGACGACGGAGGCTGCGTCTTCTACAATACCTGAGAACATGTGGTGGTTTTTGCTATTGTTGTATGATAAGCAAATATACGGATTTTTCGGGGGATGGGCAATATTAAAAGCCCGCCTCGGCGGTAGTGGTCGTCGTGGCGGGCTTGGGTGATTTTATTGTCGTTGTTGTCGGGCTATTTTATGCCTCGGCAGCGTTTTTCCCAGTTCCAGGCGTTGAGGAGAGTCTGTTCGATGGGGACTTCGGCTTTCCAGCCGAGCTCGGTGTTGGCGAGGGTGGTGTCGGCCCAGATCTTGACGATGTCGCCGGCGCGTCGGCCTACGATCTTGTAGGGGAGGTTGACGCCGGTGGCTTTTTTGAAGGCGTTGACGAGCTCGAGGACGCTGAGGCCTTTGCCCGTGCCGATGTTGAAGAACTCGTAGTTGGACTTGTTCTTGCCTTCGAGGAGGCGTCGGATGGCTACGACGTGGGCTTTGGAGAGGTCGACGACGTCGATGTAGTCGCGGATTGGTGTGCCGTCGGGGGTGTCGTAGTCGTCGCCGAAGATGCTGAGTTCTTTGCGGAGGCCTGCGGCAGTCTGGGTGATGTAGGGGATCAGGTTGTTGGGGATGCCGACGGGGCTCTCGCCGATGAGGGAGCTTGGGTGCGCGCCTATGGGGTTGAAGTATCTGAGCGCGAGGCCGTTGATGTCTTTCTCAGCGTGGCAGAAGTCGCGGATGATGTCTTCGTTGACGGTCTTGGTGTTGCCGTAGGGGCTTTCGGCCGGTCGGCGTGGTGTGGCCTCGGTGACGGGGAGTTTATCGGGCTGGCCGTAGACGGTGCAGCTTGATGAGAAGACGAGGTTTTTGACGCCCGTGAACTTCATGCTTTCGAGGATGTTCATCAGGCTGTTGAGGTTGTTGCGGTAGTACTCGAGGGGCTTGTAGACGCTCTCGCCTACGGCTTTGAAGGCTGCGAAGTGGATGACGGCGTCGATGTCGTTGTGGCGGAGGAAGAAGTTGAGGACGTCGGCGCGGTTGGAGAGGTCGAAGTTCTCGAAGTCTGGTCTTTTGCCGGTGATTTTCTCGATGTTGTCGACGACTTCGGCTTTGGAGTTGGAGAGGTCGTCGACGATGATGACGTCGTAGCCGGCTTGCTGTAGCTCGACGACGGTGTGGGATCCGATGAAGCCCGTGCCGCCTGTTACAAGTATTTTGCTCATCCTGAAGTGATGTTTTTGTTTGTTTCTGTGAGACAAATATACGTTTTCCGCCGTTTGGGTGTTACGGTGTGAGTGGCGTCGAGAGTTGTTCTGTTGATTTGTGTCGCGTTATTTGCGGAAAATGGTATGGAGGAGGGGACTTAATGGTTCTTCTTCGACTTTGGTTCGTTGACAAACTCAGGTATGGTCACTTCATCGGACTCCACGCCTGATCCGTCGTTCTTGCAGCTCGTTATGGAGTAGGTGACCTTCGCCTCCAGACGCCCCGTCTCGTCACGCCCCTCTACGTGGGCTTCAACGATTGAAGACCGGCTCCATGTGGTCGACGTGTAAGCCGCGGTCGGGCTGTCGACCAACATTATTCCGTAGGGCATGACGTCGCCAACCTTCGGGTGGAGTGCGGTTTGCTGTGTGCGGAAAATCATGTGGGTTCAGAAGTCAGCACTAAGTATAGGTAGTATGACTTTATTTTATATGATTAACACAATTTAAGAAGCAGGGAGGTGATTAGAGAGGGAGAATAAAATCGAGAAGGCCGTGAGTGGAGAGCCCGAGAAAACAGAAAGTCTCGATAACTCATCAGTCACTCATCTTGACACCCCGACTACAGCAGACGCCACCCCCATTCCAAAGGAGTAAAACGTAAATAGAAATTCCTCGCCGCAATCATTGCGGCGAGGAATTTTTTATCTCTCAACGGATGTGGTTTTATAGATTACTTCACCCCCTCAACCTCCTCCATCCTCTTCAACTCCCATCCCTCAAATTGCAAAATGACCAAGTGCAGCTCAGTCCCTTGCCGCAAGGCTTCTACGCGCGGCGCCGTGGCGTAACGCTTAATCTGCTCCACGGCCTCTTCCCACTGCTTCTGGGCTCGATCCTCTGTCCAGTCGCCTTTCTTCAGCATCTTGAGCTCGATGATGTAGCTGTGCGATGGACTGTAGTGAGTCAAGTCGGGCAGGAGGAAGAAGTCGCAATAACCATGGCTCAGCTCCAATTCGGGGGCTAAGATGTAGTAACTGTTGAGGCTGAGGTATGCCATAAAGAAGCCCTGAAGGTTGCGCTCGCCCTCTATCCCGTCGCGGACTGACGATACCTTGGCGTAGGCGTCAGCGAGATATTGGAGCGTGGGCTGCCATTCGCCCTCGTATGCGAGGCTGTAGAAGTTGCTGCTCAACTCGTCAGTGTCAACTGTGGCTATTTCGTCATACTGCTCAAGCAGGTACTCGTAATATTGTTTCCGGACGTTGTTGTTCGGGATGCTCAAAACTGTCTGACTCCCGCGCATCCGCGTGTATGTCAGCATGCCATAGTAGAAAAGAAGGCTTGTGAATATCTGGGGCTTGACGAGCATGCGTGCGGGGAATGAGCTCTCGATGTGCGCCGCGATCTCCCCTTGCTCCGCTATCCTGTGCACGACGCCCTTGCGGTCTCCGTCTAACCTGTCAAGTTGGAGCAACCTTTTCATTTTGCCGTAGTCGGTCCTCGTGTTCGGGTCCACCATGTCAACAGGTGGCACTTTGTCCCCTATCCACCGGTTCAGGTAGTAAAGCACCATGTCACTGTTGAACACGCGGCTCTGGGTCTCGATAGCCCTCTCTGAGAAACAATAATTGTCATACCATGGCCTCATCGACTCTAATGCCGCCTCTATGTCCGTATCGGCAGGAAGCATTCCCGCCTCTACATAGTAGCGTATCATTTCTCGGACATCTTCTGTCGAAAAGCCCAGCAACTGGTTGAAATCCAAATCTGTCGATATGTTGTAGGCTATGTTGAACCCGCTTGTGAGGTCGTCGAGGGTGACGGGGCTCACGCCAATCATGAAGATTCGCGTGAAGAGGACTTTGAATATTTTGAAAATGTCGCGATAGAATCCGCTTGCGTGTGTGAGGGCTGTGTAGACGGCTTCGCCTCTCTCGTTGAGCACGTTATTTGTAAAGTTGTCGTACTCGTCAAGGATAAGGTAAATCTGGGTGTCGTGCTCTTTTGCGAAGTCGGCAATGATATTCAGTTTCGTGGCAGCGTTTGAGGCGTTGGCGACCGCATTGATTGTCCTTTGTGGGTATGTGTCTGAGTATTTGTCCAAAAAACTGCCGAGTTTTGTGGACATGTAATCATTGAAACGAGCCTCTATGTTGTCTATATCCCCAGTGATTAGAGAGAAGTCCAAATGCATAACCTGGAACTTTCCCTGAAGTGGGGTAGGGTGGCTGCCTATCCACAGGTCGCCAAAGAGCTCGCGGAAACGGTCTGCTCCTTTGCTGTCATAGTATGTGGACAGCATGTTGAGAAACAGACTTTTCCCAAATCTTCTCGGGCGAATGAAAAACAGGAAGTTCCCACGTGTCTCAAGCGTGGGGATGTACATCGTCTTGTCGACGTAGTACTTGTTCTGTCTCCTGAGTTGTGTGAAATCCGAGATCCCGTATGGCAAAAGTTTAACCTGCTCCATGCTGCGTCTTTTATATCACACAAAGATAGGGGATTTTCAATCCCATCCTCCAGCTCGTCACACCTCTTTCCGTCCCCCCGTCCTCGGTTCGCGGACAAACTCGCGCACCACGACCTCCGTGGTCTCTGTGTCATACTCTTTTCTCTTGCAGCTCGTTATGGAGTAGGTGACCTTCGCCACCAGACGCCCCGTCTCGTCACGCCCCTCTACGTGGGCTTCAACGATTGAAGACCTGCTCCATGTGGTCGACGTATAAGCCGCGGTCGGGCTGTCGACCAACATTATTCCGTAGGGCATGACGTCGCCAACCTTCGGGTGGAGTGCGTCGGTGACGTCGACTATTATGTTTTTCAGGGCGAAGAGCAAAATGTTGCGTGTGGAGCCGTCGCGACCCTTAACTGTTCGGAGGACGGGCAGCTCGGCAGTCCTTATGCCAATAAGGTCGCATCTCTCTCCCTCGTGCAGCATCTCATAAGATTGCCCACAAGGGATGCGCAGCCACGATTTGGTGGCGCAAAGCTCCATGCCGTTTTCTGTATGGCTTGTCTCCTCCTCATAGGGCAGGTAGATGTAGCTGCTGTTGTATGTCGCCTCTTTCTGAGATGTGGGGAAATCGCACTCTCCACTGGGTATGCAGCCTACGTATTTGTCGCTAAGGTCGCAATATTGTCGCGTCAGTTCTTCTGTGCCTAAGAATCCGCGCATGGTTTTGTGGGTGGTCTGGATGGAAAACCTCATGTAGGCCGTTTTGATGTTCGGGTTTCCCACGTCGACCAAGTAACGTCCGTCGGGGTCTTTGATGTTGAGGATGGTGTATGCCACGGTGTCGTCGGGATCCTCGCGGTCGAAGAGTCGTTGCGCCATTTCTGGCTTCTCTATGTAGGCCAGCAGCGAGCCGTCAACATCTCTTGTCACGATGCAGACGAACCTGTTGAACGTCTTGTTTCTCCTGTTGAAACGAGTCATCAGCATTGAGCTGCCCATGTCTCTGATTTCCCAGTCGTTCATGAAGTCGTCTTTCCACCATGAGATGGGCGGCAGTCCCAGACTGACGTAGTCGTCCATGAGTTCCGCGTTTGCCAGGCTCATGGCTATGCTGCTTGCCCCGAGTCGGATGTCTTTTAGGCACCCGGCCACGTAGTTTATCACGTCCATGCGTACGCACCCGTCTCTCAAGATGGTCAACATATCGGAGAACCTCTTGTCTCGCATTGGCGTGAAGTGTGACAGGTAGTCGCCACCTTTGAGCCCGCCCATGATTAATTCGAGATTTCTGATGGAGTCTTCGGTCAGCGAGTCGCTGCTCTCGTCGCTTGGCGTTGTGCCGTACTTCAACATGAATTTGGGCGATGAGCTGTCGGCTGAGACGAACTGCAACAATGTGACGGCAGGGTCGACTTTCTCCATGGTGCTGAGAGCCTTCTTCCACTTGCCGACGCTCAGCGACTTGTCGACGGCCTCCTTGCCCACCATCCCGAGAAGGTAGCGCATCAGGGATTTCAGAGCGATGTTGTCTCCGCATTTCTCGGACAGTTTTGCGCCGGTGATGTTGCGCTTTCCGCATTGCAAGATGCTGTGAAGCCCATTCTCTTTGGCATGTTCTGGCCCGAAAAGGGCGTACGACTCCATTATCCTGTCTATGTCGACCTCCGGCCAGCGGTGGGCGCAATGCTCTTGGATCAAGTCCCAGATCTGAATCTCGTCTTTCAGATATCCATACTCTTTCTCCCAATCTTTAGCCGTCCAGGTCAGCAGGTGCTTTAGTTTTATATCCCTGACCTTGGCTATTATTTCGGTTCTCTCTTGTTTTGTGCGTGTCATGCCGCCTCCTTTGTCGGTTGTTTCTGCTTTCTCTCCAAAATTAATAAAAGTCAGCAGTCTTGGCATTGAGGGCCTCCGAGCCCCTTTTTACGGCATTCTGTTTTCTGCGGGGGGTGTGGTTGCGAGTGGTGGGGGGGGGGCTTCAGTTTTGCGTAAAGGCGGAAAAATTCCATGTCTTTTGCTTCTGTGGCAGCTTTTTGTTTCTGTTTTTTGTGGGGAAAACGAGAAATCATAAGAAGCAGAGCATGTCATTACCGCAAGATCTGATGTCGTCTTTGTTGTCAGCGATTACCAAGAATTTGGAGGAGTTGGCAGAACAAGGTTCGGGTGTGGCGGCCGATGACGCTTTGGTTGGCGAACTCTTGTCAAGAGTAAAAGAGTCTGCCGCATGCTGTTTCGACATGGTCAGGCTGTACAGTTTGCAGTTGAGCGACTTGTCGCGATTCTGCCGTGTGGTCGTCAAGTCTTGCCCGCAGACCGCCGACAGCGTGGTTGCCTATCATCTGAGGTTGCAGGGTGGCGGCTACGTCATACTGCTCGCGCCGAGCTTGGGTGGTGAAGTCAGGTGCGGAGGGCTGATTGTTCTTGCCTCCCACATGGGGAAAGGCGTGAGGTCCCTCTTTTCGCAAGTCGCCACGCCGCTTATAGCGAGTGATGTGGGTGTCGAGGCAAGTGGATAGAAGGACGGATGTGGGCGGGCTGTTTAGACCTGGCGCGGAGTTCCCTTTTTCAGGCAAGCTCTTCAAGGGCTGCTTCTAAGTTGACAGCTCCATCCTCTGTTGTGAATATAAAATTATAACAATCAAATTCTAAAAATCCCATGACTGTCCTTGTCATTATAGTCATTCTTGCATTCTGTTACTTGATTGGACTCTTTTTCTCTGATGAAGAGGCAAAGCATAATCCAGTATCCGCAGAAGGCTGTAAATCCGTTATTCGAGGCGTAGGATGTGTTATTCTTATAATCGTTGCGATAATCGCCTACATCATTCACAAGTCATGATAAATCAGGCTTAAGTTGTAGTTGACTAAGATTTCTGATCGTATAGATAACATTACCAATGTGATGCTCACTAATATCATGAATCCCAATGACCCATGCAGTGTGCAGAAACATAGCCAGATGATGGATATGCTTGAGAGCGCCAACGACAGTTTCAACAACATGCTCGTGAAGTTGATAACCTTGTGATTTTTGCTCGATAGAGGTCATGCGAGAGTGATATCCGCGGGGGGGGGGGGCATGCCACTCCCCCCCTTATTCTCTCCCCATCCACTCTGCGAACCTCTCCATCAAATCCTCGTGCAGAGTCAGCCAGCCGCTGAACTCGTCCTCGCGCCCTTTACGCAGCAGCCAACGGCAATAGGCCTCCCAGTGACCTGCTTTAGCCACCCTCTCCTCAAAATTCCATACGCTCGCCGCGACACCACCGCCATCGGGTCTTGTGGCATGAAGTGCCTTTTTCACTCCGCACACGACCCTCAGGGAGATACCCCCGCCCTCCTTTTGAGTGGTGAAGCCTAACTCCATGGCCGTCAGGGCAATCGTGCCGTCCCTGTCCTCCTTTACCGCCATGCGGATTAGTGCCGCATATGCCTCGAACGTCATCTGGCTCATCTCTTCCACGCGCTCGCCTTTCAGCTCCATCGCCATGAAACGCTCCGCCAAGGCTATGCCGTCCCATGGCGCATCGCTGTGGAAGTGGATCCACGCTGCCCTGTAATAATTGGGCGCATAGTCGGGATCTGCCGCCACGCCTCTCTCGTACATCTCGATGGCGCCGGCGTAATCCTCCTCTTGCATCCTTATGGTGCCAAGTTCCATTATTAGGGCACCCGAGTTGGGAAATCTGTTCAGCCCGTCACGATAAACTCTGACGGCGTCGCCGCGTCTACCTGCCAAGTCTAAGGCGTTGCCCTCCATCTGCCATGGCAGCGCGCCCATTTCCGCCACGCCCCTCAGGCTCCGGAATGTTTTTGCCGCACGATCGTATCGATAGTCTTTCATTTGGGCGTAGCCCAACTCATAGCGCAAGGCCGCTTCGGATGGATATTTTGCGCAGAGTTTCTCAAGCGTCTCGGCCGCCCTGTCTGCGCCTCCGTTGTCCGCCTGCTCAATGGCTTTTACGATGGCGGCCTGGTCTGTGTCGCTTATTGTCGTCTGCGCGCGCCCTTGAGTGCCGATTGCTGCGGTCGCCAAGGCTGCTAAAATGGGTAGTATCTTCATCTTATGTCCTCCAATACAAATATAATTATTTGAGGCGTGGGAGCCCTTGCTTTGCGTGCGCATAAGCCCTCCCGTTTGAAGAAAATCTGCGCCCCTCCCGCCTAAAAATCAGGCTCACCCTCTCAATAATCGCATCTCTCTAAAATCTCACCCCTGCTCGTCACTCTCGTTTATGCGCAGCATGGTTATATTTGGTCAAGAGAAAACAAAAGAGCCTCCAAAGTGAACTAATCACCCACCACTCGAGGCTGCTCCCCTTTCTCTCCTCCCCTCCCTTTTTTTACACTCGGGAAACCCGATAATTACAGCATCCACCAGTTACTCACCAACTGGAGTATGGATTACATCTTAATAGTACTCATCAAAGATGAAAGATCTTCAACGACTTCTCGAAATCGCCGAGAGTTTAGGCTGCAAGGCAGAGGCAGCTGAGCTGTCTGCCATCCAAAAACGACAAAATCAACCTACGGCCGACATCATTCTCCCCCTCGTGGGCGAGTTCAGCTCAGGCAAGACGACTCTTATAAACGCCCTCACGGACAGCAAGGCCCTCGAGACCGCGACTAAGCCCACCACCGCCACTATCTATGAAATCCATTTTGGCGCTGAGGAATGCAAGGCGGTGGTGACTGACAAGGAGGGTAATTCTAAGGAGGTCGCCCTTGCGGAACTTAAGAATGATAAGCTTGCAGATGCTTATGTGGTTGGTTTGTGGGATACTTCAAAAAAGGTGCCGAGCTCAACTGTTCTCGTTGACACTCCGGGTCTCTCCTCGCCCGATCCGCGTCACAGGCAGACTCTGATGGACTTCATGCCGCATGCGGATGGCATTATACTGATTGTTGACGTGAATGCGCAATTAACAAATACGCTTGTTTCCTTTGTCAAGGATATGAAGCTGACGGCTCGCCCCATTTATCTTGTCGGTACACATATTGACAATGTGGTGGACATGGAGTCAACTCGTGCCCTATGGTCAAATAATTGTGAGATTCCTATCGAAAATGTGGCCTTTACCTCTGCAACGAAAGGCGACGTCAATGGCATCATTGATATTCTCAATTCTGTGCAGTCTCGAAAGGGTGAGATAATCCGTAAGGTTGATGAGGAGAGGCAAGCCAATGTGGCGTCTCGTCTTGTTGCCCATATTGATGAGTTGCTCGCTGCCGCCAAGGAGGACAAGGGTATTGATGAGCAAATCCGTAATCAGGCAAGCGATCTCCGCAAACTTCAGCATTCTATCAATAGACTTATTGACGATGCTTCTGGTGATGTTGAGGATGCGGCGCGTGAGACGGAGCGCAAGTTCGAGAGTGAGGTGTCGTCGAGGTTGAATGCCATTGTCGCAAGCAAGAGCCCCAATTTCGATGCTGATGCGTGTGCTGCGGTCAATAACATGGCGACCCTGTTCTTGTCCCAGTTCCGTAGTAACGTTGGCGCTATAATCCGCAATGTGGCTCAGAGGGAGGTCGGTAAGGATGGCGAGATTGCCTTGGCTTCCGCTCGCGAGATTGACCTATCTTCTATCGATTCTGCTACGATATCCTACAATATGAATCTCAACAAGGAGGGGCATGAGTATGATGGGGTCATTGCGACTGGCCTTAAAGTTGCGGCCGCTGCGGCTGTCGTAGCCACGGCCGGCGCATTAGCTCCTGCGGCTGGTGTCGCCGCGGCTGGATCCGCAATTGGCTCTTCTGCCCTTGTTGAGGTGGCGGAGGTAGGCATTATGGCTCATCAGGCAAATCGTTTGCGGAAACTTGAGCAAGGTGTGCGAATTGTTGAGTCTGCTGATAGAACGATTCAGCAGCAGGTAGGCTCTGAAAAGGGTATCGTGGATTCTATAGCGAGCTATATATCCGAGAATATCTTCGGAATGGGTAAGCCTCAACGCCAGAGGGCGGTGAGCAATTACATCGACGGCTCTCTTATGCCCGAATTCCGTTCACACCTCAACAGCCAGAAGAATATGGTTGTCAACGCTATATCGCAACTTGCCCAGCAAGAGGCTTCTGCGCATGTCCAGCAAAAAAGTGAGGCCCTTGAGCAACTCAAGAGGCAGAAGGAGTCCGACAAGGCGGCTTTCGAGTCCCACATTAATGAGTTGAAGTCTCTCAAAAACGAAATTGTATCAGCGTAACTGTAAAATTCATCTAATCAAATAGGTAGTATGATAGCAGCAATTATCGCATTCGTAGTAGGCTGCGTGGCTGGTGTGTGCTTGTCGCGCATGTCTGCAAAGCAGCAGCTGAAGGCTAAGCAGCAGGAAATAGATACTGCTTGTAATGATGCCGAGAAGTTCAGAAATCGCACCAAGGAGATGCAAGAGGAAATTGATCGCCTCCTCTCGGAGATTCGCAAACTACATTCGTCAAATAAGGATCTTGACAAATCGCATGACGATATGGAGGATGATCTTGATGATGCAAAGCGCGAACTTAAGAAGTTGCGTGCGCAGGTAGAGCAACTGACTGCCGACCTCAATGAGAGTCGTGCGGCTTGCAGGGCTTATGAAAGGGAGGCAAAATAACGTTGGATCATAATGGTAAAACTTTATGGAAGAATTAGATAAGTTCAAGAAGAAAATTGGTCAACTTGAGGATGATATAGAGGACCTCGAAGACGATCTCGACAAGGAACAGAAGAAACGTAGGGAGGCGGAGGCTGCCAATGCTGAACTCGCTGACAAACTTTCTGAGAAGGACAAGGATGTTGAGGAGGCTAAGAAAGCTCTGTCTTTTGCGGAAAATCAACTCTCTAAGTCTCAAAATGAAGTCGAGACTGTCACAAAGTCTATGCATTTTGTCTCTGAGATCCTCAATGCTAAGTCTGAAAATGATAACGAGCAAAGTGAAGTCGCACGTCTGTCTCGCATTGTTGATGATATTGTCGATTTTGTGACAGACGATTATGTTGACTTCTCAAAACGGGTCTTTAAATGTGATCTTCTGCATTTTACCGGTAAGGAAACAAATGAAGAGCATAACCTCTACCCTTACTTATACACATGGGCCTGCCAAACAAAGAAGTCTTGGCTCCGTGGAAAGAAATCCATCGCTTTTGTGGGTGAGTTCTCTGCAGGAAAGACTTCTATCGTGAACCGTCTTCTTGGTCAGAATGTCAGTGACAAGAATGACAAAGGTCTTCTCTACACGAGCGCTAAGGCGGCAACTGCCGTGCCAACCTATGTGATTGGGGGAGTCAAAGAGCGTTTCCTGTTCGTCACTAAGGATGACGAGTTGAAAATCTTAAGCAAGGAGACTTTCGCTTCCGCATCTAAGGAGGTTATGGACAAGATTGAGGGACTTCCAAACTTGGTCAAGTTCTTTATTATGTATCAGAGACTTCCTTCTCTCAATAAATTCTCTATTCTTGACACCCCTGGCTTTAATAGTAATGACTCGGCAGACGCAAGTCGCACCATGGAGGTTATTAATGAGTGCGACGCTCTTTTCTGGGTCATCGACGTGAATGCTGGTACTGTCAATAAGAGTTCTCTTAAGGTTATTAAGGAAGGGTATAGTTCGTCAAAACCTCTCTATGTTGTCATTAACAAGACTGACACTAAGAGTGATGGAGAGGTCGCTTCTGTTGTGCGTAAAGTGCAAGACGATTTCAACCGGGCTGGCATTCGTCTGACAGGCATCATACGCTTCGGATTTAAGAGCGACTTGGCGGTTCTGATTAATCCAATCTCGGCCATAGAGAAAAATGAAGAGTTTGATTGGATTTTGGACTACGTTGACGAGGGTGTTGCTTCTGATGTAAAATATCTGCAGGAGGAACATAAAGAGGCTGATAAAGATTCGAGAAAGTTGTCTGAAATAGTTGAGGAAGATTTGAAAATCTTGTCGGGTAATTTTGAGATTATCTCTTCAGATGCAGATACATGTGAACAAATCATTAAAGAGTCTTGGGATCCAGGATTCTTTAATGACACTTACACCCTTTCGGAGCGTCAAGGAGATTATTTAAGAGGCAGTCTAAAAAATCTCTTAGAGATAACGGAAATGCAAGAAAAGAATATTGGCATTTTCAAAGAGCATGTTGAAGCAAATCAAGAAAGTGAACAGCGTCATCAAAATGTTAAATCCGACCTAAAGGAAGCTAAAGGTCTCCAAGAACGCTTCAAGAAACTGCTCGGAGAATATCAAAAGTTAACAAGTCCCATAGTCAGTACCCCCCCTATAAGTAAGACGGTTGCTGAATATTCTCAAAAGCAGAACGACGTTTCCTATTCTCACGGCACCCAAAATGTATATGGGAATAAGTCTCAAAACAGTGCCTCCACTTCTCCCGCTGCCCCGAAGAGAGAGGGTTATTCCTCTTTTACAGGCTATGCGTCTAACTCATCAGATGAATATTCGGTATATATGAGAAGAGTCCATAACCGTCATGCGGTAGTTGAAGCTTTTGCTGTGAATACGGGGCTATCGGAAGGTGCGGCGTATAAAATCGTTAACAGCGTTCCCTCTGTTGTTTTGGATAAACTGTCTAAAACAACAGCGGAAGCTCTTGCGGAGGTCCTCACTCGGGCTGGTGCGGATGTTAAAGTGATAAAGCAATAATAACAAAGTGATGCAAAACAATATATTCGAGGAGTTCCAACGAAAGAAATTAATGGTCGCCAATCTTACAAAGGAGGCTGTTTCTTTCGGTTGGCTCAATAAAAATGACGGAGACGATATAATAAAGAGGCTCGATAACGACGTGCTCACTCTTGGCGTTATCGGTCAAATGAAGTGCGGTAAGTCGACTTTCCTCAATGCTTTCGTCTTCGAGGACGACGTTCTCCCGTCTGCCACTACGCCGATGACGGCTGCGTTGTCGGTTATCACATATGGTGCGGAGAAGAAAATTGAGGCGGAGTTTTATACCCGTGACGAGTGGGCCGATCAAAAACTCAATGCGACTAAGAGTACCGAGAATGTCGATGAGGTGACTAAGTCGAAAATTCAGTCGGCGCAGGAGCTCGTCGAGAAATCTCGTAACCTGCCTGGTCCCGTTGAGTCTTTCCTTGGTAAGACGAAATCTGATAGTTTCGACAATCTGATTGATTATGTCGGAGCCGATGGCAAATTTGTCTCGATTACTAAGGCTGTTAAGATTTTCTATCCCAAGGAGTATCTCAAGGGGGTGGAGATTGTTGACACCCCTGGCTTCAACGACCCTATTGTCAGTCGAGAGGAGCGCACCAAGGAGTTTCTCCGTAGGGCTGATGTTGTGCTCCTTATGCTCTATGCCGGCCGTCCGTTTGATGCGACAGACCGAAGTATTCTCTTCAAGAATGTCGGTCAATGTGGCATCGGTAGGGTGCTCATTGGCATCAATAAGTATGATATTCCTTACGAGACTGGCGAGACTGAGGATGAAATTGTCAAGTATGTTGTCGAACAACTTGAAAAAGCGGCTCTTGATGAGCGGAATGATGATATCAATGATATTCTCAAGAAGACGCATCCCATTCCTCTGTCGGCAAATATGGCTTTGCTGGCAGAAATGCCTATGTCGAAGGTCGAGCGTAGTGGAGAATATAAGTTTGCTTACACCCGCTATTGCGACATCTTCGAGGCTAACGGACAGGGACAACTTCTTGCCAAGAGTCATATAGACAAACTTATCGCTGCCGTTCGCGAGGTCATTGAGAAAGAAAAGGCTGAAATTCTTATCCGCAAACCAATAAACAGGATAAAGGCCTTAGGTCAGAGTAAGATTGATGAGCTTGCCAAGTCTATCGAGGATAAGAGGCAGATTGTCATCAATTGCTCTAAGCCTGACGACGAGCTTGAAGAGAAACTGTCAGGTTTGCAGAGGGCAAAGCGCAGATTGGGCAAGAAATTAGACTCGATGGCTGATGATGTTGAGTCTGCAATACGTAATGCCGTAACAAAAGCTCAGCGACAAGTAGAGGATTGCAAAGATGATGCAATCAAAAAGCGAGATGAAATTTATTCACGAGGCGGATTCAAGCGCTTTTTTGTTGGCACGACAAAGGAGGATGAAAAAGACTTGAGTCATGCGGAAATAGACTATGGTAAAAAAGTTCGAGGTGCAATCCAGTCAGTGTGCGATGATTGTAATAAACTTGTTATCAAAAGTGTCAATGAGTTTCTTGATGATGCTGCTGATTTGTTAGACCGAATTGATGATTTCGATTCTAAAGTAATTGTCAATAAGGCGAGAAATCAGGTCGATTTTGTGGTAAAAGTTAGCACAGACATGTTCTGTTGGAATGACGAATCCGATGCCCAAATTGCTAAAATTTTGGAAGGGGTCCAGTCTATGAAAGATAAAGCCATAGCCGAAGTTAAGTGCATCATTCAAACAGAAGGCATTGACTTGCTCGAAAAGGAACTCCAAGATGTGCTCAATGACAAGGCTGGTCGTGAGGCTAAAACCAAAGAGGCACAAGCTGCTCTTGATGCCCTCCAAGCCAAACTCTCGACCATCAATGGTCAGATGGAGAAAGTGAAAGCACTAATCATGCAATAAGCGTCTGCTTTTTGTTCCCCAATCCAAATCTCGTCCGCATGACAAGGCTCTCCCTGCTATGCTGACGGGATTTTTTGCCTCTTCGTTCCAAAGGCATGTGGGAAATTACCAAAGAGCTGTGTCGTGCAGATAGTATCTTCATCTTAATGTGGCTTATGCCTGATTACCCTGTCTCTCTCTTATTTCATGCCAACCCCGCTCGTTTAGGGTTGTTTGACGATCCGGGAGGGTAATTTTAATCCATGAAGTAGCTTCGACTGATCTTAAAGCATAATTGGATGTCTTTATCGTTACAATATTCACCAATTTTTACAGCCAAAATAAATCTAATCTCATGATTATCGTTAGCACTGACGCTGAGCTGTTTGCTGCCGTCAAGGATGGGCATAAAAAAATCCAAGTAAAGTCAACTGTGACCTCTTCTTTGAGTCGCGTTCTGAGCTATGCTGCGTCTCAGCGAAGTAACAAAAAAATACTCGGCATCGCACTTATTGTTGTAGGGGTTATCGTCTCTGTTGTGCTCGCCAACGTATTGGGCGGGTCAATACTCGCCACATTGTCTTTGGTCGCGGTGGTTGCTATCGTCGTAGCCATCATTAAGAATACCTATTTGGGTGGCTTTGTTAGAACATGTGGGCAAGATTTTGGGCCCATAGGTACTGTAGTCGGAGTCCTCCTCGTAATCGGCTGTTTCGGCTATAAATTCGGCCCTAAACTTTATAAGGCTTTCGGTAGTGGCGGTGACTTTGTGGAGTTTCTAATCGTTTGCCTGCTACATCTCTTACCTCTCTTACCTTTTCTAATCTTTCTTTTCGCAGGCGCCTATGTCCTTACTAATCTGCCCAAGGAGTATAATGTGATAAAAAAGAAAAATGGCTCTGTTTGGCTTATCGAAAAGGACGACAATGAGGCGGGTCTTTCAAGTGAAACGGCAGATGCGTCTGATGGCAAGCCCCAAGAAGACGCTGCGGTCTCTCCTTCTTCCCGTATTGGATCGGAAACGCACCCTGGCTTTTAAG
>CAVEKX010000025.1:0-13936 GCA_963616565.1 Clostridium sp. CAG:343
ATGCTTCGGAGGTTCTTATTTTGTGGGTTAGTGTGATGGTGATACTAAAACGACCTAATTAATGAGGCAACGTGCGGTCGTTTTGTCCCGAAGCAAACAGATCTGATATTCCTACCGATTTCTTATGCAGCAAAGGTAGTATGTTGCATAAAAAGACATCCTTAATAAATGCTAAATATTAAAGGTTTGACGAAACCTTGGATGCGCAGATTACAAAATCTACCACAAAAGCGGTATTTGCTTACAGTCCGCAAAAGGAACGAATATAGTATGCGAATAAAAATACAGCATAAAAACGTGTCAAAATTGCATAAACGCTGGCGAACGCCGCATATCTGACTGCATAATGCATAACGAGCGCAAAAAACGAAACGAGGCATGAAAAAAAAGGGTCATATACCATTCACGCACAGACTTAGAGGCCCCAAGCCCCCTACAAAATCAGCCTATCTCATTAAAAATCACAGCTCAAAGTGCGGAACTCCCTTTTGTCATCAAATGTCAAAAACGCCACCCTTTGACGTAAGTGTATCACCCATAGGGGGTTGTCAAACGCCCATGGTTGCTCTTTTCGCCACGTTTTACTACATTTGCCATTCATCTGTCAGACAACCAATACAATTGCTTGCCGAATAACCGGAAGCAGACGACAGACAACCCGACTAAATGCTCAGCAAAGACACCATAACAGCGGCAGCGGACGCGCTATTTGGTCAGACGGTGGCCACGCGTCGCCACCTGCACACGAACCCCGAACTCTCGTTTAAAGAGGAGAAGACAGGCGCCTACGTGGCAGACCGCCTGCGCAGCATGGGCATCGCCATAAAGACAGGATTTGCGACGGGCGCCGGCACGGTGGCCCTCATTGAGGGAGGACGCCCCGGGCGCACCATAGCGTTGCGCGCCGACATGGACGCCCTGCCCATAACCGAGGCAGCCGACCACATTGTGCGGTCGGTCAACGAGGGCGTCATGCACGCCTGCGGACACGACATGCACACGGCATCGTTGCTCACCGTGGCGCAGATACTCAACGAGCATCGCGCGGAGATAGCAGGACGATACATACTGATATTCCAACCGGGCGAAGAGAGCTGGCCAGGCGGAGCGAGCCTGATGCTTAAAGAGGGCGCGCTCAGTGCGTTCGGCTTCGAGCCAGAGGTCGTCATCGGCGCACACGTACTCGCCGAGATGCCGACAGGCCATGCGGGATTCCGTGCTGGGACATATATGGCTTCGGGTGACGAGATCCACATCCACATCCACGGGCGCGGCGGTCATGGCGGCATGCCACACCTGCTGACCGACAACGTCTTGATAGGTTGCGAGACCGTCGTGGCGATGCAGCACCTCGTGGCTCGCGAAGTACCGGCGACAATCCCGATGGTGCTGTCGTTTGGCAAGTTCGAGGCCGACGGGGCGACGAACGTGATTCCCGACACAGTATATATGGCAGGCACGATGCGCACGATGGACGAGAAGTGGCGCGCTCGGATGAAAGAGCGCATCGTCGCCGTGGCGGACGGCATAGCCCAGGCCTACGGGGCGCGCGCCGAAGTGGAGATACGCCACGGCTACCCGAGCGTATGCAACGACCCCGCCCTCACAGCCCGCGCCCGCGCCTTGACTGCCGACCTCATTGGCGAGGCAAACGTCGAGGACATGCCACTCCGCATGACGGCCGAGGACTTCGGCTACTACACCCAGCGCTACCCGTCGGTCTTCTACCGCTTTGGCGTCGGGTCGGCATCGGGAGCCCACACGCCAGGCTTCGACCCCGACGAGGAGGCTTTGCGCACGGCACCGGCAATCATGGCATGGATGGCGGTCAACATGGGCGAGAAAAAAGAGGAGGGCGAGGCATGAGACGTCGGCACGCCGTGACACTCCTGCTGTTGGCTCTTGGCTGCTTCGCCCTTCTTGGCATCAACAGCGAGATGAGCATCCCTATGGTACACGCCTTCAGCAAGGTCTTTGCCTACGACGCCACAGCAACCCCTACACGCCGCACCGTCTTTTACGTTATAACATTCCTTTTCGCCATACCATCGGCATTCATCTCGCGTCGCCTCGGGCTACGCTCCACGATGCTGATAGGGCTTTGCATGTTTGCGGGCGGCGCGCTCAGCAGCCTTCCCGCCACGCAGATTTCGTCAATGACGCCCTTCCTCATCGGACTGGCGTTCATGTCGGCTGGCTTGGCACTTACAGAGTCGTCGGCATTGGCCGTCACCATCAACATGGGCAAGCGTAGAAGCAGCCTGACGAGACTCTTCATAGGCAAACTCTTCGAGACGCTTGGCTACACGACGGGCTACATCTTGATGGCCTACTTTGTGGACTTGCGCCTCTTCGACAACGGAGCCGTGGAGCAGTCGCAGCTGGACAGCCTGTATTATGAGGCGGCGATGCGCACCGACCTCATGACCATCGCCGTGCCTTATATATGGATAGGCGCGGCGGCATGCGTAATGGCGGTCATAGCGGCACTTCAAGAGATAAACGACATGACGCCCGACCGACCGCACACACACAAGCTGTCGGACATAAACCATGGACTGCTGTCTGACAAGAAATACTTGCGCGGCACATTGACAATGACGGCGTACCTAATGATAGTGTCCATCATCTGGCACGGGATATTCTCTCAGAGCTACGACGACTTGAAGGAAGCGCAACCCAACGCCTCAGCCTTGGAGGCTGCCACATATACGAGGCAGATGGCCATGACGACGTTGGTAATCTTCATAGTCGGCCGCATTGTCGGCATATTCGTATCACGACGCAACAGGCACCAGCCTCATGCGATATTGGTTGGCGCGAGCCTCGGGGTGTTCGTCTTGAGCGTGGCAAGCGCGGTAGCCCCGGGAGAGATTTCCACATGGCTGCTCATCATCAGCACATTCTTCCTTGCCTTCCTGCACCCCACGATCATCGAGCTTTCGACGAGCCACATGGACCGCGAGACGGTAGTCATGGCGACGCCTGGCATCGTCATGGGCACCATTGGCGGACTTGTCGGGTGGCTCATCAACGTCAACATCGGCGACAGCAACACGCGCACGCTTTTCATAGCCGTGGCCGTTGGCGGCATAGCCATGTACGGAGGTTGGCACTACCTGACGACCAAACAAATATTGACAACAAGACAAGCGTCGGACACAAAAGAAAATACCACAGACGACGCATAACAAACCATAGATGAACACCGACGACAAGAACGAACAAGAGCAAGACTTCCAAAAGGTCTTCTCGAAAAACGCGATAGAGTTCGCCACCGTGGCGAGAGAATATTGCGTTTTTGCCGAAAACGCGCTCAAATACAGCAAGGAGGACTACCTCCGCGTGGCGAGCCGCCTGTTGCCCCTCCTCTACATGAAAGGCGCATTGCTGCCCGACGTCGAACAGATGTCGGACGACGACCTGCCCGAGATCGTGGACTACGACACATACGAGACTGTGCGCCGCAACGTCCACGACCGCCTGACGAGCCACGACGACTACCTCACGGCCTTCAAAGAGGACTTCCAATATAGCGAGACACCCGTGGCGGCCAGCATATCAGAAGACATGGCCGACATCTACCAGGACATCCGCAACTTCTGCGAGCAGTATAGCAGCGGCGACAACGTCGTGATGAACGACGCACTGTCCGTCGTCGAGGCGAAATTCAAGGAATATTGGGGACAAAAGGCGTGCAACGCCCTTGGCGCGATCCACAAAGCCCTCAACTCGGGCGACGACCTCAGCGACGAGGCCCCAGCCACGCGACAGGACGACCAAGAAGACGAGACGGAGGGCGACGCAGCCCCGATCCAAGAAGACGGAATGCCATACTTCCTGCGCCAAGCGGGCATGAGGCTGGTGGACAACAAGCAAAAGAGATGAAAGTAACGAACGAAGAGATAGACCTCCTGCCACTCAGTCAGTACGATGGCGAGATTGCGCTCATCGACAGGGTGGAGGACATAGCCCCCGCCATTGAGGAGATGGGGAGTTGCCCGATATTGGGTTTCGACACAGAGACGCGCCCAGCCTTCACGCGCGGCTGCAACTACAAAGTGGCGTTGCTTCAACTGTCGGGCGACAAGAAGACGTGGCTCTTCCGCCTCTGCAAGACAGGCTTGACGCCCGAGCTCGCACATTTCCTGGAGCGGACAGACATTGTCAAATCGGGTCTGGCGATACGCGACGACCTGCGCGGGCTGTGCCGCCTGACGCGCTTCACGCCCGGCGGCTTCGTAGACTTGCAGACCATAGCGCAGTCGAAAGGCGTTGAGGACATGAGCCTCAAGAAGATGGCGGCCCACGTGCTTGGCGTGAGGGTGTCGAAGAGGCAGCGGCTGACGAACTGGGAGGGCGAGACGCTGACCCCCGGACAGCTGACCTACGCGTCGACCGACTCGTGGATCTCGCTGTTGCTGTATAAGGCATTGGAGGCGGGCGTGACAGAGAGCCCGGCTGTCGTAGAGGCCCGCAAACAGATTGCCGAGAGGCAGAAAGACGCACAACAAAACGCAGAAAAGACAGAATAATCAAGATGATAACTCTCAAACAAGGCAAAGAGCAGAGCCTCTTGCGCTTCCACCCGTGGGTATTCTCAGGCGCCATAGCCCGTATGGACCCGGCCGAGGAGGGCGATATAGTAGACATCGTATCGTCGCACGGAGAATTTTTGGCACGCGGTCATTACCAGATAGGCTCGATAGCCGTCCGCATCTTGACATTTGACGAGGGAGAGGCGATAGACAAAGAATTTTACACACGCAGGATCAGACAGGCGTATGAGTTGCGCCGCGACGCGGGACTTGTCGGCAACCCCGACACGACGGCCTACCGCCTGGTCTTCGGCGAGGGCGACTGTCTGCCAGGACTCGTTGTCGACGTGTATGACACTACGGCCGTCGTCCAGATGCACTCTGTCGGCATGTGGTGCGACCGCGCCCTTATCGAGGAGTCGTTGCGCGACGTCATGGGCGAGAAGCTGACGGCCATATATAACAAGAGCGAGGGCACGCTGCCTTTCAAGGCGGGACTGAACCCCATCAACAGCTACGTGTGGGGTCACGCAGACAAGAAAGAGGCGAAGGAGAACGGCATGTTCTTCACGCCCGACTGGGAGAAGGGCCAGAAGACGGGCTTCTTCGTAGACCAGCGCGAGAACCGCGCCCTCTTGGAGCGATACAGCCGCGGCAAGAGAGTATGCAACATGTTCTGCTACACAGGCGGATTCTCGCTCTTCGCATTGCGAGGCGGCGCGGAGCTTGTACACTCCGTCGACAGCTCGGAGCGCGCCATAGAGCTTACGCGCCAGAACGTGGAGCGCAACTTCGGCGCAGACCCACGCCATGAGGCATTCGCCGAAGACGCATTCCACTATATGGAGCACGCAACGCAGAAATATGATCTCATGGTGCTTGACCCTCCAGCGTTCGCCAAGCACGTCAGCGTTCTTCGCAACGCGCTGAAGGGCTACCGCAGGTTGAACGCCAAGGCTATGGAGATTATCGAGCCGGGCGGCATCTTGTTCACCTTCTCGTGCTCGCAAGTTGTGAGCAAAGAGGAGTTCCGCACGATGGTCTTCACGGCAGCCACGATGGCACACCGCAGAGTGGCCATCCTCCACCAGCTGACGCAGCCAGCCGACCACCCTATCAACATCTACCACCCTGAAGGCGAGTACCTTAAAGGACTGGTGCTAAAAGTATATTAGGAGAATGACATTCTACGACCTCGACTTTACCGACGAGCTGCTGGATAGCCTGGACGCCATGCGATTCAGCGAGCCGACCCCGATACAAGAGCAGGCGATCCCCGTAATCATGGAGGGTCGCGACCTCATTGCCTGCGCACAGACCGGCACAGGCAAGACGGCGGCCTACCTGCTGCCGATAATAGACGACATCGTCCGCAACCCGAACGACGGCGTCGACACGATAATCCTCGTCCCGACCCGCGAGCTTGCCATCCAGATAGACCAGCAGATGAGCGGCTTCGGCTACTTCGTGAGCGTCTCATCGACGGCCATCTATGGCGGCAGCGACAGTGGCGAGTGGAGCCGTCAGCGCACAGCGTTGAGCGAGGGTGCGGACATCGTCATAGCCACGCCGGGTCGCATGCTCCAGCATATCAGCATGGGGTATGTCGACTTCAGCAAGGTGCGCCACCTTGTGCTTGACGAGGCAGACCGCATGCTGGACATGGGTTTTTATGACGACATCATGCAGGTTGTCAAGCTGTTGCCCGTCGAGACGCGCCAGACGTTGATGTTCTCGGCGACGATGCCCCCGAAGATCCGCGACCTTGCCAAGACGATACTCCGCGACCCCGCGGAGATCTCAATAGCCATTGCCAAGCCTGCGGAGGGCATCCGCCAGGCCGCCTACCCTGTCTATGAGACTCAGAAGGGCGCGCTTGTCATCGACATCTTGCAAGCGCATAAGGGTATGAGCATCATCATCTTCGGCTCGCGCAAGCAGAGCGTCAAGGAGCTTGGTCATACGCTCAAGCGGAGAGGATTCAGCGCGGGCGTCATACATTCCGACCTTGAGCAGACGGAGCGCGAAGAAGTGTTGCGCCAATTCCGCAACCGCAACATAGAGGTATTGGTGGCGACGGACATCATTGCCCGCGGCATAGACATCCCGGACGTGGACGTCGTCATCAACTTCGACGTGCCTCGCGACGCTGAGGACTACGTGCACCGCATCGGGCGCACGGCACGCGCGCAGAGCAAGGGCGAGGCTTTCACCCTCATCGTGCCGGACGAGATGTACTCTTTCGGTCGCATAGAGAAGCTGATTGAGCAGAGCGTGGAGAAGCTGCCACTGCCCGAGGGTCTTGGCGAGCAGCCGAAGTATGACCCTAACACCCGCGTCCGCGGTGGTGGACATGGTCCTCAGGGTGGAAACCGCAGGGGTGGCAACACGGGCAACCGCAATGGCGGTCACCGTCCCACCAACGGCGGTGAGCAGCGCGGCGGCAACCGCGGGCCTCGCAAACCTCGCCCACAAGGGGAGGGCGACGCCACGGCACGCCAACAACGGCAGCAAGGTGACGGGCAACAGAAGCGTCACAACCACCATAACGGGGGGCATCGTCGCGGACCGCGTCCCGAAGGTGGTCAGCCGTCGGCTCCCACGGGCGGCAACGAATAAGAGACAATTTTACTCCTTTAGATAGAGACAGCTGGCTGGTCGGTAACGACTGGTCAGCTGTTTTTTTATGTCTATCAGTTGAAGGAGACGCTGAAGAGGAGAGAAGAGGTGATGGTGGAAGTGGAGGGGAGGAAGGAGGTGCGGAGACCGAAATTTACGGGGTAAGGGAGGAGGAAGAGGCGGGACTCGGCCCACAGCTCGGCGGAGGCGGTCCAGCGGTCGGCTGTGGCGTAGGCGGAGGTGCCGTTCCAGAGGCGGTCTATGCCATAGTCTCCGATGAGGCGCAGATTTATGCGCTTGAGGTAGGCGACGGGGCCGATCTGCCAATCGGGGTTGAAGAGTGGGAGGTGGTAGGCTGCGCGGAAGAGGGCGGAGGAGAGCGCACTGCGGCGCGTGAGGCCATAGGGGGCAGGGATGCGGTCGGCTATCATGCGTCGATAGGAGTAGCCACCGGACTGTGAGGAGACGACGCTGCCGGGGAAGTGGCGTTGGGCGGCGAGGGTGAGGGAGAACTGATGGTGTTGGGCGAAACCAGGGAAGTAGGTTCGGAGATTGGCGTAGAGGAGGCATCCGTAGTCATTCTCGTAGGGTGCGGCATCGAAAATGACGTTGAGAGCGGCACCCGCGCGGCAGCCGACATCACGCTCGGCTGTACGGCGGAGGAGGTGGGCCGAGATGGCGAATGTGGTGCAGAAATAGCGGTTGTCGGGCGTGGGGCTGTCATAGACGATGGGGTCGCGACCGTCGGTCGGGACTTTGACGATATGGCGGTTGACGCCCGTCGTCTTCTGACGTCGGAAAGAGACGCTCGGCGTTATGGCTCGGAGCCATTGACCGCCATTGCGCGTGAGTGGGAGCGACGATGAGACTGTGAAATCGGAATTATGGGCACGACCATCGACGGTGACCGTGGCGATGTACTCCCCTACCCCATCGGGTTTGCCGACCTCCTTGACCTTATAAGTTTGCTGATAGAGATAATCTGTATGTCCCCAATGTCCCGAGAAAGAGAAACGTGGCCAGAGCCAATCCCACGTGGCTGAGGCGAAAATGATCTCATCATCATCGCCCCCGAAATTGAGACCCGCCTGGAACCACGTGGTGCCGTGGGTATTCTGGCTTGAGACGCTGAGGCCCGGGGAAATTGTGGCACTATTGGCATCGACAACGACGGGACCCCAGCTATGGACATTGGGGAGAAGATTTACGCGCATGGGACCTATACGACGGAATCCGTCGAGCGACATCGTGTCGGCAGGGAGGGCGACGGGGCGATAAGAGGCTCGGGCGCAAAGGGAATCTTCCATGAGACCTATAAGGGGAGCGTAGCCTGTTGAGCTATAAGAGCTTACGGAGATATGGGTTTCATCAACAGGATGGGGGGCGCGGACACCGTGGCGTGACGTGAAGCGACGCGAGACGGCACCATCGGCAAGGCGGAGAGAATATACATCAGAATAGCCGCATGAATCCATGGAGAAAAAGAGGAGACCTGCGGGTGCAGAAGCCAAATCGCGGATGTTGCGGAAAGCAGGGGGCAGAAGCCAAACGGCATCGGACGACTCGGTCGAGACCATCATGACACCCTTGCCCTCGGGGCATAGGACGATGGCGGCGAGAGCATTGGGCGCGAGCCATGTGACCTCGGGCATCTGCCATCCGACGGGGAGCGTGAGGAGAGAGCGGACGGGAGAGCCATCGGAATCGAGAAGCGTCAAGGAGTGGGAGAGATTGGGAGCTGAGAGGACGGCAGCTAAAAGGAGACCATCGGGGGAGAAGGAGGGGGAGTGGTAGTTGGCTCTGGACGTCAGGCGACGCGACTTGCCCGAAGAGAGGGACGCCGCCATGAGACAATTCTCGGAGGCGTTGGACCATCGGCAATGCTGCCTGCGCTCGCTCCAGACGATGGTGTCGCCATGGACGGTGAAGAGTTCCTCGTTGCGGAGATATGGGACAATACGCCTAAGCTCGTTGCCAAGGGAGTCTCGGACGGAGAAATGTGGGATGTCGGATGGCGACTCAGAGTAGGCGACCCACCCACCGTGGCAAGGTTGGGCGAAGAGGAACTCCTCGTAGTCGTTGCTTGACGACCATAGCGGAATGGAGGGCGTGTCGTGGCGGGAGGAGAACTCGGAAATCCATTTCGCCTTGGCGTCGGACATGGCCTTTCGGTAGAGAGCCATTGGGCGGTAACCCGTCTGCTTACGAAGCGAGCGATGGAAAGGGACGAAAGTAAAAGGGAGGCGACCCGTGCGGTCGAGCGCATTGCCCCAAACGGCATTGGAGAGGGAGTCGGAGACCTGCGAGACGAGGTGGTAGCCGAGGTGGTAATAGTCTGGCATGCGCCGGGCGTAGGAGCCGAAATATGCTCGCGAATAGGAGGGCGTGCGCCCATCGACCACGAGGGCACGGGTTTGTTGGAGAAAGAGAGCGTTGCGTCCTCGACCGCCAGGGGTGTATTGCGTCTCGGCCCATACGGCATCGCCCTCTAAAGCCCACTTGGGGACGAAGAGACCGGCTATGAGCCCTACGGACTGCTGACCGAAGAGACCATAGAGGAAGCGAGAGAAGCCCGAGATGGTGGTCTGCGTCTGGAGGACGTGGCGATATTCGTGGGTTAGGAGGTGCGAGACCCAAGGGACGCAGTCGTCGGCACCGGTATCGTAGGCATAGGCTTCGAGACGCTTGGGCGCCCACGAGACGAGACCATTGGAATATGCAGCGGCGGAATGGACTACAACATTGACGTGGCGGCGTCGGAGTGTCGCGGGAAAATCGGCATAGAGGAGTGGCGCGACGGAATCGAGATTGGCGTCGATGAGGGTTGCCCATTGGCTCGCAGCGGTATCGGCATCGATAGACCAGAGAGGGCGGTTGAGCCTTGACCAATGGAGGGACAGGGGGTCGGCGCCAGTAGAGTAGAACTGGGCATTGGCGAGCGATGGCACCAAGAGGGCGAAGAGGAGCGCGAGGAGGCGAAAGGCGCGCATAGGAGTGGGGAGAAGGGCGTTGGAATCAGGCTTCCTTGCGGTTAGCGTTTTGGATGAGAACCCAGTAGATATAGCACCAGAGGATGCACCAAAGGATGTAGGTGACAGACCCGACGACGCCGAAAATCATGACCATGAGGCCGACGAAGCCCAGTTGTGCCGCGGCATAGACATGGAAGCCAGCACGTTTGCCGAAAAGAATGATGACGAGAGCGACGATCTCGAGGACGTTGAAGAGGGCGTAGAAATTGCCAATCCTGCTGAGCTCGAAGATACTGCCGACGACCTCCTCGCCCTGCGCCAGACCTTGTGCGGCGACGATCTGCTCGACCTCGGCGTGAGAGAGAGTCTGGATGTAGTTGAGGCACAGACCATAGAATATGCCGATGACGCATCCGACGATGCTGAATATGGCGACGATGTTGAGAGGGAGGCGAGGGTTGGAAGATGAGGACATTGGGTATCTTTATTGTTTAGGTAAAGATACGAAAAAATGGGGAGAAAAGGAAGTAGAAACGCCCGAGAGTTGTGGGGCTCTCGGGCGTTTCAGTATTGTGAGGAATGTGCTACTTGATGGAGATCAGGGAAGAGTGACCATCTTGGAGCTTGACAGCGATGCCCTTGTGGGTGGTTGGGTTGATGGGGCGTCCGCTAAGGTCGTAATATCGGGGAGCGGAGTTGGAGATGGTATTGGAGTGGATGGAGGTCGGGACGGAGAACTTGTTGAAGTAGTAACGGAGGTTCTGGGTGTCGTCGTCGCCAATCCACGTGGTGTTGGGGTCGTAGGTGAGGGTGGCTTGGTGGAGGGGGAAGACTTCGTCACCGCCTGTGGCGGTCTTGTCTGCGCTGTCGCCAAGATAGATGACGTGCTGGTCGTCGGAGGTGCCGCTGGAGAGGATTTCGACGGAAATTAGGGCGGTGCACTCGTAGAACGCCATTTCGCCAATTGACGTGAGGGTTGCGGGGAGGGTGACGGCGGAGAGGGAGGTGCAGCCATAGAACGCACCATCGCCAATCGACGTGAGACCTTCGGGGAGGGAGATGGAGACGATGGAGGTGCAGCCATAGAACGCAGCGCTTTGTATTGACGCGAGGCCATCGGGGAGGGTGACGGAGGTGAGAGCGGAGCATTGGGCAAACACAGCTGCGCCTAATGAGGTGAGACTTGCGGGAAGGGTGACGGAGGCGAGAGAGGAGCAACCATAGAACGCACAATCCCCAATCGACGTGAGACCTTCGGGGAGGGAGATGGAGGCGAGGGAGGTGCAGCCATAGAAAGCAAATCCTCCGATAGTAGTCACAACATCCGGAATGTCAATGGCAGTCAGTTTGGAAAATCCATCAAACGCTTCATGGGGTATAGGGTTGACGGCATAGTCATCGACAAAGACGACCTTCTCGGTGGTTGATGAGAACGTTTTTATGGCGTCCCAGTCGACCTCGTCGCCACTGAGGGTGAGGGTGTTGGAAGCATAATCATATGACCAGCCTGTTCCCTTGGAGAGGAACTTGTTGAAGTAGTAACGGAGGTTCTGGGTGTCGTCGTCGCCGATCCAAGTGGTGTTGGGATTGTAGATGAGGGTGGCTTGGTGGAGGGGGAAGACTTCGTCGCCTGTTGAGGTCTTGTCTGCGCCATCACCAAGATAGATGACGTGCTTATTGTCGGACGTGTCGTCGGAGAGGATTTCGACGGAATTTAGGGAGGTGCAGCCTTTGAACGCCTCTACGCCTATTGACGTGAGACTTGCAGGGAGAGTGATGGAAGTGAGGGAGGTGCAGTCAGCGAAAGCACCATCACCAATCGACGTGAGACCTTCGGGGATGGAGATGGAGGCGAGGGAGGTGCAGCCATAGAAAGCAAATCCTCCAATTGACGTGAGGTCTTCAGGGAGTGTGACGGAGGAGAGGGAGGTACAATAATTGAATGCACATTCTCCTAATGAGGTAAGACCATCGGGGAGGGTGATGGAGGCGAGAGAGGCGCAGTTGGCGAAAGTCCAATCTCCTATTGACGTGAGACTTTCGGGGAGGGAGATGGAGGTGATGGAGGTGCAGTTTTCAAACGCACAATCCCCAATAGACGTAAAACCAGAGGGAAGAGTGATGGATGAGAGGTCGGTGCAGTTGGCGAACGCATAATCTCCTATTGACGTGAGACCTTCGTGGAGGGAGACGGAGGCGAGGGTGGAACAGCCGCTGAAAGCATAATTTCCAATTGAGGTCACAACATTGGGGATGTCGATGGCTGTCAGTTTGGAAAATCTATCAAACGCTTCATCGGGTATAGGGTTGACGGAATAGTCATCGGCAAAGATGACATTCTCGGTGGTTGAGGAGAAATATTTTATGCCAGACCAGTCGACATTGCTGCCACTGAGCGTGAGGGTGTTGGTCTCATAATCATATGACCAGCCTGTTCCTTTGGAGATGAAATCGTTGAAGTAGTAGCGGAGGTTCTGGGTGTTGTCGTCGCCGATCCACGTGGTGTTGGGGTCGTAGGTGAGGGTGGCTTGGTTGGGCGGGAAGACTTGGGTTCCTGTTGAAGTCTTGTCTGTGCTGCCACCAAGATAAATGACTTGCTTATTGTCGGACGTACCGTTGGAGAGTATTTCGACGGAATTTAGGGAGGTGCAGCCGGCAAAAGTAGTTGTGCCCAAAGAGGTAAGGGTTGCGGGGAGAATGACGGAGGAGAGGGAGGTACATCCATAGAACGCACCCGTGCCTACTGATTGGAGACCATCGGGGAGGGAGATAGAGGTAAGAGAGGTGCAACCGTCGAAAGCAGCCATGTCTATAGAGATGAGACTTGTCGGGAAAGAGACAGAGGCAAGAGAGGTGCAACCATAGAAGGCAGAATTACCGATGGATGTCACAGCGCTTGAGATGTCAATGGCTGCCAGTTTAGAAAATCCCTTAAATGCCCCATTGGGGATGGAGCTGACGGAATAGTTTTTCGCAAAGGCGACCTTCTCGGTTGTTGAGGAGAAATATTTTATGGCGTTCCAGTCGACATTGCTGCCACTGAGCGTGAGGGTGTTGGTGGAGGAGTTGTAAGACCAGCCGGTGCCCTGGAAACTAAATTTGTTGAAGTAGTAACGGAGATTTTGCGTATCATCGTCGCCGATCCAAGTATTGGTGGGATCGTAGATGAGGGTTGACTGATTTTGATTGAATACTTTGGACCCTGTAGCATTCTTGTCAGATTCGCTACCGAGATAGATAAAGTGCTTATTGTCTGAAGTTCCGTCGGAAAGGATTTTGACAGAGGCAAGGGCGGGGCAGTCGTAGAAAGCCCAATCGCCTATAGACGTGATACTCGATGGGATGGTGACAGAAGAAAGGTTGACGCAATGGGCGAAAGAATAATAGCTTAACGAAGTGAGACTCGAGGGGATAGAGACCGAGCGAAGTTGGGAACAATAGCTGAAAACACTCGCATCCATCGACGTAAGACTGTTGGGGAGAACTACAGAGTAGATAGAGCTGCAATAGAAAAAAGCATCTTGGCCTATCGACTTGAGCCCCTCGGGGAAGGAGACCGAGTAAAGAGACGTACAACTATTGAAGGCACTTTTACCGATAGAAGTTACGACGGAGGGTATTGTGATCTTATTCAGTTGGGAAAATCCTTTAAAAGCCTCATCGGGAATGGAAGTGACGGAGTAGTCGTCCGCGAAGAGGACATACTTTGTGGATCCCTTGAAATTCTTTATGGTACCCCAGTCGACATTGCTGCCACTGAGCGTGAGGGTGTTGGTAGAGGAGTCGTAGGACCAGCCGGTGCCAGAT
>CAVEKX010000026.1:0-13127 GCA_963616565.1 Clostridium sp. CAG:343
CTCGCGACCCCATGCGTGACAGGCATGTATTCTAACCAACTGAACTACCCCACCATTTGGATAATTCCCGAAGACAAGTTTCAATATTTAAAGAGCTTTGCAAGCCGTCTTGAGATTGCTCTCATTTCCTGATTGCGAGTGCAAATTTAGGTGGATTTTTTGACATTGCAAGACTTGCAGTAGAAAATTTTCACAGCCATCAGTGCCGTAATAAAACAATAATGCCGTTTAGTCTGTAATTATCAACAAGTTAACATCAGACCAAACGGCATTATTTTTATTCTTTCGCTACTTATTTTCCTTTAGCTACTCCTATTTTGCCCTTAACGTAACCCACAATTCTGCCTCCATAGCTCATGATTCTATTCTGAGCCACAACTGTTGTTATAGACAGCAAGATGACGACCATACCGATCCAAGATATAAGCTCGGGACGTTCATGAAAGAGACACACACCTATCAGCACGGACGTTATAGGCTCAAAAGCTCCCAATACAGCCGTGGCTGTCGAGCCAACAAGTCGTATAGCTTGCGCCATGGCGGCCAATGAAATCAAAGAAGGGAATATAGCCAACGCCAAGACAATCACCCACTGGAGTGGAGCATGGAGCATCTGCACTTCCGTACAACACCTTGTCTGCGCAATGAAAAGCACCATACCGAATAACAACGAGTAGAAACTCAACTTCGTAGACGACATCTTGGATAGGCAGCTCTTCTGTACAACAACCATGTAAATTGCGTAGCTCAATGCAGAAGAGAAAACGATAATCAGTCCAAGTGGTGAGGATGTGCCGGTCCTCAATCCTTCCCAGTCCAAAAGCACGATGCCGATGAAAACTACGGGGATTGCGAATAACGTCACTTTGCCTGGTGTCTCTCGGTAAGCAATCCACATAATCAAAGCCACAAGAGCCGGATAGACGAACAAGGCGGTGGCGGACAGCGACACTCCGAGGAACTTATAACTTTCAAACAAAGAAAGCGAAGAGTAAGCGAACAAGAGACCCATGGGGCAAATGAGCCAAAACTCTTTTTTCGTAAGTTTGAAGCTCTCTTTTTTGAGAAACATAAGAGCGAGAAGCAGAAGAACCGCAAAGAAATAACGGTAGAAAAGCACAGTCCCAGTGGTTATGCCGGCAGCATAAAGAAGTGGAGCAAAAGCATTTATACCATAACTCGAAGAAGACACCGCGGCATATAAATACCCACGCATGTTGTTAGACATAGTCAGTCCTAATTATTTATTGTTGTCTGTAATTTATTGTGTTTGAACCTATTTCTTGTCACCCCATAACGATTTCATGCGCTCTGCGATCCTATCCTCTGCCGCATTAGGCTGAGGAAAATAGAAACGTGTCGTGGCGAGAGCGTCCGGCAGATATTGCTGCTCAACAAAATGCCCGGGATAGTCATGGGCGTATTTATAATCACGACCATAATTGAGGCTGGACATCAGCTTAGTAGGCGCATTACGAAGGTGCAAGGGGACAGGCAGATCGCCTGTTGACCTGACGCACTGCAAAGCCGAATTTATGGCATTGTAAGCGGCATTGCTCTTGGGGGACGTGGCCAGATATATCGTAGCTTCCGACAAAATGATGCGACCTTCTGGCCATCCGATCTTATTCACTGCGTCGAAAGCCTGATTGGCCATCAGCAATGCGTTAGGGTTGGCGAGTCCAATGTCTTCGGAAGCGGAAATTATCAACCTACGAGCGATAAACTTAGGATCCTCGCCTCCCTCAATCATCCTTGCCAACCAGTAGACGGCAGCATCGGGGTCGGAGCCACGTATTGATTTTATGAAAGCGGAGATGATATCATAGTGCATCTCGCCTTTCTTGTCATACGTCGCTGACGTCTGCTGCAAGAGGTCCACCACCTTCTTGTCATCTATGATAATCTCGTCGGCTCCCTCTTGCGAGTTCACAACAAGTTCGAGGATATTCAAGAACTTTCTTGCGTCGCCTCCGGAGAAACGCACCAGTGCGGCATCTTCAGCAAGTCGTATACTGAGCTTCGAGAGCACCTCGTCGGTAGCCATGACGCGATGATACAACGCCATAAGATCCTCTTGCTCAAGAGACTTTAAAACGTATACTTGGCAGCGCGAGAGCAATGGCGATATTACCTCGAACGAAGGGTTCTCCGTCGTTGCTCCGATAAGCGTGACAACACCTTCTTCAACAGCGGACAACAGGCTATCTTGCTGGCTTTTGCTAAATCTGTGTATCTCGTCGATGAAGAGTATCGGAGCGTCGGGATTGAAAAACCTGCTTTGCTTGGCCTTTTCAATGACATCGCGCACGTCTTTTACTCCAGAACTAATAGCAGACAGGGTGAAGAACGGTCTTGCGAGTTGATGGGATATTATCTTGGCTAAAGTTGTCTTGCCGACACCTGGCGGTCCCCAAAGTATGATTGAGGACACATTGCCACTGTCAATCATCTTGCGCAAGACAGCACCTTGACCAACAAGATGCCGTTGCCCAACATAATCGTCCAGTGAGGTAGGACGCATTCTTTCCGCCAATGGTAACATGATCTCTATATAACTTTTACCTTGTAGCCATCGGCTTTAAGCCTCTCCGCAACACGGGTGCGGAAGTCACCTTGCACAAGAATCTCTCCGTTTTTGACACTTCCGCCGACGCCACACGCTTGTTTAAGCTTTCTACCAAGCTCTTTCAGGTCGTCTTCCGTGCCAATAAAACCGGTCACAAGCGTCACCATCTTGCCTGCCCTTTGCTTCTTATCCAGCAAGACGCGGATGTTCTGCTTCTCAGGCGGCAAAGTATCTTGCTCTGGCTCTTCGTCACGAGTATATTCATAATCGGCATTGGTCGAGAAGACCACGCCTAACCTATCTTTCCAATCTTGCTTTGCCATTATTGGTGTCGAGTTATTAGCTTAGGCGACAACATCTCCTACGAGATCGTAGTCCTCTGCTTCGGTAATCTTGACCATGCAGAACTCACCGACTTTGGCATTTCCTCGGACAACGACTTCAGGATCGACCTCCGGGGAGTCGAACTCTGTACGACCGACAAAATGGTCACCCTCCTTACGGTCCACTATTACTTTAATCACCTTGCCTACTTTGGCTTCGTTGACCTCAGCACTTATGCCCTCTTGCAGTGCCATTATCTTGTCGGCTCGCTCTTGCTTGACCTCCTCGGGGATATTGTCCTCGTAGTTATTCCAAGCGTAAGTGTCCTCCTCATGGGAATAAGGGAATACGCCAAGTCGCTCGAACCGCATGCTCTTGACAAACTCTATAAGATCATTAAAATCATCCTCTGTCTCACCTGGATGGCCAGTAATGAGAGTAGTGCGGAGGTGGATGCCTGGCACTTTTGCGCGTATCTCATCGAGCAGCTCGATAGTCTGCTCCTTAGTGATATGACGGCGCATCAGTTTAAGCATATTATTTGACGAGTGCTGAAGCGCAAGGTCGAGGTATTTACAAACCTTAGGGTTACGAGCCATGACATCAAGCAAATCGTGCGGGAAACCAGCAGGATAGGCATAATGGAGCCTTACCCATTCAATGCCATCAACTTCCGATATGGCGTCGACCAGTTCTGCCAACCTATTTCGTTGGTAAAGATCCGTTCCATAGGAGGAGAGATCTTGCGCAATAACTTGCAACTCTTTCACGCCATTTGCGGCCAAAGCCTTTACCTCATCAACAATTTCCTCAAGAGGTCTACTTGTGTGAGGACCTGTGATTATAGGAATGGCGCAATAACTGCACTTGCGGTTGCAACCCTCGGAAATTTTCAGGTAGGCATAGTGCTTAGGCGTCGTGAGAGAGCGTTCGCTCATCAAATCGCGACGATAGGTGGCACCTAAATCTTGAATGATACCTTTCCAGTCGAATTTGCCATAAAACTTATCGACCTCAGGAATCTGCTCTGTCAATTCCTCACGATACCTCTCGCTAAGGCATCCCATGACGTACAGCTTCTTCAGTTTTCCTCGGTGCTTAGCCTCTGCAAACTGGAGGATGGTATTTATCGACTCCTCCTTAGCGTCGCCAATGAAACCACAAGTATTTATAATGGCGACTTCGCCCTTGGGATTCTCAGAGTCGTGCGCAACGGAGATATTGTTTGCACGGAGCTGAGCCATAAGGCGCTCACTATCCACCAGGTTCTTAGAGCAACCCAGCGAAATGACATCTACAAGTTTCAAACTTTTACTTGAAAAGAGATTCTACAAATGACCGTCTGTCAAAGAGTTGGATATCGTCGATTCCTTCACCGATGCCGATATACTTGACAGGAATATTGAACTGGTCTGACACACCGATCACGACACCACCTTTGGCTGTTCCGTCGAGCTTGGTGATGGCAAGCGAGGTCACCTCGGTCGCCTTAGTGAACTGCTTTGCCTGCTCGAAAGCGTTTTGACCCGTTGAGCCGTCGAGCACGAGAAGAACTTCGTCTGGAGCGGTAGGCACGACCTTCTTCATGACGTTCTTAATCTTAGACAGCTCGTTCATTAGACCGATGTTGTTATGGAGTCGCCCTGCGGTATCGATGATGACGACATCTGCCCCGTGCGCCTTAGCAGACGATAGAGTGTCAAACGCCACGGATGCAGGATCGGAACCCATTTGTTGTTTTACGATTGGCACATCAACACGTTGCGCCCATACCTCTAACTGCTCAATTGCAGCGGCACGGAACGTATCGGCTGCGCCAAGAACAACCTTTTTTCCCGCCTTCTTATATCTATTGGCCAACTTACCAATTGTAGTGGTCTTGCCGACACCATTGATGCCGACTACCATTATTACATACGGATCGCCGCCATGGTCGACATACTCGTCTTTGCCGCCCTCACGGTCAGTCTCTTCGAGCAAAGAGCCGATTTCCTCTCGCAATATCTCGTTCAGCTCAGCAGAGCCACTATAAGCATCCTTCTTGACTCGTTCCTCTATTCGCTTGATTATCTTGAGAGTAGTCTCCACACCGACATCAGAAGTGATAAGCACCTCCTCAAGTTCATCGAGTACGTCATCGTTCACCTTATGCTTGCCAAGAATAATCTTGCCCAATTTCTTGAACAGACTCTCCTTGGTTCGGGCAAGTCCCTTATCCAGGTTCTCCTGCTCGTCCTTATTTTCCTTTTTGCCAAACAGTCCAAAGAATGCCATCCGGTATCGTATTTAGAGGTTTATTTCTTGATTATAACGCAATGTGCAGCAAAGTGTTACAACTAACCTACCTGATTGCGTAATGATATGACGTTGGTTGCTACGAGAGCGGCCGTCTCGGTCCTTAACCGTTCGGGGCCAAGAGTGCACTCCATAAATCCGGAGCCCAACGTTGAGGAAATCTCCTTTTCGGAGAAATCGCCCTCTGGACCGATCAGCACCAAAGTGTCTTTCGCCACCTGCGCCGCATTGAACAAGTGAGGCTTGGGAGCTTCTCCACAATGAAGAATGAAGCGTTGTTCCGGAAGCTCCATCTTCATAAGATCCGACAGGCGCATTAACTCATCGACTTGAGGGAGATAGTATTTGAGAGACTGTTTTGCTGCCGCGACCACAAGTTTCTCAAGCCTGTCGACACGCACCTTGTCGCGCTCAGAATGATCGCACAGGATTGGAGTAATTCGGCTGACGCCGATCTCCACGGCTTTCTCGACAAACCATTCGAACCGATCAATATTCTTTGTCGGAGCCACTGCCATCCAAAGATTGCAGCGAGACGGCTCTTGCTCTTCGGACTTGAGGACATCGAGCTCACAACCTCGCGGATCTGCCTTAACGAGACGGCACTCATATCGGGTACCATTGCCATTGGTCACGTAGACCGTGTCCCCTACCCTATGGCGCATAACCTTCACGCAGTGGGCACTCTCCTCGTCACACAACAACTTCCCTGGGGCGTAATTTGGATCAACAAGCAACTCCATTGTAAGATGAAAAGAGATTGAGGACAACGCAGAGGATAACGACGGTCAGAAGGAACGTGTATGCTGTCACACGGGGGCCCAACTCGCCAAAAGAATTTGCCAAACCGCTCTTGAGTGTCCACTTGTTGTGGTGGGTTATGACAAAGAAATGCAGAACGAGGTGGAGATAAACCTCATAAACGACACGACCAACGATTATGCCAATCAACGCCCCAACGAGGATATCGCCAACGAAATGGACGCCTTGATAGACCCTGCCATAGCTATTAGCCAAAGCCCACAAGGAGAGGGCTATCGAGAGAGACCAACGGCGCACGACAAGGGTGAAGAAAGACGCAATGGCAAAGCAATTTGCGGCATGAGACGAGGCAAAACCATATAGACCGCCACGATAGCCATCGACAGTATGCACAAGATATTGGAGAACGTCGTCATGCGACGGACGCAACCTCTCGAACAATGGTTTCATAAGCCCCGAAGTCAATTGGTCTGCGACCAGGACAGCCAAAGCGACGACAACGACAGTCATCAGGCCTCGCCCACCCTGCTTCCTGAAAATCATCCACAGCAAAGCAAGGTAGAGTGGCACCCAAATTATTTTGGAGGTTATGGCGTAGAAGAAAGCGTCGAAAAAAGGATTATTCAAGCCGTTGAGAAACAGCGTAAGCTCCTTGTCGAGAAATATCAGCTCTTCCATGTAAGAGTCGTAAGTGTATGTGTAGTAGGTAAGTGTCTTTACGTCACGAGCCGCCGAAGATGCTTTGGAGTGGGCAGAGCCAAAGCGACTTGCATAACGCTTTCAAAATTACTCATTTCCTATCAAATAAGGTCTTGTAGCATGTGAAGACACCTAAATATTTGTGGCATGTGGATTTACCGGCAAAAAACAGTCATCCCCCAATAGTTACCCATTCGCTCATCGCTATGACGTTTAAATCCGGACGTATTACTACGGGTGCCATCCATTTGCCCAATATGGTTAAAATCACTAACATTGTCACGATATGGATTACGGAACAATGACAAACGGATACGGAGAAAACCCGTTTCACGAAATCGACACATGGCAGAAAGTGGAAGCCAAACCTTTCACCTACCCTTTTGCCTACACCCCAGACCCGCGATGCCAAGAGGCGAAAGAGATCGTGAAAAAGGAATTGGAGGAAAGAGATGAGTTGCAAGAAGACATAAGAAACGGCAAAATGTTCGGCGTACTTGTCTGTGAAAACGCGGAAGGTCGACAAGGATTTATCGCCTCATTCTCAGGCACATTGGGAGGGAGAAGTCATCAGAAATGGTTCGTCCCGCCAATGTTGGATTATGAGCAACAGGATGGTGTTTTCAAGACGGAGGAGGCTTCCATATCCGAACTAAATAGAGCAATATCTCAACGAGAAAACGACAACAGATATGTAGAGCAGAAAAAAGCAATCACGGAGAAGGTAGCAGAAAGCGCGCTGACTATTAGCGAACTGAAAAAGAGATATGCGGAGCATAGGCAGGAACGAAAAAAGTTGCGCACAGAACACCCCGAGATGAAAGACGAGCTTGACAGACAAAGCCAATTTGAGAAAGCAGAGATAAAACGAACAGCAGCGAGGTTGGACGAAGAACTTTCTGCTTTAAGAGACTCGATAGCCAAATATGAGACAGAAACGGAAGCGTTAAAAACAGAACGGAAGAGGCGCTCAAACGTCCTTCAACGATGGCTATTCAGCCGCATGAAAGCACATTGCGCCGACGGGGCACTCCTTAGCGTTTGGGATATATTCCAGTTTGCGGGGAAAAGCGTACCACCATCAGGTACGGGCGAATGCGCAGCACCTAAATTACTAAACTACGCATTCGCCCATAAATATAAACCTATAAGTATGGCTGAGTTCTGGATGGGCACTTCACCCAAAGGGGAAATCAGAATTGAGGGACAATTCTACCCCGCTTGCAATCAGAAGTGCGGACCATTATTAAGTCGAATGATGCGGGGCATGGACATTGAAGCCAATCCGTTGGAAAAGTCGGCAGTGGGAAGACCATTAAAAATACTTTATGAGGACGAATGGTTGCTGATTGTTGACAAACCATACGGGCTGATGACGGTAAGCGACGTCCCCACTCAAGAGACACTGATGACGCAAGTATGCGCGATCCGCAACATTGAAGGACCTGGATACGTCCACCGACTGGACATGGCAACATCAGGCATCGTCGTAATCGCAAAAGACAAAGAGACACACCAGGCGATGCAACACTTATTCGAGAATCGAGAAATAAAGAAAAGGTACGTTGCCATTGTCGAAGGGCGCCCCAAGGAACAGAGAGGCACAATACGATTGCCACTGATACCGAATATTGACGACCGTCCTCGACAGATGGTAGACTTCATACGCGGCAAAGAGGCAATGACAGAATACGAGACGATTGAGACAAATGGCGCAACGACACGTTTGCTACTTTATCCCCTCACGGGTCGAACGCACCAGCTTCGCATACACCTCGCCAGTCCACTTGGGCTTGGATGCCCAATCGTAGGGGATAACTTATACGGACACCTTGGGGCGAGGCTCATGCTCCATTCTGACGCTATATGGTTCATCCATCCTCGGACAAAAAAAGCGGTACACATATCATGCACCGCTGAATTTTAAGGACTTGCTTATCGGGCCAGTTCATCTCGCAAGAACTGCCCCGTGTAGCTCGCCTCGCATTTGGCGACCTCCTCGGGCGTGCCTTGGGCGACGATAGAGCCGCCGCCTCGACCTCCGTCGGGTCCCATATCTATTATGTAATCGGCCATCTTGATGACATCGAGATTATGCTCGATAACGATAACCGTATTCCCTCTGTCCACCAACTTATTAAGGACATCCATCAATATCCGTATGTCCTCGAAGTGGAGACCCGTGGTCGGCTCGTCTAACAAATAGACGGTGCTGCCTGTGTCGCGCTTTGCCAACTCGGTAGCCAATTTGACACGTTGACTTTCACCGCCAGACAGAGTCGTAGACGGCTGTCCTAAAGTGATATAGCCTAAGCCGACACTCTTTAAGGTGTTAAGCTTATTGTAGATAGCAGGGATGCTCTCGAAGAACTCCGTAGCCATATTGATGGTCATCATGAGAACATCACCAATCGACTTGCCCTTGAACTTAACCTCCAGTGTCTCACGGTTATACCGCTTACCTCCGCAAGCGGGGCATTCAACCATGACATCGGGAAGCAAATTCATCTCGATGACTTGAACGCCTGCACCTTTGCACACTTCACAGCGTCCACCACTGACATTGAAAGAGAAACGTCCGTTCTTGTAGTTGTTGAGCTTAGACTCAGGCAACTCGGCGTAGATCTTCCTAATATCGTCGAACACAGCTGTATACGTGGCAGGATTGGAGCGAGGTGTACGCCCGAGCGGAGACTGATCGACCGTCACAATCTTGTCAACGAACTCAAGCCCCTCAACGGAGTCGTATGGCATCGGGTCTTTAAGCGAGTGATAAATATGCTGGCTCAAGATGGGCGACAACGTCTCATTTATGAGGGTGGACTTACCGCTACCAGACACGCCAGTCATGCATATTAGCTTGCCAAGAGGAAAAGAGACATCAATATTTTTAAGATTGTTGCCTCGGCATCCCTTGATAGTCAGCACCTTACCATTTCCAGGACGACGAGAAGAAGGAACTTCAAGACGTCGAGAGCCGTTAAGGTAGGCTGCCGTCATCGTGTCGGTCTTCAACACCTCGGCAGGCGTTCCTGCCGCAACGACATGTCCTCCCTTCCTTCCTGCGCCGGGACCGATATCGACAATATAGTCAGAAGCGAGCATCATATCCCTATCATGCTCAACGACTATCACACTATTTCCTATGTCCCTAAGGTGCTTGAGAGAATTGATTAGCTTAATGTTATCACGTTGATGGAGACCAATACTTGGCTCGTCGAGAATGTACAATACGTTGACGAGTTGGGAACCTATCTGTGTGGCGAGCCTAATACGTTGACTCTCACCGCCCGACAAGGTCATGGCATTGCGACTTAGCGAAAGATAGTCTAAGCCGACGTCGAGGAGAAAACCGACGCGCCCTCGAATCTCTTTGAGAACCTCCTTTGCTATGGCTCGTTGCTTAGCATCGAGACGATTGTCGAGATCTCTCAGCCAATCGGCCAATTGGAGCATATCCATGTCTGACACCTCGGCAATGTTCTTACCATCGATGTAGAAATGAAGAGCTATCTTATTGAGCCTTGCGCCATTACACTCAGGACAAACAATATCGGTTATGTACTGTTCTGCCCATTTGCGTTCTTTGGCGGAGGTTGCTTGATCTTGAATCGAAACGATGTAGCTGACAATTCCGTCAAAAGAGGGGAAGAAATTGCTCGGCAGACCTAAGTCATCCTTTAAATGAAGCTGCTCTGTGGTGCCATAGAGCACTGCATCGAGTCCCTCTTCTGGAATATCCTCAACAGGTGTTTTAAGGTCGAAGCCATAGATTTCACCAATAGCCTCGATTTGGGCAAAAATGAGATTCTTCTTGGCCTTGCCGAGGGGCTCTATGGCTCCAGCGGCAATACTCAGTTTCGGGTTGGGAATTATCCTATTGACATCGACAGAGGCGAAGTGCCCCATTCCCTTGCATTTGGGGCATGCCCCCTGAGGCGAGTTGAAAGAGAACGAGTGAGGCGCAGGCTCTGGATAGGATATTCCTGTCGTAGGGCACATCAGCTGACGGCTGAAATACTTGGGTTGCTCGGAATCGGCATCCAAAACCATCATGACACCTTTACCCATCTGCAAAGCTGTATCTATCGACTGTTTAAGACGCTTGGCATCCGTGCCGTCAGCGCCATCGACAGCCTTTTTCACAGCCAGCCTGTCGACAACGAGCTCAATGAAGTGGACTTTATATCTGTCCAACTTCATGCCAGGCATGACCTCGCGCAGCTCACCATCTACACGGACGTAGATAAAGCCGCGCTTGCGGATACGCTCGAATAGCTCCTTATAGTGACCTTTACGTCCCTTGACCATTGGCGCAAGGAGGCTGACACGATGACCATCGAAAGTGTCCTCGATCATGTTGAAGATCTGCGCCTCGGAATACTTCACCATCTTCTCGCCGGTCTCGTATGAGTACGCCTCACCGGCTCGAGCATAGAGAAGACGAAGGAAATCGTAGATCTCTGTTATTGTGCCAACTGTTGAACGAGGATTCTTGTTGGTCGTCTTCTGCTCAATGGAGATGACGGGGCTTAGACCTGTAATCTTATCAACATCAGGACGTTGCGAACCGCCAAGGAACTGGCGCGCATAAGATGAGAAAGTCTCGATGTAGCGTCTTTGACCTTCGGCATAGATGGTGTCGAACGCCAAAGACGACTTGCCGCTACCGCTCATGCCAGTGAACACGACAAGGGCGTTGCGAGGGATGGAGACGTCTATATTTTTAAGATTGTGCTCACGAGCACCATAGACATTGATGCGGTCGGTGTCCTCAAACTGGTCGGACGCGGGCAAAGAAACGTTCTCGGCCATTGTATTAGTTGAGGAGCGAGAAGAAATGGCAAACGGGACCATGCCCCTTACCTATCTCATAATCAGCACCTGCGGCTATTGCGTTGTTCATATATTCTTTTGCGGCAATCACGGCAGGAGTCAGAGCCTTGCCTTTTGCCAATCCTGCCGCAATGGCAGAAGAGAGGGTGCAACCTGTTCCGTGGGTGTTATGAGTTTTGACCTTGTCGGAAGGAAGTTCGAGACGTTGGAGCGTATCGACATTACAAAGAACGTCAATCATGACATTGCCATCAAGATGCCCACCTTTTAGAAGAACCGAGGAGCCGAGATCGGTAAGGTCGGACGCTGCATCTTTCATGTCATCGACAGACTTAATGGGTCGACCGTCGAGAAGCGCCTCGGCCTCGGGGATGTTCGGAGTGATAATCGTAGCGAGTGGGATGAGTTCCTTGCGCAAAACATCCAACGCCTCCTTCATCATAAGATCGCCACCCGACGTGGCCACCATAACTGGGTCGAGAACGACATTCTTCACTTGCCTGTTTCGCAGGAGTTCAGCTACAGCGTGAGCCAACTCTGGAGAATGTAGCATCCCGATCTTAATGGCATCAACATTAATGTCATCGAGAACCGAATTAATCTGACCTATGACGAAATCTACTGGCACGTCATGGACGCCATATACGCCTGACGTATTCTCATTGACGACGGAAGTTATGGCTGTCGCAGCATAGCATCCGAGTGCGGAAATGGCCTTTATATCGGCTTGGATGCCAGCCCCTCCACTGGGGTCACTGCCCGCAATGGAGAGCACGACATTATATCTTTTGCTCATTTATATTCTATGAAATTGCTTATGCGCGAATATACTTATTCTCCAGGTTAAAAGCTGTCACATGGTATGCTTATGGCTTTTATATGGATGACAATAATCGTTTACCCCCTAAATTTATATGGGCCTCCATGTCCATGATATGAAGTGCCACGTGCCACCTTAACAGCTTTTCATGGGAATTTAAGATACTATGGGGGTGGAAGTAACCCTGTGCAAGGTAAAACAATGATAAAGACCGCCTTATACGCATCTTTTTCTTGTACAATCAGTGTTAATTTGCTATAATTGCGATAACCTTAAACCAAGATATTATGGCATTTGTTACAGATGTGAATGGCAAGCAGGCCGAGGCATTCGACCTGATAATGCGAAAAGAGTTCGCCTTTGACATTATAGAAGGTCGAAAGAGGATTGAGTTCCGCAACATGACCCAGTTCTACATTAAACGCTTCTTCAATATAAACGGCAGGGGCAAAGACGAAAAGTGGACGGTTAAGGGCATTAAGTATATCCACTTCCATGACTATGGCAATACTTGGTTTTTGGACGTGCGCATCTCTGAGATATGTTTTTTAGACCTCTCCCAAGAGAGTCTGGACATCATGCACGAATACGGGCATCATGAATTTGACGAGATGGCGAAAGTGTGCAAAGAGGACGAAGTCAATATGTTCGGACTTGCGATTGAGAGCATATTGGGGACTTCCCTCGTAAACCTTTCAGATGTAGAGGCTGGCGGCAAAGTCAAAGTCGCTCCCCTCATCCCTTAGGGATTGAAGCACAGCGGGTAAGACGCCCTCTCTTCGTTCAAGAAGAGCGCGGGCGACACGTTCCGCAGCATAGCCA
>CAVEKX010000027.1:0-10482 GCA_963616565.1 Clostridium sp. CAG:343
GTCGAGGGCGGCAACTTCACCATCCCGACCAAGGACTTCACCTTCACCATCGAGCAGCGTGTTGCAACTCTCGCATGGAGCGCAACGTCTCTCACCTACAATGGTGCTGAGCAGGTTGTAACAGCAAATGTTACTAACCTCGTAGCTTCTGATGCTTGTGATGTGACTACCTACACAGGCAACGCTGCTACAACGGTTGGCAACTACACGGCTACGGCTACCGCCCTCAGCAATGACAACTACAAGCTCCCGACCGACGCTTCTCATGCTTGGAAGATTGTAGCACAGGTTGTTGATCCGTCTGCTCTCGACATCGAGACATACAATGTCACTTACAATGGTCTCGACCAAACGCCTGAGTTCGTCGTTACCCTCAATGGCATCACTCTCGACAAGAGCGAGTACGTATACTCCTACATCAACAACCGCAACGCTGGCCTGGCCACTGTCTCCATCGAGCCGAGTGCCGATAGCAACTACTCCTTCGCAACTGTAAGCGAGCAGTTCACCATCGAGCCTGCGACGCTCACTGTTTCTGGAACAGTTGTCAGCGATAAGGAATACGACGGCACTCTCTCTATGGGTGTCACTGTCGGCACTGTCTCTGGCATCCAAAATGGCGAGGACATCACGCTCTCTGCCGTAGCTACTGCGACGACAAAGGATGCGGCCGTCGACAAGCCTGTCAATGTTGTCTACACCATCGTCGGTGCTACAAGCGCCAACTACGTCGTTGCAAACGAGACTCTCTCTGCTGACATCAACAAGCGTAAGATTACTCTCGAGTCCGCTACGGCTTCTAAGACCTACGATGGTCTGCCTCTCACAGCTGAGACTGTAAACGTCACCTCAGGTTCGTTTGCTGCTGGCGAGGGCTTCACCTACGACAACTTCTCCTCTATCACGACAGCTCAGACTGTCGATAATGAGTACCAGTATCACGCAAAGACCGGAACCGACCTCGACAACTATGATGTCACTGTCAACTATGGTACTCTGACCGTCAAGCCCGCTTCCTCAACCGAGCAGGTAATCTCCTACACTGCAAGCTTCGTCTACACCGGTGAGGATATTGAGCCCGAGGTCAACATCCTTATCGATGGCAATGTCATCGACAAGGGCGAGTACAGCGTCTCCTACTCCAACAACTTGAATGTCGGCACTGCCACAATCAATATAGCCAATGTTGATGGCGGTAACTACGTTATCGACGACGCTACCCGAACCTTCCAAATCACCCCGGCTGCCCTCACGGTAAGCGGCACGACTGTCGACGATCGCCCATATGATGGCACGACAATTGTCTCCGTAACCCCAGGCACGCTCCAGGGCCTCAAGAAGTCCGACACTCTCGTCCTTTCCGCTTCTGCCGTGGCTCTCTCCAAGGATGCCGCAAACGACATCCCCGTGACTGTCACATACACCATCGCGGGCGACAAGAAGGACAATTACACCATCGATGCTGACAATACCTTCTCCGTCAACATCACCCCGGCTGCCCTGACGCTCACCTCCGCAACCGCCACCAAGACCTACGATACCACGCCACTTACCGACCATAATGTCGATGCGGTAGGCTTCGTAGCTGGTGAGAGCTTCTCCTACTCTGTATCTGGCTCTCAGACGAATGCCGGTTCTTCTAAGAACACGTTCTCCTACACTGCCGATGCGGGTACAACCGAGTCCAACTATAGCGTGACGAAGGTTGAGGGCGACCTCACAGTCACTGCCGCTGAGGGCAATGCCACAAACCAGAAGGTCGTTCTCTCTGCCGATGCGTTCACCTACAACGGCAACCAGCAACGTCCCGACGTGACTGTCACCATCAATGGTCTCACAGTCCCCGCCTCCGAGTACACTATCAACTGGCCTGCTAACACCACCGACGCTTCTGCCGATGCACTTGAGGTAACCATTGTCGACAATGAGGGTGGCAACTTCGTGGTTGCAAATGACGGATTCTCATTCGTCATCAACCCCGTCGACATCACTCTCGAGTCTGCCGATGCCACTAAGGTCTACGACCGTACTCCTCTCTTCAAGGAGCAAGTCAATGTCGTAAGCGGTGCGTTCGTCGCAGGTGAGGGCTTCACCTATGATAACTTCGCGTCCATAACTGAGGTCGGCGAGGTCGACAATACCTTCGATTTCCATGCCGATGCAGCTACCAAGCTCTCCAACTACAATGTGACTGTCAACACTGGCAAGCTCATCGTTACTGCGAAGAGCTTCAACGCAAGCGACATCACGGCTTCCTTCGACCAGGATTCCTATGTCTACACGGGTCTCAAGATCGAGCCTGTAGTTGAGCTCAAGGTCGGCGATCTCGTCATCCCTGCATCCGAGTACGTCATCACCTTCGAGAATAACGTCAATGTCGGTACAGCCAAGGTCAAGGTTACCAATGCGGCAGATGGCAACTACGTCATTCCTGATTGTGAGTTCACCTTCACCATCACGCCTGCAACCCTCACGGTAAGCGGCACGACCCTCAACGACAAGGTCTACGATGGCAATACCGACGTAGCCGTCAACATCGGCACTCTCGAAGGCGTCAAGGCTTCCGATCTACTCACCGTGACCGCAACAGCCGTCGCAGCCTCCAAGGATGCGGCCGATGGGGTAGGGGTCACCATCTCCTACACTCTCTCGGGTGACGCAAGCGGCAACTACACCCTTGCTGACGACAACACCCTCTCCATCAACATCACGCCAAGGGAGATAACCTTCACCTCCGCCGATTCCACCAAGGTCTACGACGGCACGGCTCTCCAGAACGAGAGCGCCAATGTTGACAACATCGTCAGTGGCGAGGCGTTCACCTTCTCCAACTTCGCATCCATAACCGAGGTCGGCGAGGTCGACAACACCTTCGACTACGCTCCACAAGATGGCACGCTCGCTTCCAACTACGACGTCCATGTTGTCAATGGCAAGCTCTCTATCACAAGCAAGGTCATCGATGCGAACGACATCAACTGCGAGTTCGAGTCTCTCGACTATACCTACAATGGTCACGAGTTCAAGCCTCTCGTAACGCTCCGTCTCGCTGACGACACCGAGATTCCTGCCTCCGAGTACTCCGTCACCTACGTCGACAATATCGACGCCGGTGTCAATACCGCAAAGGCTCAAATCACCAACGCCGACGGTGGCAACTACACCCTCCCCGACGTAGAGTTCGCGTTCTCCATCGCCCAGCGTGAGGTGACACTCACATGGTCCGACACCGAGCTCGTCTACAATGGTCTTGAGCAAGGTCCTGCGCTCACCATCGGTGAGATCCAGACCCGCCTTGTCGAGGGCGTCGAGGTAGCCGATGTTGTCAATGCCACCATCACTGGCGACAAGCAAGTCAACGTTGGCGACTACACCGCCGAGGTTCTCTCTCTCGACAATGCCAACTACATCTTGCCCGCCACCACGACGCAAGACTGGAAGATCAAGAAGCAGCAGATAGCTCCAGACGCAATACAGATTCTCACTGCGAGCGTCCCATACAACGGCAACTACCAAGAGCCGACCTTCGAGGTTACTCTCAATGGTGAGACTCTCAACGCTGCCGAGTACGAGCTCTCGTTCTCCAACAACCGCAACGTCGGTGACAACACGGCAATCGTGACTGTCAAGCCAAGTGCTACAAGCAACTACGACTTCGCCGACAAGTCCGAGCAGTTCTCCATTACGCCTCTCACACTCACCGTCAGCGGCACGACCGTTGCCGACAAGGTCTACGATGGCGAGGTTGCGATGACTGTAACCGCGGGTTCTCTCGTCGGTCTCATCTCTGCCGATGATGTCACTCTCGCTGCGACCGCTGAGGCTGCCGACAAGAATGCTGCTGCCGATGCCAAGGTTGTCAATGTTGTCTACACTCTCTCGGGTGCCGACAGTGGTAACTATCTCATCAGTGGCGAGACTCTCTCCGCATACATCAAGAAGCGTAAAATCACTTTGACTTCCGCTGATGCTGAGAAGACGTTCGACAATACGCCTCTCAAGTCTGAGGTCGTCAACGTGACGGAAGGTTCTATCGTCGCTGGCGAGGGCTTCGTCTACAGCAACTTCGCTTCCCGAATTGCCGCAGGTTCCGAGCCTAACAAGTTCGACTACGCAGCCGATGCCAATACCATTGCGGACAACTACGATGTGACTCCCGCCTATGGTACTCTTACCGTCCATCCTGCTTCCTCTGCCGACCAGGCAGTCGCTCTCGAGCAAACGACCTATGAGTACACTGGCGAGCCAATCAAGCCGAAGGTCATAATCACCATCGGTGGTGTGGAGATCGACGAGACTGAGTACGATGTTGTCTACTCTAACAACACCAATGTTGGTGAGGCTACTGTAACCATCACCAACCGCGAGGGGGGCAACTACGTCATCGAGACCGCCTCCACGACCTTCACCATCACGCCTGCAACCCTCACGGTAAGCGGCACGACCCTCAACGACAAGGTCTACGATGGCAATACCGACGTAGCCGTCAACATCGGCACTCTCGAAGGCGTCAAGGCTTCCGATCTACTCACCGTGACCGCAACAGCCGTCGCAGCCTCCAAGGATGCGGCCGATGGGGTAGGGGTCACCATCTCCTACACTCTCTCGGGTGACGCAAGCGGCAACTACACCCTTGCTGACGACAACACCCTCTCCATCAACATCACGCCAAGGGAGATAACCTTCACCTCCGCCGATTCCACCAAGGTCTACGACGGCACGGCTCTCCAGAACGAGAGCGCCAATGTTGACAACATCGTCAGTGGCGAGGCGTTCACCTTCTCCAACTTCGCATCCATAACCGAGGTCGGCGAGGTCGACAACACCTTCGACTACGCTCCACAAGATGGCACGCTCGCTTCCAACTACGACGTCCATGTTGTCAATGGCAAGCTCTCTATCACAAGCAAGGTCATCGATGCGAACGACATCAACTGCGAGTTCGAGTCTCTCGACTATACCTACAATGGTCACGAGTTCAAGCCTCTCGTAACGCTCCGTCTCGCTGACGACACCGAGATTCCTGCCTCCGAGTACTCCGTCACCTACGTCGACAATATCGACGCCGGTGTCAATACCGCAAAGGCTCAAATCACCAACGCCGACGGTGGCAACTACACCCTCCCCGACGTAGAGTTCGCGTTCTCCATCGCCCAGCGTGAGGTGACACTCACATGGTCCGACACCGAGCTCGTCTACAATGGTCTTGAGCAAGGTCCTGCGCTCACCATCGGTGAGATCCAGACCCGCCTTGTCGAGGGCGTCGAGGTAGCCGATGTTGTCAATGCCACCATCACTGGCGACAAGCAAGTCAACGTTGGCGACTACACCGCCGAGGTTCTCTCTCTCGACAATGCCAACTACATCTTGCCCGCCACCACGACGCAAGACTGGAAGATCACCAAGGCGACACTCTCCGATGACATCACCATTGATGTGGTCGATAACAATCTTGTCTACAATGCGAAGCCACAAGTTGTCGAGTTCGTACTCCGCAAACCTGACGGCTCCATCATCCCGGCTTCCGAGTACGTCGTAACGTTCGAGAATAATGTCGATGCTTCCGACAATGCCAAGATCATTGTCACCAACGCCGAGGGAGGCAACCTCGTTGTCCCGACAATCTCGACTACGTTCACCATCAAGCCTGCTCCGCTGACCATCAGCGTATCCAACGTCACGACGACCAAGCAGTACGATGGCAACACCAACACCACGTTCGACAACTCTGTCGAGGGCGTCATCGAAGGCACCGATCCTCAATATGAGGTCAACGTAACCTTCGACAATGCTAACGTAGGTACAGGCAAGACCATCACGGCCACCTACTCTGTCGCCAACACCAACTATGTCCTCACGACTAACTCCGAGGTCGTAACAACCTCTGGCGAGATAACGCCAATCGCCCTCACGGTCAGCGGCACTGTTGTTGACAATAAGGTCTTCGATGGCAATGTCTCCGCAATAGTCTCCTCCATTGGAACGCTCAATGGCGTGATCCTCGATCAGGATGTCACTATTGCCAATGCCGAAGCAACCTTCGCCGACAAGAATGTTGGCTCATCTAAGCCTGTGACTGTCAAGTTCACTCTCACGGGTGCCGATGCTGCCAACTATACCATCGACGATGTAACGCTCTCTGCTGACATCACGACTCTTACGCTCACCGTATCGGGCGCAGCTGTCGACAGCAAGGTCTACGATGCGACAACCGCTGCCGTCATCTCCAATGCCGGTGCGCTTAGCGGTGCGTCTGCCGATATTGATGTCCAAGTGGCTGCCGCCGTAGCCTCCTTCGCAGACAAGAATGTTGGTGTCGCTAAGCCAGTGACTGTCAAGTTCACTCTCTCAGGAGCCGACGCTGCCAACTGCTCTGTTGCTGACGCTACGCTCTCTGCCGACATTACGCCTAAGGCCCTTACAGTCTCGGGTGCTATCTCTTCTCCCAAGAAGTTCGACAATACTACGGCTGCTAAGCTCGCCTACTATGGCTCGCTCATTGGTGTAATCTACGAAGATGATGTCACCATCGACACCGTCGCCACTGTCGCTACGTTCGCCGATGCGCAGCCAGGCACAGGCAAGGTTGTCAATGTCGTCTTCGCCCTCACGGGTGCCGATGCCGCCAACTACACTGTCGAGGATGCCACCCTCACCGATGGCGTAATAACCGCCCTCAAGCGTGACAAGAGCATGTACAACTTCTTCGCTCCTGCCAACACTATCTACGACGGTACGCCTAAGGTTGCTGTCGTAACTGGTCCTGGTCAGATAACCCTCTTCTACTCTTCCGACAATGGCGTAACTTGGTCTACCGATGCGCCTGTCGATGTCGACCACTACATTGTCAAGATCAATGTCGCTGCCGACGAGGAGTACGAGGCTGCCGAGATAACCGACGATTCTTGGTTCTTCGATGTTACTAAGGGTCTGCAAGACGCTCCTGTCCTCACTGGCAAGCCTACAAGCCGTCCTTCTGCCGACGATGGTCAGATTATCGGTCTCACAACCGACATGGAGATCCGTCTCGATGGTCAGTCGACCTATCAGAAGGTTACCAACACCGAGGTTCTCTTCGCCGCAGGCACCTACTACGTGCGCTACGTCGAGACCGACAACTATCTCGCCTCCAACGAGACTGCTGTCACCATCGACAAGGGTGCTAAGCTCAATCGAGTAATAGAAGATTACACTGTCACCCTCCCCGAGTATCTCGGCTACAATGGCAATCCTAAGGAGGCGACCGTCGAAGGCCCAGGTGTCATAACCGTCTACTACAAGCAGGCTGGCGGCACTTGGACGACTACCAAGCCTGTCGACATGGGCACCTACTTCGTCAAGTTCACTGTCGATGAAGATATCGATTACAACTTCGCCGAGTTCGCCGATGGTGCATGGACGTTCACCATTACGCGTGAGCCTCTCGTAATCGACGGCTTCGTTCTCACTGCCCATGGCTACTGCCCAGGTTCCGAGGGTGTCGTCAAGTTCAATATCGTAACAGGCGATCCTGTTGAGTTCCGCATCGCGGTTATCGACACTACGGCTGCGGTCAACTACCCGATCTCCGAGTCTGAATATCAAGAGCTGACATCCGACTCCGAGTTCACCTTCACGATGCCTGAGGCAACCGCAGGTAAGCGAACGCTCCAAGTCCAGTTCCGAGAGTCCGATGGTCTCGCCTCCGAGGTCTACTCTCTTGAGATAAATGTCAACCTCACTAACGAGTACCTCACAGACATCTGGTACGACGTCGTCTCCATCATCAATAAGGTGGATCTCAACACCCCCGATGACCTGACACCTCGCTTCCAAGCCTACAAGTGGTACCGCGACGATGAGGAGTTGGCTGGTCAGACTAAGCCCTACGTCCAGCAAATCGGCGGTCTCCAAGGCACCTACTACGCTCAGGTTACCACGACCGACGCTCTCGGTGCCGAAGTCCTCTACACCTGTCCTAAGACGTGGGATGGCGACAACAAGTCCCTCACGCTCCGCATCTACCCGAACCCCGTCGTCACTATCGCCAATGTCGAGCTCTCGCAGAACGATGGCAATGACCACGACATCTCTATAGTAGACAACAAGGGCCTTACTCTCTACCGAGGCACGTTCAACGGCGCTACAACAACCGTCAATATGTCTTCCTATGAGGCTGGCTACTACATCATTATTGTCGATAACCTCAAGGCTAACGTTGTCAAAAAGTAAGATGATGAAAAAGATCTTCACGATTATCTGCTTCTTCCTGCTGATTCTCCCTTCGGTCCAGGCGCAAAGGTTCTCCAGCCGCCCACGTATGTCGAAACAGAAGCTGTCACGTTACCATAGGTTCGTCGACTTCTCCATCGGCGGCGGCTACCACAGCATGAACATCGACCTCTCCGAGGGGGGCGACAAAAACGGTCGCTTCGGTGCCACGGCTGGTGCCTACTATCGCTACGCCTACTGGCGCAATGTCCACCTCTTCACTGGTCTCGGAGCAACGCTTTATAGCGAACGCTCCAAGTACGATAATCTTGTGACGGAGGTCTATGGCGTGCACCCCGATAATGGCAAGCAATACACCTTCAAGGCCACCTTTATCAACTGGGAGGAAATCCAACGTACCGTCAATCTCGAGCTCCCCGTGGGAGCGTTCTATACCAACTTCATCAATCGCTCCATTTGGCGGTTTATGGTGGGCGGTGGCGTCAAACTCGAGATTCCTATCGTGAAGAGGTATGTGACCGATAACGGGTCAGAAGGCGTGATGAAACGTTCCGGCTATTTCCAGGATACTAATGTCGAGTACGATGACCTTGATAACCATGGTTTCTACTCCTCTACTTCGTTCAATGGAAAGGCTACAACACGCTTCGCCAATGTAGCTCTCTTCTGCGATGCCGGTCTCTCTTACCCGATCGATGCTGAGCGTTCCATCTACTTCGGTTTCTATTTCAGCCACGGGCTTCTCAACCTCTCCAAAGGCTCTGGCAAGGATCTATTCAACCCCGAAAGCAATTCCTATTCTGGTATCGTCTCCTCAAATCTTGTCGACAAGACCTACCAGATGGCTGTCGGTCTCCGTGTGGCATACACCATCGGATTCTAATCTTTAGGTCTTACTCCGATTTCATTATCCAAACGCCTTATAATGCGGCATCCTCTTCCCCGAGGGTGCCGCTTCTGTTTCTCAGCAAATGTCCTCGACTGTAAATGTCATGAGCCTAACGCCCCCGGCAATCCATGCGGCATTATTCAGCACACCTTACTCAAACAAGATTTTTTTGCCCTGTTTTTAGTGATATTTAACAATCGGGGGGGGTAATGTTAAATTATTCCCTACTTTTGGCATTGGAAAGTAAGTTGCTGTACAGACAACATTTCACTCGCTGTTGATTGCCTTGCGCAAGCAATCATCACAATTCACTGATGTTCAATCTTGAAATCATTCAACTATGGGATGGTTAGAATTTCTAGGAGGCTTAGCCTCCGGTCTGAATGAGGGCTTGACACAGAATGACCCTAACGTTAAAACAAGGTATGTAACGTGTTTTGAGTGCGGCTACCAGTTCGTTCAGAACCGTTGCGGTTCAATGTGGATGCCTAATGTTTGCCCCAAGTGCGGTAGGCCAAAGTAGTAAGCTACAGCAAAAAATCCAGAGTGAGAAAAGTCCCACTCTGGATTTTTTCAATTTATAAAGCTACAAGCCTCTAATTGTAGGGTGCATTACTCTCTCAATACGTCTATATGAACTAATAAGTCCTGAGCCATTGATGTGATTATCTTTTCCGCGTCTCATAGCTTCTAAACCATTCTTGTCTTCTTTGTGGCAACAACAAACTCACTTCTCTCGTATCAAGGGGAAAATAGTCATTCGCTCATGAAAACTATGGTCTTTGCTCTTCTCGCACTTTTGTCGTTGCCACTTTTTGCGTCCACGCCGAAAGCCTCGACAACGCAAATTTTCACTACGATGAAGGCCAATGCTGCTGTCTTCCGAGTCTGGTCCAAGCGCATCATCCGTTCCAACGGTCAGGTCATCACGCCCGACCAACCAATAGTGGTCACCGTGCCAGGCAACCCTTGCACCCCATTCGCCAATGGAGCCAAAGAGATAAAGGCAGAACTGCTCCGCGTCTATGGTTTTGACTATAAGAAAGCCGCTTGCACTCCCAACGACTTCTATTTCAAGAAGCTAAGCTAAGGCCCCACAGAGGAGTTCTCCATTTAGGTTAATGTCATTCCCCATCTGCCACAAGCGCACCTCCCTATGACGTCTCGCTTCATTCGACAGTTTAATTGACCCGTTTAATGCCTTAGTGTCCGCCATCGTCAGATCCTTCGATCTCTACTTTTACATCCACAACCAATATCTAATCCCCCCTCGCGTCCCCATCCCCGACGCGAGGGCTTTTTCTTTTCCCCAACACCAATCCACCATCCACCAATTTCTCCCCCAATATTCCCTCCTTTTCCCCACAAAACCCCTAAACAAT
>CAVEKX010000028.1:0-6770 GCA_963616565.1 Clostridium sp. CAG:343
GCCATATAACTATTTGCTAATCAATTGATTATCAATGCTTTAGTTTTCCATCCTCAAATATTTCTACTTGCGCATCGGGATAGGAGGCTAAGATGTTGTTGGATGCCATGAAAGACTGGGCATCAGACTCTGAGGCGAAAGGAACTACGATGTACTGATATTTTCCATTGTAGCAATATTCGAGGACCTTCTTATCGGAGATAGAGACGGGGGCGTCAATAGGTTCCTTGCTTTTTGTCAAGCAGATTGCTGCAACCGTGCCACGCATGACGTTTGTGGCTGAATTTACGTCGGAGAAGTAGATCTGTTTACCTCCAAACTTAAATGCGGAGACATTGAAGTAGCGAGAAGGGTTCAGACGCAAATCCACAATCAGACGATTGAGATTCTCCGTGACCTCCACCACATTGTCATACAGCTTGTTGTCATTGGCCATGGAGGCGATATTGCCATTTGCGGACAGGAGGGTTGACGTGGCAGTAATGAGAGTGTCGAGATGGGAGACTGTTCCGCCAAGCCCTGCTTTTGCAAGTTCATCGGACATGAGAACAAGATTGGACATTATGGTGTCAATTTTTCCATTCTGGTTGTTAAGAGACGCCATGAAGCCGTCGGCGGATTGGAGGGTTCCGTAGACGGAGCCTGTCGCAGAAGTCATGGCGGCCATGTTGCGACTCACCTTTTCGAAGTTCTCCATTACGGAAGACATGCGACGGATGGCATCATTGAGATACGCACGATTTCGAGCGTCGAGAATAGTATCGATGTCGCGCATCACATTGTCAGCACTTCTCATCAGAGCCGTAGCATCATTTTTTACGGGAATAAGCTCATCGAGTAGCCCGCCGTTGATGCCAGAGGCGATTGAGTCGCCGGAGCTTGCCATCTCGGTGCTGTTGCCAAGAACAAGCTGAACGCCCTTTCCTCCGAGGAGGTCTGTGGACACAATGACAGCGCGGCTGTCAACTGGGACATCTATATTCTTCTCCAACGAAATAGTAACCGTGAAGAGTTTAGATGGATCGCTGGTCTCCTGATTAATCTCAATGTCTTTGACAGAGCCGACTTTGAAGCCGCTGTAAATGACTGGACTTGAGTCGGTAAGACCATCTACTGTCGCATAATAGGCTTTTAAAGTTGCGCCAGACGTAAACAGGTTGCGTCCTTTAAGGTAGTTCAGACCGACACAAAGGATGGCAAAAGCTACCACGGCGAAAACGCCAATTTTTATATTTCTTTTTCGCTCTGCGTTCATAATTGCTGACGTTACTTTTTAGCTCTCTTCCTTGCGGTTCTTACGGAGATCTTCTCTTTTGAATCGTATGCCACGATGAAGCAGTCTGGATATTTGACCTCCAAAGCCTCTTTGATCTTTTGGATTTCGTCGAAAGAACTACAGATGCCCACCATGTACTTGGTGATTCCGTTCTCCACTTGGGTGCTTAGAGGGCCGAAGGAGAGTGTGTCTATTTGTTGAGGTTTGCTTGCTGCTGCTACTTGAACCCTAAAGTTCACGCCATCGGGCCACAAATTGACTTTAGAAGCCGTTGGTTTTTGAACGTCGTGGCGTATAACAGCCTGACGGCCATCATATTCTGACTTGAACTTTCGTATTGCCACGAAAATGGCGTGAGCCAACTCCATTGAGCCCTCGGCACTTGCCATATAGCTTTCTTCCTCCTTGTTGCTGATGAAACCAAGTTCGATAAGGACGCTTGGCATCGGCACTTGGCGAAGGACAAGGAAGCCTGCTTGCTTGACGCCGCGGTCAGTACGATTGCATGCCTTAAATCCATCTTGCACGAGAACAGCCATGTCGATACTCTTGTTGATGTAATCTGACTGCATGTTGGCGAACGTGATTATGGACTCAGGTTGTGATGGGTCGAAACCCTCGTATTTGCTGGTGTAGTCGTCCTCTAATGTGATTACAGAGTTCTCTTTCTTGGCGACCTCCAAATTTTCCTTGGAGCGGTGTTGACCAAGGAGGAACGTTTCTGAACCGAAGACGGTCTTATTGGTTGAGGAGTTGGCATGAATGGAGATGAAGATGTCGGCAGAATTTTTAATTGCCACTTCAGCCCTCTCGTTAAGAGGTACGAAGACATCTTTGTCTCGCGTATAGACGACCTTCAGCTCCGGGAGGCTGTCATTAAGCATTTTGCCGAGCTTGAGAGCCACGCTAAGGACAACATTCTTCTCGCGGAACTTGCTTCCTATGGCTCCTGGGTCTTTGCCTCCATGCCCAGGATCGATGATGAGAGTGGTGAGTTTGCGACCTCCAGACAAGGAACTGTCTTGAGCGCCAGCATCAACGCAGCAGCCAAGAAGGGCTGCGACGATACCATATATAGCTAACCTGCCTATGCGTAGTTTCATTAAACGTTGTTTGAGTTGCACTTGCGACCATGCGCAGAAAGCAATTTCCACTCTACAAAAATACGCAAAAACAGAGAATTAGGTTATAAATAAGCCGGTTATAGACAAAGAAAAACCACCAACTAAAAAGCTGGTGGTTTGGGTGGCATCAAAAGACGCCTTTTTTGTTTTGGTGTCGAGAGTAAGAATTAGTTCTTAGCGAAGAAATCCTTAACAGCCTCGTTGACTACCATTTGCTCCGCGAAGACGTAAGCGCCAGTCTTGGGCGACTTAACCATCTTGATAACTTTAGCGAAGCCCTTACCTTCGCCCTTCTGGAGGGTAGCGACAGTTTTCTTTGCCATTGTATCAAGTATTATTTAATCTCCCTGTGGAGGGTCATCTTGTGGAGATATGGGTTGTACTTCATGCGCTCCAGACGATCTGGAGTGTTCTTGCGGTTCTTGGTGGTGATGTAGCGGGACATACCTGGTACGCCGCTTGCCTTCTGCTCGGTGCACTCCAAGATAACCTGAACGCGATTGCCCTTTGCTTTCTTTGCCATTGTCTTGGATTATATTATTTGTTCAAGAAACCTTTCTTCTCAGCACGACGGAGAGCAGCCTGAAGACCGATCTTGTCGATGAGGCGGAGACCAGCACTGGTAACCTTCAAGGTTACGAAGCGATCCTCCTCGGGGATGTAGAACTTCTTATTAGCGACGTTCGGCAGGAAGCGACGCTTGGTCCTCCTCTTCGAATGGGAAACGTTGTTGCCATTCTGATAGTGGATGCCCGTTATCTGACAAACTTTAGACATTTCTGTTTAATTCTTGAGATACATTTCAAAACACGGCGCAAATTAAGCACATTTTTTCCTTACTCGCAAGTTCCGTGAAGAAAAATTGAGCAAATATTCATCTGAATGCGGCTGGAATGTGCACAATTTCATATTCACCTCTTTTCTTCGTCACTTTAACTATGTCGAACCGCGCATCGCCACAATGCTTACTATCCCTGATGTACGCCTCGGCGGCCTCTTCGAGATAGCGCACCTTGTTATAAGAAATAAGGTCGTTGGGCGACATCTCCCTAACTCGCGTCTTAACCTCCACAAAAACAAGGACATCGGCATCCATAGCTATGATATCAACCTCCTTGCGACCATAGTGCCAATTTCTGCACACGATACGGAACCCATTATCGAGCAAGTATTTAGCAGCCATATCCTCGCCCAACTTGCCAAGTTCATTGTGTGCAGCCATGCTTCAAACCTCCCTATTCTTATTTTACGGCACGAACCTCATAAACGCGAGGGGATAACTTCCCGTCTTTGGCGACGATACGCACAGTAACTTGTGACATCTCAAAGCCATTGAGATTGATATCGACAGTTTTGCGACCAGAACCTTCCAAAGTTCCGACTTCTTTGTCGTCAACCATTACGACAGCCTCGCGGACGCCATCAGACCAAATGTTTATGGACAACTTGGAAGCCCCGTCTACCTTTATAATATAGGAGAACCAAGAACCAGTCTCGCGCCAGTGGGTGCCATCGTCATCGCCCCAAGCGAAAGATGAGCCCTCTTTGAAGCCATGGTCGCTCTCGGGTTGCTGCTCACCGCTTATGACTAAATCGATGGTCCTGTCGTCTAACTCCTTACGAGCGATTTCCTCTTGGCGCAGGCGTTCAAGTTGCACCTCGTAGCCTTCGGGGCTAAGCTCTTGGAAATAAACCTGGTAACGATGCTCTGACAAATTGATAAAGGGGACGAGCGACAGATTGGAGTACTGGGCAGGTAATGCGCAATCGACAGTCCACTTCAGTTGGTCGCCGACTTTATGGATATGAGCCAAAGCGTTTTCGGAAGTCACAATAGACGGCACCTCGTCGAGGCGCATCTTGGGACCTGCGGCGATATGGCCGCCACGGCTGGCATCGGCATAAAGGCCTACTTGGTTGTCTTGTCCAAGGTCGGCAGCCAAAACTAAAGGACCATAGGTGAAAGAGTAGTAGTTAGAGCCGTCGGGCAACTGCGTCTGTTCCAAAGACATAGGGAGATTTACTTTTAGGGTGTCCCCCCTACCCCATTTGCGTTCAATAGCCACATAGCCGTCATCGCCTGTCTCAGAATAGGTCTTGTTTCCTACACTTACTGAGAAGTCTTTCGCCCATGTCGGTTTTCTTATTTTCATTGTGAACTTCTTGGCTTTAGCCGCATTGACGACAATTGTAGACTTCTCTTCAAACGGGAAGTTTCCTTTTTGCTCGACACTGACGCCAGCCTCGTTCCAATTCAAAACGGAAGGAATGAACATATTGACGTAGAGGGCTTGGTCCTTATCGTGGGCGTAGATCATCTCACCATATCGGCTGTGATTTTCCAAACCAGAACCTACGCAACACCAAAAACTCGTCTGTGGTTGGGAATAGACACGATAGTGGCCTGGGCGCATGGGGGTGAAATAGACGAAGCCACCTTGAACAGTATTGATTGTGGACAAGATATGGTTCAACATCGCACGTTCGTAGAAATCGACAAATTCTGACGAAGGAGACTCTAAGAACATCATCTTGGTGAGTCTCAGCATGTTGTAGGTGTTGCAGGTCTCGGGACCTTGCTCACTGACAATCATGGGGTTAAAGTCGTCGGCGGGGTTGAAGTGCTCCCTTACGCTATTGCCGCCAATCGTCACCGACCTATGGTCTACGACCCTGTGCCAGAAGAAGTTGACCGCCTCTGCCCAATCGGCATCTTTAGCGGCACACGCAACTGCCTCGACTCCTATAATCTTGGGGATCTGAGTGTTGGCATGAAGACCATCGAGTTTATCCTCGCCTCTCAACAGAGGATCAAGAATCACCTTGTGGGTAAGACGGCGGGCTTGCGTAAGGAACATCGTATCGCCACTGACGGCATAGGCATCCGCCATTATCTCGTTCAAACCGCCATACTCGCTGATGAGCATTTGCTGCACCTGATCGTCTGACAGATTTGCGACATTGCTTGCGAACCAACGACAGAGGTTGACGAAAACAGGGCGTGCTTGCTCGACGCCAGCTATTGTATAGGCGTCGCGGAGACCGCCCATGATTTTATGGATGTTGTAGAGAGGAACCCATCGGTCGTTTAGCGAGAAAGCCCCGGCACGGATTTCTTTTTTTACGAAGACCTCTTGCCAAAGAGCGTGACCACCAACGACACCGGACAGATAGCCGTCCGCCGCCTGCACCTTAGCAAGGTTCGCTACCATGTAATCGAGTCGCTCCTTGACCCTTGCGTCACCAGTAGCTGCAAACATGTATGCAAGAGCCGACACATAATGACCGCCAATATGACCATCGAGCCCTGTGTCTTCCCAGTTGGGATAATTGGGGGCTAAAGGTTGTAGTCCGGCCTCCTTATAGTATGGGGCAAGGAGCCTATCTGCATCAAGGCCAAGCAGATAATCTTTTGCCAGCATCTGAGCGTGGAGCAACGTTGCCGACGTGACCCTCACATCTTGTAGGCGGAACGCCTCAATCTTGTGCGCATCTACATTGGGAGCAGCCCAACTTGTCGTCGCCACGCACGCCAACGCTGACATTGCCGCAGCGATAACTTTAGTCTTCATTCCTTGTGGTGTATATTTAGTTGATATTTTCTTTTGTCAATCTGGGGAGTTGTAGAAAAACGTGCTTGCGCCCATCTTCAGAGAGGAACTGCGCACTATGCAAATTTAGCAAAGTCATCCGAACAAATTGACATTATATGATTTACGGTTACATCAGGGTTAGTAGTGATAAACAGACAGTTGAAAACCAGCGATTCGAGATAAACAAGTTCTGCGGGCGCGAGGAACTGGCTGTTGACGGTTGGATAGAAGAGACGATCAGTGGCACCAAGGCCTACAACAAAAGGGAACTTGGCAAGTTGCTCCGCAAGGTGCAGAAGGGCGACTTGATCATCTGCGCTGAATTGTCACGACTTGGACGCAACCTTTTTATGATAATGGAGATCTTAAACATCTGTATGACAAAGGAATGCCGAGTATGGACAATCAAGGACAACTATCGTCTTGGCGACGACATCCAGAGCAAGGTGCTTGCTTTTGCATTTGGATTGTCGGCAGAGATTGAGCGTAACCTCATAAGTCAGCGCACGAAAGAGGCATTGGCGAGGAAGCGCGCCGAGGGAGTTGTCCTTGGTCGCCCGAAAGGAAGTAAGACGGCATTGGAGAAGCGCAAATTGTATGGTAAGGACACATTGATACGTGAGCTGCTGAAGGCTAATGTGTCAAAGCGCAAGATTGCAAAGATTTGTAAGGTTGACAGGAACACGCTCGACAGGTACATAAAACAGGTGATGACGGACGATATATGAGCCTTTTTGTCCGTCAGGCGGGCTCCGTGTGCGACTTCCGAGGCCCCGA
>CAVEKX010000029.1:0-6082 GCA_963616565.1 Clostridium sp. CAG:343
CGCTGTGGGGAGCAGTGGGAAATTCGGTATTTTAAGCCTACAAATATAGCTATTATTCTTTTAATTCGGCTACTCTGGGCGTTGGACGATGACCTCGGCGCGGCGATTTTTTCTGCGTCCGTCCTCGGTGTCGTTGGAGGCTATGGGGTGCGCGGCGCCGGCGGAAGAGATTGTTATGCGGTCGGCGGGGATGCCGTTGCGTCGGAGAGCGTTGGCTACGGAGCGCGCACGGGCGAAGCCGACGCGCATATTGACCTGGTCGGAGCCTTTGTTGCAGGTGTGGCCTACGACGATGATGTTGTAGTCGGGATTCTCGGCGAGGAGGGCGGCTATGCGGCGCACGGTGGCTTGAGACTCGTCATTGAGCGTTGAGCCGCCAAGCTCGAAGCCCATGCGGCCTGCTTGGTTGACGAGTTGCTGGAGGTCGGCATCGGTGGGAGAGGGGATGGTGTCGGAGCGTCGGTAGATGGTGAGGGAGTCGTCGGGCGACACTATAAAAAGAGATGGCGCGACGGACGTGGCAGGAGGAGGGGGTGAGACGCTTGATGGGCGCGACGAGGCAGATTGGGAAGGGTGGGGGGCGGAAGGACTCTTGCGTCGGAGAGTGAGGCGAAGAGATAATTGGATGCCAACTTGTGTGGGGCGCAGAGATTGGCATTCGGTAGACGCGAGGATGCTGGAGTATGTGGGATTGTAGGCATCGGCAGTGAGGCAGTCGGGGTCGAACTGTGGGCGGTCGGCTGAATTGCGGAGGTTGGAGAAAGAGTGGCGGACATAGGACGAGACGCCTATGGCGACGGAAGGCGTGAGGGCGCGTGAGATGCCGATCTCGGCACCTGCGCTAAGACCTGTGTGACGGAGAGAGAGGTCGCCGCCGTAGCGTGGGGAGATGGTGTAGAAACCGTTGACGGGCATGTCGTAGAGGGTGAGGTTGTATTGGGGGTAGAAACCTTGCGTGGAGATGCTGCCGCCCGTGACCTTGAACTTGGCGGGCGTGGTGATGGCGAGACCTGCCCATACGTTGGCTTCGAGTCGGAACGGGCGGGTGGGGGTGGTTCGGAAAGAGATGCGAAGAGGGATGTCGAGTGACGTTATGGATTGGCGTTCGGTGATGGAGGATAGGGTGGTGTGGTGCTGGTACGATTCGCCGTCCTTGTCGATGGCATTGAGAGTGGTGAAATCGTCGGAATTGGTTGTGCGGGAGCGCCATGAGGAGAAAGACGCGCCTGAACCGATGCCCCAGTTGGGGAGAATCCAGAAATCGTAGGAGAGGGAGAGCTTGTAGCCGAACGTGTGGGATGTCGTGGCGTTGGATAGTTGTGGTGGAATGTTGAGACCGCCTCCCATGTCGATACGAAACGAGTGCCGCAGGAGTGTGGAGTCGGTGCTTTGGGCGAGGAGGAGCGTTGGGAGGAGGGCTAATGCCGTCGTGAGGAGGAACTTTATCGGCATAGGGGTGTGGATTGGGTGGCGTTGGCTGGAAAAAAGAATGCCGAACTGCTTTGTGGCAATTCGGCTTGAATGGTAGTACCGACTCCCGGGCTTGAACCGGGGACCTTGTGATTATGAATCACACGCTCTAACCAGCTGAGCTAAGTCGGCAAAATCGCAAATTAGGTTCGGGCTGTCGCCCTTGCGGAATTGCGATGCAAAGTTACATTTCTTTTTCTGAAAACCAAGGGAGGTGACGCGAAAAATATGAGGAAAGGGAGAGATGTTTGCGCATCGGAGCTGACAGATAGGGGCTTAGCCTTGGACGGGGAGTGAGGCGATTGGCTGGTCACTGTCGAAGTGAGCCTCCATGGATTGGAACACCTTGGTTCGGGCGATGTGCATCTTCTTGTCGTCGCCGAGGGCGTTGAGGCGTTGGCATATGAGGCGTGGCGTTATTTGGGTGGTGTCCATGGCAGGGATGAACGTGCGCTCCTCCTTGTCGTTGTCGGTCTTGAGCTCGGCGAGCAGTCCAGCCTCTTTGAGTCGTTCGACGAGGTGGAAGAAGAGAGGCTGGGAAATTTCCATCTGGTTGGCCATGGTGATGCCTGGGGTACGCTTTTGCGCCTCGAAGTCGCGGACGGTGTTGTACATGATGACGAGGGAGTATGTGCGTCGGAGGTTTGCGCTCACGATGCGGACTCCGTGCTCCATGCTGTACTTGCTGACGTTTTGGATGGAGAATGCTATTTTGCAACCTGCGAGGACAATGGTCCACGTGAGTTGCAGCCAAGCGAGGAGGAGAGGGAGGAATGCGAAGCTGCCGTAGATGGCGCCTGCGCTGTTGGCTCCTACCTGGAAGGTGATGTAGACCCACTGGACGATTTGGAAGGCAGTGCCTGTGATGATGCCAGAGATGATGGCGGGGGCGATTTTCACCTTAGCGTTTGGCATGACGAGGTAAAGGAGCGTGAAGAAGACCCACATCATGAGGTAGGGGGAGAAGCCTATGAGGATATCTTGGACGGTGGAGAGGTTGCCGTTGAAATAGGACTTGAGGGAGGTGCGGAAGACGATGTTGGTGCTGATGGCCGTGATGATGAGTATGGGGGTGAAGATCATGATGCAGACGTAGTCTGTGACCTTGCGGAGCATGGAGCGCGAGGAGCGCACGCACCACATGACGTTGAAGGCGGCCTCGATGTTGTTGAGGAGCTTGAATACGGAGTAGAGCAGCATGATGACGCCCACGCCGGCGATGATGCCGCCTTTGGTGTTCTCGAGGGCGGAGGTTGCGAAGGAGAGGACGTAGTCGGCCAGCTCGGTGGAGTTGAGGTTGTTGCGGATGATGGACGTGAGGAGGCTTTCGAGACCGAAGCCCTTGGCTATGGCGAAAGCGAGGGCGAGGACAGGCACGAGGGATAGGAGGGTGTAGTAAGTCAGCGCGGAGGCTCGGACGGTGGCTTTTTGCTCGACGAACTCCTTGATGGTCATGACGACGATCTTGAGGATTCGTAGCGCCTTTCGGGACCAGTTGCCGAGTTCGTTGTCGTCCTTGCTCCAAAGTCCGTTTTCGAAAAAGTCGGTGCAGCGGGAGATGAGGTTCTTGGCGTTCATAGGTGTTTTCTCTTGAGTGGGTTCAGCTGGGCGTGGAGGGTGGTGGGGAAAAAGGAAATCCCTCGGGCCGAGAGGTTTGTGACCTGTCGAGACCGAGGGATGTATTTTGCTGTTGAAGCGTAGTTGCCTGCGGCAGATTATTTCTTGCTTGCGGCTGCTGCGGCCTCTGCTGCCTTGGCGGCGCGGGTGGACTTGACAGCTGCTACGACTGCGCTCTTAGCGTTGAGGATCTCGAGGTTGTCGTAGTGGAGCGAGCCGACCTTGATGACCTGGCCGAGACCGAGGGTGGTGATGTCGACATCGAGACGGTCTGGGAGGTTAGCGGGGAGACCCTTGACGTTGAGCTTGCGCATCTCGACTTGGAGCTTACCGCCGGCCTTGACGCCTTCGCTGTGGCCAGTGATGTTGAGGGGCACACCGATGGTGACTGGTTTGTCGTCGAAGATTTGGAGGAAGTCTACGTGGAGGATGTGCTCAGAGATGGGGTGGAACTGGATGTCCTTGAGGACAGCCTTCATCTCTTTGCCGTCGACGGTGAGGTTGACGAGGTAGACGTTGGGGGTGTAGATGAGGCCACGGAAGTCGACCTCGGGAACGGAGAAGGCGATCTCCTGCTCGCCACCGTAGACGATGCAGGGAACGAGACCATTGCGGCGGAGCTCTTTGGCGGCCTTCTTGCCACCGCACTCACGCTTTGTGCCTTTGATGTCAAAAGTTTGCATTACGCGTAGTTAAATTGTTGTGTTACTCAAAATTAAGTCTGTTGTGCACTCTCTGCACCGCATGATAAGCTTAATCTCCCATCACACTTTGCATCTTAATGCGACCGCGAATTTATGGAAAAAAGTGGAAGTGCGCAAAGAGAGTGTGGGAAAAATGGGGGATGGGAATTGGGTTACGGGAGAAATTGAGGAGGGTGGTTATTTTCCTAAAGACTTGAACATCTTGGCGATGCATCGTTTTTTCTGTTCAAGGTTGGGATGGACGTAGAGGTTGAGAGTCGTGGTGATGTTGGCGTGCCCGAGGAGTACGCTCACGGTCTTGTAGTCGCAGTTGCTTTCAATACATCGGGTGGCGAAGGAGTGGCGCAGACCGTGGTATTTGAGGCGTGGGATGTTGAGCTTTGCCATGAGCTTGTGGTAGTAGTTGCGGTAGGTGCGCGGCTTCGAGTAACTCTCTATACGAGAATTCTTTGCCTTTTATTTCAGAGTACAGCTTTTCTATAATCGCGCGCTTTAAGGATTATTTTCCACCAGGACATAATTTGTGCTGCGACCGCCCTCATCCGTTTTCTTTAATACGCCTTTCGCGACAAGGTCGCGGATGTCATTGAGAGCCGTGTCTGTGGAGCATTTGGCAATCTTCGCCCATTTACCAGTGGTGAGTTTTCCGAAGAATCCGTCAAACTGCATGTTGAGCAACTTCCGCTGCCTCTCGTTGAACGGAACATTCCTGTTGCGTTCCCAAAAGTCGGCTTTGCGAAGGACGGAAGACAAAGCATCCTCTGTTGAATTTAAAGCCTGCTCGAAACAACGCAAGAACCACAAGAGCCATTCGGTAATTTCACCGTCGCCATGCTGCGTGCGCTCCAGAATGTCATAATACTCTTTTTGCAGCAACTTCATCTCTGCCGATATTGAGTAAAAACGCTTGCCGCAGTTTTCGGAACGCGCAAGCAGCATATCTGTTAATGCCCTGGCTATACGCCCATTACCATCATCGAAAGGGTGGATGGAGACAAACCACAGGTGCGCTATGGCAGCTTTCAGCACAGCGTCTGTCCCGTCGTCATTGTTCACCCACGAGATAAATCGTTCCATTTCAGCAGGAACCCTGTCAGCCGAAGGTGCTTGATAGTGAACTCTTTCCATGCCCATGGCTCCAGAAACCACTTGCATTTCACCAGTGCGGTATTTACCGACCTCAATACGATACAGCCCACTTATCCCAGTAGGAAACAACACGTTATGCCAGCCGAAGAGCCGTTCGGAGGAAAGGGGGCGGTTGTAATTTTGAGTGGCGTCTAACTGCATCTCGACAACACCCTCAACATAACGTGATGCGGAGACCATCCCAGCCATGGAAATCCCAAGTCTGCGCGCCAACGATGAACGTACTTCATCAAGATTAAGTCTTTCACCCTCAATCTCAGAGGAGCGCACGAGTTCCATGGATATATTTGACAACACGGCCTCGTCTTGGGAGTCGAACCCGAGCGACAGCATCCTCCCGATTATCATGCCTTGCTTGGAGCGTACGCGCCCCAACTCATTCATTATCCGCAAACTATCATATCGGAATTGCCACCAATTATCATAGTCATGAATGTATCGCATCTCATTGAGTTTTCCACGAAAATAGGAATTATTCGGTGATTAGACGTTCTATTCGCCGTAATTATTCGGCGAATAGAACGTCTATTCACCGAAATGCAGTCCTTAATGAGGGGTGGAATCCTTGTCTATGCAGGAGAAGGTGGTGAGCAAGACAGAAAAACTTTTCTCACGTCCACGACGCTGAATGTGATAGCATCCTTATCTCGCCATTGCCAGTTCGATTGAGTCGATTTGCAAGGCGTTTGCCTCTCCGTTGAGCAATATGAAGATTCATGTTATTCAGCGAAGAGTATAATGCTTATGACAATTTCACCAGTCCTGTTGGTTCGCCTACGCCAACCATATAAACCAGTTGTCTTGCACGGGTAATTGCTACATAAAGTAGTGAACGCTTGGAGGAAAGAAATTCCTTTTGTGCGACCTTGTCCAAGCCTGTAAACGGATAGGCGGCTGTCACTTTGGAAGGGATGTTACGTTCGTTTATACCCGTCAGTATGACCACACGGAATTCAAGGCCCTTCAGAGAATGCAAAGAGCAAAGGTTTATACCGTTTGTACTACCTTGCTTTTGGATTCCTTTGAGAATTCTGTAGTCTGTACCGTCATGATGCAGACGGCTTTGAATATCTTTAAGAAGATTCATGCTGGGAGCCGCAATGCAGATTTCAGACAACTTGATGTTTGAATTCTGACATTCT
>CAVEKX010000030.1:0-5764 GCA_963616565.1 Clostridium sp. CAG:343
ATTGTTTAGGGGTTTTGTGGGGAAAAGGAGGGAATATTGGGGGAGAAATTGGTGGTTGGGGGAAAGAAAAAGCCCTCGCGTCGGGGATGGGGACGCGAGGGGGGGAATGGGGAGGGAGAAAAGCAACGACCTATTACCTACTATTTTTTGTCGCCACCTCTCTTGGGACCATGGCCGGCTCCCTTGGGATCTTTTGGGCGACCCTCGCCTTGGTGCCTATCCTCCAAGCGTCTCATCATTTTTTGCTCCTGCTCGTAGACTTGTTCGATCTGCTTCTGGGTCAAGAACTTAGAGTATTCCTCATAATATTTTTTCCTTACGCTGAGGATCTTCTCGCTTTTGGCAAAACGATCCTTGAGCATGGCTCTGGTCTCCTCCTCGGTCATCTCTTTCTTTTTATCACCTTTGGGACGCGGACCTAACGCCCAGATCTCTTTCTGACAGTTGCAGAATGTCTCTACAAACCTGTCCGCCACATCGTCGGCAAAGTTGAGATCTGAGGCGATGTGCTTGGCCTGAGCGACAGCGAGTTCCTCCCGCGAGAGACGCTGCTCCTTTGCCGCTCCGGGCTTGCCGCCCTCTTGAGCGAACGCGGCGTTTGATGCCATGACAACGATGGCAAGAGCGATAATCCTTAAAATGTTCTTCATGTCGTTATAGTCTAAATATTATTCATAGAAAAAAAACTCATCTTGATAAACGTCCAACAGAAACGCCTGGTCGTCGGGGGACAGTTGGCAGAATGCGGTTTCAACGTCATCGATGCCGCTCTCGCCCTGGTTTAACAAAACTGCGCTGATGGCGACGAAAAGAGCCGTGCAGGCGGCCATGGCCACAGCGACCCTCGCCCACAGACGCAACCTCGCTGGCTTGCGCGGGGAAGCCTTGCCCTCATCGGGCATGAGACGCACGCCCGTGTCGACCCTCGCCTCCTGTTGGATTTTCTCGAGCACGTTGGACTCCAAATCGTCGAGAAAGCCATCGGGCGCGGTATATGGCATACGCTTGCCGACATGCTCAAAATCAAAATCCTTGCTCATATCTGATTAGGCTTAATCGTTCGTATTCATGTAGTTGACAATCTTGGTCTTGGCAATATGGAAATTTGCCTTCACAGCACCCTCGGTCGAGTGCGTGGTCTCGGCTATCTCCGCGAAACTGAGTTCGTCGTAATAGCGCAAGTTGAACGCGATCTGCTGTTTCTCGGGCAAGCTGAGTATGGCTCTTTGGAGTTTGACGCCCTCCAGGTCGGTATAGTCAACATATTCGCCAGCAAGAATTTGCTCCGAGCGGCTCTCGTCATCGTCCAAAGACAAAGTGGCGCGCCTGCGCTCAATGATTCTGAGAGCCTCATTGGTAGCGATACGGAACAACCAACCTCGCAGAGTGTTGCCGTCTTTGAGCTGGTCGAAAGAGCGGTAAGCCCTGACGAACGCCTCCTGGGCAGCGTCTTGCGCATCGTCATGCGAGACAACCAGTCGTCGGATGTGCCAATAGACGGCAGCCTTATATTTATCCATCAGGAGCCTTATTCCGTCTTGCGGAGAGGAGCGCATCGCCTCGATTATTGATATATCGTCTGTTGTCATGGCTCTTGAGACACACTAAGAGATGATGTACATTTTCTTCCGCCCGTCGACGACCAAGGCAATCCGCACCGCGGCGTCGGCGGCAAAAGAGTCGAGCTCGGCTTCGGCTACCTCATTGCTCAGCCCTGTCATCTTATGATATTGCGTGACGGTCAGGTACTTACCACTCTTAAGGTAGGCGAGCGCCATCTCCAATCGGTCTGCCTTGCTCAGTTTGGCTGGTGCGCATGGCACTACCACCGGACGGGGCACGACCTTCACCACGTGGACGGGACGGGCATGGTGGATGTGTCGGGAGTGCGCACGTTGGGCGTTGGCGGAAAGCGACGCCATCAGCATTGCCGCGATGGCCATATATCTGATAATCTTCATAACTCTCGTTTTATTTATGAACCTTATACCATATAGACCCGACAAAACGGCAAAAGTAAAATTACAATCGAATTTTTTTCTCCTCATCATTGTAAACAGACATCCGCCCCACCAACAGGCGTGAAGCTGTCGGGTGGGGCGGACGGGAACGATAAACGCTTTTTTATAACGATTCCCGATGAGGTTTACGCTCCATCGGGAATTACTAATAAGATTATCGTTATTGAACCCTTGTGCACGTAAAAGTTTCACCGTCACTTGTCAAGACCAAAGTATTAGAAGTCAGCGTGGTGATTTCATCAACCTCGTCTCCTTGTAATTCACTGACAAGGCCAGGGATGTATTCATTTTCAATTTCCCTCAAGTCACTGCCTGTGGCATCGTAAGATCCGAGCCAATCGTTGTGGAACTTTACCCTTGTCAGTTTAGCGTCGCAGCTGTTAATTGTCGTATAAAGATCACTGCCAATGACATCCCATTCACCAGACTGGTAGCCTTTGAACGTCATGCTGACCGCAATGTCTTCCTCCTCTTGTTGCATCGGCATTACGAAATCGTGACGGAAAGACCCGTCTTTTTTAAACGTGAGCGACCCACTTATTTCCGCGTCGATTCCACCTTCAGACATGGTCATTGAGTACTCCCACTTGCCGATCAACTTCTCTTTTTTTGAGTTGTCGCAAGAGGTGAGTGGCAGGCAGACAAGGAAAGTCGCCAGAAGCCAAAGAACGTTGAGTGTTTTCTTCATAATGTGAGGTATGTAAGATTTTAAAAGATAGTCGAGACCGTTGTCCCCGCTATCCGAGTTTAATAAAGTTGAAGTCAAAGGGGGTGCAGCATGAGCGGGAATAGTCGAAGCCATACATGTTGAGGTAGGCTGCCTTGACCTCATTAGCCCCATTGACAAAGGGAGTGGAGGCGTAGGACGGGAGAGTGACGATGACGAACATCTCGGGGGTGAGGACTTGGCCATTGGAACGCTTGATGCGCTTGGGCCAAACACGGAATGCGGTTTGCATAGTTTCTTAGAGTCTTGAGGTTATATTATTATTGGCTGATACGCTTACTGTCAGCCATTCCGATATTATGATTCACTTTATCACTTATCTCGGGAGAGACATAATCCTTGACCTTTTTGTAGGCCAAGGCAAGAGCTCCGGCATCGTCGGTGAAACCCAAAATCGGGATGACATCGGGGATTAGGTCAATCGGACAGATGAGATAGCCGAGGGCAGCTACAATGGTCGCCTTTGCGCCAAGAGGGGTAGAGTCCTCTTTCATGACATAATAGAGCTCGAGCGCCGTGCGAGCGAGACTGGGGGAAACTTTGGCGACAACGGACCAGAAACCGGACTCCTCATAGTCGCTGGAATAGGAGTCTAACTGCTCGGGAGAGGGAACTTTAGATGAAGTTGACATAGTACTTTAGTTTTTAGTTAGTTATGAGGCATGGGAAGAAAATGATTATTAGAGATTCACGAGACTTACGATCTTCTGATGCTCAGACGCGAAACTTGCTCGCGAGGGGTGAGTGAGCTTGACGCAACGGGCGACTTTGCCACTGGCGAGAGTATAATCCACGCAGCAATCGGAGACAGGAGTCCAGTTGGCGTCGGGCAATTTGTTATAGGCCTTGGCACCCCACACGAGAACAATATCCGGCTGAAGCTCGTCCATCACCTGGGCGGCGAAAGGCGTTGAGCGGTTGTAATCCTCGGTCGTGTAGTTGTCATTGTTGGGCTCTTGCGAGGCGGCAGTCTGCACGAAATTGTAGAATGCGATCTCGTTCCATATCCTCAGGCTTTCGGCTGTCGAGACATCATCTTTTCCGAGCAGCATCTTCTCGAAGCTCCGATAGGTACGGCTCATCCAGCCCTCCATCTCGGCTCGGCCTGCGCAGCTGTCGAGATAGCGGCGAGTGACAGATTGCGTAAAATTTTGGCATTGCCCCATGCGTTCGGGAGGCAGATTGCCACGAACGCCACACATCCCGGGGATGGGGCAAGGGCCTGCGCAATAATGGCTATCGCCGATAACAAGGATGCGAGGTCTGGAGCTGCGGTAGTTGGCGCCTACCCATGGTTTGAAGTATGGCATTTGTTCTTTGGCTTTGTTTACATCTTTTACGAAATAAGGGCGTCACTGTTTGCCTATGCAGGCTCTAAAGCCTCAGAAAAAGAAAAATGAGGAGGTAATGCGTGATTTTTGTGGTTGTCGGCGCAGAAAAGAAAAGTCGAAGGTTGAGGTTCAATCAATAGGACTTCAACCTTCGACCTGATATTAATAATAAAGACTTAGATCAGTAGACTATTCGCAATCTGTACACTCCGACTCGCCTGCGATGAGACGCACGGTGAAATACATGCCGACGGGACTTGAATCGTCAGTGGTGATACTTTTGCTCGTGAAATCGAGGTTTGCGCCACGGGAGCCGCCAACCGTATTACCAGCCCAGTAGTCTCCATCAGTTCCTGACTTTCTCAACTGAGAGCCCTTATAGTTGCCTGCGGCGGGGAGGTAAATGGAGTTTCCGTTGCTCTTACTCGTGATGCGATAGCCTTCGCCCTCCCACTCCCATGTGCAGTAACGCTTGAGCTCTTGGAAGTTTTCTTGAGATGGGATGTCAACCGCACCCTCATAGAATTTATACCAAACGGAAGAGCCGGCACTGTGAGTGAAATAGCTGCCTGAGAAATAGGGGTTAGTGGCACCGACATTCCTGTCAGCCCACTGAATGCCAGATGGGAGACCAAGATCGATATACTGAACAGAATGACACCATCCGTCGAACCCGTCAGAGGGCATGTTCTCAATATTGCTAATGCGGTAAACTGGAGCAGGTTCGGGGTCGGACGATTCGTAGTCGGAAGAGGATGAACTTGACGAATAAGAATCAGAAGAAGAGGAGCTTGGCGAGTAGGAATCTGAAGAATCATAGTCGCCATAGGATGAGCTGTAATAGTCATCAGAATCATAACCATAGCCGCCAAAGTCGGACATCCTGCCGAAGATGAAACCGAGGATGATAATCACAACCGGGAAGCCCGTGACAGACGCCATGCCGATGGTCCACTTCTTCTGAGAAGCACGGACTTGCGGGTCGGAGGGGGTCACAGCGTTACGGTCAATAGGCGCGCCCCACTTATTTTCAAACTTCTGGCCTTCAAGAACCAAGAAAATGAAAAGAATTATACTGCCGACAAAAGGCACGGAAGAGATGAATATCCACCAACCAGACTTGCCTATGTCATGAAGTCGGCGGACAGTGAGAGAGAGAGCCGGGACGACAATGGCGAGGCCGAAAACGATAAGCGCGGCGACGCTGACAATGGAAACCACAGGAGAGAAGCAGCCGAGGAGGGGCAGCGCAAAGACCGGGATGCAGTATAAGAAAGAGACGAGCGACAGGAAAACTTCCGTCAGCCAAAAATCGGCACGGGCGGTGCGTCCGCGAAAATTGGCGTAATTGCCCCAGAACTCATAGAAAAGCTGGGTCAGAAGAGAAGAGAAACGGGGCCTCTGAGTGAAATCAAAAGAAGGCTCGTTGCAATCGTTCATTGAAGCCATAGAATGAAAAGTTTTATATATCGTGTATAAAATCACACCCAACAAGGCGTGAGGAAGCAGCATCCGGCTCTACAATCTATCTCTTGGCGATTTTGAGGAAATACAGAACCATGAGCATATAATTTGACTGGCGTCGTTAAGTTTGAAAACAAGATGGTACACTGCTCTCTCGACGCAACGACTTAAAAGCCAGGGTGCGTTTCCGATCCAATACGGGAAGAAGGAGAGACCGCAGC
>CAVEKX010000031.1:0-4750 GCA_963616565.1 Clostridium sp. CAG:343
CGCTGACGGGCATGCGCTGCGCGAACGTGGCCGCGCTCAACAGCAGGAATGACAACATGTGGACTATGCGGAGCAAAATATCTTTATCTCGTACACAGTATTTTTATTGCTCTTGTTTCGTTACCTGACGTTATCGACAATGCGAAAATACCGACTCCCCATTGTTTAACATTCAAGTGTGTACGATATTCATCAGCTCCACACAGAACTACATGCTCCACTCGCTGACCGTTATCGACATCGGTTATTATAACATCAACGTCTGCCTCTTCCCGCAGAATGACAATTAGGTCAAACTCGCCATTGTTGGGATTCGGACTTACTTTAACTTGCTTAAACAGAGGGGCGTAGCCAATGCTGAAATCACAACTATCTTCAACGGCTTCATATATGTCGATATGTTTCTGCTCGAAAGACTCACAGCCCCCAGAGTATGCCCACATCGTTATGTAGTATCGACCTGTGTTTTCTGCCGACAGATTGAACATATAGCTGTCGGAGGTATCCATGACGACCTCGGTGAAAGCATTTGTGTCGTACTCCCAATAGAGGCTATCAACCGGCATATTCGATAATTCGATGAGTGCCACCGTATCGCCGACTGCCGCATCGGACGCCATTAGGAAATTGGCTTGCAAAGCATCTTCACCGATAGTAAGATTCACAGAGTCACGAGCGATGCAACCGATGGCGTTAGTTACCTTTATTGCATAACCACCCTCTTCGCCTGTCGCCAAGAATCTCCCTGTCTCAATCTCTTCGCCTGTTGTCATCTTTATCCACGAATAGATAGAGAACTCACCACCGTCAAATATGTGTACGTTGTTAGGACATATCATTACATCGTCGCCCAAATTAACTTTTAGTTCTTCAGGTTCGTTGACCCGATATGTTGCCGTGTCTTTGCATTGATGGCTGTCGGAGACGATAACCATGTATGTTCCAGCCCTAAGGCTATCAGCGTATGAGGTTGTTCTGCCAGTACTCCACTCGTATGAGTATTCGCCAACACCACCTGTGGTATGTGTCTCTATTCGCCCGTCGCTGTATCCAAAGCATAGAGCATCGCGCAGCCACGAAAGGCGATTCTCTACCGGCATGGGCGTCCCGACAGAGAACTCCGTAATAGTCGAGCAGTTGTTGTCGTCAGTGATTTTCACGACATATGTTCCTGCGGACAGGGTGTTAACCGACACCACACCTGTTTGTCCTTGCGGCCACGTCAGGTGATATGCAGCATGAGGGTAGCCGTACTGGACTTTTGACGAGTCTACAATTGCCATGCCGTCTGACGAGCCGAAACACCGAACGTCTGTTGTTGCGACACCAAGCACTTTAGGATTTTCAGAATGTTCAATACGTGTTTCATACTCCGTTTTACAGCCGTGCCTGTCAACTATTTCTATATGGTAAAGCCCGTTCTGTTTCAGTCTTTCGGCTTTACTGATAGTCAGTCCAAATGCCTTAGCTCCATCATATGCTGTGCCATTTTCTGTCCATTTGTACGTATATGGCAGCGAACCACCTTTCACCTCGAGGGCTATCTTTCCATTGTCGAGTTCGCATGTTGTATTTGTCACAGTGGCGTTTGCTACTTCCAAAGGGTCAGGTTCGGGGACGTGGACAGTTATGGTATCGGGCGACTTGCAACCATGACTGTCAGTGAAAGTCATGGTGTATGCCCCCTCGAGCAATGATTTCACGACCATTCCGTCCAAAGCCTCCTTCCCGTAGGTGGTGCGATATGGTGCAGTTCCTCCACTTAACAAGAAATGCGCCGCACCATCGTTCATACCTTTGCACGACACACTATCAACAGATGCAACAGAAGCTCTTAACGGCTCAGGCTCACCGACTACCACCATGATGCTATCCACGACACCATATTTATCTACAACTTTAAATGCTTGCGCCCCCGCACCAAGCGAACCAAAATATGCACCGTTGTTGTACTCACCGTTTCCTTTGGCGAACTGATAGTCACCCCATCCACCCACAGCTTGCATGCTTACCGAGCCATCAGAATAGCTATAGCATGAGGCTTCAGTCACATTTGTTGCGGTTATGGCAAGCGGTTCAGGAGCAACTATTTCAACGTCTTTTTTGAGAATATTCCCCGTGCTATCTGATACCGACAAAGAGAAACTTCCTACTCCAAGGTCGGTAAGCTCGATATGGTTTGCCTCGAGTACCATTGTGTCATTTACTGTGTAAGGAGGAATTCCTCCAACAATGTCAATGACGACACTTGGCATCCTTTTTGCCTTGCTCAGAGACGTGTTTCACGTCAATCTTAGTCACTTCCATTTGCACGTAAGGCTCTATATAGAACTGCGCAAGTCTTTTGTCTCCATCTTCCATGACAGCCTCTATGCAATAGTGCCCCGGCTTCAGACCCTTGATGTTGATGATGGTCTCATCTTGCTTAGTTATACCTGTTGTCCATGTGTCGGTTTCGAGATGATACAGTCGAAAGTCAGTATTTTGTGTGGCATCGCAGACAATAGTTGCGGTGCCGTCATTGTTGTTGATGTTTGTGGTACGAGTTACCGACTTCACGTACATCGCAATCGAGCCAGCGGTCATAACACACTTTATCGTGGAGCGAGTGCAACCACCAGCATCTGTTACGTCCAAGCGATAGAGACCACCTTGCGCTACAGTTTGGATAGGGGAGGCACTAAGATCCTCATTGAGGCTCAAGTTCCTCCAATTATATGAATAAGGAGCTTTACCGCCCGAAACTTCAGCAGAGAGATTTATGCACTCATCTGTGTACGTATGCTTTATTTCGACTCTCAACTGTTCATCTGGCATTTTGAAAGTCAGGCGACTCACACAATGATTGGCATCCCAAGTGGTGATTTTGTAGTCTCTTCCCCCAACAAGATTGTTTAGTTCTATTCGCTCTCCTCGTATTGAATCTACTCCGTTGGAGGATAGCGACACATAATCTTTCGTCCCTCCTCTTAGCTCTATCGTAGCTTTGCCACTGCCGTCGCATAGGTCGGGCATTGTATTTAGGTTGTAGCTTATGGGTTCTGGAGAATCGACATGGACGACTTGAGTAACTTGTGCGCCAAATTTGTCAGTCACCTCAATCGTATAGTCGCCAGCATAAAGAGCATCGAATATGACATCTTTCTGCGCAACGACGTTTCGTCTTTCTCGTTCCCCAATAAGACGTATTGCATAACTGTCGTCCCAACCGCCTTTTGCACGTACTATCACCCGGCCGGTCATTGCATGACATAGAGCAGCGTATGCTTCGGTTTCTATCTGCAATGCTTCCACTGGCTCTGTGAATACTACTGTCGTGTCATTGCTCAGGCAACCATTGCTGTCTGTTGCACTAATTCTTACCCTACCTGCCTTCAATCCTTCGACAGTGTATGGCACATTCGTCGGCACTATCGTCGAGCTGTTTCCATAAGTAACAATGTTGTTGCCCTTATTGCCGCCAGACACTTTTACCTCCATGCGTCCGTCATTGCCTCCTTTGTATGTTATGCGACCATTATCCAACAGGCGCACTTCCACACCAAGCGGCTCAGGCTCAGGAACTGCAATTGTGTATACTTCTGAATAACATTGGTTTGCGTCAATAATCTTTAGATCGTATATTCCTTTTGCGCATCCCTTTATCGTTGTCTGATATGGGGTTGAAAGTTTTAGTGGTTCTCCGCCATTTATGATGAGCGACAAATCTTTTTCTTCTACAGCGCAATCTATTTTTACACGATCGATAGATATCTTGCCATCTGCACTTCCGTGGCATGCAGCGGGCGCGACGGTCGTACTTATTATGCGAGGAGCTGTATATTCTTTTAAGTATACGGATGCATTCGCCACGCAAAGTTCATTATCTACAATCGTGAAGGTGTGAAGCCCATAAGAAAGATTACTAATGCTCAATAAGTTCTCGCTCGTTGCACTTTTATCATTTAGGTACGATTCTTCATCTTCTTGAAATTCATCCCAATTTTCAATCATTTTGTAATTTCCCCAGCCTCCAGATACTTTCATCACAACAACACCATCATTGTTCTTACAAGTTGGACTTGCCGTAATGCTATCCAATGCATATGTGAGAGCCTGTTCGGGTTCTGTTATTGTTGCCGTTTGGGGCTTTGACTCATTGGGGCAGCGACCGTCTACTACATAATAGACATATTGACCTTTCGGTAGACCGGAAACACAAGTTGTTACACGGGCTGACTCTCCTGTACTTACTTCATCTTGACAAAGCCAAATATTCTGGGGCGATTCGCCATTTTTTGTGAGAATTTCTATTGAGCCGTCGTCCGCCCCTTTGCATTTGACGTTGTGCACAATGACAACAGCATCTGTTGGCACACCGTCTTCAACAGTCAGGAATTGTTGATAATCATCATGTATGTTGACGTTTATTCGTCCATCACTGCGCATTTGCTCTTGGCGCACAAATACGCTATGCTCTCCAGGGCTTACGTCAATTGTCCGACTGTCACCTGACAGTTCTTCTTCATCCAATCCGTCTATTTGATAGTAACATTTTACACCTTGAGGTATGTTCTTAGCCTCAACTCTCAGAGCTCCATCCATCCCCAAACATCTTTGAGGATCTGAAATATCAGAAACACTTATATCGGCAGTCTCAAGCCTCTCATTTATGATAGTATATGTTTGAAAATCATTACTTTCAGATGTCTTATATTTCAAACAGAGATCGAATACGTTGCCCTCGTCGTAAGGAACTTTAGAATAATTG